>DASVAS010000094.1:0-16012 GCA_036376245.1 Thermoanaerobaculia bacterium | reverse complement strand
AGAGGGGGGAGAAAAGCAAAACAGCTTCTTCTTTTTCCAAAGGGTGGGGGCGCCCTCTCCCGGTGAGGGAGGGCGGGAGGGGTCGGGAGAGGGTCGGGGTGAGGGCTCGGGATGGTAATCTTTTGGGGATGAAGCGGTTGTTCCCGCGCGCCGCCGCGTTCGTGGTCGCGGCCCTGGTCTCGGGGTTGCTCTCGGAAGCCGAGGCCCTGCCCCGTCCCAAGGAAGAATGGATCGAGCTGCGGACGGCGAACTTCACGCTGTTCAGCAACGCCGGCGAGAAGGATACCCGCCGTCTGGCCACGGACCTCGAGCGCCTGCGCGACGCCCTGGCCCAGATCTCTCCCGGCCTGACGCTGCACTCCCCGTATCCCACCTACATCTTCATCTTCAGGAACGCGGACTCGTTCCGGCCCTACCAGCGGCTGTACAACGGCAAGCCCCTGGACTCCGGCGGCTACTTCCTCTCGCGGGAGCTGGCCAACTACGTGGCGATCAACGGCGACCAGCGCGGAGACGAGCGGACCATCGTCTACCACGAGTACCTCCACTACGTGCTCCGCAACAACTACGCGAGCCTGCCGCTCTGGCTCAACGAGGGGCTGGCCGAGTTCTACAGCACCTTCCAGGTCACGGAGGACGAGGCCAGGATCGGATTGCCGATCCAGGAGCACGTGGCGTGGCTGCGCAAGAATCCCCTGATCCCGCTCAAGACGCTGTTCACCGTCCACCAGGACTCGCCGGAGTACAACGAAGGGACCCGGCGGGGCGCCTTCTACGCCCAGTCCTGGGCCCTGGTCCACTACCTCCTCTCCGGCAGTCCGGAGCGGCGCCGGCAAGCCTCGGAATACCTGCGGCTGGCCCAGGACGTCGGGTCTTCGGACGCCACGTTCCAGCAGGCCTTCGGAGCCGCTCCCGCCGTCATCGAGCGCGAGCTCAAGACCTACGTCCAGAGCTACCTCTTCAGCTACACGCGGGCGCCGATCCGGCCCGAGGCGAGCTTCGCCATGGAAGCCCGGCCGCTCACCCGGGCCGACCTGCTGTTCCGTCTCGGGGACCTGCTGGCCAACCTCGGCGACCACCAGGCCGCGGCCGAGGAGCACTTCCGCGCCGCCCTGGAAGCGCAGCCGGAGCACGGCCCGGCGACCGCCGGTCTCGGCTTTCTCCGCGAGTTGGCGGGCCGGCCGGAGGAGGCCCGTCCCTTCTACGAGAAGGCGGTCCGCCTCGCGCCGGACGACTTCCTGGTCCAGTTCCTCTATGGCAAGGACCTCCTGGAGAACGGGGGCGAGGATTCCCTGGGCAAGGCCCGTGCGGCATTCAAAAAGGTCGTGCTCCTACGGCCCGACTACGGCGACGGCTGGGCGCGCCTCGGCTACACCTATCAGTCGGAAGACGAGCTGACGTCCGAGGCCGTCCAGGCGCTGGAGACGGCGCACCAGTTCCTCCCCTCGCGGCCGGACGTGGCCCACAACCTCGCCATCGCCTACGCCCGCACGGGGCAGCGTCAGAAGGCCGAGGAGCTGATCGAAAAGGTGCTCGTCCCCCAGGGCAAGCCCGAGATGGTCGAGAACGCCCGCGAGGCCCTCCTCGACGAGGACCATGCCCGGGCCGAGGACCTCATCGACGAGGGAAAGCTCACCGAAGCCCTGGCCCTCCTGGAGCGGACCCGCGCGAAGACGAAGAGCGACATCCGGCGGCAGAACCTGACGCACCGCATCGACGAGGTCCGCCGCGTCCAGGGCTACAACCAGTTCGTGGACCGGTTCAACGAGGCCGTGGCCCTGGCCAACAAGGGGGACGTCAAGGGAGCGGTGGCCATCCTGGAGCCGCTGGCCGAAGCCACGGAGGACCCCACGCAGGCGCAGAAGGCCAAGGATCTGCTGGAACGGCTGCGGCCGGCGGTCCAGAAGCGCAGATAGAAGCGCAGGCAATGGCTGGAGCGGCATGCCCTGCGAAGCCCTCACCCCGACCCTCTCCCGACCCCTCCCGCCCTCCCTCACCGGGAGAGGGCGCCCCCACCCTTTGGAAAAAGAAGAAGCTGTTTTGCTTTTCTCCCTCCTCTCCCGGTGAGGGAGGGTGGGAGGGGTCGGGAGAGGAGGGCCGGGGTGGTGAGGGTCAATCCGCCTTCTTCGGATCGCCCCGCTCGCTGGCCGGCACGCGCCAGGAGATTCGGAAGTCCGTCTCGCCCCGCTCGAAACAGAGGTCCCGCCATTCGAACAGGCCGGCGAGGCGTTCCAGGATGCGCCGCCCGCCGTAGGTCTCCCCCTGTTCCCGGACGCGGTCGTGGACCCCGGGACGGACCTCGTTCTCGATCTCGAAAAGAAGCTCCCGGCGCACGCGGTCGAGGGCGATGCGCAGCCGGGGCGTCGAGCCCGGCCGGCCGTGGCGGATGGCGTTGATCAGAGCCTCGCCCAGGAAGTAGCCGAAGCCGCCGCGCACCGGGCAGGCGAACCAGTACTCCTCCGGCCAGTCGATCTCGGCCGTGAAGACGGGAGCGTCCAGATCGGGCCGCTCGCAGAGCACGCCGTTGTCCCAGTGGAGCCGGGTGCGCAGGCCGGCGTCGCGGGCGGCCAGGGCGAAGACGCTCTGGAGACCGGCGATCGTGGCGCGCGCCTGCGGTCCCTCGACGGAGCTGTCCGGCGGCAGCGGCGGTTGGGCGTTCCAGTGGTCGAGCACCCAGGCGGTGGTGCGCAGCCGGCGGTCCACGTAGGCCGCCAGCCAGGAGACCAGCTCGGGCGAGGACGCCGCACCCGCCGGGGCGCGCAGCGCGTGGGCGAGCACCCGGACGAGCGTGTCCACGCCGTGCGTCAGCAGACCCGCCAGCTTGCGGCGCTCGTCCTCCCGCGTGGCGTTTTCCAGGTCTTCGGTCAGGAGAGCGAGATCCGCCTCGGGCTCGAGGACGATCAGGATGCCCAGCCGGTGCCGCTCGTCCGCCCGCAGCGCCTCGATGGGCGCGGTCACCGCCACGGAGCGGACGATGGCGTAGCGCTCCACCTCCTCGCCGTCCTCGCCGCGCACGCGGACCGGCATGCCGTAGGCGCGCCGCGGCTCGGGGGTGGCCACCTGCATGCGCTCGTACCAGCCGCGCGCCCGGGCGTCGCGGGCCACCAGGTCGCCCACCCGGGCGCCGGTGCGCACGCCCAGGTTCTCCGCCGCCTGGTTGCCGAAGACCACCTGGTCGGTGTTGGGATCGACCACCACCAGCGGCACCTGCATGGTGTTCAGCAGGTTCTGCTTCTCCTGGAGCGCGTCTTCCGCCTTCACCTGCGCCCGCTCGGCCCGCCGGCGGTTCACCTCGAAGCCGGTGAGAAGGGCCACGAGCATGACCGCCGAGAGCAGCACCGGGATCAGCGGCAGGTGCGAGCGGGTCCTGGGGAAGAGCACCACCAGCCAGTTGTCGGCGCCGACCTGGAAGGCGGCCACGGCGCCCTGGCCTTCCGCCACGCCGTGGACCACGGGCACGTCGTCCGCGTCCGCCCGCCGGGGACCTGCGGCGAGCGCGGCCACGGCGTCGCGGAGGGCGGCGGGCTGGTCCGGCGTCAGGGCCTGCCGCAGCCGTTCCCACGGCCGTCCTCCGAGCGGCGGAGCGACGTCGACCACGCCGGCGATCATCGGCGGATCGATCCGGCGCGCGAAGCTCCGCCAGTCGAGATCGAACGACAGGTCGGCGCCCACGATCCCCCGCAGGTCCAACTCCGGATCGCGCAGCGGCGCGGTGATGGTGGCGACCAGCCCCTGGCGGCCGAGGTCGAGATAGAGGCCGGAGTAGAAGCTCTGGTCTGCCGGGGCGGCGAAGTCGAACCGGAAATAGAACTCGTTGGAGACGAACGTCGGGCGCTCCGGCGCGGCGCGGAAGCCCCGCCCCTCCACGAGGGCGGCCCGCCGGCTCGTCTCCGGATTCAGGGGACCGTCCACGAGGGGCAGGGAGATCAGCGTGCCGTCCTCCGACAGCGCGTAGAGCCGCACCACCCGCGGCGGCCGGCTGCCGGGGAGGGCCGGCAGCGGATTGCGGGCCAGCACTCGCGGGAGCGCTTCGCTCATCGCCAGGAGATGGGGCGTCGCGGCGGCCAGGAAGCGGTTCGAGGGATTCGAGAGATCGGAGAGGTCCGGCGAGTCGAGGCTGGCGCGGCGCGTGGCGGCGAACCAGCGGCGGTCCAGCTCCACGTATCGCTGCGCGCGCAGCGAGAAGGAGGCGGTCATCCGCTCGCCCAGCGCCTGGGGCGTCCAGAGGCTCGGCCGCGCCGCGATCTCGGGATGGCGGGCGGCGCTCGCCAGCAGGTCGCGGATGGGCGCGAAGAACGGCGGCACGGAGCGGGTGTCCTGCCACTCGGCCACCTCGCCGTAGAGGCGGGCCTTCGCGGGATCGGAGATCCGCTCGCGGTAGCGCAGCAGCTCCAGGTTCAGCCACGCCGTGGCGCCCGGCGTCTCGGTGGGGCGGGCCGGCGTCTTGCCCTGCACGAGCTGGAAGATGGCGTCCGCCCGGCTCTGGCCGATCCGCTGCTGCCACTCGCGCTGGATGGACAACGCCGCCAGCACCACCAATCCGGCGAGCAGGAAGACGCCCAGGTAGAGCAGCCGCGAGCCCCAGCGCCGGCGGGGCGGACGGCTGTCGGGACGATCGGGTCCGGCGGGCACGGCCATATAGTACCGGCCCATGAGCTGGGTCGCAGAGGAGGGCTTCGCGCGGCGGCCTCTGGTGATCGCCGAGGATCATCTCCACCACGTCAGCGAGCTGCTGGAGACTTTGGCGGAGGCCGACGGGACGTTTCCGGCCCTCGCCACGGTGCTCTGCCTGGACCGGCCGGGGCCGGACACCACGCGCCTGGTCGCCGGCTGGCTGAAGGATTATCCGGGCTTGCAGGTGGCGGCGGGCCGCGAGGCGGAGGACGGCGTCCCCGAGCCGCTCCGCCGCCGCTTCGCCCCGCTCGATCCGGGCGTCTTCGAAAGCTCCCACCGCTTCTGCAAGGCCGCCGCGGGGATGCTGCGTCCCGGCGGCCTGCTGCTCCAGGACATCCAGCTCGCCCCGCTCGGCTTCATCCCGCCGGACCGCTGGTGGGAATCCATCTATCTCGCCAACACCGTGCGCGGGATGTTCGCCGAGAACCCGCCGGCCTGCCGCTTCCTCTCCAACAAGAAGGGCTACGAGGCCACCTTCGGCCGCGACCTGCTGGAGGCCGGCTTCGATCCCCGCGACGTCATGGACAAGGCCGAGCTGCGCGGCATGGTGGTCCCCGTGGTCCGGTCCTACCTGAGCCGCGCCTTCCCGCTGGTCCTCCAGATCCCCGGCGCGCCCGACGCCGCCGTGGCGAAGACGGAGGAGGACCGCCGGGAGGTGGAGTCCGGTCTGGACCTGGTGGTCTGGCGGGGCGAGGCGGTGGAGATCGGGGGGCGGCTGGTCGCGGGAGACCGCCGCCTGGCCTTCAAGGCCGGCAGCCAGGAGGCGCAGACCTGGATCGAGCTGGTCGAGGACCGTTTCGAGGCGGGGGACGGCCTTCCCGTCCTGGAGGTCGGCGGCCGCATCGCCCCGGAGGGCGCCGGACGCGCCGAGATCACCAACCTGGCGGCGCGGCACATCCACGGCCTCCGCAACCGTCTCCGGGATGCCGCGGCGATCGTGACGGCCCATCACGCGTACCGGCTGGCTGAAAACCTCCGCGCAGGGCGGGTGACGGTGCGGGAAGCTTGAAAACCGTCGCGGAGCGTAAAAAACGGCCGCAGAGCGTAAAAAACGGCCGCGGAGCTTCCGCCGCGATTTTTAAGCCTGAAAAATCGTGCCGGAAGCTTAAAAACGACTTTTAATGGTCCGGCGCGGTTTTTAAAGCTCCGGCAGAGTTTTTAACGCTCTGCGGCCGTTTTTAATGCTCCGCGGCTGTTTTTTAGCTTCCGCCACGGTTTTTAACGCTCCGCGGCCGTTTTTCCGGCTGAGAGGCGGTCGCGGAAGCTGTGCGGCCAGAGTAAGCCCTTCTCAGCGCCGCATCCGCGCGATGAAGCGCTTCAGCAGCAGGAACATGACGATTCCGTAGACGGCGAGCCCCGGGATCACATACCCGGCGTAATCCTGACCGGCCGCCGCCAGCCAGGTCATCTTCATCGGCCAGTACGTCGGCATGACTCCGGCGACCACCTGCCACTGAGATGTAATAAAGAAAGCCGCGATCGGGATCATCGCCAGGGTGTTCAGGATCTTGGCCAGCGCCAGGCCGGAGATCTTGTTCTCCGCGAAGGCGGCCAGGAACAGCGAATTCGCCGGACCGTTGAGCGCGGCCACCAGGGAGACGGCGACCAGATCGGCGAACGGCAGCGGCGCCAGCCCGGCGATCGGATACCCGGCCACGGTCACCGCGAACGCCAGCAGCAGCGGCGCGGCCGTCCGGTAGAGCAGATATCCCCCAAGCGGCAACGGGGTCACCAGCAGCGCGGTCAGCGTGCCCTCGTCCCGCTCGTCGAGGAGCAGGAAGCCGATCACCCAGCCCACCATGGTCGGGGCCATCAGGACGAAGAAGCTCATGAGGAGGCCGTGGTAGGGCGCGAGGTCGAAGCCGAGCTCCCGGTCCAGCAGACGAGAGAGAGGAGGCAGGCCGAAGCGGAACGCCAGCGCCAGGAAGAACGGCGCGCCCGCGACCCAGACGAGCAGGTCGTCCCGCCGCACGTTGCGGAGGTCCGCGGACACCTGGGAGCGATAGAAGGCGGAGATGGCCATCACCCGCCGGCGCTCCGGACGATGAAGCGGTCGAAGCTCCGCCGCGCCCAGACGAATCCCATTCCCAGCCAGAACAGAGAGCCCAGCAAGCCGTAAACGATCTCCCACCCCTTCACCGAGGCTGGATCGCAGGCCGCCCGCAGGAGCAGGAAGGCGGGCGTGGCGGGATGCAGATAGAAGCCGTGGCGGGTCAACCCGAAGTGTGGCAGGAGCGGGATCAGCAGCGCCGTCACCACCACCGCCGAAGGGAACAGCCACTCGTTGATGGAGTCGTAGCGCACGACCGCGAGAAAGCCCGCGAGCACGTACAGCGCTCCCAGCAGCGCGGTTCCCGCGATCAGCAGATCCCAACGGAAACCCTTTCCGAACAACAGCGCCACGACCAGCAGGCTCTCTACCACCGCCAGCGCCGTCAGGGTGATGAGCTTGGAGAGCAGGTACTCCGAGTCGCGCAGAGGTGTCGCGACCAGGGCCGAGAGCGTTCCCTCGTCCTTTTCCAGCAGCACGAGCCCGGCCATGAAGTAGAAGGTGGTGGCCAATAGATTACCGGCCAGGAACGCGGGAACGATCACCGCGACGTCGATCTCCGCGGCGCCGGGCAGCAGGCCGAGCAGCACGCCCCACACGAGCACGATGAACACGCTGACCGCGTAGAGCCCGTAGCGGACCTGCGACGTGACGTCCCGGCGGAGCGTGGCGAGCAGGCGCGTCATGTCAGCGAGCTTCCCGTGACCTGAAGGAAGACGTCCTCCAGCGTCGGCTCCTGGCTGTGGATCGTCTGCACGGTCGA
Source organism: Thermoanaerobaculia bacterium (assembly GCA_036376245.1). Taxonomy (GTDB): domain Bacteria; phylum Acidobacteriota; class Thermoanaerobaculia; order Multivoradales; family UBA5704; genus DATARR01. The sequence goes on along the minus strand of DASVAS010000094.1, from coordinate 8,525 downwards.
CAGCCGCAGCGTCGCCAGGAATTCCGCGTTGTCGCCCAGGCCGTCGAGCGGAAAATCGCGCTGTACCGTGCGTCCGTCCTCGCCAATCTCGACGCGGACCGTGCGCGTTCCATACCGCAGCTTGAGCGCGCGCGGGGAGTCCACCAGCGCGATGCGCCCGGCGACGATCAGGGCGACGCGGTCGCACAGCTCCTCGGCCAGGGTCATGTTGTGCGTGGTCAGGAACACGGTCGCGCCGTCCTCCCGCCGTTGCTCGATCAGGTCGCGCACGCGGCGGCCGGTGCCGGGATCGAGGCCGGAGGTCGGCTCGTCCAGAAAAAGCAATTCGGGCTTGTGCAGGAGCGCCCGCGCGAAGCTCAGGCGCATCTTCATCCCCTTGGAGAACTGCTGCACGCGCTTGGCCGCGTCCTCGCCGAGGCCGACGAGGTCCAGCAGCCGGCGCGGATCTTCCGCCGGCCCGCTGTAGAGCGAGCGGAAATAATTCAGGTTTTCGAGAGCGGTCAGCTTCAGGTAATGGTTCGGCAGCTCGAAGGAGACGCCCACCCGCTCGTAGTAGTCGCGGCCCCAGCTTCCGAGATCCCTGCCGAGGATGGAGGCCTGCCCCTGGTAGTCGCGGAGGAGCCGGATGAGGACTTTCTGGATCGTGGTCTTGCCGGCTCCGCTGGGGCCCAGGAAGCCGAAGATCTCCCCGCGTTCGACGCCGAAGCTGACCGACGCCACCGCCGGCTCCGTCCGTCCTCGATAGGTGTAGGTCAGCTCGCGGACGTCGATCATCGCACCCTTCCGTCTCCTCCCATGGTACGCCGCGGGGCCCCGGAAAGTTCTGTGACGGCGCGTGTCGCCAATCGGGCGGGTTTTCCGAGGAATGGAGTACGGCCCCCTTTCACGGGCCGTTAACCATAAGGAGAACCCGCTCATGCGTACCGCACGTTTCTTCACAACCCGGCTCGCCCCGTGGGGGCTGGCCCTGCTGCTTTCTGCGGCCCTGGCGCCGCCGGCCGCGCCCTACGATCTGACGCTCCTCAATTTGCAGCCGGTGGACGCCGGGGACTTCATCGGCTTGCAGTACGACCCTGCGGTTCCGGGGGCCCGGGTGCTCTTCGAGCCCCTGCAGCCCACCCAGCTCACCATCCCGAGCTACCGCACCAACATGGATTTCGAAGTGCGGAACGACGAGGGCATCTGGCTGCGGCTCGACTCCCTGCGCGTCGAGTACCCGGGCAGCGCCATGCCGGCCCTGGTCGTTCCGGGTGACCAGTTGCTGGGCTACGACAGCACGTTCTACACCTTCGAGCCGAAAGATCCGGACAAGAAGCGCCCCGCCATCATCAACGGCGGCTTCGGGGCCACCGGACTGGTTCTTCAGCGCAATTTCGACGACGACCACCTGCCCTACGGCCGCGCCCTCGACGTCGTGGCCTACAAACCTACGGGCTGGGTCTCCTCCGCCTACGCCGTCGTGGGCTATCAGCAGTACCAGAACGGACCACTCCCTGAGACCCCGCAGGATCCGCCGAACGTGGCTCACGCGGGTTTCCTGGCCCGCTACGATGCGGCGGGTTCCCTGGTGTCCCATCGGTTCTTCAAGGGCAACGCGATGGAGGCCCTCACCGAGCTCGGCAACGGCTCCTTCCTCGCGGTAGGGAGGGACGGGGACGCGATGACGGTGCGCCGCCTGATCCTCTACGGGGTGAAAGACGGCGACGCGACCGAAACCGACCAGATCACCACCGACGTGTCCTTCGGTCAGGAAGGGCTTCTTCAGATGACCTTCGAGGATGGCGGGACGCCGTGCTCGATCGCCCGCATCGCCGGGGCCACCGCCGTGAACGCGTCCAAGTACATGGTGGCGGCCGCCCTCTATTGCGACCGCCAGGAGCGGGCGGGGCTGGCGCTGATCGACAGCGACGGCGATCTCGTCAGCACCTTCGGCAACCAGGGAAAGCTGGTGCTCTCAGGGCCGGGCGGGACCCCGGTCCGTCCAGTGGCCCTGGCGAAGAAGCAAAGCGTGCTGGGCCCGTTCGTCGCCTGGATGGCGGCCAGGACCGGCGGGGAGGACTGCTTCTCCGGGCCTCATGAAGGCTGCCAGTTCGGGCTCACGCGCCTGACCCTTTCGGGTCAGGACGCGGGCTACGGGTGGGTCCAGACGACCTTTCCCGAAGCCGACAACGCCATTCCCCAGGACATGGTGGTGGATTCCAGGGGCCGCGTCTTCATCGGCGGTTACGCGGCCGCCGGTACGGTCCGCTACGCGTCCCTGGCCCGCTTCACCAGCACGGGCGCTCTCGACGCCGGTTTTGGCGACAGCGGCCTGACCGGTACCTTGATCGGCGGCCGGGACGCCTCGATCGCCTCCCTGGCCCTGACCAAGAACGGGAGTCTGGCCGCGGGACTGGGCATCTATCACGAGGCGGCGGAGACGAATCTGGCCTTCGGAGCGGCGCTGTTTTCGAGCGCGGGCGCGCTGATGTGGAGCCACGATTCCGTGCAGGCGGGAACCCTCTGGCAGCACAACCGTCCTGGCCAAAGCCTCGACTACGGCTCCTACCTTGAAGCGGACATCCATGGCATTCCGGAAGCGATCGCGGTGGACGGCGACGACCGTGTCCTCGCGGTGGGAGGGATCGCCAGCGGCATCATCGATGACGCGCCCTGGGCCGGACCGGTTTCCATCGCCGTGGCGCGCTATCTCCCCTTCGGCGAGCCGGACAGCCGGCGCTGGGTCAAACCGGGCCAGACCTTGAAGATCGAGGTCCCGGAGGACCGCACCTTCTCCCAACCGGCTCCCAGCGGCGTGATCGTGAGGCTCGACTTCCAGGGTGGAACGCTGGACGACTGGAATTTCCAGCGGGACGCCGCGCCGCTGATCCAGAACGCCGTCGACTCCAACCCCGCGCCCGGAGGCTACCTCTTTCCCATTCCCCCCTCCGAGCTGGCGTTCGACGAGGCGGCGACGGTGTCCGGCCATGTCCTGTCGCACCACCATCGCCACAGCGCCGGCAACCGCTTCGCGTATGACATCGGCATCGGGCGCTGGGACGGGAGCAAGTGGAACGGCGCCGCCGGCGGCGAAGGGAACGCGGCGGAGCTGGCCTGGAACCGCGCCGTGAGGGCGATGGCCGACGGCGTGGTGGTCGCCTGCCGGCGCTCCTCCGAGGACAATCCCCCGGACGGCATCAACGGCGAGCCGGCGAACTTCGTCGAGATCCAGCACGCCTTCGACGTGCTCGACGAGAGCCGCCAGGAATTCGTGAGCTATTACCACCTGAGAAAGGACTCGATCCCGCTGTCCGTCTGTCCGAACATCTGTCCGGAGGACAACCCCGGTTGCGATGCCTCCAGGGAGGGTGTCGATCCCGACGGCCGCAGGCTGCCGACGCCCGTGCCGGTCGCGGCCGGCGACGAGGTCGGCCGGGTCGGCAACTCGGGCACCAGCACGACTCCGCACCTGCACGTTCACGTCTCGACGGGCGCCGGCGGCGATGAGGGAGAGCCCGGGGCCGGCAGCATCCCGCTCCTCTTCCAGCAGATCATGCTCGGCGACCGCTACGACGCCCTGGGGAACCAGATCGAGCCGAGCCCGTGGTTCGGGGCCCACAACATGGCCTTGCCCCACACTTATCTGGTGAGACCGCTGCAATGAGACCGGGATAGGATCGCGTCAGCGATCAATCCTGTGAGGGAGGAGGCGGCGAGCTTGGATTCCGAGCGCATGGCGCGGGTGGATGCCCTCTTCGAGCAGGCCCTCGACCTGCCGGAGACCGAACGCACCGACTTCCTCTCTCAGGTGACCGACGAGGAGCTCCGCCGCGAAGTGGTGGAGCTTCTTCGCTTTGCGGGTGACGACGGGACGCTCGACCACCTCGGCAGCCGCGTGCGGGATCTGGCCGCCGGCGAAACGATGCAGGCGAAGCCGGACCGGCGGGTGGGCTCCTACCGCCTGGTGGAGGAGATCGGCAGCGGCGGGATGGGGGTGGTCTACCTGGCGGAGCGCGCCGACGGCGCCTTCGAGTCCCGGGTGGCGCTCAAGCTCCTGCCCGCCGGCAGCCTGCCGGCGGACGCCGTGCGTCTCTTCGAGCGGGAACGGCAGATCCTCGCCCGCCTGAGCCACGAGCACATCGCGCGCCTGCTGGACGGCGGCGTCGATTCCCTGGGCCGGCCGTTCCTGGCCATGGAGCTGGTCGAGGGACTGCCCATCGACCGTTACTGCGACGAGCGCCGGCTCGACCTCGCCGCCCGCCTGCGGCTCTTCGAAACCGTCTGCCGGGCGGTGCAGTACGCCCATCAGAACCTGGTCGTGCACCGCGACCTCAAGCCCGGAAACATCCTGGTCAAGGGCGACGGCGTGGTCAAGCTGCTCGACTTCGGCATCGCCAAAGTGGTGCGCCCGGCCGAAGAGGGGGCCGCGGAAGAGGGGCACTCCCTGGGATTGCTCTCTCCCTCCCACGCCAGCCCGGAGCAGATCGAGAAGCGGCCGGTGACCACGGCGAGCGACGTCTACTCCCTCGGCGTGGTGCTGTTCCAACTGGTCGCCGGCCGCCTGCCCTACGAGAACGCCGGCGGCGTCCAGCCCCTCTTCGCCCAGATCCTGGAGGGCGAGGCGCCGGCGGCGTCGGCGTCGATCCGGGAGGACCGGGCGGCGCTCCGCGGCACGACCGTTCCGCGGCTGCGGCGGCGGGTGGCGGGGGATCTCGACGCCGTGCTGGCCAAGGCCCTGGCGCCCGAGCCGGAGCGGCGCTATCCCACGGCGGAGCAGCTCGGGGACGACGTGCGGCGCTTCCTTGCCGGCCTGCCGGTGGCGGCCCGTCCGCATTCGGCCGTCTATCGCCTGCGCAAGTGGGTGGGGCGCCACGCCGTGGCGGCCGCCCTGGCCGCGCTGGCGGTGACGGCCGTCTCCACCGGCCTGGTCGCTTCCCTCTGGCAGGCGCGGGAGGCGACGCGGGCGCGGGCGACGGCGGAGAAAGAGGCCGCCGTCGCCAGGGGCGTCTCCGAGGTCCTGGTGGACGTCTTCGAGCGGGCCAACCCGGATCCGGCGAGCGAAGAGGTGATCGTCGCCACCCTCCTGGAACCGGCGGCGGCGCGTATCCAGGGAGATCTCGCCGGTTCGCCGGAAGTTCAGGCGGCCTTGATGGACGCCCTCGGGCGGGCCTATCTGCGGCTGGGACGCTACAGCGCCGCGCGCCCCCTGGCCGAGGAGGCCCTGGCGCTGCGGCTGCGGCTGTATCCCCGCCTTTGCCGCGAGGTGGCCCTGAGCCAGCGCCTCCTGGGCCAGTTGCTGGTGGCCTACGGCGAGCTGGACCGCGCGGCGGCCCTGATGCGCGAGAGCCTCGCGACGCTCGAGGCGGTGGCCGCCGACGAGCCGCTGGAGATCGCCGAGGCGGAGACTCTGTTGAGCCATACCCTCGGCGTGCTGGGCGACGACGAAGGCTGCGAGCTTCTCCGCCGCAGGAGCCTCGCGCGCTACCGCCGGCATCTGGGGGAGAGGAATCCGGAGGTGGCCCAGGCTCTCAACAACCTCGCCAACGCGCTGGTGCGCCGGGGCAAGGCCCGCGAGGCCGAAGCCCTGCTGCGGCAGGCCGTGGCGATGCACCGGGACGGCGTCGGCGGCGACGCGGTGGCCTACGCCACCGTGCTGAACAACCTCGCCCAGGCGCGGCTCGACGCCGGGCGTCTGGCGGACGCCGAAGCCGCCGCCCGGGAAGCGGGGGAGGCCAGCCTCCGCGCCTACGGTCCGAAGCATCCGAACCTGGCTCTCGCGTTCGACACGCTGGCGCGGGTGCTGGCGGCCCGCGGCGCCGTCGCCGAGGCGGAGCCCCTGGCCCGGCTGGCCCTGGAGGTCTACGCCCAGGGCAATCCCGGCGGCCGCACGCGCACCGCCCTCATCCACGGGACCCTGGCGGAGACCGCGCTCCTGCGGGGCGACCTCGGCGAGGCCGAAGCCCGCTTCAAGACTGGACGGGACTTGCTGAACCAGGTGACGCCGCCGCGGCACGTGGCCCACGCGCTGATGCGCTCTCTGGAAGGGCGGCTGCGCGCCGCGCAGGGACGGGATCGGGAGGCGCAGCGGGCGCTCGCGGCGGCCTTCGACGAGCTGCGCCGGCGGCAGGCGCCGGAGAGCCTCGCGCTGCGGCAGACCGCCGCGGCGCTGGTCGATCTCTACGAGAAGCGCGGCGATCTGGCGGCGGCGCGCCGCTACCGCTCCTGGGTCGAGCCGCCGCCGTCCTGACGGGCCTCGGCCAGCGCCTTGTGCAGCCAGGCCCGGGCCTTGAGCCAGTCCCGCTGCACGGTGCGCTCCGAGAGCCCCAGGGCCTCGGCGATCTCGCCGTCGTCCATGCCGACGAAGAAGCGGCACTCCACCACCCGCGCCAGCCGCGGATCGAAAGTGGCGAGCTGATCCACCACCCGGCTGACCGTCAACGCGGCGTCGAGAGGGTAGAGGTCGCCGACCAGCTCCGGATCGAGGGTCACCCGCTCGGCGTCGCCGCCGCGCTTCTGGGCCTGCCGCTCGCGGAGCTGATCGATCACGACGAAGCGCATGGCGCGGGCCAGGACGGCGAAGAAATGCTCACGGTCGCGCCAATCCACCTCCATGTCCTCCACCCACCGCAGGTAGGCCTCATGGACCAGCCCCACCGTGTCCAGGGTCAGCGACCCGCCCTTGCGCAGTTGCGACCGGGCCATGCGCTGGAGCTGGGGATAGACCAGCGGCAGCAGGCGCTCGAGAGCCTGGTCGTCGCCCTCGCGGTGCTCGCGGAGCAGCCGCGTGATCTGGTGGGGGTCGGTCACGCGGGGCCTTTCACAATCTTCCGGAGCGCTTCCGCTCTTCCGCGGTCATCCGCGCCACGAGGTCCCGGAACTCCGCCTCCTTCCGCAACTCCGCGAAAGCCGTCTCCGCCTCCAGGGCCTTGGGATCGTTGAATCCTTTGTCGATCGCCGTGCGCAGGCATTCCAGCGCCTTCTTGTGGCCGGACTTGCCCTTGCGGGCATGGAACGCCGCCATCTCCACCCACAGGCCGGACGCCTCGGGGCGGATTTCGGCTCCGAGCGCCAGCATGAAGATGGCGCGGTCGTACTGCTTTTTCGCCAGGAACGTCTGCGGCAGGTAGAACGTCATCTGGCCCAGATAGGCGTTGAGGATCCGCTTGGCAGCGAGGATCTCCTCGGCGTCCGCCGACTCCAGGCGCTTCTTGAGATCCGGGATCTTGAGCGCGGTGGCGATCTGCGCCACGGTCACCGGCTCGTTGCCCGGACTGGCGCGCGCCAGGATGCCGGGCGCGTTGGCGAGGATCTCCTTGTCCCGGCGGTCCCGCTCTTCGCGCGCCCGCAGCTCTTGCTGGCAAGCCGGCGAGGCGGCCAGGGCCGCCGCCTCGCGCTCGGCTTCGGAGACGTCGCGCAGGCCGGCGTAGTCGGCCGCCATGGCCGACCAGGTGTGGAGGGCGTCCGCCGGATGGGCGGCGGCCTGCGCCTTCGCCCGCTCGCGGTCCGCGGCCCACTCCGCCTCGATCAGCGCGGGGCTCTTCTCCCGCAATCCCTTCTTCATCGCCTGCAGCTCCATCCAGCCCACCGCCCTGGTGGCGAGCTCCACCGGCGGCCAGTCGTGCGTGCCGGCGAAGCCCTCGATGCGGTGCGGGACCGCGAGCTCCGCCAGCGCCGTGTCGAGGTCCCGCATCTCGTAATAATTGAAATCGCGGTCGCCGTACGTGCCGTAGAACACGAACGGGTTGTCCTTCCTGGGCGGGGAGCCGATCGGGAAGCCGGCGCTGGCTCCGATGATCCCGGCGATCGACCCGGGAGCCGTGAGGGCGAGGACGCAGGCGAACCGCACCGTGCCCGAGTAGCCCGCCGCGTAGACGCGCTGGGCGTCGATGGAGAACCGGGCGTGAGTGTCCGCCCACAACGCCTTCATGGCCGCAAAGTTTCCTTCCATCGGCTTGTCGCCCCCGACGTCGCTCGCCGTGCTCCAGGAGCTGGCCACGATCCATCCATGGGTTTCGGCGGCCCGTTGAAAAAGCTCCGCCACCGGTTTCCCCTGCCCGCGCGCGTCGAAGGCGTAGAGGATCGGCCACCGGCGCTCCGGGGTGTAGGTGGAGGGGAGATAGAGAGCGTACGCATGGTCCGGCTGGCCCGCGGGGACCACCCTCTCGATCACCGTCCCGCGCGGAAGCTCGGCCGCCGCGAGGCCGGCGGCAGGGAGGAGGAGCAGAAGAAAAGCCCACGGATGCTTATAGCTGCCCATGAACAGATCATACCGCCGGGAGAGGAGGGAGCGGGCAGGAAAGGACCTAAAGGACTTAAAGGACATAAACGACCTAAAGGACTCAAAGGACGGAGGACGCGGGCTTCCACCGTCCTTGCCCGTCCTTTATGTCTTTTAGGTCCCTTATGTCCTTTAGCCCGGATTATTCACGAGCTGGTTGGGGGCTATGGGATGGGGCCACAAAGGCACCGAGTTTCTGGCATGCGACTGTAAATAAGGCGTAAGAAGGGTGTGCCGCGGAGGGAGAACAGGCTGTTTGGAGCGTTGG
>DASVAS010000091.1:0-23585 GCA_036376245.1 Thermoanaerobaculia bacterium | reverse complement strand
TTTGTCGGTGGCGATGACGGTGCGGGGAGCACCCGGGGTTTCGACGATGCGGGTGCTGGCGCAGCCGGCCGAGACCATCCAGACGGCACAGGCGAAGAACGCGAGACGGCGGACCATCAGGACACCTCCGTTCGGGAAAGGGACAGCGGCGGGATTCTATGCCGGCAGACCCTTCTCGATCACCGTCTCCATCACCTCGGCGAAGCGGTCGATCTCGTCGAGCGTCGTGTACACGCTGGGAGTGATGCGGAGCCCGGGGCACTCGGGGTGACCGATCGGGGTGACCAGGATGTGGTGCTTCTTCCAGAAGTAGTCCGCGAGCTTCGCCGGGTCCTCCCCCACGATCTCGACGTTCGCCAAGCCGCAGGACTTGCCCGGGGCGAGGCTCGTGTGGAGGCGCACGCGCTCGTGCTTCAGCAGACGCCTGGCCCAGCGGTCCCGCAGGTAGCGCAGGCGGGCCGCTTTCCTCTCGATTCCGATCCCCTCGTGGAAGGTCAGGGCCTCGGCGATGGCGAGGTTCTGGGCCGAGGGGTGGGTTCCGATCTCCTCGTATTTGCGGATGTCGGCGTCCAGGCTCGGGGGCGCGGCCATCAGGGGCCAGAGGCCGGGGATCTTGTCTTTCCGCACGTAGAGCATGCCGGTGCCGTGCGGGGCGAAGAGCCATTTGTGGAGGCTCGTGGCGTAGTAGTCGCAATCCAGGTCTGCGTGCCGGAAGTCGAAGTGCGCGAAGGAGTGGGCGCCGTCCACGATCACGGGAATCCCCCGCTCCCGGCCCAGGGCCACGACCTTTTTGACGGGCAGGATCTGCCCCGTCAGGTTCACCACGTGGCTCACGAGGATGAGCTTGGTCTTCGGGGTGATGTTCTTCCGGAAGCGCTCCACGACCTCGTCGTCGTCCTCGGCGGGTACGGGGATCGAAAACTGTTTGAGGACGATCCCCTCCCGCCTTCCCCGCTGCTCGAAGGTGGCGATCATCCGGGGGTAGTCCTGGTTCGTGGTGAGGACCTCGTCCCCTCTCTGCAGGTCGAAGCCGAACTGGCAGGTCTGGAGCCCCTCGGAGGCGTTGCGGACGAGGGCGATTTCCTCGGAGTCGCAGCCGAAGACGCGGGCGAGGCGCTGGCGTACCCCTTCGCGTTGCGGCTCCAGGACCTGCCAGAGGGCCACCGGCGGCGGAGTCGAGTTGGAGAAGTCCAGGTGCCGCTTCTGGGCCTGCTGCACCACCGCCGGCGAGGGGCTGACGCCGCCGTTGTTGAGGTTGACGACGGTGCGGTCCAGGGTGAAGGCCTGCTGGATGTCGAACCAGAAGGACTCGTCGGTGGCCGCCTCCTGCGCCGTTCCGGAATAGGCCGCGGCCCTGGCCAACGCCTCGCGGGCGCCCAGGGGATGGAGCGCGGCCGCGGCGAGGCCGAGGGCGGCGGGCCGTCCCACCGCTCCCAGGAATTCGCGTCGGTTCATGGCATGACCTCCTGACCGAGAAGTCTACAGCCGGAGACGGAGCGCGATGATCTGCGTCTGTTGAAGACGGGCGAAGTTGTTGTCGCTCACCAGCACCAGGGTCCGGGAACCGTCGGGCAGGTCCGGACCGAAGGTCATGGCCTCGATGTTGTCGGGCACGAAGCCGATCCTTCCGAAATCGAACAGCAGGGTCTTGCGCACGGGCGTCCAGGTCGTCCCCGCCAGCGTGTTGAGGTTGGAAACGTCCGTGGCGCCGTCCAGGGAGACGCGGAAGATCTGGATCTCCAGTCCCCGCAGCTCGACGTACTCCCGCTCCAGGGCCAGCAGGTCGCCTCCGGGCAGCGGCAGGAGGTCCACCAGGCCCCGGGTGGCGAAGCCGCCGCCGAGCCTCTCGATGGGATCGATCTCGTAGACGTATTGGGCGGCGGGGACGAAGCCCTCGCCGCGCCGCTCGTAGCGCAGGAGGCGGACCGGGCTGGGACGGGTCTTGTCGTCGGGGAAGTCCTGCTGGAGCGGACGCTCGTTAGCGGTCCACAGGACGTCGCCGCCAGGCTCCAGGGTCAGCGGCTCGAAGCCCTCGTTGTTGCGGATGCCCGACCTGTATTCGTTCTTGAAGATCCCCGGGACGGGCAACTCGGCCAGGATCCGCCCTTCGGGGGAGACCTCGCGGATGGACGGCTCGGTCTCGGAGGAGACCAGCAGGCGTCCCGAGGGCTCCAGCGCGATGCCCTCGCCGTCGAAGTTGCCGCCGTCCAGCCCCTCCAGGCGGATCGCGCCCAGGGGGACGTCCTGTAGCGTCTTTCCCGGCGGCGGTTTCACCCCGTCCTCCCCCACCTCGAAGGCGAGGCGGAAGATGCGCGCGGGGGTCTTCTCGTCGTTGTCCACCACGGCGAGCCAGGCGCCGTCCGGCTCGCGCGCGATCCCGGAGAGGCCGCCGACGCGCAGGCCGTCCACCTCCAGGCCGAAGGGGAGGACCATAGGCGCGGACCCGAGGAGCGAAATAACCGGCGATGTCGGCGATGTCGGCGACGTCGGCGGCGCGGCGGCGGTCCGGGGCACGGGCGCGGAGCCGGTACAGCCGGCCAGCAGGAGGACCGCGGCGGGAAGGAGCTTCGCGATCTTCATGAGACGGGGACGAACGTGACCTCGAACATCTTGGGCCAGAGCTTGCCGGTGATGAGGAAGGTCTTCTTCGCCGGGTCCCAGGCGATGCCGTTGAGGACCTCGGCCTGCCGCTGCTCGTCCGGAGAGAGGAGCCCCGAAGCGTCGATCACGGCGGTGACGCGGCCGTCCTTGGGGTCGATGCGGAGGATGTCGGAGGTCTGCCAGACGTTGGCGTAGACGACGCCGTCGACGCACTCCAGCTCGTTGACGCGGTCGACGGGCTGGCCGGCGAGGGTGACGCCGACCGAGCCCAGCACGGTGAAGGTCTTGGGATCGCGGAAGGTGAGGCGGTTGGAGCCGTCGCTCATCACCAGCCGCTTGCCGTCCCAGCAGAGCCCCCAGCCCTCGCCGTCGTAGCGATGCTCGGCCACGGGCTGGAAGTCGGCGGCGTTGTAGACCAGCGCCTTCTGTTCCTGCCAGGTGAGCTGGATCAGCTTGCCGTCCACCAGGGCCAGGCCCTCGGCGAAGTACTCCTGGGGGACGGCGCGGCTGCGCTTCACCTCGCCGGTAGCCGGGTCCACCTGGCGCACGCTGGAGCTCCCATAGAGGCCGGTGCTCTCGTAGAGGGCGCCGTCATGGACGAGCAGGCCCTGGGTATACGCGGCCCGGTCGTGGGGGCGGACCGAGAGCACCTTCACCCGCAGCCGCTCGGGAGCACCGGGCGTCTTCGCGGCGGCGGCCTGGGCCTGCTGCGACGGCGACGCGGGCCGTTGCGGAGGAGCCGAGGGACGGGCGTGGAAGTGAGCAAAAAGGGCGGCGAGCATGAGGACGGCGGCGCTCATGAGGAGGATTATGGGCCAGGAACGGGATTTTCGCGCTTGCTGCGTTTTTGCTTTCGCCATGGCCCAGCCGCCCCCTACTCACCTAATGAGAACACTCCTCCAGATAATCCCCACCCATCCCGATCGGCTGGCCCGGCGGCGGCGCCATGGGCTTCGGGGTCTTGGTGGTCTCCTCCTGGGCCCGGCGGTCGAGGTAGCGCCGGATCTCCTGCGCCAGGAAGGCACGGTGCGCGCCTTCGGGCGATTCGGAGCCGCCCTGGCCCAGCATCGCGGCCAGTGAGCGCAGCTCGCCGTCCACCCGCGAGCGCACACCGGGGGCGGCTTCGGGATTGCTCGACAGGTCGATCATCCGCCGCACCACCACCCACTGCACCCCGCGCTGGATTTCGGCCAAGCGCTCCGAGCCAGGCTCCTTGCCGAACGCCTTGGCCTCCAGGGCCGCGAGCACGTCCTCCAGGCCCGGCAGCGAGGGGTCGCGGCGGTGGTGGTCGACCAGGCGAGCCGCCCGCTGGGGATTCAGCATCAGCCGCACCGACATGTCGGCGGCGGTCGAGGCGGCGGAGAGCGGATCGAAGGTCGGGCCAGTGTATCCCTCGAACATCTCGGGATTGGAGCGGTAGTCAGCGGGCCGGGGCAGCAGCAGGTTGATGACCGGGTCGGGGAGGTCCAGGGTCTCGGGAGACAGCAGCTCCAGCATGGCCGCCATGGCCTTCCGCTGCGTCTCGCCATCCACCGGCTTCGCGGGCGGCTGGTTGTCGCCGCGCAGGGCGTAGGTGTACTGGACGCCGCCGATCAGCTTGGACGCGGCCTCGAGCTGGTAGCGGTGGTGCAGGTAGAGCGGCACCAGCACCTCGTTCAGCAGGGCCAGGGGCTGACCCGGGGCGATGTTCCTCTCGCCGAAGCCGGCGAGACCGATCCGGCGCACGGCCAGGGCCTGCCGCAGCCCCTCGACGGCGCTCTCGCCGTTGTCCCACAGATGCGCCAGGGGACTGGCCGAGCCCTCGGGCCGGGCGTCCTGGTCGGTCAGGAAGATCAGGCCGCGCGAGAGGTTCTCCTGGATGATGCCGTTCAGGGCCGCGCGCTCGTCCGTCCCCGCCGGGAGCTCGGTGTAGGCGTAGCGGATCGCCTGCACGTCCCACTCCCCCATCCCCGTAGCGTAGGTCTTCGAGAAATCGAGCTTGCCGTCCGCGATCCCCACCAGGGGCGCCGGGTAGTCCATCACCGAGGCGCGGCCGTAGGTGGAGGCGGCGAAGTTGTGGGAGAGCCCCAGGGCGTGCCCCACCTCGTGGGCCGCGAGCTGGCGGATGCGGGCGAGGGAGAGCTGCACCGGGTCGTCGGGCGCGCCGGAGCCGGTCTTCTCCGTGCCGGCGAGCCCCTCGAAGAGGAGGCGGTCCTGCCGCACGCGCAGGGACCCCAGGGTGACGTGCCCTTTGAGGATCTCGCCGGTGCGCGGATCGATGACGCCGCCGCCGTAGGACCAGCCGCGGGTCGAGCGATGCACCCACTGGATGACGTTGTAGCGGGCGTCGAGGGGATGGGCGTCCGCCGGCAGGATCTTGACCTGGAAGGCGTCGACGAAGCCGGCCTTCTCGAAGGCCTGATTCCACCAGCTCGCCCCTTCCACCAGGGCGCTACGCACCGGCTCGGGCGCGCCGTTGTCCACATAGAAGACGATGGGCTTCCTGGCCCGCGAGCGGGGGGCCTTGGGATCGACCTTCTCCAGCCGGTGCCGCGAGAGCCAGCGCACGTCAACCGGCGCGGTGAGGGGCGCGGCGTAATCCCTGAACTCGATGCCGAACGAGCCCGAGCGAGGATCGAATTCACGCGGCTTGTAGCCGGCGTCGGGCAGGCGCAGGAACGAGTGGTGCTGGACCAGCGTCATGGCGTTGGCCGCGGGCGCGGTCTCCCGCACCAGCTCCCCCGGCTCCGCGGACTGGTAGGTCAACAGGACCTCGAATTCCAGGTTCTCCGGGAAGGCCAGACAGTTGTCGAGGTCCACCACGCTCCGGCCGGCGTCGAGCGACCAGCTCCCCTGCCCGGTCCTCTTCAGCCGCGGAACGATGTCGTGAGCGTCGCGCACCAGGAAGGAGGTGAAGTCCACCAGGGCGCGGCCGTTGGCGTCCTGGGCCGTGATCTCGCCGGCCCAGAGGATGGAGGTCGCGAAGGACTCCCGCACGGCCTGCCGCTCGGCCGGGTTCTCGGTGAGGGCGCGGAAGTGGAGGTTCGGCTGCTCGATGAGCACGCGCCCGCCCACCCGGCGCAGGGTGACGATGCGGGTGTCGCCGAGCTGGCCGCGGTCGAGCCCCACGGGGTTGGAGCCGAGGCCGGTGAGCAGGCCTTCCTGGTAGATGTAGCTGGCGACCTCGCCGTTCTTCGCCGTGGCCGGCGGCACTTCCAGGAAGACCTTCCCCTTGTTGCGGTCCACCCAGAAGTTGAGCAGGCCCGCCTTCTTCTCCATGTTGGACGTGGCCTTGGCGATCGTGGGGGGCGGACCGGAGGGCCCTCCCCCCTCTCCCCCGCCCGGAGGCGACGGCCTGGCGTTCTGGGGCGCGGCGGCGAGGGGGCTGACGGAAACGGCGAGCAGGAGGACGATGGGCAGGGACTTGAACAATTTTGAGGTCATCGAAGTCCTTCAAAGGAAAAGCTCGCTTCGGAGCCGGGAAAGTCTATCACCGCGGAGGAGAGCCCCTTGGGACGACGGCTTCTCTCGGTTACACTGGCGCGGAGGGAGATGACTGTGGCGGCACCACTTCCAGCAGAATACCGGTATCCCCATATCGAGACAGATACCAATGGCGTCCCCTACATCTTAGGGACGACGATGAAGATCGTCGAGCTGGTCATGGCCCAGCGGGCGCACGGCTGGAGCCCGGAAGAGCTCTTCTTCCAGTATCCCCATCTCTCCTTGAGCCAGATCCACTCCGCGCTCGCCTACTACTGGGACCACCAGGCGGAGCTTGACGCCGATATCGAGCGCCGGTCCCGGTTCGTCGAAGAGATCCGGCGCGAGACGGGTCCCTCCCCCCGGGCCGAGAAGCTCCGGAACCGAGACCGCCGGTCTTGAGCCTGACGCTCTACTTCGACGAGAACGTCTCCCGGGCGATTCTTGCCGGGGTACGCCTGCGGGGCGTTGACTGCGTCCGGGACCTGGAGCTGATCGCCAAGGTGGCGGACCCGGAAGACCTCGCCGGGCGCGTCCAGTTCCTGCCTCTCTGAACTTCCCGGAAATAAATTGACCGGCTTTGTCCCTTTTTAGGGGGTAGAAGGAACCATCTCTAGTAGAGAGAGGTGGCAACACAGGCCTGTGGCCGCTTCCTGGAGGGGGAGCAGCCGTTCAACCGGGACGCCGGTTGAAACGTAGGACTCCTGTAGCACCGGTTCTTTGCATCGCTGAATGCCACTCAACGTTTTGGGAGGGCACCGCACGAAACGCAGCACGATCTCCCCACAAGGAGGGGACACCATGAGGAAGATCGCTATCGTCGGTGCTGGACAAGCAGGTATGGTGTTGGCATTTGGGTTATTGCAGGAGGGGTACGAAGTAACGGTCTTCGAGGGGAGGCCGGCGGAAGAGATCGAGAAGGGGCAGATGTTCTCGACCGCCATGGTCTTTGACCGCCAGTTGGACGTGGAACGCCGGTACGGGCTCCACGAATGGGAAGCCAAGGCGCCGCTGTGCGACGGCATGCATGCCACGCTCAGGCTGCCCGATGGCAGGATCATCCTGCAGACGCAGGGTGGGTTCGACGAGACGTGTCAGGGTGTGGACGGACGCGTCAAGACTTCGGTCTGGATGCGCCGGTTCGCGGAGCGGGGGGGGAAGCTCGTCAACCAGGCGTTGAACCGCTCGGGGCTCGAGCAGATTTCGGAGCAGTACGACCTGGTGGTGGTCTCCACCGGCCGGGGCGCGCTCTCGGAGATCTTCGAGCGCGATGAGGAGCGGTCGCTGTTCGACGCGCCCGCCCGCCGTCTCGGGGCGGTGATCCTGAAGAACGTCAAGGAGTGGGCGGAGATCCCGTACACGCCTTGCAAGTTCCAGTTCTTCGTCCAGATCGGCGAGTTCTTCGCCATCCCGTTCTACTCGCACAGCGGACCCGCCCGGGCGGTGGTCTTCGAGGCCCCCGAAGGAAGCCCCATGGACGTCTGGGGCGGGGTGGACAGCGCGGACAAGGCGCTGGCGACCGCGTTGCGGCTCATCCGGCAGTTCGCGCCCGAGGATTACCCGAACTACCAGCGGGCCGAGCTGGTGGACGACCGCTCGTGGCTGAAGGGGGCCATCACCCCGACGGTCCGCAAGCCGGTGGCCCGCCTGCGCAACGGCAGGGCCGTCATGGGCCTGGGCGACGCCGTCGCGGTGAACGATCCGATCAGCGGGTCGGGAGCCAACGACGCCGTGCGGATGGCGGACCGCTACATCCGGTCGATCCTCGACCGGGGAGGCCGCGCGTTCGACGCCGACTGGATGCAGGAGACGTTCGACCAGCACTACCACGACCACGGCCGGCACACCATGAAGTTCACCAAGCTGATGACCGGGCACATGACCGACCCGCTGTGGAAGGTCTTCCAGGCCGCGGCCATCTCGCCGGGAGTGGCCCACACGTTCGTCAACGTCTATACGGACATCCAGAAGACGTTGACCTGGCTGACCGACATGAAAGCCGCGGACGCCATCTGCGACGCCTATGCGCACGAGTGGCAGGGCGCCCAGTTCCTGACCGTGGCCCAAGCCATGGCCCGGTTCATGCCGCAACAGCCCGCCGTCAGCATCCAGGCCGCGTGAGGTAAAGCGGCATGGAGGGACACCTTTGAGGCAGCCCGGTCCGGTCCGACGGGCTGCCCCCTCCTATCTTTCAGTATCTTCTCAGGGAGTATCGCGGCTTGATCGCCGAGAGGCGGATCGGCTATAAGCAAAACTCATGCAGACTCTGGCCATCCCGCAGCATCCCGTTGAAACCACGGATCAGAGCTTCGAGTCGCTGGGCCTCAGCCCGCCGATCCTGCGCTGCGTCCGTCTGGTGGGCTTCGAGCACCCCACGCCGATCCAGGCGGCGGTGATCCCGGCGGCCATGAGCGGCCGGGACCTGATCGGGCTCGCCGAGACCGGCTCCGGCAAGACGGCGGCGTTCACGATCCCCATCGCCGACCGGCTGGCCCGCGAGCCGAAGACGCGCGGCCTGATCCTCTCCCCCACCCGGGAGATCGCGTTGCAGACGCAGGCGTTCCTGGACCGCTTCGGCGGCGAGTACGGCCTGCGGACCGTCTGCCTGATCGGCGGGGTCAAGATGGGGCCGCAGCTCCAGGGGCTCCGGCGCCGCCCCCACATCATCGTCGCCACCCCCGGCCGCCTGCTGGACCACCTGGAGCAGGGCACGGCCCGCCTGGACCAGACCAACGTGCTGGTGCTGGACGAGGCGGACCACATGCTGGACATGGGGTTCATGCCGCAGGTCAATCGCATCCTCCAGCAGCTCCCGCGCGAGCGGCAGACGCTGATGTTCTCGGCCACCATGCCGCCGCCCATCGAGCGGCTGACGCAGCAGTTCATGATCGACCCGACCCGGGTGGACATCACCCCTGAGGGCAAGGCGGCGGCGGGGATCAGCCACCGCCTCTACATGGTGGAGCCGGAGAACAAGAAGGCCTGCCTGCTGGCCCTGCTCCACCAGGAGCTGGGGAGCACGCTGGTGTTCATCCGCCGCAAGACCGACGCCGAGTGGCTGTGCGGCGTGCTGGAGCGGGAGGGCCATCCGGTGGAGCGTATCCACTCGGACCTCTCGCAGGGGCAGCGGGTGCAGGCCCTCCAGGGCTTCCGCCAGGGCGAGCACCGCATCCTGGTGGCCACCGACATCGCCGCCCGCGGCCTGGACATCCCGCGCGTCGGCCACATCATCAACTTCGACGTGCCGGAGACCGTGGAGGACTACATCCACCGCGCCGGCCGCACGGCGCGCGGCACCGCCACGGGGATCGTCTCCACCATCGGCACCTGGGTGGACAAGATGATCGTCAAGGAGATCGAGTCCACCCTCGGCCAGGAGCTCCCCCGCTGCACCGTCCCCGGCGTCCAGCCCTATGTCGAGATGAAGCCCCGGGTCAGCCTGGGCGGCCGCCGCTCCACCCTGAAGGTGAAGCGGCGGTAGCACCCCTCCCCGTCAGCCGTTGGCCTTGAGCTCGCCCACCACCATGCGGATCTGCTGATCCGGCTCTTCCATCAGGGGGATGCTGCCGGCGCCCCGGTGGCCGCCCCCGCCGTAGCGGGCGGCCAGCTCGCCGACGTTGGTCTTGCAGGTGCGCCGGAAGATGCTGTGGCCGAGCAGCAGCATGGGGAAGGTGCGGTTGGGTCCCCAGTGGATGCGCACCGAGACGTTGACCTCCGGGTACAGGGCGTAGATCAGGAAGCGGTTGCCGATGGGAGTGTGGTCGAGATCCCGGAAGTCGGTGATCACGACGTTGCCCTCGATCCGGCTGTAGGTGCGCAGGGCCTGGCAGAAGCTCTCGTTCTCGCTGTCCAGGATCTCGCAGCGCTTCTTGACGGCAGGGTCCTGGAGGACCTCCTCGATGGGGGTGGCGGCCTTGAGCAGGTCCACCAGATGGAGGAAGTAGCGCTCGAAGGTGCCCATGCCGGTGCGGCCGTCGATGGTGAAGCCCAGCTTGATGTAGCCCTGGGGGTCGAGGACGTCGCTCGGAGTCAGGTTCGCGGAGTCGAGGCGGTCGGTCTCGTGCACCAGATCGACGAACTGCGGCATGGCCTCTTCCCCGCCGTAGTACTCGTAGACCAGCCGGGCCGCCGAGGGGGCCTCGGCGAAGGTGCCGCGGAAGGCCTCCGGGGGCACGTTGGGAGTCGCGGTGTGGAGATGGTGGTCGAACCACATCGCGCACCCGGGGTGGTACGGCAGGTTGGCGATGATGTCGCCCGGGCGGATGTCGGCCCGGCCGTCGCTGATGTCCTGGGGATGGATGAGCGAGATGCTGTCGATGTCCTCGTTGAGGGACAACAGCACCGCGCACGTCAGACCGTCGAGGTCTCCGCGGGTAACTAGTCTCATAAGTTGGCTTGAGTATAGCGGAAAGCAAGGACCTCAAGGACCTAAACGACCTAAAGGACATAAAGGACCAGGGACGACAACTCTGACGTCCTTTGGGTCCTTTAGGTCGTTTAGGTCCTTGAGGTCCTTGCTGGCATTCAGCTCGCCGTCAACGGCAGCGTCACCGTCACCTCCAGCCCGCCCTGCGCGCGATTCCTGGCGGTGATGGTGCCGCCGTGCTCCTCGGCGATGCGGCGGGCGATGGCGAGCCCCAGGCCGGTGCCGGTGTCGTGGGTCGAGAAGTAGGGATCGAAGATGCGCGGCAGGAGGTCCGGCGCCACGCCGGGGCCGGAGTCCACGACGGCGATCTTCGCCACGCCGTCCGTCTGCGCCACCTTCACCGCCACCTTGCCGCCGGAGACGCTGGTGGCGCGCAGGGCGTTCTCGATCAGGTTGCGCACGGCGCGGGAGAGGAGCTTGGCGTCGAAGCGGGTGAGGAGGGTCGGGGGATCCGCCTCGAAATCGACGCTGACCCCCTCGGGAGGCGCGGCGCGGTAGCCCTCCACCAGGTCGGCCATGCTCGCCACCAGATCGGCGGGCTTGGGATCGATCCGCGGGATGGAGCTGTAGGCCGAGAACTCGGAGGCGATGGAGCGCAGCTCGTCCACCTGGGTCAGGATGTTGGAGGTGCAGCGGTCGAAGACGCGGCCGAAGTGGTCGGGATCGTTCTGCCAGACCTCCCGCATGTGCTCGGCCGAGAGGCGGATGGGGGTCAGCGGGTTCTTGATCTCGTGGGCGATCATACGGGCCATCTCCGCCCAGGCCAGCAGGCGCTGGCCGCGCAGCACCTCGGTGGCGTCCTCGACGACCAGCAGCGCCGAGGGCTCGCCCGAGCCCGGCACCGGCACCCAGACCAGCGCCCACTCGCGCTCGCCGCCGCCGTCCGCTCCGGCCAGCCGGACGGTGGAGCGGGCCATCTCGCCGTCGGTGGACTTCAGGAAGTCGGCCACGGGCCGCAGCCACTCGGAGCGGGCCACCGCTTCCTCCAGGCTCTCCCCCACCTCGGTCCCCAGCAGCTCGGCGGCGACGCGGTTGTGCATCAGCACCCGGCGGTCGCTGTCGAGCGAGACGACGCCGGAGGTGATGTTCTCCACCATCCGCTCGACCACCTGCTTCTCGCGGACCAGCCGCTCGCGGGCGTCGGCGATCTTGCGCGCCATCTCGTCCACGGCCTCCACCAGGGAGGCCAGCTCCAGCTCGGTGGGAGCGAGGTCCAGGGACGGCGCGCCGGCGGCGATCCGGCGCGTGCCTTCCACGAGCTGCGTCAGCGGCCGGGTGAAGTTGCGGGCGAGGCGCCGGCCCACGGCCACCAACAGGGCGAAGAGGGTGGCCGTCACCAGCAGGCCCTGGCGCCGGAGCTGCTCCAACTGGCGGGCCGTCTCCTCCTGTTGGGCCAGGAGGGGCACGGAGAGGAACAGGCCGCGCTCGCCGCCGGGCGATTCCCCGGGCACGCGGAGCGGCGCGTACATCTCCAGGTAGGTGGTGTCCCCCACCCGGTTGACGCGCGAAGAGAGGCCGTAGCCGAGCAGGGCCAGGGGACGGTAGATCTCGCCCGGGATGCGCTTGGGCAGCAGGCCCGCCGTGAACAGCTCATGGCGGCTGGAGGCGTAGATGGCGCTCTGCCAGTAGAGGTTCACCTCGTGGCGGACGATGCCGGAGAGCCAGATCAACATCTGATCGTCGAAGGCGAAGCCCAGCGTCATGTCGCGCAGGCGCTCGCCCAGGAGCTGCTGCGCCGAACCGAGCGCCGCCTCTCCCGCCGCCCGCTGGTCCTGGCGCAGGCGCTCCTCCATCGAGCGCACGAGCACGAAGTAGAGCAGCAGCAGCGGCACCAGGAGCAGCACGGTGTAGATGATCATCAGGCGCTTCGAATAGGAGCGCACGGTGCGGCGCAGGAGGTCGCGGAAGGCTGCTCCCGGCAGGGCCAGGAGCAGCAGCGGGGGCGCGGCCAGCGCGAGCAGCGCCACCACCCCGAGGCTCCAGTTGCCGGTCCGCTCCAATCCCTCGATGGGCCGCAGGAACGGCAGGTAGACCGCCTCCCACCCCTGGGGCGAGGAACGCGCCCAGGCCCGGGCGCGGCCGGCGGGCGTCTCCACCAGATCGTGGGCGAGGCGCCCCCGCGTCTGGCGGAGGTCCGGGTCCAGGGGCGGCTCCTCCTCCCAGGGCGAGAGGGACGCCCGCCCATCCGGTGTGTAGAGAGCGTAGGTGGCCGGCGCGGCGATCTCCGCCGGACCGGCCACGGGGCCGCCCTTGAGCAGGCCGACGTCCACCTCGCTCAGCCGCAGCCAGTCGTGGACCTCGAAGCCAGGGCGCGGCAGGAGCCAGTAGCGCACCCTTCCCCACCTCCCGCCGCCGAAGCGCAGGGGCACGACGCCCGAGATCAGGAGGTCCTCCCAGAGGGGCAGGCGGAGGTCCTCCCAGCGCGTGGGGGTGAAGTCGACCAGCCCCTCCTTCGTCAGCGGCATGCCGAAGGAGAAGGACGACGGCGGCGAATCCTCCGTCTGGACGACCAGGGCCGAAAGGGACTGGTGGCGCGCCAGGGGCGAGTCCTTCCACAGGGCGTAGGCGAGGTCCTGCCGTTCGAGCCCTTCCGGAAACCGGGGCGCCACGTCCTGGAGGTCGAGCGCCTCGAAGTGACGGCGGACCTGCCAGGAAACCTCCGCCACCTCCTGCTGCGAAGGCGGGGAGAGCCGGGTCAGCAGCTCGTTGCCGGCGTACTCCCGCAGGCGCAGGCGGTAGGCGGTCTCCCACGTCCCGGCGGCGGCGAAGGCCGCCATCAGGATCAGGGCGATCGGAGCCAGTCCCTCCCCCATCCGCCGGGGATCGACATACAAGGCGGTCAGGGCGCCGCCGGCGAGCAGCAGGGGGACGCCCAGGAACGGACGGTCGCACAGCGCCGCGCCGCCGAGCAGCAGCGCCACGGCGACCCAGGCCACGCGGTCACGGGGAAGATCGCCGCCGCGGCGTCCGGCGAAGGCCAGGAGACCGAAGGCCGCGCCGGTCCAGGCGATCCGTAGCGCGAGCTCCTCGGGGCGGACCAGGATGCGGCCGGCAAGGTCGAGCGGTTCCCAGAGGCGCTGCAGGCCCCAGGCTCCCAGGAAGAGCAGGAGCATGGCGGCGCCGCCCCGGAGCCAGGGGGGAATCCTCCCCTCTTTCCGATTTCGCGCCCACACACCCAGCGCCGCGAGGATCAGACCGGCGAGCAGCGCTCCCAGCGCGCTCCAGGACAGCGCCAACGCCGCTCCGAGGGCGATCAGGCCGGCCAGGGCCAGGGGCGCCACGAAGCGCCACGGCTCCTCGACCGGGGCCCCGCCCGGCAGGACCCGCCGCAGTCCCCGCAGGACGGCCACCGCCAGGAAGGCGAAGCTCAGGGCCGCCCAGGCCACGCGGTCCATGGGCCAGCCGCTGGCCGGGGTGTCGCCGCCGTGCCCGGGCTCGACGACCAGGGCCGGGGCGTTCCGGAGCGTCACGACGTCGGCTCCGGGGACCGCCTGCTCCGGCCGGTCCACCACATTCCAGCGGGCCCGGCCGGCCCCGGGGAACGGCAGGCGGTCGGTGGGGAAGCTCACGCCGGCCACCACCCGCCAGGGACGCTGGGTCTGGTCCAGAGGCTGGACGGCGAACACCGTGACGGCGCTGAAGCTGGCGTGATAGCCGCGCCCGGAACGCGGCACGTCCTGCCCGAGCTCGTGCAGCAGGCCCTCGCCCGCCCAGGCGACCGGCGCGCCATCGGGGTCGAGCAGCAGGAGCGAGCGCCGTCCTTCCCCCTCGCGCAGCTCGACCGCGTCCAGGCGGCTGAAGGCCCGCAGGCGCGCCTGCGACGTCTCGGCCGGCCCGCCGACGGCCTCGGCCCCCGCGGCGGCCTCGCGGCGCAGGTCTTCCCAGAGGCGGGCGTACTCCCGCCGGGTCTTCTCCACCCACTCGGCCTGGGAGACCCGCGCCTGCACGTCGAACAGCCATCCCGCCAGCAGCGAGGCCACCGCCGCGGCCAGGAAGGGCGCGGCGAGCGTGCGCTCGCGGCCGTGACGCATCCACAGCCAGGCGGCGGATACGGCGAGGGCGGCGAAGGCGGCCGCCAGTGGGGGCAGGAGCGGCGCGGCCAGGAGACCGGCGATCAGGGCGGTCTCGAGGAGGGCCAGCCGGACCGGCTCGCGGTCTCTCACCGGGGCAGCATCGGCAGGTCCACGCCGCGCTCCCGGGCACAGTCGATCGCCTCGGGGTAGCCCGCGTCGGCATGGCGGACCACGCCCATCCCGGGATCGCCGGTGAGGACCCGCTCCAGCCTCCTGGCCGCCGCCTCGGTGCCGTCCGCCACGACGACCATGCCGGCGTGGAGCGAGTAGCCGATGCCCACGCCGCCGCCGTGGTGGACCGAGACCCAGGTGGCGCCGTTGACGGCGTTGAGCAGGGCGTTGAGGATGGGCCAGTCGGCGATGGCGTCCGAGCCGTCGCGCATCCCCTCCGTCTCGCGGTTGGGGGAGGCCACGGAGCCGCAGTCTAGGTGGTCGCGGCCGATCACGATGGGCGCCTTGACCCGGCCCGAGGCCACGAGGTCGTTGAACACGCGCCCGGCCCCGGCCCGCTCGCCGTAGCCGAGCCAGCAGATGCGCGCCGGCAGTCCCTGGAAGGCGACCCGCTCGCGGGCCATGCGGATCCAGCGCGCCAGGGCCTGGTCCTCGGGGAAGGTCTCCAGGATGGCCTCGTCCGTGACCGCCAGGTCTTCCGGGTCGCCGGAGAGGACGGCCCAGCGGAAGGGCCCCTTCCCTTCGCAGAACAGCGGACGGATGAACAACGGCACGAAGCCGCCGATCTCAAAGGCCCGGCTTTCTCCCGCCACCAGGGCCTGGCCGCGCAGGTTGTTGCCGTAGTCGAACGTCACCGCCCCGCGTTCCTGGAGGGTCAGCATGGACCGGATGTGGGCGGCCATCGAGGCCATGGAGCGGGCGATGTAGCCCTGCGGATCCCCGCGGCGGAGGCGTAGCGCCTCCTGATACGGGATGCCGTGGGGGACGTAGCCCTGAAGAGCGTCGTGGGCCGAGGTCTGGTCGGTCAGGGCGTCGGGGACGACCCCTGAGGCCACCAGGCGCTCCAGGAGATCGACGGCGTTGGCCTCGACGGCGATCGAGACGGCCTCGCGGCGGTCGCGCGCCGCGAGGGCCCGCTCCACGGCGGAGGGGATGTCCGGAGCCACCTCGTCCAGGTAGCGGGTGGCGAGCCGGCGCTCGATGCGGGTACGGTCCACCTCGGCCACCAGGCAGACCCCTTCGTTCATGGTGACCGCCAGAGGCTGCGCCCCGCCCATGCCGCCCAGGCCGGCGGTGACAGTGAGGCGTCCGGCCAGCGAGCCGCCGAAGCGTTGCCGGGCGCACTCGGCGAGGGTCTCGTAGGTCCCCTGGAGGATGCCCTGGGTGCCGATGTAGATCCACGACCCGGCGGTCATCTGTCCGTACATGGTCAGGCCGAGCCCTTCCAGGCGGCGGAACTCGTCGGCCGTGGCCCAGTGCGGGACCAGCATCGAGTTGGCGATCAGGACCCGCGGCGCGTTCTCGTGCGTCCGGAAGACCGCCACCGGCTTGCCGGACTGGACGAGCATCGTTTCATCGTCGCCCAGCCGCTTCAGGGTGGCGACGATCGCCTCGAAGCATTCCCAGTTCCGCGCCGCCTTGCCCGAGCCGCCATAGACGATCAGCTCTTCCGGCTGCTCGGCGACCTCCGGATCGAGGTTGTTCATGAGCATCCGCAGTGCGGCTTCCTGCTGCCATCCGCGGCAGGAGATCTCGGAGCCGCGGGGCGCGCGGACGGTACGGGGACGGGCGGAGGGAGGGGCGGTGGTGGTGGTCATGAGGCCTATTCTACCCGGGAGCTTCCTTGCAAGGATGATGAATTGCTGTCCCAGACCCCCCTCGCAAACCCGCTTGGTTCTAGGACTTTTCAGATTGGAGCCCGATTTTCCGTCTTTTTATAGGTATGAGGGAGAGGTCCGGGCACGATCAGAGGTACAAGCGGTTGTTCTCCCATCCCAGGATGATGGAGGAGCTTCTCCGCGGCTTTCTCCGGGCCGACTGGGTGGAGAGACTCGACTTCTCCACCCTGGAGAGGGTCGGCAGCAACTTCATCAGCGAGGACCACAGGGAGCGGCGCGCCGACGTGATCTGGAGGGTCCGGTGGAAGGACGGGACGAAGAAGTGGTTCCACCTCTACATCCTGCTGGAGCTCCAGTCCTCCTCCGACCCCTTCATGGCCGTGCGGCTCCAGACCTACGTCGGGCTGCTCCTGGAGGAGATCGTCCGCAAGGAGAAGCTCAAGCCGGGCACCCGCCTCCCTGCTGTGTTGTCAATCGTGTTCCACAACGGCAGGCGCCCCTGGCGGACTCCCCTGGATCTGGAAAGCCTCTTCGTGGATGTCCCTGAAGATCTCCAGCGGCAGTTGCCCCGCCTGCCGTACCTCCTGCTGGATCAGGGCCGTCTGGACCTGGACCGCCTCGATCTCGCGGGAAACCGGGTGGCCATCTTGTTCCGCATCGAGGTGTCCCGGGATCCTGAGACTGTCCTCTGGCTGGTCCAGGCGTTGGTGAAGCTGCTGCCACCCGAAGAAGATCCCGCGTTGCGCCGGACCATCATAGAATGGCTCATCTCCGTGCTGCGGAGGATGTTTCGTGGCATTACAATCTTGGAGACTGTGGATCTGGAGGACTTTCCGATGTCTCTGGAAGAAAACATGCTTGAGTGGCGAAACAAAAACAAGAGAGAGGGCATGCACCAGATCCTTCTCCGGCAGTTGAAGCAACGCTTCGGCCCGATCCCGGCCGAAATCCGCCGCAAGGTCGAGGAGATCCAGTCGACGCGGCGGTTGAACACCCTGGCCGACAAGATCCTGACCGCCGGTTCGCTCCAGGAACTGGGTCTCTAGTGTCTGCATCGCCACCTTGCCGTTCTGTTCCTGGCGGAGGCGGGCGGCTCCACCAGCCTCCTCAGGAGGGGGGAGTCTGGTAATGCTCGCGGATGCTGCCTTGACCGAGCAGGCGCTCGATCGAGGAGACGAGGGCGGGGCCGAGTTGCACCTTCAGGGTGTCCGGGGTGGCGATGCGGACCTTGCGGTCCGGGAGCTGCATCTCCAGGGTCACGGGAACGTCGCCCGGGTGCTGGGTCAACAGGTCGCGCAGATCGAGCATCGCCCGCTGTGAGAGAGTGGGCTTGAGCATCAGGTCCACCCGGGATAGGGGGCGGACGTTCAGCTTGCTCAGGGGGACGATCTCTTCGACCGTCAGCTCGATCTCGCTCCCCCGCTCCCGCGCCTGGCCCTTGACCAGGATCACGGCTTCATCGGCGATCAGGTGGCCGAACTGCTGGAGCTGGTTGGCGAAGAGGGTCACCGGCAGGCTGCCCACCAGGTCCTCCAGCACGAAGCGGCCCATGAAGCGCCCGGCGTTCATGCCGCTCTTGATCTTCACCTTGTTGAAGCCCGCCACCATGCCGCCCAGGGTCACCGTGCCCTCGGGAAGGTTGTCGAGGCTCTCCCGGAGCGCCGCGGTGGTGTGGGTGACCAGCCTCTCCAGGACATCCTGGTGCTCGGAGAGCGGGTTGCCGGTGAGGAAGAAGCCCAGGGCCTCCTTCTCATAGCGCAGACGCTCCCGTTCCGGCCAGGGCTGGATCGAAAGGTCGGGCAGCGGCTCCAGGCTCTCCTCGTTGCCGCCGCTGAGGGCGCCGAAGAGGCTGTGCTGCCCCTCCTCCTTCTCACGCCGCCGGCGCTGGGCGTAGTCGAGGAGAGATTCGAGCGAGGTCCAGAGGGCCGTGCGGTGGACGCCCAGGTTGTCGAAGGCCCCGGCCTTGACCAGCGACTCGAAGACCTTGCGGTTGACCGTCCGCAGGTCCACCTCGCAGGCGAGGTGTGCCAGGCCGCGGAAGCGTCCCACGCGGCGGCGGGCGGTCAGGACCTCCTCGATGGCGCCCTCCCCCACCCCCTTGATGGCCCCGAGCCCGTAGCGGATCTTGTCCCCCACCACGGTGAAGTACCAGCCGCTCTCGTTGATGTCCGGCGGCAGGATGGCGATCCCCATGTTGCGGCACTCGCCCGCGTACTTGGCGATGGCGTCGGAAGACGAAAGCTCGGAGTTGAGCATCGCGGCCATGAAGGCCACCGGGTAGTGCGCCTTCAGGTAGGCCGTCTTGTAGGCCAGGTTGGCGTAGGCGACGCTGTGGCTCTTGTTGAAGCCGTAGCCGGCGAAGGGCTCGATGTAGTCCCAGAGGCCGGAGGACTTGTCGCGCGACACGCCGCGGGCGGCGGCGCCCTCGACGAACTTCTCCTTCATCTTGGCCATCACGTCGGCCTTCTTCTTGCCCATGGCCTTGCGGAGCGTGTCCGCCTCGGCCATGGTGAAGCCGGCCACCGCCACGGCGATGAGCATCACCTGCTCCTGGTAGACGATGACGCCGTAGGTCTCCTCCAGGATCGGTTTGGTCTCGGCGACCTGGTACTCGAACTTCCGGCCCAGCTTGCGCTGGATGTACTCCTCCACCATGCCCACCGAGAGCGCGCCCGGCCGGTAGAGGGCGTTCAACGCCGCCAGCTCGTCGAAGCGCGAGGGCTTGACCCGCCGCAGCAGGTCGGTCATGCCGCGCGATTCAAACTGGAAGATGCCGCTGGTGCGCCCGTCCGAGAAAATCTTGAAGGTCTCGGGATCGTCGAGCGGCACCTCGTCGAGGTCGAGCGGGATGCCCTGCTGGCGCACGATCTTCACGGCGTCGTCGATGACCGTGAGGGTGCGCAGACCCAGGAAGTCCATCTTCAGGAGCCCGAGGCTCTCGATGATGGTCATGTCCCACTGGGTCATGATCTGTTCTTCGTCCCCCTTGGTGACCTTGTAGAGAGGGACGAGGTCGTCCAGCGGGCGCGGCGTGATGACGACGCCGGCGGCGTGCACGGAGGCGTGGCGGGTCAGGCCCTCCAGCCGGGAGCCGACCTCGACGATCTGCTTGACCTCGGGGTCCTTGGCGATCTCGGAGACCAGCGGCTCTTCCTTGGCGACCGCGGCGAGCGACTTGGTCATGTCCGGGATCATCTTGGCGATGCGGTCGACCTTGGCGTAGGGCAGGCCCATGACGCGGCCGACGTCGCGGATCACGGCCTTGGCGGCCAGGGTCCCGAAGGTGATGATCTGGGCCACGTGGTCGCGGCCGTACTTCTCGCCGACGTACTGGATGACCTCGCCCCGGCGCCGCATGCAGAAGTCGATGTCGATGTCCGGCATGCTGATGCGCTCGGGGTTGAGGAAGCGCTCGAAGAGCAGGTCGTACTGCAGCGGATCGATGTCGGTGATCCGCAGGGCGTAGGCCACCACCGACCCGGCCGCCGAGCCGCGGCCAGGCCCCACCGGGATGTCGTTCGTGCGGGCGTGGCGGATGAAATCCCAGACCACCAGGAAGTAGCCGGGGAAGCCCATGTTCTTGATGACCTGGATCTCGTACTCCAGACGCTTCCGGTACTCGGCCTCGACGTGCCGCACCAGGCCCCGCTCGCGGCGCTTGTTGAGCTCCTGGAGGCGCTCCTCCAGGCCCTCGCGGGCGACCTTCTCGAAGTACTCCTCCAGGTTGTAGCCGGCCGGCAGCGGGTACTCGGGGAGGTGATAGCCCTTGGTGACGATCTCGAGGTTGCACATCTCGGCGATGGCGAGGGTGTTCTCGATCGCCTTGGCGTCCCGCGGGAAGATCTGATGCATCTCCTCCGCGGTCTTCATGTAGAAGTTGTCGGAGGCGTACTTGAGCCGGTCGGTGTCCTGGAAGGTCTTCTGGGTGCCGATGCAGAGCAGCACGTCGTGGGCGAAGTGGTCGTCCCGCCGCAGGTAGTGGCAGTCGTTGGAGACCACCAGCGGGATGCCCAGGCGCTGCGAGATGCGGCGCACCACGTCGTTGGCGAGCCGCTGCTCCGGGATGCCGTGGTCCTGCATCTCCAGGTAGAAGTTGCCCTCGCCGAAGATGTCGAGGAACTCCTTGGCGGCGGCCTCGGCTTCCCTCTCGCGGGTGGCGACGATGTGCTCGTTGATCTCCCCCTTGAGGCAGGCGGAGAGGCAGATCAGGCCCTCGCTGTGCTGGCGCAGCAGCTCCTTGTCGATGCGGGGCTTGTAGTAGAAGCCCTCGAGGTACGACGCCGAGGTGAGCTTCAGGAGGTTGCGGTAGCCGGTCTCGTTCTTGGCCAGGAGCACGAGGTGGTTGCTGCTCCCCCGGCCCGGCGTGCGGTCGAGGCGGCTGCCCTGGGCCACGTAGGCTTCCATGCCGATGATCGGCTTGATGCCCGCGGCCCTGGCCTTGTTGTACAGCTCGATGGCCCCGAACATGTTGCCATGGTCGGTGAGAGCGATGGCCGGCATGCCGGCTTCGACCGCGGCCTTGATGACGTCGTCGAGGCGGTTGGCCCCGTCGAGGAGGCTGAACTGGCTGTGGAGATGGAGATGGACGAAGTCTGACATCGCGGGTCGTCGGTCTACCCCCGCATGTTATCAGACCCGGGTATCGTTGAGCCCTCCGTCCCGCGAAGAAGGAGGCCTCTCCAGCCGGCTCATCCGATAGACGTAGTCGAGTCCCGAGGCCAGGGTCAGGCCCGCCACGATGTAGAGGGCGGTGACGGCGGCCAGATCGAGGAGCCGGAGATCCCGGAAGGTCCCCGAGAGCATGACCAGAAGCACGGCGGCGACCTGGAAGAGGGTGTTGATCTTGCTCAGGATCGTGGGTGGGAACTTGCGGATGCCCACCGCCAGGTAGAGCACCAGGGCCATGATGACCAGGAGCACGTCGCGGGCGATCACCAGGATGGTCACCCAGAGCGGGATCTGGGTGCCCTGGTTGAGGGCGGGGATGGACAGCGCCACGTAGGCCGAGGTGAGGAGGAGCTTGTCGGCCACCGGGTCGAGGTAGGCGCCGAGGGCCGACTGCTGCTTCCAGAAGCGGGCGATGAAGCCGTCGAGAGCGTCGGTGATCCCGGCCACGGAGAAGACCAGCAGGGCCTGCCCCGGCCGCCCGTTCACCAGCGAGATGATGAACCAGGGCACCATCCCCATACGCACCAGCGTGAGGAGGTTCGGGATGGTGAAGGTCATGGGCCGCCGAGGTGCTTGAGGCTGCGGCGGAGGATCTCGACCCCCTCAGCGCCGGAGAGCGCGTCGTTCGGCTGGCACTGTTCCACCGCGGCGACCAGCCCGCAGGCCGCGGAGGCCTCGCAGGTGTTGGCCGCGCCGCCGCCGGTCCCCGCGCAGGCGCCCGCGCCGAAGCGGGCCATGGTGCGCAGGATCACCCGCAGGGCGGCGCCGCGGCGGACCTGCGAGCCCGGCGAGAAGCGATGGAGCGTGGAGTCGACCTCCATCAGCCCGAGGTTGACCACGCGGACGATCTCCTGCTGGTGCGGGTTGTCCAGCACGTCGCTGGCGATGCGGCCGGCGGTGGGGCGGCTGTTGCGCACGTCGGGCACGAGCCAGTAGAGCAGGACGGCGAGGTCGGCCTTGTTGAGCTCGGCCTTGGAGGCCACGTCCTGAACCCCCTGGGGGAGCTGGCTTAGGCGCCAGCGGAACTTGGCCGCCTCCAGCTTCTCGGCGAGGACGGGGTCCTTGGGATTGCGCGCGGCCAGGTTCTGGATGATGTTCAGGCCGGCGCTGGGATCGCCCACGGAGAGCTCCAGCTCGGCGCGGCGCTCCAGGAGGCGGCGGTCGCCCGGGCGCTGGGCGGAGAGATCCTTGATCGCGGCGAGCTCGGCGTGGCGGTCGTCATACGCCTCCGCCACCTTCAGGGCGGCCTCCAGGGTGCCGATCTCGGACGGTCCCCAGCTCTGCAGGAAGCCGAGCTGCTTGCGCGCCTCCTCCAGATCGCGAAGGCGCAGGGCCTCGTTCAGCCGGTTGGAGACGATCTCAAGGGCCCGGGGGTGCATCTCGCCGGCCCGCCGCAGGGCGAGGGAGCTGCGGGCCGCGATGGCACGGAAGGCCGAATAGGCGAGCGGGATGTCTCCCAGCCGCTCGGCCGAGCGGCCGAGGAGGAGCTGGCTGGCGGTGTAGGTGGGGATCTGGTCTCCGACCGGCAGCAGGCGCTCGACGACCCGGCGGTGCTCGCCGGCGGCGAAGTCCACCTGGGCGGCCAGGACCTGGGCCGGGAACAGGTCGGGCTCCCCCTCGCGCAGCTCCGCTGAAACGCGGAGCGCCCCCTCGGTGTCGCCGGCTTCCAGGAGATCCCGCCAGACGTTCGTCAGGCGATCCCGGATCTCCGGGCCGACGTTACGGGGATAGCCCTCGAGGGGGTCGATCAGGTACGGGCGGTCAGCCGGGTCCAATGCCAGCGGCTCGGGAGCCCGCTGGACGGGCTCCCGATTGGACGGCGGAGGCGGCGGGGCCGTGGTGCAGGCGAAAGACGCCAGCAGGACGACCAGGAGACTTGCCGCGGCGATCCGTCGCCCATGGCATACCCCGGCTTCAGGAGCCGTGCGGCGCGGCGGAAATGGTGGCGATGGCATGCTTGTAGATGAGGATTTCCTTGCCTTCGCTCTCGATCACCACCGCGAAACGGTCGAAGCGCTTCAAACGCCCCAGGAGGTTGCGGCCGGTGACCAGCTCCAGATGCATCGTCTGCCCTTCCTTGAGGCTCTGGAAGAGATACCCGTCCTGAATATTGATGTTGTGCTTAGCCATACGCCCTCCCGAGACCCCTATGCTTGACATGTTCAATGACTCGAGGAATCCGTTCTTCAAGCTCCTGGGCCGAGAACCAGGTTACATCGGACTCCTTCCGAAACCAGGTCTCCTGCCGTTTGGCGAACCGACGTGTCGCCTTGACCGTCTCGCCGATCGCCTCGTCCAGAGACCCGTCCCCTCGAAGGTGACGGACGAGCTGACGGTACCCGATGGCCTGAAATGCAGGAAGGTCGGGGGAAAGCCCCTGCCGGAGCAATCCGGCGACCTCCTCCAACCACCCTTCCTCCACCATCCGGGCCACGCGGCCTGCGATTTGATCGTATAGGATGCTACGCGGCACCGTCAATCCGACGTTGATGGCCGCAATCCGCTGAGTTCCAAAGGGTTGTTCCGCGAGAAAGGCGGAGAGCGGCCTTCCGGCCACGAGGGCGA
>DASVAS010000090.1:0-46811 GCA_036376245.1 Thermoanaerobaculia bacterium | reverse complement strand
GTAGTAGAACTCCTCGGCGTTGGTCTGCTCCGGCGGCGACTGCTTGCGGCGCACGCTGCGCGAGGGGAGCTCCTTCTTGAGCTCGGCCATGTCGGGGCGTATCAGTTTGCGATTGGCCATGTCGGGATTCCAGGCGCCTCTAGTACGTGGCCTCCGGGCCGTCAGCGATCGGAGCAACCGGGCCGGGGCCCGGCTTGTCCGGGTTGGTTCGCTTGTATTGGTCGTCTTCATAGGCCAGGCAGCAGAGCAGCCGCCCGCACTGGCCGGAGATTTTCGACGGGTTGAGGCTCAGGTTCTGGCGCTTCGCCATCTGGATGGAGATCGGCCGGAAGTCCTTCAGCCAGGTCGAGCAGCAGAGAGTGCGGCCGCAGACGCCGATCCCCCCGATCAACCCGGCCTCGTCCCGCGCCCCCACCTGCACCATCTTCACGCGCACGGAAAACCGGCTCGAAAGGTCGCGTACCAGTTGCCGGAAGTCCACTCTGCCGTCCGAGGTGAAGTAAAAAGTCGCCTTCTTGCCGCTGAGCGAAAAGTCCACCAGCGAGATCTTCATGTCCAGGCTGAGGGCGCGGGCCCTCTCCTGGGCGAAGAGCTTGCCGTTCATCTCGTTCTGGAGCTGCCGGTCGTACATCGCCAGGTCGTTCTCGTCCGCCGGCCGGAGGACCGGCCGGGCGCTCGACTTCTGGCAGGGCTTGAACACCGGCATGGGGGACTGCTCGACGTGGCCGAACGCCGGCCCGGACTCGAGATCCACCACCACCCGTTCTCCCCTGGCGTAGATACGTCCTCCCGTCGAGCAGAGCGTCAGGTTCGTCTCTTCCTTGAAACGCACGCCGATGAACGCGTCCTCGACCGCCGTCGACATGCCCTTGAATGCACAACCGTTACAACCGCCCATCTTGACTTCCATTCCCTTCTGCGACAGCGGCGTGAGAGTCTATGCAGGAAGAATACCAGCCGCCGGACGGCGGCCGGCCCGACTCTTCAGGCCACTGGAAAATTCTGGTATTCGGGACCGCTGGGAGCATTCTTACAGCGACCGGCGCCGCCGTCAACGACAAACCTTCAGGCATCCGCCACCTCGACGACGCGGCGCCCGATGTCCCGCCGGTAGACCTTGCCCGGCCAGTCGACCTCGGCCACGGCCGCGTAGGCCCGCTCCAGCGCCTCGCCGAGGCCGGGGGCCACGGCGCAGACCGACAGCACCCGGCCGCCGGCGCTGACCAGCTCGCCGTCCTGGAGGGCGGTGCCGGCGTGGAAGACCTCGACGCCGGGCAGGGCCGCCGCCCGGTCGAGGCCCCGGATGGGCTCCCCCTGGAGCGGCCGGCCGGGATAGCCGGGGCTGGCCAGAACGACACAGGCCGCCGCTTCCCGCAGGAAGGACAGGCGGCGGGTGTCGAACCGGCCCGCGGCGCCGGCCGCGAGGACAGGAAGGAGGTCGTCCTCCATCCGCAGCAGGATCACCTGCGCCTCGGGGTCGCCGAAGCGGGCGTTGAACTCCAGGACCCGCGGCCCTTCCGGCGTCAGCATCAGGCCGGCGTAGAGGACGCCCACGAAGGGCCGCCCCTCGGCGGCGAGCCCGGCGACCGCCGGCCGCAGGACCGTCTCGACCACCCGCGCCGCCTCCTCGGCCGAGAGCCCGCCGGAGGGGCTGTGGGCGCCCATGCCGCCGGTGTTGGGGCCGGTGTCGCCGTCGCCGATCCGCTTGTAGTCGCGGGCGGTGGCGAGGGGCAGCACCCGCTCGCCGTCGCTCAGGGCCATGAAAGAAACTTCGTCGCCCGGCAGGAACGCCTCGATCACCACGCGGTCGGCGCTGGCGCCGAAGCGGCGCTCCTCGAACAGGGCGCGCACGGCGTCCTCGAACTCCGCCTCGTCCACGGCCACGATCACGCCCTTGCCCGCGGCGAGGCCGTCGGCCTTGAGCACCACGGGGTAGCCGAAGCGGCCCGCCTCGGCTCGGGCGGCGCCGGCGTCGTGGACCACCACGAAGGGGGCGGTGGGGATGCCGTGCCGCTCCATGAACTGCTTGGCGAACACCTTGCTCCCTTCGATCTCGGCGGCGCGCTGGCTGGGGCCGAACACGGCGAGCCCGCGGTTGGCCAGCTCGTCGGCGATCCCCAGGGTCAACGGCAGCTCCGGCCCGACCACGGTGAGGTCGATCTTCATCTCGCCGGCGAAGTCGGCCAGGCGCTGGACCTCCTCGGCGGCCAGCGGCACGCGGTCGGCCACGGCGGCGATGCCGGGGTTGCCGGGCGCGCAGTAGAGCTCGGTCAGCAGGGGGCTTTGCCGCAGCTTCCAGCAGAGCGCGTGCTCCCGGGCGCCGTTGCCGATAACCAAAACCTTCATACGCGCCTCCGCTCGGCCGCGTCCAGCGCCGTCACCGCGATCACGTCGACGATGTCCTCCGCGGAGCAGCCGCGCGACAGGTCGTTGACCGGCCGGGCGAGCCCCTGCAGCAGGGGTCCGACCGCCCGCGCGCCGGCGAGCCGCTCCGTCAGCTTGTAGGAGATGTTGCCGGCGTCCAGGTCGGGGAAGACCAGCACGTTGGCCCGTCCCGCCACCGGACTGCCCGGCGCCTTGCGCTGCGCCACTCCCGGCACCAGGGCCGCGTCCGCCTGCAACTCCCCGTCGACCTCGAAACCGGCCTGGCGCTCCTTCAAAATTCCCAGGGCGGCCCGGACCTTGTCCACGCGGGGGTGGCGGGCGCTGCCGTGGGTCGAGAAGGAGAGCAGGGCGACCCGCGGCTCCTCGCCCAGCAGGATGCGGCAGCTCCCCGCCGCCGCCTCGGCGATGTCCGCCAGCTCCTCGGGACCGGGGTCCGGCACCACGCCGCAGTCGCTGTAGATCAGCCCGCGGCCGTCCGGCAGGACCATGAGGAAGCAGGAGGAGACCACCTTGAGGCCGGGCCGGGGGCCGACGGCGCGCAGCGCGGCGCGCAGGGTGTCGGCGGTGGTGGCCAGGGCGCCCATGATGGCGCCGTCCGCCTTGCCGGCGGCCACCAGCAGGCAGGCGTAATGAAGAGGATCGCGGGCGAACGTCTCCGCCAGGGCGGGATCGAGGCCCCGGGCGGTCAGGCGGCCGGCCAGGAGCTCGGTCAATTCCGGCAGGTCAGGCCCGTCCGCCGGATCGGTGACGGGCACGGTGAGCGCCACCCCCGCGGACTCGGCCGCCTGCTCCACCGCGTGGCGCGGCCCCAGCAGGGAGGCCTTGCAGAGCCCCAGGGCGGTGGCGCGCTCGGCGGCGGCCACGACCCGGGGGTCCTCCCCCTCGGCCAGCACGATAGCGGCGGGCGTCTCCAGGGAGACGGCCCGCTCTCGCAGTCGTTCCAGGGGGTTGGGACCTGGTGGATCGCTCCGCATTGGACGGGGAACTGTACCAGATCGGCGAGTCATCCTTGAGGGGCGCTCGCTAACCTTTCCGCTGCTTGTCAATCCGGATGCGGGTGTTTGGATCGCCCACATCTTGGACTGTGGTAGTTCTGAGCGAGGCACCGTCGCTTAGCTCCACGGTGCCGATCGACACGCCGGCTCGTCCAAACTTGAAGAGATCCACCGTTCCTCTTCTCAGCCCGAGGATAAGGTCAAAACGTACGTAGATCTCGAGGGCCTTGTAGGAGGCTCCGGTCGCATCCTGCAGTTTGAGGTCACGGGGTTGAGCTTGCGCCTGGAGGAGCGTCACTTTGTTCAGGTCCGCAAGGGTCTGGTAGGTCTTGCCGAATTCGTCCTGAAAGAACTCTCTGGCGCGCTGATCCGCGTACGCCTGGATTACCTCCGGCAGGAATCCCACCTCCTCGTCGTCCTGGAAGCATCTGTAGGATGCGCCGTCGAAGTCTTCAGGAAGGGGTGGCTCCGTAAGGACGGCGTATTGAGGGACGAAGACGCGCATCGACAGCGCACCCGGCGCAATTTTCACGTACTCCTTCTGCCAATCCGCATCCAGGGCGGCTTGGAGAGTTCTGATCTCGATGCCATGAAATTGAGCTTTTTCGACAGCCGCCCGGGTCAGGCCTGACTTCGACACCGCGACGACTTTGTCGACTGGCAGGTGGGCATACTTGCCAACGAGGCAGTCTACCCAGCCGATATCATCCTTCCGGCCCCGGCCTCTGCATTCGACCGCCATCCGAAACGGGACGCCAGCGATCTCGCTCTCGACCAGGATGTCGACCTCGCGCTCGATCGGCGTAGGGAGGCCGACTTCCATCACCATTGCGGATTCCCGCACGGTGGCGCTCGGAGCCAAATGCTCAAAGATCAGGTGAATCAGGCTCTGAAATTCGTTGCTTCTCTTGGGCATCGGAAATGCCGTTCAAGCTGGGGGCCGCTCTCCAAAGCTCCGGCTCCCTCTCCGAAGTCTACGGTGTGTCAGGACCCGAGTAGCTCGGCGTACTTCCCAACCAGAGATTCCTCGACCGGTCCATGCTCCGCATCGAGCCGGTCGAGCAGTTCCGCGAGAAGCCAGTTGCGGTGGCGACGCTCAAGCTCCGCGCGAAGGGCTTGGTTGACCTGAGCCGAGACATCCTGATCTTCCCTCTCTAGCTCCTTGACCAAGTCCTCGTCCAACGATACCAACACTTTGCGCTTCGCCATCGCCTTACTTAAAGCGTACCAGAGTAGGATGAGCATCGCAAAGACATCGCCTATGTCGGCAGGACTGGCCACCTGCTTACTGAAAAGCGAGGCTGCCTGGAGGAGTTGAATGATCAAAGCATCGATGTCGGCAATTCTTCTCTTCATACTGGCTACGAACGCTTCGGCGTACGGATGGGTGCCGGAGGATTGTCCCGGGCCGCCGCCGAAGGAGTGGGCCGCCTATGAGAAAGAAGTGCGGACGGCCATTCCTAGCTCGACGGTCTATGTGCCCAAACCCTTCCCGGTGACCGAGGCCGAAATCATCACGGACCTCAAGCACCAGTATTTTCGGATCTGGAAGAGCACAAAGCGAGCGAAGATCCCGAAGGAAGAGCTGCCCCTTCTGGACGGCCTGGAAACCGGGGCTCTTCGGTTCCATGTGGAAAAGGTGGTCGACTGGACGCCGCTTCGCTGTCACCCGAAATATCCGAGTCCGTTCTATTACTTCGTCCGGGTCTTCAATCCTCGAGAAGGAGAACTCGCTCGCTTCCTGGTCGAGAAGAGTGGGCTTTTAGCTCAGTGGGCGAACGTGCCTGAGGATGCCAATCTGAAGGCAAGGTGGCTGGAGGCGTTACCCGCCATTCCCGCGAACCTTGCAGAGATCAAGGCGAAGTACGGGATCCAGGGGACGGACGCCCAGTATGTCACCACCGTCGCGGGAACGACGCGGTGCCCTAGGACCCGGCCCTGCGTGGCATTCAAGGCACGCGGAAAAATGTATCTTTTCGACCGGACCGAACGGGACGGCCTGTTCGAGTTCACTCCGCAGAGCCCAGGAGTGACGAGCGAGGAGATGCGGGAGCGGGCCAGGGGCGGGGCGGGCGCGACCGCGCGGGGCGTTGACACGCGAGTCATGGGACTTTTCTCCGTGGGCAACCGTTGGGTTTAGGGAAAGAGGGTTCCGGCCCTAGTCTCCCCCCGCAACGGCACGTGAGGCTCGAAAACGTGAGCCTGTCGCCCCTCTGGGCGAGCCGCCTGCTCCGCCGGACGAGGCGCTCGCCCTTCGAAGCGAGCCTCCACGCCCAGGTGACGAGTCCCTGGCGCCGTGTCGCTTGCCGCTCGCCCCGAGCGGCAAGCATCCCGGTTGAAGACGCGATCGGTCCGCCCCACGGCGCGAGGCGCTTGCCCTTCGACCCGAGACCTCGGCAGCTCGGGACGACTTCCTGGCCACCTGGGGCGAGGCCCTCACGAACCGGGACCGGTGGCGTGCGCCGCGGAGCGGGCGGCTCGCATCGCGGGGCAGACCGCCGCCGAATCTCCGCCGTCGCGCCGCCCGGCTTCGCCAATCTCTTCAGCGTCATCCCTTGAGGACCATCTCCCCGGTCGGCTGGGGCACGCCGCCCTGGGGCTCCACCGTCACCGCCCAGGCCTGGATCCCCCCGACATCCTTTATACGGTCCACCCGCAGGCTCCCGCCGCCGCGCTCGTTCACGGAGAAGGTCCCCGCCGAGACCGGCTTGCCGCCGGCGATGAACCAGAGCTGGTAGGTCTTGTCCTGGGGCAGATCCGGCAGCCCGAAGGCGTAGAAAAGGGCGTCGCCGGTCTGGGGATCGACGTAGGTGCGGCCGGCCGAGCCGGGCGCCGGCTTCAGGCCCGCGAGGACCACGGTGCGCGCTCCCGGCGCGGCCACCACCTGGAGCGCCTGGGCCGCCCGCCGGGCCTCGTCCCGCGCCAGCCGCGCCTCGCGGTCCAGCGCGGCGACCTGCCGCTCCAGTCGATCGCGCTCGGCCGCCAGGCTCCTCACCTCGCCGCGCAGCCGCCACAGGCCGATCCCGCTTCCGACAGAGATCAGGAGCAGGGCGGCGATGGCGGGATAGACCCACCGGGGAACGCCGCGGGGCCGCGATCCGCCCGCCACCCGCAGGACGCGGACCCGCGCCATCTCCGACGGCTCCACCGGCGGCGCCGATTCGGCCAGCGCCTCGAGGTCCCGGTTCCAGAGGTCGAGCTGGCGCCGGCATTCGGGGCAGCCGGCCTCCAGGTGCTCCTCCAGCTCACGGAGGTCACTTCCGTCCAGCGCTCCCAGCGCGTAGGACGGGAGCAGCTCCTCGATGCGGTTGGAGTGCGGCTCGCTCATGTCATGCGCTCAACGCCTGCCGGAGCTTGTTCATCCCCAGCAGGATCCGGGATTTCACGGTGCCAAGCGGCGTCTCGAGACGCCTGGCGATCTCAGTATGGGTCAGCCCTTCGAAGAAGGCCAACTCGATGCAACGGCGCTGCTCCGGGGTCAGGAGACCGAGGGCGGAATGGACGCGATGACGGCGCTCGCGGGATTCCAGCCGCTCGGTGCCGACCGGCGGGTCGGCCTCCTCCCGGGCGTTCTCGACGGCGGCGGCCTCCGCCCTTCGCTGCTGGGACTGCCCGCGGCGCAGGCGGTCGAGGGCGCGGGAGCGGGCCAGCATCAGGATCCAGCCCTTGGGCGTGCTCCGGGACTCGTCGTAGCGGTCCGCCTGGGTCCAGACCTGGACGAAGACCTCCTGCAGCGCCTCCTCCGCCTCGCTCCGCCGCCCGAGGATGCGCACCAGCAGACCCAGGGCCGCGGGCGCATGGATCTCGAAGAGACGCGCGAAGGCCTCGCCGTCCCCTCCCGCCACCCTGCTCATGAGGTCGACCTCCCGCTCCATGCACCTCCCGCTCGGTCCCCGCGTCAGCGCGCGGACTCGAAAGTCAGCGACGCCCAGAAGCTCTCCCAATCGGCGCCGGACCCCTTCGGTGCAGGAATCATATGCACAGCTTTTACCAACCAGCTACCACCGCTGGCGAGACGGAGGCGGATTCTCCCTTCCCGGTCCGTGCGGCCCGCGACCGTCTCCCCGGCGTCGCGGGGGTTCCGGGCCTCGACCCGGACGCCGGCCAGGGGCTTGCCCTGGAAGAGGAGACGGACGGGCAGCTCGCTCCCGGGCGCCAGCAGGAACGGGTTCTTCTCCGGGATCAGCTCCAGGGGCAGGCCGGCGGGCCGTTCGTACCCTTCTCCGCCACCGCCTCCCACCGCGAGCAGCGCCTTGACGCTGCGCGAGTAGATCTCCCGGGCCGCGGAAGCGCTCTCACCCTTTTTCTTCCGCGCCTCGCTGATCCGCTCCAGCCCCTGCTCGGCGAGATGCTTCTCGAACTTCTCCCCGGTCAGCTCGATCGACGCGTGGTTGCTGTCGTAGACGATCTGGTAGATCCCGGGCCCGCCCGCGACCAGATAGCCGGCCGGATCGCTCCCCTCGATCCCGGGGACCTCCGCCTCGGCGACGCCGCCCAGGACCGCGAACCGCTCGATGCGCGCCTTGTCGCGCGGGAACGGATCGCCCGGGAAGTGGTCCGCCACCCGCAGATGAACAGCCACGCGCTGGCCCGGGGCGGGGGCATAGACCGAGGGCTCGATCCAGAAATCGTGGGCCCGGGCGGCAGGAGCCGCCGCGAGCCCGATCAGCAAGACTGCAAAAAAGCGACGCATCTTACGGCGCCTCGTCCACTCCGTTG
Source organism: Thermoanaerobaculia bacterium (assembly GCA_036376245.1). Taxonomy (GTDB): domain Bacteria; phylum Acidobacteriota; class Thermoanaerobaculia; order Multivoradales; family UBA5704; genus DATARR01. The sequence goes on along the minus strand of DASVAS010000090.1, from coordinate 38,712 downwards.
GCCCCGTTGGGCGACCCCGGCAGCGGGGTCTTCAGGTAGGGGAAGGCGGCGTCGAACTGGCTGGCGTCCTGGAGCGTGCCGTCCGTGAACGGCAGGTTGCCCGAGGGCGCGTCCGCCGGATCGCAGAAGACGCCCGGGAAGGCGTGGCAGAGCACGCCCATGGCCACGCGCAGCTCGATGTCCACCACGTCGTCGCCCGGCCGCCGGCCGTTGGGGAAGCCGGCGGCGTCGCCGCCGAGCACGCCGAGGTTGTTCTGCGCGCCGGCCGCCGTGGGCGGGGTGGCGGTGTTCAGCCGGATCATCTCGTGGGGCGCGCCGTCGGAGAGGAAGTTCAGGCCCTGGATGCCGGTCGCGAAGGCGGCCACCAGGTCGGTGCGCGGGAAGTTGTTCGGCGCCCGCACGCCGGCGGCCCCGAAGAGGATCTCCAGGATCTCCGGCAGGGTCGGATTGGTCACGTAGGTGGCGAGGGCCGCGTCGCCCGCCGGGGTGGCGGCGTTGAACAGGTTCTTGTCCTTGAGACCGATCACCACCTCATTGACCAGCGGCATCCCCAGGCGCGAGACCTGGACGAGGTCGCCGCTCTGGTTGGACGGGTTGCTATAGGTCGGCGAGTTGCTGAGCACGCGGGTGCGCGGCAGGTGCGCCGTGGTCCAGCCGCCGATCACCGTGCCGCCGCCGCGGGTCAGGCAGGCCGCCGGGACCTCCAGGGCGAAGGTGGTGATGTTCTTGTCGTCCAGGATATTGGGCTCGGCGTCGCGGGGTCCCAGGGGGTTCGCGATGTTGACGAGGTCGAAGACCTCCCCCAGGTTGACGGCGAAGGACTCCTTGCGCTGGCCGACGAAGATGCGCCCGGTGCCGGCGTCGCAGCCCGGAATGCTGATCGTGCGGATGAACTGCCGGGCGTACGCGGCGTAGTCCGGGATCGACTTCTGGCCGATGTTGTCCACCGGCTTGCCGAAGCGGGTGCCGCCGGTGACCGCCTCCGAGGCGAAGTCCCAGCGCGTGCCGTTGGTGATGCGGCCCCGCGACACGCCGAGCGTGCAGCTCTCCAGGATGTTCAGCTCCGGATCGCGGGCGCCGGGACCGCCCGAGATCTGACCGACGTTGATCACCGGCACCGAGACCTGCACGCCGCCCACGGGCAGCTTGATGTCCGCCAGGGCCGCGGTGCAGCGGAACTGGAAGCTGACGTCCTCCACGCCGTCCCCGTTGTTGTCGACGAGGATGCGGTAGCGGGCGTCGGGGTCCAGGACGAAGTAGTTGGGGCCGCCGTAGGCGTCCTGGAGCGGCACGTAGTTGGCGATCAGGGTCACATAGCCGGAGCGCCCGGACTCATAGCTGTTGAAGAGGTAGAAATCCGTTCCATCCACCTTCGGCGTCTCGGTGATCGCCGGCGCTTCGCGATGGCTGGACGCCATGGCGGGGACGCTCACCAGGACGGAAGCGAACACCAGAAGGCACACTGATAGCAGACAACGTTTCACGTTGAATTCCTCCTTCCTCCTGCGAGGGAATCAGGTGGGCCGTGGGGCTGGCCCATCTGTGGAGGAGTACGCAAGCACCTGCCCGGTCAGATGACCCGATAGAATGCGTCGCATGAACGACACCCGCTCACGCCCCGACGGCCGCGCCGCCGACGCCCTCCGCCCCGTCCGCATCCAGACCGGGGTCCTCAAATTCGCCGAAGGCTCGGCCCTGATCGAGGTGGGGGAGACCCGCGTCCTCGTCGCCGCCAGCATCGAGAACCGGGTCCCGCCCTTCAAGAAAGAGAGCGGCGAGGGCTGGATGACCGCCGAGTACGCCATGCTCCCCCGGGCCACCCACACGCGCTCCACCCGCGAGGTCTCCCAGGGCCGGCCTTCGGGAAGGACGGCCGAGATCCAGCGCCTGATCGGCCGCAGCCTGCGCGCCGCCGTCGACCTCTCGGCCATGCCCGAGCGCACGCTCACCCTCGACTGCGACGTCCTCCAGGCCGACGGCGGCACCCGCACCGCCGCCATCACCGGCGCCTGGGTGGCCGCCGTCCTGGCCCTGAGCCGCCTGCTGCTGACCCGCGAGATCACCGCCTGGCCGATCCGCGATCAGGTGGCCGCGGTCTCCGTCGGGCTGCTCCACGGCAGGCCGCTGCTGGACCTGGAGTACGTGGAGGACCAGGTGGCCGAGGTGGACATGAACGTGGTCGCCACCGCCGGCGGATCGCTGATCGAGATCCAGGGCACGGGCGAGAAGCGCAGCTTCCGCCGTGAGGAGATGGACGCCCTGGTCGACCTCGCCTTCAAGGGGATCCGGGAGCTGGCGGCGGCCCAGAGCGCGGTGCTCGCCCCCACGCTGGAGGAGGTGGAAGCCGTCCTCGCCAAGAGCCACCGGCGGCCCGCGCCTCCGAAGTCCGAGAAGGACCTCTGGGGCCGGCCGTAGTCGGCTACTCCTCCGCGGGGGCTTCCCGGAGCAGGGCGTCGAGGTCCAGCCGCCGCGTGTACATGGCCAGCTCGCCTTCGGGCGTGAACGGCCACTGTTCCCGCGGGCGGTCCCAATAGAGCTCCACGCCGTTGTCGTCGGGATCGCGCAGGTACAGGGCCTCGCTCACGCCGTGGTCGGCCGCGCCGTCCAGCGGGATGCCCGCCCTGGTCACCCTGCGCAAAGCGTCGGCGAGGGCGGCGCGGCTGGGATAGAGGATGGCGTGGTGGTAGAGCCCCGTCGTGCCCGGCGGGGGCGGCGGCCCGCCCAGGCTCTCCCAGGTGTTCAGCCCGATGTGATGGTGGTAGCCGCCCGCCGCGATGAACGCCGCGCTCGTGCCCCAGCGCTGCGTCAGCTCGAAGCCCAGCACGCCGCAGTAGAAGTCGAGCGCCCGCTGAAGGTCGGCGACCTTGAGGTGGACATGGCCGATGCGGACTCCCGGGTCGATCGGTTTCATGGCGGGATTCTAGCGCGGTCTCCCGGATCATCATCCGGCGGCGGTCCTCCCGCCGTAGTGCATAATTGCCCGCATCTCAGAGGCGGAGGAAACCTATGAAGCTGCCGAGCTGGCTCTGGCTCCTGGCGGGAGCCCTGTTGCTGCCGTTCGCGGGACATCAGACCACGGTCGCCGTCGCGGCCTGGCTTGCCCCCGTCTTCCTGCTCCGCTTCAGCCGTGGCGCGTCCCGCGGCTGGATCGCCTGGGGAGGCGTCGCGCTCGCCTACGCCTTCGGGGCCGGGATGGACTTCCGCAACGGCCTGGTGCCTCTGCCGTTGCCGGCGGTCGTGGTCCTCGCGCTCGTGACCGGCATGATCCGCGCCGCCGGCTACGCCGTCGACCGCGCCGTGGCCCGCCGGCTGCCGGGGATCGCCGGCTCGCTGGCGTTCCCCGCCGCCATGACGGCCATGGAGTGGCTCGCCACCCGCCCCGGCCCGTTCGGCACCTGGGGCTCGATGGCCTATTCGCAGTCCGGGAACCTGCCCCTGGTCCAGATCGTCTCCGTCACCGGGCTCTGGGGGCTGACCTTCCTGATCCACTGGCTGGCTTCGGCCGTCAACCCGTTGATGGAAGGGACACCGGACCGCGCGTTCCGCCCCGCGGCCGCCTTCGCGGCCGCGCTCGCGGGGGTGCTCCTCTTCGGCGGCGCCCGCCTCGCGCTGTTCCCTCCGGACGCGCCCCCGGTCCCGGTGGCGGCGGTGGCGCTCTCGGTCGGCGAATACGACAGCGCCTTCGCGGGATGGAAGGCCGGGGATCTCGCCCGCGCTCCGCTGCCGGAACGCGCCGCCGTCCGCCCACAGCTCGCCGCCGCGCAAGCGTTCCTGCTGGCGCGCACGGACGCCGCCGCGAGCGCGGGGGCTCGGATCGTCTCCTGGCCGGAGTCGACCCCGGTGCTGGCGGAGGACCTGGACGGCTTGCTGGAGCGAGGCGCGGCCGTGGCCCGGCGCCACCGGCTGCACCTGCTGATGACGCCGTGGGTGATCCGGCGGACCGACCGCTTCCCGTACGTGGAGAACCTTTCGGTCCTGGTGGACCCGGCCGGGCGCGTGCTCTGGCGCTATCCCAAGACGCACCCGGTCCCCGGGATCGAGGACAGTCGCTTCGGGACCGGGCCCGGCGTCGTGCCCCTGGCCGCGAGCCCGCACGGCCGCCTGGCCTCGGTGATCTGCTTCGACCTCGACTTCCCCTGGCTGGTGCGGCAGGCCGGACGCGGCCGGGCCGGCCTCCTGCTCGCGCCGTCCGACGACTGGCCGGCGCTCCAGGAGCCGCACGCGCGGATGGCGGTGTTCCGTGCCGTCGAGAACGGGACCTCGCTGCTGCGCGCCACCAACAACGGCGTTTCCGTAGCCGTGGACCCCCTGGGCCGGGTCCTGGGATCGGTCGAGACCCGCGCCGACGCCGCGCCCCTGCTGCTCTCGGCTCTTCCCGTGACCCCCGCCTTCACCCTGTACAGCCGGGCCGGCGACTGGTTCGCCTGGCTCTGCGTGGCGGCCGTGGCGGTCCTGGGGACCCTGGCGCGGCGGGAGCGTAGGCGGCCCGCCGTGCCACAATCGTGGCATGGCCAAGGAAGATCCGCTGGAGAAGCTGAGGAGCCTCTGCCTCGCGCTGCCGGAGACCACTGAACGGCTCAGCCACGGCGAGCCCACCTGGTTCGTGCGGGACAAGAAGACGTTCGTGATGTACGCCAACCATCACCACGACGACGTGCTGGCGTTCTGGTGCGCGGCGCCGGACGGCGCGCAGGAGGCGCTCGTCAGCGCCGATCCCGAGCGGTTCTTCCGCCCGCCCTACGTGGGGCACCGCGGCTGGCTCGGCGTGCGGCTGGACGTGACGCCGATCGACTGGGATCAGATCAGCGACCTGGTGAACGCCGCGTATCGCATGGTCGCCCCGAAGCGCTTGTTGGCTGAGCTGGATACCGAACGCCGGGCGTAGCCGCTGCAATTTCAGCACGGCTTCATAAACGCTGATTTCTGATCGCGTCGGGATTCCCCTATACTGCCTCTGAATCCCGGTCCAGAACTGATAAATTCAGCCATTACGATAGATACCGGCGAAAGGTGAGCCCATGCATGCCTGTATCCGACTTTTTTCTTTGAGCCTCGGGACGCTCTTCCTGAGCGCCGGCCTCCTGCCTACGGCGGCCGAAGCGGTGATCACCAATTCGCGGTGCGTCGCCAACCTCCAGTCCCCGCTCTCGCCAGGCAACAGTTGCACGGCCAACGACGTGACGTTCATCCTGGTGGGGCTCGGGGACCAGACCAACGGCTGCGTCAGCACCAGCGACACCCTCTCGATCCATCTCGGCGCCAAGCTGCAGAACACCAGCGGCCAGACCCGCTACGACATCGGGCTGTTCATCTACAACGACCTCGGCACGGGCGATCCGACGCCCGACGCCTACAGCGGACGGCAGTGCGCCGTCGAGACGCTCAAGCCGCCGTACTCGACGGTGAATTCCTCGACCTGTCCTCCCCTGAATCTCTCGGGCGGCAGCGGACCCTTCTTCAACGCCGACGGCAACGGCTGCGCGGACCTCGTCAAGGGGCAGTGCAACGGCGTCGACGTGTTCATGAAGTTCGCGCAGCCGATCACCATCAAGTGCTCGGACAGCACCAACGGCGGCGACGGCTTCGTCGACATCCCGACCTGCACCACCTGGGGCAACAACACGGGGCAGGTCGGCCCGGGCGGCGTGTGCGCCTCCGAGGCCGACGTCCACCCCGGCACCGGCTCGAAGTGCAACTGCCAGATCCTCAATTCCGACGTCCCCGTGGCGCGCCTCGCCCCCTCCTGCGCCTGCACGCCCACGCCGGTGCGGCCGGGCCAGTCCACGGCCTGCACGGTGAGCTTCACCAACACCATCCCCAACTGCACGGCGGTGGCGGCCTCGGCGAGCTCGCCCGAGCGCTTCCAGTGCGGCACCTCCAGCTTCCTGCGCTTCAAGGTCGGCTACTCCGCGGCCCAGGGGCAGGTGCTGAGCACCGCCTCGACGCCGGTGGACAACAACACCGGCGGCACGGTGGCCGTGGACACCACCAACCAGCAGGTGGTGTGGACGCCGCGGAACACCACCGCCTCCGGCAACAGCCTTGGCGTGATCGGCCCCAACCAGTCGGGCAGCATGACCTATCAGTTCTACGTCGATCCGTCGGTGGCCTCGGGCACCACGATCCAGCAGACGGTCACCATGAACTGGTCCGACACCGGACCGGCGGCCTGGACCGGCGAGGTCGCCCAGCCGGTGACCGCGACCTGCAGCTTCCAGGTCTCGAACGCGGCGACGTGGGCCCGCGTCTCCTCGTTCGCGGCCAAGGAAGAGGACGGCCGCGTGGTGGTGGAGTGGGAGACCGCCGCCGAGGTCGGCACGGCGGCGTTCGAGGTCGAGCGCCTCGATCCCGCCACCGGCCGCTTCACCCGGGTGACGGAGCGCGCCGTGCCGGCGGTCGAGCAGCTCCCCGGCGGGCGCTACCGCCTGGCCGATCCCACGGCCCCGCGCGGCGAGGCGCTGACCTACCGCATCGTCGAGATCGACCGCCAGGGCGGCCGCGAGGTCTTCGGCCCCTACCGGGTGAAGGCCGAGCGCGGACGCCGCGGCGGCGGCGACCCTGAGAAACCCTTCACGGCCCAGCCCAAGGACGTCTCGCCGCGGCTCGCGCGGGCCAAGGCGGCCCCGGTGGCGGCCCCGGCGGCGGTCCCGGCGGCGGTCCCCGGCGGGCGGGCGCGCGTCGAGGTCACGGCGAACGGCATGACGCGGGTGCGGTCCCGGGATATCGCGAGCGCTCTCGGCACGACGGCGGAGGATGCGGCGGGCCAGATCCGCGCCGGACGCCTGCGCCTGAGCCGCGGCGGCCAGGACGTGGCCTGGCAGCCCGCTCCGGACGGCGACGGGCTGGTCTTCTACGGCGAGGCGGTGAGCACCCCCTACACCGGGACCGGCGTCTACTGGCTGGAGCGCGGCCGGGGGACGACCGCGGCCACCGTCGCGGCCCAGCCCGCCGCGGGTCCGGCCCCGGCCAGCTTCGAAAGCACGCTCCACCTGGAGACCGACGCCATCCCCGGGACCTCGGCGTCCCTGCCGGTCGAGGACTACTGGATCTGGAAGAGCCTCTTCCCCGGCTTCCCGGGCTACGACCGCGCCACCCTCACCGTGGACGTGCCCGCGCCGGCCCCCGGCGGGGCGGCCCTGGCGGTCCAGCTCGTCGGCTTCGCGGCCACGCAGCGGGCGGACGTGCGGCTCAACGGCCGGCCCCTGGGCGAGGTCGCCTGGACCGGGAGCGGCCCCGCCACGGTCACGCTGGCCGTGCCGGCGGACGTCCTGCGGGACGGCGCCAACCAGATCGAGGTCGTGGCCCTCGACGCCGCGCGCGGCCTCTGGCTCGACTCCTTCGACCTCACCTATCCGCGTCTCTACAGCGCGCGGGGCGACCGGCTCGATTTCCGGGCCGCCGCCGGCTCCGCGGTCTCCCTCTCCGGCTTCCGGACACCTGACATCACGGTCTGGGACCTCGCCCAGCCGCTCGCCCCGCGGCGTCTCGGCGGGCTCTCCGGCCAGCCCCGGCCGGACGGCTCCTGGGGCGTCTCCTTCCTCGCCCCCGGCGCCGGCCCGTTCGCCGCGGTCGCCGGCGGCGGATTGGGAACGGCGGCGGCGCGGGCCAGCGCTCCGGCCGATCTCCGGAGCCCGGGACGCGGCGCCGAGTACGTGGTGATCGCCCCCGCCGCCCTCCGCGCCGAGGCGCAGCGGCTGGCCGATCTGCGGACCGCCCAGGGTCTCTCGGCCATGGTCGTGGACCTCGCCGACGTCATGGACGTCTTCAACGACGGCGTCTACGATCCGCTGGCCATCCGGCGCTTCCTCACCGAAGCCGTCCGCTCCTGGCCGGCGCCGCCCCGCTACGTGACGCTGGCCGGCAAGGGCACCTACGATCCCCGCAACCTGCTGGGGCTCGCGACCAACCTCGTGCCGACCCTGCTGGTGACCACGCCGGACGGCATCGCCACCGCCGACGCCGCCCTCGCCGACCTCGACGGCTCCGGCCTGCCGGCGGTCGCCCTCGGCCGCATCCCGGCCGCCACCGCCGCCGAGATGCGCGCCTACGTGGACAAGGTGGCCGCCTACGAGAGCGCGCCGGACGGCGACTGGACCGGCCGGGCCCTCCTGGCGGCCGACGACGCGGACTTCGGCGGCGACTTCCCGGCCACCAGCGGCGGCCTGGCCGCCACCCTGCCGGGCGCCTCCCTGTCGCGGATCGATCTCCTCCCGGGCCAGGTCCCGGACGGCCGCGCCCGCCTCTTCGACGCTCTCCGCCAGGGGCAGGCGCTCTTCAACTACGTCGGCCACGGCGGCCTCGACCGTCTCGCCACCGAAGGCCTGCTCCTCACCTCCGACGTGGCGGCTCTCGGCAACGCCCCCCGGCTGCCGGTGATGACGGCCCTCACCTGCCTGATCTCGCAGTTCGCCTATCCCTCGGTGACCTCGCTGGGCGAGGAGCTGGTGCTGCGGGCGGACGGCGGCGCCGCCGCCCTCTACGGCCCGACCTGGCTCTCCCACAACGCCCCGGCGGGCGAGCTCGGCCGCTACCTCCTGCCGCGCCTCGCGGCCGCGGACGGCGGACGGCTCGGCGACCGCCTCCTGCGCGGCCTCGCCGACTACGCCGCCGCGGGCGGCGAGCGCGAGACGCTGAGGGTCTACACCCTGTTGGGGGATCCGGCGCTGGTGGTGAGAAGAGGGGAGTGAAACCGGCCTCGCGGGAGGCGGGGCTTCTTCGCCCGCCTCCTCGCCGGCTCGATCTTCAGCAGGAGCAACTGATGCAGGAGCCGCAGGAAGGGGCCACGCACTGGAAGGTCATCGCGCAGGGGAACGGGCACCACTCCCTGCACTCCGCGCGGGCGACCGAACAGACCTCCTTGGTGCAGAACGCCGTCTGGGCCTTTCCGGAAGCGGCAACGGTCATCAAGCAGGCGACACCGAGCAACAACAGCCGGGCTCTCTTCATCGCGCAGGCTCCTTTCTGAATCGTGGAGCGCGGAGTCTACCATTCAGCTCTGAGGTACCATCCCGCGCCATGGACACCTCCCGCCGTCAGGCCCTCGCCGGCGCCGCCGCCCTGGCGCTCGCCGGAGCGCTCCCCCGCCCTCTCGCCGCGCTCGGCCCCGAGGCGGCAAAGCCCCGCGTCCGTCCCGGCCGCCTGCGTCCCGGCGACACCGTGGGCCTGGTGAACCCGGCCGGCGCGGTCTGGGAGCCGGTGAACGTCGAGATCGCCGAGGAGTCCCTGGCTGCGCTCGGCTTCAAGACCAGGCGCGGGGCGAACCTGCTGGCGCGCCGGGGCTACTTCGCCGGCACGGACGAGCAGCGCGCCGCCGACCTCAACGCCATGTTCGCGGACCCCGAGGTGCGGGCCATCCACTGCGTCCGCGGCGGCTGGGGCTCCGCCCGCCTGCTGCCCCTGCTCGACTGGAAGACGATCGCGCGGAACCCCAAGATCCTCCTCGGCTACAGCGACATCACCGCGCTCCTGCTCGCCCTGCACGCGCGGACCGGCCTGGCGACCTTCCACGGACCGGTGGGCGCCTCGCAATGGAACCCGTTCAGCGTCGGATTCATGAAGCGGGTGCTCCAGGACGGCGAGGCGGTCACCTTCGCGAACCTGAAGGAGATCGGCGAGGACGACCTGACCGTGGTCGAGAACCGCGTGCGGACGATCCGTCCCGGGACCGCGCGGGGGCGGCTGCTCGGCGGCAATCTCACGGTGCTGACGAGCCTGGTGGGGTCCGGCTACCTGCCGGACTGGGACGGCTGCGTCCTGTTCCTGGAGGACGTGGAGGAGGCGCCCTACCGGATCGACCGGATGCTCACCCAGCTCCGGCTCGCCGGCATCCTGGGCAAGGCCCGGGCGGTGATCTGGGGCCACTGCACCGACTGCCGGCCCGGCGAGGGGTTCGGCTCGCTGACCGTCACCGACGTGCTCCAGGACCATCTGGCGCCCCTGAACGTCCCCGCCTGGCAGGGGGCGATGATCGGCCACATCGACCGCCAGTTCACCCTGCCGGTGGGGATCGAGGCCGAGGTGGACGCCGCGGCCGGCACGATCCGCATGCTGGAGCCCGCGGTGCTCGCCGCCTAGCGTTTTTTGTCGCGCCGCGCCGACTGTGGCATCATGACCTTTGATCAAGAGTGTCAAAGAGAGGCGACCTCTTTCCGTTGTCTCTTGAATTTGGAGCTCTTGGAGGGCAGATCCATGAAAAAGCTTCTGGCTTGTTGGATTCTTCTGTTGTCGTCCGCTTTGCCCGCCGCCGGTCAGGGAATCACGAGCTCGACGATCGACGGCGACACGATCCGCCTGGGGGTGGCGCTGCCCGGGGGCCTGGGCGCCGACGTCTCCCTCACTTTCGAGGACGCGGACGGGCTCAACCTCTCCAGCCTCGGGATCTCGGCCCAGGTGGCCAATCCCCTCGATCCCGCTCTCCTCTCCCGCCTGTTGGGAGCGCAGCTGACCTCGGGCTTCCCGGTGCTCCTGCGCATCGAGCCGCCGGCGAACGGCGGGCTGGTCTTCCGCGGCGTCGTGACCCTGGAGATCCACACCCACAACCTTGTGTATCTCCCCGCCACCCCCCTGCGCCTGTTCTCCGCCCCTCTCGGAGGAACCTTCAGGGACGTCACCACCTACATGGGGTCGGGCAGCTATCGCGTCCGCGGCCGCTCGGGAGGCTTCTCGGAGTTCCTCATCCTCCTCGACCTGCGGCCGGTGAACCAGGTCATCACCTACAAGCTCAATTACCTGGAGCAGGTGCTGGACAATTGGGCTTCCTCCATGCCGGCGCCGCTCTACGCCGACCTCTCCGCGCGCCTGGACACCATTCGCGCCGACTTCGCCCGGGGCGCCACTACGGCGGCGATCCAGGGGGTGGACGGCTTCCTCGCCGAGGTCGAGCAGCACGCCGGCACGGACATCCCGAACGAATGGCGCGCGACCCGCGACGTGTACAACCTGGCGGGATACCTGCGGGCCGGCGCGGAGACGCTGCGCTTCAGCCTCGTCCTGAAGAAGATCTCCCTCGGGTTCCTGGGACTCTGAGGAATGCGATGCCGGCGCGGCTGACCGTCTATTTCCCCTCGGTCCCGGCGCGGGTGTTCCTGCTGCCGGACGGCCGCCAGACAGTCGTCGGCCGCGATCCGGAATGCGACGTGGTGCTCGACGATGAACGGGTCTCCCGCCGCCACGCCGTCCTCTCCGGCGACGAGACGGGCTGGTCGATCACCGACAACGGCAGTAAGAACGGCTCCCAGGTCGAAGGCCTGCCGCTGGCGAGCGGGCCTCTCCGGGACCGGAGCTGGATCAGCTTCGGCGGCCTCCTCGCCCGCTTCGAAACCCTTCAGGAGCCGGTCGAGAAGCTCGAGGACGAGCGGCTGCGCCGCTTCTCCACCTCGCTGGAGCTGCGGCGCGGCCTCGATCCCGGGGTCGGCCTCGCGGCGCTGCTGCCGCGGGTCGTGGGGTCGATGCTCGAGCTGACGAACGCCGAGCGCGGCTTCCTGCTGCTGGCGGACGCGGGCGGCGGCCTGGAAGTGGCGGCCCGCTCCGGGATGACTTGGGATGACTTGGAAGCCGAAGAGTTCGGCGGCAGCGTCGGCGCCGTCCAGCGCGTCCTGGCCACCGGCGGGCCGGTGGTCTGCGCCGACGCCAGCGCCGACGCCGAGCTGGGCGCGCGGCCCAGCGTCGCGACGACCGGCATCCGCGCCCTCCTGTGCGTGCCGGTCCACGCCCTCGACCGGCTGATCGGCGTCCTCTACGCGGACAGCCGGCGGCCGGGCGCGGCGTTCACCGACCTCGACCTCGAGATCCTGCAGGCCCTGGCCGTCCAGGCCGGGCTCGCCATCGCGGTGGCGCGGCTCGACTTGGAGCTCCAGGGCCTGGCCCACCGGATCGCGGCGGACCCGGAGGCCGATCCGGGCACGCGCACCCGCCTGGCCGGAGAGGTGTCGGCCCTCCTGGAGCGCTCGCTGCGGGCAGCCCGGCCGTCTCCGGCCGCGGAGGGATGGACGCCAGGGCTGGCGCTCCCCGCTCCCCTCCGCAGGATCAGACCGTGAACCCCGTGAGACCGGGCGCGGCGGGAACCACCCAGTTTTCGCTCCCTCCAACCCTCACCTCCGACGACAACATCCGCAGCCTCGCCGCGGGATCCCGGCTCGCCGGGCGCTACCAGATCCTCGGGCTCGTGGGGGTCGGCGGCATGGGCCTCGTCTACCGCGCCCGTGACGAGCAGCTCGACCTGGAGGTGGCCCTCAAGGTGCTGCGCCCCGACGTGGCGGATTCACGGCGCGCCGCGCGGTTCAAGCAGGAGCTGGTGCTCGCCCGCCAGGTCAGCCATCCCAACGTCGTCCGCACCCACGACATCGGCAGCGACGGCGAGACCGTCTTCATCACCATGGACTTCGTGGACGGCCGTTCCCTGGCCCAGAGGATCGCCGAGCGGCGGCGGCTGCCCCCCGAGGAGGCGGCCGCCATCGCCCGGCAGATCGCCGCCGCCCTCGCGGCGGCCCACGAGGCGGGCGTGGTGCATCGCGACCTCAAGCCCGGCAACGTCCTCATCGAGGACTCCGGCCGGGCGGCGATCGGCGACTTCGGAGTCGCCCGCTCCCTGGCCGGCTCCGGGCTCACCTTGCCCGGCATGGTGGTCGGCACCCTCGACTACCTCTCCCCCGAGCAGGCGCGGGGCGAGGAGGTGGACGGGCGCACCGACCTCTACGCTCTGGGCATCATCCTCTACGAGATGCTCACCGGCGAGCTACCCTTCGCGGGCGGCTCCCAGGCCGAGGTGCTCGCGCAGCGGATCACCGGCTCCGCCCGCGACCTGGGAACGGCCGGCGTCACCGTGCCGCGGAGCCTGGCCGCGATCGTCCGCAAGCTGCTGGAACGCGATCCCGCCCGGCGCTACCAGAGCGCGCGCGAGGTGCTGGCCGACCTCGATCGCCTGGACGCTTCCCCCTTCCCCGCCCGGCGGTGGGCCGCGCTCGCCGCCTGCGGGCTTGTCGCGCTGCTCGCCCTGGGCTGGGGGATCCGTGCCTGGACGGCGCGGTCCGAAGAAACCCTCCCTCCAGCCACGGCCGCCGCCGCGCCGCGCCACTCCGTGGCGCTCCTGCCCCTCGTGGACGAGACCGGCCGGCCAGACCTCGCCTGGGTGGCCTCCGGCCTGCCGGAGATGCTCGCGGCCTCTCTCGCCGAGGACTCCACGGTGCGGGTGCTGGACGGCGAGCAGGTCTTCCGCACGCTGGAGAGCCTGAAGCTCCCCCAGGTCCAGCTCTCCGACCGGGAGGCGCGGCGCCTCGCCGAGCTGCTCGACGCCGACCGGCTGGTCAGCGGCCGGGTGCGCGCCGCCGGGGGACGGCTGCGGATCGACCTGTCGCTGACCGCCACCGACCTGCCGGGGGCGGCGCCCCAGCGGCTGCACGCCGAGGTCGAGCCGCAAGAGGCCTTCCGCCTCGTCGACCGTCTCGGCGCCGACCTGCGCGAGCGCCTCTCCCTTCCCCCGGCCCCCTCGGGACAGGCCGTCAGCCGTTCGCCGGAGGCGCTGGCGGCCTTCGCGCGGGGCCGGGCCAAGCTGCTGCGCGGCGACGCCCTGGCCGCCGTCGGCGACCTGGAGCGGGCCGTGGCGAGCGATCCCGGCTTCAGCGCCGCCTGGGTGCAGCTCGCCCGCGCCCGCGACGAAGTCGGCCGGCGCGAGGCCGCCCGCGAAGCCGCGCGGCGGGCCGTCGAGACCCTGGGGCCGGGCGAGGGCCGCGGCGCCTTCGAGGCGCGGGCCCTGGAGGCGCGCCTGGCCGGGCACCCCGGCAAGGCCCAGGAGATCCTCGCCGGGCTGGTCCAGCGCTACCCCGGCGACGCCGAGACCCGGGTGGCGCTGGCCGAGGCCTACGGCGAGGCGGGGAGCCTCGACCGCGCCATGGCCACCCTCGACGAGGCGGTGCGGCTCGCCCCCCATCACCCGCGCGCCTGGTTCCTGCTCGCCAAGTACTCGATCCAGGCCGGCAACTACCGCCGCGCCATCGACGACTACCTCGTGCACGCCCTGGTGGTGCAGAACCAGCTCGACAGCGACGAGGGCCGCGCCGACGTGCTCAACGCCTACGGTGTGGCCTACGAACGCCTCGGGGAGCTGGAGAAGGCGGCGGCGAATTTCGAACAGGCGGCGCCGATCCGCAAGCGCATCGGCGACGACCGCGGCTACGCCACCACCCTGCGCAACCTGGCGAACCTGCACATGCGCCGCGGCGATCACGCCCGGGCCGAGCGGCAGCTCGAGGAGGCGCTGGCGCTACTCCAGCGTCTGGGCGACGCGCCCGGGATCGCCGACGTCTACAACGAATTCGGCGTGCTGGCCGAGGAGCGGGGGGATCACGAAGCGGCCCTGGCCCAGTACCAGAAGGCCCTGCGCGCCCGCCGCGACCTCGGCAACGACCTCGCCCTGGCGGAGAGCTTCGGCAACGTCGGCTTCGCCTGCTACCAGCTCGGCCGCTACGACGACGCCCTGGTCTACTGGCGCCAGGGGCTCGAGCTGGCCGAGAAGAGCGGCGACCCGACCGGCGTCATCGCGGCGACGCAGAACCTCGGCATGCTCGAGCTGGCGCGCGGGGATTGGGACGCGGCGGTCAAGTCCTTCGTCAAGGCCTTGGCCTCCAGCCGCGAGCTGGGCATCAAGGAGGCGGTCGCCGCCTCGCTCGGCTACCTGGGGCGGCTGGCCCAGAACCAGGGCCGCCCCGCCGCGGCCCTCGCATACTTCCGCGACGCCGTCGCGGTGCTGCGCGAGCTCGACGACCGCCGGGGACTCGCCGAGTTCACCCTCGCCCAGGCCGAGGTCGAGATCGAGATCGGGATGGAGAAGCCCGCCGGCGAGCATCTGCGCGAAGCCGGCGCGCTGCTGGCCGGCGACGGCAGCCGCGAGCAGCGGGCCGAGCTCGAAAGGCTCCGCGGCGAATGGCACCTGCTGCGCGGCGAGCGGCGTCCGGCGCGGGAGGCCTTCCGCCGTGCGGTCACCCACGCCGAGGCCAGCCGCGGCGTGGTCGTTCTGCTCGACGCCCGGATCTCGGCGGCGCAGGCGGACCTCCCCGGCGGACGCGCCGAGCTGCGGGAGTTGCGCGAACAGGCCGAGGCGCTGGGCCACGCCCGCCTGCGGCTGCGCGCCGGCGAAGCGCAGGCGCGGGCCGCCTTCGCCGCGGGCGACCTCCAGGCCGCCGAGGAAGCGGCCCGGGCGGTCCTCCAGGAGGCGGCCGACCGCGGCGGGTACTTCCGGGCCTGGCGCCTGCACCGGCTGCTGGCACGCGTCCTGGAACGCGAGGGCCGGCGGGACGAGGCCGCCGCCGAGAGCCTCCTGGCCGCCGCCGAGGTCGCCCGGCTGAGCCAGGGCCTGACGCCGGATCAGCGGCAATCCCTGAACCGCATCCTGGAGGGAAGCGAACCGTGAGAACCGACGCGGAAGCGGCTGGCCAGCCGCGCCAGGAGACCGAAGATCCCGGCGACGCCACCCAGGTGGGCCTTCCCGACCCCATGGTCGAGATCGTCGGCCGCGTGCGCCGCATCACCAGCGAGAACGAGCGCCTCTTCCAGCGGCTGATCGAGGGCGAGCGCCGCTTCCGCGGCCTGGCCAAGGCGGTCTGGAAGGTGCAGGAAGACGAGCGCCGGCGCCTCGCCCGCGAGCTGCACGACGGGCTCGGCCAGACCCTGACCGCCTTGACCAATCAGTTGGAGCGCCTGCAACGGAAGGCCGGCGACGACGGCGAGCTGGCGGCCGGCCTCGCCGACGCGGTCGAGACGGCGCGGGCGACCTTGAACGAGATCCGCGAGATGTCGCGCCTGCTCCGCCCGCCCGTGCTCGACGATCTGGGCCTGCCCGCCGCGCTCTCCTGGCTGACGCGCACCCTGGAGCAGCGCACCGGCCTGCGCGCCGAGCTCGCCCTGGAAGGGCTCCACCAGCGCCTGGACACGGACCTCGAGACCCTGGTCTTCCGCCTCGTCCAGGAAGGGCTGACCAACGTCCTCCGCCACGCCGGCGTCGACCGCGCCGAGGTTGGGGTGTCGCGGATCGGAACCCTCCTCGAGCTGCGGGTGGCCGACGCCGGGCGGGGGTTCGATCCCCGCGCCGTCCTCGACGGCGGCGAGGCCGCGACCGGCGCGGGACTGCGCGGCATGCGCGACCGGCTGGAGCTGTTCGGCGGCCGCCTCGAGGTCGTCTCCTCGCCGGGCCGCGGGACCCTCCTCTCGGCCGAGGTGCCGCTGGTGGAAACGCCATGATCCCGGGACGGGTGCGCGTGCTGGTCGCGGACGACCACACCATCGTGCGCAAGGGGCTGGTGAGCCTGCTCGTCGAGAGCGGCGAGTGCGAAGTGGTGGCCGAGGCCGCGGACGGGCTCGACGCCGTCGCCCAGGCGCAGGCGACGCGGCCCGACGTCGCCATCCTCGACCTCTCCATGCCGCGTCTGTCGGGCCTGGAGGCGGTGCGCCGCATCCACGAGACCCTGCCGCAGACCCGCGTCCTGGTGCTCACCGTCCACGAGGAGGAGGAGTACGTCCTCCCCCTGGTGCGCGCCGGCGCCGCGGGCTACCTGATCAAGGACACCGCCGTCTCCGAGCTGCTGGCCGCCGTGCGCGCCCTCCACGCCGGCCAGGGCTACTTCTGCCCGCAGGCGGCGCGGGTGCTCGCCGAGCACTACCGCCAGCCCGAGCGCGCCGACGACGATCCCTACGGCGCCCTCTCCCCCCGCGAGCGCGAGGTCTTCCACCTCGTCGTCGACGGCCGCACCACCAAAGAGGTCGCCCGCGCCCTCGGCATCAGCGTCAAGACCGCCGACAACCACCGCTACCGCCTGATGGAGAAGCTGGGCGTCCACAACACGGCCGAGCTGGTCCGCTACGCCGCCCGCCGCGGCCTCCTCTCCTGACCGCCTGAGGGATTTCCCTCAACCGTTGGCGAGGGATCTTTCTCCCCCCGGTTGAGGCCCCGCCCTCCTGCCGTCCGGCCCCGCCACGCGCTACCGTGCGAAGGAGGGAGGGAGGAGGATGAGCTTCATGAAGGCACCGCTTGTCTTCGCCCGCGCTGCTTCTCCGATCGACATCCAGAGCGCGCTCGCTTCCCTGGCGCGGCTCAAGGGAGGCAAGGGTCACTTCGCCGCCTTTGACCAACCCTTGGGCCCGCCAGAGAAGCCTTTGGCCGCAACCGGGCGCCAGGCCGGCGGCGGCACACGATAGACGTTCCCACGGGCAGCGCCACCGGCGCGAGCCAGTCTCCTCATAGCCGGGAGAGCTCCCCAAGCTCTCCCGGCCTTTTTATCTACTTCCCGCTCGGCACTCCCAGGTACGCCTCGGCCGCTCGGACGTAGTGCCAGACGTCGTCGGGGTTCCGGGCCAGTGCCTTGGCGTACAGCTCCTCCCCCTTGTCGCGCTGTCCCCTGCGGACGTACCAGGCCCCGATTTCGGACTGGCCGGTGTCATCCTTGGGGCTGGCGGCCAGGACCTTCTGGAAACAGGCCTCGGCCTTGTCGTCCTCCTTGGCCTCCGCATAGACCTCGCCGATCCGCTGCCAGTCGCTGCTTTCCGGCTTGGCGTTGGTGACGCGATCGAACAGGGCCTGTCCCCGCGCCTTGTCGCCGGACAGGTAATACACGCGCCCGACGCCGATCAGCTCCCACGAGCCCTTGCCGGCCAGCCGCTCGGCCTCGGCCAGGGCCGCCATGCCGGCCTCCTTGGGCGGCTTGCCGCGAAACAGAGCCACGCCCCCGGGCGCGTCCTTGGCGGCGAGCCCCAGACCGAAGCCGAGGAGAAGAAAGATCGACGAGCTGATCACTTTGCGGTGTTTCAAGGCGGTACCCTCCGATGGCCCCTTTGGCCCGTTGATGGCCCAATGGGCCAGGATCTCGGTCACTTCTTGCTGGATGGCCCCTTTGGCCCCTTTGCGGCCCCTTTGGCGAGCCGGTAATGAACGCCCTTCCCGGTGGTCCCGACCTTATCGAGGATCCCCTTCGCCACCAGCTCCTCCAGATCGCGGGACGCCGTCCGTTTCGAAGCCTCGAATTCCTTCTGGTAGACGGAGTTCGTGAGCGTCCGGTGGACCTTCAGGTAGGCGACGGCGCGGACCTGCCGGTCGTTCAGCTCGAAACCCGCCAGCGCGTCGCCCGACAGCCAGTCGCGCCAAAGCGTGACCACGAAGAAACCCTGCCGCTGCTCGAAATCCGGCTCGGGAAGCCCGGCCTCGCGGCACAGCTCGATCATCGCCTGCGTGCCGGACCCCACCCTCTCGGCGTAGCGCGCCAGGTAGAGAGACTCGGCGAGCAGCGGGTTGTTAGGGACCGAGGGGTGATTGTCGCGCAGGCTTTCCAGCGTGAGCGTCCCCGGCAACGTCCCGGGATTCCAGATCTCCAGGCGGTCCGCGAAGAGGCGGATCTCCACGGAGCCGTTGCTGTGATAGTCGCGGTGGACGATGGCGTTGACGACGGCCTCGCTCACGGCCTCCGGCGGCAGCTCGTACGTGGCCGGCGCGGCGATGCCCTCGGCGCGGGTGCCGACGGCGCGGGCGATCTTCCGGAGAATGAAATCGCGCGATTCATCGGCCTGCGCGAAGAGATCCCCGTCGCACACCTTCAGATCGGCGAAGGGACGGCGGTACTCCGTCCCATGGCATTGAATGCACTTGGTCTCGGCCGCGCGATGAAACCGCTGCGGGTCCGCGCCGAAGAGCAGTACCGCCGCGTTGGTCGGCTTCCCCTCGGCGAGCAGGTTGAGGTGCGTGAGCAACGCCTTGGTGGCGGCGCTCACCCGGAGCGGAAATCCACGCTCCCGGCGGGCCGTCTGCAAAAACCAGTCGATGCGCTTCCGGGAGAGGTTCGCCAGCGTGGCGCCCTCGCACGCCGTCGTGTCGAAGGGCGGAACCCGCAGAGCGCCCATGCGGTCGAGATGGTCCACCAGGCTGGAGTAGACCTCCGTGGTGAGGGCGCTTCTGTCCTCGATCCGCCGCCGGATCAGCTCGTTGCTGGCCTTGCGGATCAGGGCCTTCATCTTGGGAGCGCGCCGCCCCTCGTCTGATCCCCACACGTAGACGAGCCGGGTCTTCCGTTTCCGCGTGGCGTGGTCGTATTCACGCTCCGTAGGCGAGACGCCCTCCGCGTCCTCGGAGCCGTACTCGTAGCCGAAGATCCCCAGGTAGATGTCGCAGCGCCCCACCTCTTCGAGATAGACCTGATCCGCGCGGCGGTCCCGGGCCGGCAGATCCTCGAACAGGAAGACCTCGGAGATGAAGCGGCGGAGCACGGCGTCCCCGAGCAGGAACGCCTTCAGGTCCGAACGGAGCTCCTCGAACTCCCTCTGGACGCTGCTGATGAAGATCCTGAGCCGGGGGACAGGCATGGTGGCGTATCGTCAGAACGTGCGCGGGTTCTCTTGCTCCGGGACTCTATCCGCTGGAGTTCCGTGAAGCAATCCCCCTCTGATGGCCCCTTTGGCCCCTTTGTGGCCCCATTCACAGGAGCACGAGAGCCAGCCCGACCGCCGCGGGAATCGCCTGGATGAAGAGGATCCTACGGCTGGCGGTCGCCGCTCCGAACAGGCCGGCCGCCAGCACGCAGCAGAGGAAGAAGACCTTCACGCTCGTCCCCTCCGGACCGAGGAGGACGCCCCAGAGCAGGCCCGCGGCCAGGAACCCGTTGTACAGCCCCTGGTTCATGGCCAGCTTCTTGGTGGCGGCGGCCATCTCCCGGGAGAGACCGAAGGCACGGCGCCCGGCCGGCTTCTCCCAGAGGAACATCTCCAGCACCAGGATGTAGACGTGCACCAGCGCGATGAGGACGACAACGACGTTCGCGATCGTCGACATGATCTCTCCTCTGGACCGCGGCTATTTATGGCCCCTTTGGCCCGTTTATGGCCCGATTGGGCAGGCGCGGGATCTCTATGGCTCTCTGGAGCTGTTCGGCGCCGCAGGAAGGGTTGTGCCTACTTGTCTCTGAGCTTACCGGCGGCCTCTGGGTCCGGAGCGGGCACCAACTTCTCCGGGTGCTCCTTCTGCAATTCCATGTAGTAGGCCACCAGACGATACGGATCGTGACCGAATTCCTCCGAGATGCGGTGACGAACCTCGCGGATCCGGGCGATCTCCTCATCGCCTTCATCCAAGAACATCGCTGCAGGATCGTTACTCATAGTCTTCACCTAGTAGCTCGATCGGTGTCGTCAGCACTGGCACGTACAACCCCAGGAGGTTGTTCACTCGGCGGATGTGCCCGTACTTATTGGCGTTCGCCAAGTGCCGACAGTTCCAGGTTACCAGAAATTCGCACTTGTGGTAGGACGCCAGCGCCAGATGGAGAGCATCTCCCGTGGGATCCTCGGGCATGAGCCGATGTCGAACATAGGCTACGACGATTTCAGCTACGGCGGGAGTCATCTCCAGCACCTTGAGTTCCTGGGCCAACTCAAGCGCCGCCTCTTTGCTGGGGTAATCGCCTCTGCGAAGCTCATCAAGCACAGCGTCACTGCTCACCAAGGCGTAACGTTCGCGCGCCATGGACCACCAGCGCCTCGTCCATTCCCGTCGTGCTACGGCTGCGGCACCCTTACGAGTCGTGTGGTAGAAGCTTGGTATCGAGGTCTCGACATAGACTTGCGCCTGTGACATGCATGGAGACTATCTCACATGTCCGGTGAGGACTAGACAGAGGGCTTTGTGGCTCGGTCTTGGATGGTTTACCGAATCTGACTCACAGGTGGCCACTCCGGCGGAGGAAGCTCCATCAGCCAGACCCACATCTCCCGGGCCGTCAAGCATCCGACGGCAGGCGAACAACGTGGATCTTCCTCCCTTGTTTAGTACCTGCTCACCGATGGCCGCTCTGGTATTCAACCCAACCTTATCGCTTTAGATAGCCGCAAAGAATATCTTGCCTGCTCGACCAGCGTCCGAGCGTCAACTGAGCTCTATCAATAGACCATGCATCTGCGATCACATCCAGAACTACATTAAGGAATATGGGGCCGCCAAGCAGAGAGCCTTTGAAGTGATCAGGCAATGGGCCATTTAAAACCTGCTGCCTTTTCTCATAACTTTCGCCACCTCTTACCTCCAATTGAGATTTACTTGATATTGGTATCATAAGTACCCTCTGGGGAGCATCAGCGAAATGACTACGACTATAATTGGCAATACTCCACGGGTCGGTATTATAGCCGATAACGACTTCATCGACTCCTCTCATACGATCTCTTAACTCACCAGGGGAAAGGAGATCGGCCCTGCCTGGAGGTGAAACAACTGTAATCCAGCCTAAAGTGGTATTGGCCAAATAATGCATACCATAAGCGTTAGCCACGGCAACTAGAAACCCGTATCGCAAGGGAATATTTGGCTCTTGTTGGAGGGCGTCAACGGCTGATTGGATGTGCGGCGTGAGTTCATTGATCAACTTTTCCTTAACCGAGCTCGCATCCCACTGAAGTGGCATATCTCTAGCTGCGCTGAGCTGCAGGTCGGGCTCATCGATAATCCCGACGAATCCCCCAAGAGGATAGGTCTGGACGGCGAACCCCTTTGAGCAGAGCAGCAATGAACTTCGCGTCGGAAGCGCCAAAAATCGGTAGTTCTCTCCAATTACTTCTGGCTGTTTGCCAGGCCAGCGTTCAAGCTCGCTGGTGGCACGTGCGTCCAATAATCTAGCCTGGTGCCTATAAGATATAGCCAGTTCGTAGTATGCACTGTCCTTGTCACGATTACGTAATTCACTAACCGCAAAGAGCTGCTGTTGTATAAAAGATGCGAACTCCTCTTGGGACACAGCCTTCCACCACCCCGGCTCGATACGCGTAACCGTACCACCTTCAGAGATAACGACGGGCGCGTCCAACATGGGGGCTCGCGCCTGGACAACCCGATGTACTCCCGCGTATTCGCTGGTGTGCTCGGGTGACATCCTTACTCTCACTGTTGTGCCTGCACGTAAGCGCGTTGGCCGACGCACCAATAATCCACGTCGCCCCACACCGCGAAGAGTGAGTTGCAGGGCTTCTCCGCCCCCTTGCTTCTGTGTCTCAACCTGAACTTCGTCACCAATCATGAAGACCGAAAGAAACCCTATACCAAATCTTCCCACTGGCTGGAAGCCACCCTCAAGGACTTTGGGGTGGTCCGCATAGAAATCCGGCGAGTGCCAGTAATCCGAAGCAATCCCGAGCAAGTAATTGGTTACTACGCGCTCACTCATGCCAACGCCATCGTCTGACACTACCAAATAGGTACTGTCACCTTCCCTTTCTAGCTCTATATTAATTTCACCGAATCCCTGCTTCAATCCCGCCGAAATTTCCCCAGCCCACCTAAGGCGCACTGCGTCTGTTGCATTCTGTAAAACCTCTCGGAGCGGCGCGAATATGTCGTTTCCGTAGAGAGTACGGCCTCCGAGCAGTTGAATAAGGCGATCGAGAGAATCTGGCCTAAAGCGTATGTCGATAGGCTCAAAGCCACTTGTCTCAACGAGCGCAGCAAATTGACGAGCAGAAGCTATTCCCTTCACACCTTTTAGCGAAAATCTCCCCTCTGAGGCCTTTCTCTCAGAGAGATACTCCGCTACAGCTTCGATCTCAGACTCAAGACCTCGTACCAGATCGTAAAACAACCACCAGCCGTCCGCACTCTCCACTGGTCGGGTGGAAGCATATACAAGCTGGCTGCCCTCCCGGATTGGTCCACTAATGTGCTCCTGTGCCTGCCAATGAATCAAGCTTTCAGGAGAGATACTCGACCGTAGAACACGATCTAAAAGACGCGCCCGACCGAAATTTATATGTGCAAAGTCAATAATTCTGAGAGCGCATGCAACGAAACCTAGATCTATCATCCCCACATCAGTGGCTGGCCCTGGCACTACCCCCCGCTTTCCCAGCCGGCTATCGAGTACACGGAGGGACCAGTGGTGACTAGCTGCAACTTGACCTATCATGGCCCCCCATTGTCGACGAACCTCGAGAGACTGGATGAGGTGCCGATCAAGCCCAGGAACCCTTTCGTCCACGAATGACTCCGCCAGCTTTGCGTGAAGTTCACGGGAGGCAATCTTGAAAGCACTTTCTCGAGCCACTAAGTGACTGACCTTTTGCAGGCCCTTAAGATGGGAAAGAGCGTTATTAAACGCATCGCTGGCTTCTAGAAGAGCCCGCCCCTCCGCCGTCGCTCCTACGGCCATCCCAAGATCATGCACATAGAAGCTTGATCCCAGAATAAATGCTTCAGCAGGGGTGATCCGCTCTATCTCCTCCGCAGTTAAGACAACTTGAGTTATCTCCCAAAGAGCATCCATATGCTTCACAGAGTGGTCGGTGAAGTCGGGCACCACGGTCTCCGCCTTAGCGGCGACCGCTGAAGCCGTCTCTCTTAGTTCAGAAAGGCCATGTACAAGATTGAGGTGTCCTGACATTCGACGCCATAAAAGAGACGCGGTCACGCTTGTGGGAAGATCGGTCATTCTTATCGTGCCTCCACTAAAGTAGTATATCTAGACCTTCCGGTATTTCTCTAGCCGTAGAAGATCGTCGTGAGGGAGTCAGTCACGAAATAGCGGAGGCCGAGTTGCTCCAGGACCTTCGTGCAATACCGGAGCAGCTCAGACTGCTCCATGCGAGATCCTCCGCGAAGTCTCCCTCTGAATCCGCTCTTCGTCCCAATCAGGATGCTCCGCGGCGAGGTGGCTGGCGATCATGCGACGGGCGGAGGCGAACATGTCGCTGGCGATCTTCAGACGCTCGGCTCCGGTCTTCTCCCGGAGGATGCGGGCCATGTCGTCGTCCACGACCTCGATCCGCAGGTCATCGAAGGAGTTGGCCATGGCCCCTATGGTAGCCCAGACCTTATAGAACCAGCCCGACAACCCCCATCCCCAAAAACAACACCGCGAACCCACCCCTCAGCAACACCAGACCCCAGAGCACCGCGAAGGAATCCACCTCCGCCTTGCTCGGATCGGCCGGATCGTACCGGACCGCCACCGTTTCGCCGACCTGGAAGCCCCGGAAGCCGCTCCCCATCATTGATTCGGCCCGGTGGACCGTCCCCTCGGAGGTGCGGAACTCGAAGACCGGAAAGCTGAGGGCGTTGCGGCCCACGCCCCGGACATGGACCTCGATCACGGTACCGGCGGTGGGTTCAGCGGTGGCGAGAAATTTCTTCCGCTTCGTGTAGATCCGCAGCGCGGAGACCAGAAAGCCGCAAGCGACCAGGATGCACGCCACACCCCAGATGTCGAAGCGGTCCATACAGGCTCCGTCTACTGGATGTATCCCAGCTCCGTCAGAAACCGCAGGTGCTGCGCGATGCCATCCTTGATGGCTTCCGGGTCAGGGTCGAAGTCGCTCTCCTGGTGGGCGAGATTGCGTGTGAGGAGGTGGCCCACGCCTTTATAGACGTGCAGCGCGCAGGTGCCTCCGGCCGCGGTCAGCCGCTCACAGTACCGCTGTGCCCCGGAGAGCGGCGTCAGCGTGTCCTCGGCGCCCTGGACGATGATGGTGGGCGGCGTCGAGGCGCGGACATGCTCCATCGGTGAGTAGGCCGCCGCCGTCGCGCGGCCCTGGAGCTTTCGCTCGAACCAGCCGTCCCTCGCCATGTCCAGCGCCGGCGACCAGAGCAGCAGCGCGTCCGGCTCGGCTCGGATTCCCGGAGGATCCTCCGGCGGACAGCCTACGGTAGCGGCGCTCGTCACCAGTTGGCCGCCGGCGGAGACGCCGTAGCCAGCCACGCGCTCAGGATCGATCCCGAGCTCGCCCGCGCTCCGGCGTACCCACCGGAAGGCGGCGCAGACGTCGGCGAGGGCGTCGATCGGAGTGAGATCCCCTTCCGAAAGGCGATACTCGATCGGAACGGCGACCATCCCCCGGCCGGCGAAACGGCGGGCGGCGGCGAAGGTCCACTCCGGCGAGCCCGTGTCCCAACCGCCCCCATGGAACAGCAGGATGGCGGCCGGGCTCTCCTTCGGGCGAGGAGCCGCCGGGGAGAACACGTACGCGCGCAGCTCCTGTCCATTCACTTCGCGGTAGATGCGGACGATTGGCTCCTCGGGGTTGGCGCTCTTCGATGGCGGCGGAGCGACGGAGCCGCAGGCTGTCAGCAGACCGGCGAGGAGGACGACGCCAACGATCTTCTCAGCCATAGATCACCTCCCGCGCCGCCCTACGAAGGAAGAATCGATCCGGTTTCCGGCCGGCTCGCCGGAATCCGCCTCTATCGACGGAATATCTGGATGACGCCCTTCACCATCACCGACATCGCCATGAAGATCGTGGAGAGACCCATCAGGCGACCGAAGGTGAAAGCTGACCAGGGAGGGCCGAACCGCGAGCTCGGATCGATCAGGAAGAAGGCCAGGCCCAGACAGACGAACCCCAGGAAGAGGAATATGATCATGGCCCAGACCAGGACCTTCGAATTCCCTGTGGAGCCCGCCGGCTCCTGAGGCGGTTCAACAGCCGGTTTCGGTGTGCGGCGCTGCCGGATTGGCCTCATGGTAGCCTCCCTACCTGATTCTGTGGACACAGGATATCACCCCGCCGGGGCGGTCCCGGAAAACGCCCCGGCGAGGCTTCCTTCTACTCCGGACTGCAGGGTCTCGTGCTGGATACGCAGGGACACAGCCGGAGGTCGCAGATGCACATCCCGTTCGAAAGGGGATAGCAGGCGGGGGCCGGGCACGGGCACGTGATCTTCACGACAGCGGACGGACCCGCGGCCGAGGCCGTAGAGAGCATGCCGCTCAACCCCAGGACGAGCATCAGGACGGACGTCACCGCGACTCTGATCTTCATCAGGATCTCCTTTCCCACAAAGGCCCCGGCAGCACCCTCACCGCCGCGCCACTTCACTACTGAAGGTACCTGGAGGGTTCGCCGCGAGACAGGGTTACCCCCGCCAGGCCTCGACGGGATTCGACAGCACCCCCACCCCCGGGATCTCCACCTCGACGCGGTCGCCTTCGACCAGGGGTCCGACGCCGGCCGGGGTGCCGGTGAGGAGGACGTCGCCCGGCTCCAGGGTCATCATGCGGGAGACGTAGAGCAGCAGGTCGACGATCGGGAAGGCCATCAGGCGGACGTGCCCGCGCTGGCGCTCGGCGCCGTTGACGCGCAGGATCACCTCCAGGTCCTCCAGGTCCGCCCCGACCCGGATGGCGGGGCCGAGGGGGCAGAAGGTGTCGAACCCCTTGGCGCGCGCGAAGCGGCCGTCCTTCTTCTGGAGATCGCGGGCGGTGACGTCGTTGGCGCAGGTGACGCCCAGGACGGCGCTCCGGGCCTCGTCCGCGGTGGCGCCGCGCGTCAGCCGGCGGCGCAGCACCACGGCGATCTCCCCCTCATGCTCGACTCGCTGGCTCTCGGGCGGCAGCACGATAGGCGCGTTGGGCCCGATCACCGCCGAGATGGCCTTGAGGAAGAACAGCGGCTCCTCGGGGACGACGTTGCCCAGCTCCTTGGCATGGTCCGCGTAGTTGCGGCCGATGGCCACGATCTTGCCCGGCCGCACCGGCGGCAGGAAACGGGCCGTCGCGGGATCGACGTCCCGGCCGAGCTCCCAGCCGCCCGGCAGGGTCTCGAAGGGATCGGAGTAGAGGGCGCGGAGACGGCCGGGAGCGTCCGGGTCGGCGGCGACGTAGAAGCCTTCAGGGGCGAGACGGTAGAGGAGCATGGGTGGATTCTATGCGAGCCCCTCCAGCCCATGCGCCTCCTACCGCGGTGGTGAGGCTCAAGCGCAGATCTGCGAGCAGGATTCCCAGTCGTCCCACCAGTCCGACGGGTCGATGCAGTAGGTGCTGCCAGGAACGGCCCGGCCGCTGCAGCAGTGGGTCCGGTACAGCGTGTCGTCGATCCCTCCCGACGGGATGCAGGCGGGAGGCTCTACCTGCGAGCTGGCCCGCGGCACGGAAACGCCCAGGCTCAGGCAGAGGACGAGGAGGGAGAGAAGAAACAGGCGCGTCTTCATACAACTTCTCCTTTCATGACCCGGCTCCGGCAGGAAGCGCGGCGGTGATGGATGAGCGGCCGCGCGGGTGAAGCCCCGCGCGGCCATGAGTGGGAAATCGGATTTCAGAGCTTGCCGTGGGCGACGGCGAGATAGACGTCGTCGTCGATCTTGTTCCGTCCCGTCTCGAGCAGCCAGCGCTCGATGGAGCCGGCGCCAGGGCTCGCGGGAGCCGCCGGCGTGGGGGCGGCCGCCTCCGCCGTCGCGGCGAGACCCGAGACTCCGGCCAGGCCGGCCAGGGCGAGGCCGGACTTCTTCAGGAAATCGCGTCGATTCGTGCTCATGGTCCCTTCTTTCTCGTGGCTCGAACGTTGGTAGACCCTGGAGCTCGATCCGGTGTCAGCTCACCACGACCGAACCGCCGCCGGCGTAGAAGTACTCGCACAACGTGGTGTAGGGCCCGCGGTTCGCCGTCGCCGGGCTGGTGATGATGTTCCCCGAGTTGTCGGTGTTCCTGGCCGCCGTCTGGCCCGGCTTGTGGCACCAGCGGCCGTTGATGCACAGGCGATAGAAGTGGAAGTCGTTGCCCGGCCAGATCACCAGGCAGATGGTCAGGTTGTTGGACGCCTGGCAGGTGTCCCTCCAGCCATCGGAGATGACGCCCGTCCTCACATTGGCGCAGGTCGGCGGGAACGGCAGTGCGTAACCCGTCTGCCAGCCCGGCTGCGCGAAGGTGTTGTTACGGTAGTTCGAGGCGTAGTTGTAGCAATTGTTGTACGGCATATAGGCCGCACCGTTCCAGAAGCTGAAGTCGGTCGAGCTGGTGAGATAGTTCGAAGCGCAGCCCGCGAGGGCCCCCTTGTCGAGGAGGGCGTCACCCTGTCCAGGCGTCCGCTCGTCCTGGCGGATCATCCCCGCCGCCACATCACGCAGATAGTCGTCCACCTCGGTGTCCAGCTTCTCCGAGGTCTCGAGCAGCCAGAGATTGAGCTCGCTCTCGCTGCCGGGATGGCCGCCGATGCGGAAGCGGGACGGCAACTTCTTGGCTGGATCCTCGGAGACCGCCGTCACCACGTACCCGCGGTAGCCCAGGCGTCCGTCCGTGGCCTGGGCCGGCAGCATGGCCTTGGGCTGGGCGGTGAGGCGATCCAGCAGCTCCTTCTCCTCCTTGCCGGTCAGCATCCATGTGGGATTCTTACGTCCAGAAAAGATGTCGAGCTCCACTTGCAGCATCTCGTCCTCCTACCTGGATTTTGCCACTCAAATGAGTGCGCATGTTGTAGAATGCGTATTATGCTATTTACCAAGTGGAAGTCAAGCGTCTTCTGAGATACAGCGAGACAGGCGCGGAAAGGAAGAGATCCTGGTCGAATCTAATCCCGCGCCCGCCACACCAGAAGCCAGAGGAAGAAGGGACCTCCCAGGAGGGCGGTGAGGATGCCCACCGGCAGCTCGGCCGGGGCCATGACGGTGCGGGCCGCGGCGTCGCAGAGGGTCAGGAAGGCGCCGCCGCCGAGCAGGCAGGCGGGGGCGAGGAGGAGGTGGTCGTGGCCCACGAAGCGGCGCAGCACGTGCGGCACGATCAGGCCCACGAAGCCGATGGGGCCGGCCACGGCCACCAGGGCGCCGATCATCAGCGAGGTGGCGAGGAGCACCTTGAGGCGCAGGCGGCCGAGGTCGACGCCGCGGCTGGCCGCCAGCTCCTCGCCGGTGAGGAGCAGGTTCAGCTCCCAGCGCAGCGAGAGGAGGACGGCGGCGCCTCCCAGCACCCAGGGGAGCAGCCAGAGCACCTCGGTGTAGCCCACCACGGAGAGGCCGCCCATCATCCAGCGCACCATGCGGAAGGTCTGCGTGGAGTCCGCCAGGTACTGGAGGAAGAGGATGATGGCCGAGCAGGACAGGGAGACGGCGACGCCCGCGAGCAGCAGGGCCGAGGTCTCGACGCCCTGCCGCCGCAGGGCCAGGCCGACGATCAGCGCGGTGGCGGCCAGGGCGCCGGCAAAGCTGGAGAGCGCCACCAGGGGGAGCCCGAGGAGCTGGCCGCCTTCGAGGCGGAGCGCCAGCACCGCGCCCAGGGCCGCGCCGCCGGAGACCCCCAGGGTGTAGGGCTCCGCCAGGGGATTGCGGAAGAGGGTCTGGAAACCGAGCCCGGAGAGCGCCAGTGCGGCGCCGCCGAGCAGGGCCAGCAGCACGCGGGGGAGGCGGAGCTGCCAGAAGATCGAGACCGCCGTGGGCTCGCCGCGCGCGA
This sequence comes from Thermoanaerobaculia bacterium, assembly GCA_036376245.1. Lineage (GTDB taxonomy): Bacteria > Acidobacteriota > Thermoanaerobaculia > Multivoradales > UBA5704 > DATARR01. The sequence goes on along the minus strand of DASVAS010000090.1, from coordinate 9,550 downwards.
CGTCCGCCAGGGAGACGGAATGGCTCCCCACCAGGGGCGCGCCGAGGAGGATGGCGAGCCAGAGCGCCGCGATGACCAGCAGGGCGACGCGCGAGCGGGCGCGGGACGGCGGGCTCATGCGCCGAGGTCCAGGACGGTGACCGGCCGCTCGCCGCCGCGCACGATCTCGAAGCGGGCCGCGAACAGGCGCTCCAGCACGTCGGGGAGCAGGATCTCCGCCGGGCTCCCGAGGGCGAGGGCGCGCCCCTCGGAGAGCGCCAGCAGCCGGTCGCCCAGAAGAGACGCCAGATTGAGGTCGTGAGTGGCGAGGACGACGGTGCGGTCCGCGCCCTCCTTGAGCCGGAGGAGGAGGACGGCGAGATCGTGCTGATGGCGGGCGTCGAGGTGGATCGTGGGCTCGTCCAGCACCAGCAGCTCGGACTCCTGCGCCAGGGCGGCGGCGATGTAGACCGCCTGGCGCTCGCCGCCCGACAGCTCGTCCACCGGCCGCCGCCGCAAGGCCGCGATGCCCACCACGGCGAGGGCCTCGTCCACGGCGGCGAAGTCGCTCTCGCGGGGCGCGATCTGGAACGAGGAGAGATGGGGATAGCGCCCCAGCAGCACGACGTCCTCGACGCGCAGCGGCACGCGGGCGGGCCGGATCTGCGGCACGTAGGCGATGCGGCGGGCGAGCTGCCGCCGGGAGAGCGACGCGAAGGAGCGGCCGTCGTAGGTCAGCTCCCCCCGCGAGGGCCGCAGCAGTCCGGTGAGGCAACGCAGCAGCGTGGTCTTGCCCGCGCCGTTGGGCCCGACGATCACCAGGCATTCGCCGCGCTGGACGTCCAGGTCGAGCGGACCGAGGACGGTGCGGTCGTCCGAGCGCCATTCGAGGTGGCGGGCGGAGAGGAGAGGATTCAGAGCCCCCTCCGTCCGTGCTCTTCGGAGCGGTCCGCCCGCGAGACCTCACCCCCTGGCCCCCTCTCCCAGCCCCCTTCCCCCACCCGGGAGAGGGGGGACGATGAGTCAACGATCTTGCCGAGCTCAGAAGAACCTCGATCGAAGGGCCCTCCCTCTCCCGGACGGGGGGAGGGGGCCGGGAGAGGGACCGAGGGTGAGGTCTCGGAGGGCAGGCCGTTCCGCAGGGCAACGGCCTTCATGAGCGCCGCCCGCATCTCCTCATACAACCGTGGCAACCGCGGCCCCGGCACCACCACGTGCCCGCCGGCCAGGATCTCGATCCGCCCGTTCTTTACCGCCGGGATCTGGGAGAGGGGCTGCCAGTCGCGCACGAGCTCGGCCGCCTTGTCCCCGGCGATGGGGTCCGCCCGCAGCTCCAGGATGACGTCCGGCTTGCGGGCCACCACCTCTTCCAGGCTGACCTCGGGGTAGAGCGTCGGCCCGTCGGGGAAGGCGTTCTCCGCGCCCAGGCGGGTCAGCAGCTCGTCGAAGAAGGTCCCCTTGGAGGCCACCAGCATCTCTCCGAGATCGCCGGCCCGGCGGCCGATGGAAAGCATGACCTTCAGCTTCGGGCCGGGCAGCGGCCGGGGAGCCAGACCCTCGTGAAATTCGGTGGTCAGGCGCTCGCCGGCCGCGGGCACGCCGCACCGTTTCGCGATCACGCCGAAGGAGCGCTCGACGTCCGCCAGCGACTCGGCCTGGACGATCAGGACGTCGGTCCCCAGCGGCTTCAGCCGGGCGCCGAGGTCCTTCTCGCTGGGCATCAGGACGGCGAGGTCCGGCTTCAGGGTGACGATGCGCTCCAGGTTGGGATTGAAGAGGCCGCCCAGCTTGGGCCGGGTCAGGGCCTCGGGCGGCCAGGTGGCGTAATCCCCCACCCCCACCACCCGGTCGCCCAGCCCGAGGGCGAACAGGGTCTCGGTCAGGCTGGGCGTGAGGACGATCACCCGCTGGCAGCCCTGGGCGGCGGAGACCTCCGCCTCCCGCTCCCGGCAGCCCGGGAGCAGGAGGAGGAAGGCGAGGGCGAGCGCCCTAGAAGTCGAACGCCACGCCACCGATGACCGTCCTGCCGGGGCTGGGGGAGCCCAGCGCGGCGCTGTACTCCTCGTCCGCCGCGTTCTCGACGCGGGCGTAGGGGGAGAGCCACTCCAGCGCCCGCCAGCGCGCCGCCACGTCGAACCGCGTGTACGACGGGTTCTCGGTCCGGAAGAAGAACATGGGATCGAAGTCCGCGCGATCTCCCACATAGAGCCCCACGAGGTTGAAGGTCCATCTGCCCGGCCGGACGGTGAGCGACAGGCTGGCGCTCTCCTCCGGCCGCCGCAGCAGATCGAGCCCGGTGTCCAGGTCCTCGGTCTCCAGCCGCGTGGCGGTGAGGAGACCGGCGAAGATGCCGCGCTGGAAGCCTATCTCGGCTTCCAGGCCCCGCGTTTCGGCCCGGCCGACGTTGAAGTTCCGGAAGGTCGTGAGATCGAAGTCGATCAGGTTGCGCAGCCGGTTCTCGAAGCCCGTGAGGCCGAAGCGCCAGCCGCCGGCCTCGTGCTCGATGCCGAGCTCCAGGCTCTCGCTGTCCTCGGGGTTCAGGTTCGGATTGCCGCTGCCCGGAAAGTACAGCTCGCCGAGCGACGGGGCGCGGAAGGCCTCGCCGTAGCTCGCCCGCGCGCGGGTGTGCCGGCCGAGCCGGACGACGGTGCCGGCGCGCAGGCTGGTCTCGCCGCCGTATGCGCAGTTGTCGTCCCGCCGCACCCCGGCCTCCAGCCGCACCGGACCGCGCTCCCAGCCCGCCTCGCCGAAGACCGCCCAGGTCCGCTGGTGGTCGCCGTCCAGGTTCACGAAGGAGTCGAAGCTGGCGGTCACCTCCAGGCGCTCCGCCTCGGTGCCGAAGGCGATCCGCAGGTTCTCGCCTTTCCGCCAGGTCGCCACGGCGCGGCCTCGCAGGGCCTCGGAGCTGGTCTCCGAGAAATTGCCCGAGAAGGCGTTGGGATCGCGGAACGTGCCGTCGAACTCGGTGCGGGAGAGCTGCGCCTCGACTTCCCAGGCCCCCCGCTCGGAGCGGAACGGCACGGCCAGTTCGCGCTCCTCCCAGGAGATGCGCCGCGCCGGGGAGGGCTGGCCGCCGGAGAAGGGGATGCCGGTCTCGGAATCGTTGGCCCGCGCCAGCACGCCGACGCTGGCGCCGCCGCCGAGGGAGACCATGGCCCGCGCCACCACCTCGTCGCTGTCGAAGAAGTCGTTGTCGAATTCGCCGCCGCCGCGCCGCACGTTGCCGGTGACGTCGAACCGCACCCGCCCGAGGTCGCCGCCGGCGGCCACACCGCCGCGGGCGTAGCTGTTCTCGCCCCCCTCCAGGGTCGCCGTGCCGCCCTGGCGGGAGCCGGTGAAGACCTGCACCACGCCGCCCAGAGCGTTGCTGCCGTAGAGCGAGCTGAAGGGGCCGCGCACCACCTCGACCCGGTCGACGCCGTCCAGCGGCACGAGCTGCCAGTTGGCGCCGCCGAAGTAGGGATCGTTGAGCTGGATGCCGTTCCACAGCAGGAGCGTGTGCTCCGAATCGGTGCCGCGGGTGAACAGCGAGGTCTGCTGGCCCGGGCCGCCGGCCTGGACGACGGTCACGCCCGGGACGGTTTCGAGCAGCTCCGACAGGTCGTGGGCCTGCCGGGCCTCGATCTCTTCCTCGTCGAGGACGGTGACGGAGGCGGGGACGTCCTCGCGCTCCTCTTCATCGAGGGAGGCGCTGACGACGACGGTGTCCTGGAACGTGGGGACGGGCTCCGGTTCCTGGTCCTGAGCCATGGCCGGCCATCCGCCCCCGAGGATGCCCGCGGCCAGGATCGCGACGATCTGACGCATGTGACGTGCTCCTTGGAAAATGCGACGCCCCACCGCGGAGGGTGGGGCGTGGAGGGGAGCACGAGGGTCCCGCGCCGAGCCCTCACCCGCACCCCGCGGGAGGCATCGGACGGCAGGGCAGGTCTCCTGGCTTCCGGATCTTCCTACTCCCGGGCCTTCCCACCCGGGCGACCCTCTGGCGAGGATCCACCCGTGCAGTGGCTCTTTCCGGTTTCGTACCCGGTTACAGTGGCGGGGGCCGCGCCGGCTTTTCACCGGCTTCCCTCTTCAGACGCGAAACCTCCCCGCTCGGGGAGGCTCAGGCGTCACCTTGCCGTCTGGGTAATGTCAAAGAGATCCCCCACGGCGGGGGATCATGAACGCCGGGATTCTAGTACGGGGGCAGGCCGCCCAGGCCCAGGGGAATGCCCTGGGTGCTGTCGGTGCTCACACCCTGCTGGATCGAGTACTCCTGGATCCTCTCGATGGCGGTGGCGACCCGGTCCATCTGGTCGAGCAGCCGGTCCTTGTAGATGTCGTTCGGATCGGTGGGGGCGCCGACGGCCTCGGGCATGTCGTTCGGCGACAGGCCGAGGGCGATGGCGGTGTCGCTGATGCGGACACCGAAGCCGGAGGCGGGATCCTCGGAGCGGATGCTCTCGATCTCATCCTTCTGGAAGCCGATCCAGTTGCCGACCTCGGTCAGGAGCAGGACCATGTTCGGGTCCCAGCTCGCCTGCTCCGGCTGGCGCGAGGTCTCGACCACCGAGCCGTTGTTGAGGGTCACGTAGAAGATGTCCGCGGACGCCGGAACGGCGAGCAACGCCAGCGCGAGCAGCATCGGGCAGACTCGGACGACGGAACGCATGGACAACCTCCCGCGGTTGCCTAACCGCATTGATAACCTCGAATAAGTATAGCACTGAAAGGCGCGAAAAGATAGCGCCCCCCGCCCGGGCCGCCCTCACCGGATGGTGAGGGTCCTCTCCTCCTGGAGTTGCCGCCGGAAAATCATCGCCCCCCCGTGCGCCGGGTGGCGCAGGGCGGGCGCCTCGATCCCCAGCGCCGCCAGCCCCGCCGCGGCCGTGCGTCCCACCGCCAGGACGCGGGCGCCGTCCACCTCCGCCAGCAGCCTTTCCAGGACGTGCAGGTTGGCGAGGACCATCCCCTTCTCCGGCGTGCGGTTGCTCAAGGGTCCCCGCGCGCCGTAGGGATGCCAGGGGAAGGTGTTCCACAGGAGGGCGCCGCGGGCGTCGCCGCCGAGGGCGTCCCAGACGATGCTGCCCGAAGGCTCCAGCCAGAGATCGGGATTGCGGCTGGTGGCCTGGAAGGGGTCGCCGGCCCAGGGGAGGCGGCGCCCGTCGGGACCCGCGAGCTGGCGCTCGCTGGTGAAGGCGATCCCGGAGAACCGTCCGCCGCGGAACCCCAGGGCCTCGCCGACCAGGACCAGGCGCGGCCGTCCCACCCGCTGGAGGTACGCCTCCAGGTTCTCGCGCCGCCGCCGCGCCGCCGCCGGGCCGTCCAGCTCGGCGAAGGCCTCGCGGTAGGGGTTCACCACCCCTGGGGCCTCGCCCCGGGGTCCCCGGTAGAGACGCTGGAGGACGGCGGAGAGATCCACGCTCGAATCTACGCCGCCGTCAGCACCAGCGGCTCGCCGCCGGTGACCACGATGGTGTGCTCGTAGTGGGCGGTGAGGCACCGGTTGTGGGTGCGCAAGGTCCAGCCGTCCGGCTCCTTGACGAGCTGGGAGGGGATGGCGGAGATCATCGGCTCGACGGCGATCACCAGGCCGTCATGGAGCCTGCCGCGGGTCTCGGGGGTGTAGAAGTTCGGTACCTCGGGCTTCTCGTGGAGACCGCGTCCGACGCCATGGCCGCAGAGGCTGCGCAGGACGCTGAAGCCGTGCTTCCGCACCTCCTTCTCCACGGCGCGGCCGATCTCGTTCAACGGATTGCCCGCCCGGGCGACCTCCAGGGCCTGCTCGAACGCCTGGCGCGCGCACTTCCGCAGCTTGCGCCCCACGGGGGAGACCGGGGGCAGGAGGACCGTCACCGCGGCGTCGGCGATGTAGCCGTCCAGCTCGGCGGTGACGTCGATCTTCACGACGTCCCCGGGGGCCAGCCGCCGCGGACCGGGGACGCCGTGGACCACCTGCTCGTTGACGCTGATGAGGTTGAAGCCGGGGAATCCGTAGGTCATCTGGGGAGCCGAGCGGGCGCCCCGCCGCCGCAGGTAGTCGGCGCCCAGGTCGTCGAGCTCCGCCGTCGTCATGCCGGGACGGGCCGCCGCGCTCATCTCGCGCAACGTCTCTCCCACGAGCTTCCCCACCTTCTTCATCCCGGCGAGGTCTTCCTTCGAGCTGATGGTCATGCAAGCGTCTCCTGTGACAGGGCGAGAGTGTAACTCCAGCCGGAACCTCCGCGAGCGCTTTTCCCGCCTTGCAGCACCGAAATACTTAGGAGAGTACTGCAGCTCTTCTAAAGGAGGCGTTTATGCGAGTTCGTGGTCTTGGGATGGTCATGGTCGCTTTGCTGATCTCCTGCTTGGGAACACCGACATTCGCGGCGGACCGGGTCATCCAGAACGGGATCGACGTCTGGTCGACGCCGGGCGACGGCTCGACGTTCGTCGACTTCGCGAAGACACCGATTCCCGCCGGGTTCTTCTGCCCCGGCTCCTCTCCCTTCGCCGCCAAAGTGGCGTTCAGGGGCGAACCCCTCGTGACCGGCACCCCCGGCGCCCTGGGCGCGACCGACACCATCGTCCAGCGCCTGGACGATGCAGCGTTCAACAAGAAGGGAGTGGCGGTGACTCGGATTCAGGCTCGTGCCCTGTCCCTCAAGAGCCTCGCGCCGATCGAGAACGAGTGTGGAAAATTCAACGTCACCGCCAGCCTCGAAGGTCCCCAGCCGATCACCCGGATGGTCATCGCCCGCGACAACGAGAAGGGCGGACGGTTTTCAGCTCCTCTTTCGCTTAACGTGAAAGTGCGCTTCGAGCCCGTGGGCAGGGTCGGCGGCGAGTCGTTGGAGATCCCGGTGGAAGTCCGTTTTGCGGCCAGCCGGAATGTCCCTTGGCAGACCAAGACCGTGGCCCCGGTGCCCGCCGGCTTCGTGCTGGTGGACACCGACGGCGACCGCGTAGCCGACACCTACCTGCCTGGCACCTCGAACTTCCTCGCAGGCAAGGCGAGCGGGGCAGCGGCGCGTAAGCCCGATGCGGTCGCAAAATACTCAGAAGGCGGCGGCGGATACTACTGCCACATTGACCCCGAAGGTCATCAGCACTGCTACTTCTCTTGCAACAACGACCCCAACTGCCAGATCCCGTAATGTAATTACTCCTGCCACTTCCCCGGAGCTGCCGCGCAACGCTCCGGGGAAGGGCTCCGATCCCGCCGGCAGACGATCTCGCAGGTTAACAGCGGACGGCATGCTCCGCGCGTCAGGACCGCAGCGCGCTTTTCCTGCTTTGCAGCACCGAAACTTTCAGGAGAGTCCTTTCTCTTCTTAAAGGAGGAGTTATGCGAGTGCGTGGTTTGGGGATGGTTGTGGTCGCGTTGCTTGTCTCCTGTTTCATGACGCCGGCGTTCGCGGCGGACCGGGTCATCCAGAATGGGATTGACGTCTGGGCGACGCCGGGTGACGGCTCGACCTTCTTCGATTTCGCGAAGAGGCCGATTCCCGCCGGGTTCTTCTGCCCCGGCTCGTCTCCCTTCACCGCCAAAGTGGCGTTCACGGGCGAGCCCATCGTGACCGGCATCCCCGGCGCCCTGGGCGCGACCGACACCATCGTCCAGCGCCTGGACGACGCGGCGTTCAACAAGAAGGGAGTGGCGGTGTCCCGGATTCAGGTCCGTGCCCTGTCGCTCAAGAGCGTCGCGCCGATCGAGACCGAGTGCGGAAAGTTCAACGTCACCGCCAGCCTCGACGGCGGCGCCCAGCCGATCACCCGGATGGTCATTCATCGCGACAACGAGAAGGGTGGCCGGTTCTCGGCCCCTCTCGCGCTCAATGTGAAGGTGCGCTTCGAGCGCGTGGGCCAGGTCGGCGGCGAAGCGCTGGAGATTCCGCTGGAAGTGCGTTTCGCGGCCAGCCCGAATGTGCCTTGGCAGATCAAGGCCGCCGTGCCGGTGCCCGCCGGCTTCGTGCTCGTGGACACGGATGGCGACCGCGTGGCCGACACCTATCTGCCCGGCACCTCGAACTTCATCGCCGGCAGGGCGAACCGGTCAGCGGCGAACAAGCCGGGAGCGGTCGAAAAGTACATTGAAGGCGGAGGCGAATACTACTGCCACTACAACGTCGAAGGTCATCAGCACTGCTACTACCTCTGCAGCGGCTGCCAGATCCCGTGATGTAAACCCGCCCCTCTCTCCCTTCCTCGGAGTCGCGGTGTAACGCTCCGAGGAAGGGAACCCGTGCGCCTGATCTCAACAGCCGCAGGAGGTCCTCGCTGTGGAGACCTTGGCGTACTCCAGGCACGTGGAGCCGTCCTGGAGCGTGCAGGCCCGGAACTTTTCCCGCAGTTGGAAGGTCGCGATGTCGTCGCAGATAGGGGAGTAATCGCAATAGGGTGTACCGCAATAGTAAGCGGCCGACCAGTTGCTGCAGGCCTTGGGCTCCGGACAGGGGATGGCGCTGTGGCACTCGTCGGCGTAGGCCGGGGTGGCGAGGGGCACGATGGTGGGCAGGATCAGCAGAAACAGCATCAGGAGCAGCAGGCGAATCCGTACCGACATACAGACCTCCTCCTTGAAAGCATTGCCTTTATTGAACAATGCCTATTAACGATTATGATGATTCCTGCTCGGGCGTCAAGGGCTCCTGATCAGCGCGCTTTTCCTGCTTTGTAGCACCGCGCTATTTAGGAGAGTCCTTCATCTCTTCCGAAAGGAGCACCTATGCGAGTGCGTGGTTTGGGGATGGTTGTGGTCGTGTTGCTGGTCTCCTGCTTCATGGCGCCGGCGTTCGCGGCGGACCGGGTCATCCAGAATGGGATCGACATCTGGGCGACGCCGGGTGACGGTTCGACCTTCGTCGACTTCGCGAAGAGGCCGATCCCCGCCGGATTCTTCTGCCCCGGCTCGGCGCCCTTCACCGGCAAAGTGGCGTTCCGGGGCGAGCCCATCGTGACCGGCACCCCCGGCGCCCTGGGAACGACCGACACCATCGTCCAGCGCCTGGACGACGCGGTGTTCAACAAGAAGGGCGTGGCGGTGACCCGGATCCAATTCCGTGCCCTGTCGCTGAAGAGCCTCGCGCCCATCGAGACCGAGTGCGGAAAGTTCACCGTCACCGCCACGCTCGACGGCGTCCAGCCGATCACGCGGATGGTGATCACCCGAGAGAACAAGACGGGCGGACGGTTCACCGCTCCTCTCGCGCTCAACGTGAAAGTCCGCTTCGAGCCCGTGGGCCGGGTGAGCAAGGAGGCGCTCGAGATCCCGGTGGCCGTACGCTTCCCGGGTACTGTCAAGATGCCCTGGCTGAAGGCCACCGCGCCGGTGCCCGCCGGCTTTGTGCTGGTGGACACGGACGGCGACCGCGTGGCCGACACCTACCTGCCCGGCACCTCGAACTTCATTGCCGGGAAGTCGAGCCTGGCAGCGTTGAGCGGGCCGGGCGCGATTGAAAAGGCCTATCCCGGAAAATTCACGAGGGGGGCTGACAAAGGGGTCGTCCATCGGATAAGTGTAGTTCTGCCAAGAAGCTACACGGCCCGAGGAAAGGACGACCCCGATGACAGAGTGTATCCGACAACTGACCCTTTCGTTCCACCCTCA
>DASVAS010000089.1:0-219764 GCA_036376245.1 Thermoanaerobaculia bacterium | reverse complement strand
TGAGGGTGGAACGAAAGGGTCAGTTGTCGGATACACTCTGTCATCGGGGTCGTCCTTTCCTCGGGCCGTGTAGCTTCTTGGCAGAACTACACTTATCCGATGGACGACCCCTTTGTCAGCCCCCCTCGTGAATTTTCCGGGGTAGGAGGCCGATTTCCGTAACCTCCTCCGGAGGGCCTCGTTTCAGGGCTCCGGCGGGCCTTTCGACGGTCCCCCGGAAACCCGTAACTCTCTGAATCGGCGCGACTTTCGGGCTCATCCATTACCGGGGTGCCAAAATGGCGAAACAGTGTTGGCATGAATTTTTCCCGGTGGCTGTCAAAGAACGACGAACAGGGACGGTAGATGAGACACGGTCCTCCTTCGGTTTGGTAAGGAGTCTCCCCACAGGAGTAGAACACGACCGCCGGAGGAATGTTCGGAGGGGGCGTAGCGCCGCCATCGTAGAGCTATACTCCCGGCCCATGATCGGCATTGGAGAGAGCCCGCCCCGCCCGGACGGCTTCGCCAAGGTCTCGGGGGCGGCGCGCTACGTCGACGACGTCTCCCTGCCCGGCATGTGGCACGGCGCCACCGTCCGCAGCCCGCACCCTCACGCGCGCATCCGCTCCGTCCGCTTCGATCCCGCCCTGGCTCCCGAGGGGACGGTCTGCGTCACCGCCGCGGACCTGCCCGGCCCGAACGGCATCCAGCTCCTCGACGACGGCTGGCCGATCCTCGCCGACGCCTTCACGTTTCACGTCGGCGAGCCCGTGGCCCTGGTCGTGGCCCCTACGCGTCTCGCGGCCCGGCAGGCGCTCGCGGCCGTGACGGTCGAGTACGAGCCGCTCGATCCCGTGCTGACGCTGGAGCAGGCGGAGGCCCTGCCGCCGCTCTACCAGCTCCGTTTCGAGGACGGCGACGTCGAGGCCGCCCTGGCCGCCGCCGAAAGGGTGATCGAAGGCGAATACCGCACCGGCCACCAGGAGCACATCTACATCGAGTGCCAGGGCATGATCGCCACGTTCGAGGAGGACGGCGGGCTCTCCGTCCTCGGCTCGATGCAATGCCCCTACTACGTCCACAAGGGGCTCACCCACGCTTTCAAGATGCCGGACGACCGGGTGCGCGTCCGCGCCTCGGTGGTGGGCGGCGGCTTCGGCGGCAAGGAGGATTTCCCGAGCGCCATCGCCATCCACGCCGCCCTGCTCGCCCGCGCCTGCGGCCGGCCGGTGAAGATGATCTACGACCGGCACGAGGACATCGTCGGCACCAGCAAGCGCCACCCGGCGGTGATCCGCCACCGCGCCGGCGTGGACCGCGACGGCCGGCTGCTCGCCCTCGACGCCGAGATCGTGATGGACGGCGGCGCCTACTCGACCCTGTCGCCCGTGGTGCTGTCGCGGGCGCTGCTGCACTCTTTCGGCCCCTACCGCTGGCCGGCGGCGCGCGTCCGCGCCCGGGTGCTGCGCACGCACACCGCGCCCAACAGCGCCTTCCGCGGCTTCGGCGCGCCGCAGGTGGAGTTCGCCGTCGAGCGCCACATGGACCGCATCGGCCGCGAGCTGGGGCTCGATCCGTTCGAAATCCGCGCCCGCAACGTCGTCGATCCGGGCGACCGCCTGCCCACCGGCCAGATCCTCGATTCCAGCACCTCGGCCCGCCTCTGCCTGGAGGAGGCGGAGCGGCGCACCGGCTTCCGCGAAAGGTGGCGGGCCCTGGAAGAGGAAAGACGGAAGGGGGAGGACGGGCCCCGGCGCGGCATCGGCCTCTCCCTCTTCTTCCACGGTGCCGGCTTCACCGGCAACGGCGAGCGCAAGATGAAGTCGCCGGTCACCGCCCGCCTCCTGCCGGACGGACGCATCGAGATCCTCACCGCCATGACCGACATGGGGCAGGGCTGCGTGGCGGTCTTCCCCCAGATCGCCGCCGCCGCGGCCGGCGTCGGCCCCGAGGACCTCGTCTTCGCCGCGCCGGACACCGGCGAGGTCCCCGACTCCGGCCCCACGGTCGCCTCGCGCACCACCATGATCGTGGGCGGTACCATCGCCCGCGTCGTGGCCGAGCTGCGGGACCGGGTGCTCGCCGGTGGGAATCAGCCCTTCCGCGAGGCGGCGCGGACGTATTACCAGAAGAACGGTCCGCTCGAAGTCACCCTGCGCAACGAGCCGCCGGAGGATCACGCCTTCGACGAATCCACCTACCACGGCGAGGCCTATCCCACCTACGCCTGGGGCGCCGACGTGGTCGAGGTGGAGGTCGATCCCGACACCCTGGCCGTGCGCGCCACGGGGATCACCGCCGTCTGCGAGGTGGGGAAGGCCATCCATCCCGTTCTCTGCGCGGGGCAGATCGAAGGCGGCACCCTGCAGGCCATCGGCTGGGCGCTGATGGAGGAGGTCAAGCTCCAGGACGGCCGCTACCTCAACGACCGCCTCGCCACCTACATCATCCCCACCATCCGGGACACCCCGAAGATCGACGTCCACCTGCTGGAGCGGGCCTACGAAGGCGGACCGTTCGGCGCCAAGGGGGTGGGCGAGCTGCCGATGGACGGCGGCGCCCCCGCGGCCGCGCAGGCGATCGAGAACGCCACCGGCATCCCGGTCGCCGAGATCCCCGCCACGCCGGAGCGTCTGATGCGGAGCCGGACCCTATGAAGACTTCCTTTTCTCTCAACGGCGGCGCGGTCGAGATCGACGGCCACCCCATGGAACGCCTGCTCGACGTGGTGCGGGAGCGGCTCGGGCTGACCGGCACCAAGGAGGGTTGTGGGGAAGGGGAGTGCGGCGCCTGCACGGTGCTGATGGACGGCGAGCCCGTCCTCTCCTGTCTGGTGCCGCTGTTCCAGTGCGAGGGCCGGCGCGTCGAGACGGTCGAGGAAGTCGCCCAGGGGCCGGCCCGCGAGTTCCTGGACCGCTTCGTGGCATCCGGCGGCGTCCAGTGCGGCGCCTGCACGCCGGGCATCGTGGTCACCGCCTGGGCGCTGCTCCAGCGCAACCCCGAGCCGAGCCGCGAGGAGGCGCGGGAGGCCCTGGCCGGCAACCTCTGCCGCTGCACGGGCTACGAGGGCATCCTGCGGGCCCTCTGCCGGGAGACCGAAGGTTGATCGCCCTGCGCCCGCGCTCGCTCGACGAGGCGGTCCGCTTCCTGGCGGACGATCCCGCCCTCGTTCCCACCGCCGGCTGCACCGATCTGATGGTGCACGGTCCCGAGGCCCTGCACCGTATGGACAAGGTGATCGATCTCCTGGCGATCCCCGAGACGCGGGGCATCCGGGAGATCGACGGCGGGATCGAGATCGGCGCCACCACCACCTTCACCGAGATCGGCCGTTCGCCCGCGATCCGCTCCGCCTTCCCGGCCCTGGCCGACGCCGCCGGCCAGGTCGGCGGCTGGCAGATCCAGAACCGCGCCACCCTGGGCGGCAACATCGCCAACGCCAGCCCGGCCGGCGATTCCCTCCCCGTGCTCCTCGCCCTGGACGCCGTGGTGATCGCCGCCGGCGCGGGCGGATCGCGTGAGATTCCCTACGCCGATTTTCACACCGGCTACCGCAAGACCGCCCTTCAAGCGGGCGAGATCGTCGCCCGCGTCCGCCTGCCGCTGCCGCCCGAGGGCTCGGTCCAGGCCTTCCGCAAGGTGGGGACGCGCGAAGCGCAGGCCATCAGCAAGGTCGTGGTCGCCATGAACGCGCGGATCGCGGACGGCAGGATCGCCGGATTGCGCCTCGCCGCCGGCAGCGTCGCTCCGACGCCGGTCCTGCTGAAGACCACGGTCCAGGGTCTGGAGATCGCGGAAGCCGCGGAACGGGCGGGCCGGGAGGCGGCGGACGGGGTGGAGCCGATCGACGACGTCCGTTCGACCGCGGAATACCGCCGCTTCGCCCTGGAGCGGGTGGTCCGGAGGATGGTGCTGGGATGCGGCATGGATCGTTGACCGCGGAGTCCGTCCGCGACGCCTTCGAGCGCCTGCGCGGCGCCAACCTCGCCTTCATGCGGCGCCATCCCGGCGAGTCCGACCGCCGGCAGCCGGTCCACGTGGTCTACGGCGGCGCCCACCTCTTCAAGGCCGACATCGCCTCCCGGCTGGGTGGGCTCGCTCTGCGCGCCCTGGAAGAGTACGCCCCCACGCCCGCGGACCTCGCCGGGGCCGTGGGCCTGCGGGAGGACCTGGCGGCGACGGTCCACGCCCGCGTCGTGGAGCGGCTGCGCCGCGAGCCGGTCGAAGACTTCCGGGCCGATTTCGAGGATGGTTACGGCAATCGTCCCGACGCCGAGGAGGACGGCCACGCCGAGTCCGTGGCCCGCGAGATGGCGAAGGGATCGGCGGAGGGCACGCTGCCGGACTTCGTCGGCATCCGCATCAAGCCGTTCAACGAGGAGCTGCGGGAGCGGTCTTTCCGGACGCTGGACCTTTTCCTGACCACGCTCGTGCGGGAAAGCGGCGGACGCCTTCCCGACAATTTCGTGGTCACCCTCCCCAAGGTGCAGATCCCCGAGCAGTCCGCCGCGCTCGCCGATCTCCTCGATCTGCTGGAGCCGGCGCTGGGCCTGCCGGCCGGCGCGCTGCGGCTGGAGATCATGATCGAGACGCCGCAGGCGATCTTCCACCTGCGGGAGCTGGCCGAGGCCGCGCGCGGCCGCTGCGTGGCCGCCCACTTCGGCACCTACGACTACACCGCCTCCTGCAACATCACGGCGGAGCACCAGTCCATGACCCATCCGGTCTGCGACTTCGCCAAGCACATGATGCAGGTGGCGTACGCGGGCACCGGGATCTGGATCTCGGACGGCGCGACCAACGTCCTGCCGGTCCCACCGCACCGCGATCCGCGCACCACGGCGCAGTCGAACGAGAACCGCGCCGTGGTCCACCGCGCCTGGAAGCTCCACGCCGAGCACGTCCGCCACTCCCTGGTCGGCGGCTTCTACCAGGGCTGGGACCTCCACCCCGCGCAGCTCGTCACGCGCTACGCCGCCCTCTACGCCTTCTTCCTGGAAGGGATCGACGCCGCCTCGGACCGCCTGCGCAACTTCGTCCAGAAGGCCGCCCAGGCGACCCTCGTCGGCGAGGTCTTCGACGACGCCGCCACCGGCCAGGGCCTCCTCAACTACTTCCTCCGCGCCGTCAACTGCGGCGCGATCACGGAAGAGGAAGCCCTGGAACGGTCGGGGCTGACGCTGGAGGAATTGCGGGGGCGGTCGTTCGTCAGGATCCTGAAGAACCGGCGGGGGTGATCACTTCCGCCGCACCGTTCCCTCGATCAGCCCGTACGGCTCGGAGGTGGCCACGAAGACCTCGTTGCGGTTCTCCAGACCGAAAGGGGTGAGGTCGACGGGCAGGTGGTGCAGGTTGGGCATGGCGATGTGGATCTCTTCGACGTCCACGGTTTCGAGCACCGCCTCGCCCATGGCGTAGAGGGTGTGCTGCACCGAGCGGCTGTCGTGCTCCGCGAAGGATTGCAGCAGCGCGCGCCGCACCTCGCTCCAGAAGCGGCCGAAGGGGACGTGAGGCCGCGAGTAGCGCCAGGTCGCCTGGACCGCCGTGGCGAGCAGGCGGTCGCCGGTCTCCTTGAGGGTCGTGTAGCGGTCGCGCGGAAAGCCCTCGAAGGCGGACCGGGCCGTCTTCATGACGACAAGGTTTTCGAGGCCGGCGAGCACCCGCGCTCCTTCGCGGTCGCGCGTCACCACCGCCGTGCGCCGCTCGCCGCCCGCTCTTTGAAAAGCGTGCGAGGAGATCGCTTCCCAGGGATGCTCCGTGAGGTCCACGCGGACCGACGAGGCCCGCGGGCTGGCCCGCAAAAAGTGATCGGTCAGCGCCAGGCCGAAATCCTCGATGTCGTCGAACGGATGCTCCGCGGCCAGGGCGTAGACGGTGTTCTTCATCGTGTCGGTGGGGAAGACGCCCTCGTTGTCGCCGTCCGTGTAGGCCGACGCGAAATCCCCTTCGAAACGGACCGCCACGGTGACGTCCTTCAATTCGTGGCGCTCCGCTCCGCGGCGCACCGTCACCAGGCGAACCGCCTGCTTTCCATAACTGTTTTCGGCCAGCGTGACAGGCATCTCAGCTCCCCCGGTAGGTCGAATATCCGTACGGGCTCAGCAGCAGCGGCACGTGATAGTGCTGGTTGGCGTCCCGCACGTGGAAGACGATGGCGGCCTCGGGATAGAAGCCTTCGATCCCTTGAGTCCGGAACCAGGTCCCGATGCCGAAGGTGAGGCGGTAGATCCCCGTGGCCAGCGCCGAGCCCACGGGCAGGAGCTGCTTGACCCGGCCGTCGCCGTCGGTCAGGGAACGGCCGATCTCGCGCCATTCGTTCCCTTCCTGGATCTCCAGCACGACGGGCACGCCGCCCGCCGGCCGGCCTCTCGATGTGTCGAGGACATGCGTGGTGATGCCGCTCATGACAGGAGTTTCTCCAGTCTCAGGTTCATGATCTTCTGTTGCTCCTCGGCGGCCACGCGCAACTCTGTCTCGGGATCGTTGCCGAGCCGCCCGCGCAGGATCGCCAGCATCTCCGCCGCGCTTTTGCCGGCGGCGCAGACGATGAAGATGTGACCGAAACGGGACTCATAGAGCCGGTTCGCCTCCGCCAATTCGGCGAGCGCGTCCGCTCCCGCGGCCAGGGCTCCAGCCTGTTCCCGCTGGGAGCGGGCGTCCCCGCGTTCCCCGATGCGCGGATGGGCCGCGAAGGCCTCCAGCCAGTCCTCGCGGCCGAGGCTCCTCCAGATGCGGTCCGACGCTTCCTGCATCGCGCTGACGCTCTGGAAGGGACGGCTCTCCACCATCCCGCGCACCCAGGCCCGCGAGCCGCAGCAGGGGAGGAGCATGGCTTCGGCCTCCTCCGCGGACGCGGCGTTCAGGCGGTCGAGAACCGTGACGGTCCCGAAGAGCCGCAGACGGGCCACGCCGCCGTCCGGAAAGATGTTGAGCCGCGCGTGCGTGAACGGCCCGGCGGCCAACAGCTCATCGAATTGGTGGCGAGTGTGAGGCCGCAGGGGAGTGAGCGGCAGGATCTCCCGCCAATCCTCGAGATCTCCGTCGCACGCCTCGATCGAGCAGCTCCCCGGCGCGTTGCCCTTGAAGTGGGACGTATCCACCTCGGCCCGGTGGATCGCGGCGCGCGTCCCCAGTCTCACGATGGCCCAGTCATGGCCCGGGCCCCGCCGCCGCTTGGTCTCCCAGCCGTCGTGCATGCCCAGCGAAGGGCCGGGGAGGATCAGGTTGTGCCGGTTGCCGAAGAACATGTCGCTGCACGAAAGGACCGCCCCGCCGTTCTCCACGCCCGCCAGATCGATCTCGCGATCGATTTCGCCTTTGCGCCGCAGGAGCCGCGCCCAATCGGGGATCACCTCGCCGTGGACCCGCAGCCGCGCCACGCCGCCGTCGGGAAAGATGTTGAGGCGCAGGTGCGTGACCCGGCCGGTGTCCTTCTCGATGGAGAATCGGTTTTTCGAGTGCCCTTCGAGAGGCGAGCGCGGCAGGATCTCGGTCCACGCGGCAGCCATCAGCTCCTCAGGGGTCGGATGGCCTTCGACGGCGCAGGCTTCCAGAGAGCAGGATTCGGGATAGTTGCCCCGGAAGTAGCTGGTGTCCACCACCACGCCCCGGATCGCGCCGGGCAACCCGAGCCGCACCAGGCACCAGTCGTAGCCGGGCTCGCGTCGTCGGCGGGTCTCCCAGCCGTCCATCCACTTGCCGACGTCCGTGTACTTCCCCTCGATCCACACGGCCTCGCCGGCCTTGAGGAGGTTTTCCTTGGGCGCGAAGAACTCGTCGTTCGCCGCGAGCACGGCGCCGCCCAGACGTTCGGCGGCGAGGTCCACCATCTCGGTGAAGTCGGTCATGGCATTCCTTGTCTCAGGAGCTTCCCGGAAGGCGGCGCGGGAAACCGGCCATTGTCGTAGATATCGTAGACCGTTTCCCCTCCCAGCAGGGTCTGTCGGACCACGCCGGAGAGCGTCCGCTCCGCGTAAGGGGTGAGCTTGTGCCGGTGCTGCAGCTTCCCGGGGTCTACCGCGAAGCTCGCCTCCGGATCCCAGATCACCAGATCGGCATCGTATCCCGGAGCGATCCTGCCCTTGCGGTCCCCCAACCCCGCCAGCCGGGCCGGAGCGGCGCACATCCACTCCGCAAGATCCTCGATAGTGAATCCGCGCTCCCTGGCGCCGGTCCACACGGCGGACAGGGAGAGCTGAAGCGAGGCGATCCCGCCCCAGGCGCCGCGGAAGTCGCCGACCTTGAGCTCGGGCGGAGAAGGGGAGTGGTCCGTGGCGACCAGATCCAGGAGCCCCTCCCGCAGAGCTTCCCACAGCCTTTCCCGGTTCGCCCGCGAGCGGATGGGAGGCGCGCACTTGAACGCCAGGGCGCCGTCCGGGATCTCCTCGGCCGCGAAGGTCAGATAGTGCGGGCAGGTCTCGGCGGTGATCGGCAATCCCTCGGCCCGAGCCTGTCTTAGCACCGGCAGGACCTCCTCCGAAGCGACATGGACGACATGGACCCGGCAGCCGGTCTCGCGGCACAGCCGGACCAGCAACTCCACCGCCTCGACCTCCGCCGCGTCGGGCCGGGACCGCAGATACCGTCCGTACTCGTTCGGATTCCCATCCTCCCAGACATTGGCGGCCGCCTGGATCGGCCCCGGCAGCTCGGCATGGACGAGGAGCACGGCGCCATGGCGCGCCAGCTCCGGCATCGCCTCGCGCAGATCCGCCTCCCCGACATTCTCGAATTCCTCGACCCCGGACGGGACCAGGAACGCCTTGAACCCGAGGACGCCGTCTTCCACCAGACCTCTCAACTCGCCCGCGTTGCCGGGCACCACGCCGCCCCAGAAGCCGACGTCGACGTACGCCTTCCCGTCCGCCGCCGCGGTCTTGGCCCGCAGCGCCGCCCGCGTGGTCGTGGCGGGGATGCTGTTGAGCGGCATGTCCACCAGCGTGGTGATCCCCCCTGCCGCCGCCGCCCGGGTCGCCGTCTGGAACCCTTCCCACTCCGTCCGCCCCGGCTCGTTGACGTGGACGTGCGTGTCCACGATCCCCGGCATGACGACCAGATCGCCGCAGTCGAGCGCGGGTTCCGAGGCTTCATGCGTGACACGCTCGATCCGGCCCTGCCGGATGTGGAGGGTGGCGGGGCGTATACCTTCGGGGGTGACGACTCGCTCGCTGTGGACGACAAGCTTGGACGCCATGCCCGAGACAGTACGCGAGCTCTGCCCCGGGCATCAATGCCCGGGGCTTCCGCCCCGGGCTGAGGACCGCTTACCGGACGCGGACCATGTAGTAGGTCGTGTTGCCGCCCGCCTGGAGAAACTCCCAGGTGTAAGCCGGTGGACTGCCGGGCTGATTCTGGTTGTTGTTGTCCTCGTCGTCCATGTGGATGAAGCCGCGGTCGAGCGCCCAACCCGACAGCGTAGACGTGCGTCCGCCGAAGACACCATAGGAAACGCCCAGGTTGGGGAAGGCGCTGTTCGCGACTCCCGTGCTCGATCCCGTGGCGACGCAGAAAGCCATGTTCGTGTTTTTCGCGGACCCTACGGTGTCGGTCGGGCTTCCGGTCGGCGTGGTGTCCCAGGACGTCGTACGGTTGTCCTCGTTGTCGTGGAAACGGTCGAACCGCGTGAACCCGGCCGGGCAGGTGTTGGCCAGCGCGACGATCGCGAAGCGCGCACCCTGAGCTGCCGCCGCCTGGAAGCTTGTTTCAGGCGCGCCGCAGAGCCGGAGCAGCGTGTTGCTCCCCGACTGCGTGGCGCCGATCCATCCGCCCCGGTTGTTCGCATTGTTGTTGTCTTCGTTGTCGAAGAAGACGTCGAACTCCGGCATGGTGCCGCAACCCGCGGCGCCCCTGATCACGCCGACGAGCGGTACCGTGGGGCGGCCCTCACGATCCATGATGGCGTTGCGGCCGGCGTTCAGTGTCTGTGCAACATGGTTCATGCCCCCGGTATGGCATTCGCCCTCGGTGATCCCCATGTCGTGAGCGCCCGAGAGGGTCCCCTGGAAGTCGGCCACGACGCCATCGTCCCAGCCGGGGATCACGAAGGACGCCGCGTTGCAGCGCCAGCGCCAGAACTGGAGCTTCTCCCAGAAACTCCGCGCCCGCTGGTAGCCCGTCCGGTAGTAGTAGACGTCGTTGCTCGCCCAACTGGGGATGTTCGAGCGCCACAACGCGCTGCCCAGGGTGCCCAGATCGAACTGCGGAGCACACTGGCCGAAGATGTTGGCGATCAGCCAGCCCAGCGGACCCGTGGCCAGGTAGTAATCCATCAGAGTGCTCCCTCCGTAGGGAGTTCCCACGCTCTGGATGCGCCGCGGCGCCGTGCTGGAATCCAGGAGGCTGCCATAGAAAGCGCGCAGGTGAGTCGCCGCCGCGCCTCCCTGGCTGTGGGCCACCACGGTGAAAGCCGTATTGAAGTGCGCAGCTCCTTGATTGCGGATCTGTAAGGCAAAAGCGTCGTGGGAACGGCTGGCTCCGAAATCGGTGAACGTCGCCGTGGGACCACGGAAGAATTCATTGGCCGGCCATACGTTGTTGGAGCACCAGCCGTGGACCAGGAGGATGCCGATGGGGGCGCCGTGGTTCTTGTCGACAACCGGCAGGGGCTCGTCGCCGGCGACGATGATCGTCCGGTCTCCCTTCCCCATGTAGAGCGAGTCGTCCTTCACCACCTCCGCCTTGGCCAGGGAAGCGGCCTTCGGCAGTTGCCAGACGGTGAACGGCAGCTCCGCGATCTGGTCGATCGGGATGAAGGTGTCGGGGTCCTGGATGCGAACGTTGCGCAGCAGGTAGTCCGGCCCGCTCTCCTCGGCGAGGGCCAGCCAGCGCGTGTCGAGGAGGATCGGCAAACCGAGCCTGCCGGAGGAATCCTGTTCCGGCTGCGTCATGCCGCCGATCCAGGCGATGGGCTTCTGGCCGTCCCGCGACCACACCTCGGCATAGGCGTAGACGTGCTTGTTCCGCCGGGTCAGCGACTCGACGCCCAGCATGAGCTTGAGACGTTCCCCGTCGATTGCTTCGACCTCGACCTCCTCCGTCATCTCGTAGCGCCGCGCGACGATCGGCAGGTAATAGAGGGCCGTCCTTTGAATCGGGCCGACTCCCTTCACTTTGCCCCTGATGTCGAGGCGCACCGAGTATTCGCCCACGGGAAGGGCGGGGAGCCGCACGAGGTTCGATCCGTCCTTGTCCACCGCCAGGTCCTTGAGCCCGGAAGGATCGAGCTGTTTTTGATGGAACACCTTCCGCGTCCGGGCATCCGTCACCGTGAGGGTAAGGGCGGTGACTTCGATTCCCGTCCGCAGGCCCTTGCGCCTCATCGCCCGGGTGGAGAAGGAGACGCGGAGCACCGGAGCGGCTCCGTCCGCCAGATCGAAGGCGGCGTGGCGCCGCTTGCTGGCTTCCTCGACCGGGCAGAACATGCCCTCCGGGCAGGGATCGGGATCCACCTCCACTTCCACGACGTTGTCGTCGAAGCTGATCAGAGACTCCACCTGCAGCGGTTCGGTGTTCTTGGCGGAGCTCAACGCGGGCGCCGGCTGCACCGGATCCTGCACTTCCAGCCCCCAGGAGCCTCCTTTCACCTCTCCTCCGGAGATGGAGAAGACCACCGTGCCGCCCGGGGTCTGCGGAAAAGCCTCCATGGTGAGGCTGGCCTGGCTGTCGCCACAAGGGCCGTAGGTGCAGGTGATCGACCAGCCATCGAACTGGAAAATCCGTCCATCCGGCGCGGTGATCGTCGAGGGAGCGAAGTACGGGTACTGGTTCGTGGCCTGGACCAGGCTGAAGCCAACTCCCGGCGAGGTATCGAAGCTCGAATAGGTGGTGCTGGCAGCACCGACATTGGCCACCCGCTTCCCGCGATCGACCAACAGGATGTTCGTGCGCACGGCGGTTTCAGGGCCGGAGGGCAGCCGGCGGGCGGCGAATTCCTCGGGTGGCCCCGACAGAGACTTCACGCCTACCTCCGCCGCTCCGATCGGCCAAACGGCCGATACTGTTGAAATCAACGCCAGGAACCAGACGCTCCGCCTCATACCGATTCTCCTTTCAGGCTGGAAAAACTCTCTGAGCGATTTCGATAATAACATCAAATAGCCAAGGTTGGATGTATCTGGAGCTGCGCGATCCTCCCAGGCCCGCGCGGACGTTGTACGATCTTGGAGCCCATGCCCGACTCCCTGCTCCTCCGAGGAGGCACCATCCTCACCCTGGACGCCGGCGCGACCGTGCTGCGCGGCGCCGACCTCCTGGTGCGCGACGGCCGCATCGCTTCGCTCGGCGTGCCCGATCCTCCGCCGGGGACCCGCGTGCTCGACGTCGCCGGCTGCCTGGTGCTGCCGGGGCTCATCCAGGGGCATCTCCACCTGGGGCAGACCTTCTTCCGCGGGCTCGCCGAGGGCCGGCGGCTGCTCGCCTGGCTGCGCGAGCGCATCTGGCCCCTCGAAGCCGCCCACGACGACGAGAGCGCCTACTGGTGCGGCATGCTGGGCGCCGCCGAATGCCTCCTCGGCGGCACTACCACGATCCAGGACATCGGGATCGGCCCCGGAGCGCGCGGACTGCTCCAGGCCATCGAGGATTCCGGGCTGCGCGCCTTCGCCGGCCTGTGCCTCATGGATTGTGGCGACGGTCTCCCGGACCCCATGCGCCAGACGACCGACGCGGCGCTCGCCGAGGCCGAGGCCCTGGGCCAGCGCTTCGACGGCGCGGCCGGGGGACGCCTGCGCTACGCGCTCAACCCGCGCTTCATCCTCACCTGCTCCGATCCGCTCTGGGAGGGGATCCGCGACCTCTCGCTGCGCCGCGGCTGGCCGGTCCACACCCACGCGCTGGAGCAGCGGGACGAGACGCTCGCCGTGCGCGAGCTCAAGGGCGGGCGCGACGAGATCGAATACTTCTCCGATCAGGGCATCCTGGCGACCGACCTGCGCCTCGCCCACGGCGTCTGGATCACCGCCGAGCACCTGGGCCGGGCGCGCGACGGCCGGCTCAGCGTGGTCCATTGCCCCAGCTCCAACCTGAAGCTGGGCTCCGGCGTGGCCGACCTCCTCGCCCTGCGCCGCGCCGGCGTGCCGGTCGGCATCGGGTGCGACGGCGCGGCGTGCAGCAACCATCTCGACAACTTCGAGGAGTTGCGACTGGCCGCCCTGCTTCAGAAGGTCAAGCACGGCCCCGACGCCTTCTCCGGCCTCGACGCCCTGCGCCTCGCTACCAGCGAAGGGGCGCGCGCCCTCGGTCTCCAGAATGAGATCGGCGCCATCGAGCCCGGCAAGCGCGCGGATCTCGTCGTGCTCACCACCGCGCGTCCCGAGCTGTGGGCCGCGCCCCAGGTGGATCCGCACGATCTCGTAGCCTTCGGAACCTCCCGTGCCGCCGTCCGTCACGTCATGGCCGACGGCCGCCTCCTCGTCGAGGAAGGCCAGCTCACGCATCTCGACCTCGGAGAGATCTACCGTGAATCCGCCCGCTGCCTGGCGGCGCTGATCCGGCGTTCGGGAGTCTCTTTCTGACCGGCTCCTCCAACGTCCTCGAGGTCCTCCGCCGCGTGGCCTCCCGTCATCCCGCGCGGCCGGCGCTGATTACCGGCGACGAATCCATCACCTTCGGCGATCTCTGGGACCGCGTCTCGCGGGCCGCGGCCGGACTGCGCGGCCTGGACCTCGCGCCGGGCGACCGGGCCGTGGTCATGATCCCGATGTCGATCGATCTCTACGTGGCCATGCTGGCCGTGCTGCATATGGGGGCGGTGGCGGTCTTCGTCGATCCGTGGATCGGCCGCCGGCAGATCGCCGCCTTCGCCGCTTTCGCGGAGCCCCGGGCCTGGATCGGCATCCCCAAGAGCCATCTGCTGCGGCTGCTCTCGCGGCCCCTGCGTTCCATCCCTTTCTCGGTCACCACGGGATGGCGTCTGGGTCCGCTGCCGGCGGGCCGCACCCTGGATGAGCTGGAGCGGTCGGACGGCGACGGCGAGGTCCATCCGGCTGCATCGGACGATCCGGCGCTCATCACCTTCACCAGCGGCTCCTCCGGCGAGCCCAAGGGCGCGAATCGCACCCACGGCTTCCTCCTCGCCCAGCACCGCGCCCTGGCCGCCGAGTTCCCGGCCGAGGACGGCGACGTCGACATGCCCATGTTCCCGGTCTTCGCCCTCAACAACCTGGCCACGGGAGTTCCCTCCGTGGTGCCGGACATGGACTTCCGCCGCGTGGACCAGGTGGACGGCGCGCGCATCCTCGCCCAGATGCGGCGCCACGGCGTCACCACCTGCACGGCTTCGCCGCCCTTCTTCGACCGCCTCGCCGCCGAGGTGAGCCGCCATCATGGGGACGTGCCCGGTCTGCGCCGTGCCCTGACCGGCGGCGCTCCCGTCGCCGACTCTCAGCTTCGCGACTGGCGGCGCGCGTTCCCCGGGACCGAGATCCTGGTGGCCTACGGCTCGACGGAAGCCGAGCCCGTGGCGCACCTCACCGCCGAGGAGCGTCTGGAGACCGTCAACCAGGACCGGCCGCTGACGCCCGGCTTCTGCGCCGGCCCGCCCGTGGAGCGGGTGCGGGCGAAGATCGTGCGCATCCACGGCGGCTCCATCCGGTTGGGGAACGGAGGATGGGCGGACTGGGAGCTGCCGGCCGGCGAGATCGGAGAGCTGGTGGTCACGGGCGAGCACGTCTGCCGGGACTACTACCGCAACCCCCGAGCCGTGCGCGAGAACAAGATCGCGGACGGCGAGACCGTCTGGCACCGCATGGGAGACACCGGCTCCTTCGACCGCGAGGGGCGCTTCTGGCTGGCGGGCCGAGTCCACTCCACGATCCGCCGCGCCGGCGGGCTGGTCCACCCGCAGCTCGTCGAGCAGGCCGCCTGCGCGGAGGACCCGCGCATCCGCCGCGCCGCCGCCGTGGGCCTTCCGGATTCGGAGCTGGGGGAGAGGGTGGTCGTCGTGCTCGAGACCGCCGAAGAGGGGATCGAGCCTGAAGTGGCCGAACGCCTGCGGACCGCCGGCGTGACGGTGGACGAGATCCGCCTCACCGCGGATCCGATGCCCGTCGATCCGCGTCACAACAGCAAGATCGACTATCCGCGCCTGCGCGAGAGGCTGCTGAAGGGATGACCACGGCCCCCGTCCTCACCCGCGAATCGCCGTTCCTCCGGCGTCTCTTCGCCTACCTGGCGGAACGTTTCCCGCTGCTGGGCCACGGGGTGCTGATCGCGGCCTATTACTCCTCGAACCAGTTCCTCGCCCGCGCCCTGACCCGGCCGGGAGAGCCGATGCATTACGACCTCTCGACGCTGCTCGGGGCCGTGACCCTGTTCTGCTTCTTCTTCCATCTGCGGGTCTTCGACGAGCACAAGGATTACGCCGAGGACCTGCGCCACCATCCCCAGCGCGTCCTTCAGAGCGGCCTCATCACCCTGCGCGACCTCAAGGTCCTGGGAGGGATCGCCATCGCCCTGGAGATCGTCCTCTCCGCCCTGGGCGGCCGGGCGTCTTTCGTGGCCTGGCTCGCGGCGTTTTTCTTCTCCTTCCTGATGCTGAAGGAATTCTTCGTCCGCGACTGGCTCAAGCGGCACTTCCTGGTCTACGCCGTGAGCCACCTGCTGGTGATGCCCCTGCTCTCGCTGATGGTCTTCAGCTTCACCACGGGGCAGTGGCCCTGGGAGGCGCCGTTCTGGTTCTGGATGTACGCCTGGGTGGGCTTCTTCGTGACCTTCAACTGGGAGGTCTCGCGGAAGATCCGTGCCCCCGAGGACGAGATCGAGGGCGTGGAGACTTACACGCGCATCTTCGGGACCTACGGGGCCGCGTACCTGGTCCTGCTGATCCGGGTGATCGACACCGCCCTGGTGGCCCTGGTGGGGTGGCACCTGGGGCTGTCCCCCGCGTTCTACGCTTCCCTGGTGGCGCTGTTCGTGATCTGCCTGATCGGATTCTTCCAGTACCGGTTCAACACCAACCGCAAGACCGCCAAGCTGATGGAGACCTACGCGGGGATGTACATCGTCGCGTTCGACGTGATCCTGACGGTGGCGATCCTGGTGAAATGGGGGATGCGGTTCTGAGCGGTCCGCGAGCGCAACGGCTCGCGGACCCCAGGGAGAGCCTGATCAACCGAAAGTGCAGGTACGGCCGTCTGTCGCGCAGGTCGTGCAGTTCGTTGCGCAGATGGTGACGCACACCGATCTCTCGGTGGCAATGCGGCCGTAGACCTTCTGCAGGGACTCGTTCTCCAGGTTGAGGAGGGTCTCCTTGGCCAGCTTGAGCTTCTGGGGCGACTTCTTCATGAGGTCTCCTTGTCCTTCTTCTCATGCCGAGCGGGATCGCTCAGCAGGAGCCAAGGATAGCTATTAAGTCAGGCCTGAACAACTGGAGACGAGCTTGAGGTTTCCTGTAGATTCCTCCCACCGTGTCCACGTTCAGCGAAAGCCCGCTCGTCTGGTATCCCTCGCAGTCACAACACGCTGGCCTCGGCGGCAAGGCCGCCAACCTCGCCGTCCTCGAATCCCTCGGCCTGCCCGTCCCACCCTGGTACGCGGTCACTACTGCCGCCTTCGAGCAGGCTATAGGCGGCCTTCGCGAGCGCGTCGCCTCCCAATTGGCGGAGGAGCGGCCCGCGTCCGAGATCCGCTCCTGGATCCTCGCCGCCCCCCTGCCGCCCGGTCTCGAAGAGGAGATCGCCGCCGCGCATGCTGCCCGCATCGGGGAGGACGCCTACGTGGCCGTCCGCTCCTCGGCGGCGGGAGAGGACGCGGCGGGGGAGTCCTTCGCCGGGCTGCACGACAGCTTCCTTTTCGTCCGCGGCCGGGAGAGCCTTCTGGAGGCGGTGCGCCGGGTCTGGGCCTCGGCGTACAACGAGCGCGCCCTGGCCTATAGGCGAGCCAAGGGGATCTCCCTGGAGAGCATCGCCGTCGCCGTGGTCGTCCAGCGCATGGTGGAGGCGCGGACCAGCGGCGTGATCTTCACCGCCAATCCCAACAACGGCAGCGTCCATGAGGTCGTGATCAGCTCGCTATGGGGGGCCGGGGAGGGGCTGGTGAGCGCCGGGCTGGACGCGGATACGTACATCGTCGACAAGGAGACGCTGGAGGTCTCGGAATCCGTCGCCGTCAAATCGGAACAGCTCATCCTCGACCGCGAGGCAGGCGGCGGGCTCGTCCGCCTCCCCGTGCCGGAAGAGCTGCGGGAGCGGAGCAGCCTGTCCGCCGACGAGATTCAGACCCTCACGCGCATGGGGATCGCGGTCGAGCGGCACTATCGCCGTCCCCAGGATCTCGAATTTGCCGTCGATGAGGCAGGCAAGCCTTTTCTTCTCCAGGCCCGGCCCGTAACTACGGTCGAGGAGCTGGGGCCCGCCGCGGGCAACCGGCGGATCTGGGACAACTCCAACATCATCGAGAGCTATTCGGGCGTGACCTCGCCCATGACGTTCAGCTTCATCCGCCGCGCGTACACCATCGTCTATCACGTTTTCGCCGAGGTCATGGGGATCGACGCGCGCACGGTGAAGGCCAACCGCGAGGTGTTCGAGAACATGCTCGGACTGTTCCGCGGCCAGGTCTATTACAACCTTTTCAACTGGTACCGCCTCGTCCGCCTCTTCCCCGGCTTCAACTACAACAAGAGCTTCATGGAATCGATGATGGGAGTCCGTGAAGCGGCCAACATGGACGAGGAGCCCGCGGCGCCGGCTTCCGGATTCCAGCGCTACACCGTCGAGCTGCCGGCACTGCTGCGGCTGGTAGGACGCTCGACGCGCAACTTCTTCCGCATTCGCCGCATCGTGGGCGATTTCCAGGATCATTTCCGCACCCATTACGAGCGCTGGTCCGCCCTCGATTTCCGCGCCATGCAGCCGCACGAGCTGGCGGCGCTCTACCGCGAGATGGAAGAGAAGCTCCTCTGGGAATGGAAAGCGCCGATCATCAACGATTTCTTCGTGATGGTCTTCTACGGCACGCTCAAGAAGCTCTGCGCCTCCTGGTGCGGCGACGAGTCGGGCTCGCTCCAGAACGATCTGATCTGCGGCGAGGGAGGCATCGAGAGCACCGAGCCCGCCAAGCTTCTGATGCGGATGGCCGCCGAGGCCCGGCAACAGCCGGAGCTGCGGCGGCTGATCCTGGAGCGCTCGCCCGAAGAGCTCGCCCGCGAGATCCCGGCGGACCGGCGCTTCGCGGGCTTCGCCGCCGGCATCGCCCGCTATCTCGATCTCTACGGCTTCCGCTGCCCCAACGAGCTCAAGCTGGAGGAGCTTTCCCTGCGAGATCGCCCGGCCTTCCTCTACCAGATCCTCCGCAACTATCTGGCGATGGAAGATCCGTCGGCGTTGGACACAAAGGCGATGGAGGAGCGCGAGCAGCGTATCCGCCGTGAAGCCGAGAAGAAGGCCTTCGCCGCCGTTCGGGGCCCCCATCGGAGATGGATCTTCCGCCGGGTGCTGGAGAACGCCCGTCTGGGCGTGAAGAATCGCGAGAACCTCCGCTTCGCCCGCACGCGCATCTACGGCCTGCTGCGCGAGATGCTGCGGGCCGTGGGGGAGGACTTCGCCGAGGCGGGGCTCCTCGACCACGCCGACGACGTCTTCTATCTCACCCTCGACGAGGTCTGGGACTACGTCAAGGGCCGGGCGGTGACCACCAACCTGCGCGGCCTCGCCGCCCTGCGCCGCGAGGAATTCGACAATTACCGCCGCATGGACCCGCCGGCCGACCGCTTCGAGACTTTCGGCCTGCCCTACCACCGCAACCTCTACCGCGGCCGCCCTGGCGCGGTCGCGTCCACGGAGCCGGGAATCCTGAGAGGCACCGGCTGCTGTCCGGGGATCGTCACCGGTCCGGTCAAGGTCCTGCGGACTCCCACCGAGGACGCCCGTCTCGACGGCGAGATCCTGGTCGCCGAACGGACCGACCCCGGCTGGGTGCCGCTCTATCCCTCCGTCTCGGGCTTGCTGATCGAGCGCGGCAGCATCCTCTCCCACTCCGCCATCGTCGCCCGCGAGATGGGAATTCCTACCATCGTCGGCGTCGCCGGACTGGTGAGCACGCTGAAGACGGGGCAGGTCGTCACCATGGACGGCGCGGCGGGGACGGTGCGGGTGCCGGAAGCCTCGTAGTTCTCCGATCAGCGGCACGGATCTTGCTGAAACAGCAACGTGAGTCAGCGTCCGGCGGAATCCACGATTCCCAACGCGTGCTCGTGCGTTAGAGGAGTACTTGCTTAACGATATCTCACAACGGGAGTGTGAACATGCGGAGAATCGTACTGACCTCAGCCCTGGCCTTCCTACTCGTGGGCGTCGCCCCGGCGATGGCCACAGACTTCAACATCTTCGGCTCGTACTGGCAGACCGGCGACTTCGACGACACCTTTGGCGGCGGCACTCGGATTGGCTTCGGCAGCGGCCCGATCCAGTTCGAGCTGCGCGGCAGCTACTTCCCGGACATCGCGGAGGACTTCGAAGAGCTGCTCGACAGCGACAGCGACTTCCAGGACCAGTTCGAGATCTCGGCCATTCCGCTGGAGGCCGGAATCACCTTCAACTTCGCCCCTGATGAGAACTTCAGCCCCTACATCGGTGGTGGCGCGACCTACATCCTGCTCGACACCGACATCGGCGAGGTGGATGACGAGGTCGGCTTCTACGTCGTCGGCGGCTTCAAGGCCGGCGGCAGTGGCGGCGGCGTCGGCTTCTTCGCCGAGGCGCTCTACCGGAACATCGAAGGCTCGGTGAGCTTCGATCCCGAGGACTTCGACGACATCGACGACGTCGACTTCGACGACGACTTCGACCTCGACCTGTCCGGCATCGGCGCCAACGTCGGCATCGTCTGGCGGTTCTAGGTCAGGATGGAGCGCCCTCGGCCGGCGGGACGTTGAGCAGCAGCTCGCCACAGCTCAACGCCGCCGGCTGATGCCGTTCCAGCGAGCGTGGCGCCGGCTCGCCGCCGGTGGCCACGTCCTGCAAGCTCCCGGTCACCTTCACCTGATAGGGGCCGGGATTTTTCATTTCGTATCCCTGTGCCAGGTCGACGACCGCCGAGACCGACTTTCCGGCGGGGATTTCCACGTACTCCTCGCGTCCCGGATCCCCGCGCTTGAACATCGGCCCCTGATAGGGCCGGTCGAATCCCTGGAATTTCACCTGGAAGATCGTCCCCCTCCAACCTTCGAGAGGCGTGTTCCACCGCAACGCCTGGATGGGCGCGTCCGTGGTGTTGCGCAGTGTGAAGCGGATCTGCGCGGGACCGCCCGCGACGAGCGGCGGCACGGCTTCGAGGCTGCAATCCAGGGGACCAGAGGGAGGGGCGGGAGGTGGTGTGCAGGAAGCTAAAAGGAATGTCAGGAGGAGGGGAGTTCGCATTCGGGGAGTTTAGCGCGCGCGGTTGGTTCCATGAAGGACATCAGAGCTGTCCCTTGGGTCCTTCAGGTCCTTCCGTCATCTAGCGCGCTTCCCTGGCTGGATCGGGATCGTCCGCCCGATTGTTGTCCCGCTAAATTGTTCGAGAACACTCAAATGATTAGGGACAGATTGAGAAGTGTGCGAATCCAAACCGAGGACAACGTGAGAAGGAGAGATCCATGAAGAAGAGTTGGAGGTATCTGGTCAGTGCCGCCCTGGGTCTGGTATCGGCCACCGCGCTGGCCGCCACTGCGCCAGCCGCTACCGATTTCACGATCCACGCGGGTGACGACGGTCTGTCGACGACCCCGGGATCGACGACGGTCGATCTCGCTCGTTTCCCAATCGAGGAAGTCTTCGGGGCTCCAGTCGAGGGGAGCACGGTGGTCAGCCTGATGGGCGAGTCGCTGGGACCGCAGAACGCCCTCGCGGGGATCGACACGATCGTCCGCCGTCCCCGGGACATCAGCCTCATCGGCGGCGTCGGAGAGGGTCCACTGGTGATCATGGCGCTCCGGTTGCTGGGACAAAATCCGGTGACGATCGGCGGCACCGACTACACGCTGAGGGTCTTCCTCTCGGAGTTCCGGACGGATGTCGTCAGCGGCACTCTCCGGCTGCAGGCCATGAACGGGGACGGAGGCACCTTCAGCTCCTCGTTTAATGTGCGGCCGAAGCTCACCTTCACGAGCGAAAGTGGGGAGAGCGTGGTGATCGACTGTGGAGTCGTTCCATGCGGTGAGGACCTCCAGCTGACAGCGGTCAATCGTCCCTTCATCCGGAGCGGTGGGCCTGGCGGCTTCCAGGGAGCGGGCATCAAGAAGCTATCGGCTGGCATCCCGGTGGACGGTGACGGGAACGGCAGCCCGGACTTCACGACGCGGGCTTCCACGAACTTGTATATCGGTATCGAGCCGATTGTGCCTCCCCCTCCACCTCCCCCGTTAGAAAAGCGGGATATGGAGCACACCCACAGGATCTCGGTACCTACCCCGACCGCTGTGGCGCTGGTGGCTCCCTTCCCTGGCGGTGCGGTCGCCAGCGACCCCACCTCCGACCAGTAGAGGCCTTCTACCCCACCCTCTCGAAGAGAGGGGGTGGGTTCGACGGTGGGCTCGCCTTGGGCGTATTGAGAGCGCCATTGCTACGGCGCTTTTATGATCCACCCCACCACCCCCGCGATCGAATCCAACACCACATCCGCCGCCCTCTGTGCCCGCTCCTCATCTTGCGGCCGGTACTTGCCGGTGCGCACCGCGATCCCGCACATCCCGGCCGCCCTCGCCCCCGCGACGTCGGACTCCAGATCATCCCCGACCACGGCGATCCGATCCGGCGGAAGTCCCAAATCCCGAGCGGCCGCTTCGAAGAAGGCGGGGCTTGGTTTGCCGACCAGCGTCGCGGTCTTGCCGCTCCCGTGCTCCAGGGCCGCTACGAACGGTCCCCCGTCCAAGCTCAATCCACCATCCGTCTTCCAGTAGCGGTTTCTCTGGAGGGCCAGCAGCTCGGCGCCGTCCATCAGGTTGCGGAAGGCCTGGTTGAGGAGGGGGAAGGTCCAGGACTCACCGAGATCTCCCACGACCACGACTTCGGGGTTGCGGTCCGTGATCTCGAAGCCGGGGAGGTCTTCGAAGGTGGCTTCGTTCAGGAGGAGTTGGACGCGGCGGGTTCCACGGTCGCGCAGCCAGCGTGCGGCGGCGGCAGGGGCGGAGAGGATCTCTTCGGTGCTCGCCTGGATGCCCATCCCCTGGAGCCACTCCGCCAGAATCCTTCGCGGACGCCGGGTGGTGTTGGTGGTGAAGCGGAAGGGATAGCCGTGGCGGCGCAGTTCCTCCAGGGCCTCGGCGGCTCCGGGTATGGCACGGCCTTCCTGGTAGACCGTGCCGTCGAGATCGAAGAGGAAGCCCGGTTTGATCATTCGCCGCTCGCCAGCTTGGCGCGGACCTCGTCCGGCACCACGTCGGCCCGGCGCGCCCAGGTGGAGTCGGGGTAGCGGGCGATGAGGTCGTCCCAGCGTTGGACCACGGCGGCGAGGCCGTCGATGCGGTAGGCCGCCGCGGCGCCCCAGAAGAGGGCCTCGGGAGCGGCGCTCGCCTTCGGATACCGCTCGGCCGACTCGTCGAACAGCCGCAGGGCGTCTTCCATCTGGGAGTGGGTCATGGCGTGGAGACCCAGGACCAGGGTCAGCTCGGCCAGAAACTCGTCCGGCGGCAGGAAGCCCACGTAGCGGCGCAGCTCGTTGCCCCGGCCGTCCAGGAAGATGAGCAGGGGAGCCCAGAGGAATTTGCCCCGGCCCAGCGCTTCCTTGAAGTCCGGATGCGGCTCCTTGAGGTTGAATTTGAGCGCAAGGAAACGCTCCGAGACGAACTGCGCGACTTCAGCGTTTGGGTACGTCACGGCACCCATCTTGCGGCAGCCCAGTCACTCGGGGGTCCAGAAATACAGGAGGACGGGCCGCTTCGCCTCCCGCGCTTCCTCCAGGGCCGGCTGGAGCCGGTCCCGCCATTGGATTTCGGACATCAGGTTCCCTCCTTCCGGCGGGGATCTTATCTCCACCCCGGATCCCACGCGGGAATCATCTCCAGCATCTGCAACCCCCAAACCGCGCCGGCGGCCACGAAGCTCAAGAGGAAGCGCCAGGCGGTCCACTCGCGGCTGCGGGGCAGCTCGGGATCGCGCAGCTCCAGGAGGGAGTTGACGAGGCAGACCACCGCGGTCGCGGCGAGGATCGCCAGCACCGTCTCCAGCGGCGCCCGGCGCAGGGCGATCCAGGGGCCCACGACCACCAGGATCGTGCCCAGCAGCGCCAGCCCCAGCGCGCCGAGGGCCCAGCTCCGGCGACGTTCCAGACGGAAGACGCCGGTGTCCATGCTGAAGGCGAGCACGGCGGCGATGGCGGCGAGATAGGGGGCGAACCAGGTGGGGTAGTCGTTCAGGCTGTTCGCCAGGATCAGCATCACGAACGGCGGCAGCAGGGCGCGCGCGAGGGTCCGCACCTTGATCCCCGAGGCGTGCCCCGGCGGCGCCCAGCGCTTCCAGGCCAGGAGGTAGCCCGCGAATCCCACGAAGACCGGCAGCGCCCAGATCCACGATCCCAGCGACCAGGTGCCGTAGGCGAAGAGGATGAAGGTGATGGCGCCGCCCACGTTGAGCGAGCGCGAGCGCCAGACGGCCAGTCCCACGCCGATGCAGATGGCCAGCAGCGAGAGGTTCTGGAAGATCACCTCCGAGAGCGGCTTGGTGGTGATCTTGCCCAGGATCACCACCACGGCGAAGGGGACGAAGAGGTTGTCCGCTCCCTCCAGGGAGATCGCCTCGAAGCCGGTCACCAGCGCGGCCACCAGCAGGGCGGCCAGCACGCAGACGGGACGGGGGAGGTCCGTGAGCAGAAGGGTGGGAAGGTGGATCGCCAGGAACGCGATCACCAGGAAGACCAGGGAGCCCTCCAGGCTTTTCGTCTCGTCCTCCACCTCGTAGCGGATCACCCCGTAGCGGCTGCCGATCAGGGCGGCGAAGGCGTCTCCCACGGCGAGCACGAGCACGGCCGAGAGATACAGCCATGGCCGGCCCTGGGTCATCACGAAGACCAGGAAGACGGAGAGCGGGTAGTACTCCGCGCCCCGGCTCTTTCGTTTCACGCCGTGCAGGCTCTGGAGGAAACCGAATCTCCCGCCGGCCACGAACAGGCCGGTCAGCGGCAGGGCCAGGGCCAGCACCACCCAGGGGGAGCGGACGAGGAACGGGAAGAACAGGCAGGCGACGCCGCCCCCCAGGTGGACCAGCTTGCGCGTGTGCTCCGGCTTCGGCGTTCCGAACCGGCGCCAGAGCTCGGCGATCACCAGCAGGGAGAGGAAGATCGCGGCCAGGACCGCCGCCCCGCGCAGATCGCCGGGGGAGATCAAACCACCTCCTCCAGGACGAAGGCGCTGTAGAAGAAGGCCAGATCGCGGTCGAAGAGCTTCCCGGCTTCGGTGTCCAAGGGGCGGACCCGGCCGGGGAAGGCGGAGGCCAGGTAGCGCGGCACGAGCATGTTCCAGTAGGCGAAGCGGGCGCCCGGCCGGGCGGTCTCCAGGAGGCGGCCGTAGACGGCGGCGCTGGTGTCCGCGTCGAGGTATTCGAAGATGTCCGAGAGGTTGAAGCCGTCGAACCCTTCGCCCCGGTGGGCGTGGGCGGCTTCGTCGATGGGGCCTTCCACGAGGATCAGGCGGTCCAGGTTGCGCCGGAGGTCCGGGTAGACGTCGCTCCGCAGATAGAGGGGCAGGGCGCGCTTGAAGGTCCCCCGGAGGATGTACTCCACGTAGGGGTTGTCGTGGACCGGCAGCACGGTGAGGGCGTACTCGGTCCGCTTCAGGATGCGCTCGGCGACCGATCCCTCGACGTAGCGGAAGAACTCCGGGTCGCGTCCCAGCCGGCCCATGGCGAAGCGGCTGAAGAAGATCCGGAAGAGGAGGCGCCAGCGCAGGTTGTTCCAGGTGCGGTCGTAGAACTCCTTGCGGGCGGCCTCGTCCCTCTCTTCGAGGAGGGCCAGGACCGTCTTCCGCCGGTGGACCAGAGGGAGGACGCGTTCTCGGAACAGCTCGAAGTAGCTCTCGAACTTGCCGTGATGGACCACACCGCCCGCGATCTCGTCCAGGTGCTCGCGCCAGAAGTCCCGCGTGCGCGCCGGCAGGTCGTGCTCCAGCCGCTCGTAGACGGCGCGGCGGTCCTCGCCCTTGCGGAGCCCGAGGAAGGCGAGCAGATCCTCGAATCCCAGCCGCCGGATGGCCGCGCGCTTGAGCTCGACCAGCGCGATCTGGGCGGGGGAGAGGTCGGCCGCCACCACCTCGGCCCCGGCGGCGAGGAGGGCGAAGGCGTTGTCCCCCGCCGAGGCGATGGAGAGCACGCGCTTGCCCGGCGCCGGCCGGAGCGCCGAGCGCAGCACCTCCGCGTCCTCCCACACGTTGGCGTAGCGGACGAGGTCGAACCGGGCGCGGTCTTCGATGCGGTCGGCCATGAGTGGATGGGGGGAATCTAGCAGGTGGAGGGGGGCCCTCACCACCCCGGCCCTCCTCTCCCGACCCCTCCCTCCGTCCCCGGGAGCAGAGGGAGAACTGCTGGAAAGGACACCAGGGACACCAAGGACCTCAAGGACACCAAGGACACCAAGGACGATGCTTTATTCGTCCTTGGTGTCCTTGAGGTCCTTCAGTGGGTTCAGAATATGATTCCCCCTGGGAGAACCACAATGCGTTCAAGTCTCTGTCTCTGGCTGTTGCCGGTGCTGGCGCTGGGTTGTGCGAAGGGAGGGGAGGGGTTGGGGCAGGCGACCGTCGGGGCGGACTTCCGCAATGCCGAGAGCCTGCGCGAGAACGGCGTCGTTCTTCAGGAGGTCCTGGAGAACGGTCCCGCCGGGCGCGCGGGACTGCGTTCGGACGATCTCATCCTCTCCATCGACGGCAGGCCTCTGGACAACAAGTGCGCCCTGGAGCGCGAGATCTTCAACCGGTTCCCCGGCGAGAAGGTCAGGTTCGCCGTGCGCCGGGGTATGGAGAGCTTCGAGACAGAGGTGAAGCTGGTCGACGCCCGGAAGCTCTACGAGAAGGCCTGCCGCTCCGGCCGGGCGTCCGGCTGCTATCTGCTGGGAGGCCTCGTGGCCAGGGAACCGGACCAGGAGAAGCAGACCTACGAGCTCTTCCGGCGGGCCTGCGAAGGCGGCAGCCCCGGAGGCTGCGCGGAGCTGGCCGGCCAGTTCATCGAGGAGAAGGGCTGGGGCTCTATCGACGACGGGCTCCTGGAGCTCGTCCGCAAGGCCTGCGACAACGGGAACGCTTCGGGGTGCGCGATTTTCGCGGAGGTCTACGGCGCGCGCTACGGCGGCGACCCGGTCAAGGGCCCGCGGGCGAAAGCCGCGTGGGAGAAGGCCTGCGATCTGGGGGATGCCGCCTCCTGCTTCAACACGGGATGGCACCTCGAGCAAGAGCTGGGAGCCCGGCGGGACCTGGGCCGCGCGCTGACCTTCTACGAGCGCGCCTGCGAGCTGGGCATGGCCGCCGGATGCGTCAACGCCGGATTCGCCCACGAAAGAGGCCAGGGCATTCAGGCCGACGCGATGCGCGCCGTGCGCGCCTACCGCCGCGCCTGCGAGGGGACGCCCTGCGACACGGGAGAGCCGCTCGGCTGCGCCAACCTGGGAACCCTCTACTACAACGGCATCGGAGTGGCACGGAGCTACGAGACGGCCGGCCAGCTCTTCGGACGGGCCTGCGAAGAAGGCAACGCCCAAGGGTGCACCCGCTTCGCCGACCTGGTGACGGGCGACGGATTCGATCCCTACGAAATCCCAAAGTGGCGTGAGTCCCTGCGGAGCGCCTGCAACAATGAGCACAAAGAAGCGTGCTCGTGGCTGGAGAGGAATCCTTGAAAGCGGCGGCGCTCGGGGTCTGTCTGGTGCTGGCGCTGGACTGCCAGGGCGGAGGCGTCTCGCTGGAGCCCGGGACCCTGGGCGCCAGCTTCCAGAACGCGAACAGCCTGCGGGAGGACGGAGCCGTGCTGCAGGAAGTCGTAGAGACCGGTCCCGCCGCCCGCGCCGGGCTCCGTTCGGGCGACCTGATCCTTGGCATCGACGGCACGCCCGTAAACGGCGTGTGCGCCTTCGAGCACGAGCTGTCGCGGAGGAACGCGGGAGAGGAGGTCCGGCTCTCTGTGCGCCGGGGTCCGGAGATCCTCGAAAAGACGATCAAGCTGGCCAGAGCCCGCGCGTTTTGCGAGAAGGCCTGCGACGATGGACTGGCTTCAGGCTGTTACCTGCTCGGAGTCCTCCACGCCAAGGGAGCGGAGAACGGCCTCGCCAATCAGCGTTTTAAGCAGGCCTGTCGGGATGGCAGCGCCGAAGCCTGCGGCGAGCTCGGTGGCCGTCTGCTCCAGGGGATCAAGGAGTCAGCGGAGGAGGCCTTCATCTTTGGGCTCGTCCGCACGGGCTGCGACGGCGGGAGTGCCCAGGGATGCGCCTATCTCGCGTACCTCTATGCGACGGGGGAGCGTGGCATCCCCAAGAACGACGCCCAAGCGCTGGTCCTCTATGACAAGGCTTGTCATGAAGGCGACTCCAACGCCTGTTACAACGCGGGTCTGCATTTCGAGAAAGGTCGAGGGACCCTTGCGGATGAGGGCCGTGCCCTGACCGCCTATCAACGCGCCTGCGATCTCGGCAGCGCGCTCGGCTGCACCAACGCCGGTTT
Organism: Thermoanaerobaculia bacterium; assembly: GCA_036376245.1. Taxonomy (GTDB): domain Bacteria; phylum Acidobacteriota; class Thermoanaerobaculia; order Multivoradales; family UBA5704; genus DATARR01. The sequence goes on along the minus strand of DASVAS010000089.1, from coordinate 192,172 downwards.
TCTCCACGAACGGGGGTTCGGCGTCCACCCCGATGTGATGCGGGCCGCGCTCGCCTACCGCCGGGCCTGCGAGGGGACCGTTTGCGGGAACGTAGACCCGCTGGCTTGTTTCAACCTGGGAGTCCTCTACCGTGACGGCGAGGGCGTGAAGCAGGACAAAGCGACGGCCGTCAAGCTCTTCACGCGGAGCTGCGCCAAGGGCAACTCCTACGGCTGCGCCAATCTCGCCGACCTTTACCACACCGGAGACGGCGTCACCCAGGATCTGGAGTATGCCCGCGAGCTGTACAAGATGGCCTGCAGCCTAGAGCACGAAGGGGCTTGTGAGTTCTTGAAGGAGATGGAGCAATCCCCTGGGAGCGCCGGCGTCCCGCCGGCAACTAACTAAAAAACTAGTAAGTCAGCCGGCGGGACGCCGGCGCTCCCAGGGGGGCTTCGCTACTCGACCTCCGCCTCCGGCCGCATCAGCGGGAACAGGATCACGTCGCGGATCGACTGCCGGTCCGTGAGGAGCATGGTCAGGCGGTCGATGCCGGTGCCGTTGCCGGCCGCCGGGGGCATGGCGTGCTCCAGGGCGCGGACGTAGTCGGCGTCGTAGAGGTGCGCCTCCACGTCCCCCTGCTCGCGCGCCGCCACCTGCTGGCGGAAGCGCTCGGCCTGGATGTCCGGATCGTTGAGCTCGCTGAAGGCGTTGGAGATCTCCATCCCCGCGAGGTACAGCTCGAAACGCTCGGTGAAGCGCGGATCGTCCGGCCGCTGCTTGGCCAGCGGCGATACGTCCGTCGGGTGATCCGTGATGAAGACCGGATCGAAGAGGTGCTCTTCCACCGTGTCCTCGAACAGACCCATCAGTAAGTGGCCGTAGGTGCCGCCCTGGGGGATGTCGAGCCCCCTCTCCTCCAGCACGGCGCGCACGGACTCCGCGGTCTCCAGCCTTTCCGCCGGGATGCCCCCGAAATGGGTGATGGCGTCGCGCATGGTCAGCCGCTTCCAGGGACGGGTGAGGTCGATGGGCCGCCCCTCCCAGGTGAGCTGCTCCTTGCCCTGGACGCGCATGGCGATCTCCGCCAGGCTGGTCAGCATCTCCTCGGTGAAGTCCATCATCTCCCGGTAGTCCGCGTAGGCCCAGTAGAACTCCAGCATCGTGAACTCGGGGTTGTGCCGCGTGGAGATCCCCTCGTTCCGGAAGTTGCGGTTGATCTCGTAGACCCGCGGGATGCCGCCCACCAGCAGCCGCTTGAGGAACAGCTCGGGCGCGATGCGCAGGTAGAGATCCATGTCCAGGGCGTTGTGGTGGGTCTTGAACGGCCGCGCCGTGGCCCCGCCCGGGATCACCTGCATCATCGGCGTCTCCACCTCCAGGAAGCCGCGGGCGTCCAGGAACTCCCGGATGCCCTTGATGATGGCCGCCCGCACCTCGAAGACGCGCCGCGACTCCTCGTTGGTGGCGAGGTCGAGGTAGCGCTGGCGATAGCGGGTCTCGACGTCCGCGAGGCCGTGCCACTTCTCGGGCAGGGGACGCAGGGCCTTGGAGAGCAGGGTGAGGTCGTCCGCCATGAGCGACAGCTCGCCCGCGCGGGTGCGCATCAGCGTCCCCTCGGCGCCCACGACGTCGCCCAGGTCGAGGTTGTCCAGCACCAGGACCGCCTTCTCCGGCAGGCTGTTCTTGCGGATGAAGAGCTGCAGCTTCTCCTTGCCGTCGTGGATGTCGAGGAACACGATCTTGCCCTGCGAGCGGAACGAGCGCACCCGTCCCGGCACGCGCAGGCGGATGCCCGCGGCCTCCAGCTCCTCGGCCGTCTTCGCGCCGTGCTGCGCGTGGACGTCCGTGGGCTCCAGGTCCCACTCGAAGCGGTGCGGATAGACCGGGATGCCGGCCTCGGCGAGGCGCTGGCGCTTCTCGCGGCGATTCTGGATCTGATTGTCGAGCTCGGACATGGGGCGGCGCTCCCTCTCCCGTGTAGAAGGCGAAAGATAGCGTAACTCTGAAGCCCTCACCACCCCGGCCGGCCCTCACCACCCCCGGCCCCTCCTCTCCCGACCCCTCCCTCCCACCCACACCGGGAGAGGAGGGGAGAACAGCAGGAAGGGACACCAGGGACACCAGGGACACCAAAGACACCAAGGACGGAGGAAGCATGTCCCTGTTGTCCTTGAGGTCCCTGGTGTCCTTGAAGTCCTTTGTTTCCCCCTCTCTCCCGGCGGAAGGGGGGAGGCTGGGAGAGAGGGTAGGGGAGTGAGGGTGCGGCTTTACCCGCAGCTGCACGTTCCCGCGCAGGGGTTGCTGTTCTGGCAGTCGAAGACCACGTTGTTGCTGCCGCAGAAGTTCTTGCAGGCCTTGATCAACTCCGAGCAGCTCGCGCACTTCTCGGCGGCGGCGGGGACGGGCACGACGAAGGGCAGGGCCAGCAGGCAACAGGCGACGGCGAGCTTGATGAGCGTCCGCTTCATGATTTCAATCTCCATGGTAGGCGCTCCCCGATCGTCCGGGGAGCCGGCGACAGGATACGATACGCGCCCATGGACGACACCGACGATCTCGAAGGGCTGGTCCACCAGTCCCTGGAACAGCCGGAGGACTCCCTGACGGAGTCCCATAAGTCCGCCGTGGAGCGGTACGACATGCTGGGCTGGCCGCGGCCCGAGGTGGTCCTGGTCTCGGGCTCGGGGCTGGCCGTGGAGGTGGGGGAGCGCACCCACGGTCCTCTTCAGCTCGAGTTCCTGCTCCCGTTCGGCACGCACGCCATCGAGGGGCATCCGCACTCGGTGGAGATCTTCGAGCCGGCGCCGGGCCGCCCCGTCCTCTACTACAAGGGGCGCCTCCACTCCTACCAGGGCTACGACGCCAACGAGACCGTCTTCCCCGTGCGGCTGGCCGCCCTGCTGGGCGCTAAGGTGCTGGTGATGACCAATGCCACCGGCGGCCTGCGGACTCATTACCGGCCGGGCGACCTCGTCCTGATCCGCGACCACATCAACCTCATGGGGATGACGCCGCTGCGCGGCCAGCTCCCGCCGGAATGGGGGCCGCGCTTCCCGGACATGACCGCCGCCTACGATCCCCGCCTCCGCGAGCTGACCCGCCGGATCGCGGGCGAGCTCGGCGTTCCCCTGGAAGAGGGCGTCTACGTCGGGCTGCCCGGCCCGAACTACGAGACGCCGGCCGAGGTGAAGATGCTCCAGATCCTCGGCGGCGACGTCGCCGGCATGTCCACCGTGCAGGAGGTCATCGCCGCGCGCCACATGGGGATGCGCTGCCTGTGCATCTCCATGGTGAGCAATCCCGGCGCGGGCCTCTCCGATGCGCCGGTGACCCACGAAGAGGTGCTGGAGGCCGGGCGGGGAGCGGCGGAGAAGCTGCGGGCGTTGCTGGCGGCGGTGCTAAGGGATGCGGAACTGCTGTAGCCCATGATCGACATCAGCGAAGCCATCGATACGGCCGCTGTGGAAATTGTTCGCGGACTCTTTCGCGAATATCAGGAGGCGCTCGGCGTCGACCTGAGCTTTCAGGATTTCGAGACGGAGCTGCGGACGCTGCCCGGCGACTACGTGTCTCCGCGCGGCCGGCTCCTGCTGGCGCTGGAAGATGGCGCGCCGGCCGGGTGCGTCGCGATGCGGCCTTTGACGGGCGACACGTGCGAGATGAAGCGGCTCTACGTTCGACCGGAGTTCCGGGCAGCGGGCTTGGGCCGGCAACTCGCCGAGCGCGTCATCGCTGAGGCAAGGTCGATCGGCTACCAGCGAATGTACCTCGACACGCTGCCCACGATGAGCGGCGCGCAACGGTTGTACGAGCGCCTGGGCTTCCAAGAGATCCCTCCTTACCGGTACAACCCGATCGCGGGGACGCGGTTCCTCGGTCTCGATCTGTGACGATGGCCGCGCCGGCAGGAAGCAATATCGCGGTCTGATGACCTCGGGTGCGCCTCGCCATCCAGGCGACCAGAAATGCCCGCCGGTCAGCGCCAGTTGCGACATCGCCACTCCCGAGAACGTCTGCCTGCGTCACGGCGAGTCGCGCGACTCGGATACGAGCTCGCGGAACTTCGACGGCGCGGGGCGCATGAATCTCGACGGCGGCGGGGGAGGCGACTGGTTCGACGCCCGGCATCACGCCAAGTTGCAGACCCGGCAGGAATGGTGCCGGCTCCTGCATCTCTCCCGCGATCTGGACCCGACCTTCGTGGCCTCCGGACGCCTGCTGGGAACGTGGGTCGGAACGGACAGCGGGACGAACACGCCCCACATTCCCGGCACCGCTTGCGAACGCGGCGCGGCCCGGCGGCACCTGGTCGAGATCTCGGCCACGCCGGGAGCGGAAGCACCCTCCGTCGTGCCCTTCGTGGTGTTCCGCAGCGACTTCACCATCTCGGCGCGCACGACCGTCGGGCGTCAGGCCACGAAGACCCTGAAGATCTGCGGCAACACGGACGAGAAGATCGTCGCGACGCTGGTCCCGGCGCGCACCCCGGGAGCCGTCCATGTCGTAGTGGTGCCGGGTACAGCGCAGTCCCGTACGGTGCGAGACCACCGCGGCGCGTTCGACGCGACGTTCACGATCAAGGTCACGCCGAACTCTTGTTGAGAAGAGGTTTGGCTGCTCGTGTAGCGAAATCAGTTAGGCCAGGGAGCCCGCAAGTCGAGGGCAAACGCCAGTGCGCGATCAAGCTCAAGAATCTTCTCTGGAGGAAGGGCGCCGACATAGTCGGTCAGGACAGACTTCTGGAGACTGACAAGTTCGTCGCAGTGAATGCTGCTGTCGTGCTTGAGCCCCTGCTCGATGCCGACCAGCACCTGGCTATGAAGGCCGTCCCGACGTGTGTAGATGGGAGCGCAGATAACGGAAGAGAAAGTGGAGTTCACCAGGAGCTGTCGGCTCACTACTACGAAGACCCTGAATCTCCGAGGATCAAGCGCAGATGGATGCTTGACCCGGTAGAGGTCTCCTCGTCTCACGGAATGGTCTGATACTCGAGGACATCGGCGGCTTCCTCATTGAGCTCCGCCGAAAGGGAGTTGATGATCTCGAGATCCCCTGCGTCTTCGTCGGGTCGTGGCCACTTCAGGTAGGCACGTAGCGCGGCTTCGACGATGGCCGACCGGTCCTGAGGATCATGAGAGCGGCTATCGAGGGCCGCTACAACGTCTTCCGAAAGAGAAACTTTAGTCTCGATCTTCACGACAAAAGCATAACCCCTCGGCACTGCCCAGTCAAGCGCCGAGATTGGCGGATCGCCCCGGGCGGGGGAGCCCGGGACGGAGAGATCTCAGCAGTGGAGGTTGAAGCAGCAAGTGGAGCAATCGCTGCCGCTGCCGCTGGTGATGCAGCCGCTCTGGCCGGAGATCTTGTAGCACTGGCAGGTTCTATAGCTGCCGAAGCAGCCGGCTTTGAGGATCGGCTCCTCGGGCTGCACGGCGGGCGTGAAGTTGCTTACACGGCGCAGTTCTGTGGGTTGACGGGGTTCCACCGCGAGGCGTATGATGTAGCCAAGTAGTTGTGATAGATGGAGTTACGGGGTTTCAGTCGACGTGAAGCTTTGGGGTGATCTGGACGGATAAGCTTCCATGGACAAGTGCTGATTCCGCCGGGGCGTCTGGTCGAGTATCTCGAACGGAGGACACCATGGGACTCTTGACCTTCAGTATCAACGTCACCCTGGACGGTTGCGTCGACCACCAGGAAGGAATCGCCGACGACGAGACACACGCCTTCTTCACCCGCCTCATGGACGAGGGCGGGGCGATGCTGTGGGGCCGCGTCACCTACGAGATGATGGAGAGCTACTGGCCGGCGGTCGCCCGCGGCGACGTGGAAGTGCCGCCGGCGATGCGCGAGTGGGCGGTCAAGCTGGAGGCCAAGCCGAAGTACGTGGTGTCGTCGACGCGAAAGGACTTCCCGTGGACCAACAGCCACCACGTCGCCGGCGACCTGCGCGCGGGCGTGCAGAAGCTCAAGGACGCGACCCCGGACGGCGTGCTCCTCGGTAGCGGCAAGCTCGCGACCGAGCTGGACCGGCTGGATCTGATCGACGAGTACAAGTTGCTCGTCCATCCCAGAATCGCGGGTCACGGCCCGACCCTGTACGAGAGCGGGCTACCCAGCACGCGACGGCTCGAGTTGGTCTCGGTGAAACCGCTCCACAGCGGCGCGGTCGCCATGCACTACCGGCGCGCGCGCTGACTCGGAGATGGATCATGTCGCCTGACAACGCGCTGAGCTCGGACGTGCCTCGCGGTGCTCGGCCCGCCGGTGAGCGCGGGCGTTGGGCGTCAATGATGAGCACCTTGAGATGGCTTCTCCTTGTCCCTGCGGCAATAGCTGTCTGGTACTGCGTCTTCGTTCTCGGAGCGTTCACTTACTCGTTTGTTGAAAAGCACCTTTGCCCTCCGGAGGATCTGATCTCCGGGCTTTGCACGAACTCGACCATAAAGCTTTGGCTAACGATCGTCGCTCACGCGTTTGTGGCGCTTTCCGCTCTCGCGGTGATGATCGTTGCAGTCGTTATCTCGCCGCGAGGGAGGAAGCCGATGGCTTGGCTGACTCTGGTCGTCGGTACGGCGGTCGCAGCGTATCTCGGTGCCATGACTCATGAGTGGACGCTATTCGCCGCGGCCGTTGCTGGTGGATTCGCCGGTTTCGCAGTCATTGTTTATTGGCTACATCGGCGGCCTGACCGGCTAGCTCATCTCGTGAAGCACTGAAGGGCAAGATCCTTCAAGAGCCGCCCCATACCCGCGTGATATACCTCGGGCCATAGACGTAGAGAACGGGAAGGCCGCCCCTGGCTCGCGGGAACGCGAGACGGGCAGGGAGAGCCTTTTCCGATGGGAGAGTCATGATCGGGAAACGCTCTCGGTGGGGAGTTCTGCTGTTCGTAGGAATGCTGTTCGCGCCGCTCGCGCCCCGGCCCGCCGCCGCGGCCGACCTCGCGAACGCGCAACTGCTGATCGCCGGTAGCCGGCTCAAGGTGTCGCCGGAGAGCCAGACCGTTCCCTACGACACGCCCACGATCGTCGAAACCCATCTGGAAGGCTATGACGCCAGCCGCGGGGTCCTGCCCAAGGACCTGCGCGTGCTCGCCGATTTCACCGGCCCCGAGATCGACGGCATCCTGGTGCTGGAGACCGTCCCGAACCAGCCTTTCCGCATCCCCCGCCTGCGCCTCCAGGGCGAGTACCGGCTGGACAACATCCGCCTGGTGGAGGGGGAGGACCTGGTGGCCTACGCCGAGCCGCGGTCGGCGGCGGTGCTGGTCACCCAGGTGCTGATCACCCGCGTGACCTCGCGCGCCCTGACGCTGGACGAGATCCGCAGCTACGGCATCGTCGTCGACGACGACAGCTTCCAGGCCTTCAACTTCACGTTCGCCTTCGGCGTCGCCGGCGAGACCATCGACTACAACATCCCCGTCATCTATTTCGGGCCCGGCAAGGAGCAGGTGATCGGGCTCTGGGACCTGCCGGGCTGGCACGCGTCTTCGACGCGCTTCACGCCGCCCCGCATGGCACCGTTCCAGCTCAAGCTCGACGCCCCGGAGGGCGGCCGGGACGACAGTTACGGCGGCTGCGAGGCCCTGGAGGGGGACTGCCGCAAGGACGACGTGATTCCCATCCCGGGCGTGATCCTCTTCCCGACGGACGTCAGCCTGCTGCACCAGTTCTTCTCCGTGGTGTTGATGGCGCAGAACGGCGCGCCGGCGAACGATCCCCTGACCATCCACGACCTCACCGCCCGGGTCACGCTGCCGCCTGGCCTGCGGCAGGCGCGGACCGAGCCGCCCACGCCGCTGGGCGTGCCGGTGCCGGTGCGCGTGCCCGGACCGGACGGCGAGCTGGGCACGGGGGACGACCTCACCTTCCTGGTGGCGCAGGCCACAGGCCAGGCCGAGGTGCTGGTGGAGGGCCTGAAGGAGGGGACGCACATCGTCTCCTTCGATCTCGAAGGCGTGCTCCGGGGTCTCCCGGGCAACCAGGTGCGGCGGGTCACCGGCAAGGCCCAGGGCGCGGTGATCGTCCGCGATCCCACGCTCAACGTCACCATCACCCATCCCGACGTGGTGAGGGAGGGCGAGGACTACACCATGCTCCTCACCGTCACCAACACGGGGACGGCGCCGGCCAACCTGATGACGATCCGGCTGCCGCTGGAGAAGCTGGCGGGCGTCGAGGTGGTGGGGCCGAACGAGAAGACGGTGACGGTGCTGCCCGGTGACGCCGAGGTGGTGGACTTCCGCCTGCACCCCAAACGCACCGGCCGGGTGACGGCCACGGCGGCGCGGGCGCCGTCGTCCATCACGCCGGCCTTCGAGCTGACGGTGGGCGTGGGGGAGAACGGCATTCCGCTGTCGCCCAACGCCATCATCCTGCCCCGCGCGGCCGACTCGCTGCCGCCGGGGCTGATCCGCGATTCGCTCAACCTGCTGGGCCTCGGCTTCTCCCTGGCCACCGCGCCGCCGTCGCTGCTGCGGTCCGACCTGCCCCGGGTGTCGCGCCCGACGGTGGACCTGCGCGTCTACCAGATCGCGCAGGCGGGCCGGCACACGCAGTTCGGCGAGGAGTTGTTCGACAGCGCCGCCCAACTCGCGGCGGAGTGGACGGGAGCGCGGGACGCCGAGTGGGAGTGGGACCTGCTGCGCCGCACCACCCAGAAGGGGGCGCGCGTCGGCGCCTCGCTGGGATCGATCTTCGCGGCGGAGGCGGCGGCGACCTCGCCCAGGGCGGCCTTCGACCGCTTCGCGAAGACCACCGGCTACCTGCCGGTGATGCAGGGCGCGCTGGCGGTGGGGCAGGGGGTGACCCTGGAGGTCTCCAGCCGCACCGGCGGCCAGCGCGTCTCCGGGAGCGGCCTGGCCGCCGACCGGGTGCGCGAGCTGCCGTTCGCCGACCTCTATTCGCTGGGTAGCGCGCAGATGGCGCTGCTGGCGGTGCCGGAGGAGGGGGGATACCGGGCGACCATGCGGGCGGGGCAGAACGTCTCCGCCGCGCTGCACCTGCTGGCGCCGGGCGCCAACGGCGCGCTGCGCATGGTGCGCTGGACCGGCGTCTCCCTGTCGGCGGGCGGCGTGGCCACGGCCGAGCTCAGCGCCGCCGCCTCGTCGTTCGTCCTGATGGTGGACAGCCAGGGGGACGGCGTGGTGGACGACCAGATCCCCGGCGATGTCGAGACGCTGACGCGGCGGCCGTTCCAGGCGCTCGCGGCGGTCCTGAACACCGAGGTCGATCCCACCGGCCACGTAGTCGAGGTGCTGTTCACGACCGACGTCGATCCCGCGTCCCTGTTCACGCGGGACGCGACGCGGTTCACCATTCCGGGCAAGGTCTCGAACGGCGGCCTGGTGCAGGGCGAGCAGGACACTCTCAACGGCGCGGGCCACACGGTGGAGAACCCGTTCGAGGGGCTGCGCAACACGCGTATCGTGCGGGTGGTCTTCAACAATCCCCTGAGCCCGTACGCGCCCCAGGAGCTGACGGTCAAAGGGGTGAAGAACCCGCTGGGCGAGCAGGTGACGGCGACCACGGTCGAGGTCGCCATCCCCGGCAACGCCATGCCCGGCACGATGGTGGAGGGCACGGTCTTCGGGCCGGACGGCAAGCCGGTGCCGTTCGCCGAGGTCGAGCTGCGCGAGAGCGACGCCTGTCTGTTCTGCGAGGAGAGCTGCCGCACCCACAAGACGGCGGTGGTGCGCGCGGACGCCGGGGGCAACTTCCTCTTCGACTACGTCCGCCAGACGGCGTGCAGCGACATCTACCAGCTCAAGGCCACGGACGCCACCAACGGCCACAGCGGCACGGCCACGGGGCGCGTCCGTTTCGTCGGCCAGAGGGTGCGGCTGGACGTGCTGATGCTGGGCCGCGGCACGGTGCGCGGACGCGTCACCTACGAGAACGGCGCGGTGCCGGAGGAGGCGCGGGTGATCGCCGAGAGCCCGGTCTTCCGCGAGGCGCGGGCGGCGAGCATCGACGCCAACGGCAACTTCTCGATCAGCGACGTGCCGGTGGGCACCATCACGCTGTCGGCCAGCGACGGCCAGGGGCGCTTCGTGGTGCAGACCATCGAGGTGCCGGCCGCCGGCGCGGTGGCCGAGCACAACCTGGTGATCCTGCGCCAGCCCGAGACGCCGCCGACCAATGGCGAGATCCGCGGCAAGATCCTGCGGCCCGACGGCGAGACTCCGGTGGCCGGGGCGTACGTGGCCCTCTACGTCGACGGCAAACTGGTCGGCACGCGGCGCAGCAACGCCGACGGCACCTATGACTTCGGCCTGGTGCCCGCGGGCCACGGCGAGATCGAGACCTTCGAGGGGGAGACCGGCCAGTCGGGCGTGCAGGTCTTCTTCGAGCTGCTGCCGGACCGCGTCAACGAGGTCGACCTCGTGATGCGCGAGGAGCGCGGCGTGGTCACCGGCTTTGTCTACCGCAAGGTCAACGGCTCCAACGTGCCGCTGTTCGGCGCCATCGTCTGGGCCGAAGGCACGCCGTTCAAGACGGTCACCGACGCGCAGGGCCGCTACACGCTGGAAGGCGTGTTCGCCGGCACGCGCAACATCTCGGTGGCGGACCTGGAGAAGAAGGCCAAGCTCTCCCAGGCGGTGACGATCGGCGCCGAAGGCCAGATCGTCGAGAAGAACTTCTACTTCCAGGACGCCAGCTCCACCGTCTCCGGCATCGCCGGCGAGGTGCTGGGCTTCGACGGCTCGCCGGTGTTCGGCGCCACCGTCCACCTGGCGGCGGGCGACCAGCACTGGTACCGCACCGCCCACAGCGACGCCTCGGGGCGCTTCGCAATCCCTGACCTCGGGATCGGCAGCTACGAGGTGCACGCCTTCAAGGGGACGGCCGGCGGCAAGGCGGTGGCGACGATCCGCTTCGTGGGGGATACCCCGTTCATCACCATCCGCTTCAAGAAGGGGATGATCCGCGGCACGGTGAAGGCCGAAAGCGCGCCGGGCAACCTCGTCGGGATCACCGCCGTCGTCACCTACCGCACCACGGCGGTACGCCTGGAGCTGGTGGGGCTCGACCTCGAATCGCACAACATCACCACCGACGCCAACGGCAACTTCGAGATCCCGGAGGCGCTGGCGGGACCGTACGTCCTCACCGTCACCAACTCCTTCTACGGCACCCGCACGGTGCGCGGCGACATCGTCAACCACGGCGACGCCATGACCCATGACTTCGTCTTCGAGGCCGACCGCAGCGGCAACATCAGCGGCACGGTGCTCGACCAGGACGCCGTCACGCCGGTCCAGGGCGCCAAGGTCGTGCTGCGCCATCCCGCGTTCAACAACTTCGAGCTGACCACCGACGCCGAGGGGCGGTTCAAGTTCGAGCTGGTGCCGCCCGTCACCAACGCGTTCCCCATCCAGGTGAGCTACGACAACGGCGTCTTCTTCCGCAAGGCCGAGGCCTGGGTCCGCTACAACCAGAAGGGACAGGACCTGGACGTCGAGATCGTGCTGCCCAAGCAGGGCTCGATCTCCGGACGGGTGGCGGACGCCAACGGCGTGGTGGTCCCCGGAGCGGTGGTGACCCTGCAGGAGAGCGCCTATCCGCGCCGCCGGCTGGTGATCAACGCCGACGCCGAGGGCAACTTCGAATTCAACAACATCTTCGCCGGCACGGTCACGCTGTCGGCCCGCGCGCCGTCGCTGGGCGGGCTCGGCGGCAAGACGACGGTGGAGATCGTGGCGGAAGGCGAGGAGGTGGCCGGCGTCACCATCTTCCTGGAGCCCACCGGCAAGGTCCTCGGGCAGGTGACGCTGCCGCCGGCGCCCCCCGCCCTGGAAGGCTCGGTCGTGGCCTCGGCCGAGGTGCGTCTGCTGCGCAACGGCTGGCTGTTCGACGCCATCAACGCCGACACGGAGGGCAGGTTCGAGTTCAACCTCCTGCCTCTGGGCTGGTACGAGGTCATCGCCTTCGATCCCCAGACGGGCCGCTTCGGCCGTAGCGGCGCCAAGTACCTGGGCGCCAACAACCAGGAGCTGGCGGCGAACGTCCAGCTCGAGGCCCGCGGCACGGTCAACGGCCACCTCTACGAGCCGGGGACGACCCTGGGCGTGCCGGGCGCCACGATCCAGCTCAACGCGCAGTCCATCCGCGGCTTCACGACCTACAGCAGCACCGGCGCCGACGGCTCCTTCTCGTTCCTCGGCATTCCGCAGGGCAGGTTCGACCTGACGACCCGCGAGCCGGGCGGCCGCCGACGCGCTTCCGGCAAGGGGGAGATCGTCAGCGAGGGGCAGACGGTCACCGTCGACCTCTTCCTGGACCGCCAGGGGACGATCATCGGCAGCGTCCTCAACCCGATCGGCGATCCCGACGGCAAGTTCCCCAACGCCAACACCCTGATCTACCAGACCGGGCAGATCGTCGGCGCGACGCTGAGCAGCGACTACGAGTTCCGCGGCATCATCCTGAACGAGTGGTTCCGCATGCGGACGGAGGAGGTGGGCGGCCCGCACCGGGGCGAGATCTCCGGCTACCTCAGGGAAGAAGGGCCGGTGCGGATGGATGTCCGCATGCGGCCGATCGGCTCCGTCAAGGTGGACGTCCTCAACAGCTTCGGCGCGCCGGTCCCGGCGGCCCAGCTCGAGATGATCTCCGAAGGCTTCTACGGCTCCAAGCGCCTGTACGCCGACACCGGCACGGACAACTCCGCCCTCTTCCAGGACATCGGCGAGGGCCGGGTGTCGGTCTACGCCACCGATCCCGCCACCGGGCTCAAGGGCTCGGCCAGCGGCGTGGTCAGCACCGACGGGGAGATCGTGCAGATCAATCTGCAATTGCAGAGCTCCGGCACGATCACCGGCGTGGCCGTCCTGGCGGACGGCACGACGCCGGCGGTCAACGCGCTGGTGGCGTTGCAGATCGGCGGGCGCACGCTGACCACCTTCACGGACGCGAACGGGGCGTTCACCTTCCCGTCGGTGCCGCTGGGCAGCTTCCTGCTGGTGTTCCAGGAGAGCTTCGGACCCGGCATCCGGGAGATCCGCGGCAGCCTGGCCACCAACGGCCAGGTGCTCAACCTGGGCACGGTGGTGCTCGACGACACCAACCCGAAGGTCGTGGAGATCGCTCCGGCGGCCGGCAGCGTAGACCTGCCCCTCAACACCATCGTCGTCGTCCGCTTCAGCGAGCCGATGCGGACCACGGGCGCCCTGGTCGGCAACCTGGTCACCCTGCGGACGGCGGCGGGCCAATATATCGGCTACAACAGCGCGTGGATCGACGGCAACACGGCCATCCGGCTGACGCCCAGTCCGCCGCTGCAGAACTTCACCACCTACAGCGTGCGCGTGCTCGGCGAGTACCTCTATGACGCCGCTGGCCGGCGCATGGACCAGGGTCTCCAGTTCAGCTTCACCACGGCGGACGTCCTGCCGCCGACGGTGATCGAGGTCAACCCGGCCGACAACGCCAAGCAGGTACCGCTGTCCGCGCAGGTGCGGCTGACCTTCAACGAGTCGGTCAACGAGCTGTCGCTCTCGGGCGGCCACGTGCAGTTGACGGACGTGACCACGGGCGCCAACCTGGCCACCACCTTCATCCTCGACAACCCGGGGCGCGTCGCGACGGTGACGCCGGTCGACGCCCTGATCGACGGCCACGAGTACCGGATCACCGTCAACGGCGTCGCCGACAAGGTCGGCAACGCCATGACCGTGCCCGTGGTGAGCCGGTTCTTCACGACGGACACCACGCCGCCGGTGATCTCCAACTTCCTGCCGGCGGAAGGCGCCTCCTACACCTCCGGCGACCGCATCCTGGTGAGCGCCACGGTCACCGATCCCGCCGGGGTGGGGAGCGTGGCCCTGCGGATCGGCAACTGGCTGCTGGCGGACAACACGGCGCCGTACTCGTGGAACGTGCCGGCGCCGGTGATGGCGTCGGTGGGCAACGTGACGATGGAGCTGGAGGTGGCGGACACGTGGGGCAACGCCGTGGAGTCCCACCGCACCGTCCAGGTGCAGCCGCGCTCCAACGCCCAGGCGCCGCAGGTGGACCTCGGCTGCCTCACCCGCCAGGTGGTGCCTGGCGTGCAGATCGAGATCCCGTTCCACCTCACCGATGACGAGAGGATCGAGAGCTACAGACTGACGGTCGACGGCGCGACCATCCACGAGGTGTTGCTGGCCGACGCGGCGGACGTGAACACGTTCATCCCCTGGACGGTGCCGGCCTCGGCCGCGCCGGGAAGCACGCTGGCGCTCCACATCGAAGCCAGGGACTTCGCGGGCAACGTGACGGGCGACGACTGGGAGTTCGAGGTGGTCGCGGGCATCCATCTGACGGGCGACCAGACCCTGAACGGCAACTACGCGGGCCAGACGCTCTTCCTGGCCAAGGGGACCTTCACGGCTCCCGGGCCGCTGAACGTCGAGGGCCTCATCCTGCCGCGCGGCGTGACGCTGAAGCCGGCCGCGGGCACGGCGCTGCAACTGACGGCGGACGGCCGGGTGGAAGTCGCCTGCGAGGCGAAGATCGACGTCAGCTTCCAGGGCTACGCCGGCGGCACCTCCGGCCATCCGGCCGGCTACGCGCCGGCGGGCGTGACCGCCTCCGGGGCCGTGGCGGGCGGCAGCCACGGCGGCCGTGGCACCCTGGCGGCGGCGGGCGAGGTCTACGACAGCGTCTACGCGCCGCGCCAGGGCGGCGGCGGTGGCGGCTACTCCAACGCACCCGGCGGCGCGGGCGGCGGCCTGGCGCGCCTGGACGTCGGCGAGCTGGCGCTGGGCGGCAAGATCCTCGCCCTGGGCAAGGAGGCCTGCGGCGAGGGCGCGGGCGCGGGCGGCACGGTGGCGATCACGGCGGACGTGGTCGGCGGCGCCGGGACGATCGACGCCTCCGGCGGCCGGCGCACCTGCGGGGGAACCCCGAACGCCGGCGGCGGCGGGCGGGTGTCGATCGCGACCGGTACGTTCGACGGCTTCGATCCCGCGTCCCAGGTGGCGGCGTGGGGTGGCGGGACCTACAACGTCAACAGCTACGCGGCGCCCGGCACGATCTACTACCGCAAGACCGGGGACGTCTACGGCGCCCTGATGATCGACGCCGGCGAGACCAACGGCGTCGACAACGTGAGCCTGGCGACGGAGCTGCCGGCTCTGGGCTCCGGGACCGTGACCGCCACCCAGGTGGCGGGCGACGACCTCTGGGTGAGCGCGGGGACGGGCTTCGCGGGCAAGTGGCTGGGCGTTTCGGTGCGGCTGCGCGACGCGGCCGGCGCGGACCTCGGCGTCTTCCAGGTGGCGGAGATCGACGGCGCCGGCCGGCTCCGGCTCGCCGATGCCGCCGCGGTCACCGGCGCGGTTACCTATCAGGGCGAGTACCGGTTCGACCGGATCGAGCTGAAGAACGGCGCGGGCCTGGACGCCAAGGACCCGCTGCTGGCGACCGATTCCGTAGTCAGCGCCGGCGACGCGGAGCTGACCGGTCACCTGACCGGCGCCACCGCGACCGTGAAGAACGGCGCGACCCTGCGTCCGGCGTCCGGCGGCGGCGAGCTGCGGATGACCCTCACCGGCAAGCTGACGGTGGAGGCGACCGGCGCGCTCGATGTTTCCACCAAGGGCTACGCGGGTGGCACTTCGAGCCATCCGGCGGGCTACGCGCCGGCGGGCGTGACTCCCTCCGGCGCCGAGGCTGGCGGCAGCCACGGCGGTCGGGGCGCGATGGCGCCGGCGGGCGAGGTCTACGACAGCGTCTACGCGCCGCGCCAGGGCGGCGGCGGCGGCGGCTACGACAACGCCGCCGGCGGCGCGGGCGGCGGCGTGGTGCGCCTGGACGTCGGGGAGCTGGAGCTGGCGGGCAAGATCCTGGCGCTGGGCAAGGAGGCCTGCGGCGAAGGCGCTGGCGCGGGCGGCACGGTGGCGGTCACGGCGGGCGTGGTCGGCGGCGCCGGGACGATCGACGCCTCCGGCGGCCGGCGCACCTGCGGGGGCACCCCGAACGCCGGCGGCGGCGGGCGGGTGTCGATCGTGACCGGGACGTGGAACGGCTTCAATCCCGCGTCCCAGGTGACGGCCTGGGGTGGCGGGACCTACAACGTCAACAGCTACGCGGCGCCCGGCACGATCTACTACCGCGAGGCAGGGGACCTCTACGGCACGCTGCAGATCGACGCCGGCGAGACCAACGGCGTCGACAACCGGAGCCTCACCACCGACCTGCCGGGGCTGGGCTCCGGGACGGTGACCGCCGCGCAGGTGGCGGGCGGCGACCTGTGGGTCAGCGCGGGGACGGGCTTCGCGGCCAAGTGGCTGGGCGTCTGGGTGCGTCTGCGGAACGCCGGCGGCGTCGAGCTCGGGGTATACCCGGTGGTGGAGATCGACGGCGCGGGGCGCATCCGCCTGGCCGACGCCGCCGCGGCCGCCGCGGCGGCCACCTATCAGGGCGAATACCGGTTCGACCAGCTCGACCTGAAGAACGGCGCGGGCCTCCAGTCGACGGACCCGATCGTCGGCCCCGAGGTGGTGCTGGAGGGCAACGCTCTGGTGGGCGGCGCGATCTCGGCGGCCAACGTGCGGGTGAAGAGCGGCGCGGTCGTCCGTCCGGCCTCCGGAAGCGAGCTGCGGATCACCACGCCGGGCAAGCTGACCATCGAGGCGGGGGGAACCCTGGATGTGACCGGTCTCGGCTACCCCGGCGGCACCGCGAGCCACACCGCCGGCTACGCGCCGGAAGGCATGACCGGCGCGGCGGCGTCCGCGGGAGGCGGCCACGGCGGCCGGGGCAACCTGACGGGCGCGGGCGGGGTCTACGACAGCGTCTACGCGCCGAAGCTGGCGGGCGGCGGCGGCGGCTACAGCAACAGCCCCGGCGGCGCGGGCGGCGGCGTGGTGTGGATCGAGGCGGGCGAGCTGGAGCTGGCCGGCACGATCCTGGCCAAGGGGGCGACGGCCTGCGGCGAGGGCGCGGGCGGCGGTGGGACCGTGAACATTACGACCGGCGCGATGAGCGGCGCCGGCGCCATCGACGCCTCCGGCGGCCGGCGCACCTGCGGGGGCGTGACCAACGGTGGTGGCGGCGGCCGGGTGGCGATCGTGACCGGTACGTTCGACGGCTTCGATCCCGCGTCCCAGGTGGCGGCCTGGGGTGGCGGCACCTACGACACCAACAACCACGCGGCGCCCGGCACGATCTATTACCGCAAGACGGGAGACGTCCACGGCGCGCTGCTGATCGACGCCGGCGAGACCGGCGGCGTCGACCAGCAGAGCCTCGCCACCGAGCTGCCCGTGCTGGGCACGGGGGCGGTGACGGCCACGGAAGCGGCGGGCGACGACCTCTGGATGAGCGCGTCCGCGGGCTTCGCGGTCCAGTGGCTGGGCGTAGGGGTACGGCTGCGCGACGCGGCGGGCGTGGACCTCGGCGTCTTCCGGGTGGCGGAGATCGACGGCGCGGGCCGGCTCAGGCTCGCCGGCGCCACTGCGGTCACCGGCGCGGCTACCTATCAGGGCGAGTACCGGTTCGACCGGATCGAGCTGAAGAACGGCGCGGGCCTGGACGCCAAGGATCCGCTGCTGGCGACCGACTCCGTGATCAGCGCCGGCGACGCGGAGCTGACCGGTCACCTGACCGGCGCCACCGCGACCGTGAAGAACGGCGCGACCCTGCGTCCTGCGGCCGGCGGTGGCGAGCTGCGGATGACCCTCACCGGCAAGCTGACGGTGGAGGGGACCGGCGCGCTTGACGTTTCCGCCAAGGGTTACGCGGGCGGTACTTCGAGCCATCCGGCCGGCTACGCGCCGGCGGGCGTGACTCCCTCCGGGGCCGAGGCGGGCGGCAGCCATGGCGGCCGGGGTGTGATGGCGACGGCGGGCGAGATCTACGACAGTGTCTACGCGCCGCGCCTGGGCGGCGGCGGCGGCGGTTACGACAACGCTTCCGGCGGCGCGGGCGGCGGCGTGGTGCGCCTGGACGTCGGGGAACTGGCGCTGGCGGGCAAGATCCTGGCGCTGGGCAAGGAGGCCTGCGGCGAAGGCGCGGGCGCGGGCGGCACGGTGGCG
Source organism: Thermoanaerobaculia bacterium (assembly GCA_036376245.1). GTDB lineage: Bacteria > Acidobacteriota > Thermoanaerobaculia > Multivoradales > UBA5704 > DATARR01. Next base: position 174,161 of record DASVAS010000089.1, on the reverse strand, counting down.
ATCACGGCGGGCGTGGTCGGCGGCACGGGGAAGATCGACGCCTCCGGCGGCCGGCGCACCTGCGGAGGAACCCCGAACTCCGGCGGCGGCGGACGAGTGTCGATCGTGACCGGGACGTGGAACGGCTTCGATCCCGCCTCCCAGGTAACGGCGTGGGGTGGCGGGACCTACAACGTCAACAGCTACGCGGCGCCCGGCACGATCTACTACCGCAAGACCGGGGATGTCTACGGCACACTGCAGATCGACGCCGGCGAGAACAACGGCGTCGACAACCAGAGCCTCACCACCGACCTGCCGGCGCTGGGTTCCGGGACGGTGACCGCCACGCAGGTGGCGGGCGGCGACCTGTGGGTCAGCGCGGGGACGGGCTTCGCGGCCAAGTGGCTGGGCGTCTGGGTGCGCCTGCGGAACGCCGGCGGTACTGAGCTCGGGGCGTTCCCGGTGGTAGAGATCGACGGCGCGGGCCGCATCCGCCTGGCCGATGCCGCCGTGGCCGTCTCCGCCGCCACCTATCAGGGCGAATACCGGTTCGACCAGCTCGACCTGAAGAACGGCGCCGGCCTCCAGGCGACGGACCCGATCGTCGGCCCCGAGCTGGTGCTGGAGGGCAACGCCCTGGTGGGCGGCACGATCTCGGCGGCCAACGTGCGGGTGAAGAGCGGCGCGGTCGTCCGTCCGGCCTCCGGAAGCGAGCTGCGGATCACCACGCCGGGCCGGCTGACGATCGAGGCGAACGCCACCCTGGACGTCACCGGCAAGGGGTACGCGGGCGGCTCGTCCGGCCATCCGTTCGGCTACGCGCCGGACGGCGTGACGCCGTCGAAGAACCGGGCCGCCGGCAGCCACGGCGGCCGGGGCCGGAAGCTGGAGGACGCGGGCGAGGTCTACGACAGCGTCTACGACCCGCGCCTGGCGGGCGGCGGCGGCTCCTTCGTGTCCAGCGACGAGACCGGCGCGGGCGGCGGCGTGATCCGCATCGAGGCCGGCGCGGTGACCCTCGACGGCAAGATCCTGGCCCAGGGGCAGGAGGTCTGCGGCTCCCCCGGCGCCGGCGGCACGGTCTCCATCGTGACCAATGCGATGGGCGGCACGGGCCTGATCGACGCCTCGGGCGGCATCCGGCCCTGCTCGGGCGGCTTGAACCCGGGCGGCGGCGGCCGGGTGGCCATCGTCACCGGCGTCTGGGAGGGCTTCGATCCGCTGACGCAGGTGAAGGCCTGGGGCGCGCGGACCCACGAAACGGAGAACACCTACGCCGCGCCGGGAACCATCTATTACCGGCAGGCGGGCGACCCCTACGGCTCGCTGCTGATCGACGCCGGCGAGGTCAACGCCACGACGGACCGGGTGGGCCCGACCACCGAGCTGCCGGTGCTGGGGACGGGGGCGGTGACGGCCACGGAAGCGGCGGGCGACGACCTCTGGGTGAGCGCTGCCACCGGCTTCGCGGCGAAGTGGCTGGGGGTGTGGGTGCGCCTGCGCAGCGCCACGGTCGATCTGGGCGTCTTCCGCGTCGCGGAGATCGACGGCGCGGGACGCCTCCGGCTTGCCGACGCCGCCGCGGCTACGGACGCCGCCACCTACCAGGGCGAGTACCGGTTCGACCGTATCGAGCTGAAGAACGGCGCGGGCCTGGACGCCAAGGACCCGCTGCTGTCGACCGCTTCGGTGGTCAGCGCCGGCGACGCGGAGCTGACCGGTCACCTGACCGGCGCCACGGCCACCGTGAAGAGCGGCGCGACCCTGCGGCCGGCGGCCGGCGGCGGCGAGCTGCGCATGACCCTCACCGGCAAGCTGACGGTCGAGGCGAATGCAAGCCTCGACGTCACGGGCACGGGCTACGCCGGCGGCGACGCCGCTCATCCGGACGGCTACGCGCCCACGGGCGTGACCGGCTCGACGACCTTGGCGGGCGGCAGCCATGGCGGCCGGGGAGCCTGGCCGGGCGCGGGCGAGGTCTACGACAGCGTCTACGCGCCGAAGCTGGCGGGCGGGGGCGGCGCCTATTACAACCACCTCAACCTTCCCGGCGCTGGCGGCGGGGTGGTGTGGATCGAAGCCGGCGAAGTGGAGCTGGGCGGCACGATCGTGGCCAAGGGCCAGCCGGCCTGCGTCAGCGGCGCGGGCGCGGGCGGCACGGTGAGAATCTCCACCGGCGTGATGGGCGGCGCCGGCAGGATCGACGCCTCCGGCGGCAACCGCTCCTGCGGGGGCAGCCTCAACGGCGGCGGCGGCGGCCGGGTGGCGATCGTGACCGGCACGTGGAACGGCTTCGACCCGGAGGCCCAGGTGACGGCGTGGGGCGGCGCGACCTACGACTCGCCGAAGACCTATGCGTCGGCGGGCACGGTCTACCACCGGAAGACGGGGGACGCCTACGGGACGCTGCTGATCGACGCCGGTGAAACCAACGGTGTCGACAACAAGAACCTCGTGACGGAGCTGCCGGTCCTGGGCTCAGGGATGGTGACCGCCACCGAAGTGACGGGCGGCGACCTGTGGGTGAGCGCGGGCGCGGGCTTCGCGGCGAAGTGGCTGGGGGCGTGGGTGCGCCTGCGCGGCGCCTCCGGCGCGGACCTCGGGGCCTTCGAGGTGAAGGAGATCGACGGCGCGGGCCGTCTGCGGCTCGCCAGCGCCTCGGCGGCCACGGGCGCGGCCAGCTACCAGGGCGAGTACCGGTTCGACCGGGTGGCGGTGAAGAACGGCGCGGGCCTCGATGCTCAGGATCCGCTGCTGGCCACCGACTCGACCTTCGACGGCGAGTCGGAGCTCGCGGGCGCCCTCACCGGCGCCACGTCCACCGTGAAGGCCGGGGCCATCCTGCGCCCGGCGCGGGGGAGCGAGCTGCGCATCGCCCTCAGCGGCAAGCTGACCGTCGAGGCCACCGGCAGCCTCAACGTCACCAGCAAGGGCTACGCCGGCGGCACCGCGGCCCATCCGGAAGGCTACGCGCCCGCCGGCGTGACCGGTTCCGTCGACGCGGCCGGCGGCAGCCACGGCGGCCAGGGTGGCAAGGGCGTCCTCGCCACCGGAGCGGGGGAGGTCTACGACAGCGTCTTCACGCCCCGGTACGCGGGCGGCGGCGGCGGCTTCAAGACGGGCGACAGCGATACCGGCGGCACGGGCGGCGGCGTGGTGCGGATCGACGCCGGCGAGCTGGTTCTGAACGGCACGATCGAGGCGCGGGCCGAAGGTCGTTGCGGCCCCGGCTCCGGCGCCGGCGGCACGGTGTCCATCGTGGCCGGCGTGGTCGGCGGCGCCGGAACCATCGACGTCTCCGGAGCCCCGGTGAGCTGCAGCTCCAGCTACGTCAACGGCGGCGGCGGCGGCCGGGTGTCGATCATCGCCGGGGCCTGGAACGGCTTCAACGCCGCCACCCAGGTCAAGGCCTACGGCGGGCCGGACTACCAGGGGAACAACCCGGCGGCGGCCGGCACGGTCTACACGAAGACCCCGGCCCAGACCTACGGCGATCTGCGGGTGGACCAGGGCCGCACGACGGCTCCGGCGTCGGTCGGCGTCACCATCCCGACCTCCATCGGCAGGGGGACCGTGGGCGCGGTGGCCGGCGAGGCCGGCAATCCCACGGCTCTGTGGATCGAGCCGCAGGATCCCGCCGCGAAGTTCGGCCTCGGCGTGGTGGGCATGTGGGTGCGCGTCAACGGCGTCGACTACCCGGTCCTGGCCGAGAGGAGCGATCGCCGCGGGTTGCTCCTGGGCGGCGCCGCGGGCGCGGTCACGGCCGGCCAGGCCTTCTTCGGCGTCTACAAGCTCGACTCGGTGACCGTGGCCGGCCGGGCGAGCCTGGAATTCCGCGACCTCCTCGACGCCCCGACGCCGAGCGTGGCCTCGGGCTCGGCCCTGGTCCTGTTCGACATCGATCCGCCGGTGGTCAACATCACCCAGCCGGCGGCGGGCACGATCTACAACTCGGGCCAGACGGTCCAGGTCGCGGCCCAGGTCACCGACAACCGGACCGTGACGTCGGTCACCTTCCGCCTCGGCGAACAGTCGTTCGTGGACACCGCGGCGCCCTACGAGTGGAGCGTGGGCGCGCCGTCGGTGGCGGCGGAGATCGAATTGCCGATCACCGTCGAAGCGGTCGACATCATGAACAACCGCACCACGGCCACGCGTCCGATCGTGGTCCGGCCGCTGCCCGTGGGACCGCCGCCGGCCGTGGCCTTCACCTGCCCGACCTCGGGGCTCCTGCTGCCGCCGGGATTCGCTCTCAGCATGACGGTGGCGGCCAGCCACGCGAACGGCATCGAGAAGGTGGAGCTCCTGGAGGGAACCACGGTGCTGGCGACCGACTTCCAGGCGCCGTACGCGTTCACCTACACGGTGCCCGCCAACGCCCTCGACGGCCAGGTGGTGACTCTCAAGGCGCGGGCCCGCGCCTTCAGCGGCACCGTCGCCGAGGTCCCGCTCGACATCCGCGTCCTCCAGGGGACGGTCGTGTCGGCGAACCGCACCGTGGGGGCGTCGGACACCAGCCTGGAGAACGCCAGCGTCATCGTCACGGGAGGCACCCTCACCGTCACCGGGCCGCACACCTTCCGCGACCTGGTGGTGCTGAACGGGGCCAAGGTCACCCATCCGGACACCACGGACACGGCGGTCTACAAGCTCGAGCTGACCCTCCAGCGCGACCTCTACGTGGGCTGCGGCGCCACGGTCGACGTCACCGCCCGCGGCTACCGGGGCGGCGGCACCCGGGCCTACGGTTACGGCAACTCGACGGCCGAAGGGGCGAACCCCGGCGTTGGCGGCAGTCATGGCGGCCGGGGCGGCAATTACGACGGCTCCAGCCCCGTCTACGGCAGCTTCCATGACCCGCGAGATCCGGGCGCCGGCGGCGGCTACCATTCCGGCAACGGCGGGGGACGGAGCGGCGGCGGCGTGGTCCGCGTCACCGCCAGCGGCGTCGCCATCGTGGACGGCTCCGTCCTCGCCAACGGCGAGTCGTATCTCTACGGCAACGGCGGCGCGGGCGGCTCGATCCGCCTCAACGCCCAGACCCTCAAGGGCCTCGGCACGATCTCGGCCTCCGGCGGCATCGCCGGCGGCTCCCAGGCCGGCGGCGGCGGCGGACGGATCGCGCTCTACGCCGCTTCGGTGAGCCCGGACCTGCTCTCCCGGACGATCGCGAAGGGTGGCCAGATCGGCGGCAGCCAGGCCTGGGGTGCCGCGGGCACGATCTTCGTCAAGCCCGACGCCCAGGCCCTGGGCGACCTGATCCTCGACAACGGTGGCGTCGCCTCGCCCCACTACACCGAGCTGATGACGGTGGGCCGCGGCGTGGTGGACGCCGTCGCCACCGACGGCTTCACCGACAACGAGGCCGATTTCCGCCACTTCCTCGGCGCGGCGGAGGTGGCCTTCAACGGCGACCTCAACACGCTGTACCCGATCCTCAATCACACCCACCACGGCACCAGCCTGACGCTGGCCGTGCCCACGCCGCCGCTCTCGGCCTCGGTGCAGCCGGGCGCCACCTACGAGGGCGTCTACCGCTTCAACAGCGTGATCGTGCGCAACGGCGCCAAGGGCATCGCTGTCGACACGGTGATCACCGGCAACACGCCGGGCAGCAACTGGACCTCGGGCTATACGCCCACGGTCACGATCTCCAGCCCGGCGGCCGGGACCACGTACGGTGCGGGCACGAACTTCAGCGTCGCGGTCAGCGTGCAGAGCGTGCTGGGGGTGAAGAGCGTGACCTTCCAGTTCAACGGCCAGACCTTCGTGGACACGGCCTCGCCCTACACCTGGACGTTCACGGCGCCGGCGGTGAACGAGGGGACCGACTTCGTCATCACCGCCATGGTCACCGACCTCTCGGGCAACCGCTTCGGCACCACCCGGACGATCCGTGTCAATCCGGCCGTCGATCCCAACGCTCCGGTGGTCGCCCTCGGCTCCTGCCCGATGAACGGCGACACGGTGGTGGCCGGCGCGACGTTGACCATCCCGTTCACCGCCACGGACGACCAGTCGATCCAGGACTACTCCCTGGTGGTGGACGGCGTCGCGCAGCAGACAGTCACGGCGAACCAGGCCGCCGTCTCGTCCAGCTTCAACTGGACGCCGCCGGCCGGCGCCGCGCCGGGCACGCCGTTCGTGGTGCGGGTCCAGGCCCGCGACTTCGCCGGCGGAGTGGGCTTCGCCTCCATGACTCTCACGGTTTCGGCCGTGGCGCCGCTGACCGGCAACCAGAGCCTCACCTCGGCCCGTAACGGGCAGGCGCTCTCTCTCGGCGCCGGCACGTTCACGGTCCAGGAGCCCCTGAGCCTCGCCTCGCTGACGCTGCTCAACGGCGCCAGGGTGGTCGGGCTCACCGGGCAGACGCTCGACCTGACGGTGGCGGGGACGGTCCGCGTCCAGTGCGGCGCCCAGCTCGACGCCAGCCACCTGGGCTACGCGGGCGGGCAGGTCGCCAACGCCCCGGGCGGCAAGCCCGCGTGGGTGACGGCTTCCCTGGTGGACGCCGGCGGCAGCCACGGCGGCATCGGCTCGCTGGGCGAGCTCGCGGGGCCGGCGGGGGAGGTCTACGGCAGCGTCTACGAGCCGCTCCTGGGCGGCGGCGGCGGCTCGGTGAAACACAGCGGCCGGACGGGCGGCAGCGGTGGCGGCACGCTCCGCCTGACCGCCTCCGGTGTGGTGCTCGACGGCGAGATCCTGGCCCGCGGCCAGAAGCGGCAGACCGACGGCTACACCGACTCCAGCGGCGCCGGCGGCAGCATCCTGATCACGGCCGGGACGCTGAGCGGCGGCGGCCGGATCGACGCCTCGGGCGGCGACTACCAGTATTACTACTGGGGCGGCAGCGGCGGCGGCGGCCGGGTGGCCCTGTATGTGGACACCCTTTCCGGCTTCGATCCCGCGGTCCAGGTGAAGGCCTGGGGCGGCGCGCTGCTCAACACGGGGACGAACCCGCCGGTCCGCTACGCCGGCCCGGGCACGGTGTTCGTCAAGACCACGGGCCAGACCTACGGCCGTCTGATCGTCAATGCCGGCAAGGAGTCGAACGGCAGCGAACGGATGGGGCCGCAGACGCCGCTGCCGGCGCTCGGCACGGGCGCGGTGACGGCCTTCGGGGTCCAGGGGGCGGACGCCCTGGTGACCGCGGGATCGGCCTTCAAGCCGCAATGGGTGGGGGCCTGGATGGCGCTGGAGGATGCCACCGGGGCGTCGCTGGGCTCCTTCCGGGTGCTGTCGATCGACGCCCAGGGCAAGGCGCTGCTGAAGGACGCCGCGGCCGCCACGGCGGCGGCCGTCTACCGCGGCCAGTACCGGTTCGACCGCATCGATCTGAAGAGCGGCGCCGGCCTGTCGTCGGCGGACGCGCTGATCGTCAGCGGCGACGTGGTGGCGGAGCCGAAGAGCCGTCTGCCGGCCGAGCTCACGGCCGCCAACGTCACCCTCAAGCCCGGAGCGGCGGTGACGGTGTCTCAGGGCGGCAGCCTCACGATGACCCTCTCCGGGCAACTGACGGTGGAGGCGGGCGCGGCTCTGGACGTCACCGGGCTCGGCTACGCGGGCGGCTCGGCGGCGAATACCCCGGGCGCCGCCCCGGCGGGGGTGACGGCTTCCCTGGTGGACGCCGGCGGCAGCCACGGCGGCATCGGCTCGCTGGGCGAGCTCGCGGGGCCGGCGGGCGAGGTCTACGGCAGCGTCTACGAGCCGCGCCTGGGCGGCGGCGGCGGCTCGGTGAAACACAGCGGCCGGACGGGCGGCAACGGCGGCGGCACGCTCCGGCTGACCGCCTCCGGTGTGGTGCTCGACGGCGAGATCCTGGCCCGCGGCCAGAGGCGGCAGCAGACCAACGGCTACACCGATTCCAGCGGCGCCGGCGGCAGCATCCTGATCACCGCCGGTACCCTGAGCGGCGCCGGCTTCATCGACGCCTCGGGCGGCGATTATCAGCTCTACTACTGGGGCGGCAGCGGCGGCGGCGGCCGGGTGGCCCTGTATGTGGACACCCTTTCCGGCTTCGATCCTGCGGTCCAGGTGAAGACCTGGGGAGGCACGCTGCTCAACACGGGGACGAACCCGCCGGTCCGCTACGCCGGCCCGGGCACGGTGTTCGTCAAGACCACAGGCCAGACCTACGGCCGTCTGATCGTCAATGCCGGCAAGGAAGCGAACGGCGCCGAGCGGATCGGGCCGCAGACGCCGCTGCCGGCGCTCGGCACGGGCGCGGTGACGGCCTTCGGGGTCCAGGGGGCGGACGCCCTGGTGACCGCCGGCGCGGCCTTCAAGCCGCAATGGGTGGGGGCCTGGATGGCGCTGGAGGATGCCACCGGGGCGTCGCTGGGCTCTTTCCGGGTGCTGTCGATCGACGCCCAGGGCAAGGCGCTGCTGAAGGACGCCGCGGCCGCCGCGGCGGCAGCGGTCTACCGCGGCCAGTACCGGTTCGACCACATCGACCTGAAGAGCGGCGCCGGCCTGTCGTCGGTGGATCCGCTGATCGTCAGCGGCGACGTGGTGGCGGAGCCGAAGAGCCGTCTGCCGGCCGACCTCACGGCCGCCAACGTCACCCTCAAGAACGGAGCGGCGGTGACGGTGTCGCAGGGCGGCAGTCTCAAGATGACCCTCTCCGGGCGGCTGACGGTGGAGGCGGGCGCGGCCCTGGACGTCACCGGGCTTGGCTACGCGGGCGGCTCGGCGGCGAATACCCCGGGCGCCGCCCCGGCGGGGGTGGCGGCTTCCCTGGTGGACGCCGGCGGCAGCCACGGTGGCATCGGCTCGCTGGGCGAGCTCGCGGGGCCGGCGGGCGAGGTCTACGGCAGCGTCTACGAGCCGCGCCTGGGCGGCGGCGGCGGCTCGATGAGATTCAGCAGCCGGGTCGCCGGCGGTGGCGGCGGCACGATCCTGCTGAACGTCTCCGAGCTGGTGCTCGACGGCGCGATCCTGGCCCGTGGCCAGAAGCAGCAGGCCAACGGCTACACCGATTCCAGCGGCGCCGGCGGCAGCATCCTGATCACCGCCGGCACCCTGAGCGGCGCCGGCCTCATCGACGCTTCGGGCGGCGACTACGGCTACAACTACTGGGGCGGCAGCGGCGGCGGCGGCCGGGTGGCCCTTTACGCCGACACCCTCTCGGGCTTCGATCCGGCGGCCCAGATCCGGGCCCGGGGCGGCGTGTTGCTGAACGGCGCTACGCCGGCGATCCGCTACGCCAGCCCGGGGACTTTCTACGTCAAGCTGCCCGCCGACACCCACGGCAAGCTGTACGTGGACCAGGGCGGCATCCTCGCCGGCAAGGCCATCCCCAATTCGCCGCTGCCCAGCATCGGCGTGGGGACCATCGGCACGGCCACGGCCGACACCGCCACCCCCACGGCGCTGTGGATCGAGCCCTCCGATCCCAACGCCAGGTTCGCCCTCGGCGCCGTCGGCATGTGGGTACGGGTGGACGGCACGGACTACCGTGTGATCGCCCAGACCGCCGACCGCCGCAAGCTGCTCCTCGCCGGAGCGGCGGGCACGGTCACCACCGGCGCCGCCTACCGGGGCGTCTACAAGTTCGACGAAGTCTTCGTCCGCGGCGGGGCCAAGCTCGAATTCCGCGATACCAACGTCGTCGGCACGTTCACCGTCGATGCCACCTCTTCCGTGATCCAGAACGTGCCATGAGAACCCGATTCAATTCCGAGGTTGCCGTGTCCCATAGATTCCCGAAGCTGTCCGCCGTTCTCGCCGTGCTGGCGATCCCCGTCGGGGTCGCGCTGTGGGCTCAAGGCCCGCCGGACACCGATCCGCCGGTGATCCAGATCCTGGAGTCGGGGAGCGCCCTGGTGGACGGCCGGCTGTTCAACCGCGCGGCCAACCCGGTGGTCCAGGTGACCGACGCCTCGGCGGTGACAGTGGACGCCACCCTCGACGGCGCGGCCTTCACCTCCGGCTCGGCCGTCGCGGGCGAGGGGACGCACCTGCTGTCGGTCAGCGCCACGGACGCGGCCGGCAACACGGCCTCGCTGGTGGTGGGCTTCGGGATCGACACCGCGCCGCCGGTCTTCGGCTCCGTCCAGCCGGCCGACCAGGCGGTGGTCGCGGCCGCCCAGGCGACCCTCCAGGGGCAGGTGACGGGAGCGGTCTCGGTCACCGTGGACGGCCAGGCCGCGACGCTGGTGGGAGAGGACTTCACGGCCGGTCCCTACACCCTGGCGGAAGGGCTGAAGACCTGGACCATCGTGGCCACGGACGCCGCCGGCAACACGGCGCAGCGGACGCACCGCATCACCCGCGACTCCCAGGCGCCGACGGTCGCCATCTCGCAGCCCACGGCGGGGATCGTCCTCAAGGACGCCTCAGTGGACGTGGTCGGCTCGGCGTCGGACCCGCGGCTGACCGGCGTCACCGTCAACGGCATCGCCACCACGCGGACGGGCACTTCCTGGGTGGCCAAGCAGGTGCCGCTCACCGAGGGGACCAACACCCTCACGGCCCGTGCCGAGGACCAGGCCGGCAACGCGGCCGAGGCGGCGCGGACGGTGGTCCGCGACTCCCAGGCGCCGTCGCTCGCCGTCACCGACCCGGCGCCGGGCACGGTGGTCCCTGGCGCCAGCATCACCCTGCGCGGCACGGCCAGCGACCCCCACCTGGACCGGGTGGAGATCGGCGGCGTGCGCGCCCAACTGGCGAACGGCTCCTGGTCTCTCCTCGTGGGGCTCAAGGAGGGCGTCAACGACTTCACCGTCAAGGCGTTCGACAAGGTGAGCAACGCCGCCGAGGCCACGGTCTCGGTGACGCGGGACAGCGAAGCCCCGGCGGTGCGCATCACCCAGCCGGTGGACGGCGCCCACCTCAAGACCCAGACGGTGACCGTGAGCGGCACGGTGGAGCAGGAGGCAGGGATCACGGTGACCGTCAACGGCGTCGCGGCCACGGTCGCCGCCGGCGCCTTCACCGCCGAGGGCGTCGCCCTGGTGGAGGGGCAGAACACCCTGATCGCGCGGGTCAAGGACTCCCTGGGCAACCAGGGCACCCACACCCGTATCGTGACCCGCGACACCGTGGCGCCGAATCTGGAGTCCGCGGATCCCGCCTCCGGGGCTCTGGCCCTGCCGGCCGGCTCCGTCTTCCGTCTCACCTTCTCGGAAGAGATCGCCGATCCGGCGGCCGGGAGCTGGCGGCTGGAGACCGGCGCGGGACAGGCCATCGCCGCCACGGCCCAGCGCTACGGCGACGTCCTGATCGTGCGCCCCTCGGTGCCGCTGCCGTCCTCGTCCCAGGTCCGCCTGGTGCTGACCGCGGCGCTCACCGACCTCGCCGGCAACGCCCTGGCACCGCAGACCCTGACCTTCCTCACGGTGGACACCACGGCGCCGGCCGCGCCGGCGTTCAGCCCCGCGCCGGCCGGCACGGTCTGCGCGCCCTCCCTGACGCTGACCGGCACGGCCGAGGCGGGAGCGGTGGTGAGGATCGAGGGCGGCGCGGCGGCGGCCGAGACGCGGGCGGGGGAGGCGGGAGCGTTCTCCGTCGCCGTGCAGCTCACCCCCGGCGGCCTCAACCGGCTGCGGGCTACGGCCACGGACAGCGGCGGCAACGTCTCGCCCGCCACCACTGTGGAAGTGGTCCAGGACTGCGGCGCGCCGCGGGTGGTCTCGGCGGAGCGCCAGGGGGACCTCTTCCGGATCGTCTTCAGCGAGAAGGTGCGGGCGTCCAGCCTCTCCGGCGCGGTGACCCTCGCCGGGCCGTCCGGACCCGTGGCCGGGTCCGTCAGCCTCGCCGCCGACGGCGTGACCGCGACCTTCGATCCCGCCGGCGCGCTGCCCGCAGGCGCCCTGCGCCTGGAGGTCTCGACGGCTGTGCTCGACACGGCGGGCAACCCCATGGCGTTCCCCTGGTCCCAGGTCTTCGGCGCCCAGGGGGGCAGCGGCTTCCTGCTCGGCACGGTGATTGACAACGCCACCGGCCGGCCGCTGGCGGGTGCCCGGGTCCTGGTCTGGGCCACCAACGGCACGACGTTGCCCGAGCCGCGGCCCGAGCAGGTCACGGGCGCGGACGGCCGTTTCCGCCTGCCGGTGCCGGCGGGCACGCACGACCTCACCATCGCGCGGCCGGGCTACACGCCCTCGTTCCGCATCGTCACCACCGGCGCGGGCCAGGGCACGGACGTCTTCGATCCCAGGCTGACCCCCGCCGCCAAGGCCGCCGTGGGGGCCCTCGGCGGGACGATCTCCGCGGCGGTCACGCCCCTGGACGAGCAGGGATTGCCGTTCCTCCTGCCGTACGGCTGGTCGCCGCGCGGCGCGGTCTGGCTGGACCTGGACGGCGCCGCCCTGCCGGCGGAGTCCACGCTCAACCTGCCGGTGGACGCCCCCAACGGCTCGTCGCTGACGCTGGTCTATCTCGATCTCGCTTCCTTGCAGTGGCGGGTCGCGGGCTCGGACCAGGTCGCCGACGGCCGGGTGGAGATCGCTCTGCCCGCCGGCACGACCGATGGCGCCTGGGCGGCGGTCCAGGCGGATGCGGGAGCCCTCGCGCCGCCGGCCCCGGTGAACGGCGCCGCGCTCTCCGCCGCGGCCCGTCCGGCCGGCGACGAGCCCACGGGCGCCACGCTGACCTTCAACCCCGAGGTGGTGCTGCCGTCGCAGAGCAGCCTCGCGACCGCGGTCTACACCCTTTCCGAGGACGCCGCCAGCGGCCTGCCGCTGACCCTGCTGATCGAAGAGGAGCTGACCCTCCTCGACAACTCGGTGCGACGGCAGACGCCCTATCAGGCGGACGTGATCCTCTACCACGCGCCGGACGGTACGCCGCGCTCCCGCTTCCGGCTCAGCCCCTCGGAGGCGGCGCAGGAGTTGCCGCTGAAGCTCGGGGCCGAGGATGTCACCCTGCGCACCTACGGCGGCGAGGCCGTGGCCGGCAACGTCGTGGGGCCAGAGGGCGGCACCGTCACCGGCGATCAGGGGGACCGCATCGACCTGCCGGCGGGCGCGGTGACCGGCCCCACGGCCATCGTCCTCACCCGCAAGACGGCCGCGGACCTGGGAGTGGCGTTGCCTTCCGGCGTCGAGCTGGCCGGCGTGGTGGACGTGGACCTCGGGGGCGGCCGGCTGCTGGTCCCGGCGGCTCTCTCCCTGGCGCTGAGCCCGGCGCCGGCGGCGGGGGAGAAGGGTCTCCTGCTGCACGTGATCGAGCTGGAGTCCGGCCGCGCCTTTCGCGCCGTCGCCGCTCTCCAGGCCACCGCCAACGGCTGGACCACGGCCGCCATCGATCCCCTGGACCTCGCCTGGCCGGGCGTGCGCGACGAGGGTCTCTACGCCTTCGTCCGCCTGACCGCCGCCTTCGGCTACCTGCGCGGCACGGTCTCCGACGTGGGCGGCGCGCCCCTCGCCGGCGCCATCATCCGTAGCCCGAGCGCCGGCTGGGTGCAGATCTCCAACGCCGACGGCACCTACGTGCTGCCCGCGCCCGTGGCCGCCGTGGTGGCCGCCACGGCGGAGAACCGCCTGACGGGCAACCTCGGTACGGGGTCCGCCGAGATCGCCGCCGCCGACGCGCGCGTCGATCTCGATCTCGTCCTCCAGCCCGTGGGCCCGCGGGTCGTGCAGACAACGCCGGCGGACGAAGCGGTGGACGTGCCGCAGGGCATCGAGCCCACGGTCCGCTTCAGCGAGCCGGTCGATCCGGCCTCGGTGGAAGGGGCGATCCAGCTCCTGAGCGAGGGCCAGCCGGTGACGGTGGACCTGGAGGTCCAGGGGACCCTCGTCCGCGTCAAGCCGCGCTCCACCCTGCTGCCGGCCGCGGCGCACGAGCTGCGGATCACCTCGGGCGTGAAGGACCTCCAGGGCATCTCCCTGGAAGCGCCGGTGGCCGTGCAGTTCACCACCCTGCGCGTGCTGCTCACGAACGACATCGATCTCACGCGGATCTTCCTCGTGGCGCCGGACGCCAACGGCGAAGCCCGGGTCCTCGGCCGGCCGGGAGCCGTGCCGGCGGGAGCGCTGGTCTTCGTCGAGAACCGCACCGCCCTGGTGGACACCCCGACGGTGACCGCGGGCCAGGACGGCGGCTTCGACGTCGACATCGAGGCCACGCTCTCCCACACGCTGATCCTTCACGTCCTGATCCCGGGCAGCAACGAGATCGTCGTCAGGCTGACCCCCTTCCGCACGCCAGACCTCAAGGGCGCGTACGTGGATGAGAAGGCGTCGACGTTCACCACGGGAGAGGGATTGACGGTCGACGTCCCGGCGGGAGCTTTCGCGGGCCCGACCATCGTGCGCGCGGCCCCGCGGACGGTGGCGACGTCGCCGGTGCTGGCCCGCGACGCCTTCGCGCCGGTGGCGGCCTTCACCCTGGACTTCGGCGGCGCCGAGGCGGTCAAGCCGCTGCAGATCAGCGTGCCGTTGCCGGGGGGATCGCCGACGCCGGTGGGCGGCTTCTACCTGCTCAACCGGGCCGTGGAGGCGCTGGGCGACCGCTACTGGATGATGCACGACCTGATGCGGCTGGACGCGTCCGGCCGGCTGACGACAACGGAAGAGCCCGCGGCGGCGGCGGCCCCGCTCGCCCTCGCCAAGAAAGCCGGCCCGCAGGTCGTCACCGCCGCCTCCATCGTGCCGCAACACAAGCAGTTCGTCCCCGGCGCCGCCTTCCCCGGCCAGTACCAGATCGAGGCGCCGCTGATCCCCCTGGGATTCACCATTTTCCCGGTGTTCGACATGAACAGCCAGGTCGGGGTCTGGAACCTCGGACTGGAGGGGATCTTCACCTCGATGAACGCCAAGATCGCGCAGTTGCTGTCGTATGACGGCATCCTCGTGCCGACCCGGATCGGCCAGGCGGTGGTCATCGAAGTGCGCGGCCTCGCCAGCGGCGACCTGCTGTTCAGCGGCACCTTCGATCCGCCCACGGGCGAAGACCCGCTCGTGCTGCCGCCCGACGTCTACGGCGACACGCTTCCGCCCTTCCCGGCCGGCGGCTCGCCCATCCGCTTCCTGCCCATCGACTTCAACGGCGCCAGCCGCCAGATCCTCGGCTCCGGCATCGAGGCCGAGCTGGCGGGGGACACCCTGACCGTCACCGGCGAGCCGGACTCGGCTCCGGGCGAGGTCCATTACCTCCTGTTCGGCCTCGACGACGAGACGGAGCACGAGAGCCTCACCTCGCTGGACGGCTCGTTCTCCGTGTCGGTGAAGCCCGCGCGCAACGCCCGTCGTTTCATCCTCGCCATCAGCGCCCGCCTGCGGCCGGACGAGCCGCTGGAGATCCAGTTCAACGAGGCCCTGAATTCCTCCTTCTCGGGGATCGAGATACTGGCGGACGGCCGCCGCATCCAGCCGAAGAAGATCCCGGTGAGCGGCAACGCCGCGGTGAGGATCCAGCTCGAGGCCGGCTGGAAGGCGAAGGAGAAGTACATCCTGCGGCTCGGCAGCGAGCTCCAGGACCCGCTCGGCAACACCTGGGACAAGGTCGTGGACATCGACTTCGAGGTGCTGGGGAGCGACCCCGTCGACACCTACCCGCTCAGCGCCGCCCGCGGCGTCGCCCGCCTCGGGAGCCTGCTGTTCGTCGCCGCCGACGCCGACGGGCTGGTGGTGCTCGACGCCAGCGATCCCGCCCACCTGCGCAACGCGATGCCGGACGGCAGCACCTTCCGGTTTCCCCTGAACGACCCTGTCCAGGCCGTGACCATCGATCCCCACGGCCGGGTGATCGTGGCCGGAGGCGGCGTCCACGGCCCGGGCCAGCTCAAGATCTTCGATCCCCTGTCCATGTCGTTCAAGGGGAGCACCATCGTCTCGGACCAGTTGAATGCGGGCGGGACCCAGCTCCCGGCTGGCCTGCCGCAGCGCGTCACCATCCTGTCCAACGACGAGATCTCCGACTGGAAGCTCGGCGATCCGGCGCCTGCGGGCCTGACTCTGGAGCCCGCGGCCGTTCCGACTGACGAGAACGGGGAGCCGCTGGACGAGTACCTGCTCAAGATCCGCGGCACCGGAACGCCCAAGCTGCCGGTCACCTTCCAGGACGCCAACCTGGGCCGCTGGGCGCGGGTGGACGCCGCCGCCGCGACGGGCGCGTTCGAGGTCTCCCTGAGAGTCCGGCCCGGCGATCGTCTGCGCCTGCTGCGCAACAACTCGTCGATCGCCTACCTGATGACCCGGGGCGTGGGCGTCCAGGTCGTGGACGTAAACGCCTTCTACAACGCGCCGGACAGCCGGGTGGTCAGCGACGTGCTGGGCGCGTACAGCGGCTTCGGAGATCCCAACCTGCGGCTCTGCGGCCAGACCGTGGCGGACCTCAGCACGGCCGTCAACGATCTCGGCACCCTCTTCGACCCCGCGAACCTCAACCCCTACACCCTCGTGGGGCTGGTGGCGAGCAAGGGCCTGGTCCTGCTGCGCAGCAACCCCTCCTCGATCGGCAACGTCTCTTTCCTGACCGAGGAGTGCGTGGAATACGACGGCAGCCGCGCGGTCGCCGGCATGACCGTGCTCCAGGGCTACGCCTTCGACCTCGACGGCGACGGCAAGGCCGAGGACTCCGAGAAGCGCGACTACATCGCGGTGAGCCATCAGCAGGCGGGCGTCCTTATCTACGACGCCACCGACCGGGAGAACCTGGACCTGGTGGGCCGCGTCAAGCTGCCCGGCGGCGCCTCCAGGCTGGCGGTGGACTCCGCGACCCGCCGCCTCTACGTCTCCGCCCTCGCCAACGGCTTCTACGTCGTCGACCTCGACCGCGCCCCCACGCTCCAGGTGATCGACGAGGACGGCGACGGCACCGACGACCGCCTGCTGGAGACCGTGACGCTCCCCGGCAACACCAACTCCCCGGTCCATGTGGTCCCCGAGCTGGGCGTCGCCTACGCCAGCGGCCTGAACCGCGGCCTGACCAGCGTCGTGGTGAAGCACCCGCAGGTCCGCGCCCTGACCCGCGACCCCGCCGACGGCCGCGAGCGCGTGAGCCTGCGCTTCGCCCCCCTGGGCGCGCCGACCGCGCCCGAGAGCAGCGATCCGGCGGCCAAAAACCTGCCGGGCACCTTCCGCATCGTGGCGTCGCTGCCGGGCTTCACCGGCAACCAGGTGAAGATCGACGTGGTGTCCGAGGACGCCGCCGGCGGCAAGGCCATCCGCGACGCCGGCGATCCGGAAGCCCTCCAGGATCTGCCGCGCGCGAGTTGGACGGGCGACGACGGCGTGGTCCTGCGCCGGCTCGCCGAGCACCCCTGGGAGCCCGGCTACGAGCTGTTCTCCTCGGACGAGATCGCCGTCCTCTCCGACCTGCGGGCCGCCAGCGCCTATCAGCGCAGCGACGAGGAGGACGAGAGCTGCGTCCGTTGCGACCAGAAGGAGGAGAAGGTCAAGAAGGGGGCCCTCCAGCTCCTCTCGGGAGACTCCATCCGCGTCTCCTTCCCCGAGGAGCTGCGCGACCAGCTCGAGCCTCTCTACGGCGACGACCGCCTCGACTCCGCTTCCTTGCGGCTCTCCAGCGTCCGCTGGGAGCTTTCGCCCACGCCCCAGCAGGAGCCCGAGCAGAACCCGTCCTTCAGCGCGGCTCCGGGCATGCTCTCCCACAACGCCGAGATGACCCTTTCGGCCGTGGACCTCGCGATCCGCGGGCGCGGCATGGACTTCGTCTTCCGCCGCACATACCGCAACCAGACCGTCGGCAGCGGCCCCTTCGGACCGGGATGGGACCACGGCTACAACCAGCGGCTGCGCGAGCTGCCCAACGGCGACGTCGAGTACTTCGACGGCAACGCCCGGAAGCAGACCTTCAAGAAGAAGCAGGAGACCGGCGAGCTCGAGGCTCCCAAGGGCGTCTTCGCCACCCTGGAGCGGGTGTCGAGCGGCTGGGTGATGATCGACGCCCATCACAACATCACGCGGTTCGACCGCTTCGGGCGCCTCGTCTCGATCGCCAACGCCGTCAAGGAGTCCAAGGACACCGGCAGCGAGCTGACCTTCCACTACGGCCTCGGCCGTCAGCTCCTGCGCGTCCGCGACGACCTCGACCGCGACATCCGCTTCGAGTACGACGAGAAGGACCGCATCAAGAAGATCACCGACTTCGACAATCGCGAGTTCAGCTACGAGTACGACTCCGCCGGGCGTCTCGTGAAAGTCCTCACGCCGCCCGTCGAAACCGTCCTGGCGGCCGACGACGTGCTGACCACCCAGCTCGAGCGGCTGGAAACCGAGTACGTCTACGATCAGGGGACCGGCGCCCTGGCCAGGGCGCTGGGAGCGCGGGACAACATCTCCGCGGTCAAGGACGCCAAGGATCAGAGCTGGCTGCAGGTCAGCTACGCCGATCCGGGCGCCGGCAAGGCCCCGCAGCGCGTGCAGTCCATGGTCTGGGGCGGTGGCTCGGTCGGCGTGCAGTACGACAACGCCACGAAGCGGACCACGGTCACCGACGCCCGCGGCAAGAACTTCGCCTACACCCACAACGACAAGGGGCAGGTCACCCAGATCAAGGACCCGACCGACGCCGAGGTCCAGTACACCTACGACGACGAGGGCCTCGTCACCTCGCGCACCGAGCCTCTGGGCCGCGTCACCCGCTACACCTACGACCAGTCCTGTGACGGCGAATCCACCGGCAAGCGGCGCTCCAAGGGCAACCTCACGCGCGTGGAGGTGACCGCCGGCGTCAACGGCGCCAACGGCTCCGCCGACACGCTGGTGACCTGCACGGATTACGAAAGCCAGACCAACCAGCCGGTCCGGGCGGTGGATTCGCGGGGCGTCGTCACCCAGATCTCCCGCGACCGGGCCGGCCTGCCCGAGCGGGTCGTGGTGGGAGCGGGTACGCCGGACCAGTCCGTCACCGAGACCGCCTACAACGAGTACGGACAGCCGACCCAGGTCATCAATCCGAACGGCAACGTCACCTGGTTCCAGTACTCCGCCTCCGAGCCGAGCACCGGCTACCTCGAGCGGATCACGGTCAATCCGAACGGCCTCAGCCTCGTCACGACCTTCGACACCGATTCCCGCGGCAACGTCACCCGCATGATCGATCCGCGGGGCGTCAGCCACACCCGCTCGTACAACGACCTCGACTGGATCGTGGAGTCGCGCCGCGCCGTCACCTCGGCCGCGGACGGCGCCCCGGCCCTGGGCTACGTCACCACCTACTTCTACGACGCCAACGGCAACCTGGCCGAGGTGCGCCTGCCCTACGGCGACGACGGTTCCGCCTTCACCCGCGCCCAGTACGCCTACGGCGTTCGCGACGAGCTGGTGGCCAGCGCCTTCCAGGTCAAGCCGGGCGATCCCGGCTCTCTGTGGATCAAGGAATACAACTTCTACGACGAAAACCTGAACCTGATCCGCAGGATCGAGCCCGAGGGGCAGACCACGGAATTCGTCTACGACGACCGCAACCTCCTGCAGGCCGCCGTCCAGGGCTACAACACGCCCGAGGCGGTCACCGTCGGCTATGGCTACGACGCCGAAGGCCGGCAGATCGCCTTCTCCGACGGCCGCCAGAAAGTCTGGAGCACCTTCTACGACGGCTTCGGACGCGTCATGGAGACTCGCGACCCGCTCGGCAACCGCTCCACCGTCCGCTACGACGACGGTGGCAACCCGGTCGAGACCAGCGCCTTCCAGGCCGGCGAGCAGCCGGAAGACCCGCCGTTCCTCCTGGCCCGGCGCACAGCTCAATACGACGCCCTCAGCCGCGTGCGGAGCCTCACCGAGAAGCTCTGGACCTACAGCTCTTCCGAGAACGGCCTCCCCCAGGGGGCCCGCGACCTCGTCACGACGATGGCCTACGACCCGGCCTCCAACCTGTTGCGCGTGACCGACCCGCTGGGCCGCGTCGCCCGCATGGAGTACGACAAGGCCGAGCGGCAGGTGGCCACCGTCGACGCCGCGGGGAACCGCGTCGAGTCCGACCTCGACGCCACCGGCAATCCGCGCGTCACCCGCTCCATCGAGAAGCTCCCGGACGGCGGCTCCGTCACCGTGACCATCCGCTCCGTCTACGACGCCCTCGGCCGGCGGATCTCCCTCAAGGACGAGCTCGAAAACGAGCAGACGTTCGTCTACGACGCCCGCAACAACCTGCGTTTCTCGATCGACGCCGAGAAGAAGGTCACCGAGCGGAGCTACGACGGCCTCGGCCGCCTTATTCGACTGGTCCAGCCCGAAGGGATCGCCGTCGATTACGGCTACGACCGCAGCTCCCGGCTCGTCTCCTACAAGGACGCCCTGGGGCAGGAGACCAACTACACCTACGACGTGCTGAACCGGCAGACCGCGATGCTGTATCCGTCGCAGTTGACGTCCCGGCCCGGCGAGCATTACGCCTACGACCGCAACGGCAACCCGGTCCAGATCACGGACCCCAACGGGACCATCGTCACCCAGGCCTACGATCCGGCCAACCGGCTCACCGGCCGCACCGTGGCCCCGGCCTCCGGGATCATCGGACCGACCGCCGAGAGCTTCGTCTACGACGGCCTGAACCGTCTCACGCGGGCGCAGTCCGGCAACGTCGTCACCGAGCTGACCTTCGACTCCCTGACGCGCCTCGTCCGCGAGCGGAACGCCGGCCGCGAGCTGACCTTCCAGCACGACGACGTGGGCAGCCTCACGCGCTATGAGCTCCCGTCGGGCTTCGCCGTCCGGCAGACCTTCGACGTTCTGAGCCGCCCGACCGCCATCACGCCGATGAACGGCACGGCCCCCGGCGACGAGATCGCCGCCTACACGTATCGCGGAGCCGACCTCGTGCTGGGCAAGACGCTGGCCAACGGCTTGACGGGCACCCGCCAGTACGACGCGGCCCGGCGTCTGCTGGACGAGACGTTCACCACCGCGACCGGCCGCAAGGTTTTCCAGGAGAGCCTGTCCTGGACGCCGCGCTCCCTGAAGTCCGCGCAGTCCCGCGGCGACCTCAACGGCCGGGGTCAGATCTTCGCCTACGACGGCGCCGGACGCCTGCTCCAGGCGGGCAAGTCGCCCGCTCCGCTGACGGTGGCCAACAACACCGTGGCCTCGTCCTCGGCCTTCGCGAGCCTGCCGGACGCCTCCTCCTACGCGTACGACCAGGCTCAGAACCTCCTCGCGAAGACAGAGAAGGAGAACGGCGTCGCCACCACCGTGGACCTGCCCCTGGACGGCTCGCAGCGCAACCGTCCCGGCTCCATCGGCTCCGTGCCCCTGGAGTGGGACGCCAACGGCAATCTCAAGCGCAAGGGCGACCTGCGTTTCGAGTACGACTTCCGCAACCGGCTCACCCGCGTGACCCGCGACAACGTCGAGGTGGCGACCTACCGGTACGACGCCTTCAACCGGCGGGTGGGGAAGACCCTCGGCGCCGAGACCCGCGACACGGTCTGGCGCGGCTGGCAGCCGGCCGAGGAGTACCGCGACGGCGACCTCGACCAGCGCCGCATCTACGGCCTCGGGATCGACGAGATCGTGCAGCTCCAGGTGGACGTCGATGGAGATGGCGACGCCGATCAGGCCTACGCTCCCATCTACGACGAGACCGGCAACCTCGTGGTAATGACGGGCGCCAACGGCAAGCCCATTGAGCGCTACGAGTACACGCCCTACGGCCAGCGGAAAATCTTCGTGGACCTGACTCCGCCGGCGGTGGAGCAGGTGAGGGTGAAGGGCAACGAGCTCTGGGTTGAGCTGTCGGAAGAGGTCTCCGGCGAAGTGCTGGCCGCCAGCGCTCCGGCGCTGACGAACGTCGCCTCCCAGCAGCCGATCGAGATCGAGGAAGTGACCCAGCCCGTGCTGACCGGCCGCCAGGCCCGCCGCCGGCTGGTGATCTCCCTGGCAGCCGCCCCGCCCGCCGCCGAGACGCAGGTCCGCCTCAAGATTCCAGCCGCGGCGCTCCAGGACTCGTTCCTGAACCAGCCCGCGCAGGATTACGAGCTGACCTTCGCCTGGCCCGCCGCGGACGCAGTTCTGCAGGACAGCGACGCCATCGAGCTCCAGCGTGTGGCCGTCCACAACGGAATCCTGGAGATCGAGCTCTCCGAGGAGCCTGACCTCGCCACCACGAGCGCCATCCTGGTAGACGGCGCCGCCATTCCGCTGACGGTGGGGGAGGACCGCTACACCCTGAAGAGCGCGAGTGCGCTGCCCCCCGGCGCCCACACCGTAGCGATCGGTACCACCCTGGCCGACCTGAACGGCAACACCTTGGCCCAGGCGTTCAGCGGCGCTCTCTCCGCAACCGCGACCGGCATCGCCGTCGCCTTCGTGGCCCCCGACCCGCGCGAGACGACGGCCTCGACGATCGGCAACCTCTTTGGGTTCCAAGGATTGCAGATCGATCCGGAGACCGGACTGATGTACGTCCGGAACCGGTACTACGACCCGGAGATGGGGCGGTTCATCAGCACGGACCCGCTGGGATATGTGGATGGACCAAATACGTACGGGTTCGCGATCAACGATCCAGTCAATGGAAGCGATCCGCTCGGGTTGACAGACATGCTGAAACGGGCCGAGCAGGCGCTTCGGACCCTTGCTGCCGCAACACGAGTCAAAGGCGCTCAGAGCTCATCCGGTTACAGTCTCATAGCTCATGGAGTAGGAGCGGGTCTTCTGGATACCAGTGCGGACGTAGTGTGGGCCTTCAACTGGGCAACGAACACAGTTGCTCTCACCCTGCCGTTCGAGAAAACCCAGCAGGAGGCGAATGCTGAGTTCGAGAAAGCCGGTAAGGATATGAGGGAAGCCGGGCTGGCGATTATCCGGGATCCTTCTCGAATTGCCCCTGACCCGACACCTGTCATAGTAAAGGGATTGAAAGCTGCAACTGGTGATAAGCAGTCACAGGTCGAGTTGGTATCGGGCGCTACCCGTTTGGGAGCAGAGGCTGCTGCTGCTGCTGGGGCTGCTAGAGTTCTTCGCGGAGCCGCTCTGGCGGATGACGCTGTAGTGATTTCGGACGACTTAGTGGCAAGCCCTAATCGAACAAGACCTAAGAACCTGGTTAAGCCTGAACCACCCAAGCTGCTCCCGAAGCTAAGTGATACAACAGTTCGAGAGGTCTTGGAGAATGCCACGAATCCAGGATCGGGTAAGGCTTCACCAGTTGGACGGTCGCTCCAGAGTCATTCCACTCGGCGTGGCTCTTGGTTGGAAGGCCTCGCGAGCGGAGATGCTAAGCAAAATACTGCCGTTGGGCGTCAATTGATGGAGGGCCTGATCAAGGAGGGTGATGTAACTACGGCTACTCACAAAGAATTTGGCAATGTTGTTAAGGTGCGCCGCAGTGACGGAGCTGGTTTCTGGTTCAAGGAATCGGGAGAGTTCATCGGCTTCCTGGAACGTTATACACCGAGGTAAAAAATGGAACATAACTGGCATGCGGAAATCACTAATGATCCAGACGACGATTTCAGTCTTTATATTGAATTGCTCGAGGACGACAAGCACAAAGGTAGGATTTTTCGTACTCCGGAAGGCTTGCTGGTTCTGAAAATTTATGATGCGCCCACCGGGATAGCGATTCCGGCTGATTGGCTAATGGGGATAATCAAGGGTGCTCAAGTCGATCTGGCAGTGAACAATGCCGATCCTGGAGAGGATTCATAATCAATGCTCATGATGGATTTGAAGTAAGGCCGGACCGCCCTGGAGCCCGAGCGGCTTACTCCCTTTCCAGAACAGCGCCTGGAGTCCCCAAAGTATGGAAAATCCCAAGTATGAAATCTCCGCGGCGGTTGACGAGGCCCTCCAGGAGGACTTCCCAGAGGATGGCCTCAGCCTCTACTTGAAGAGCTGGGTCGTCCAGGGCTACAGGCGCCAGGTGACGGATGAGCTGATCCTGGCCATTCAGGGATCTGAAGATAGCGACATCAGGTTCAATGCTTTGGAAATCATCTACTTCCTGCATGGTACTCCGGGGAAGATCATCGCTCCAGGCATGGAAGACCCGCGTCCTGAGAATGCCCAGTGGGATGAGCCGCTGACGGACAAGCAACTCGCCGCCCTGGCGGACGCCGCATTGGCTGAAGAGGATCGGCTGAATTGGGACTCGTATGCCTCTTTCTTCAGCATCCTTGCAGGGTTCATGACCTTTCCGCCCGCGATCGCAACCAAGATCAAAAGCTTCGCTGAAAGATGCGTCACACAGGGAAGCGAGAACGCACGGGCAAGGTGCATGTCCCTAATGAGATTGAGATGATGTCCTGGGAATCCAATGAGCATGGAGGAAAAAGCGTAGTCAAGGTCCGGTGATGGCTGATGTACTCCATGATCCGGCCCTGCCTGGACCGCTCCCAGGGAGTTATTGGATTCCTGGACGGGCAGATGGTCCCGCTCAAGCTCCCGCTGCCACCGGCTCGGCGGCGCCGGCTCGCGCGAGCGACAGCAGCGCTTCGGCGCCGACCGGCCGCTCCGCCTGCCAGGCTGCGACGGCGGTCTGGCGGGCCAGGGAAGCGCGGACTTCGTCGATGTAGGCCCGCTCGTGCCGGCCGCGGGATACGAGGACCGCATCCTCGGTCGCGGTCGCGGCGAAGCTCTGGTTGATCACCCAGGCGAACGGTTCGATGCCCGCGCGGCGGAGATCGCTCTGCAGGTCGGCCGCCTCGTGGACAGGTGTGGCCTCGGGCAGGGTGACGAGGAGGATCCGGGTGAACTCAGGGTCCCGGAGGCGAGGCAGAAGCTCGCGGACGTCCTCCGGTACGTCGCCTTGCGTGCGCTCGACCTCGCGGTGATAGGCCCGCGCCGCATCGAGGAGGAGCAGGGTGTGTCCCGTGGGCGCGGTGTCGATGACCACGAAGCCGTTGGCCGCTTCGCCCACGATGCGGGCGAAGGCGCGGAAGACGGCGATCTCCTCGGTGCAGGGCGACCGCAGGTCCTCCGCGAGCAGCTCGCGCCCGCGCTCGTCCAGCCCGGCCCCGGAGGTTGCCATCACCTCGGCGGTGTACGCGCTGGTTTCGGCGGCCGGATCGATCCTCGTCACGCGCAGCCCCAACCCTGAGCCGCCCGAGTGCCCGAGCGTGGCGAGTACGTGCGCTGCGGGGTCCGTCGTGGTGAGGTGTACGGAATGCCCGCGGCGTCCGAGCTCGACCGCGATGGCCGCCGCCACGGTCGTCTTGCCGACGCCGCCTTTGCCCATGGTCATGATGACGCCGCGGCCGGCGGCTTCGCAGGCGTCGATGAGCCCGCTCAGCGGCGCGGCGGGCACACCGCCAGCCTCGACGGGAGCGGCGGCATCGCTCGGAGGGGCGGCGGCGAACAGTGCCCGCAGGCGCTCGATGCCGAGCGGCGCCCAGATCCGCAGCGGCACCTCGTGCCGCGGCAGGTGGGCCAGGCCTGCCGGCATGTCCGCGAGCGCCTCGGCGCTGCGCCTTTCGAGCGCCAGGGCGATCGGGTCCCGGCGGTTCGCCGCGGTGAACAGACCGTTGACGAACAGCCGCTGGTTGGCGATGCCGAGGGCGGCCAGCTCCGCCCGGGTGCGTTCCTCCTCCGCCAGCGCCGCGGCATCCGGCCGGACCACGAGAGCGACCGTGGTCACGGCGGCGTCGGCCAGCGCCGCGAGGCTCGCCTGGTAGTTGGAACGCTGCGCCTGGAGGCCGGAGAGCGGGCCCAGGCACGAGGTTCCGGAGGTGTTGGTGGCCAGGAAACCTTCCCAGGCGGCCGGCAGCTTGAGCAGGCGCAGGGTGTGACCGGTCGGCGCGGTGTCGAAGATCACGTGATCGAAGGCGGAAGTGGCCGCGAGGTCTCCGAGCAGCCGGGTGAACTCGTCGAACGCGGCGATTTCGGTCGTGCAGGCGCCGGACAGTTGCTCTTCGATGGAGGTGAGGACCGCGGGCGGCATGGCCCCCCGCAGCGGTCCCACGATCCGTTCCCGGTAGGCGCGCGCGGCGGCCTCGGGATTGATGTTGAGCCCGAAGAGGCCGGGCGCCGCCGGAATCGGCCGGGGTGCGCCGTCGAGCGTCACGCCCAGCACCTCGTCCAGGTTGGAGGCCGGATCGGTCGAGACCAGGAGCACGCGGCGGCCGGAGTCGGCGAGCGCCACCGCCGTGGCGCAGGCGAGAGAGGTCTTGCCGACACCGCCCTTGCCGGTGAAGAAGACGATGCGCGTGGGGGCGAAGGGCAGAGTGGCCATCAGCAGCATCCCGAGCCCGGATCGCACTTGAACCGGATCACCTTCGGCCGCGGGCGCGCCGGCGGCTCCGGCACGGCGTTCCGCAAGCCGGCGGCGGTGGCGAGCGCTTCCCGCGAGGGATAGCTCCCGGTGGTGAGGATCTGGCCTTCGCAGAGCACGAGGGGCAGCGCCGCGACGCCGGTCTTGCCGAGGAGGTCCGCGACTCGAGGATTCGCCGTGAAGGCTTGCGGCTGTTGCGCCAGGTTGAACCGCTCGACCTCTACGCCCTGCCCGGAAAGCCAGCCGAGGTCGGCGTTGAACCTCACCAGCTCCGGATCGACGCTCGGACCGCAGACACCTGTCGGGCAGCAGAGAGGCGGATCGAAGACTTCAAGACGCATGGTGTTCTCTCCTTTCGGGGGACCGCATGCAGACGCCCAAGAGAAATGTAGATCCGGCCGCCGTACGGACAACCCACTCGGAGGGGTGGCTCCGGAACGTGCACGGGTAGGGCTCCTTGAGGGAGCCTGCCACGCCGTAACCCCCCATACGAGTCCTGCTTGGCCCGGTTGATACCCTGTCCGCTTCTCCTGGAAGCTGCGGGCATTAGTTTTGCAATTTCAGGAATGCCGGAAGCGCTTCCGATTCGCTCCCTCTGCTTGGTAGTGCATCACGGTTCGATGTACCCGTCGAAGGACGGAGGAAAGGGAAAACTATGAGTCGGAAGAGTTGGAGTCGCAGGAAGTGTGTCGCGTGTGCAATTCTTGCCACCATTGCCCTCGCTACCAGCGCCTGGGCCGCAATCTCCCGCACAGGGTCCTTCTCCGCAAGCTCCGGAGTGCCCGAGCTCGACGCGCCGATCCCGCCGCCTGAAGACGTATTCATCCAGAAGCGGGACAATGCCGACGGTATGGGCAACGCGTTCGTTCTCGTGCGACTCACGCCGGAACAGCTTGATGCCAAAAGGAAAGAGGGCACCGCGGATTTCCTCACCCTCAGCTCCGGAGAAAGAACGGTGATTCTCCGGGATGACGGGGTGGGAGGGGACGTCCAAGCGGGAGACGGACTTTTCACGGGGATCGGCGAAGTCGACTTGCAGGAATTGCAGGCGCGCGCTGCCGCGGATAGCGACGTTCTGGCCAAGAACCCCCAAGGGTTGATCCCGTTCTTCCAGGGCCGGGCCGCCACCGGGGTGGTGAGACCGGCGGGTTTCGATTTCGCCAGCTTCGAAAGGGGCATCGCGGTGACGCTGCCTCCGAGAGTCGCTTTCCTGCGGCCAGAAAGCCCCACGCCTCCACCGATCACGTCCAAAGATCCGATCGTGCCGGGTACCAATATCTTTCAGGAAGAGGTCTTGATGATCACCGATACGGACGTGGTCACCGATCCCGCCCGTACCTGGAATCCCTGCACCAACACCGGTGCCCCGGCCGGTGTCTGGACCTTCAACCATCTGATGACCCAGATGGCGAACCAGCCGTTCACCTTCTTCAATCCTTCAGACTTCGTGCAGACCTGGCTCGAGCGGTGGACCAGCGCGGACAACATCAACGGGGATCCGCTCCCGGCGCGCGGCGCCATGCAGGACATCATCGACGAGTGGCCGAAGCTGACCAGCGGCAAGCTCGATCTCGCGAAGTCGCCGCTACGGCTGCTCGCGATCGTCCCGCGAGTGGACCTGCGGGGCGGTGGAGGTGGCTATGGCGGTGGCGGGTTCGACGACGCTGGAGAGCTACGCTTCATCTTCGGCTTCGTGGCCAAGTCCAGAACCGGCTTCGACCCGACGCAGGAATTCGTCGGAGCGGTTCCGATCAGCGGCAATTGCTACGCCCTGCCCTTTACGGTCATCTTCGAGTATCTCGTCCCCAAGACCGGCTGCCAGGACGTGAGAGCCTGGGCTAAGCAATGGGTTAATCTGGAAACCTTGGATCCGTCGACAACTACGTATAGAAGCCAGTTACAGAGTCTAACGCAGCAGATCGTTGTCGCGAACGCGAATCCCAACGGAGGGAACAGAAGCGCTCTGAGGCAACTCCGCACCAATGAGGTGGCGCTCGCCGCACCCTGGGAGCTCAGAGAGTTCCGGCTGAATTGCAACACCTTCCCGACGTGTCAATTGACTCCAAGCACAGTCCAGGACACCATCCGAAACGATCAAAGCTTGCCGGATGACTTCAACGAGGATGCCAATGGAACGGGGTTGCTCGCTGCCTGGATCCAAACCATTGTAGAACCAGCGCTGGTGTCCGCGAATAACCACGAGGCGACGATACCGCAGGTGCCGCTGTCTTTCCAAAGCCAAACCTTCCGCGCGGGAAAATCGCAGGTCATCGAGACCAATCCCAACTTCATCACTTTCCACTGGGGAGATCAGAACAACCTGAACGTCGATCATGTCGCGAGCCTGGACGAGAACTGGGCGCGCCACCGCGTCTCCCGAGCGAGCTGCAACGGATGCCATCGGCGGGACACTTTTACCCCCTTCACCCACGTCAATCCCTCCAACACCATCATCCTTTCCACCTGGAGCGACACGCTCGGAAACTGGTCCCCCGTGGACGGGAATGGAGATCCATTGCGAGCGTCTCCCACGCTCCCGGCGGAGCTGTCGCTCTTCCTGACCGGCATCAACCAACTGGGCGACCCGGCGAACGCGCGGGCGAACACCTTGGACGAAAGGAGCCCCAACCAGGGTAATCCGAAGCGCAACTTCGACGACCTGGCCCGCCGCGAGCTGGACATCAACAACGTCGCCGGCATGAGCTGCTTCAGGATGGTGCGGGCCAATATGGAGCACGCCGTGCAGTTCCGTAGGCAAACCGGCCGGCTTCCGGAAAACCTGTCGGAAGGAGTGTCCCCCGAAGACAGGCTCTCGGTGGGAGTTGACGACATGAAGAGGAACGTCATCACCGAAGTCCACTGACCTGTTGGTCTTGAGCCGCTCCCCGAGGTCCAGGGGGGAGGTCATTCAAGGCAGGTAGGGAAATCCCCGCCGGGGCCGCATTGGGGTCCCGGCGGGGGAGGTGGGAAAGACTTCAATTGTCAAAGAGCCCTACTCATCATCCCGGCGCCAATCGCCGGTGTAGTCCTTCATGCGCTGGAAGAACGTCGCCTGACCCTCGGCGTCGTCGAACGCCACGAAGAGGGTGTCCTCTCCGGCCACGGTCCCCCTCACCTCCGGCCAGCCCGCACTGTCGATTGCCCAGGCGACCACCCGCGCCGCGCTCGGACTCGTCACGATCACCGCGAGGTTGGGTCCGGCCTTGACGACGCTCTGCACGAAGCCCACCACCTGCTTGAAATCCCCCTCGCCCACGGACCTCCAGGGCGGGAGCACGTAGCGCCCCTTCACCCGCTTGATTCCCAGATCCTTCAGGTCCCTGCTGATGCTCGACTGCGTCGCCTTGATCCCTCTCTTCTGCAGAAGCTCCTGGAGCTCCGTCTGGTTGCCGATGTTCCGGTGATCCATGAGGATCTCCAGCAGCTCTTCCTGGCGCCGATACCTCACTCCGCTGGCAGCCATGGCATCTCCTTCTCTAGAGGTGCATAGAAGAGCATAGGCGGAGTCCGCTGTCAATCGGGCCAGGAGCGATGATGTCGAAAATTACCCCTTGACACGGTCCTGGAGTCCGTGCATCATGCTGCGCATAGAGAGCGCATGGTTCAGCAAGCAATTCGCTCAGCGTTCCAGCAGCACCCCTCGGCGGCCGCGGTTCCTGGACGGGATTCCAGGAGGTCTCCAGAGGACCGGAAGCGCGGGATTTCCGGCGTCGCAAATGGCGCCGGATTTAAAGAGCCCAAGAGGCTCGGAAAGGTAGAAAGACCATGGCGAAGGAAACGACGTACGCGGGAATGCTGGGGGACCTGCAGCGGCTATCGACGGCGCTGTCGGCCAACAGCGGCGAGCTGACTCATCTTGAGGGGGCTCGCACCAAACTGGAGAGGCTGCTCGTTCAGGCCCAGGAGGTCGCCAAGCAGCAGGCGGTCTTCACGGCGGGCAAGCAGGAGTCGAGCCGTCAGCTCAAGACCCTCCTGACCGAGGGTGTGCGGCTGGCCAACGCGCTCCGGGTGATGCTCAAGGAGCACTACGGCATCCGCTCGGAGAAGCTGGCCGAGTACGGCATGCAGCCGTTCCGCGGCAAGTCCCGGAAGGCGAAGCCGGAAGAGCCGGAGCTGCCCCCGCCCTCGCAGCAGCCCAGCAACCCCACCAGCTAG
The DNA here is from genome assembly GCA_036376245.1 of Thermoanaerobaculia bacterium. Lineage (GTDB taxonomy): Bacteria > Acidobacteriota > Thermoanaerobaculia > Multivoradales > UBA5704 > DATARR01. The sequence goes on along the minus strand of DASVAS010000089.1, from coordinate 143,903 downwards.
TCCGCAACATCCTCTGATTCAATCCTTTCGAGGGGAGCGCGCACCGCGCGTTCCCCTCCTTTTTTATCTCCAACTTCCAGAGACATCGTCCCAGCATCCACGGACGGCGTCTTGTCTCCGTAGACAGCGCTGTAACTTCCGCGGGCTCTGGTCCATCTCCCGGGACGGCGGCTCCGCGTCCGGAGATGTTGGAGCGACTTCCGCGGACGGCGCGGCGATCTCCAGAGACGGCGGCAGGCCGTCCGGGGAGACAGAGCGACTTCTGGGGATGGCGCGTTACCGTCCGGAGACGGTGGGCTGATGTCTGGAGAAACAGAACGACATCTACGGACGACGCAGCGATCTCCGGAAACGGCGAACCGATGTCTGAAGAGACGGCACGCCGTCCGCGGAAGTCGGGCTGTCCCCCGGGGAACTCGGGCCGGCTTCAGGAGACGGCGGCGCGATGTCCAGAGACGACGGGCCACCGTCTCGGGAGACGGCGCGATGTCTGAAGACGGCGAGCTGACTTCTCGGGAAGGTGGCACAATGTCTGGAGATGGCGGGCCAGCGTCCGAGGAGACGCGGCACTTTCCGCGGACGGCGGCTCGTCGTCCGCGGAGACAGGCCGCCGTCCGCAGACGGCGCGACGATTTCCCGGGATGCTGGAGTGATTTTTCCTTCGGCCGGCCCAACGGTCGGGAGAGCCCAGCCCGGGCTGAGGCCGAATAGGCTCGGCGCCGAACTTGATGGAGCGTTAATTTGTGAAGCTGGGGTGGATCTTGAGTTGGGCTAAGAATGCCTAGCTCCATGTACTGATTCTAGCGAGGAACTGACATTGGCTGAACAGACCACCCTGGGATCATCCGGAAAAAGCAAGCATGCATAGCGGCTCTTTTCGGAGCTCTGCCGTCACTAACCCGGCCGCAGGGGACCTCACCCCAATCCCTCTCCCGAAGGAGAGGGGCCAGGGCGAGGTCGCGCAGGGGCCTACGAGCACCAGTAGCCGATGGCGTAGAGGTTGCCCGACTTGTAGCAGCTAGCGGTGCTGGGGCTCTGGCTGCAGGAATTGCACTGCCAGAAGGCGCCAGCCGCGTCGCGGTAGACGTGCTTGCCGCCGGCACAGTTCGGGTAGGGGGACCAGCACCCCTCGTAGGTCCAGCCCGTCGGGATCGCCTGCGCGGCGAAACCGGACAGGGTGAGGGCGGCGAGGAAGGCGAGAGCTCGAAGGGGCTTTCTCATGTCGTTACTCCTTGGTCGTTGACGATTGGAGGCAGGCGCGTGCGAAAATGCGAATGCCTCCACGGTTTCAGGTTCAAGAGTGCTGCCAGTCCTCGGGAAGAGGACGGGCTCCGCTCTCTCAGGCGAGGCACTCGCAGCAGCCGGGCCTCACGCAGACCCCCAGGCCCGGACCGCCACAGATCCCGTCGCACTGGGCGTTGGGTCCCCCGAAGACGCATTGGGGAGCCTGGTTGCCGCAACCCCAGGAACCGGAGGCTTCGGGAGTGGCCGCCTGGAAGGCGAGCAGCGAAAGCACCAGCATGCAGAGAACACCAAATCGTTTCATCAAGGTCTCCTTTCCGAGAGAGGCCCGGCCGGACGTCCGGAGAGAAAGCCGGCGGGTCTACCCTTAGATAGTGCGGGCCGCTGGCGGAACGAGTCCGGCATTGGAGTGGGTAACGTGAGCAGGCTTCGCACAACTCACGACGCAGCAGGGCCCAGAGCTTCTCCCTCCATCCCGGTGTGTGGGGTGCAGGAGAACCGGCTGGCATCTACTCTGCGCACTTACTCTGCGGGCACGTACCGGAGAGAGAAATGAAGAAAATCCCGTCTTCCTAGCCCTGGTCTTTCTCTTGTGCCGCGTCCGCTTTCGGAGACTGCGGCCTCCTCACGAACACCACCGAGGTCGTACCGTAGCTCCACGTAGGGGAGACCGTACACTTCAACTTCGAGTTCATGGGCGGGACGGAGCCGTAGCACTTCGAGTTCGTCGACGACGCTGCCGCCAGGCGTTCACCTCACCGGCTCCGGCGGTCGGCGCGGCAAGCCGACGCTAGCCGGCAGTTACGACGCCTCCATCCAGGTGACCGACGCCGCCGGTTGCACGCTCACCGTCGCCTACAACATCCAGGTGGAATACGTCCGCCGGCGCTGGGAGCACGGACGTTCTCTGTATCCGCTCTCGCCACGGTTCGACGCGCGGGCAGCTTTCGCCACCCATGTTGCACTATTCGAAAACCAGGTATTCGACGACTTTTTTAGTCTTCGCGGCTTCCTTTTCCAGGTCTTCGACATAGGTTGGCATCTCGAGCTTCTTGGCGAGTTGCTCCGCCTCGTGGCGCCAGCGGATCTGCTTCTGGAATGTCCGCCGCTGGAGCCACACCTTATGGGTTCCCGGCTGGACTGTGCCGCCTGCCTTCAGGGCCGCGAGGATTTCCTTCTCTTCGTCAGCCAGTTGATCCGCGCGAATCCGGTGAGGGTGGTGGCGGTGCACCCGGGCAAGCGACTTCTGAGTGATCGTTAGCTGAGTGTCCATTTCCTTTCCTCCTTTCAAGGTTGAAGATTGGAGCCGGAAGGCTCCCGCTCTAAGCTACAGCGATGCTTACCTGCGAAAAACACCCATCGGGGCAGGCGCGGGGTCCATCCGGAAGGGTGGTGATCGATTCGGAGAAGCTCCTCGTCCTCAGCGGCTTTTCTGATCGGCGGCCAGTTGCTGGACCTAAAGGTGCTCGACGGCGCGGGCCCGCATGGAGCCGACTCCCGAGGAGGCCGAACGCCAGCGGGCGGAGGCGGCGGAATCGAAGCTGGCCCGCCTGCGGGGGCTGCTCGGGTAGAGCCCCCGCGCCCCGCCCTAATGCATGGCGCCCTCTAAAAGAGGCTTCAAAGCCGGGTTCACCCGGCGCTTGAGGTAGCCCGGGCATTCATGCCCGGGCGGGGGCTCGTCGCGCGGCGCCGCTAGGATAAGATCCGCCGCGCCATGAGCTCCCGGCTCCTGCTCCGCGACCTGCCCTTCCCCGCAATCATCGCCCTGCGCTACCTGCGCAGCACGCGGCGGGACGCGTTCGCGAGCTTCCTCTCGATCGTGGCCGCCGGGGGGCTCGCCCTGGGGGTGATGGCGCTGATCCTCTCCCTGGCCGTGATCTCTGGATTCCAGGAAGCCCTGCGCTCGGAGCTGCTGGGGCGCACGTCCCAGATCGAGGTGGAACTGCCGCCGGAGGCCGACGCCGAGGCGGTGCGCGACGCTGTCCGCAAGGTGGAGGGGGTGACCCTGGTCCAGATCCTGGTGCGGGGCGGGGGATGGGTGATGGAGGAGGGGAAGGTGCAGCCGGTGGAGCTGGTGGGCTTCGACGGGCGGGTCCCGCGCTCCTTCCCCGGCGCGGCGGGCAAGCCCGAGGGGCTGTACATCCCGGCGCCGCTGGCCAGCCGCTGGGGGCTGGACACCCTGAACGGCGTAGCCCGGCCGGGGCAGGACCTCCAGGTGGTGTCGCCCCGCCCGACGCTCTCCCCCCTGGGACCCCAGCCGCGCATCCGGACGGTTCCCCTCGCCGGCACCTATGAAGGAGGACGCACCCAGGAGGAGAAGGAGCGGGTGGCCCTGCCGCGCCGGATCGCCGAGACCCTCCTCGGCACTGCGGAGCGCCGGCTGGATGTGGAGGCCGAGGATCTCGACGAAGCCCTGGACGTGGCGGCGCGGCTGCCGGCCGTCCTGCCCGAGGGGAGCGAGGTGCGCACGTGGCGGGACCTCAACCGGCCGCTCCTCTTCGCCCTTCGCCTGGAGAAGATGGTGATGTTCGTGGCCGTCTCCCTGATCGTGCTGGTGGCCTCGCTGGCCCTGGTGGCGGACCTGGCGCTGATCATCTCCAGCAAGCGGCCGGAGATCGGCATGCTGGGCACCATCGGCGCGACCCCGGCGGATCTCCGCAACGCCTTCGTGCTCCTGGGGGGCCTGGTGGCCGGGTCCGGGATGCTGGTGGGGACGGTTCTGGGCGTCGGGGGTGCGTGGGCGATGGACCGCTATCACCTGCTGCCGGTGCCCGGGCGGGTCTACTTCCTGGACTACGTGCCGTTCCTGGTAGAGCCCTGGGACCTGGTGGTGACGCTGACGCTGACGTTCGCGCTGGCGCTGGCGTCCTCTTTCTATGCGGCGAAGCGCGCGGCGGCGCTGGACCCGATCGAGGCGTTGACAAGGTGAGAATTCAGGTGGCCTTGCCAGCGGGAGCGGGGTGCCCTTCGAGGCCTCACCCCCTGGCCCCCTCTCCCACCGCCCTCCCGCCACCCGGGAGAGGGGGAACGATGAGGAGGCCGTGTTGCCCGGCATGGATAGGCAAGAACGCTCGCATGCGTTCCCCCTCTCCCGGGCGGCGGGAGGGGGCCGGGAGAGGGGGCCAGGGGGTGAGGTCTCGGAGGGCGCGCCGCTCCGAATGCGACGCCGCCAGAGAGGGAGAGGATTCATGAGCGTAGCCGTCGAAGCCCGCGATCTCGGCAAGACCTACCAGGACGGCGTCCGGCGGGTGGAGGTGTTGAAGGGGGTGCATCTGAGGGTCGAGCCGGGGGAGATGGTGGCCATCGTCGGTCCTTCGGGGTCGGGCAAGTCGACGCTGCTGCACCTTCTCGGCGCGCTGGATCGGCCCGACCATGGGACGGTGGCGATCGGCGGCCAGCCGCTGGGGGGCCTCTCGGGAGCGTCCCTGGCCAGGTTCCGCAACCGTACCATCGGGTTCGTCTTCCAGTTCCACCAGCTACTGCCCGACTTTACGGCCCTGGAGAACGTGATGCTGCCGGGACGGATTGCCGGGATGGAGCCGCGGCAGGTGCTGGCGAACGCCCGGCGGCTGCTGGCGGAGGTGGGGCTGGAGGACCGGCTGGACCACTTCCCGAACCAACTCTCCGGCGGCGAGCGCCAACGGGTGGCCCTCTGCCGGGCCCTGGCCCTGGAGCCGCCGCTGCTGCTGGCGGACGAGCCCACGGGCAACCTGGACCCGGAGAGCGGGGAAACCGTCTTCGAGCTCCTCCTGGGCCTCCAGGTGGTGCACCGGACGACCGGCATTCTGGTCACCCACAACCCGGAGATCGCCCAGCGGTGCACCCGCATCCTGCGGCTGGAGGGGGGGAGTCTCCAGCCGTATTGAAGGACACCAGGGACACCAGGGACGGCAAGGACGGACACGGGCGCTGTCCTTGACTAACTTTTCCCCCTCTCCCGGTGTAGGTGGGAGGGGGCGGGAGAGGGGGCCAGGGGGGTGAGGGCTCCGGGAATTTTGTCCCCGGATCTCCCGCTTCATCGGTTTAAGGCACGGAATCCCGGCCGCAGTGTTCAGATCTCATCCCCGTCTGGACATGGCGTGCTAGAATCCGGACAGCCGAATCAAGACGCACCGCGGCTCCTCAGCGACCTTGACGCGCAAGGTTCCGGTGTAGCGCCGGGGCGTCCAGGAGAGACCGATAGCATGTTTGAGAAGTATAACGAGAAGGCCCGCCGAGCTCTCTTCTTCGCCCGCTACGAAGCCAGCAAGCTGGGCAGCCGCGTCATCGAGTCCGAGCACATCCTCCTGGGGATCCTTCGGGAAGGGGAGGAGACCGTCAGCGAGATCTTCCGGCGCTTCCAGGTGAAACCGGAAGACATCCGGCGCGAGATCGAAGGCGAGCGGGTCTTCGTCGAACGCATCTCTTCGACCGCCGAGCTCCCCCTCTCCGAGGAGTCGAAGAAGATCCTGGCCTACGCCTCGCACGAGGCGGAGAGCATGCTGCACGCGACCGTCGGGTCCGAGCACCTGCTGATCGGCATCCTGCGGGTGGAGGGCTGCACGGCGATGCGCATCCTGGCGCAGCACGGCTTCGACGTCTACACCGTGCGCGAGGAGGTGCTGTCGATCGCCAAGGAGCGCGAGGCCTCGCAGCAGAAGAAGGAGCTGCCGTTCCTCTCCGAGTACGGGCGCGATCTGACCTCCCTGGCCGCCGAAGGCTCCTTCGATCCCCTGATCGGCCGCGACGAGGAGGTGGACCGCATCGTCCAGATCCTCTCCCGCCGCACCAAGAACAACCCGATCCTGCTCGGCGAGCCGGGCGTGGGCAAGACGGCCATCGTCGAGGGCCTGGCGCAGCGGATCATCGAGGGGCGGGTGCCGATCTTCCTGGCCAACAAGCGGATCATGGCGCTGGACCTCTCCCTGATCGTGGCCGGCACCAAGTACCGCGGCCAGTTCGAGGAGCGCCTCAAGGGCATCCTCAAGGAGCTGAAGGAGAGCAAGGAGCTGATCGTCTTCATCGACGAGATCCACTCCCTGATCGGCGCCGGCTCGGCCGAGGGCTCGCTGGACGCGGCCAACATCCTGAAGCCGGCCCTGTCGCGCGGCGAGATCTCCTGCATCGGCGCGACGACTCTCAAGGAATATCGCAAGTACATCGAGAAGGACCGCTCGCTGCTGCGCCGTTTCCAGGCCATCCAGGTCAATCCGCCGACGCCGGAGCAGACGCAGGAGATCCTGGAAGGGGTCAAGGACCGCTACGAGTCGTTCCACAAGGTGCGCTACCGCCCGGAGGCGCTGCGCACGGCGATCTACCAGTCCAGCCGCTACATCCCGGACCGCCACCTGCCGGACAAGGCGATCGACGTGCTGGACGAGGCGGGCGCGCGGGTCAAGCTGCGCCGGGTGCGCGACACCCAGAACCTGCGCCGGCTGGAGCAGGAGATCCGCCAGGTGGTCAAGGAGATGAAGGTGGCGATCTCCGACAAGGACTTCGAGCGCGCCGTCTACCTGCGGGAGCGGGAGATCGAGCTGCGCGAGGACCTGGAGCGGATGAGCGTGGCCACGGACGAGACGGGGGTCCTCGAGGTCACCCGCCACGACGTGGAGGAGGTCATCTCTTCCTGGACGGGCATCCCGGTGGCGGCCCTGCAGAGCGAGGAGGCCGAGCGGCTGCTCCAGATGGAGGACATCCTGCGGCGCCGCGTGGTGGGCCAGGACCGCTCGATCAGCGCCATCAGCCGGGCGATCCGTCGCTCGCGGCTGGGGGTGAGCAACCCGCAGCGGCCGGTGGGCTCCTTCATCTTCCTGGGCCCCTCGGGCGTGGGCAAGACGGAGGTGGCACGGCAGCTCTCGGAGTTCCTGTTCGGCAGCCAGCGGGCGATGATCCGCTTCGACATGAGCGAGTACATGGAGAAGCACGCGGTCTCCAAGCTCATCGGCTCGCCGCCGGGCTACGTCGGCCACGAGGAGGGGGGCCAGCTCACCGAGCGGGTGCGCCGCCAGCCCTATTCGCTGATCCTGTTCGACGAGATCGAGAAGGCGCATCCGGACGTGGCGAACCTGCTGCTCCAGATCCTGGAGGACGGCCAGCTCACGGACGCCTACGGCAACCAGGTGGACTTCCGCAACACCCTGGTGCTGATGACGTCGAACATCGGCAGCAAGCTGGTGCTGCGGGGCGGCCGGATGGGCTTCGGCGAGGGCAGCGAGGAGGCGAGCTTCCAGCGCATCGAGGAGGAGATCCTCGCCGAGCTGCGGCGGACCTTCAGCCCCGAGTTCATCAACCGCATCGACGAGGTGATCGTCTTCAATCCGTTGGGAGAGCGCGAGCTGCGGTCGGTCGTTGATATCCTCCTCGACGATGTCAACACGACGCTCGCGGAGCGCGGACTGCGGCTGGAGGTCTCGGACCCGGCGAAGGAGTGGCTGCTGGAGAAGGCGGGCATCGAGCCTTCGACGGGCGCCCGGCCGTTGCGGCGGGCCATCCAGCGGCACATCCAGGACGCCGTCTCGGAGATCCTCATCAACCAGCACGGCGAGACCATCGAGCGTATCGAAGTGGATCTGGAGGGCGGTGAGCTGACGTTCCAGGCCGGCGCCCAGGAGATCGTCATTCCCAGGCGATGAACCGCCGCTCCCCCCAGCAAGATAGAGTAGAGGGCAGTTTTCCCCCGGCGGCGCGAGCCGCCGGGGTCATGAAAGGATGAACGATGCCTGATCTCATCGTGGGCCGGCGGGGCTCGCTCCGCTGGAAGGTCACACGCCGCCTCCTGGCGGCGTCTCTCCTTCCGCTGCTGATCTCGGGGGGCATTCCCGCCCGGGCCCAGGATCCGCAGACGGTCGACGGCAGGACCATCGCGGCGATCGAGTTCCGGGGGCTCAAGGCCCTGTCCGAGGACACCCTCCGCTACTACCTGGGAGTCGAGCCCGGCCAGCCGCTGGACGAGGATGTGCTCGACCAGAACATCAAGGAGCTCTGGGACCGCAACCTGGTGGACGACATCCAGGTGGAGAGCGTCCCCACCCCGGCCGGCATCCGCCTGGTCGTCACGGTGGTGGAGCGTCCGACCCTGCGGTCCATCAGCTACGAGGGGCTGAAGCGGATCTCGAAGACCGACCTCCAGGACAAGATGGTCACCCAGCGCATCCGCATCCGCGAGGGGGAGCCCCTGTCGCTGGGTGAGCTGCAGCGGGTCAAGGGTCTGATCGAGGAGATGTACGGCGAGAAGGGGTACCGCTTCGCCAACGCCCAGTACACGATCGAGGACGTCGGGCCCAACGAGAAACGGGTGATCTTCACGGTGGACGAGGGCAACCGCGTCCGCATCTCCGACATCGACTTCGAAGGCAACACGGTCTACAACGACATCCGCCTGCGGCTGTCGATGAAGAAGACCAAGGAGTCGGGTCCGATCACCCGGTTCAACAAGAAGGACATCTACGATCCCGCCAAGCTGCAGGAGGACCTGGACAAGATCCGCGACCTCTACCGCGGCGCCGGCTACAAGAACGTGGTGATCGGCGACCCGAAGATCGAGGTGCGGGCGCTCAAGCCGAACGAGGCCGACATCGCCGACCAGAAGCGCCGGATGTTCATCACCATTCCCATCGAGGAAGGGGAGCGCTGGAAGTTCGGCCAGGTGACCATCGACGGCAACCAGATCTATTCCGACCAGCAGCTCCTGCGCGCCTTCCAGGCCAACACCGCCGGCGGCTGGCTGCGCTCCAAGGTCATCGACGAAGGGATCAAGCAGATCACCGACCTCTACCACAACACCGGCTACATCTTCGCCCGCGTCGATCCCGAATTGGTGGAGCGCGAGGGGCGGGTGGCCGACGTGGTGGTCCACGTCCGCGAGGGCGAGCAGTTCAAGGTCGGGCGGATCGAGTTCGCGGGCAACGACCGCACCAAGGACAAGGTGCTGCGCCGCGAGCTGCGCCTCTACGAGGGCGGCCTGGTGAACATCACGGCGGTGCGCAACAGTATCCTCAAGGTCAACCAGCTCGGCTACTTCAAGCTGAACGAGGAGGACCCGGTCGAGTTCGACACCGACGTGGAGAACAAGAAGGTCAACTTCGTGTTCAAGGGCGAGGAGGCGGACCGCACCGAGCTGCAGTTCGGCGGCGGCTGGAGCGAGCTGGACGGCTTCTTCGGCCAGTTCGCCGTCAACACCAAGAACTTCCTCGGCCGCGGCGAGCAGGTCGGCGTGTCCGTGCAGACGGGCAACACGCGCGACTTCTTCGACCTCTCCTATTACGTGCCATGGTTCCTCGACCGCCCGCAGAGCATCGGCATCCGGGCCTACGACTCCAGCCTGGAGTTCAGCCAGTTCTCGGACGCCGACCGCTACTTCCGCGACAGCCGCGGCGGCGTGCTGACCTACGGCCGCAACTTCCGGCTGTTCCAGTCGGCGAGCGTCAGCTACAACCTCTCGCAGTACAAGGACGAGTCGCGGACCCTGCTGCCGGCGCTGCCGCCGGGGACGACGCCGCCGGAGGGGGCGTTCCTGCCGCCGGGGTGCATGTTCGGGCAGCTCTGCGTCCAGACCCTGGAGATCGACAACTCGTCGCTGCGGCCGTCCTACGTGATCGACAGCCGGGACAATCCGTTCGAGCCGAGCCGCGGCAAGCGGCTGACCGTGGCGGTGGAGTACGCCGGCGGAGTCCTGGGGGGCAACAACAACTTCATCCGGCCGGAAGTGACGTTCAGCATGTTCCAGCCGACCCTCGCCCAGCCGATCCGGCAGGTGTTCGCCCTCAACGTGGAGGCGGGCATGGTCGACCCGTTTGGCGACGAGCCTTTCTCCCCGCTGGAGCGGTTCTGGCTGGGCGGCGAGAACAGCATCCGCGGCCACCGCTTCCGCTCCATCTTTGTGCGGACGGACGACGGGGTGCCGGTCCCCGACCCGCGCACCGGCGGTTCCCTGGGCGGCGACAAGTACGTCCAGATCAACCTGGAGTACCATTTCCTGCTCGGCGGCCCCTTCCGGCTCCTGCTGTTCGCCGACGCGGGCAACGTCTACGGCGAGAGGCAGAACATCGATCTGTCGAACCTGCGTACCACCGCGGGTGTGGAGCTGCGGGTGCTGCTGCCGGTCTTTGGCGCGCCGCTGCGGTTCATCTACGCCAGGAACCTCGACCCGCTGCCGCGAGACAGCTTCGAAGACTTCCAATTCAGTATCGGTACCAGCTTCTAGATAACGTAACGTAAGGAGATAGGCCTATGTCGTTCCACAAGCAACTGTCCCGAGCCGCCCTCCTGGCGCTCGCCCTGTCGGTCCCGGCGGCCGCTCAGCAGGCCGCCGCTCCGGCCGGTCCGCCGAAGATCGCGGTGATCGACACCGAGAAGATCCTGCTGTCCTCGCAGGCCGGCAAGAAGGCCCTGGCGGACCTCAAGAAGCTCCAGGAGGCCAAGGAGACCGAGCTGCGGGCCAAGGCCCAGGAGCTGAAGGATCTCCAGACCAAGATCACCGAGGGCCGCCTCTCCCTCGCCCAGGACAAGCTCGCCGAGCTCACCAAGTCCTACGAGGAGAAGGAGATCGCAATGCGCCGCGCCCAGGACGACGCCGGCCGCGAGCTGGGCAAGAAGCGCGACGAGATGCTGGCGGAGATCGACAAGCGGGTGATGCCGGTCATCAACCAGGCCGGCAAGGACCTGGGCTACACGCTGATCTTCCGCAAGTTCGAGAGCGGGCTGATCTACGCGGACGAGGCCATCGACATCACCAACGTGATCATCCAGCGGCTGGACGCCGGGGCCCAGGGCAAGTAGAGCGTGGTCTACCGGCTCGCGGAGCTCGCGGAGCTGGTGGGAGGCCGCGTCGAGGGAGATCCGGACCGCGCCGTCGAGGCGGTCCGCACCCTGGACGCGGCCGGCCCGCGCGACCTCTCCTTCCTGACCAATCCCAAGTACCGCGGACGGGCGGCGGAGAGCGGCGCCGGAGCGCTCCTGGTGGGGGCCTCCCTGGCGGACCGCGAGGCCCTCGGCCGGGACCTGCTGGTCGCCGACGACCCTTCCTACGCGCTGGCCCGCCTGCTGGCGGTCTTCCATCCCGGGGAGGCGCGCCCGCCGGGCGTCCACCCCACGGCGGTGCTGGAGCCCGGCTGCTCCGTGGACCCCACGGCCCACGTCGGGCCCTACGTGGTGGTGGGCGCGGGGAGCCGGGTGGAGGCGGGGGCGGCCCTGCACGCCTTCGTGGCCCTCGGCCGCGGCTGCACGGTGGGGGAAGGGGCGGTGCTCCATCCCCACGCCGTGCTCTACGACGGCACCGAGGTGGGAGCGCGGAGCATCGTCCACGCCGGCGTGGTGCTGGGAGCGGACGGCTTCGGCTACGCCACCCACGGCGGCGTTCACCACAAGGTGCCCCAGACCGGCCGCGTGGTGCTGGAGGAGGACGTCGAGGTCGGCGCCAACACCACCATCGACCGCGCCACCCTGGGGGACACCCGGGTCGGAGCGGGGACCAAGATCGACAACCTGGTCCAGGTGGGGCACAACGTGCGGATCGGCCAGCGGTGTATCCTTTGCGGCCAGGCCGGGATCGCCGGCAGCACCCGCCTGGGGAACGGCGTCGTGCTGGCGGGGCAGGCGGGGGTGGCGGGGCACATCGAGCTGGGGGACCGCGTCCAGGTCGCGGCCAAGTCCGCGGCGCTGTCGTCCGTGGAGCCCGGCTCCGTGGTCGCCGGCATCCCCGCGGTGGAGATGAAGAAGTGGCGGCGCCAGACCGTCCTGCTGGCGCGGCTGGAGGAGATGAGCCGCCGTCTCCGGACCCTGGAGAGGAAGCTCGGAGCTACCGAAGGGGAGAGCCAGGAGGGATGAATTGAGCGAGCCGGCTGGGAAGTGGGACATCGAGTGGATCCTGTCGGTGCTGCCTCACCGCTACCCGATCCTGCTGGTCGACCGGGTGCTGGAGATGGAGGCGCGCAAACGGATCGTCGCCGTCAAGTGCGTCACCATCAACGAGCCCTATTTCATGGGCCACTTCCCGGGCCGGCCGGTGGTCCCCGGCGTGCTGCTGATCGAGGGCATGGCGCAGGCCGGCGGCCTGCTGCTCTTCACCGAGGTCCCGAACCGCGAGAACAAGCTCATGTACTTCGCCGCCATCGACGAGGTGCGCTTCCGCCGGCCGGTGGTGCCGGGGGACCAGATCCGCTACGAGCTCGAGGTCCTGAAGCTCCGTTCCGCCTACTGCAAGCTGGCGGGCAAGGCCCTGGTGGACGGCGAGGTGGCGGCCGAGGCCATCCTCACCTCCGTCATCGTGGACCGCTGAGGACTTGACGCCGTGGCCGAGCTCATCCATCCCCTCGCGGTCGTGGACCCGTCCGCCCGGCTGGGCGACGGGGTCCGCGTCGGACCTTTCGCCGTCATCGGCCCCGACGTCGAGATCGGCGACGGCACCGAGATCGGGGCCGGCGCCAAGGTCTACGGCCCCACGCGCATCGGCCGGGAGAACCGGATCTATCCCGACGCCGCCATCGGCTTCGATCCCCAGGACCTCAAGTTCACGGGCGAGGAGGTCTGGCTGGAGATCGGCGACCGCAACCACTTCCGGGAGTTCTGCACCGTCCACCGCGGCACGGCCAAGGGGGGCGGGACCACCCGCGTGGGCAGCGGCAGCCTGTTCATGGCGTACGCCCACATCGGCCACGACTGCCAGGTGGGCGACCGGGTGATCTTCGCCAACAACGCCACCCTGGCGGGGCACGTGGAGATCCACGACGACGTCAACATCTCGGCGTTCTCGGCGGTCCACCAGTTCTGCCGCGTGGGGCGCCACGCCTACATCGGCGGCTTCAGCGTCATCACCATGGACGCCCTGCCGTTCGTGAAGACGGTGGGGCAGAAGCCCGCCTGCTATGGGCTCAACCCGATCGGGATGCGGCGCAAGGGCGTCGATCCCGAGACCATCCGCCGCCTGGAAGTCGCCTATCGCCTGCTGGTGCGTTCCAAGATGAACACGGCCCAGGCCCTGGAGCGGATCAAGGCCGAGCTGGCCGGCGATCCGGACGTCGACTACTTCGTGTCCTTCATCGAGAGCGCGAAGCGGGGCGTCCACAAGTCGGCCCCCCGGGGCGGCGGGCGGGGAGGAGGCGAAGCTGAATAATCTTTCCTCCCAGCAGCCTTTACGGGTCGGCGTCTTCGGCGCCGGCTCCATGGGCCGCAACCACGTACGCATCCTCTCGTCGCTCCCGGGCGCCGAGCTGGCGGGGGTCTTCGATCCCCGGCCCGAGGCCGCGGAGGCCGCGGCCCAAGACCACGGCGCCCGCGTCTTCGCCCGGCTGGAGGACCTGGCCGGGGAGATCGACGCGGCGGTGGTGGCGGCGCCGACCGTGGCCCACGCGGAGATGGGCTGCGCCCTGCTGGAGCGCGGCGTCCACGTCCTGATGGAGAAGCCCCTGGCGGCGACCCTGGAGGAGGCCGACCGGCTGGTGGCGGCCGCCGGCGCCCGGGTGCTGGCCGTGGGCCACGTGGAGTTCTTCAACCCGGCGGTGCAGGCCCTCCTGACCCGGTCCGGGGGAGCGCCGCGGTTCGTGGAGATCCAGCGTCTGGGGGTGTTCTCCCCCCGCAGCCTGGACGTGGACGTGATCCTCGACCTGATGATCCACGACCTGCAGATCCTCCACGCCCTGGACCCCAGCCCGGTGACCGAGGTGCGGGCCACGGGCATCAACGTCCTCTCGCCGAAGATCGACATCGCCAACGTCCGTGTCGAGCTGGGCTCGGGGGCGGTGGCGAACCTGACGGCGTCGCGGGTCTCCTCGGAGCGCGTGCGCAAGCTCCGGGCCTTCCTCCCGAACCGCTACTACTCCCTGGACTACCAGGCCCAGGAGATCAAGGGCTACCGCCTGGAGGAGGGGGACGGCCAGCGGCGCATCCTGCCGGACGACCTGCCGGTGGAGCGCGCCGAGCCCCTGCGCCGCGAGCTGGAAGCCTTCCTGGCCGCCTGCCGCGGTGAGGACGCCCCCCGGGTCACCGGGGCCCAGGGCCGCCGTGCCCTGGAGACGGCCCTGGCGGTGGTGGAGGCGATCCGGTAGCCCTGCTACACTCTGCCGGTTCCGGCAAGCCGGCCTTATCTTGATTCTCATGTAAAGAGGAGCTTTCTGATGAGCGACATCCGTATCGGTGTGATCGGCGGCAGCGGCCTGTACCAGATGGAGGGGATGACGGTCCGCGAGGAGCGCCGGATCTCGACACCGTTCGGCGATCCTTCGGACGCCTACGTCATCGGCGAGATCGACGGCCGGCAGGTGGCCTTCCTGCCCCGCCACGGCAAGGGGCACCGCCTGCTGCCCACCGAGCTGAACTACCGCGCCAACATCTACGGGTTCAAGACCTTGGGCGTCGAGGAGATCGTCTCGGTCTCGGCCGTGGGCTCGCTGAAAATCGAATACAAGCCGACCGACATCGTGGTGCCGGATCAGTTCTTCGACCGCACCCGCCACCGCGTCGACACCTTCTTCGGCAACGGCCTGGTGGCTCACGTCTCGCTGGCCAAGCCCATCTGCCCGCGGCTGATCGACGACGCCGTGTCAGCCGCGCGGGCGGCGGGCGCCACCGTCCACCGCGGCGGCTCCTACGTCTGCATGGAAGGGCCGCAGTTCTCCACCCGCGCCGAGTCTGAGGCCTACCGCCAGATGGGCTTCGACATCATCGGCATGACCAACCTCCAGGAGGCGCGGTTGGCCCGCGAAGCGGAGATCTGCTACGTCTCTCTCTCCATGATCACCGACTACGACTGCTGGCACGAGACGGAAGAGGCGGTCTCGGGCGAGGCGGTGATGGAGGTCGTGCGGCAGAACGTCAAGATGTCGCAGCAGGTGGTACGGGAGATGCTGAAGCGGTTGGGCGAGCCGCACTCCCGGGACTGCATCTGCGCCGAGGCGCTGAAGTACTCCCTGATCACCGAGCGGTCGATGATCCCCGCCGAGACCCGCAAGGCCCTGGCGCCGATCATCGGGAAGTACATCCCGGCCGAATGACGCGCATCCTGATCACCAACGACGACGGGGTCTTCTCGCAAGGCATCCGGCTGCTGGCGCGCTCCCTGAGCGAGGTGGCGGAGGTGACGGTGGTGGCGCCGGACCGGGAGCAGAGCGCGATGGGGCACGCCCTCACACTCTCCCGGCCGCTGCGGATGCAGAAGATCGAGGAGAACTGGTACGCGGTGGACGGCACGCCGACCGACTGCGTCAACCTGGGGGTGCTGTCCCTGCTCAAGGACAACCCCCCGGACCTCGTCTGTTCGGGGATCAACTTCGGGCTGAATCTGGGGGACGACGTGACCTACTCGGGCACGGTCTCGGCCACCTTCGAGGGGACGCTCCTGGGTATCCCCTCGGTGGCCTTCAGCCAGGAGGTGGGGGAGGGGTTCTCGTTCGAGCGGGCGGCGGACTTCGCCCGCCGGCTGGTGGAGACGCTGTTGACCGAGAAGCTCCCCCGCGACCTGTTGCTCAACGTCAACGTCCCCAACGGGCCGATCCAGGGGGTGAGCTTCACCCGGCTGGGCCGGCGGGTCTACAAGCAGTCGGTGGTGGAGAAGGTGGATCCCCGGGGGCGCAAGTACTATTGGATCGCCGGCGTGCCGCAATGGGACCGGGCGAGCGGCACGGATTACGAGGCCGTGGTCTCGGGGCGGATCTCGGTGACGCCGCTCCACCTTGACCTCACCTACTATCCGGGGCTCGAGAGCTTCGCCTCCCTGCGGGACAAGCTCGCGGCGCTCCCCTTTCCCGCCCCGGCCCTGCCCGCTGAATGAGCGACTTCGCCATGCAGCGGGAGCGGATGGTCCGCGACCTGATCGCCGCCCGCGGCGTCAAGGACGAGCGGGTGCTGGCGGCCCTGCGCAAGATCCCTCGCCACCTGTTCGTCAAGGAGCACCTGCGCAATCAGGCCTACGGCGACCACGCGCTGCCCATTGGCGCGTCGCAGACCATCTCCCAGCCCTACATAGTGGCCCGCATGACGGAGCTGCTGGAGGTGGGGCCGGAGCATTCGGTGCTGGAGATCGGCACCGGCTCGGGGTACCAGACGGCGGTCCTGGCCGTGCTGGCGCGGCGGGTCTACAGCCTGGAGAGGATCCCGGAGCTGGCCCAGGCCGCCATCCCGCGCATGCGCCACCTCGGCTTCGACAACGTCAAGGTCCAGATCTTCGACGGCACGGTGGGCTGGAGCGAGTGGGCCCCCTACGACCGTATCCTGGTCACGGCCGGCGCGCCCAAGGTACCCGAGCCGCTGCTGGACCAGCTCGCACCCGGCGGCGCCCTGGTGGTCCCGGAGGGGCAGCTCAACCTGCAGCGGCTGATGATCTACCGTAAGTCGGCGCGCGGCGAGATCCGCCGCAAGGAAGGCGAGGACGTGGCCTTCGTTCCCCTGGTGGGGCGCCACGGCTGGAAGCCGGAGAAATGAGCGCGGACCGCCGGGCTTTCCGGATGTGGGTGAACGGCAGGGTGCAGGGGGTGGGCTTTCGCTGGTTCACCCGCAAGGTGGCGCAGGAGCTGGGCCTGACCGGCCGCGTGCGCAATCTGCCGGACGGCCGCGTGGAGGCGGAGGCGGCGGGGGAGCCCGAACGCCTCGAAGCCTTCCGCGCGTGGCTCCGGCAGGGGCCGCCGGGATCGCATGTGACGGATCTGGTGGAGCAGGAAATCTCGCCCGTCCCGGACTGGGACGGGTTCGTCATCGATCGCTAGGAGGAGACCATGGAGGACCTGAAGGCGTGTATCCGGCAGATTCCCGACTTCCCGAAGCCGGGGATTTTGTTCTACGACATCACCACCCTGCTGCAGAACCCTCTGGCCATGCGCAAGGCCGTGGACCAGTTCGTCTGGCTGTTCGCCGAGAAGCGCATCCACAAGGTGATCGGCATCGAGTCCCGGGGCTTCATGTTCGGGCCCATGGTGGCCTACAACCTGAACGCCGGGTTCGTGCCCGTGCGCAAGCCGGGCAAGCTGCCGGCCGAGAAGATCCGCGAG
Source organism: Thermoanaerobaculia bacterium (assembly GCA_036376245.1). Taxonomy (GTDB): domain Bacteria; phylum Acidobacteriota; class Thermoanaerobaculia; order Multivoradales; family UBA5704; genus DATARR01. The sequence goes on along the minus strand of DASVAS010000089.1, from coordinate 126,708 downwards.
ACCTACGAGTTGGAGTATGGCACCGACTCCCTGGAGATGCACCGCGACGCGGTCCAGCCGGGCGAGCACGTGCTGATCGTCGACGACGTGATCGCCACCGGCGGCACGGCGGCGGCGGCGGCTCGCCTGGTGGAGGCGGCGGGCGGAACGGTCTCGGGGTTCGGCTTCATCATCGAGCTGACCTTCCTCGACGGCCGCGGCCAGCTCGGAGGCTACGAGGTGGAGTCGCTGATCCGGTACTAGCGGGCGACGGGGCGGCACCCGGCCGCCCCTGATATACTTCCCAGGCCTGTGCGGCTGTAGCTCAGGTGGAAAGAGCAGGAGTTTCCTAAACTCTTGGTCGGGGGTTCGAGTCCTCCCAGCCGCACCACAAGAACCTGAACTTCACAGAGATTTCGTAATTCATCCCACTGTCACGGGTCTTCCCAGTAGGGACACTTCCTGACTGAGGGGCGCGAGGGGGTCTGCGCGTTGGAGACTCATGGCGATCTCCTTCAGCGGCGGCTCCTCTTCCACCATCGCGGATTCTGAATCGCGCCGTCCGGCCTCGGCTCTTTTCCAGCTTACATTTGCCTCCCCAGCGGGTACTGTCGGCCTCCCTTCAGACCCTTTTGTAGAGCTACAGCGGACAAGGCGAAGCAGTGGATCTAAAAGGCGGTCCCGACTGTGGCTGTTCCGTAACAGCGCATGGGAATTTGGCCTGTCGGCAAGAGGTTGCCGGGCCATGAAGGAATGGCCATTGATGCATGGATGGCCGTTGGGGGCGAGCCGCGGTGCGAGGCCCAGTTCTCACCTGTACACCTTTGAGCACAGACCCTGAGCTACGGATTTTGATATGTCGCGGACCAAAACCCTTTCCCAGATTCTAGAGAGCCGAGCGGCGGAACACGGAGATCGTCCAGCCTATGTCTTCTTGTCCTACGGCGAAGCCGGTGTGGCCGAAGAGCGGCTCACCTTCGCCGATCTTGACGCTCGCGCGCGGGCGATCGGCGCCTCGTTACAGGCAGCGGGCGCCAGCGGTGAGCGTGTCGTCCTGCTCCTGCCGCCCGGACCGGAGTTCGTCGTCTCCTTCTTCGGCTGCCTCTACGCCGGCGCCGTGGCGGTCCCCTCTCTGCCGCCGCGGCGCCGCGGCGCCGATCCGCGCCTGGCGGCGATCTGCCGCGACGCGCGCCCGCGGGTGGCGCTGACCACCGATGCCCAGTTGCCGGCCCTGGAGAGCGCCGCCGCCCAGATCCCGGAGCTCGCCGCGGCGCTCCGGATGGCCCCTGCTACCGAAGAGGGCACGGACTGGCGGCGGCCCGACCTGGGCCCGGATTCTCTCGCCTTCCTCCAGTACACCTCGGGTTCGACCTCGACGCCCAAGGGGGTCATGGTGAGCCACGGCAACCTCGTGCACAACGAGGAGCTGATTCGTCAGGCGTTCGCGCAATCTCCCGATTCGGTGGTGCTGGGCTGGCTGCCGCTGTTCCACGACATGGGCCTGATCGGCACGATGCTGCAGCCGCTCTACAACGGTGCGGTTGGCTACCTGATGACGCCCGGGGCCTTCCTGCAACGGCCGGCGCGCTGGCTGGAGGCCATCTCGCGCTACCGCGCGACGACCAGCGGCGGCCCCAACTTCTCCTACGAGCTGTGCGTGCGCAAGGTGGGGGAGGCGGAGCGGGAGGGTCTCGATCTCTCCTCGTGGGAGGTGGCCTTCAACGGTGCCGAGCCGGTGCGGTCCGGCACGCTGCGGCGCTTCGCCGAGACCTTCGCGCCGTGCGGCTTCCGCGCCTCGGCGTTCCGTCCCTGCTACGGGCTCGCCGAGGCGACGCTGCTGGTCTCGGGATGGCGAGGAGAGGGGGAGCCGCGGGTGTGCGCGCTGGACGCCGAGGCCCTGGAACAGCATGAGGTGAGGGATTCCGGGGACACGGCACGGAGCCGAGAGCTGGTGGGTTGCGGCGCCGCCATGCAGACCATCCTGGCCGTCGATCCGGAGTCCGGGGAGCCTTGCTTGCCCGGCCGTGTCGGCGAGATCTGGGTGGCCAGCCCGAGCGTGGCCCAGGGGTACTGGCAGCGTCCGGAGGAGACGGCGGCGACGTTCGGGGCCCGTCTGGCCGATGGCGCCGGTCCGTTCCTGCGCACCGGGGACCTCGGCTTCGTCGCCGAGGGCGAGGTGTACCTGACCGGCCGTCTCAAGGACCTGATCATCCTGCGCGGCAGGAACCACTATCCCCAGGACCTGGAGTTGACGGCGGAGCGCAGCCACCCTGCTCTGCGGACCGGCGGCGGCGCGGCTTTCGCGGTGGATGTGGCGGGCGAGGAGCGGCTGGTGATCGTCCACGAGGTGGAGCGCCACGCCCGCGCCGGCATGGAGGAGGGCAAGGCCGAGGAGATCGCCGCGGCGGTGCGCCGGGCGGTGGCCGAGGAGCACGAGGTGAGCGTCGCCGAGGTGGTGCTGATCGGGCCGGAGACGCTGCCCCGGACGTCGAGCGGCAAGGTGCGGCGTCGCGCCTGCCGCGATCTGTACCTGGAAGGGGGGCTGCGAGTCCTCGGCATGAGCCGGCTGTCGCCGGCCGTCGTGGACGAGGACCCGCGGTCGGAATCCCCGGTGGGATCGCCGGACTGGCTGCGCCGGGTCTTCGCGGCTGCGGCGCGGGTCGATCCCGAGCGGGTCGATCCGGACCTGCCGCTCTCCGCCTCGGGTCTGGACTCGCTGGCGGCCGTGGAGCTGAAGCAGACGGTGGAGGAAGCGGCCGGCGTCTCCCTCCCCCTGGCCGGCCTGCTGGAGGGGATGACCCTGCGCGATCTGGAACGGATCGTCTCCCTGGGGCCTTCCCTGGAAGCGCCGGCATCCCTGCCGGCCAACTTACTAGAAGGCCGGCGGGACGCCGGCGCTCCCAGGGGAGAGCGCCCGCTCTCCTGGAACCAGCGGTCGCTGTGGTTCCTGCACCGCCTGGAGCCGGAGAGCGCCGCCTACAACATCGCGGGCGCGGCGCGGCTTGGGCCCGTGTCTCCCGAAGCTCTGTGCCGCGCGCTCCAGGGGCTGGTGGACCGCCACCCCATGCTGCGCGCCACGTTCGCCGATACACCCGAAGGCCCCGTGCAGAGGGTGGCGGAGAGCTCCGGGGCGGTCGTCGAGGTCGTGGACGCGGCCGGCTGGAGCGACGCCGAGGTGCGCGTCCGGATCCATACGGAGGCGTATCGCCCGTTCGACCTCGCGGCCGGGCCGCTGCTGCGGGCGGTGCTGCTGCGGCGCGCGGAGGAGTCCTTCCTGGTCCTCGCCGTGCACCACATCGCGGCCGACTTCTGGTCGATGGCCGTGCTGGTCCGCGAGCTGGGCGCGCTGGCGGAGGGGGAAGTCCCGCTCCCGCCGACAGCCCTGTACACCGACTTCGCCCACCGCCAGGAGCAGATGCTGGCGGGCCCCGAGGGGGAGCGGCTGCAGGAGCACTGGCGGGAGCGCTTGGCGGGCGCGCCGCAGCTCGACCTGCCCACCGACCGGCCGCGGCGTCCGGTGAAGACCCTCGGAGGCGGTTCGCGGACGCTCGCGTCCTCGCCGGAGCGGGCGGAGGCGGTCCATCGGCTCGCCGCCGCCCACGGCTGCACGCCCTTCGTGGCCCTGCTCGGCGCCTGGCAGGCCGTGCTCTCCCGCTGGAGCGGCCAGGAGGAATTCCTCACCGGCGCCCCCATGGCCGGCCGCTCTGCCCGCGAGTGGGCGGAGGTGGTGGGCTACTTCGTCAATCTGGTTCCTCTGCGGGCCGACCTCTCCGGCGATCCCACGGCCGGGGAGCTGATGGCGCGGACGCGCCGCGTCGTGTTCGACGCGCTGGCGCACCAGGACCTCCCCTTCGCCCTGCTGACCGAGCGCCTGCAACCCGAGCGCGATTCCGGCCGTCCGCCGCTGGTCGCGGCCATGCTGACCTTCCAGAAGGCCCCGGCGCCCGAGCTGGCCGCGTTGGCGGCCTTCGCAGTGGGCGTGCCAGGCGCCCGGCTCGATCTCGGAGGGCTGGTTCTGGAGTCGCTCCCCCTGGAGCCGCCTGCCGCGCAGCTCGACCTTTCGCTGACCGCGGCCGAGCTACCGGGCGGGCTCGCCCTCTCCCTGCAATGGGATGCTGACCTGTTCGACGCCGCCACGGTCGACCGTCTGACCAGGCACTTCGATCGCCTGCTCTCCGGGATGGCGTCGGCCGATCGCCCGATCGCGGAGCTGCCGCTGCTCGGCGAAGCCGAGCGCCAGCAACTCCTCGTCGAGTGGAACGACACGACCGTGTCGCCGTCGCGGGGAGCCCTGATCCACCAGCTCTTCGAGGCGCAGGTCGCCCGCACTCCGGCCGCGCCGGCCGTTACCTTCCAAGGGGCTACCCTCACCTATGCGGAGCTCGACGCCCGCACCGACCGGCTGGCGGGACACCTGCGACGGATGGGCTGCGTCGCTGAGAGCCGCGTCGGCATTTCCTTGGAGCGCTCCCTCGATCTGATCGTCGCTCTTCTCGGTGTGCTTAAAGCCGGGGCCACCTATGTACCACTCGATCCGGACTACCCGCGCGAACGGCTCGCCTTCGTGCTGGAAGACGCGGCGCCGCGGCTGGTGATCGACAGGGCCTTCGACGAGGCGCTCGCTGACGAGCCGCTCGCGCCGATCCCCATGGACGACCGCCAGCTCGCCTACGTGCTCTACACCTCGGGATCGACGGGTCGCCCCAAGGGAGTGGGTGTTTCCCATCGGGCCCTGGTGAATTTTCTCGGCTCCATGAGCCGCACGCCGGGCTTCTCGCCGGGAGAGACGCTGCTCGCCGTCACCTCGCTCAGCTTCGACATCGCGGCGCTGGAGATCTTCCTCCCTTTGATCATGGGCGGCCGCGTCGAGGTGGCCAGCCGGGAGGAGGCCGCGGACGGCGCGCTTCTGGCGGAACGGCTCCGCGCGTCCGGTGCCAGCGTCCTGCAAGCGACCCCGGCGACCTGGCGGATGCTCCTCGACGCGGGCTGGACCGGCGATCCCGCTCTGCGGGCACTGTGCGGCGGCGAGGCGCTGCCCCGCGATCTGGCGGCTGCTCTCGCCGGGCGCGTCCGCGAGCTATGGAACCTCTACGGCCCCACCGAGACCACGGTCTGGTCGGCCGCCGCGCGCGTCCTGCCCGGCGAGACCGGTCCAGTCTCGATCGGCCGGCCGATCGCCAACACGCAGATCCATCTGCTCGACCGGCAGCTCCAGACCGTGCCCCTCGGGGTGCCCGGCGAGCTCTGGATCGGCGGCGCGGGCTTGGCGCGGGGCTACCTGGGCCGGCCGGACCTGACGGCGGAGCGCTTCCTGCCCGATCTCCTTGCGGAGGAGCCGGGCAGCCGACTCTACAGGACGGGCGACCTGGCTCGCCTCCTGCCGGGCGGACGCATGGAGGTTCTGGGACGTCTCGACCACCAAGTCAAGATCCGGGGCTTCCGCATCGAGTTGGGGGAGACAGAGGCGGCGCTGGCCGAAATGCCCGGAGTGCGGCAGGTGGTCGTGGTGGTGCGGTCCGTCGGATCGGTCGGATCTCCCGGAGACCGGCGGCTGGTCGCCTACGTGGTGGGGGAGGCCGAGGCCGGAGAGCTGCGCCGGGCCCTGCACGAGCGGCTGCCGGACTACATGGTGCCGGCCGCCTTCGTGAATCTTCCCGCGCTGCCCCTCACCCCCAACGGCAAGGTGGATCGCAAGGCCCTGCCGGCGCCGGAGTGGGAGAGCGCTGGAGAGAGCTTCCTGGCGCCTCGCACGCCGGTCGAGGAGATCGTCGCCGGCGTCTGGGCCGAGGTGCTCGGCCGCGACCGGGTCGGGTTGGCCGACCACTTCTTCGAGCTGGGGGGCCACTCGCTGCTGGCCACCCGGGTGATGTCGCGCCTGCGCGCCGCCCTGGGCGTCGAAGTGCCGCTGCGCGATCTCTTCGCGGCTCCGCGGCTGGCCGACTTCGCCGCGCGGGTCGAGGGCGCGAGGAGGACCGGTTCGCTGCCGCCCGCTCCGTCCTTCGTGGCCGCGCCGCGCGAGGGGGAGCCGCCGCTGTCGTTCGCGCAGCAGCGGCTCTGGTTCATCGACCAGCTCGAGCCGGGCAGCCCGCTCTACAACATGCCCGGAGCGCTGCGGATCGAGGGTCCCCTGGACGGCGCCGTGCTGGCCCGCAGCTTGGGGGAGATCGCGCGCCGGCACGAGGCCCTGCGCACGGTCTTCGCCGCGCCGGAGGGCTCGCCGGTCCAGGTGATCCTGCCGGCTGGGCCGTTCCCGCTACCTGTGGTGGACCTCTCGGGGCTGCCGGAAGGAGAGCGCGAGGCGGCGGCTGCCGCCCTGACCGCCGAAGAGGCGGCCCGCCCGTTCGACCTCACGGACGGACCCCTGCTGCGCGGCTCGCTGCTGCGCCTCACCGAGGAGGACCATCTCGTCCTACTGACGCTGCATCACATCGTCGGCGACGCCTGGTCCCTGGGCGTCCTGGTCCGCGAGATCGCGGCTCTCTATCCGGCCTTCGCTGAGGGGAGACCATCCCCGCTGCCGGGGCTGCCGGTGCAGTACGCGGACTACGCGGTCTGGCAGCATTCCTGGCTGCGCGGCGAGGTTCTGGAAGGGGAGATCGACTTCTGGCGCCGCCAGCTCGCCGGGTTGCCGGCCCTTCTGGAGCTGCCCACCGATCGTCCCCGGCCGGCGGTGCAGAGCTACCGGGGCGCTGTCCGGCCGGTGTGGCTGCCGGCCGCGCTCGCCCGGCGGATCGCAGAGCTGGGCCGGGGTGAGGGGGCGACGCCCTTCATGGCGCTGCTCGCCGCCTTCCAGATCCTGCTGGCCCGCTACAGTGGCCAGGACGACCTCGCGGTCGGCTCCCCCGTGGCTGGCCGCGACCGGGTCGAGACCGAAGGGCTGATCGGACTCTTCGTCAACACCCTGGTGCTGCGCGGCGACCTCTCGGGCGAGCCCACGTTCCGCGAGCTGCTCGGCCGGGTGCGCGAGACCGCGCTGGCCGCCTACCTGCACCAGGACGTGCCGTTCGAAAAGCTGGTCGAGGAGCTGGCTCCCGAGCGGAGCCTGGCCCAGACGCCGCTGTTCCAGGTGATGTTCGAGCTGCAGAACGAGCCCGTCGGGAACCTGGACCTGCCCGGCCTGCGCCTGCGCCCGGCCGGTGGACCGGTGGCCACGGCGAAGTTCGACCTCACGCTCGCCTTGGAGAAGAAGGACGGCGGGCTCGGGGGCACCCTGGAACATGCCACCGACCTGTTCGACGCCGCGACCATCGACCGTCTCGCCGGACACTTCGAGCGGTTGCTCGCCGCGGCGGCCGAGCGGCCGGACCTGGTGGTTTTCGACCTGCCGTGGGCCAGTGAGGCCGAGAGCGTCCAGATCCTGCGCCAATGGAACGACACGCGGGTCGAGGGGCTCGCGGAAGGCTGCCTGCATTGGGATGTCGCGGCGCAGGCGGCGCGGACTCCCACGGCTGTGGCGGTCGAGACGGGGTCCGAGCGCTGGACGTTCCGCCGCCTGCTCGGCAGCGCCCGGCGTCTGGCGCGCCATCTCCGGGAACTGGGCGTCGGCCCGGACTCGGTCGTCGGCCTCTGCGCCGAGCGCTCGCCGTCCATGGTGGTGGGCATGCTGGCCATCCTCGAAGCCGGCGGCGCCTGGCTGCCGCTCGATCCCACGTATTCCGCGGAGCGGCTGGCCTTCCTGCTCGATGATGCGGATGCCCGTGTCCTGCTGACACAGGAGTCTCTCCTTGATCGGGCACCGACAGAAGGCCGCGCGGTGGTCCTGATGGACGAGCGCTGGGACGCCGGTGAAGACATCGGTGAGCCGCTGGAGACCGGGGTGGGCTCCGCCAACCTGGCCTACGTCATCTACACGTCGGGATCGACAGGCAGGCCCAAGGGCGTGATGCTGACGCACCGGGGGATCTGCAACCGGCTGCGCTGGGCCAAGGGGGTATATGGGCTCGGCGAGCGGGACGCGTTCCTCCAGAAGACCTCGCTCGGCTTCGATGTCTCGGTTTGGGAAATCTTCGCTCCCCTGACCAGCGGGGCGCGGCTGGTCCTGGCCGAGCCGGGCCGGCAGGGCGACAGCGCGTACCTGGTCCAGGCCATCCGCGAGCACCGGATCACCCGCATCGACTTCGTTCCTTCGATGCTGGCGGCGTTTCTCGAGGAGGACGGCGTGGAGACGTGCGTTTCGGTGCGCCAGATCATCGCGGGGGGCGAGACGCTCACACCGGAGCTGCGCGACCGGACGCTGGGGCGCCTGCCCTTCGCCGCCCTGGACAATTCCTACGGGCCGACCGAAGTCACGATCGACACGACGCGCTGGGTCTGCGCGCCGGGGCAGGAGCCGCACCGCGTGCCGATCGGCTGGCCGATCGCCAACAGCCGGCTGTACGTCGTGGATCCGGAGTTGCGGCCGGTGCCGGTCGGGGTGGCTGGCGAGTTGCTGGTGGGAGGAGCGGCCGTTTCGCGCGGCTATCTGCGCCGGCCCGGCCTGACCGCCGGGCGGTTCGTGCCCGATCCGTTCGGAGGCGAGCCCGGCGAGCGGCTGTATCGCACGGGCGACCTCGTGCGCTGGCTGCCCAACGGCACCCTCGACTTCCTGGGCCGCCTGGACCACCAGGTCAAGATCCGCGGCTTCCGCATCGAGCCGGGGGAGATCGAGGCCGCGCTGGCCGCCCTGCCTGGCGTCCAGCAGGCGGTGGTGGTGGTCCGATCGGACGGATCGGTCGGATCGGTCGGATCACCTAGGGCCGGCTGGCTCGTGGCCTATGTGGTGGGCGAGGCGGCGACCGAGGAGCTGCGCCGGTCCCTGGGAGAGCGGCTGCCGGACTACATGGTGCCGGCCGTCTTCATAAAGCTCGCGGCGCTGCCCTTGACCGCCAATGAAAAGGTGGACCGTAAGGCCCTGCCGGCCCCGGATCTCGGCGCGCGGGAGGAGAGCTACGTGGCGCCGCGCACCCGCGAGGAGGAGATCCTGGCGGGGGTGTGGGCGCAGGTCCTGCGCCTGCCGCGGGTGGGGGTGAATGACAACTTCTTCGAGCTGGGCGGCGATTCGATCCTCTCGGTCCAGATCGTGGCCCGCGCGCGCCAGGCCGGCCTGGTCTTCACGGTGCGGCAGATCTTCGAGCACCAAACCGTGGCCGGGCTCGCCCTGCACGCCACCGTCACTGACGCGGTCGGAGTGGCCGACGCCGGGCCGGTATCGGGCGAGGTGCCTCTGACCTCGATCCAGCGCTGGTTCTTCGAGCAGGGCTTCGCGGACCCGCACCACTTCAACCAGGCCCTGCTGCTGGAGCCGCGGGAGCCCCTCGACCCCGCCGCCCTGGAGCGCGCCATGGCCGCCGTGGTGGAGCACCACGACGCCCTGCGCATGCGGTTCGACGGCTTGCGGCAGGAGAACGCGCGGTCGGAGCCGGTCACGCCTTTCCACCAGGTCGACCTTTCGGGCCTGCCGGTGGCTCGCCGGGATGAAGCCTTCGAGGCGGCGGCCGCGGATCTCCAGGCGGGCTTCGACCTGTCGGCCGGGCCTCTGACCCGTCTCTGCTTCTTCGGCGACAGGCTGCTCTGGGTCACCCACCACCTGGTGGTGGACGGGATCTCCTGGCGCGTGCTGGTGGAAGACCTGGAAGCGGCCTACCGTCGGGCTACCCTCCCGCCCAGGACCGCCTCGTTCCAGGAGTGGTCCCGCCGGTTGTCCGCGTATACCGGGCAGCCTGGCGAGCTGGATTACTGGCGCGAGACGGCCCGGGTCTCCGTGCCCAGCCTGCCGGTGGATTTTCCCGGCGCCGCCAATCTGGTCGGTGACGAGGACACGGTCTCCTTCGAGCTGACCCCCGAAGAGACCACGGAGCTGCTCCAGACCTTGCCGGCGGTCTACCACAGCCGCATCGACGACGCGCTGCTGAGCGCCCTGGTCCGGGCGCTGGCGGGCTGGACCGGCTCGCCGCGCCTGCGGGTGGATCTGGAAGGGCACGGCCGCGAGTCGCTCTTTGACGATCTCGACGTCTCGCGTACCGTGGGCTGGTTCACCTCCATGTACCCGGTCGTGCTCGAAGCGGGAGACGGCGACCCGGGCCAGGCTCTGGTGAGCGTCAAGGAGGGGCTGCGCGCCGTGCCCGGTCGCGGGATCGGCTACGGCCTGCTGCGTCACCTCCTGGAAGAGCAGCCGGCGGCCGAGATCAGCTTCAACTATCTCGGCCAGGCCGACGCCACCGCCGGGGAGCTGTCTCTCTTCCGGGTCTCCACGACCGGCACCGGCCCCGCGCAGAGCCCGCGCGCCCGCCGCACCCACCTGCTGGAGGTCGGCGGCATCGTGGCAGACGGCCGGCTCCGGATCACCCTGACCTACGGCTCGCGGATGTATCGCCGGGAGACCGCGGAGCATCTGGCCGCGGCCTACGCCGGAGCGCTGCGGGAGTTGATTCAGCACGAGAGTGACGAGGTCTTCACTCCCTCCGACTTCCCCAAGGCCCGGCTCGACGAGCACGGCTTCCGTCAACTGGAATCGCTGCTGTCGGGTCTGGAAGAAGTCGACGATATCTACCCCCTCACGCCGCTCCAGAGCGGCATGCTGTTCCACAGCCTGATGGCGCCCGAATCCGGGGTCTATGTCACTCAGGTCACCTGCACCCTGTCGGCTGACCTTGACGCCGGGCTGTTCCGGCGGGCCTGGGAGAGACTGATCGAGCGTCACGGGGCGCTACGCACAGCTTTTCTCTGGGAGGGACTCGACGAGCCCCGGCAGGTCGTCCGCGGGGAAGTCTCTCTTCCCTGGCGGGAGCTGGATTGGAGCGGGCTCGTCGCGGAGGAGCGGGAGCCCCGCTTCGAAGAGCTGCGTCATCGCGAGCGGCACACGCCTCTGCCCCTGGACAGCGCGCCGCTGATGCGCTTCTCCCTGATCCGCCTCGACGGCGAGATCCGGTTCATCTGGACGTCTCACCACCTGCTGCTGGACGGCTGGTCGCTCCCTCTCCTGATGCAGGAGTTGGAGTCTGTCTACGCGGCCCTGCGGGGTGGCCGGGAACCGATGCTGCCGCCGGCGCGGCCGTTCAGCGACTATGTCGTCTGGTTGCAGAAGCAGGACATGTCCCGGGCGGAGCCGTTCTGGCGGGGAGAGCTCGCGGGGTTCAGCGCTCCCAATTCTCTCGGCGTCACCCACCCGGCGAGGGCTGAAGGGCCTTCCGGTCAGGCCGAGCACGGAATCCGACTCTCCCGTGAGGTCACGACGGAGCTGCAGACTTTGGCGGCGCGGCACAAGCTGACCCTGCAGACCGTCACCCTGGGCGCCTGGGCCGCGCTCGTCAACCGCTACAGCGGCGACGAGGACGTGGTCTTCGGCGGCGTGGTCTCCGGCCGTCCGGCCTCCCTGCCCGGCGTCGAGGCCATGGTCGGCATGTTCGTCAACACCCTGCCGGTGCGGGTGCGGGTGGACGACGCCGAGCCTCTGGCAGGCTGGCTGCAACGTCTCCAGCAGCGCCAGCTCGCCCGGCAGGAGCTCGAGCACACTCCTCTGGCGCAGATCCAGCGCTGGAGCGAAGTCCCCGCCGGCTCGCCGCTGTTCGAGACTCTCTACGCGTTCGAGAACTACCCCGACGCCGGAGACGGCGGCTCCGGCGGCCTGGGGCTCCGCGACCTGCGCAGCTTCGAGAGCACCAATTATCCCGTCACCCTGACTCTTACGGTGGCGGACCAGGTCTCCCTGCACCTGGCGACCGACCGTGCCCGCGTGGACGAGGATGCGGCGCCGAGTCTTCTCCAGCACTTCGCCACACTGCTCGCCGGCATGGCGGAAGGGGCGGAGCGCCGCGTGGGCGACCTGCCCCTGCTCAGCGCGGCGGAGCGGCATCAGCTCCTGGAGTGGGGAGGTATCCGCGAGGAGCATGTTTCCGCGTCCACGCTGCACAGCCGTTTCGCGGCGCAGGTCCGGCGGACCCCCGATGCTCCGGCTGTCACTTGCGGCGACGTGACGCTGACCTACGGCGAACTGGATCGGCGGTCCAACCAACTGGCGCGCTGGCTGCGTCAGCACGGCGCCGGTCCTGAGAGCCGTGTCGGTCTGCGCCTGGACCGTTCTACTGACCTTGTGGTGGGCATCCTGGGCGCGCTCAAGGCCGGGGCCGCCTACGTGCCGCTCGATCCCGCCTCGCCACAGGAGCGGACGGCCTTCGTCGTGGAGGATGCCGGCATCCGGCTTGTGGTCGGGGCCGAGGAGCTGGCGGGACTGGAGAGCCTTCCGGCCTACGATCTCGCGCCCCTGGGCGACGCGTCGAGCCTGGCCTACGTGATCTACACCTCGGGCTCCACAGGCCGCCCCAAGGGCACCCTGATCACTCACGGCAACGTCACCCGGCTGTTCGACGCTACCGAAGGATGGTTCGGGTTCGGCGAGCGGGACGTCTGGACGCTGTTCCACTCCTACGCCTTCGACTTCTCGGTCTGGGAGATCTGGGGCGCGCTGCTCTACGGCGGCCGCTTGGTGGTGGTGCCCTGGGAGGTGAGCCGCTCGCCCGAGCAGTTCCTGGACCTGCTGGCCCGCGAGCGGGTGACGGTGCTCAACCAGACCCCCTCGGCCTTCGCGCAACTCGCGCGGACGGACGCCGAACGCGGCGCCGTCGCGACCGACCTGCGGCTGGTGATCTTCGGCGGCGAGGCCCTCGACCCGGCGAGCCTGGAGCCTTGGTTCGAGCGCCACGGCGACGAGTGGCCGCAATTGGTCAACATGTACGGCATCACCGAGACGACGGTGCACGTCACCTACCGGCCGCTGTCCATGGCGGAGGCCCGGGGCGAGCGGCGAAGCGTCATCGGCATGCCCATCCCCGACCTGTCGCTCTCGGTGCTGGACCGGAGCCTGAGGCCGGTCCCCGTGGGCGTGCCGGGAGAGCTGGTGGTGGGCGGCGCGGGGCTGGCCCGCGGCTATCTGGGCCGGCCGGAGCTGACGGCGGAGCGCTTCGTTCCGGCCCCGTCCGGCGCGCGGCTGTACCGTTCGGGCGACCTGGGGCGCTACCTGCCCGACGGCGATGTGGAGTACCTCGGCCGTCTGGACCACCAAGTGAAGATCCGCGGCTTCCGCATCGAGCTCGGCGAGATCGAGGCGGCGCTCATGGCGCAGCCCGGCGTTCGCCAAGCAGTCGTCCTGGTCCGAGAGGACTCCGGCGACCGGCGCCTGGTCGCCTACGTGGTGGGCGATGCCACGGCAGCGGAGCTGCGCCAGGCCCTGAGCGAGCGGTTGCCGGACTACATGGTGCCGGCTGCCTTCGTAACCCTGGAGACCTTCCCACTGACCGTCAACGGCAAGGTGGACCGCAGGGTCCTGCCGGCGCCGGAGCAGCCTGTGGCGCGGGAGGAGGGCTACGTGGCGCCGCGCACCCGCGAGGAGGAGATTCTGGCGGGGGTGTGGGCGCAGGTGTTGCGCTTGCCACAAGTAGGGGTGGAGGACAACTTCTTCGAGCTGGGCGGCGATTCGATCCTCTCGGTCCAGATCGTGGCCCGGGCGCGCCAGGCCGGCCTCCGCTTCGGCGTACGGGAGATCTTCGAGAACCCGACCGTGGCCGGTCTCGCCCGCCACGCCCAGACCGTGGAAGCCGCCGTCTCCGAGGCCGGACCGGTATCGGGCGCGGTGCCGCTGACACCGATCCAGCGCTGGTTCTTCGAGCAGGAATTCGCGGACCCGCACCACTACAACCAGGCACTGCTGCTGGAGCCGCGGGAGCCCCTCGACCCCGCCGCCCTGGAGCGTGCCATGGCCGCGGTCGTGGCGCACCACGACGCCCTGCGGATGAGGTTCGACGGTACGCGTCAGGAGAACGCCGCGGCCGAGCCGGCGACTCCCTTCCACCGGATCGACCTTTCGGGCTTGCCGGCGTCCCGCCGGGACGAGGCCTACGAGCAGGCGGCCGCGGCGATCCAGGCTGGCTTCGACCTCTCGGCCGGACCGCTGACCCGCCTCTGCTGGCTCGGCGACCGGCTCCTCTGGGTCATCCACCACCTGGTGGTGGACGGAGTCTCCTGGCGCGTGCTGGTCGAAGACCTGGAGGCGGCGTACCGCCAGGCCGCCCTGCCGCCGAAGACCACCTCGTTCCAGGAGTGGGCGCGCCGGCTGTCTTCCTACGGCGGACATGCCGGTGAGTTGGATCTCTGGCGCGAGATCTCGGGCGTCCCCGTCTCCCCGCTGCCGGTGGACTTCCAGGAGACAGGCAACCTCAACGACGACGAGGCCGACGTCTCCTTCGAGCTGACCGCCGAAGAGACCGCGGAGCTGCTTCAGGCAGTGCCGGCGGTCTACCACAGCCGCATCGACGACGCGCTGCTGAGCGCCCTGGTTCGCACCCTCTCGGGCTGGACCGGCTCGCCGCGACTGCGGGTGGACCTGGAGGGGCACGGCCGCGAGCCTCTGTTCGAGGACGTGGATCTCTCGCGCACCGTGGGCTGGTTCACGTCGATCTATCCGGTCATCCTGGAGGCGGGCGGCGATCCCGGCGAGACCCTGGTGAGCGTCAAGGAGCGGCTGCGCGCCGTGCCCGGGCGCGGGATCGGCTATGGCCTGCTGCGGTCGGCCGGCCTCCTGGAGGAGGCGCCGCCGGCCGGGGTCCTGTTCAACTACCTGGGCCAGGCCGACGCCACCCACGAGGAGAGCCCGCTCTTCCGGGCCTCCACCAACGGCGCCGGTCCCTCCCGGAGCCCGCGCGGCCACCGCACCCACCCGCTGGAGGTCTCCGGCATGGTCGCGGACGGCCGGCTCCGGATGACCCTGACCTACGGCTCGCGCACGCACCGCAGGGAGACCATGGAGCGTCTGGCGACCGCCTACGCGGACGCGCTGAGGGAGCTGATCGCGCAGGCCCGCGAGAGCGAAGAGGTCTTCTCGCCCTCCGACTTCCCCCGCGCCGGGCTCGACGCGCATGCCTTCGGGCGTCTGGCGACGCTGTTGCCGGATCTGCGGGAGGTCGAGAACCTCTATCCCCTGACACCGCTCCAGAGCGGCATGGTCTTCCATAGCCTCATGGCGCCCGAGTCGGGGGTCTACATCAACCAGGTCAGCTGCACCCTGCCGGCGGACCTCGACGCCGGGCTGTTCCGGCAGGCCTGGGAGAAGCTTCTCGCGCGTCACACGATCCTGCGCACGGCTTTCCTCTGGGAGGGGCTCGACGAGCCCTTGCAGGCCGTCCGCCGGAGCTGCGAGCCGTCCTGGCGGGAGCTGGACTGGAGCGGCCTGCCGGCGGAGGAGCGGCGGCATCGCCTCAAGGAGCTGCGGCGCGACGAGCGGCACGCTCCCATCCCCCTGGACCGGGCGCCGCTGGTGCGGTTCGCCCTGATCCGTCTCGACGGCGAGCTCCGCTTCGTCTGGACCTTCCATCACCTGCTGCTGGACGGCTGGTCGCTGCCCCTCCTGGTCCAGGAGCTGGTGGCGGTCTACGGCGCCCTGCGGGAGGGCCGGGAGCCGGGCTTGCCGCCCGCGCGGCCGTTCGGCGACTACATGGCCTGGCTGCGGCGGCAGGATCCGGCGAAGGCGGAGCCGTTCTGGCGCGAGGAGCTGGCGGGGTTCGCCGCCCCGAACGCCCTCGGCGTCCTGAACGCCGCTCCCACGGGCGCCACACGCTACGAGGAGCGCCGGCTCCAGCTCTCCCGCGAGGCCACGGCGGATCTCCAGGCCCTGGCGGCGCGGCGCCGGCTCACGCTCCAGACCGTCACCCTGGGCGCCTGGGCCCTGCTCCTCAGCCGTTACAGCGGCGCGGAGGACGTGGTCTTCGGCGGCGTGGTCTCCGGCCGTCCGGCCGCCCTGCCCGGCGTCGAGACCATGGTCGGCATGTTCGTCAACACCCTGCCGGTGCGGGCGCGGGTGGACGACGGCGAGCCCCTGGCCGGCTGGCTGCGGGGCCTCCAGGAGCGCCAGCTTGCCCGCCAGGACTTCGAGCACACGCCGCTGGCGCAGGTCCAGCGCTGGAGCGAGGTCCCGGCCGGCTCGCCGCTGTTCGAGACGCTCTACGTGTTCGAGAACTATCCGGATGCAGGAGAGATAGAGGACGGCGGGCTGCGCATCCGCGACCTGCAAAGCTACGAGAGCACCAACTACCCCGTCACCCTGGCCCTCACGGTGGGGGAGCGCATCTCCCTGGATCTGGCCGTGGACCTCGCCCGCGTGGACGGGGACGCCGCGCCGCGCCTGCTCCAGCACTTCGCCAACCTGCTCGCCGGCATGGCCGCGGCGCCCGAGCGCCCGGTCGGCGAGCTGGACCCGCTCTCCGCGGCCGAGCGGCGGCAGATCCTGGGCGAGTGGAACGACACGCGGGTCGAGGGGATCGCGGAGGGCTGTCTACATCACGTGGTCGCCGCGCAGGCGGCGCGGACGCCGTCCGCCGTGGCCGTCGAGCTGGGGAGCGAGCGGTGGACGTACCGCCGCCTGGTCGGCAGCGCGCGGCTCCTGGCCCGCCACCTGCGGGAGCTGGGCGTCGGCCCCGACCGGATCGTCGGTCTCTGCGCCGACCGCTCGCCGGCCATGGTGGTGGGCATGCTCGCCATCCTGGAGGCGGGCGGCGCCTGGCTGCCTCTCGATCCGACCTATCCGCCGGAGCGGCTCGCTTTCATGCTCGACGACTCGGGCGCCGGGGTGCTGTTGCTCCAGGATCACCTCCACGAGCGGGTGGGGAAGGCGGCGGACGGTCTCCATGTCGTCCCTCTGGACGCCCGCTGGAGCTCCGACGAGGAGATCGACGAGGACCTCGGGGGCGAGGTCACTCCAGACAATCTGGCCTACGTCATCTACACCTCGGGCTCGACGGGCCGGCCGAAGGGCGTGATGGTGCCGCACCGGGGCATCTGCAACCGGGTGGGCTGGGCCCAACAGCTCTACCGGCTCGACGAGCAGGACGCTGTGCTCCAGAAAGCGTCGTTCGGCTTCGACTTCTCGGTCTGGGAGTGCTTCGCCCCTCTCTGGGCCGGGGGGAGGCTGGTCCTGGCCGAGCCGGGCCGGCAGGGCGACGTTCCCTATCTGGTGAACGTCCTGCGCGAGCACCGGGTCACGTTCGTCCATTTCGTCCCCTCGATGCTGGCGGCGTTCCTCGCGGAGGACGGCGTGGAGACGTGCACGTCGCTGCGCCAGGTCTTCTCGGGTGGCGAGGCGCTCACTCCGGAGTTGCGAGACCGGGCCCTCGCTCGCCTGCCCGCGGCGTTCGACAACGAGTACGGGCCGACGGAGACCTCGGTCGATTCCACGCGCTGGGCCTGCTCGCCCGGACAGGATCCGCGCCGGGTGCCGATCGGCCGGCCGATCACCAATACCCAGGTCTACGTCGTGGACCGGGAGCTGCGGCCGGCGCCGGTCGGGGTGCCCGGCGAGTTGCTGGTGGGCGGAGCGGGTGTGACGCGCGGTTACCTGCGCCGGCCCGATCTGACGGCGGAGAAGTTCATCCCCGATCCGTTCGGCGGCGGCTCCGGCGCCCGCTTGTACCGCACGGGCGATCTCGCGCGCTGGCTGCCCGACGGCGCCATCGACTTCCTGGGCCGCCTGGACCATCAGGTCAAGCTGCGCGGCCTCCGCATCGAGCTGGGGGAGATCGAGTCGGCGCTGTCGGCGCTGCCCGGAATCCGCCAGGCGGTCGTGGTGGTGCGCGAGTCGAGGCTGGTCGCCTACGTGGTCGGCGGCGCCTCGGCCGAGGAGATGCGGCGGTCGCTGCGCGAGCGGCTGCCGGACTACATGGTGCCGGCCGTCTTCGTGACGCTCCCAGCGCTGCCCCTCAACGCCAGCGGCAAGGTGGACCGCAAGGCCCTGCCGGCGCCGGAACAGCCCGGCGCCCGCAACGAAGGCTACGTGGCGCCGCGCACTCCCGAGGAGGAGATCCTGGCGGCGGTCTGGGCGCAGGTGCTGCGCCTGCCGCGGGTGGGAGTCAACGACAACTTCTTCGAGCTGGGTGGCGATTCGATCCTCTCGATCCAGATCGTGGCGCGGGCGCGCCAGGCCGGACTGCTCTTCACCGTGCGGGAGATCTTCGAGCACCAGACCGTGGCCGCGCTGGCCCTCCATGTCAAAGCCGCGGATGGGGCCGCCCTCGCCGGACAGGAGCCGGTGACGGGCGAGGTGCCGCTCACCCCGATCCAGAGCCGGTTCTTCGAGCTGGGCTTCGCCGATCCCCACCACTTCAACCAGGCCCTGGTGCTGGAGCCGCGCGAGCCCCTTTCGCCCGCCGCCCTGGAACGCGCCCTGGCCGCCATCCTGGAGCATCACGACGCTCTGCGCATGCGGTTCGACGGCGAGCGGCAGGAGAACGCTCCGGCCGAGCCGGTGACGCCGTTCCATGAGATCGACCTCTCAGGCTTGCCGGCGTCTCGCCGGGAAGAGGCCTACGAGCGGGCGGCGGCGGATGTCCAGTCCAGCCTCGACCTGTCCGCCGGGCCGCTGACCCGCCTCTGCTGGTTTGGAGGCGATCCCGGTGACAGGCTGCTCTGGGTCATCCACCACCTGGTGGTGGACGGCGTTTCCTGGCGCGTGCTGCTCGAAGATTTCGAGGCGGTGTACCGCCAGGCTCCTCTGCCGCTCAAGACCACCTCGTTCCAGGAGTGGGCGCGCCGCCTCAACGGTCATGCCAAGGCGCTGGCCGGCGAGCTGGACCATTGGCGCGAGACCGCCCGGGCCTCCCTGCCCCGGCTGCCGGTGGACTTCCAAGGCGATCCCGGGAACGACGAGGACACGGTCTCCTTCGAGCTGAGCGCCGAAGAGACGTCGGACCTGCTCCAGACCCTGCCGTCGGTCTACCACAGCCGCATCGACGACGCGCTGCTCAGCGCTCTGGCACGGGCTCTCAAGGGCTGGACCGGCTCGCCGCGCCTGCTGGTGGACCTGGAGGGGCACGGCCGCGAACCGGTGTCCGGCGATGTCGACGACCTCGACGTCTCGCGCACCGTGGGCTGGTTTACCTCGATGTACCCGGTCGTCCTGGAGGCGGGCGACGCCGATCCCGGCGCCGCGCTGGTGAGCGTCAAGGAGCGGCTGCGCGCCGTGCCCGGGCGCGGCATCGGCTACGGCCTGCTGCGGGCGGCCGGCCTCCTGGAAGAAGCCGCGGCGGCCGAAATCCTGTTCAACTACCTGGGCCAGGCCGACGCCACCCACGCGGAGAGCCCGCTCTTCCGGGCGTCCACGTCCGGCACCGGCCCCTGCCGGAGCCCGCGCGCCCACCGCACCCACCTGCTGGAGGTCACCGGCATCGTCACGGCCGGCGGGCTCCAGGTCACTCTGACGTACGGCTCCCGGACGCACCGGCGGGAGACCGCGGAGCGTCTGGCCACGGACTACGCCGGCGCCCTGCGGGAGCTCATTCGCCACAGCCGGGAGAGCGAAGAGATATTCACGCCTTCCGACTTCCCCAAGGCCCGGCTCGACGCCCGCGGCTTTGACAAATTGGCGGCCCTGCTCGCCGACTCGGATTGAGACGCATCATGAAGAACGTCGAAGACATCTATCCCCTCACGCCGCTCCAGAGCGGCATGTTGTTCCATAGCCTGATGGCGCCCGAGTCCGGGGTCTACGTCAACCAGGTCACCTGCACGCTGCCAGAGGATCTCGACTCCGGACTGTTCCGGCAGGCGTGGGAGAGGCTCGTCCAGCGCCACGCGGTGCTGCGCACGGCCTTCCTCTGGGACGGGTTGGAGGAGCCCCTCCAGGTCGTCCGCAAGACGGTCTCCCTGCCCTGGCAGGAGCTGGACTGGCGCGGCCTGACGGCGGAGGAGCGGGAGCGCCGCTTCGAGGAGCTCCGGCATCGCGAACGGCACACGCCTCTGCCCTTGAGCAAGGCGCCGGTGATGCGCTTCTCTTTGATCCGCTTCGACGGTGAGCAGGGCTTCATCTGGACGTTCCACCACCTGCTGCTGGACGGCTGGTCGCTTCCTCTCCTGGTCCGGGAGCTGGTGGCGGTCTACACGGCTCTCAAGGAGGGCCGGGAGCAGACCTTGCCGCCGGCGCGGCCGTTCGCCGACTACGTCGTCTGGCTTCAGAAGCAGGACGCGGCCAGGGCGGAGCCCTTCTGGCGTGAGGATCTCGCGGGGTTTACTGCTCCCAATCTTCTGGGCGTTCTTGGCACCGACAACCCGGCTTCGGGCTACGCCGAGCACGAGCTCCAGCTCTCCCGGGAGGTCACTGCGGGGCTGCAGGCCCTGGCGGCGCGGCACAAGCTGACCTTGCAGACCGTCACCCTGGGTGCCTGGGGCCTGCTTCTCAGCCGCTACAGCAACGAAGAGGACGTGGTCTTCGGCAACGTG
Organism: Thermoanaerobaculia bacterium; assembly: GCA_036376245.1. Lineage (GTDB taxonomy): Bacteria > Acidobacteriota > Thermoanaerobaculia > Multivoradales > UBA5704 > DATARR01. The sequence goes on along the minus strand of DASVAS010000089.1, from coordinate 106,497 downwards.
GTCTCCGGTCGGCCGGCCGCTCTGCCCGGCGTCGAGACCATGGTCGGCATGTTCGTCAACACCCTCCCGGCGCGGGTACGGATGAATGGCGCCGAGCCCCTGATCCCCTGGCTGCGGCGCCTCCAGGAGCGCCAGCTCGCCCGGCAGGATTTCGAGCACACCCCACTGGCTCAGATCCAGCGCTGGAGCGAGGTCCCCCCCGGCTCGCCGCTGTTCGAGACACTCTACGTCTTCGAGAACTACCCCGACTCCGAAGCCGGCAGCTCCACCGGTCTGCGGATCGGCAATCTGCGCAGCTACGAGAGCACCAACTATCCCGTCACCCTGGCCATCCTGGTGGCGGACCAGCTCTCCTTGCTCCTGAAGACCGACCGCGCCCGCGTGAACGAAGGTGCGGCGCAACGCCTGCTCCAGCACCTCGCCACGCTGCTCTCCGGCATGGCGGAGGGAGAGGACCGCGCGGTCGCGGACCTGCCGCTGCTCACCGAGGCGGAGACCCGCCAACTGGCGAGTTGGAACGACACGGCCCGGGACTATCCGCGGGCCTGCGTCCACGAGCTGTTCACCGAGGTGGCGGAGCGCTCTCCGGAAGCCGTGGCCGTGACGTTCGGCGGCCGGGAGATCGCCTACAGGGAGATCGCCCGCCGCTCGCGCCGGCTGGCGCGGCGGCTGCGCGGCGCGGGCGTCGGCCCCGGCTCCCTGGTCGGTCTGTGCGCCGAGAGCCTGCCGGAGATGGTGACGGGCATGCTGGGCATCCTGGAGGCGGGCGGCGCCTATGTGCCGCTCGACCTCGCCTATCCGCCGGAACGTCTCGCTTTCATGCTGGAGGACACCGGCGCCGCCGTGCTGGTCGCGGAGGAAGGGCTGGTGGGGCGGCTCCCCGTCCGCGAGGGCCTGCGGGTCGAGCTGCTTGACGGCGGGGAGGACGGCGAGGAGCAGGAGCTCGCCAGTCTCTCCTCGCCTGGCGATCCCGCCTATGTCATCTACACCTCCGGCTCGACCGGGCGGCCGAAGGGAGTTGTGGTGCTCCACAGCGCCATCGTCCGTCTGGTGCGTGGGACCGACTACGTCGAGCTCGGCCCGGACGACCGGGTGGCGCAGGCTTCGAACAGCTCGTTCGACGCCGCCACCTTCGAGATCTGGGGCGCGCTGCTCAACGGCGCCCGGCTGGTCGGCCTGGAGCGCGAGACCGTCCTCTCGCCCGCCCGCCTGACCGCCGCGCTGCGCCGCGAAGGGGTCAGCGCGCTGTTCCTGACCACCGCCTTGTTCAATCAGGTCACCCGCGAGGCGCCAGACGGCTTCGCGCCGCTGCGCTACGTGCTCTTCGGCGGCGAGGCGGTCGATCCCGCGGCGGTGCGCACGGTGCTGCGGGAAGGCCAACCCGAGAATCTGGTCCATGTCTACGGTCCGACCGAGACGACGACCTTCGCCACCTGGCAGCGGGTGGAGGCGGCGCCGGAGGGGGAGACCGTGCCCATCGGGCGGCCGCTGGCCAACGGGACCCTGTACGTGCTGGCGGCGGGGCTCACCCCACAGCCGCCTGGGGTGCCGGGAGAGCTGTTCGTCGGGGGCGACGGGGTGGCGCACGGCTATCACGCCCGGCCGGAGCTGACCGCCGAGCGGTTCGTGCCCGACCCGTTCGGCGCGCATCCGGGAGCGCGGCTCTATCGCACGGGCGACCTTGTCCGGCAACGGCCGGACGGCGCGGTGGAGTTCCTCGGCCGTCTGGACGGCCAGGTCAAGATCCGCGGCTTCCGTATCGAGCCGGGTGAGGTCGAGGCCGCGCTGCTGGCGCTGCCCGGCGTCCGCGAGGCGGCTGTCGTGGTGCGCGAGGACGCTCCCGGAGAGCGGCGCCTGATCGCCTACGTGGCCGGCGAAGTCTCGACCTTCTCCCTGAGGGAGCAACTGCGCGAGCGGCTGCCGGACTACATGGTGCCCTCCGCCTTCGTGATTCTCGAAACGCTGCCGCTGAACCCCAACGGCAAGGTGGACCGCAAGGCCCTGCCAACGCCGGAAGCGCAGATTTCCCTGGAGACCTGGGTAGCGCCCCGCACGCCGGTCGAAGAGGTGGTGGCCGGCATCTGGGCCGATCTTCTCGGACTCGAACGGGTCGGGGCGGACGCCGACTTCTTCGAGCTGGGCGGCCATTCCCTCCTCGCCACCCGGGTGGCGTCGCGCCTGCGCGAGACCTTCGGCGTCGAGCTGCCGCTGGGCGACCTCTTCGAGGCCTCCCGGCTGGCCGATCTCGCCGCCCGGGTCGAGGCGGCTCAGCGGTCTGGCGCGCAGCAGATAGCTCCTCCCCTGGTCCCGATGTCGCGCGAGGGCGACCTGCCCCTGTCGTTCGCCCAGGAGCGGCTCTGGTTCATCGATCAGCTCGAACCGGGAAGCCCGCTGTACAACGTCGCGGCGGCGCTGCGCATCGAGGGGCCGCTCGACTCCCGCGTGCTGGCGCTCACCCTGGGCGAGATCGTGCGCCGCCACGAAGCCCTGCGCACGGTCTTCGCCGCGCGGGGCGGCGCGCCGGTGCAGGTGATCCAGCCGGCCGGGCCCTTCGCGTTGGCCGTGGTGGACCTGTCCGAACTGCCGGAAGAGGAGAGGGAAGCGCGGGCCCGCCTCCTGGCGGCCGAAGAGGCGGTCCGTCCGTTCGATCTGGCGCGCGGGCCGCTCCTGCGCGCTCTGCTGGTGCGCCTCGGCGAGCGGGACCACGCCGTGGCGCTGACCATGCACCACATCGCCAGCGACGGCTGGTCGGTCGGCATCCTGGTGCGTGAGGTCGCGGCGCTCTACATGGCCTTCGCCGCCGGCCGCCCATCCCCGCTGCCCGAGCTGCCGGTGCAGTACGCGGACTTCGCCGTCTGGCAGCGCTCCTGGCTGCGCGGTGAGGTCCTGGAAGGGGAGATCGACTTCTGGCGCCGCCAACTCGCCGGTCTGCCGCCCCTTCTGGAGCTGCCCACCGACCGACCCCGACCGGCGGCGCAGAGCTACCGGGGCGCGGAGCGCCCGTTGCGGTTGCCCGCCGAGCTCACCCGGCGGATGGAGGCGCTCGCCAGGCAGGAGGGGGCTACGCTCTTCATGGTGCTCCTGGCCGGCTTCCAATCCCTCCTCGGACGCTATAGCGGTCAGGACGACCTCGCCGTGGGCTCGCCTGTCGCCGGACGCAACCGGATCGAGACCGAGGGACTGATCGGGTTCTTCGTGAACACGCTGGTCCTGCGGGGGAACCTCGCGGGTGCCCCTACCTTCCGCGAGTTGCTTGGCCGGGTGCGCGAGACGGCGCTGGCCGCCTGGCTGCATCAGGACGTGCCGTTCGAGAAGCTGGTGGAGGAGCTGGCCCCGGAGCGGAGCCTGGCCCACGCGCCGCTGTTCCAGGTGGTGCTCGTGCTGCAGAACGCTCCCGTCGGGAATCTGGAGATCGAAAACCTGCGCCTGCGGCCGGTGGACGTGGACGCGGCTTCGGCGAAGTTCGATCTCACTCTCGACCTCTCGGAGCACGAGGGCGGTCTCGGCGGCATCGCCGTACACGCCATCGATCTGTTCGACGCCTCGACCATCGACCGTCTGCTCGCGGCCTTCGAGCGTCTGCTGGCGGCGGCGGTGGAGGGGCCGGACCTGCGGGCGGAGGAGTTGCCGCTGCTCGACGAGGCCGAGCGCCAGCAGCTTCTGGAGTGGGGAGGCATTCGGGAGGAGCATGCCGCCTCCTCGACGCTGCACGGCCGCTTCGCGGCGCGGGCAGAGGCGTTCCCCGAGGCCCCGGCCGTCACCTGCGGCGACATAACGCTGAGCTACGGCGAGCTGCACCGGCGATCCAACCAGTTGGCTCACTGGCTGCGCCGGCAGGGCGTAGGTCTGGAGAGCCGCGTCGGTCTGCGCCTGGAGCGTTCGGTGGACATGGTGGTGGGCATTCTGGGTGTGCTCAAGGCCGGGGGCGCCTACGTGCCGCTCGATCCTGATTCGCCGCGGGAGCGGCAGGCCTTCATCGTCGAGGACGCGGACATCCGCATTGTGGTTGAGGCTCTCGAGCCGCTGGAGGATCTCCCGGCAGACGATCTCCAGCCCATGGGCGACGCGTCGAGCCTGGCCTACGTGATCTACACCTCGGGCTCCACAGGGAAGCCCAAAGGCTCTCTGATCAACCACGCCAACGTCGCCCGGCTGTTCGACGCCACCGAGGCCTGGTTCGGTTTCGGCGAGCGGGATGTCTGGACGCTGTTCCACTCGTACGCCTTCGACTTCTCGGTGTGGGAGATCTGGGGCGCGCTGCTCTACGGCGGCCGTCTCGTGATCGTACCCTGGGAGGTGAGCCGCTCGCCCGAACAGTTCCTGGACCTGCTGGTCCGCGAACGGGTGACGGTGCTCAACCAGACTCCCTCGGCCTTCGCGCAAATCGCGCGGAGCGAGAACGATCTGCCGGACCTGCGGTTGGTGATCTTCGGCGGCGAGGCACTCGATCCGGCCAGCCTGGAGCCGTGGTTCGAGCGGCATGGGGGCCAGCGGCCCCAACTGGTCAACATGTACGGCATCACCGAGACGACGGTGCACGTCACCTACCGGCCGCTGTCGATGCAAGACGCCCGGGGCGAACGCCGAAGCGTCATCGGCGTGCCCATTCCAGACCTGTCCCTGTCGGTGCTGGACCGCAACCTGCTGCCGGTCCCCGTCGGTGTGCCGGGCGAGCTGGTGGTGGGCGGCGCGGGGCTGGCCCGTGGCTACCTGGGTCGGCCGGAGCTGACGGCGGAGCGTTTCGTTCCGGCTCCCTCCGGCGCGCGGCTCTACCGCTCGGGCGACCTGGGGCGTTATCTACCCGACGGCGACGTGGAGTATCTCGGCCGTCTGGACCACCAGGTGAAGATCCGCGGCTTCCGCATCGAGCTGGGGGAGATCGAGGCGGCGCTGACGGAGGTGCCTGGAGTCCAGCAGGCGGTCGTCCTGGTGCGCGAGGACCCCGGAGACCGGCGCCTCGTCGCCTACGTGGTGGGCGACACCGAGGTAGCGGATCTGCGCCAGTCCCTTCGCGAGCGGCTGCCGGACTACATGGTGCCGGCCGCCTTCGTGACCTTGGAGGCCTTCCCGCTGACGGTCAACGGCAAGGTGGACCGCAAGGCCCTGCCGGCTCCCGAGCGGGTCGGCGGAGAGTCGAGCTACGTGGCGCCGCGCACGCCCACCGAGGAGGTTCTCGCCGGCATCTGGGCCGAGGTGCTCGGTGTCGAACAGGTTGGGGCGGAAGACCACTTCTTCGACCTGGGCGGTCATTCCCTGCTGGCCACGCAGGTGATGTCGCGCCTGCGCGACGCCTTCGGCGTCGAGATGCCTCTGCGCGAGCTGTTCGTGGCCCCGCGGCTGGCGGACCTCGCCGCGCGGATCGAGGCCGTGCGCCGGGAAGGCGCGCGGCAGATCGCTCCGCCCCTGGTCCCGGCGCCGCGCGTGGGGGACCTGCCCCTTTCGTTCGCCCAGCAGCGCCTCTGGTTCCTCGATCAGCTCGAACCGGGCAGCCCGCTGTACAACATCCCGGCGGCCCTGCGCGTCGAAGGACCGCTCGACGCCGACGTGCTGGCGCTCTGCCTCGGCGAGGTCGTGCGCCGTCACGAGGCGCTGCGCACGGTCTTCGCCGCGCCGCAGGGCTCGCCGGTGCAGGTGATCCAGCCGGCGAAGCCCTTCGAGTTGACCGTCGTGGACCTGTCCGGATTGCCGGCGGAGGAGAGGGAGGCACGGGCGCTGGCCCTGGCCGCCGAAGAGGCCGGCCGGCCGTTCGACCTCTCGCGCGGACCGCTTTTGCGCTCCTCGCTGCTGCGTTTGGGAGAGCAGGACCATGTCGTCGCGCTCACCCTGCATCACATCGCCAGCGACGGCTGGTCGATGGGCATTCTGGTCCAGGAGATCGCCGCGCTCTATCCGGCGTTCGCCGCCGGCCAGCCGTCGCCCCTGCCCGAGTTGCCGGTGCAGTACGCGGACTTCGCCGTCTGGCAATCCTCCTGGCTGCGCGGCGAGGTCCTGGAAGGTGAGATCGATTTCTGGCGGCGTCAGCTTGCCGGGCTGCCGCCGGTCCTGGAGCTGCCCACCGACCGGCCTCGGCCGGCGACGCAGAGCTACCGGGGAGAGGCGCGGCCGGTGCGGCTGCCCGCCGGGCTCACCCGTCGGATGGAGGCGCTTGCCCGGCAGGAGGGCGCGACGCTTTTCATGGTCCTCCTGGCCGGCTTCCAGGCCCTCCTCGGCCGCTACAGCGGGCAGGACGACCTCGCGGTGGGCTCGCCCGTGGCCGGCCGCAACCGGGTCGAGACCGAAGGACTGATCGGGTTCTTTGTGAACACGCTGGTCCTGCGGGGAGACCTCTCGGGCGCGCCCACCTTCCGCGAGTTGCTTGGCCGGGTGCGCGAGACCGCTCTCGCCGCCTACCTCCACCAGGACGTGCCGTTCGAGAAGCTGGTGGAGGAGCTGGCGCCGGAGCGGAGCCTGGCCCACGCCCCGCTGTTCCAGGTGGTGCTCGTCCTCCAGAACGCTCCCGTCGAGGACCTGGAGATCGAGGACCTGCGCCTGCGGCCGGTGGGTGTGAGCGCGGCCACGGCGAAGTTCGATCTCACGCTCAATCTTGCGGAGGACGAGGGCGGTCTCAGCGGCATCGTCGAGCGCGCCACCGACCTGTTCGACGCCGCGACCATCGATCGCCTGTTCGCGGGCTTCGAGCGTCTGTTGACGGCGGCGGTGGAGGGGCCGGACCTGCGGGTGGAGGAGCTGCCGTTGCTCAGCATGGCGGAGCGGCACCAGCTCCTGGAGTGGGGAGGCATCCGGGAGGAATGGTCAGCGACTTCGACGCTGCACAGCCGTTTCGTGACGCAGGCTGAGGCGTCCCCCGACGCGCCGGCCGTCAACTTTGGCGACGTGACCCTGACCTACGGCGAGCTGCACAAGCGGTCCAACCAGTTGGCCCACTGGCTGCGCCGGCAGGACGTGGGCCTGGAGAGCCGTGTCGGTCTGCGTCTGGAGCGTTCCGTGGACCTGGTGGTGGGCATCCTGGGCGTGCTCAAGGCCGGCGCCGCGTACGTACCTCTCGATCCGGATTCGCCACGGGAGCGGCAGGCCTTCATCGTGGAGGACGCGGGCATCCGCATCGTGGTGGGGGCTGAGGAGATGGCCGCCGTGGAGAGTCTACCGACCCGGGATCTGGATCCCGTTGGCGATGCATCGAGCCTGGCCTACGTGATCTACACCTCGGGCTCTACCGGTCGCCCCAAGGGCACCCTGATCACCCATGGCAACGTCACCCGGCTGTTCGACGCCACCGAAGCCTGGTTTGGGTTCGGCGATCGGGATGTGTGGACGCTGTTCCACTCCTATGCCTTCGACTTCTCGGTCTGGGAGATCTGGGGCGCGCTGCTCTGTGGCGGCCGGCTGGTGGTGGTGCCCTGGGAGGTGAGTCGCTCGCCCGAGCGGTTCCTGGACCTGCTGGTGCGCGAGCGGGTTACGGTGCTCAACCAGACCCCCTCGGCTTTCGCGCAGCTCGCGCAGGCGGACGCGCAGCGTGGCGGCATCGTTACCGATCTGCGGCTGGTGATCTTCGGGGGTGAGGCCCTCGATCCGGCCAGTCTGGCGCCGTGGTTTGAGCGCCACGGCGACGAACGTCCATTGCTGGTCAACATGTACGGCATCACCGAGACGACCGTGCATGTCACCTATCGGCCGCTGTCCGCAACCGACACCCGCAGCGTCATCGGCGTGCCCATCCCCGACCTGTCCCTGGCTGTGCTGGACCGCAACCTGCTACCGGTGCCCATCGGCGCACCGGGTGAGCTGGTGGTCGGTGGAGCAGGGCTGGCCCGCGGATATCTGGGCCGGCCGGAGCTGACGGCGGAACGCTTTGTTCCGGACCCGTCCGGAGAGGGAGCGCGGCTCTATCGCTCGGGCGACCTGGGGCGGTTCCTCCCTGACGGCGACGTGGAGTACCTCGGCCGGCTGGATCACCAGGTGAAGATCCGCGGCTTCCGCATCGAGCTGGGCGAGATCGAGGCGGCGCTGGCGGCGCAGCCCGGAGTCCAGCAGGCGGTCGTGGTGGTTCGAGAAGAGTCGGGGGACCGGCGTCTGGTCGCCTACGTAGTCGGCGATGCCGCGGTGACGGAGCTGCGTAAATCCCTGCGTGATCGGCTGCCGGACTACATGGTGCCGGCCGCCTTCGTGACGCTCGAAGCGATGCCCCTCACGGTCAACGGCAAGGTGGACCGTAAGGCCCTGCCTTCTCCGGAGCAGCTCGTCGACGAGGCGAGCTACGTGGCACCGCGCACGCCTACCGAAGAGGTTCTCGCCGGGATCTGGGCCGACCTGCTCGGGCTTGAACGGGTCGGGGCGAACGGCCATTTCTTTGATCTTGGCGGACATTCGCTGCTGGCAACCCAGGTCGCCTCGCGTCTGCGCCAGGCGTTCGGCATCGAGATTCCGCTCCACGACCTCTTCGAGGCTCCGGTGCTCGCGGACCTCGCCGCCCGGATCGAGGAGGCACGCCGGGACGGCATAGTCCCGTCCGCTCCGCCGATCGTCCCGGTGTCGCGGGAAGAGGCGTTGCCCCTGTCCTTCGCCCAGCAACGGCTCTGGTTCATCGACCGGGTTCAGCCGGGCAGCCCGATGTACAACATCGCGTCGGCTCTGCGCGTCGAAGGCGCGCTCGACGCCGCGGTGATGGCCCGGTGCCTCGGCGAGATCGTGCGCCGCCACGAGGCGTTGCGCACCGTCTTCGCCGCGCCACAGGGCACACCGGTGCAGGTGATCCAACCCGCTGGGCCCTTCCTGCTTCCCGTGGTGGATCTGTCGGCGCTGCCGGAGAGCGCGCGCGGGGAGGTGGCACGGGCCCTTGCCGCGGCGGAGGCCGGCCGGCCGTTCGATCTCGCGCGCGGCCCGCTCATGCGCGCTCTGCTGCTGCGCCTTGGCGAAACGGACCACGCCGTGGTGCTGACCATGCATCACATCGCCAGCGACGGCTGGTCCTTGGGGCTCCTGGTGCGCGAAGTCGCCGCGCTCTATCCGGCTTTCTCCACGGACCAGCCCTCTCCCTTGCCGGAGCTGCCGGTGCAGTACGCGGATTTCTCCGTCTGGCAGCGCTCCTGGCTGCACGGCGAGGTCCTGGAGCAGGAGATCGCGTTCTGGCGGCAGCGGCTCGCCGGGCTGCCGCCGCACCTGGCGCTGCCCACCGACCGCCCTCGGCCCGCGTTGCTCAGCTACCGCGGCGCCACCCGGCCGATGCAGCTACCGGCCGAGCTCGCCCGGCGGATGGAGTCTCTCGCCCGGCGCGAGGGAGCGACGCTCTTCATGGTGCTCCTAGCCGGGTTCGCAGGGCTCTTGCAGCGCTGGACGGGCGAGGACGACCTGGCGGTTGGGACGCCGATCGCGGGGCGCAACCGGATCGAGACGGAGCCCCTGATCGGCTTCTTCATCAACACCGTGGCCTTGCGCGCCGACCTCTCGGGGGCTCCGGGCTTCCTCGTGCTCCTGGATCGCCTGCGGGAGACGACGCTCTCCGCCTATGCCCACCAGGAGGTGCCGTTCGAGCGGCTGGTCGAGGAGCTGGCGCCGGAGCGCGACCGCAGTCGTCCCCCCCTCTTCCAGGTGGCGCTCGCTCTCCAGAACGCCTCGTCGGACCGGCTGGCGCTTCCGGGACTCGCGATCGAGGCGGTTCCGCTCTCCACCGACACCGCCAAGTTCGAGCTGAGCGTCGTCCTGGGGGAGGCCGCGGAGGGCCTCTCGGGGGTGATCGAGTACAGCCGGGACCTGTTCGACGCTCCCACGGTCGATCGGCTGGCCGGCCAGCTTGTGCGGCTTCTCACCGAGGCCGTGGCCGATCCCTCGCGATCCCTCCTGGAGCTGCCCATCCTCTCGCCGGGGGAGAGCCACCAGCTCCTGTTCGAATGGAACGACACGCGCGCTCCGTTCCCCGAGACGGTCCTGCTGCACCAGTTCTTCGAGGCCGCGGTGGAGCGGGCTCCGGAGGCGGTCGCGGCGGTCTGCGCAGGCCGCGAGCTGACCTATGCCGAGCTCGAGTCGCGGAGCAACCGGCTGGCCCGGCTGCTCCGCGACAGGGGAGTCGAGCGCGGCGCGCCGGTTGGAGTCTGGATCGAGCGCTCTCTGGACATGCTCACCGCCGTCCTTGGAACACTCAAGGCGGGCGGTCATTACGTGGCTCTGGACGAGACCTGGCCGGCATTTCGGATCGAGTCGATCCTCGCCTCGACCGGCGCTTCCGCGATCCTCGTGGGAAACCGTCTGCTCTCCGCGGCCGAGGAGATGCGCTGGCGGCTGCCGGCGCTGTCCGACATCGTCTGTCTGAGCGTCACCGATCCGGAGCCGCCGGCCGAGCCGCTCGACCCCAGGAGCGTGCGCGAGCTGTGGGATTTCGTCGCGGAGCGGGCGGTGGACCGGGTGACGGCGGGCGGCTTCGTCAGCGCCTTCACCGATGAGCCGATGAGCGAAGCCGAGGTCGACGAATACCGCGACCGTGTCCTCTCCCTGGCCTCTCCCCGGCTGCATCGCGGAGCGCGGGTGCTGGAGATCGGCAACGGCTCGGGTCTGCTGCTCTGGGAGATGGCCTCCCGCGTGGCGCACGTCACCGGCGTCGATCCTTCCCCCCTGACCCAGGAGCGCAACCGCGAGCACGCGGCCCGGGAGGGGATCGCGAACGTCGAGCTGCTGACCGGCTTCGCCCACGAGTTGGACGGCCTCCTGGGCGAAGATGAGCGCTTCGATCTCGTCCTGCTCGCCAGCACGGTCCAGTTCTTCCCCGGGCCGCGCTACCTGGAGCGGGTGATGCGGTGGGCGCTCGGCCGGCTCGCGCCGGGCGGAGCGGTTTTGATCGCCGACGTGCTCGACGCCCGGCGGCGGGAGGAGCTGCGGCAGGAAGTCGAGGAGCGGCGGAGCCAGAGAGGGTTGGGATCGGTCGCTGCGCGGCGGCAGGAGCTGGACCTCGACGAAGACTTCTTCCGGGATCTGGGCGCTTCCGTCCACCACCGGATCGAAGGCTTCCCCAACGAGCTGCGCTTCCGCTACGACGTGCTCCTCACCCGCGCCGAGCCGCGTCGGAAACGGCTCTGGACCGGCTGGCACGTCGACCGGTGTCCATCTGTCCAGCTACCCCAGGTGTGCGAGCCGGACGACGTCGCCTACGTGATCCACACCTCCGGCTCGACGGGCGAGCCCAAGGGGATCGTCGTCCAGCACCGGCCGGCGGCCAACCTGGTCGACTGGATCAACCGGACCTTCGAAGTGGGGCCGGAGGACCGTGGGCTGTTCGTCACCTCCCTGTGCTTCGACCTGTCGGTCTACGACATCTTCGGGATGCTCGCCGCGGGCGGCACCGTCCATGTCGCCACCCGCGAAGAGCTTGGCGATCCCGGCCACCTGGTGCGCCTGCTGCGGACTGGAGGGATCACCCTGTGGGACTCGGCGCCCGCGGCGCTCGTCCAGCTCGCGCCTCTCTTCCCCAAGGAACCGGACGCTTCGAGCAAGCTGCGGCGGGTCCTGCTGTCGGGCGACTGGATCCCGGTGACCCTGCCGGACCAGGTGCGGGAGTCCTTCCCCGGCGCCCAGATTCTGGCGCTGGGCGGCGCGACCGAGGCCACGATTTGGTCCAATTGGTTCCCGGTGGGGGTGGTCGACCCCGACTGGTCCAGCATTCCCTATGGCCGTCCCATCTCGAACGCCCGCTATCACGTGCTGGATGCCGGCTTCGCCCCCTGCCCGATCGGCGTTCCGGGTGACCTCTACATCGGCGGCGACTGTCTCTGTGCCGGCTACCGGCAGTCGGACCTGACCGCCCGGGCCTTCCTGCCGGATCCGTTCTCCGGCAGGCCGGGTGCCCGCCTCTACCGGACCGGCGACCGCGCCCGCCACCTCGTAGACGGCAACATCGAGTTCCTGGGGCGTCTGGATCAGCAGGTCAAGGTGCGGGGCTACCGTATCGAGCTCGGGGAGATCGAGGTGGCGCTGGCCCGCCACCCCGGTGTGCGCGAGGCGGTGGTGATGGTGCGGGAGGACGAGCCGGGAAATCAGCGCCTGGTGGCCTATGTGATCCCGGCCGCGGAGTCGGCGCCGGCGGAACTGCGCGACACCCTGCGCCAGACGCTGCCCGAGTACATGATCCCGTCCGCCTTCGTGACGTTGCGGGAGTGGCCGGTCACGCCCAACGGCAAGCTGGATCGGAAGGCCTTGCCGGCGCCCGCCCCGGTCTCCGCCAACCTGCCGCCTGAGGAGGGCCGCAGCGCGCTCGAAGAGTCCATCGCCGGCATCTGGTGCGAGGTCCTGGGCGTGCCGCGGGTCGGCAGCGAGGAGAACTTCTTCGACCTCGGCGGCCACTCGCTGTTGCTTACACAGGTGCAGGCGCGGCTGCGCGACCGGCTGGGCCGGGACGTCAACCTGCTCGACCTGCTGACTCACACCACCGTCCGTGCCCTGGCGCGCCACCTGGAGCCCGATCTGGAGGTGGAGGCGCCCGCTGTCCGCGCCGCCGGAGCGCGGACGCCCGCTGGCGGCGCCGTCGCCATCGTCGGTCTCGCCGGACGCTTCCCCGGGTCCGCCAGCGTGGAGGATCTATGGGCCAACCTTCGCGATGGCATCTCTTCGATCGCCCGCTTCAGCGACGAAGAGCTGGCCGCCGCCGGGGTGCCTCCCGAACAGCGGCGCGACCCCCGCTACGTGCCGGCCGGCGGGGTGCTCGACGGGGTGGAGCTGTTCGACGCCGGCTTCTTCGGCTACAACCCGCGCGAGGCCGAGCTGTTGGACCCCCAGCAGCGCCTGTTCCTCGAATGCGCCTGGGAGGCTCTGGAGAACGCCGGCTACGACTCGCAGCGCGTGCCGGGGCCGGTCGGCGTGTTCGCCAGCCTGGGCTTCAGCCGCTATCTGGGGCAGATCCTCGCCAACGGCGATCCGGCGGCGGTGGGCGGGCTCCAGCTCCTGCTCGGCAACGACAAGGACTTCCTGGCCACCCGCGTCTCCTACAAGCTGGACCTCGCCGGTCCCAGCATGACGGTGCAGACGGCGTGCTCCAGCTCGCTGGTGGCGGTCCACCTGGCGTGCCAGAACCTGCGCCTCGGCGCCTGCGACATGGCGCTGGCCGGCGGCGTCTCCATCGCCCTGCCGCAGGGCTCGGGCTATCTCTATGAAGAGGGTGGCATCGCCTCTCCGGACGGCTTCTGCCGCGCCTTCGACGCCGAGGCACGCGGCACGGTAGGGGGGAGCGGCATCGGCATCGTCGTGCTCAAGCGTCTCGAAGACGCGCTGGCGGACGGCGACACCATCCACGCGGTCATCCTCGGCTCGGCGGTCAACAACGACGGCGGCACGGCCAAGGCAGGCTACACCGCGCCGAGCGTCGCGGGCCAAGCGGCGGTGATCGCCGCGGCGCTCGCCGACGCCGGAGTCATTCCGGAGAGCATCGGCTACGTCGAGGCACACGGGAGCGGCACGCCCCTCGGCGATCCCATCGAGGTGGCCGCGCTCAACCAGGTCTTCGGCGGGGGGAGCGGCCGCGCCGGCTCCTGCCTGCTCGGCTCGGTGAAGACCAACGTCGGCCACCTGGACGCGGCGGCCGGCGTCACCGGTCTGATCAAGACGGCGCTCGCCCTGGAGCAGCGCCAGATCCCACCCAGCCTGCATTACGCGACGCCGAACCCGGCCATCAACTTTGCCGCGGGTCCGTTCCGGGTGGCCGACCGGCTCACCGACTGGGAGGTGAACGGGGAGCCGCGCCGCGCCGGGGTGAGCGCGTTCGGCATCGGCGGCACCAACGTGCACGCGGTGCTGGAGAGCGCGCCTCCCGCCGCGCTTTCCAGCCCGTCGCGTCCCTGGCAGGTGCTGCTGCTGTCGGCGCGCACTCCTTCTGCCCTGGAACAGATGACGAACCGCCTCGCCGACCGTCTGGAGGCGGATCCCGACCTGAATTTGGCCGACGCCGCCTATACCCTGCGGGTGGGCCGGCGGCCGTTCGCGCACCGCCGCGCGGTGCTGGCGGCGACGCGCGAGGACGCCATGGCGGCGTTGCGCGAGCGCGATTCGCGCCGAGTCTGGACCACCGTGGCGGGAAGACGCGGCGTGGCCTTCCTGCTGCCCGGGGTGGGCGATCAGTATGCGGGCTTGGCCCGCGGTCTCTACCAGGACGAGCCGGTGTTCCGGCAGGAGATCGACCGCTGCGCCGAGTTGCTGCTGCCGCACCTCGGGCTCGACCTGCGCGAGGTGCTGTTCACGGCGGAGGAAGAGGCTCCCGACCTGCGTTCCCTGTTCGGACGTGGTCGCCCGCGGCGGACGGTCCTCCAAGAGACCCGCATCGCGCAGCCGGCGATGTTCGCCGTCGGCTATGCCCTCGCCCGGCTGTGGATGAGCTGGGGGGTGCGGCCGGCCGCTCTGCTCGGCTACAGCCTCGGAGAGTACACGGCGGCCTGCCTGGCCGGCGTGATGGAGCTTCCCGACGCCCTGGCGCTGGTAGCCCGGCGTGCCCGCCTGATCGGTGAGCTCGCGCCGGGAGCCTTGCTGGCCGTGCCGCTCACGGAGGAGGAGGCGCGGGAGCGGCTCACCCCGGAGCTTTCCCTTGCCGCGGTCAACGCCCCGGCGGTGTCGGTGGTGTCCGGCCCGCCCGAGGCGGTCGCCGCGCTGGAGCGGCGGCTCGCTGAGGAAGGAATCCCCTGCCGCCGCTTGCAGGCGGACCAGGCCTTCCACTCCTGGATGATGCAGCCGGTCGTGGGCGCCCTGCGGGAGATGCTGCGCGCCATCCCGCTGGCGATGCCGCGCATCCCGTACCTGTCGAACGTAACCGGGACCTGGATCTCGCCCGCCCAGGCGACGGACCCGGAGTATTGGGTGAGCCACCTGGTCTCGACCGTCCGCTTTGCCGATGGAGTAGCCGAGCTGTGGCGCGAGCCGGGCCGGGTGTTGCTGGAGATGGGCCCCGGACAAACCCTGGGCAGCCTGGCGCTTCAGCAGATCCCCAGCGAAGGGATGGGGGACCGCGCTGTTCTCTCCTCGCTGCGGCACGAGCTCGACCGGCAGCCGGACCAGCGGTTCCTGTTGCAGACCCTGGGACGCCTCTGGCTCTCCGGAGCCGAGATCGACTGGTCAGGTTTCCACGGCGGCGAGCAACGCCGCCGGGTGCCGCTGCCGTCGTATCCATTCGAGCGGCAGCGGTATTGGATTGAGCCGCGTCGCGCGAGCCTGCCGGCGGCGGCTTCCGGGGTCTTCCTGCTGCCGGAAGGAGCGGACCCGACCTGGGCCGCCGCTCTGGAGTCGCGCGGAGTCCGGGTGATGGCCCTTCCTTCGGGCCCGCCCACGCCCGAGGCCCTCGACCAGCTTCTGGGGCTACAGCCCCAGCGCGCCACGGAGAGCGCTCCGGTCGAGGATCGTCCCGCCACCAGCCATGTCCGGCCTGGGATCGACACTCCTTACGAGGAGCCGCGCACCGACGTCGAACGGCAGCTCGCCGCCATCTGGGGCGATCTGCTCGGTATCGACCGGGTAGGAGCACACGACAGCTTCTTCGAGCTGGGCGGCCACTCGCTGCTCGGACTCCAACTCGTCTCCCGTCTCCAGGCCGGGCTCGGCGTGGAGATTTCCCTGCGTACCCTCTTCGAGGCGCCTACCGTCGCCGCCCTGGCGGCGGAGGTGGAGACGCGCCTGGGCGAGGGCGGGACCGCGGGCGCGCCGCCCCTCGTCCGGGTACCGCGCGAGGGAGACCTGCCCCTGTCGTTCGCCCAGCAGCGGCTCTGGTTCATCGACCAGCTCCAGCCGGGCACGCCGCTCTACAACCTGCCGGCGGTGCTGCGCGCCGAAGGACCGCTGCAACCCGCTGTGCTGGCCCGCTGCCTGGGGGAGGTAGTACGCCGCCACGAGGCCGTGCGTACCGTCTTCGCGCTGCGGGGAGACGCGCCGGTACAGGTGATCCAGCCGCCGGTTCCGTTCCTCCTGCCGCTGGTGGACCTGTCGGCGCTGCCGGCGGCCGCCCGCGAGACGGCGGCCCTCACCCTGGCCGTGGAGGAGATCGGCCGGCCGTTCGATCTCGCCCACGATCTGATGCTGCGCGGCATGCTCCTGCGCCTGGCCCCGGAGGACCACGTCGTCGCTCTCACCACGCACCACGTCGCCAGCGACGGCTGGTCGATCGGCATCCTGGTGCGCGAGATCTCCGCGCTCTACGCCGCGTTCTCCGAAGGGAAGCCCTCGCCTCTGCCGGAGCCGCCGGTGCAGTACGCGGACTTCGCGGTCT
This sequence comes from Thermoanaerobaculia bacterium, assembly GCA_036376245.1. Taxonomy (GTDB): domain Bacteria; phylum Acidobacteriota; class Thermoanaerobaculia; order Multivoradales; family UBA5704; genus DATARR01. The sequence goes on along the minus strand of DASVAS010000089.1, from coordinate 90,278 downwards.
GGCAGCGCTCCTGGCTGCGCGGCGAGGTCCTGGAAGGGGAGATCGACTGGTGGCGGCGCCAGCTCGCCGGCCTGCCGCCGCTCCTGGAGCTGCCCACCGACCGGCCGCGGCCGGCGGTGCAGAGCTACCAGGGCGCCGGCCGGCCGGTGCGGCTGCCGGCCGGCCTCGTCCGCCAGGCCGAGGAGCTCGGCCGGGCCGAGGGAGCGACGCTCTACATGGTGCTCCTGGCCGCCTATCAGGTCCTGCTGGCGCGCCTCAGCGGCCAGGAGGACCTCGCGGTGGGCTCGCCCGTCGCCGGACGCAACCGGGTGGAGGTCGAGGGGTTGATCGGGTTCTTCGTCAACACCCTGGTGCTGCGCGGGGACTTGGCGGGAGCCCCCACCTTCCGCGAGCTGCTGGGCCGGGTACGCGAGACCGCGCTCGCCGCTCACGCGCACCAAGACGTGCCGTTCGAGAAGCTGGTCGAAGAGCTGGTCGAGGAGAGAAGCCTCGCCCATTCTCCTCTGGTCCAGGGGGTGTTCGGTCTTCTGAACGCTCCCACGGGCAGCCTGGAGATCCCGGACCTGCGGCTGCGGCCGGTGAGCCAGGATGTGATGGCGTCGAAGTTCGACCTCACGGTCCACCTCGAGGCGCACGACGGCGGGCTCGGCGGTCTGGTCGAGTACGCCACGGCCCTGTTCGACGCCGCGACCGTGGACCGGCTGGTCGCGGGCTTCGAGCGGCTGCTGGCGGCGGCCGTCGCCGGCCCGGAGCAGCGGGTCGCGGATCTGCCTCTCCTCTCCGCCGGCGAGCGCCACCAGGTGCTCACCGAGTGGAACGACACGGGCGGCGAGGCGGCCTGGGAAGGTCCCGTGACGTTCCTGGTGGAGCGCTGGTGCCGCGAGCTGCCGGACGCTCCGGCGGTGGTGGACGCGGACGGCCGCGCGCTGACCTATGGCGAGCTCGGCGAGCGCTCCGGCCGCTTGGCCGGCTTCCTGCGCTCCCAGGGGGTAGGACCGGAATCCATCGTGGCCGTGCTGATGGAGCGTTCGGCGGATTTGCTGGTGGCCCAGTTGGGAGTCCTCAAGGCCGGCGCGGCCTATCTCTCCCTCGATCCCTCCCATCCCGCCGAGCGGCTTGCCTTCATGCTCGAAGAGACGGCGGCTCCGGTGGTGCTGACCCGAGAATCGCTGGACCACGACCGGGAGGAGATCGCGCGCTACGCTCCACTACCTCCCCAGCCGGTGGAGCCGGACCAGCTCGCCTACGTGATCTACACCTCCGGCTCGACCGGACGACCCAAGGGCGTACAGGTCCCGCACCGCGGACTGCTCAACCTGGTGCGCTGGGACCTGCGCGCGTACGGCACGGGTCCGGGAGACCACCGTACCCAGGTGGCGAGCCTGGGCTTCGACGCCTCGGTGTGGGAGATCTGGTCCTGCCTGGCCTCCGGAGCGGCCCTCCATCTGCCCGCTGAGGAGCTGCGGCTCGATCCGCCGCGGCTGGCCGCCTGGATGGCGGAGCGTGGAGTCACCTCCGCCTTCCTGCCCACGCCGCTGGCTGAGGCGCTCCTTGCCGCCGGCGGACCGCGAATTCCCAGCCTGCGCCGGCTGATGGTGGGAGGCGACCGTCTGCGCCTCCTTCCGGAGCCGGGCTGCGGCTTCACCCTGGGCAACCTGTACGGTCCGGCGGAGGCGTCGGTGGTGACCACCGCAGGGGAGTCCCTCACCCTGGGTCGTCCCATCGACGGCCTGCGGGTCCATCTGGTGGACCGGTCCATGCAGCCGGTGCCGGCGGGAGTGGCAGGGGAGCTGTGGGTGGGCGGACCCTCCCTATCCCGCGGCTACCTGGAAGACCCCGCCCGCACGGCGGAACGGTTCGTGCCCGATCCCTGGGGGTCTGGTGAGCGGCTCTATCGCACGGGAGACCTCTGCCGCTATCGCCGCGACGGCGAGATCGAGTTCCTCGGCCGGATGGACCATCAGGTCAAGATCCGCGGCCAGCGCATCGAGCTGGGAGAGGTCGAGGCGGCGCTGCTGGATCTGCCCGGAGTTCGCGAGGTGGTGGTGGTCCGCTCCGACCGATCGGGCGGATCCGACGGATTGGTCGGATCCCCGGGCGACCTGCGGCTGATCGCCTACTTCACCGGTGACGCCGACACCGACGAGCTACGCCGCTCCCTGCGAGAGCGGCTGCCGGATGCCATGGTGCCGACGGCCTTCGTGATCCTCGACACCCTGCCCCTCACACCCAACGGCAAGGTGGACCGCAAGGCCCTGCCGGCTCCCGAGCTCCAGAGCGCTCCGGAGATGTACCGGGCGCCGCGCACGCCGGTCGAAGAGATGGTGGCTGGCATCTGGGCCGAGCTCCTCGGCCTTGAACAGATAGGCCTGGACGGCAATTTCTTCGCCCTCGGTGGGCACTCGCTGCTGGCCGCGCAGGTGACCTCGCGCCTGCGCCGCGCCTTCGGCGTCGAGCTGCCGGTGCGCGACGTCTTCGAGGCCCCGACGGTGGAGGCGCTCGCCGCCCGGGTGGACGCCGCTCGACGGACCGGCGCGGAGCTGACCGTTCCCCCTCTGCTGCCGGCGCCGCGACAGGCGGCTCTGCCCCTGTCGTTCGCTCAGCGGCGGCTCTGGTTCATCGACCAGCTCGAACCGGGAAGCCCGCTCTACAACATGCCGGTGGCGTTGCGCGTCGACGGTCCGTTGCAGGTTGCGGTGCTGCGGCGTTGCCTGGACGAAATCGTGCGCCGCCACGAGGCCGTGCGCACCGTCTTCCGGCTGGAAGGCGACTCGCCGGTGCAGGTGATCATGCCGCCGGCGCCCTTCGTCCTGCCGCTGGTGGACCTCTCGGGGTTGCCGGCGGAGGCGCGCGAGGCGGCGGCCCTCTCCCTGGCCTTCGAAGAGGCCGGCCGGCCGTTCGACCTCGCCCTTGATGCGATGTTGCGCGGTCTGCTGCTGCGCCTTTCGGCGGAGGAACATGCCGTCGCTCTCACCATGCACCACGTCGCGAGCGACGGCTGGTCCATGGGTATTCTGGTGAGCGAGATCACCGCGCTCTATGCCGCGTTCGCCCAAGGTGAGCCCTCGCCCTTGCCGGAACTGCCGGTGCAATACGCGGACTTCGCGGTCTGGCAGCAGTCCTGGCTGCGCGGCGAGGTCCTGGAGCGGGAGATCGACTGGTGGCAGCGGCAGCTCGCAGGCCTGCCGCCGCTCCTGGAGCTGCCCACCGACCGGCCGCGGCCCGCGGTGCAGAGCTACCGGGGCGCCACCCGGCCGGTACGGCTGCCGGCCGAGCTGGTCCGGCAGGCCGGGATCCTGGGCCGTCGCGAGGGGGCGACGCTCTTCATGGTGCTTCTGGCCGGTTTCCAGACCCTGCTGGCGCGCTACAGCGGACAGCGGGATCTCGCGGTGGGCACCCCCGCCGCCGGACGCGGACAGGTGGAGATCGAGGGGCTGATCGGATTCTTCATCAACACCCTGGTGGTGCGCGGCGATCTGACCGGAGGGCCTACGTTCCAGGAACTGCTCGGCCGCGTGCGCGAGGCTGTGCTCGCCGCCCACGCACACCAGGATGTACCATTCGAAAAGCTGATCGAGGAGCTCGCACCGGAGAGGAGCCTCTCCCACTCGCCCCTGTTCCAGGTGATGCTCGTTCTGCAGAACGCCCCCGGCGGTAGCCTGGAGCTCGAGAACCTGCGGCTGCGATCGGTGAGCCCGGAGGCGACGGCGGCGAAGTTCGATCTCACGGTCAGCCTCGAGGAGCACGACGGCGGGCTCATCGGTATGGTCGAGTACGCCACCGACCTGTACGAGGCCGCGACCATCGACCGCCTGACCGGCCACTTCGAGCGGCTGCTCGCGGCGGCGGTGTTAAGGCCCGATGAGGCGGCCCTGGCCCTGCCGCTCCTGAGCCCCGAGGAACGCGAGCAGATCCTGGTCGAGTGGAACGACACTGGGACGGCGACGGCGTCCCAGGCCTGCCTGCACGAGCTGTTCGAAGCGCAGGTGCGGCGGACGCCGCAGGCTGTGGCCCTCGTCGACGGCACGCGGGAGATCCGCTACCAGGAGCTCGACGAGGCGGCCGGCCGGCTGGCGGCCGCTCTGCGCCGTCGTGGCGCCGGACCGGAGATGGTGGTCGGCGTCTGCCTGGAGCGCTCGGCCGCGATGGTCGCCGCCCTCCTCGCCGTCCTCAAGACCGGCGCCGCCTATCTGCCGGTCGATCCGAAACTGCCGCGCCTGCGCATGGACGCCTTGCTCACGGGCGCCCACGTCTCCGCCGTGATCAGCGACGCCCGGCTGGCGGCGGCGTTGCCCTGGGACGGACCGCTGGTGGCGGTGGATGCGGTCGATGAAGAAGAGGAGAGCGGGATCCGGGGCGCGACCGTCGACCCCGAGAACCTGGCGTATGTGCTCTACACCTCCGGCTCGACGGGGATGCCGAAAGGCGTCGCGGTCACTCATCGCAGCGCCGTCGCGCTGGTGCGTTGGGCGGCGTCCGTCTACGCTCCGGAAGAGCTGGCCGGTGTGCTCGCCGCCACGTCGTTGAGCTTCGACCTCTCGGTCTTCGAGCTGTTCGTCCCGCTCTCCCGGGGAGGGACGGTGATCCTGGCGCAGAATGCCCTGGAGCTGCCGACCCTTCCCGCCGCCGAGCGGGTGACGCTGGTCAACACCGTCCCTTCGGTCTTGGCCGAGTTGATCCAGGCCGGGGATCTCGGGGCGTCCGTCCGCACGGTGAACCTGGCTGGCGAGCCGTTGCCGCGCGCGCTCGCCGACCGGCTCTATGCGACGAGGACGGTGGAGCGCGTGTGGAACCTCTACGGCCCCTCCGAGGACACGACCTATTCGACGTTCGCCTTGGTGCCCCGGGCCGGCTCGGCGGCGCCCGCCATCGGCCGTCCCCTCACAGCCACCCGGGCCTACGTGATGGCGGAAGATGGAGAGGCGCAGCCGGTGGGTGTGCCGGGAGAGCTGTACCTCGGCGGCGCCGGGCTGGCGCGCGGGTACCTCCACCGGCCGGACCTCACGGCCAAGCGCTTCCTCCCGGATCCGTTCGCCGCGGAGCCCGGCGCGCGCCTGTATCGCACGGGCGACCGGGTGCGCTGGACGGCCGGGGGAGAGCTTGAATTCCTCGGCCGCCTGGACCACCAGGTCAAGATCCGCGGCTTCCGTATTGAGCTCGGGGAGATCGAGGCGGTGCTCCGCGGGTTGTCCGGAGTCCGCGAGGCGGTCGTGTTGGCGCGGGAGGACGCTCCCGGAGACCGGCGGCTGGTCGCCTATGTGGTGGGGGAAGTCGCGGTCGAGGAGCTGCGCCGGTCGCTGCGCGAGCGGCTGCCTGAGCACATGATGCCCGCCGCCTTCGTGGCGCTCTCCGCCTTGCCTCTCACTCCCAACGGCAAGGTGGACAGGAAAGCCCTGCCGGCGCCGCAACGGCAGAGCGCTTCCGCGACATACCAGGCGCCGCGGACGCCGGTCGAAGAGATCCTCGCCGGCATCTGGGCCGAAGTGCTCGGCGTCGAGCGTGTGGGGGTGGCCGACCAGTTCTTCGACCTGGGAGGCCACTCCCTGCTGGCCACCCGGGTGATGTCGCGCCTGCGCGCCGCCTTCGGCATCGAGATGCCGCTGCGGAACCTCTTCGAAGCTCCGACGGTGGAGGGCCTTGCCGCTCGCGTCGAGGAAGCACGCAGGACGAGCGCGGGGCTGACCGTTCCGCCTCTCCTGCCGGTACCGCGCGAGCGACCGCTGCCCCTGTCGTTCGCCCAGCAGCGCCTCTGGCTCATCGATCAGCTCGAGCCGGGAAGCCCGCTCTACAACATGCCGGTGGCGCTGCGGGCCCAGGGGCCGCTGGACGCCGCGGTATTCGCGCGCTGCCTCGGCGAGATCGCGCGCCGGCACGAAGCCGTGCGCACGGTGTTCGCCGCGACGGAGGGCGTCCCGTTCCAGGTGATCCAGCCGGCCGGACCCTTCGCGCTGACCGTGGTCGACCTGTCCGGGCTGCCGGAGAGCCGCCGCGAGACGGAGGCTCTCGCCCTGGCCGCGGGTGAAGCCGTCCGGCCGTTCGATCTCGCCCTCAATCCGATGCTGCGCGGCGCGCTGCTGCGCCTTGGGGAGAGCGACCACGTCGCCGCGCTGACCATGCACCACATCGCCAGCGACGGCTGGTCGATGGGGATCCTGGTGCGGGAGGTCGCGGCGCTCTACGCGGCCTTCGCCGCCGGCGGGCTGTCGCCCCTGCCCGAGCTGCCGGTGCAGTACGCGGACTTCGCGGTCTGGCAGCACTCCTGGCTGCAAGACGAGGTCCTGGAGAGTGAGATCGCCTGGTGGCGTGGCCAGCTCGCGGGTCTGCCGCCCCTCCTGGAGCTGCCCACCGACCGTCCGCGGCCCGCGGCGCAGAGCTACCGGGGAGCCGCCCGGCCGGTGCGGCTGCCAGCCGAGCTGGTCCGGCGGGCCGAGGTCCTGGGCCGGCGCGAGGGAGCGACGCTCTTCATGGTGCTCCTGGCCGCCTTGCAGGCCCTGCTCGCGCGCTACAGCGGACAGGAAGATCTCGCGGTAGGCTCTCCCGCCGCCGGGCGCGACCGGGTGGAGACCGAGGGACTGATCGGGTTCTTCGTCAACACGCTGGTCCTGCGGGGAGACCTGGCGGGCGCGCCCACGTTCCGCGAGCTGCTCGGCCGGGCGCGCGAGACGGCGCTGGCCGCCTGGATGCACCAGGACGTGCCGTTCGAGAAGCTGGTCGACGAGCTGGCCCCGGAGAGGAGCCTCGCCCACTCCCCCCTGTTCCAGGTGATGCTCGTCCTGCAGAACGCGGACGTCGAAAGTCTGGAGATCCAGGATCTGAGCCTGCGGCCGGTGAAGGTGGACGTGACGACGTCGAAGTTCGATCTCACGTTCAACCTCGCGGAGGCTGACGGCGGGCTCGTCGGCATGGTCGAGCACGCCACCGATCTTTACGACGCCGCCACCGTCGACCGCCTGATCGCGGGCTTCGAGCGACTGCTCGCCGGCATGGCCGCGGAACCGGAGCGGCACGTCGGTGAGATCGGCCTGCTCACCGGCGCGGAGGCCCTCCAGCTCCGCGCCTGGAACGAGACCGCCGTCGACTACCGCCTCGACTGGCCGCTCCATGCCTGGATCGAGGACCAGGTCGCCCGCACGCCTGACGCCGTGGCCCTGGCTTTCGAGACCGAGGAACTGACCTACGCCGAGCTCGACCGGCGGGCCAACCGCCTGGCGCGCCGGCTCCAGGCCCATGGCTGCGGTCCGGAGAGTCGCGTCGGCGTGCTCCTGGAGCGCTCCTGCGAGCTGCTCGTCGCCCTGCTCGGCATCCTCAAGGCGGGCGCCGCCTATGTGCCCCTCGATCCCGACCATCCGTCCGACCGTCTCGCTTTCCAGGACCGCGACGCCCGGCTGCGGCTGATCCTGACCCGCGCCGGTCTGGCCGACCGCCTGCCGGATGCGGAGGATCGCTTCCTGTTCCTGGAGCACGGCGAGCCGGCTACAGGGGATGCCAGTCCGCTGTCGGTACTGGTCGATTCCGACCACCCCGCCTACGTGCTCTACACCTCCGGTTCCACGGGCCGGCCCAAGGGCGCGGTGATCTCCCATCGCGCCATCGTCAACCGGCTCCTCTGGATGCAGGATGCCCTGCGGCTCTCCGCCGCCGACCGGGTGCTCCAGAAGACCCCGTTCAGCTTCGACGTCTCCGTCTGGGAGCTGTTCTGGCCCTTCATGACCGGCGCCCGTCTGGTTGTGGCGAGGCCCGGCGGCCACCGCGACAACGCCTACCTGGCGCGGCTCATCGCCGAGCGGGGGATCACGGTGCTGCACTTCGTCCCCTCCATGCTGCAGCTCTTCCTGGAGGAGCCCACGGCCGCGGCGTGTCGCACCCTGCGCGACGTCGTGTGCAGCGGCGAGGCGTTGTCCGCCGCGCTGGCCCGCAGGTTCGCCGAGCGCCTCGGCCACGCCCGGCTGCACAACCTCTACGGTCCCACCGAGGCCGCGGTGGACGTCACCTCCTGGATCTGCGGGCCCGCGGATACGGAGAGCGACCGCGTCGGCATCCCGATCGGCCGGCCCATCGCCAACACCCGCATCCACCTCCTCGACCGCAGCCTGCGGCCGGTGCCGGTAGGGGTTCCGGGCGAGCTGTTCATCGCCGGCGTCAACTTGGCGCGCGGCTATGTCGAGCGTCCCGATCTCACGGCCGAGCGCTTCCTGCCGGACCCCGAGGCCCTGGAGCCCGGCGAGCGCGTCTACCGTACCGGCGACCTGGCGCGGTGGCGCAGGGACGGAGCCATCGAGTACCTCGGTCGCCTGGACCACCAGATCAAGATCCGCGGCGTCCGCATCGAGCTGGGCGAGATCGAGGCGGCGCTGACGACACTGCCCGGAGTCCGCGAGGCGGTGGTGGTGGCGCGCGAGGACCGGTCCGAGAAGCGTCTGGTCGCCTACGTGGTGGGAGACGCCCCGGCCAACGAGCTGCGCCAGGCCCTGCGGGAGCGCCTGCCGGAGACCATGGTGCCGTCCGCCTTCGTCACGCTCGCGGCGTTTCCCCTCAACGCCAACGGCAAGGTGGACCGCAAGGCCCTGCCGGCTCCGGAGAAGCCCGGCGCGCGTGAGGAGAGCTACGTGCCGCCGCGTACGCGAGAGGAGGAGATCCTGGCGGCGGTGTGGGCGCGGGCCCTGCGCCTGCCGCGGGTGGGGGTGAACGACAACTTCTTCGAGCTGGGCGGTGATTCGATTCTCTCGGTCCAGATCGTAGCGCGGGCGCGCCAGGCCGGCTTGGTTTTTACCATGCGGCAGGTCTTCGAGCACCAGACCGTGGCCGGGCTCGCCCGCCATGCCAAGGCCACCGATGCCGTCCGTGCCGAGCAGGGATCGGTGGTGGGGGAGGTGCCGCTCACCCCGATCCAGCGCTGGTTCTTCGAGCAGGGCTTCGCGGACCCCCACTACTTCAACCAGGCCCTCGTTCTGGAGTCGTTGGAGTCCCTTGATCCCGACGTCCTGGAGCGCGCCCTGGCCGTCGTGGTGGAGCACCACGATGCCCTGCGTATGAGGTTCGACGGCTTGCGGCAGGAGAACGCGCCAGCCGAGCCGGTGACACCTTTCCACCAAGTGGACCTCTCGGGCCTGCCCGCGGCTCGCCGGGAAGAGGTCTTCGCGGCGGCGTCCCGCGCGATCCAGGCCGGCTTCGACCTGTCGACCGGACCCCTGACCCGCCTCTGCCTGATCGGCGACAGACTGCTCTGGGTCACCCACCACCTGGTGGTGGACGGGATCTCCTGGCGCGTGCTGGTCGAAGACCTGGAAGCGGCCTATCGCCAGGGTGCCCTCCCACCCAAGACCACCTCGTTCCAGGAATGGTCCCGCCGGCTGTCCACGTATAACGGGCACGCCGGCGAGCTGGACTACTGGCGCGAGGCGGGCCAGGTCTCCGTGCCCAGCCTGCCGGTGGACTTCCCCTCTGCCGAGAACCTCGTGGGCGACGAGGATGCGGTCTCCTTCGAGCTGAGCGCCGAGGAGACGGCGGACCTCCTCCAGACCGTGCCGTCGGTCTACCAGAGCCGCATCGACGACGCGCTGCTCAGCGCTCTGACGCGGGCGATGTCGGGCTGGACCGGCTCGCCGCGCCTGCGGGTGGACCTGGAAGGGCACGGCCGCGAGCCGGTGTCTGGCGATGTCGACGACCTCGACGTCTCGCGTACCGTGGGCTGGTTCACCTCCATGTACCCGGTGGTCCTGGAAGCGGGCGACGCCGGTCCGGGCGAGGCCCTGGTGAGCGCCGGGGAGCGGCTGCGCGCCGTGCCGGGGCGCGGGATCGGCTACGGCCTGCTGCGCCACCTCCTCGAAGAGGAGCCGGCGGCCGAGATCCTGTTCAACTACCTGGGCCAGGTCGACACCGTCTCCGGGGAGGGCTCTCTCTTCCGGGTTTCCGGCGCCTCCGCCGGCCCCAGCCGGAGCCCGCGCGCCCACCGCAGCCACCTGTTGGAGATCGTCGGCATGGTGGCCGAGGGCCGGCTCCGGGTCTCTCTGACCTACGGCTCGCGGACGCATCGCCGGGAGACCGCGGAGGGGCTGGCGGCAGCCTACGCCGGCGCGTTGCGCGAGCTGATCCAGCATGCCCGGGAGAGCGGGGAGGTCGTCACAACTCCGCGGCGCGAAGAGGAGGGGAGCGCCCCCTGGTCGCCGCTGGTGCCCATCCAGCCCTTCGGGACGCGGATGCCGCTCTTCTGCGTCCACGCGCTCGGAGGAGAGGTCCTCTACTACTACCGCCTCGCCCGCCAACTCGGCGACGACCAGCCGCTGTACGGCCTCCAGGCGCGTCCCGTGGACGGGCAGGCCGAAGCGCCGCGGCTCACGGTCGAGGAGATGGCGGCCGAGTACGTCGACGCCGTGCGGAGCTTCCAGCCCGCCGGCCCCTACCTGCTGGCGGGGTACTCCTTCGGTGGGGTCGTCGCTTTCGAGATGGCGCGACAGCTCACCGGCGCCGGTGAGCAGGTGGCGCTGCTCGCCATCCTGGACCAGCCGGTCTCTCCGGGCGACGAAGCCGCGGAAGTCGGCACCGCGGACGTCATCGCCGAGATCCTGCGGCATCACGCCCGCGACCGGGGGCTCGAGCTGGAGCTCGACGCGGAAGCGTTGCGCGGTCTTTCCCTCGACGACCAGCTCGCGCGGGGCCTGGAAATGCTCGGCGGCATGGAGGCGCTCGGACCGGGCTTCGACATCCCGCTGCTGCGCGATCTGGCCCTGGGGTGGAGCGCCAGGGCGACGGCAGTCGAGCGCTACAGGGTCTCCGCCTACCCGGGGAGGATCACCCTGTTGCGGGCGAGCAGCGTCGATGCGGCTGCCCTCCAGCAGGCGGCCCCGGAACGCCGCCGGGTCTATGAGGATCCCACCCTCGGCTGGAGCGCCGTCGCGGCGGGTGGGGTGGAGGCCCACACCGTCCCCGGCACCCACCAGACGATCATCGAGGCGCCCAATGTTGAGTCCCTGGCCGAGACCCTGGCAGGTTGCATCGCGCGGGCCGGGCGAGGGCAGGAGAGCGCAACTCGTCCCATGGGGCCGGAGGCGCGACCGGTGGAGGTGTAGGACTCCAGGTCCCGGGTTCGGGAAGCCGGATCAGAGGAAAGTCGTCCGATGATGAATCCGGTTGCGGCGTGCCATCCGTAGATCTCTAATACCTCACTTATCGCCTTTTCATTTCCCCTTTTTCATGTCACGGATTTCGTATGTTGGAACACCTTACATGGGGGAGTTTTCGCTGCGATGCCGCTTTGCTTTTTCGGATGAAATCGTCAAAAAGGTGTCTCGTTAGCCGCCTGACGGGGCACTACAGGAGCGGAGTAGGGATCTCACACCTAACCCGTCAAGGAGGCGGCATGATGCAAGGGAAATCGTTTCGTGTATTAAGTTTGTTTTGTGGGAGCGCGCTGATCGCAACAGCCGCGTTCTCCGTCGAAGGCGGAGTCACCTTCACCAACATTGCGAACCAGCCCGGCTCCGGGATCACGTATGGGCGCGTGACGTCACCGGACCGGGAAGCCGACCGGGCCGCGATCGTCGCCCAGTCCTATCCGATCGCCACCTTCGGCACCATCCCGCCGGAGACGCCCCAGAAGTGGCACGGCGCGCCGGGTATCGCCGTCTTCGATTTCGACAATGACGGCGACCTCGACATCTACGTCACCAACGGGCCGGGGGCCAACAACAGCCTCTATTCCAACCAGCTCACGCAGACGGGCCAGGTGAGCTTCGTGGATGTGGGCGCTGCCGCCGGCGTCGGCCTGCAGGATCACGACAGCTCCGGCACCTGCTTCGGCGACATCGACAACGACGGCGACAAGGACCTCTACGTCCTCGGCTCCGGCTACTCGAACCACCTGTTCCGGAACAACGGCAACAGCACCTTCACCGACATCACCCCGACGGCGGGCGTGGCCGGCGCGGATTTCTTCTATTACTCCGGCTGCTCGATGGGCGACGTCAACAACGACGGTCTGCTCGACATCGTGGTGGGCACCACCTATCACCCCTGGCTGCACCGCTATCCGGTCTTCAACCTCGGATACATCCCGGGACAGGAGCCTGACTACCTGTTCGTGAACACCGGCAACAACGTCTTCGTCGACGCCAGCCAGTCTTCGGGCCTCCTCAACCTGGTGGGCATCAACGTGCCCAACGGCGAATCCGTCACCTGGGGCATCGCCGCGGTGGACATCGACCAGGACGGTGACGCCGACGTCATGAACGCCGAAGACAACGGCCCCGGCATCAACACCGAGCGCGGCTGGATGCGCCTGCTCCGGAACGACGGCACCGGGCAGTTCACGGACAAGACGGTTGACGTGGGCCTGAACGTCACCGGCGGCTTCATGGGCTACGCCTATGCGGACCTGAACTGCGACGGCACGCTGGACTTCTTCGTCACCGACACCGGCAGCTATCTGACGCCCGGACGCCCCTCCCGCTGGTACCTGCAGAATGCTGACGGGACCTTCAGGAACCCCGGGCTGGGCGGCCTCGTCGGCACCCCCTTCGGCTGGGGCGTGTCGGCTCTGGACTATGACAACGACGGCGACACCGACATCTACTACGACGGCGACGTCGACATGCTGCGGATCATCGCCGCGGACAACCCCGGCGTCATCCTCCGCAACAGCGGCAACTGCACAGCTACCATGACCTACGACCGTCCGGCCATCGTGGTGGACCACCGGCCCCGCGTCGTCGAGGGCGTCGCGATCGGCGACATCAACAACGACGGGTTCGACGATCTCCTCTCGGTCTCCGGATTCGACTTCACGCCGTTCAACTTCTTCCAGTACGTCCCGATCATCAACCCCGTCCCGCGCAGCCCTGTCTTCGACCCGGTCGCGGCGGCCGAGCTCGCTTTCTTCAACTTCCCCTCGAACCCGACCGTGCTGGTCTATCTGGACCCCATCATCAACAACGGCACCCTGGCGGTGGAGCTCAACAGCGCCAACAACGGCAACAAATCCGCCCAGTTCACCCTGGTGGGCGCCAAGGGCCTGGTCAACAATCCGCACGCGTCCGGTAAGGTCAACCGCGACGGCATCGGCGGCGTGATCCGGTTCACGCCGGACGGCGGCAAGACCGCCATCCGGCCGGTCCTCGGCGGCTCCAGCTACGCCTCCCAGGACAGCCTGACGATCACCAAGGGTCTGGGCACCGCCGCCAAGGGCACCGTCGAGGTGCTGTGGCCCGGTGGCGTCCGCAACCGGCTCTATGACGTCGCGGCCGGCGAGAAGGTCCGTCTGCCGGAGATCCCCTGCGACTTCCAGAACTTCCAGCCCTCGCTTCCCGGCAACGGCAACGCGGGACGTCTGGGCTACTCGAAGTGCGTCAAGGAATCGCTGAAGGACCTCACCCAGCAGAACGTCATCAGCCAGGCTTTTGCCAGCCGGCTTGAGGCCAGCGCGCTCCGCGCGTACGATGCGGCGCACTGATCCCGCATCGGCACGGGGCTCCGCCCCGTAACCTGGCAGCAACCACCCGCCATGCGTGCGAAACGTGTGGCGGGTTTCTTTCTCACGGTAGTTCTCTTCAGGAGCTGAAGGAGCTGAGAAACCCGCTATGGAAGCCCTGCTGCGCGATCTGCGACTCGCTGTCCGAAATCTCCTGAAGAATCGAGGGTTCACTCTCGCCGCTCTTCTCTGTCTCGGTTTGGGAATGGGAGCGAGCAGCGCCATTTTCAGCGTTGTCAATACAGTCCTGCTGAAACCTCTGCCGTTCGCGGAGCCGGAGCGGGTCGTAATGATCTGGAATCAATTCCTGCTGCAGGACCTGCCCAAGGTTCCCGCCTCCGGACGCGAGCTCTTCGACCTGCGCGACCAGACCACGGTCCTGGAAGGGATCGCGGCGATGACCCCGCAGCCGGTCAGGCTGCTGCGGGACGAGGATCTCGATGAGCTCCTCGCCAGCCGTGTAACGGCGAGCTTCTTCCAGGTCCTGGGCGTGAAACCGGCCCTCGGCAGGGTCTTCACTCCCGAGGAGGACGTCTTCGGCAGGAACGGCGTCGTTGTCCTCACCTACAAGCTCTGGAGCGAGCGGTTCGGTTCCGATCCGCGGATCATCGGGCAACGGATCACGATCGACGGCAGCCCTGTCGTCGTCACCGGCGTGCTGCCGAAGGAATTCAGCTTCGGCACTCTCCCCATCGAGCTGTTCGTGCCGCTGGCGCTGAGCCCCGACAGGCTGCTGCCGCGGGACTTCCGCACTGCGACTCTGGTCGGCAAGCTCAAGCCGGGTATCAGCCTGGATCAGGCGCAGGCGGAGATGGACGTGATTGCGCAGAGGTTCAGCCGTGAATATCCGGGGAGCTACCCCCCGGGGAGCGGCTACAGGCTCTCTCTGATCCCCGCGCATGAAGACCTGGTGGGAAATGTCAGGACGCCCCTGCTGGTCCTCCTCGGAGCCACCGGGCTGGTGCTGGTGATCTCCTGTCTGAACGTCGCCAACCTCCTGCTGGTCCGGGCCACCACCAGGGCCAAGGAGGTAGCCATCCGGACCGCCCTCGGCTCCAGCCGGGCCATCCTGATCCGGCAGTTCCTGACCGAGGGGCTCGTCCTTTCCTGCCTCGGCGCGGCTCTGGGGCTCCTGATCGCGTTCTGGGCCACCCGGCTGGTGATCGCCAATCTGGCCAACATCCCACGCCTGGATCAGGTCCGTCTCGATGGCGGCGTCCTTCTCTTCACCCTGGGCCTGGTCCTGGTGACCGGAGTCGTCTTCGGCCTCGCGCCGGCGCTCCAGAGCACGGGAAAGAAGAGCCTGCGCGAGCCTCTGCAGGAGGGCGGCAAGACCTCGGGCGCGGCCAACGCCGGCCAGCGGGCCAGGAGCGCCCTGGTGGTGGCCGAGATCGCCATCGCCCTGGTCGTGCTGGTCGGTGCCGGCTTGATGATCCAGAGCTTCCGGAAGCTGCTGGACGTGGACCCGGGTTTCCGCACGCGCAATCTGCTGACCGCCCGTTTCATCATGAAAGGTCCCCAGTATCAGGGGGCTTGGGTGCTGGAGTTCCAGCGGCAACTGCGGGACCGGGTGGCGTCCCTGCCCAGGGTGAAGAGCGCCGCTCTCGCCTCCGAGCTGCCCATGGGGGTCGGGATGAACCTGAAGGGGGACCTCGTCGCCGAAGGCAAGGTCCTCGGGCCGAACGAGCCCCCTCCGGTGACAGGCTGGCGCATGGTGAGCCCCGGTTATTTCGAAACCATGGAAATCCCTATCCTGCGGGGGCGCGGCTTCACATCGGCCGACCATGAGAGGGCCCCCGAGGTCGTGATCGTGGAAGAGGGGCTCGCGCGGCGCCTCTGGCCGGACGAGAACCCGCTGGGAAAGCGCCTTAAATTGAACGCGCCCTTGCCGGCGCAGGGCGGTTGGCGCACCGTCGTCGGGGTGACGGGCCACGTCCGGCAGAACGGACTGGCGAGCTCTCAAGGAGACCAGCTCTACGTGCCGATCGCGCAATACCCGTCGCGGATGCTGACCCTGGTGGTGCGGCCCGCTTCCGACGCGGGAGATCTGGTTTCGCCGGTGCGTCAGTCGATCAGTGAGCTGGACCGGAACCTCCCGGTAGTCTTCCGGACGATCGAGGAGGTGATCGAGGACTCGCTGACGCAACGCCGCTTCAATACCCTCCTCTTCCTTGCGTTCGGCGCCATGGCGCTCGTGCTGACGCTGATCGGCATCTACGGCGTCATGGCCTACTCGGTGGCCCAACGCACGCGGGACATGGGGATCCGCATGGCTCTCGGCGCGCAGAGGGGGGACGTGCTGCGCCTGATCGTCGGCCAGGGCGCGCGGCTCGCCCTGCTGGGCCTCGCGCTGGGTGTCGCGGCCGCCTGGGGTATGACCCGGCTGATGTTGAGCCTGCTCTATGATGTGGCGGCCACTGACCTGGTGACATTCGTGGGTGTCTCGCTGCTGCTGGGAGTCCTGGCTCTGGCGGCGAGCTACTTCCCGGCCCGCCGCGCGGCGAAGGTCGATCCCGTTGTCGCGCTTCGTTATGAGTGACCGGATGAACAGAGAGAACATCGAAAGCATCTATCGGCTGACACCTGTCCAGCAGGGAATGCTGTTCCACACCCTCTACGCTCCGGAAGAGGGGGTCTACTTCGAACAGTTCACCTTCCATTTTGCGGTGGGGTTCGACCCCGCGCTCTTCGAGCGCGTCTGGCAGGAGATCCTGGACCGCAACCCGGCGCTACGGACCTCCTTCGTCTGGGAGGGGCTGGAGGAGCCGGCCCAGGTGGTCCACCGGCGGTTGAAGTTCCCCTGCGACCAGATGGACTGGAGCGGCGTCCCCGCGGCGGAGGTCGAGGCCAGGATAGGCGCCTTCGCCGCCGAGGACAGGCGCCGGGGATTCGATCTCCTCCAGCCGCCCCTGATGCGCTGCACCATGATCCGGATGCCGGACGATTCCTGGACGGTGGTGTTGGGCTACCACCACCTGATCCTCGACGGCTGGTCGATAGGCCTTCTGGTCCAGGAGACGAATTCGCTCTATCACACGGCCGCGACGGGCGGACCGATCTTGGCGCAGCGGCGGCGTCCCTTCAAGGATTACATGGCATGGCTGCGTCAGCAGGATCTGTCGCAGATCGAGGACTACTGGCGCCGGGTTCTGGGCGGCTTCACCAGCCCCACGCCGCTCGGGGTCGACCAGCCCGCCGGGCAGAGCCGGCGGGAAGAGACCGGCCGGGACAGCCGTTCGGCGTTCATTCCGGAAGAGGAGAGCGAGGCTCTGAAGGCCTGGGCGCGGAGCAGCCGGCTGACCCTCGGCACGATCATGCAGGGCGCCTGGGCCCTGACGCTGTCCCGCTACAGCGGCGAGGAGGATCTCGTTTACGGTCTGACGGTCTCCGGACGTCCTCCCGCCATTCCGGGGGTGGAGGCCATGCTGGGCTGCTTCATCAACACGCTGCCGGTGCGGGTCCAGGCGCCGGGCGAAGAGCGTGTCGCGTCCTGGCTCCAGGCCCTGCAGGCGAGCCAGATGGAGCTCCGGCGCTACGAGCACAGCCCGTTGGTGCAGGTGCTGGGCTGGTCCGAGGTCCCGCGGCCGACGCCGCTGTTCGAGAGCATCTTCGTTTTCGAAGGGTTCGCGGACACGTTGCGCGAGGGCGTGTTTCAGCGGACCAACTACCCGTTGGCGCTGATCGTGGGACCGGACCGGGAGATCGCCATGCGGGTCGACTTCGAGCGGGACCGCTTCGAGCCGGCGGCGATCGAGCGCCTGCTCGGCCATCTCCAGGCCGTGCTGGCGGCTTTTCTGGCCGCGCCCGAAGGGAAGCTCCAGGAGATCGAGATCCTCACCGAGGCCGAGCGGCGGCAGCTCGCGGCGTGGAACGACACCGGCCTCCGGTATCCCCAGGGCTCCTGTCTGCTGCACGAGCTGATCGGCGGGCAGGCGGAGCGCACGCCCGAGGCCGTCGCCGTGTCCTTCGAGGGAGACTCCCTGAGCTACCGCGAGCTGTGGCGGCGGGCGGGCGATCTGGCCGCGCTCCTGCGCCGGTTTGGCGTAGGGCCGGAGGTCCGGGTCGGCGTCTGCGCCGAGCGCTCGCTCGAGCTGGTGGTCGGGCTGCTGGGGATCCTGCGGGCCGGCGGCGCCTACGTCCCCCTCGACCCCTCCTACCCGGCGGACCGGCTGGCCTACATGGTTGCGGACTCGGCGGTGCCGGTGCTCCTGACCCAGCGCCGGTTCGTCGCGACCCTGCCGGAGCACGGAGCCCGGGTGGTCTGTCTGGACGAGCCGCTGCCGGCCGTCGAGCCGCTGGCGGAGGAGCCGGGCGAGGTCCGTCCCGGCAACCTGGCCTACGCGATCTACACCTCGGGCTCCACGGGCCGGCCCAAGGGCGCCATGAACTCGCACCGGGGCATCGTCAACCGCCTGCTCTGGATGCAGGAGACCTACGGGCTCGACGCCGGCGACCGGGTGCTCCAGAAGACGCCGTTCAGCTTCGACGTTTCGGTGTGGGAGTTCTTCTGGCCCCTGCTCGTCGGCGCCCGCCTGGTGATGGCGCGTCCGGGGGGGCATCAGGACCCGGCCTACCTGGTGGAGACGATCGCCGGCGAAGGCATCACCACCCTGCACTTCGTGCCTTCGATGCTGCAGGCCTTCGTCGAACAGCCGGGGGTGGAGCGCTGCGTGAGCATCCAGCGGGTGATCGCCAGCGGCGAGGCGCTGCCGCTGGATCTGCAGCAGCGTTTCTTCGCCCGGCTGGGCGCGGGTCTGCACAACCTGTACGGCCCCACCGAGGCGGCGGTGGACGTGACCTTCTGGGCCTGTGAACGGGAGGGGGAGCGGCGGACGGTGCCGATCGGCCGGCCGGTGGCGAACACGCGCATCCACCTTCTGGATGCCGCCTTGCGGCCGGTGCCGGTGGGGGTGACGGGGGAGCTGTGGATCGGCGGCGTGCAGGTCGGGCGGGGGTATCTGAACCGTCCGGAGCTGACGGCCGAGCGGTTCATGCCCGACCCGTTCTCCCCCGAGCCGGGAGCGCGGCTGTACCGGACGGGGGATCTGGCGCGCTGGGACGAAGAGGGCGCCATCGAGTACCTCGGCCGGGTCGATCACCAGATCAAGCTGCGGGGCTTCCGCATCGAGCTGGGCGAGATCGAGGCGGCGCTGAGCGACCTGGCGGGGGTGCGGGAGGCGGTCGTGCTGGTCCTGGAGCGGGAGGGGGAGAAGCGCCTGGTGGCCTTTCTGGTGCCGGAGGGGGGGGAGGCGCCGTCCACCGAGGAGATCCGTCGCGCTCTCGGCGAGCGGCTGCCGGAGCACATGGTGCCGGCGGCGTTCCTCTCTCTGCCGGTCATGCCGCTCTCCCCGAACGGCAAGGCGGACCGCAAGGCCCTGAGCGGCCTGGCGGCGGAGGCCTGGTCGGCCACCCAGAGGGCCCCCTACGAGGCGCCGCGCGGCCCGCTGGAGGAGATCGTGGCCGGCGTCTGGTCCGAGGTGCTCGGGATCGAGCGCCTGGGCCGGGAGGACAATTTCTTCGACCTGGGCGGCCATTCGCTGCTGGCGATGAAGGTGATGTCGCGGTATCGCGACACGCTGGAGGCCGACCTTCCCCTGCGCGCGGTGTTCGAGGCGCCCACCGTGGCGGGACAGGCGCTGCTGCTGGAAGCGGCCCGCTCCGCGGGCGCCGGCGGGCGCCCCCCGCTCAAGCCGTTCCCGCGCGAGGGGGACCTGCCGCTGTCGTTCGCCCAGGAGCGCCTGTGGTTCCATGACCAGCTCCAGCCGGGTCTGGCCACCTACAACATCCCGGGCGCGGTGAGGATCGGCGGCGCCCTGGACGTCGCCGCCTTGCGCCGCTCGCTGGACGAAATAGTCCGCCGGCACGAGGCGCTGCGCACCGTGTTCGCCTTGCGCGGAAGCAGGCCGGCGCAGGTGATCCTGGAGGATCTCCGGCCGGGTCTGCCGGTGGTGGACCTCTCGGCTTTGCCGGAGACGGAGCGGCAGGAGGAGGTCCGCCGGCGGTCGGCGGAGGAGGCCGGTAGGCCTTTCGATCTGGCTGCCGGACCGCTGCTGCGCCTGAGCCTGCTGCGGGAAGGAGGGGGAGAGCACGTGCTGCTTTTCACCTTCCACCACATCGTCTCCGACGGCTGGTCGATGAACGTGTTCCTGCGCGAGCTGACGACGCTCTACGCGGCGTTCACCTCCGGCCGGCCGTCGCCGCTGCCGGAGCTGCCCGTCCAGTACGCCGACTTTGCCGTGTGGCAGCGCCGGTGGCTGGACGGCGACGCCCTGGAAGCCCAACTCGCCTGGTGGCGCGAGCACCTGGCCGGCGTGCCGGCCCTGGAGCTGCCGAGCGACCGGCCGCGCCCGGCCCGCCAGAGCTTCCGGGGCGCGACGCTGTTCCTGGCCCTGCCCGAGGCTCTGAGCGGCTCCCTGCATGCCTTCGCGCGCGAGCGCGGAGCGACGGTGTACATGGTCCTGCTGGCGGCCTACCGGGTGCTGTTCGCGCGCTATTCAGGGCAGGAGGACTTCGCCGTGGGCTCGCCGGCGGCAGGGCGCAACTACCGGGAGATCGAGGGCCTGATCGGCAGCTTCGTCAACACCCTGGCGATCCGCACCGACCTGTCAGGCCGGCCGAGCTTCCGGGAGCTGCTGGCGCGCGAGCGGCAGATGGTGCTGGGGGCGCTGAGCCACCAGGACATCCCGTTCCAGAAGCTGGTGGAGGAGCTGCAGCCGGAGCGGGATCTGTCGCGCTCGCCGCTGTTCCAGGTGAACTTCCAGCTCCAGACCGCGGCCGAAGCGCCGGCCGAGCTGGACCTGCCCGGCCTGACGTTGAGACCGGCCGACACCAGCGACGACACGGCGAAGTTCGATCTCGTGCTCAACCTGGGGGAGTCTCCGGCAGGCATGGCCGGCGTCTGGAGCTACAGCACCGACCTCTTCGACCGTCCCACGGTGGAGCGCCTGTCGCGGCACCTGGTGAGCCTGCTCACGGAGCTGATCGCCGCGCCGGATCTCGCTTTCGAGGAACATGTTTTCCTGAGCCCTGGCGAGCGCGAGCAGCTCCTCGGCTGGAGCGCCCCGGAGGCGGGCGAGCCGGCAGGCCTGCTGCTGCATGAGCTGCTGGAGAGCCAGGCCCGGCTGCACCCGGAGCGCGCCTTCCTCGTCCACGAGGATGGGGAGCTGAGCTACGGCGAGCTGAACACCCAGGCCAACCAGCTCGCCAACGCTCTGCGGGGCCGGGGCGTGGGGCCGGAGTCGCGGGTGGGGATCTTCATGGAGCGCTCGCCCGAGATGGTCAAGGCGCTCTTCGCCATCCTCAAGGCCGGCGGCGCGTACGTGCCGATCGATCCCGAGTACCCGCTGGAGCGGATCGCCTGGATGCTGCAGGACTCCGGGATTCCGTTCGTGCTGACGCAGCCGGACCTGCTGGACCGCCTGCCCGCCGGCGTCGAGGCGATCTGTCCGGAGACCACCGACTTCTGGTGGGAGCTGGCGATGGCGGGCGAGGAGGAGCCGCAAAGCGGCGTCACGGCGGAGAACCTGGCCTACGTCATCTACACCTCGGGCTCGACGGGCAAGCCGAAAGGGGTGCTGGTGCCGCACCGGGGCCTGGGCAACCTCTCGGCGGCACAGGCGCGGCTGTTCGCGGTGACCGGGGAGAGCCGGGTGCTGCAATTCGCCTCGCTGGCCTTCGACGCGTCCATGGCCGAGATCGCCCTGGCCGTGCGCGCCGGGGCCACGCTGTGCCTGCCGCCGAAGAGCGCGCTGCTGCCGGGGGCCGAGATGGTGGCCCTGCTGCGGGATTGGGGGATCACCAAGGCGACGCTGCCGCCGTCGGTGGCGGCGACGCTGCCGACCCAGGACTTCCCGGCGCTGCGCACGCTGGTGGTGGCGGGCGAGGCCTGTCCGGCCGAGGTGGCGGAGCGGTGGTCGCGGGACCGGTTGTTCGTCAACGCCTACGGTCCGACGGAGGCGACGGTCTGCGCGACCGGCGGAGCTTACGTGCCCGGCAGCGGCCGGCTGACGCTCGGCCGTCCCATCGCCGGTGTGACCGTGCACGTGGCGGGTCCGGGCCTCCATCTCGCTCCCACCGGCGTGCCCGGCGAGCTGTGCATCGGCGGCGTCGGAGTCGCCCGCGGGTACTCGGGCCGTCCGGACCTGACGGCGGAGCGCTTCGTGCCCGATCCGTTCTCCGCGATTCCCGGTGCCCGGCTCTACCGCACCGGCGACCGGGTGCGGTGGCTGGCCTCGGGAGAGCTGGAGTTCCTGGGCCGCTTCGACTTCCAGGTGAAGATCCGCGGCTTCCGCATCGAGCTGGGGGAGATCGAGACGGCGCTCGCCGCTCATGCCGGCGTGGCCCAGGCGGCGGTGGTGGCCGACCGGGGCCGTCAGGGCCTCGCGGCCTATGTCGTGCCCGCCGGGGACGTCGCGCCGTCCGCCCAGGAGCTGCGGGACTGGCTCGCGGAGCGCCTGCCGGAGTACATGGTGCCGTCCGCCTTCTTCACCCTGCCGGCGCTGCCGTTGACGCCCAGCGGCAAGGTGGACCGCAAGGCGCTGTCCGACCCGGACGTGGCGCGGTCGGCCCGCGAGGATTCCCACGAGGAGCCGGTGACGGATCTCGAGCGCTTCCTGGCGGGGGTGTGGCGAGAGGTCCTGGAGGTTCCGCGGGTCGGCCTGCGCGACAACTTCTTCGAGCTGGGAGGCAACTCGATCAACGGCGCGGTGCTCGTCAACCGCTTGCAGGAGGAGCTGGGCGAGGTCGTGCCGGTGGTGGCGATCTTCGAGGCTCCCACCCTGGCCGGGCTCGCCGCCCGGTTGATCGACCGGTATCCGGCGGCGGTGGAGAGGGCTTTCGGTTCCGCGGGGCTGGCGGACCGGTCGCCGGAGGGCTCGGAGGCGGTCTCGATCGAGGCGGGCGGCTGGCGCGAGGGCGAGCCCCTGCCGCTCTCTTTCTCGCAGGAGCGGCTCTGGTTCTTCGAGCAGATGGAGCCCGGCAGCCCGGTGTACAACGTCCCCGGTGCCTTCCGCCTCTCCGGCCGGCTCGACGCGCCGGCCCTGGAAGCGAGCCTCGGGGAGGTCGTCCGCCGCCATGCCGCGCTGCGGACCACCTTCGCGGCTGCCGAGGGCAGGCCGGCGCAGATCGTTTCTCCCTGGAATCCCGTCCCCCTGCCGGTCGCCGACCTGAGCGGCCTGCCGCGCGAGAGGCGGGAGGCGGAGGTCCGCTCGCAGGCGGGCTCTCTGACGCGCCGGCCCTTCGATCTCGAGAGCGGGCCGCTGCTGCGGGCCGCCCTCCTGCGTCTGGAGCCGGAGGAGCACGCGGTAGTCTTCGTGGCGCACCACATCGTGAGCGACGGCTGGTCCATGGGGGTGATGGTCCGTGAAATCGCCGCCCTCTACGCCGCGGCGGTCGAAGCGCGCCCCTCGCCCCTGCCCGAGCTGCCCGTCCAGTATGTGGACTTCTCGCGCTGGCAGCGGAGCTGGATCTCCGGCGAGGTCCTGGAAGGGCAGATCGCCTGGTGGCGGGAGCGTCTCGCCGGCGTGCCGGTGCTGCAGCTCCCGGCGGACCGGCCGCGCCCGAGCCTGCAGAGCTACCGCGGCGCGGTCCACCCGTTCCTGCTGCCGGCCGGGCTCTCCGAATCCCTGCGCGTCCTGAGCCGCGAGCGGGGGACGACCCTCTTCATGACCGTCCTGGCGGCGTTCGAAGCCCTCCTGTCCCGCTACTCCGGGCAGGAGGACTTCGCCGTGGGCTCTCCCCTGGCCGGCCGCAACCGCAGAGAGCTCGAGCCGCTCATCGGGTTCTTCGTCAACACGATCGTGCTGCGTGCGGACCTCGCCGGCTCACCCGGCTTCCTGGAAGTGCTGGAGCGCGTTCGTTCAGCCGCCCTGGGCGCCTACGAGCACCAGGACGTGCCGTTCGAGCGCATGGTCCAGGAGGTCGCGCCCGAGCGCAACCTCAGCCATTCGCCGCTGTTCCAGGTGATGCTCGCCTTCCAGAACGCTCCGGCGGAGGCGCTGGAGCTGCCGGGGCTCGCGCTGACGCCCATGGCGGACGGTGCCACGACCTCGAAGTTCGACGTCTCGCTGACGGTCTTCGAAGCCGGTCCGCAGATCTTCGGCCAGTGGGTCTACAGCACGGCCCTGTTCGAGGCGGCGACGATCGCGCGCTGGGCGGGGCATCTGGAGGTCTTCCTGGAGGGTCTGGCCGCCGGTCCGGACAGCCTCGTCTCCGAGCTGCCGCTGCTCACCGCCGCCGAGCGGGAGCAGCTCCTGGTGGAGTGGAACCGGCCGCCGGCCGACTACCCGGACGAGGGTTTCGTCCACCAGCTCTTCGAGCGGCAGGTAAAGAAGACCCCCGACGCGGTGGCGGTCGTCTTCGAGGGCGAGACGCTGAGCTACCGCGAGCTGAACGCGCGGGCCAACCGCCTGGCCCGCCGCCTGCGGCTCCTGGGAGCCGGGCCCGAGACGCTGGTCGGCATCAGCGCCGAGCGGTCTTTCGAGATGGTGGTGGGGCTGCTGGCCATCCTGAAGGCGGGAGCCGCCTACGTGCCCCTCGATCCCTCGCTGCCGGCCGAGCGGCTGAGCTACATGATGGAGGACGCCGGGATCGAGCTGCTGCTGACCGCGGAGCGGCTGCGGAGCGAGGAGGCCGCCGGCAAGGACGCGAGGAATCTGAACGTCCCGGTCCAGCCCGAGAACCCGGCCTACGTCATCTACACCTCGGGCTCGACCGGTCAGCCCAAGGGGGTGGTCGTCTCCCACCGCGCTCTGGGCAACCGGCTGCAGTACGCCCGGGCCGGAGACGTGACGAAGCACGACACCTTCCTCCAGAAGACCACGATCAGCTTCGACGTCTCGCTGCTGGAGGTCTTCGCTCCGCTGGTGATCGGCGGCCGGACCGTGCTCGCCCGTCCCGGCGGCCAGCAGGACCCCGCCTACCTGGTGGGGCTGATCCGGGAGCAGGGAATCACCTACGCCTCCTTCCCCCCCTCCCTGCTCTACGCCCTGTTCGAGCAGGAGGGCTTCGACCGCTGCGACAGCCTGCGGGTCGTCATCACCGGCGGCGAGACGGTGCCGGCGGCGCTGCCCGGGCGGTTCTACGAACGGCTCCCGGGTGCCGACCTTCTCAACCGCTACGGCCCCACGGAGGCCACGATCTCCGTCACTTCATGGCTCTGCGAGCGCGAGGGCTCGCCCCACTCGCTGCCGATCGGCCGGCCCACGGCCAAGGCCACGGTCTACCTGCTCGACGAGGGGCTGCAGCCGGTGCCGGTCGGGGTCGCGGGCGAGATCTTCCTGGGCGGGCTGTGCGTGGCGCGCGGCTATCACCGGCGTCCCCATCTGACGGCGGAGAGCTTCGTGCCCGATCCGTTCGCGGCCGAGCCCGGCGCGCGGCTCTACCGCACGGGCGACCTGGCCCGCTACCGGCCGGACGGCGCCATCGAGTTCGTCGGACGCGTCGATCACCAGGTGAAGATCCGCGGCTTCCGCGTCGAGCTCGGAGAGATCGAGGCGGTCCTGGCCCGCCATCCCGCGGTCCGCGAGGTGGCCGTGGTGGATCGCGAGGACGGGCCTACCCGGACCCTGGCCGCCTACCTCGTGCTCCAGCCGGGAGAGGTGCTGGACGAGGCCGGCCTGCGCGGCTTCCTGCTGGAGTCGCTGCCGGCCTACATGGTCCCTGCGGACTTCGTGATCCTCGACGCGCTGCCGTTGACGCCCACCGGCAAGGTGGACCGCAAGGCGCTGCCGGAGCCCCGGAGGACCTCGGTCCAGGCGGACTTCGAGGAGCCGCTGGGACCGGTGGAGGAGATCCTGGCCGGGATCTTCGCGAATGTCCTCGGGGTGCAGAAGGTCGGCCGGAACGGAGACTTCTTCGCCCTGGGCGGCCATTCGCTGCTCGCCACTCAGGTGGTGGCCCGGGTCCGGGAGCTGCTCGGCGCCGATCTCGCCCTGCGTCAGATCTTCGAGAGCCCGACCGTGGCGGGGCTCGCGCAGCACGTCCAGGCCGGGGACGGGATCCCGCCGTTCTTCCGGATCGACCGCGCGGGCGATCTGCCCCTTTCCTTCGCCCAGGAGAGGCTCTGGTTCCTCGACCAGCTCCAGCCGGGCTCCCCGGTCTACAACATCCCGGCCGCAGTCCGCCTGCACGGCGGGCTGGATGTCGCGGCTTTCCGCCGCGCCCTCCACGAGGTCGCCCGGCGGCAGGAGGCGCTGCGCACGACCTTCGCCGTGCGAGGAGGCAGGGCCGTCCAGGTCATCGCTCCCGAGCCTGTCGTGCCGGCTCCCCTGGTGGACCTCCAGGGGCTGCCCGCTCCCGCGCGCGAGCGTGTCATCGGCGATCTGGCGCGAGAGGAGCAGGGACGGTCCTTCGCTCTGGCCGCCGGCCCCCTGCTGCGCGCGATGCTGGTGAGATCGATGACAGGAGCGGGTGAAGAGGAGCACGTGCTGCTCCTCACCGTGCACCACATCGTTGCGGACGGCTGGTCGATGGGCGTGCTCGTCCATGAGATCGCCGAGCTCTACGGGGCCTTCGCCACCGGCTCGCCGCCGTCCCTGCCGGAGCTTCCCATCCAGTACGCCGACTTCGCGGCCTGGCAGCGTTCCTGGTTGAGCGGGGACACCCTGGAGGCGCAGCTCGCCTATTGGCGGCGCCAGCTCGCCGGCCTGCCGCCGCTTCTCGAGCTGCCGACGGACCGTCCGCGTCCGGCGCTGCAGACGTTCCGGGGCGGATCCCGGCGGAGCTTCCTGCCCGCCACCCTGGTGGAAGGCCTGCGGGCGCTGTGCGGAGGCGAGGGCGCCACCCTGTTCATGGGATTGCTGGCGGCCTTCCAGTCCCTGCTGCACGTCTACTCCCGGCAGGACGACCTGGCGGTGGGTTCGCCCGTGGCCGGACGGAGCCGGGTGGAGACCGAGCGGCTGATCGGGTTCTTCGTGAACAACCTGGTGCTGCGCGGGGACTTCTCCGGCCGTCCGGGCTTTCGCCAGCTCCTGGCCAGGGCCCGGGAGATCGCGCTCGGGGCCTACGCCCACCAGGATGTCCCCTTCGAGAAACTGGTCGAAGAGGTGGCGGCGCAGCGCAACCTCAGCCACACGCCCCTGTTCCAGACTACGGTCGACTTGCAGAACATCCCCCGGCAGGAGGCCCGGCTTCCGGGGGTGACGCTCTCTCGCGTGGCCTCCGAGGAGACCACGGCCAAGTTCGACGTCACGCTCAGCGCCCAGGAGGTGGACGGCGGCGGGCTGGCGCTGTTCTGGTCTTTCAACCGCGACCTTTTCGACAGCGTCTCGATCGCCCGCCTGGCCGGCCATTTCGAGGCCCTGGTGGCCGCTCTGCTCGCCGATCCGGACCGCCGTCTCGACGAACAGACCTTCCTGACGCCCGGCGAGAGCCAGCAGCTCCTCGAATGGAGCGCGTCCGGGTCCGGCGATGCCGAGGAGTTCCTGTTCCACGCGCCCCTGGAGAGGCACGCGCGGCTCGCCCCCGAGCGCGCCGCGGTGATCCATGGGAGCGGGAGCCTGACCTACAGGGAGCTGAACGATCGCGCGAACCGGCTGGCCCACCATCTGCGGCGGTTGGGCGTGGGGCCGGAGGTCCGGGTGGGGATCTTCGTGGAGCGTTCGCCCGAGATGGTGGTCGCCCTATTCGGCGTCCTCAAGGCGGGCGGGAGCTACGTGCCTCTCGATCCCGAGTACCCGTTGGAGCGCATCTCCTGGGTGCTGGAGGACTCGGGGATCCGGCTCCTGCTGACCCAGGACCATCTGCTTGGACGCCTGCCCGCCGATTCCGGCGCCGAGCCCCTCTGCCTCGACGAGGCCCTCTGGGAGGAGACCGCCCGGGAGAGCGGCGAGGAGCCGCGCAGCGGCGTCACGGCGGACAACCTCGCCTACGTCATCTACACCTCCGGCTCGACGGGCAAGCCCAAGGGGGTGCTGGTGCCCCACCGGGGGCTGGGCGACCTCTCGGCGGCCCAGACGCGCCTCTTCCGGATCACGGAGGAGAGCCGGGTGCTCCAGTTCGCCTCGCTCACCTTCGACGCTTCGGTGATGGAGATGGCCATGGCCGTGCGCGCGGGCGCGGCTCTCTGCCTGGCCTCGCGCGCCGAGCTGCTGCCGGGCCCCGAGCTGGTCGACCTGCTGCGCCGGATGGAGATCACCAAGGTGCTGCTGCCCCCCTCGGTCGCGGCCACGCTGCCGACCCAGGACTTCCCGGCGTTGCGGACGCTGGTGGTGGGCGGAGAGGCCTGTCCGCCGGAGGTGGCGGAGCGCTGGTCGAAGGGCCGGCTGTTCTTCAACGCCTACGGACCGACGGAGGCGACGGTCTGCGCCACCATCGACTCCTACGTGCCCGGCAGCGGCCGCCTGACCCTCGGATATCCGATCCAGGGCACCACGGTCCACGTGCTGGGGCCTGACCTGCGGCCCGCACCTCTCGGGGTGCCCGGCGAGCTGTGCATCGGCGGCGCCGGGGTCACCCGGGGGTATTCGGGACGCCCCGACCTCACCGCCGAGCGCTTCATTCCCGATCCGTTCTCGACCGTGCCCGGGGCCCGCCTCTACCGCTCGGGAGACCTCAGCCGTTTCCTGGCCGACGGAACGCTCGAATACCGGGGACGGATCGATCAGCAGGTCAAGGTCCGCGGGTTCCGCATCGAGCCCGGGGAGATCGAGGGGGCGCTGTTGCGCCATCCCAAGGTGAGCGAGGCGGTGGTCGTGGTCCGCGAGGACGGGAAGACCGGCTCGCCGGCGGACCGCCGTCTGGTGGCCTACATCGTCCCGCGGGAGAGGAACGGCTCCGCGCCGGTGGACTGGCGGGGCTTCCTCTCCCAGGGGCTGCCGGACTACATGGTGCCCTCGGCGTTCGTGCTGCTGGAGGACATGCCGCGGACGCCGAGCGGCAAGATCGACCGCCGGGCGTTGCCCGAGCCGGCGGGGGCACGAGCGGGGAGCGGCTTCGTGGCGCCGCGGACCTCCCTCGAAGCCGCCCTGGCGGATCTCTGGAAGGGCGCCCTGGCCGCCGGACAGGTGGGCGTGCACGACGACTTCTTCGAGTCCGGCGGCAACTCCATCACCGCGGCCCTCTTCGTCAACCAGCTCCAGGAGATGCTCGCCGAGACGGTGCCGGTGGTCATGGTGTTCGACTCTCCGACGGTAGAGCGGATGGCGGCGGGGCTCCGCGAGCGCTATCCGGAGGCGGTCGCGCGCCTCTTCGGTCCCGGCGAGCTGGGAGAGGGAGCCGCGCTCGCCGGCGATCTCGCCCTGAGGGAACGGTGGGCGCCGCTGCGGCCCGTCCCGCGCCAACCCGAGGCGCCGTTGCCGCTCTCCTTCGCCCAGGAGCGGCTCTGGTTCCTGCACCAGCTCCAGCCCGATTCGCCGGCCTACCACATCCCGAGCGCGGTGCGGCTTCACGGCCGGCTGGATGCCGCCGCCTTCCACCAGAGCCTCCAGGAGATCGTGCGCCGTCACGAATCCCTGCGCACGACCTTCGCCGTGCGCGGGGGGAACCCGGTGCAGACGGTCGCGGCGGAGCTGGAGCTGGCGATGCCGCTCGTCGACCTGCGGGAGCTGCCGGGAGACCTGCGCGAGGGGATGGTCCGCCGGCTGGCGGCGGAGGAGCGGCGGCGTTCCTTCGACCTCGCCAGGGGACCGCTGATCCGGGCCGTCCTGATCCGTGCCGCCGAAGACGAGCACGTCGCCCTCCTGACGCTGCACCACATCGTGGCGGACGGCTGGTCCATGGGGATCCTGATCCAGGAGATCGGGGCGCTCTATCCGGCCTTCCTCGCCGGCGCGGGCTCGTCCCTGCCCGAGCTTCCCATCCAGTACGCCGACTTCGCCGTCTGGCAGCGCGAGTGGCTGACAGGCGAAGCGCTGGCGGCCCAGATCGCCTGGTGGCGCGAGGCGCTCGCCGGGCATTCCACCCTGCAGCTCCCCACCGACCGTCCGCGTCCGGCGGTGCAGCGGTTCCACGGCGCCGACGAGCCTCTGGCCTTCGGCGGCGAGGTGAGCCGCTCGTTCATCGAGCTCGGCCAGCGGCAGGGGATGACGCCGTACATGGCGCTGCTGGCCGGTTTCCAGGCGCTCCTGCACCGCTACTCCGGGCAGGACGACGTCATCGTCGGCGCCACCCAGGCGGGGCGCAACCGCCGCGAGCTGGAGCCTCTGATCGGCTTCTTCGTCAACACCCTGGCGATGCGGACCGACCTGTCGGGCCGGCCGAGCTTCCGCGAGCTGCTGATGCGGGTGCGGGAGGTCGCCGTCGGCTCCCTGAGCCATCAGGACGTGCCCTTCGAGAAGCTGGTGGAAGAGCTCCAGCCGGAACGGGATCTGTCGCGCTCGCCCGTGTTCCAGATCGTCTTCCAGCTCCAGAACGCGATGGCGTCTCCCCCCGAGCTGCCGGGACTGGTCCTGCGGCCGGTCGAGGCCAGCGGACAGACGGCCAAGTTCGACATCGTGCTCAACCTGCAGGAGACGCCTCAGGGGCTGGCCGGAGTCTGGAAGTACAACACCGACCTGTTTGACCGCGCGACGCTGTCGCGCATGTCGCGGCACTTCGAGAACCTGCTGGCCGCCGCGGTGGCCGATCCGGACCGCCCGGTCGCGGAGCTGCCGATCCTCACCGAAAGTGAGCGCGCGCAGCTCGGGATGGAGACGCCGGCGGAGTCGCTGGGCTCCCGCTGCCTGCATGAGGTCTTCGCGGACCAGGTAGCGCGCTCGCCGGAGGCCGTGGCGGCGACGTTCGAGGGGATCGGACTGAGCTACGGCGATCTGGACCGGCGGGCGAACGGGATCGCGAACCATCTGATCGCTCTGGGAATCCTGCCCGGCGATCTGGTGGGCCTGCGCCTGGAGCGCTCGCTGGAGATGGTGACGGCCATTCTGGGCGTGCTCAAGGCCGGCGCGGCCTACGTGCCGCTCGACCCCACGTATCCGGCCGAGCGTCTGGACTTCATGATCGCGGACAGCGGCGTCTCGATCGTGCTCACGGAAGAGCTTCTGGCGGGCATCGAGGGCGCGGATTCCGATCCGCGCGTTCCGGTCTCCGCGGAGCACCCGGCCTACGTGATCTACACCTCGGGCTCGACGGGTAAGCCCAAGGGCGTGATCGTGCGGCACGGCAACGTGACGCGGCTGTTCTCCGCGACCGAGCCGTGGTTCGGCTTCGGCCCCGAGGACGTCTGGACGCTGTTCCACTCGTACGCTTTCGACTTCTCGGTGTGGGAGATCTGGGGCGCGCTGCTCTACGGCGGCCGGCTGGTGGTGGTGCCCTGGGAGGTGTCGCGTTCTCCCGAGGCCTTCCATGAGTTGCTGGTCCGGGAACGGGTGACGGTGCTGAACCAGACGCCGTCGGCGTTCCGGCAGCTCATCTGGGCCGACGCCGCGAGACCGGTCGAGCTGGCGCTGCGCTACGTGATCTTCGGCGGCGAGGCGCTGGAGCTGGCGAGCCTGGCGCCGTGGTTCGCGCGCCACGGCGACGAGCGGCCGCGGCTGGTCAACATGTACGGCATCACCGAGACGACCGTGCACGTCACGTATCGTCCGATCGGACGCGAGGACGCCGGCGGCAGCGTCATCGGCCGGGCCATCCCAGACCTCGGGCTCTACGTGCTGGACGCTTTCCTTCAGCCGCAGCCGGTAGGGGTGCCGGGCGAGATCCACGTCGGCGGCGCGGGCCTGGCGCAGGGCTACCTGGGCCGGCCGGAGCTGACGGCGGAACGCTTCGTGCCGAATCCCTACGGCGAGCCGGGCTCACGGCTGTACCGCAGCGGCGACCTGGCGCGCTTCCTGGCCGACGGCGACATGGAGTACCTGGGCCGCATCGACCACCAGGTGAAGATCCGTGGCTTCCGCATCGAGCTGGGGGAGATCGAATCGGCGCTGGCCGCCCATCCGTCGGTGCGCGAGGCGGTCGTGATGGCACGGGAGGATGGTCAGGAGAAGAGGCTGGTGGCCTACGTAGTGCCGGACGGCGTAGCCCCCACCTTGAACGATCTCCGCGAGGCCCTGGCCGGCGGCCTGCCCGATTACATGCTGCCGTCGGCGCTGGTCGTGCTGGAGAAGATGCCGCTGACGGCCAACGGCAAGGTGGACCGGCGGGCGCTGCCCGCGCCGGAGGCGTCGCGGTCGGGCCTGGAGAGCGCCTACGTGGCGCCGGCGACCGCTCTGGAGCGCTTCCTGGCCGGGCTCTGGCGGGAGGTCCTGAAAGTCCCGGAGGTCGGGGTTCACGACGACTTCTTCGCGCTGGGCGGCAGCTCCATCTCGGGCGCGGTGCTCATCAACCGCCTCCAGGAAGAATTGGGCGAGATCGTCCAGGTGGTGGTGATCTTCGACGCGCCCACCGTCGCCGAGATGTCCGCCTACCTGATCGAGCAGCATCCGGCGGCCGTGGCGAGGCTGTTCGGCCGCGAGGCGCTCGGCGGCCGCGAGGCGGAGGAGCGGGAAGCGCCGGTCGATGAAGCCGATCTGGCGCGCTTCCGGAGCCTGATCCAGCCGCTGCCCGCGTTGAGCGGCGAGGTCCGCAAGAATCCGCCGGCGGTCTTCGTGCTGTCGCCGCCGCGCTCGGGCACGACGCTGCTGCGCGTCATGCTCGGCGGCCATCCGCGACTGTTCTCGCCGCCGGAGCTGGAGCTGCTGTCGTTCAACACGCTTCGGGAACGCAAAGCCGCCTTCACCGGCCGCGACGCCTTCTGGCTCGAAGGCGTCATCCGCGCCGTCATGGAGATCCGTGGCTGCGGCGCCGAAGAGGCCGAGGCGCTGGTGGAAGAGCATGGGGATCTGGCGACGCTCGAGTTCTACGGCCTGCTCCAGGAGTGGCTGGGCGATCGCATCCTGGTGGACAAGACGCCGTCCTACGCGCTCGATCCGTCGATCCTGCGGCGGGCGGAGGAAGGTTTCGAAAAACCTTTCTATATCCACCTCATTCGCCATCCGCTGGGGATGATCCATTCCTTCGAAGAGGCCAAGCTCGACCAGATCTTCTTCCGCACCGAGCACGGCTTCGCGCGGCGCCAGCTCGCCGAGCTGATCTGGCGGGCGAGCCACGAGAACATCGTGGAATTCCTGCGCGAGGTGCCGGAGGATCGGCAGATCTGGGTGCGTTTCGAGGACCTGCTGCGCGAGCCCGAGGCGACTCTGCGCGGGATTTGCGACTCCCTGGGCCTGTCCTACCACCCGGACATGGCCGAGCCGTACACGGCGAAGTCCGCCCGGATGACGGACGGCGTCCACGCCGAGTCGCGCATGCTGGGCGACGTCAAGTTCCACGAGCACAAGGGAGTCGAGGCGGGCGTGGCCGAGCGCTGGCGGGAGCGCTACAGCGCGGCCTCGCTGGGCGACGGCGCCCGCGAGCTGGCCGCGCGGCTGGGTTACGAGATCGAAGACGAGCGGAGCCGGAGCCCGGTCACGATCGGGACGGGCGGCTGGCGCGAGGGGGAGCCGCTGCCGCTCTCCTTCTCGCAGGAGCGGCTCTGGTTCTTCGACCAGATGGAGCCCGGAAACCCGGTCTACCACATCTCCGGCGCGATCCGGCTAGCGGGCGGGCTCGACGTGGCGGTCCTCGCGGCGAGCCTCGCCGAGGTGGCCCGCCGCCACGCTTCCCTGCGGACCTCCTTCTCTCTGGCCGAGGCCGGGCCGGTCCAGATCGTTTCGCCCCAGGCCCGTTTCCGCCTGCCGCTGATCGATCTGCGGGATCTGCCCGTGGAACGGCGAGAGGCCGCGGCCAGGTCGCTGGCCGCCGAGATCGCGCGCCAGCCCTTCGACCTCAGACAGGGAGCGCTGCTGAGAGCCGCCCTGCTGCGCCTCGGCGAGCGGGAGCACGCGGTCGTCTTCGTCATGCACCACATCGTGAGCGACGGGTGGTCCATGGGCGTGCTCGTGCATGAGGTGACGGCGCTCTACGGCGCGTATTCCCAGGGCCGGCCCTCGCCGCTTCCCGAGCTGCCGATCCAGTATCCGGACTACGCCCTCTGGCAGCGGCGCTGGCTGGGAGAAGAGAAGCTGAGGGCGGATCTCTCCTTCTGGCGGGAGGCCCTCAAGGGCGTCCCCACCCTGGAGATCCCGACCGACCGGCCCCGGCCGCCGCTGCCGGCCTACAAGGGAGACCGGGCTGCGTTCTTCGTGCCGGCCGAGGTCGTCCGCTCCCTCTTCGACCTCGGGCGCGCCGAAGGGGCCACGCCGTTCATGGTCCTGCTCGCCGGGCTCGACGTCCTGCTCTCCCGGTACTCCGGTCAGGAGGACCTCGCGATCGGCTCGCCGGTGGCCAACCGCAACCGCGCTCAGACCGAGCCGCTGATCGGCCTGTTCATCAACACGCTGGTCTTCCGCGCGGACCTCTCCGGCGGCGCGGGATTCCGCGAGCTCCTGGGCCGGGTGCGGGAGACCGCTCTGGCGGCTTTCGCCCACCAGGACGTGCCGTTCGAGCGCGTGGTCGAGGAGGTGAGCCCGCGGCGCGACCTGAGCGTCTCGCCCCTCTTCCAGGTGCTGATGCTGCTGGTGGACGGCGGGCGTCCG
This sequence comes from Thermoanaerobaculia bacterium, assembly GCA_036376245.1. Lineage (GTDB taxonomy): Bacteria > Acidobacteriota > Thermoanaerobaculia > Multivoradales > UBA5704 > DATARR01. The sequence continues at coordinate 56,330 of DASVAS010000089.1, read as the reverse complement.
GGCCTCGAGCTGCCCGGGCTCGAGGTCGCCCCGATGGAGTTCGAGCGCAACTCGACCCTGTTCGACCTCATCTTCTCGTTCCGCGAGACCCCCGACGGATTGGGCGGACTGGTGGACTACCGCCAGGACCTGTTCGATCGCGCCACGGTGGAGCGGATGGCGGCTCATCTGGGGCTCCTGCTGGCCGGCGCCGCGGCCGAGCCGGGGCGGCCGCTCTCGGAGCTGCCGCTGCTCACCGCGGAGGAAGTCCGGCAGGTGGCCGCCTGGGGCCGCGGCGAGGAGAGGCCGGCCCGCGAGCCCCGCTGCCTCCACGAGCTGTTCGAGGAGCGGGCCGACCTCGCTCCGGACGAGGTGGCGGTGATCGGCGCCGGCGAGACCCTGACCTATGGCGAGCTGGAGGAGCGGGCGAACCGGCTGGCCCACCGGCTGCGCGGGCTGGGCGTGGGACCCGAGGTGCGGGTGGCCCTCTCCATGCCGCGCTCGCCTCTGGGTGTGGTCGGCATCCTGGGCATCCTGAAGGCGGGCGGCGTCTATGTGCCCGTCGATCCCTCCTATCCCGAGGAGCGGCGGCGCTGGATGCTGGAAGACGCCCAGGCCCGGGTGGTCCTCACGGAAGTGGACGCGGACCTGGAAAGCGCCGAGAGGCCGGAGAGCTGGACGGCGCCGGAAAACCTGGCCTATGTGATCTACACCTCCGGTTCCACGGGCAGGCCCAAGGGCGTCGCGGTCCCGCACGGCGCGGTGGCCGACTACGTCCGCAACGCCGCGCGGGCGTACGGCCACGGTCCCGGCGAGCGGATGCTCCAGATGGCGTCGTGGAGCTTCGACGCCTCGGTGCTCGAGCTGCTGGCGCCGCTGGCGGCCGGCGCCTCGGTGGCGCTCTGGGACGGCGACCTCGACGTCCACGCGATGCTGGCCCGGGCCGTGGAGCTCGGCGTCACCATGGTCCACCTGACGCCGGCGCTCCTGCAGCTCTGGGTCAGAGACGTGGCGGGCAAGGGCCTGCCGGCGCTGCCCTTCCGGCTGATGATGACCGGCAGCGAGGCCATGTCGCCGGAGGTGGCGCGGCTGTGGCCGGCGACCCCGCTGGCCCACGCGCCGCTGCTGCACTGCTACGGGCCGACAGAGACGGTGGTCATCGCCACCAACTGGGAGGTGCCCGCCGGCGGCGTGCCGGAGGCCATGACCAACGTGCCGATCGGACGGGTGCTGCCCGGCTGGAACGCCCACGTCGTGGACCGCCACGGCGGGCCGGTGCCTCCCGGCGTGCCCGGCGAGCTGCTGCTGGGCGGGACCATGGCGCGGGGCTACCTCGACCGGCCCGACGCCACGGCCGGGAAGTTCGTCCCGGACGCGTTCTCCGGCATCCCGGGAGCGCGGTCGTACCGCACGGGCGACCTGGTGCGGTGGCTGGCGTCGGGCGACCTGGAGTTCCTGGGCCGCATCGACCAGCAGGTGAAGATCCGCGGCTTCCGCATCGAGCTGGGCGAGGTCGAGGCCGTGCTGGCGGCCCATCCCGCCGTGGCCCAGGCGGCGGTCGTCGCCGACCGGCCGAAGGCCCGGCTGATCGCCTATGTCGTGCCCGCCGGCGAGGCGGTCTCCATGGGCGAGCTGCGCGACCACCTCAAGGAGCGCCTGCCGGAGTTCATGGTGCCGTCGGCCTTCGTCACCCTGCCGGCGCTGCCGTTGAACGCCAACGGCAAGGTGGACCGCAAGGCGCTGCCGGCGCCCGAAGCGTCGCGGGATCTCGCGGGCGCCTACGTCGCGCCGTCGACCGATCTCGAACGGTTCCTGGCCGGCGTCTGGCAGGAGGTCCTGGGGGTTCCCCAGGTGGGTGTGGAGGACGACTTCTTCGCGCTGGGCGGCAACTCGCTCCTGGGCGCGGTGCTCATCAACCGCTTGCAGGAAGAGCTGCGGGCGGCGATCCCGGTGGTGACGATCTTCAAGGCTCCCACCATCGCCGCGCTGGCTGCCAGCCTGGGCGCGCTGCGCCCGGACCTCGTCGCCCTGGAGCCGGGGGACTGGCGCGAAGGCGAGCCCCTGCCGCTCTCCTTCTCGCAGGAGCGGCTCTGGTTCTTCGACCAGATGGAGCCCGGAAATCCGGTCTACAACATGTCCTCGGTCCTGCGCCTCGCGGGCCGGCTCGGGATCGCGGCTCTCGCGGCCAGCCTCGGCGAGGTCGTGCAGCGTCATGCCTCTCTGCGCACCACCTTCACCACGGCCGAAGGCCGGCCGGCGCAGGTCGTCTCGCCCTGGTCCGGCTTCCGCCTGCCGGCCGTGGACCTTGGCGGCCTGCCTCCCGAGCGGCGGGAGGCGGAGGCCCGGGCGCGGGTCGACGAGCTCGTGCGCCAGCCGTTCGATCTCGGCTACGGACCCTTGCTGCGCGCCGTCCTGCTGCGCCTGGAGGCGGAGGAGCACGCGGTCGTCTTCGTCACGCACCACATCGTCAGCGACGGCTGGTCCATGGGCGTGCTCGTCCGCGAGGTGACGGAGCTCTACGGCGCGGCGATCGCCGGCCGGCGCGCGGAGCTGCCGGAGCCGCCGATCCAGTACCCGGACTACGCCCTGTGGCAGCGGCGGGTGCTGGGAGACGAGAAGCTGCGGGAAGACGTCGACTTCTGGCGGCGGACGCTGGCGGACGTGCCCGTGCTGGAGCTGCCTTCCGACCGGCCCCGGCCGGCCCGGCCGAGCTACCGGGGCGGCAGGGCGCCGTTCTCCCTGCCGGCCGACGTCACCCGTGCTCTTTTCGGCCTCGGACGTGACGAACGAGCGACCTCGTTCATGGTCCTGCTGGCGGGGCTTGCCTCTCTCTTCTCCCGCTACTCCGGCCAGGAGGACTTCGCGGTCGGCTCGCCGGTGGCCAACCGCAACCGCGCCCAGACCGAGCCGCTGATCGGTTTCTTCGTCAACACGCTGGTCTTCCGGACCGACCTCTCCGGCGTCGCTGGATTCCGTGCGCTGCTGGGCCGGGTGCGGGAGACGGCGCTGGCGGCCTTCGCCCATCAGGACGCCCCGTTCGAGAGGGTGGTGGAGGAGGCCAATCCCCGCCGGGACCCGAGCGTGACGCCGCTGTTCCAGGTGATGCTGGCGTTGCAGGACGGCTCGCGCGGGGCGCTGGAGCTGCCCGGGCTGCGGCTCGCCCCGATGGAATTCGAGCGCGACCGGAGCCTGTTCGACCTCACCTTCTCGCTGATCGAGACTCCCGCCGGGCTGACCGGAGCGGTGGACTACAGCCGCGACCTGTTCGACGCCGCCACGGTGGAGCGGATGGTGGAGCGCTTCGGCGTCCTGATGTCCGCGGCCGTGGCCGATCCCGGACAACGGCTCTCCGAGCTGCCGCTGCTCACCGGGCCGGAGGCCCGGCAGATCGCCGCCTGGGGCCGCGTCGAGGAGGCGCCGTCCCGCTTCGACCGCTGTCTCCACGAGCTGATCGAGGAACGGGCGGGCCTCTCTCCGGATGCCCTGGCGGTGACCGGCGGCGGCGAGTCCCTGACCTATGGCGAGTTGGAAGTCTGGGCGAACCGGATGGCGCATCGCCTCCGGCGGCTGGGGGTCGGTCCCGAGGTGCGCGTCGGCCTCGCCATGCCGCGTTCGCCGAGGGCGCTGGCCGGCCTGCTGGCGATCCTCAAGGCAGGCGGCGTCTACGTGCCGGTAGACCCGTCCTACCCGGAAGAGCGCCGGCGCTGGATGCTGGCGGACGCCGGGGCGCGGGTGGTGTTGGCCGCGGCGGACTGGGACGGGGTGGAGTCGGAGAGCGCGGAGCGTCCCGAGAGCTGGGCCGGACCGGAAAACCTTGCCTATGTGATCTACACCTCGGGCTCGACGGGCACGCCCAAAGGGGTCGGGGTCAGCCACGGCGCCGCGGCGGCCTTCGTCCGGACCGCCGCCGGCGCCTACGGCTACGCCGCGGGAGAGCGGATCCTGCAGACGGCGTCCTGGAGCTTCGACGCTTCGTTCAACGAGATGCTGGCGCCGCTGGCCGCCGGCGTGGCGGTGGCGCTCTGGGACGGCGATCTCGACCTCAACGAGCTGCCGCGCCGGGCCCGGGAGCTCGGGGTGGACGTCCTGGCCCTGCCGCCGTCCCTGCTGCGGCTCTGGGTCCGCGAGACGGCCGGCAAGGGCCTTCCGGACCTGCCCGTGCGGCTGGTGTTCGCGGGCGGCGAGGCCATGGCGCCGGACGTGGCGCGGCTCTGGCCGTCCACGCCCCTGCGCAACGCCCGCCTGGTCAACTGCTACGGGCCCACGGAAGCCGTCGTCATGGCCAGCCTGTGGGAACGCCCGGTCAGCGGCCTGCCGGCGACGCTCGCCAGCGTGCCCATCGGCCGGCCGCTGCCCGGATGGTCGGCCCACGTCCTGGACCGCCAGGGCCAGCCGGTTCCGGCGGGCGTCCCCGGCGAGCTGGCGCTGGGCGGGACGCTGGCCCGGGGCTACCTCGACCGGCCCGAGGCCACGGCGGAGAAGCTCGTGCCCGACCCGTTCTCCGCGCTTCCCGGGGCCCGGCTGTACCGCACGGGCGACCGGGTGCGCTGGCTGGCCTCGGGCGAGCTGGAGTTCCTGGGCCGCATCGACCAGCAGGTGAAGATCCGCGGCTTCCGCATCGAGCCGGGCGAGGTCGAGGCCGCGCTCGCCGCCCATCCCGCCGTGGCTCAGGCGGCGGTGGTGGCCGACGGGAACCGTCAGCGCCTCGTGGCCTACGTCGTGCCGGCGGGGGAGACGGCGTCCGCCGAGGAGCTGCGCGGCCACCTCGCGGCGCGGCTGCCGGAGCACATGGTGCCGTCCGTCTTCGTGCTCCTGCCGTCCCTGCCGTTGACCGCGAGCGGCAAGGTGGACCGCAAGGCGCTGCCGGAACCCGAAGCCGCGACGGAGGGGACCGACTTCGTGGCGCCCCGCACGCTCACCGAGGAGCTGCTGGCGGAGCTGTGGGCTTCCTTGCTGTCCGTCGATCGCGCCGGCGCCCACGACGACTTCTTCCAACTCGGCGGCCACTCGCTCCTGGCGACCCAGCTCGTCTCCAGGATCCGCGAGAGCTTCGGCGTCGAGCTGCCGCTGCGCCGCGTCTTCGAGCGGCCCACCCTGGCGGCGCTGGCGGCGGAGATCGACCAGGGACGGGCCGGGCAGGGCCCGCAGGCCCCGCCCCTGGTGCCGGTCCCGAGAGAAGGCGACCTGCCGCTCTCCTTCGCCCAGGAGCGGCTGTGGTTCCTCGACCTGCTCCAGCCGGGCTCGCCGGCCTACAACATGTCGTCCGCGGTTCGCCTCGGCGGCGCTGTCGACGCCGGCGTCTTCCGCCGTGCCTTGCGGGAGATCGAGCGCCGGCACGAATCGCTGCGCACCCGCTTCGCCGTCCGTGGCGGGCGGCCGGTCCAGGTGATCGAGGAGACGCCGCGCCTGGCGGCGCCGGTCGTGGATCTACGGGCGCTCCCGGCCGGGCGGCGTGAAACGGTCGTGCGGCTCCTGGCCGCGGAAGAGGCCCGGAGACCTTTCGACCTGGCCGCCGGGCCGCTGCTGCGCGCCACGCTGGTGCGGTCCCTGACGGCAGCCGGCGAGGAGGAGCTGGTCGTCCTCCTGACGCTGCACCACATCGTCTCGGACGGCTGGTCGATGAACATCCTGGTCCGCGAGATCGGGGCGCTCTATGGCGCTTTCGCCGCCGGCCGGCCGTCTCCCCTGGAAGAGTTGCCGGTCCAATACGCCGACTTCGCCGTCTGGCAGCGCGGCTGGCTCACCGGCGAGGCGCTGGAGGCTCAGCTCGGCTACTGGCGCCGGAGCCTGCGGGGCGCGCCGCCGCTGCTGGAGCTGCCCACGGACCGGCCCCGGCCGGCGATGCAGACGATGCGCGGCGGACAGCGGGAGTGGCGATTCCCGGCCGGCCGCGGCGAAGCCTTCCGCGCTCTCTGCCGCGGCGAGGGGACGACCCTGTTCATGGGGCTGCTGGCCGCCTTCCAGGGTCTGCTCCAGCGCTACACAGGGCGCGAGGACATGATCGTCGGCACGCCGGTGGCCGGCCGCAACCGGCTGGAGACCGAGGGGCTGATCGGCCTGTTCCTCAACAGCCTCGTCCTGCGGGTCGACCTCTCCGGCGATCCCGATTTCCGCCAGCGGCTGGCCCGCACGCGGGAGGTCACGCTGGAGGCCTACGCGCACCAGGACCTGCCGTTCGAGAAGATCGTCGAGGAGCTGGCGCCGGAGAGGAACCTCTCCCATTCGCCCCTCTTCCAGGTGATGCTCAACCTGCAGAACACGCCGGGCGCGTCTCCGGAGGCCCCGGGCCTGTCGCTGGCGCCGCTGGAGGCCGGCGAGGGCGGCACGGCCAAGTTCGATCTCAACTTCGCGATCACGGAGACCCCCGCCGGGCTTCTCGGATCGCTGGGCTACAACAGCGACCTCTTCGAAGCGGCCACCATCGCCAGATTGCTGGGCCACTTCGCAGCCCTTCTGGGCGGGATCGTGGAGCGTCCGGACCTGCCGTTCCTCGATCTGCCGCTGCTGAGCGCCGCCGAGGAGGAGCAGCTCCTCGCGTGGAACGACACGGCGGCCGCCTATCCGGCCGGGATCTGCCTGCACGAGCTGTTCGAGGCGCAGGTGGCGAGGACGCCAGACCGCGAAGCCGTGCGCTTCGAGGGACGGAGCCTGACCTACAGCGAGCTGAACGAAGCCGCCGACCGGCTGGCGCGCCACCTTGCCGGGATCGATCCGGAGGACAGGGTGGGAATCTGCCTCGAGCGGTCGCTGGAAATGGTGGTGGCCGTGCTGGGAGTGCTCAAGGCCGGCGGCGCCTACGTGCCCCTGGATCCAGGCCATCCCCAGGAGAGGCTCGACTACGTGCTGCGCGACGCCGGCGCCCGCGTGGTGCTGACCCGGGAGAGCCTCGCCGGCTGGGATCAGGCCCCCGGCGGCGGGCGCCCGGCCGCGCCCCCTTCCGAAGCGCTGGCCTACGTGATCTATACGTCCGGCTCGACCGGCCAGCCCAAGGGGGTACAGATCCCGCACCGGGCGGTGGTCAATTTCCTCGCCTCGATGCAACGGCGGCCGGGCTTCGCGGCGGACGACGTCATCCTGGCGGTCACCACGCTGTCGTTCGACATCGCGGGCCTGGAGCTCTTCCTGCCTCTGGTCACCGGCGGCCGGGTGGTCGTCGCTTCCGCGGAGGTGGCGGGGGACGGCGTGGCCCTTACCCGGCTGCTGAAGGATTCCGGCGCCACGGTGATGCAGGCCACTCCCGCCACCTGGCGGCTGCTGCTCGAATCCGGCTGGCAGGGCGATCCGGAGCTGCGCGTCCTCTGCGGCGGCGAGGCCCTGCCGAGGGATCTCGCCGAGCGCCTGCTCGGCAAGGTGGGCAGCCTGTGGAACGTCTACGGCCCGACCGAGACGACGATCTGGTCGACGGCGGGTCCCGTGCGGCATGGCGAAGGGCCGGTGCCGCTCGGCGAGCCGCTGGCCAACACGCAGATCCACCTGCTGGACCGCGGCTTCCGGCCCGTCCCGGTCAACGTGGCCGGCGAGCTGTTCATCGGCGGCGACGGGGTGGCCCGGGGCTATCTGGGCCGGCCGGATCTGACGGCGGAGCGTTTCATCCCCGATCCCTTCGCCGGAGCGGGAGCCCGGATGTACCGCACCGGCGACCTGGTGCGGCGGCGGGCCGGCGGCGCCCTGGAGTTCCTGGGCCGCGCCGACTTCCAGGTCAAGATCCGCGGCTTCCGCATCGAGCTGGGGGAGATCGAAGCCGTGCTGGCGGCCTGTCCCGGCGTGGCGCAGGCGGTCGTGGTGGCGCGCGGAGAGCGCCTGGCGGCCTACGTCGTGCCATCCGGCGAGACGGCCCCGACCGTCCGCGAACTGCGCGCCCACGCCGAGGGGCTGCTGCCGGGATACATGGTGCCGTCCGCGTTCATCACGCTGGAGTCGCTGCCGCTGACGCCCAACGGCAAGGTGGACCGCAAGGCGCTGCCCGCCCCCGACGGCGGCCTGGCGGACGTGGAGTACGTGGCGCCGCGCACGCCGGCCGAGGAGATGCTGGCGAACCTCTGGGCCGGTCTGCTGCCGGTGGGCCGCGTCGGCGCCCACGACGATTTCTTCCAGCTCGGCGGCCATTCGCTGCTGGCCACCCAGCTCGTTTCCAGGATCCGGGAGAGCTTCGGGATCGAGCTGCCGCTGCGCCGGGTCTTCGAGCGCCCGACCCTGGCGGCGCTGGCGGCGGAGATCGGGGCGGCGGTGCAGGCGGGCCAGGGCGTGGAGGCGCCGCCTCTCGTACCGGTCGGTCGGGACGGCGACCTGCCGCTCTCCTTCGCCCAGGAGCGGCTGTGGTTCCTCGACCAGCTCCAGCCGGGCTCCCCGGCCTACAACCTGCCGTCGGTGATCCGCCTGCCCGGCGGCCTGGACGTCGCCGCCTTCCGCCGGACCTTGACGGAGATCGCGCGGCGGCACGAGTCGCTGCGCACCCGCTTCGCGGCCCGCGGCGGCAGGCCGGTCCAGGTGATCGAGGACGCCCCGCGCCTGGAGGCCCCGATGGTCGACCTGCGGGCGCTGCCGGCCGGGCGGCGAGAGGCGGCGGTGCGTCTCCTCGCCAGGGAGGAGGCATGGCGCCCGTTCGACCTCGCCCAGGGGCCGCTGCTGCGCGCCACCCTGCTGCGGGACGAGGACGAGATCGCCGTCCTGCTGACCATGCACCACATCGTCTCGGACGGCTGGTCTTCCAGCATCCTGGTCCGCGAGGTCGCGGCGCTGTATGCCGCCTTCGCCGCCGGCCGCCCCTCGCCGTTGCCGGAGCTGCCGCTCCAGTACGCCGATTACGCGGTCTGGCAGCGGCGGTGGCTGGACGACGCCGCGCTGGAAGCCCAGCTCTCCTACTGGCGCGAGCGCCTGGCCGGAACGCCGGTGCTGCAACTGCCGGGCGACCGGCCGCGTCCGGCGCTCCAGAGCTACCAGGGCTCGACATACCCGTTCTCGCTGCCCGAGCCGCTGTCGGAAGCCCTGCGGGCGCTGGCGCGGGAGCGGGGGGCGACCGTCTTCATGACCCTGCTGGCGGCGCTCCAGGCGCTGCTGGCGCGCTACTCCGGCCAGGAAGACTTCGCGGTGGGCTCGCCGGTGGCGGGGCGCGACCGGCGGGAGATCGAGGACCTGATCGGCTTCTTCGTCAACACCCTGGTGCTGCGGGCGCCGCTGGCGGGTGAGCCGGGGCTCGCGGCGCTCGTCGACCGGGTGCGGACGCTGGCCCTGGAAGCCTACGCCCACCAGAGCGTGCCGTTCGAGCGCATCGTCCAGGACCTCGCGCCCGAGCGGAACCTGAGCTATTCGCCGCTGTTCCAGGTCATGCTGACGCTCCAGCACGCGCAGGAACAGCCCGGGCAGCAGGCCAACCCCGATCCGGTGGCCGGCGAGGCCACGCTCGCGAAGTTCGACCTCTCGCTGACCGTCGTCGACTCGGGCTCGCGGCTCTCCGGCCAGTGGGTCTACAGCACGGCGCTGTTCGACGCCGCGACGGTGGCCCGCTGGGTGGGCCACTTCGAGACGCTGCTGGCCGGCCTCCTCGGCCGTCCGGAGACCCCGTACACGGAGCTGCCGCTGTTGAGCGCCGCCGAGGAGGCGCAGCTCCGGCAGTGGAACGAGACGGCCGTTGCCTATCCCGCCGGGAGCTGCTTCCACGAGCTGTTCGCCGAGCGGGCGAGGAAGGCTCCGGAGCGGCTCGCGATCCGGTACCAGGGCCGCGGCTTGACGTACGGCGAGCTCGACGCGGCCGCCAACCGGCTGGCGCACCACCTCGTCAGCCTGGGCGTCGAGCCCGAGGACCGGGTGGGGATCTGCCTGGAGCGCTCGCTGGAGATGGTGATCGCGGTGCTGGGGACGCTCAAGGCCGGAGGCGCCTACGTGCCTCTCGATCCCAGCCATCCGCGGGAGCGCATGGCGTACATGCTGCGCGACGCCGGCGCCGGGATCGTGCTCACCAGGGACGGTCTGGCGCCCGACGGCGGCGCGCGGCCCGTCCTTCTCGACCGGGACCGGGAGGAGATCGACCGCCGGCCGGGCGATGCTCCGCCCTTCGCGCCGGTCGCCGCCGACAACCTGGCCTATGTGATCTACACCTCCGGCTCCACCGGGCGTCCCAAGGGTGTGGCGATCCCCCATCGGGGCCTGGTGAACTATCTGAGCTGGACCCTCGGAGCCTACGGTCTCGACGGGGGCGGCGGCACGGTCGTGCACTCCCCGCTGACGTTCGACCTCACGATCACGGGACTGCTGGCGCCGCTGCTGGCGGGGCTCCCGGTCGAGCTGCTGCCCGAGGACCTCGCCGCCGAAGGCCTGGCCGAGGCGCTGCGCTCGCGGACGGATCTCAGCCTGGTGAAGATCACCCCGGCCCACCTGGACCTCCTGGTGCGCCAGCTCTCGGCGGCCGAGGCTTCCCGCTGCGTCCGGGCGCTGGTCATCGGCGGCGAGAACCTGCGGGCCGACACGGTCGCCGCCTGGCGCGGGCTGGCGCCGGACACCCGTCTGTTCAACGAGTACGGGCCGACCGAGACCGTGGTCGGCTGCTGCGTCTTCGAGATCCCCGCGGGCGAGGCGCGCTCCGGCTCCGTGCCGATCGGCTTCCCGATCGGCAACGTGCGGCTGTACGCGCTGGACCGCCGGCTTCACCCGGTGCCTCCCGGCCACCCGGGAGAGCTGTACATCGGAGGCGGCGCCGCGCTGGCCCGCGGGTACATCGGCCGGCCCGATCTGACGGCCGAGCGGTTCGTCCCGGACGCCTGGAGCGGCACGCCGGGGGCCCGTCTCTATCGGACGGGAGACCTGGTGCGCCATCTGCCCGGGCACGGCCTCGAGTTCCTCGGGCGGGCGGACTTCCAGGTGAAGATCCGCGGCTTCCGGATCGAGCTGGGCGAGGTCGAGGCGGTGCTCGCCAGCCATCCCGGAGTGGCGCAGGCGGCGGTCGCCGTCGGCCGCGACGGCTCGCGGCTGGTGGCCTATCTCGTGCCCTCCGGGGACGTTCCCCCGTCTGTCCAGGAGCTGCGCGGCCACCTCGAAGGATTGCTGCCTTCGTACATGGTGCCGTCCGCCTTCGTCACGCTGGACTCGCTGCCGCTGACTCCCAACGGCAAGGTGGACCGCAAGGCGCTGCCCGCCCTGGAAGGCGGCGGGGCTGCGGCGGCGGACTACGTGGCGCCCCGCACGCCGGCCGAGGAGCTGCTGGCCAACCTCTGGACCGGCCTCCTGGCGGCCGGCCGTGTGGGTGTCCACGACAACTTCTTCCAGATCGGCGGCCACTCGCTCCTGGCCACCCAGCTCGTGTCGCGGATCCGGGAGAGCTTCGGGGTCGAGCTGCCGTTGCGCCGGGTCTTCGAACGCCCGACCCTGGCGGCCCTGGCCGCGGAGATCGACGCGGCGGCGCGGGCGGAGCAGGGCCTCGAGGCGCCGCCCCTCGCGCCGGCTTCCCGCGAGGGCGACCTGCCGCTCTCCTTCGCCCAGGAGCGGCTGTGGTTCCTGGAGCAGCTCCAGCCGGGCTCGGCGGCGTACAACCTGCCGGCCGCGGTCCGCCTGCCCGGAGCCCTGGACCTCGCCGCCTTCCGCCGCGCCCTGGTGGAGATCGCGCGGCGGCACGAGCCGCTGCGCACCCGCTTCGCGGTCCGCGGCGGCGGGCCGGTGCAGGTGATCGACGACGTCCCGCGCCTGGAGCCGCCGGTCGTCGACCTGCGGGCTCTGCCGGCCGAGTTGAGAGCGGCGGCCGTGCGCCGCCTCGCCACCGAGGACGCGCGGCGTCCCTTCGACCTCGCCCGGGGACCGCTGCTGCGCGTCACGCTGCTGCGGAGCGAGGACGAGATCGTCGTCCTGCTGACGATGCACCACATCGTCTCGGACGGCTGGTCCACCGGAGTGTTCCTGCGCGAGCTGACGGCGCTCTATCCGGCGTTCGCCGCCGGCCGGCCCTCGCCCCTGCCGGAGCTGCCGGTCCAGTACGCCGACTACGCGGTCTGGCAGCGGCGGTGGCTGGACGAGGCCACGCTGGAGGCCCAGCTCTCCTACTGGCGCGAGCGCCTGGCCGGCGTGCCGTTGCTGCAACTGCCGGGCGACCGGCCGCGTCCGGCGCTCCAGAGCTACCAGGGCTCGATGCATGCGTACGCGCTGTCCGAGCCGCTGTCGGAGGCCGTGCGGGCGCTGGCGCGGGAGCGGGGGGCGACCGTCTTCATGACCCTGCTGGCGGCCTTCCAGGCGCTGCTCTCCCGCTACTCCGGCCAGGACGACTTCGCGGTGGGCACGCCGGTGGCGGGGCGCGACCGGCGGGAGATCGAGGACCTGATCGGCTTCTTCGTCAACACCCTGGTGCTGCGGGCGCCGCTGGCGGGCGGGCCGGAGATCGGGACGCTCGTCGACCGGGTGCGCGCCCTGGCCCTGGAGGCCTACGCCCACCAGAACGTGCCGTTCGAGCGGATCGTCCAGGACCTCGCCCCCGAGCGCAACCTCAGCTATTCGCCGCTGTTCCAGGTCATGCTGACGCTCCAGCACGCGCCGCAGGATCAGCTCGGGCAGCAGGGCCCCAACCCCGACCCGGTGGGCGGCGAGTCCACGGTCTCGAAGTTCGACCTCTCGTTGACGGCCTACGACTCCGGCTCCCGGATCTTCGGCCAGTGGGTCTACAGCACGGCGCTGTTCGAAGCCGCGACGATCGCCCGCTGGGCGGGTCACTTCGAGGTCCTCCTGGAGGGGATGACCGCCGATCCCGGCCGCCTGGTCTCCGAGCTGCCGCTGCTGACTTCTGGTGAGCGCGAGCAGCTCCTGGTGGCGTGGAACCGTCCGCCGGCGGACTATCCGGACGCGGGATTCGTCCACCACCTCTTCGAGGAACAGGTGGAGAAGACTCCGGACGCCGTGGCGGTGGTCTTCGCAGGCGAGACGCTGAGCTACCGCGAGCTGAACGCGCGGGCCAACCGCCTGGCCCGCCGCCTGCGGAGTCTGGGAGCCGGTCCCGAGACGCTGGTCGGCATCAGCGCCGAGCGCTCCTTCGAGATGGTGGTGGGTCTGCTCGCCATCCTGAAGTCCGGCGCCGCCTACGTGCCGCTCGATCCCGCGCTGCCGGCCGAGCGGCTGAGCTACATGATCGAGGACGCCGGCATCGCGCTGCTGCTGGACGAGGAGCGGCTGCGCAGCGAGGAGGCCGCCGGCGAGGCGGAGGGGAACCTGAACGTTTCCGTCCAGCCCGAGCATCCGGCCTATGTCATCTACACCTCGGGCTCGACCGGCCAGCCGAAGGGGGTGGTGGTCTCCCACCGCGCTCTCGGCAACCGGTTGCAGTACGCCCGGGCGGGGGACGTGCGGGAGGACGACGCCTTCCTCCAGAAGACGACGATCAGCTTCGACGTCTCGCTCCTGGAGATCTTCGCGCCCCTGGCGATCGGCGGCCGGACGGTGCTGGCGAAGCCCGGCGGCCAGCAGGACCCGGCCTACCTGGTGGAGGTCATCCGCGGGCAGCGGATCACCTACACGTCGTTCCCGCCGTCGCTGCTCTACGTCCTCTTCGAGCAGGAAGGGTTCGGCGAGTGCGACAGCCTGCGGGTGGTCGTCACCGGCGGCGAGACCGTGCCCGCGGTGTTGCCGGGGCAGTTCTACGAACGCCTGCCCGGCGCCGAGCTGCGCAACCGCTACGGCCCGACCGAGGCGACGATCTCGGTGACCTCCTGGACCTGCGGGCGGGAGGGCGCGCCGTCGCTGCCGATCGGCCGGCCCACGGCCAAGGCGCGGGTCTACCTGCTCGACGCCGCCGGACAACCTGTGCCGGTGGGGATCGCCGGCGAGATTTTCCTGGGCGGGCTGTGCGTGGCCCGGGGCTACCACCGCCGGCCGGACCTGACCGCCGAGCTGTTCGTCCCCGATCCCTTCGCGGACGAGCCCGGAGCGCGTCTCTACCGCACGGGCGACCTGGCGCGCTACCGGCCGGACGGCGCCATCGAGTTCGTGGGCCGTGCCGACCAGCAGGTGAAGATCCGCGGCTTCCGCGTCGAGCTGGGCGAGATCGAGGCGGCGCTGGCCCGCCATCCCGCCGTGCGCGAGGCGGCGGTCGTCGACCGCGAGCAGGGGGCGTCCCGGACCCTGGCCGCCTACGTCGTCCTCCAGCCGGGGGAGGCCCCGGACGAGGCGCGGCTGCGGAGCTTCCTGGCGGCATCCCTGCCGGCCTACATGGTGCCCGCCGACTTCGTGCTGCTCGACGCCCTGCCGCTGACGCCCACGGGCAAGGTGGACCGCAAGGCCCTGCCGGCGCCCGAGCGGCGCGGCGGCGCGGCCGAGCCCGAGTTGCCGGGAACGCCGACCGAGGAGCTGCTGGCCGCGCTCTGGGCGGGTGTGCTGTCGCTCGACCGCGTGGGAACCCGGGACAGCTTCTTCGACCTCGGCGGCCACTCCCTGCTGGCCACGCGGGTGATGGCGCGGGTGCGGGAGACCTTCGGGGTGGACCTGCCCCTGCGCCTGCTCTTCGAGCGGCCCACGGTCGCCGCGCTGGCCCGGGAGATCGATGCCGCCGTCCGCGCGGGGGCGAATCAGGAGGCCCCGCCGCTCGCGCCGGTGCCGCGGGACGCGGACCTGCCGCTCTCCTTCGCCCAGCAGCGGCTCTGGTTCATCGACCAGCTCCAGCCGGGCTCGCCGGTCTACAACATGCCGACGGCGGTGCGTCTGCGCGGCCGGCTGGACCTCGATGCCTTCCGGTGGAGCCTGGGGCGGGTGATCGCCCGCCACGAATCCCTGCGGACCACCTTCGCGGTGCGCGGCGGCAAGGCCGTCCAGGTCATCGCCCCCGAGCTGATGGTGCCGACCCCGCTGGTCGATCTCCAGGCGCTGCCGGACGCCGTCCGCGAAGCCGCCGCCCGGGCATTGACGGTGGCTGAGCGGCTGCGTCCCTTCGACCTGGCCGCCGGCCCCCTGCTGCGCGCCACGCTGCTGAGGTCACTCGCCGAGACGGGTGAGGAGGAGAATGTGATCCTCCTGACCCTGCATCACATCGTCACCGACGGCTGGTCGATGGGTGTGCTCGTGCGGGAAATCGCGGAGCTCTACCGGGCGCGCGTGACCGGGACCGACCCGGTCCTGCCGGAGCTGCCCATCCAGTACGCCGATTTCGCGGTGTGGCAGCGCGCCTGGCTGAGCGGCGAGACCCTGGAGGCGCAGCTCGCTTACTGGCGGCGCCAGCTCGCCGGGCTCCCGCCGCTGCTGGAGCTGCCGACGGACCGGCCGCGTCCGGCGGTGCAGGGGGTCCGGGGAGGCCAGCGGTGGAGCGTCGTGCCCCCCGCGCTCGAACGGGCCCTGCGGGAGCTGTGCCGGCAGGAGGGGGCCACCCTCTTCATGGGCGTCCTGGCGGCGTTCCAGTCGCTCCTGCACGTCTACTCGCGCCAGGACGACCTCGCGGTAGGCTCGCCGATCGCCGGCCGGGACCGGCTGGAGCTCGAGCCGCTGATCGGGTTCTTCCTCAACAACCTCGTCCTGCGCGCCGACTTCTCCGGGTCGCCGGGCTTCCGCCAGCTCCTGGCCCGCACCCGCGAGGCGGCGCTCGGCGCCTACGCCCACCAGGACGTCCCCTTCGAGAAGCTGGTCGAAGAGCTGGCCGGGAAGCGCAACCTGAGCTACGCGCCGCTGTTCCAGGCCGTGCTGGCGCTGCAGAACACCCCGCGCCAGCAGGTGCTGGAGCTCCCGGAGGGGTCCTTCACGCCGGAGGGCTCCGACGAGGGCGGCACGGCCCAGTTCGACCTCAAGCTCAACGTCCTGGAGACGAGCGGTGGCCTGGCCCTGCTCTGGTACTTCAGCCGCGACCTCTTCGACGACGCCACGATCGAGCGCATGGCGGACCATTTCGGGACCCTGCTCGCGGGATTGACCGCCGCGCCGGACGTCCCGCTCGCCGATCAGACGCTGCTGAGCCCGGGCGAGCGCGAGCAACTGCTCGCCTGGAGCGCCGCGGAGGCGGGCGAGCCGGAAGGCCTGCTGCTGCATGAGTTGCTGGCGCGTCAGGCCCAACTCGTCCCCGAGCGCGTCGCGGTGTTCTCCGCGGATGGGGAGCTCACCTACGGCGAGCTGAACACGCAGGCGAACCAGCTCGCCAACGCTCTGCGGGGCCGGGGCGTGGGACCGGAGTCGCGGGTGGGGATCTTCATGGAGCGCTCGCCCGAGATGATCAAGGCGCTCTTCGCCATCCTCAAGGCCGGCGGCGCCTACGTGCCGATCGATCCCGAGTACCCGCTGGAGCGGATCGCCTGGATTCTGGAGGATTCGGGAATCCCGTTCGTGCTGACGCAGCCGGATCTGCTGGACCGTCTGCCCGCCGGCGCCGAAGCGATCTGCCCGGAGACCACCGATTTCTGGTGGGAGCTGACGATGGCGGGCGAGGAGGAGCCGCAAAGCGGCGTCACGGCGGCGAACCTCGCCTATGTGATCTACACCTCCGGCTCGACGGGCCGGCCCAAGGGGGTGCTGGTGCCGCACCGGGGCCTGGGCAACCTCTCGGCGGCGCAGGCGCGGTTGTTCGAAGTGACGGAGGAGAGCCGGGTGCTGCAGTTCGCCTCGCTGGCCTTCGACGCCTCCATGGCCGAGATCGCCCTGGCGGTGCGCGCCGGGGCCACGCTCTGCCTGCCGCCGAAGAGCGCCCTGCTGCCGGGCGCCGAGATGGTCGAGCTGCTGCGCGGCTGGGGGATCACCAAGGCGACGCTGCCGCCGTCGGTGGCGGCGACGCTGCCGACCCAGGACTTCCCGGCCCTGCGCACGCTGGTGGTGGCGGGCGAGGCCTGTCCGGCCGAGGTGGCGGAGCGCTGGTCGCGCGGCCGGCTGTTCGTCAACGCCTACGGTCCCACCGAGGCGACGGTGTGCGCGACCGGGGGCGCCTATATGCCGGGCAGCGGCCGGCTGACGCTCGGCCGTCCCATCGCCGGCGTGTCGGTCCACGTGGCGGGTCCGGGGCTGCATCCGGTGCCCGCCAACGTGCCGGGCGAGCTGTGCATCGGCGGCGTCGGAGTCGCCCGGGGATATCTGGGCCGTCCGGATCTGACGGCGGAGCGCTTCGTGCCCGATCCGTTCTCCGCGCTCCCCGGAGCCCGCCTCTACCGCACGGGCGACCTCGGCCGCTTCCTGCCGGATGGAACCCTGGAGTTCATGGGACGCATCGACCAGCAGGTGAAGATCCGCGGCTTCCGCATCGAGCTGGGGGAGATCGAGGCCGCGCTGCTGCGCCATCCGGAGGTGCGCGAGGCGGTGGTCGTGGTCCGCGAGGGGACGCAGGCCTCGCCGGCGGACCGCCGCCTGGTGGCCTACATCGTCCCGGAGATCGCGGTCGTCGAGGGCGTGGACTGGCGCGGCTTCCTCGCCGCGGCGCTGCCGGAGTACATGGTCCCCTCCGCCTTCGTGCTCCTGGCGGACCTGCCGCGGACGACGAGCGGCAAGATCGACCGCCGGGCGCTGCCCGAGCCGGAGAGCGCCGGGGCGGCGGACGACGGCGCCGCGCCCGGCACACCTCTGGAGATCGCCCTGGCGGAGCTCTGGCGGGAGGCGCTGAAGGTCGAGCGGGTCGGCCTCCACGAGGATTTCTTCGACTCCGGCGGCAACTCCATCAGCGCGGCCCTGCTGGTCAACGCGCTCCAGGAGCAGCTCGCCGAGACCGTGCCCGTGGTGGTGGTCTTCAACGCGCCGACCATCGCCCGGCTGGCGGCGCTGCTGCGCGAGCGCTATCCGGACGCGGTGGCGCGGGTCTTCGGTCCCGCGGAGCTGGGGGAGGGCGCCGCGTTCTCCGGCGGCGCCGGCGAGGGGGGCGCGTGGCTCCCGCTGCGGCCCGTGCCCCGCGAGCCCGGCGCGCCGCTGCCGCTCTCCTTCGCCCAGGAGCGGCTGTGGTTCCTCCAGCAGCTCCAGCCGGACTCGCCGGCCTATCACATGCCGAGCGCCGTCCGCTTCCACGGCAGGCTCGACCTCACGGCCTTCCGCCGCAGCCTCCAGGAGATCGCGCGCCGCCATGAATCCCTGCGCACGACCTTCGCCGTTCAGGGCGGCAGCCCGGTACAGAAGATCGCGGCGGAGCTGGAGATGGTCCTGCCGATCATCGACCTGCGGGCGCTGCCGGCGGACCGGCGCGAGGAGACCATCCGCCAGCTCACGGCGGAGGAACGCCGGCATCCGTTCGACCTCGCCCGCGGGCCGCTGGTCCGGACCACCCTGGTCCGCTCCGGCGAGGAGGACCACGTCGCCCTCCTGACCATGCACCACATCGTCTCGGACGGCTGGTCCATGGGGGTCCTGGTGCGCGAGATCGGCGAGCTGTATGGAGCCTTCGTCGCCGGCGAGAGCTCGCCGCTGCCCGACCTGGCCGTCCAGTACGCCGACTACGCCGTCTGGCAGCGCGAATGGCTCCAGGGCGAGGCGCTGGAGGCGCAACTCGCCTGGTGGCGGCAGGCGCTCGCCGGCCACGCCACCCTGCAGCTCCCCACCGACCGCCCGCGGCCGCCGATCCAGCGGTTCCGTGGCGCCGACGAGCCCTTCGTCTTCGACTCCGAGGTGAGCCGCGGGTATCTCGATTTCGCCCAGAGCCAGAGCCTGACGCCCTACATGGCGCTGCTGGCGGCCTTCCAGGCCCTGCTGCACCGCTACGCCCGCCAGGACGACGTCATCGTCGGCGCCACCCTGGCCGGACGCAACCGGCGCGAGTTGGAGCCGCTGATCGGCTTCTTCGTCAACACCCTGGCGATGCGCGTGGATCTCTCGGGCCGGCCGGGGTTCCGTGGTCTGCTCGGGCGCGTGCGGGAGGCCGCTCTCGGAGCGTTCAGCCACCAGGAGCTGCCCTTCGAGAAGCTGGTGGAGGAGCTGCAACCGGAGCGCGACCTGTCGCGCTCGCCGGTGTTCCAGGTGGTCTTCCAGCTCCAGAACCTGGCCTCCGAAGGTCTGAAGCTCCCCGGCCTGACGCTGCGGCCGGTCGGCGCCGCCGGCCAGACGGCGAAGTTCGACATCGTGCTGAACATGCAGGAGCTCCCCAACGGCGGCCTCGGCGGGGTCTGGAAATACAACACCGACCTCTTCGACCGCGCGACGCTGTCGCGCATGTCGCGGCACTTCGAGAACCTGCTGGCCGGCGCGGTGGCCGATCCGGACCGTCCGGTGGCCGATCTGCCGATCCTCACCGAAAGTGAGCGCGGGCAGCTCGGCGCGGCGACGCCGGCGGAGTCGCTGGGCTCCCGCTGCCTGCACGAGGTCTTCGCGGATCAGGCGGCGCGCTCGCCGGAAGCCGTGGCGGTGACGTTCGAGGGCACGGGGCTGAGCTATGGCGAGCTGGACCGGCGCGCGAACCAGATCGCGAACCATCTGATCGGTCAGGGAATCCTGTCCGGCGATCTGGTGGGCCTGCGCCTGGAGCGCTCGCTGGAGATGGTGGCGGCGATCCTGGGCGTGCTCAAGGCCGGCGCCGCCTACGTGCCGCTCGATCCGGAGTATCCGGCCGAGCGCCTGGCCTTCATGATCGAGGACAGCCGGGTATCCGTGGTCCTCGACCGCGAAGCCCTGGCGAAGATCGAAGGGGATGATTCCGATCCGCGGGTCCCGGTCTCGGCCGAGCACCCGGCCTACGTGATCTACACCTCGGGCTCGACGGGCAAACCCAAGGGCGTGGTGGTGCGCCACGGCAACGTCACGCGGCTGTTCACGGCCACCGATCCCTGGTTCGGCTTCGGCCCCGAGGACGTCTGGACGCTGTTCCACTCCTACGCCTTCGACTTCTCGGTCTGGGAGATCTGGGGCGCCCTGCTCTACGGCGGCCGGCTGGTGGTGGTGCCGTGGGAGGTGTCGCGCTCGCCCGAGGCCTTCCTCGAGCTGCTGGTCCGGGAGCGGGTGACGGTGCTGAACCAGACGCCGTCGGCGTTCCGCCAGCTCATCTGGGCCGACGCCTCCAGGCCGGCCGAGCTGGCGCTGCGCTACGTGATCTTCGGCGGCGAGGCCCTGGAGCTGGCGAGCCTGGCGCCCTGGTTCGCGCGCCACGGCGACGAGCGGCCGCGGCTGGTCAACATGTACGGCATCACCGAGACGACGGTGCACGTCACGTATCGTCCGATCGGACGCAAGGACATGGGCGGCAGCGTGATCGGCCGCGCCATCCCGGACCTCGGGATCTATGTGCTGGACGAGGCGTTCGAGCCCTTGCCGGTCGGCGTGCCGGGCGAGATCCACGTCGGCGGCGCGGGCCTGGCGCAGGGCTACCTGGGCCGGCCGGAGCTGACGGCGGAGCGTTTCGTGCCCAATCCCTTCGGCGAGCCGGGCTCGCGGCTGTACCGCAGCGGCGACCTGGCGCGCTTCCTGGCCGACGGCGACATGGAGTACCTGGGCCGCATCGACCACCAGGTGAAGATCCGTGGCTTCCGCATCGAGCTGGGGGAGATCGAGTCGGCCCTGGCCGCCCACCCGGCGGTGCGCGAGGCGGTCGTGCTGGCGCGGGAGGACGGCGCCGGCAAGGGAGAGAAGCGGCTGGTGGCCTACGTGGTGCCGGACGGCGACGCTCCCACCCTGAGCGAGCTGCGCGAGGCGCTGGCCGGCGGCCTGCCCGACTACATGCTGCCGTCGGCGCTGGTGGTGCTGGAGAAGATGCCGCTGACCGCCAACGGCAAGATCGACCGGCGGGCGCTGCCCGCGCCTGAGGCGTCGCGGGCGGGCCTGGAGAGCTCCTACGTGGCGCCGTCGACCGCCCTGGAGCGCTTCCTGGCCGGGCTCTGGCAGGAGGTCCTCAAGGTCCCGCAGGTCGGCGTGGTCGACAACTTCTTCGAGCTGGGCGGCAGCTCCATCACCGGCGCGGTGCTCGTCAACCGCCTCCAGGAGGAGCTGCGCGAGATCGTCCACGTGGTGGTGATCTTCGACGCGCCCACCATCGCCGAGATGTCCGCCTACCTGATCGAGCAGCACACGGAGGCCGTGGCCCGGCTGTTCGGAGCCGAAGCGGTGGGCGGGCGCGACGTGAAGGAAGAAGCCACGCCGGTCGGCGCGGCCGATCTGGAGCGTTTCCGCGGCCTGGTCCAGCCGCTGCCCGCCCTGGACGGCGAGGTGCGGAAGAACCCGCCGGCGGTGTTCGTGCTGTCGCCGCCGCGCTCGGGCTCGACGCTGCTGCGCGTCATGCTCGGCGGCCATCCGCGGCTCTTCTCGCCGCCGGAGCTGGAGCTGCTGTCGTTCGATACGCTCCAGGAGCGCAAGGCCGCCTTCACCGGCCGCGACGCCTTCTGGCTCGAAGGCGTGGTCCGCGCCGTCATGGAGATCCGCGGCTGCAACGCCGAGGAAGCCGAGGCACTGATAGCGGAGCACGAGGATCTGACGACGCTCGAATTCTACGGCCTGCTCCAGGAGTGGCTGGGCGACCGCATCCTGGTGGACAAGACGCCGTCCTACGCCCTCGATCCGTCGATCCTGCGGCGGGCCGAGGAGGGCTTCGAGGAGCCGAAGTACATCCACCTGATCCGCCATCCGCTGGGGATGATCCACTCCTTCGAGGAGGCCAAGCTCGACCAGATCTTCTTCCGCCAGGAGCACGGCTTCACGCGGCGCCAGCTCGCCGAGCTGATCTGGCAGGCCAGCCACGAGAACATCGCGGCGTTCCTGCGCGAGGTGCCCGGGGAGCGGCAGCACTGGGTCCGCTTCGAGGACCTGCTGCGCGCGCCGGAGGCGACGCTGCGCGGCATCTGCGAATTCCTGGGCCTCGACTACCACCCGGACATGGCGGAGCCGTACAAGGCGAAGTCGGAGCGCATGACCGACGGCGTGCACGCCGAGTCGCGCATGCTGGGCGACGTCAAGTTCCACGAGCACAAGGGCGTCGAGACAGGAGTAGCCGAGCGGTGGCGGGAGCGCTACAGCGTGGGCTCGCTGGGCGACGGCGCCCGCGCGCTGGCGGCCGGCCTCGGCTACGACGTCGCAGTGGAGGAGGACTGGACGCCCATCCGCTCCGTCCTGGTCGGCCTGCAGCCCGGAGGCGCCAGGCCGCCTCTCTTCCTGATCCATCCGCTCTCCGGCGAGCTTGCCCTGTACCGCCATCTGGTGACCGCCCTGGGATCGGAGCAGCCGGTCTACGGCTTCCAGGCCGTGGGCTTCGCCACTGACGAGGCGCCGCTGGAGACCGTCGAGGAGATGGCCGCCGTCTACGTGGACGCGCTGCTGCGGTTCCAGCCGCGGGGACCCTACCTGCTGGCCGGCAGCTCCCTGGGCGGCCTGCTCGCCTTCGAGATGGCGCGCAAGCTCCGTTCCCTCGACCGGGAGGTGGCGTTCCTCGGGTTGCTCGACGCTCCCGATCCGGCCTGGTTCGAGCCGCAGGAGCGGGAGATCGAGGCCGAAGCCGAGTTCGTGCTGCTCAACTACGTCACCGGCGGCAAGCCGCCCTTGACGCGCGATCAGCTCGCCGAGCTGCCGCCCGAGGAGCGCGTGGAGCTCATCCTCAAGACGGGCCGGGAGCAGGGGACCTTCGCGCCGTCCACCGGTATCCAGGAGCTCAACCGGCTGGTGCGCGTCGTGGGGGCGAACCGGCGGTCGCTGCGCGTCTACGCTCCCCAGCCTTTCGAAACCGAGCTGGTCTACCTCAAGGCCGCCAACAACCCGACGGACCACGGCGCGGACGCCGTCTGGGCCGGTCTGGCCCTCGGCGGCGCGGAGGTCCACGAGGTTCCGGGGAACCACCTGTCCATGCACGCCCCGCCGCAGGTCGAGGCGCTGGCGGCGCAACTGAGGAGCTGCATCGAACGCGCGCTGCGGGACCGCTCTGAAGGCACGATGCCGACTGTGGTAGCCTAGAGCGCTTGCTACGCGCTCACTCCGAGCAGCTGCCGCGGCTCGCCCGGTGTGAGCGGTCGTCCGATCGCCGTCATCCCTGAACAGGTTGAGGGAGTTTTTTCGATGAATCAACGTCTGACCCGTAAAGAGATCAAGCGCGACGAGTTCGCCGCCGCCGTCGGCCGGAGCGTCGAGTACGCCGAGTCCCACGTCCGGACCATCGCCTACGCCATCGGCGCGGTCCTCCTGCTGATCGCGCTCGGCGTCGCCTTCTACTTCTGGCGCGGCAGCCGCCTCCAGGGGGCCAACGAGGCCCTGGCCCAGGCGACCAGGGTCTACCTGGCGCCGATCAGCGCCACCGGCGCCAAGCCGAACGACCCCGACGAGCCCAGCTTCGCCAACGAGGCCGCGCGCCGCGCCCAGGCCAAGCCGCTCCTGGAGAAGGTCCAGGCCGACTACGGCTCCACCGACGCCGCCGACGTCGCCGGCCTCTACCTGGCGCAGATCGCCGCCGACGAGGGCCGCCTCGACGACGCCCGCAAGGGCTGGCAGGAGTTCGTGGACGACCACGGCGACCACCTCCTCGCGATCGAGGCGCGTCTCAACCTGATCAATCTGGACCGCAAGCAGGGCAAGGCCGAGAAGGTCGCCGACGAGCTGCGGCGGATGCTGGACGGCAACGACAAGACCCTGCCCCAGGACCTGGTCCTCTTCGAGCTGGGCGCCACCCTGGAGCAGCTCAACCGCAAGCAGGAAGCGGCGCAGACCTACCAGCGCATCCTCGACGAGTTCCCGCAGTCCCCCTACGGCAGCGAGGCCCAGCAGAAGGTGAGCGCCCTCGATCCTTCCAGCGCCGGCGGCGGCGCCGCGGGCGGCCTGCCTCCGGGCATCCAGTTCCCCGGCTGATCGCTCCTTCCGCCATGGCTCTCCTCCCTTACCGCATCCTGGAGCGGAAGCGCGCCGGGATGCGGCTCTCGGCAGAGGAGATCCGCGCCGTGGCCATGGGGGCCGCGGACGGCTCCTGGGCCGACGGCCAGCTCGGCGCCTTCCTCATGGCCGCCGCCATCCGCGGCCTGGACGGTGAGGAGACCCGCGCCCTCACCCTCGCCATGCTGGAGTCCGGCGAGCGCTGGGATCTGGGCGCGGAGGTCCCGCGCCTCTGCGACAAGCACTCCACCGGCGGCGTCGGCGACACGGTCTCCCTGGTCATCGCGCCCCTGCTCGCCAGCCTCGGCCTGCCGGTGGCCATGCTCGCCGGCCGCGGCCTCGGCCACACCGGCGGCACCATCGACAAGCTGGAGAGCATCCCGGGCATCGCCAGCCTGGAGCTGGGCCGGGCCGCCTGCCTCGATCTGCTGGCCCGCTGCGGCATGGTGATCGGCGGCGCCTCCGGCGACATCGCCCCCGCCGACCGCCGCCTCTACGGGCTGCGCGACGCCACCGCCACGGTCGATTCCATCCCCCTGATCACCGCCAGCATCCTCTCGAAGAAGCTCGCCGTGGGCACGGCCGGCGTGGTCTTCGACGTCAAGACGGGGAACGGCGCCTTCCTGCCGGAGCTGGAACGGTCGCGCGAGCTGGCCCACGGCCTGGTGGAGACCTGCCGCGCCCTCGGCATGCCCGCCGCCTGCCTGATCACCGACATGAGCCAGCCCATGGGCCGCTGGGCGGGCAACGCCGCCGAGGTGCGCGAGGCGCTCGACGCCCTGGAAGGCCGCGGGCCGGCGGACCTGATGGAGGTCACGTACGCCCTGGCCGAGGAGGTGACGCGGCTGGTGGGCCGGCCCGTGACCCGGCCCGAGATGGAGGAGGCCATCGCCTCCGGCAAAGCCCGCGAGCGCTTCGAGCTCTGGGCGGAGCTTTCCGGCGCCCATCCCGCCTGGCTGCGCAACCCCGAGACGCCTCTGGCGCCGGTGGAGAAGCCCCTGCTCGCCGACCGCTCCGGACGGCTCGCCGCCGTGGACGTCCGCCAGCTCGGCCTGCTGCTGGTGGAAGCCGGCGGCGGACGGGCCCGCCCCGGCGACGCCATCGACTTCGGCGTCGCTCTGGAAACCAAGGTCCGCCTGGGCGATCCGGTCGCAGCCGGCCAGGAGCTGGCGCGGGTCTACCTGCGCCGCGAGGACGGCCGGCTGGCCCGTCTGTTCGCCGCCTGCTACACGGTTGCCGACGAAGCCGCGGCGCCGCCGCTGATCGCGGAGCGGGTCGCGTAAGCGATATCATCCCCGGCCATGAAGGCCGCCATCCTCGCCGTCGGCTCGGAGCTGCTGGGCACCGAACGGCTGGACACCAACTCCCTCCGCATCACCGCCACCCTCGACCGCTACGGCGTCGAGCTGCGGCGCAAGGCCGTGGCGGGGGACGCGGTGGAGGAGATCGCCGCCGAGCTGCGCGGCCTGCTCGCCGCCGCCGACCTGGTGCTGATCACCGGCGGCCTCGGCCCCACGGCGGACGACGTCACCCGCGAAGCCGTGGCCGAGGTGCTCGGCCGCTCCCTCTCTCTCGACGAAGAGGTCCTCGCCGGTCTGGAGCGGCGCTTCCAGTCCTTCGGGATGCGCATGCCCGAGGTGAACCGCCGGCAGGCCATGGTGATCGAGGGCGCGGAGCTGATCGACAACGCCCGCGGCACCGCCCCGGGGATGCGCCTGGAGAGCGACGGCCGCGTCCTGTACCTGTTCCCCGGCGTCCCCTCCGAGCTGGACGGCATGATCCTCTCGCACCTGGAGCCCTGGCTCGCCGGCCTCTCCGGCGGCGTGGGCCGCGAGATGGCCGTGCTCAAGATCGCCGGCCTCCCCGAGTCCGTGGTCGAGGAGCGGATCGCCCCCGCCTACGACGAGTTCGGCCGCGAATGGATCACCGTCCTGGCCGGCGGCGGAGAGATCCGGCTCCAGGCCCTGGCGGCGGGCGCGGAGGCCGAGCGGCGGCAGCGGCTGGCGGCCATGACCGCCCGCCTGCGCGAGCTGGTCGGCGACGCCGTCTTCGCCACCCGCGAGGAGGACACCCTGGAGAGCGTGGTGGGCGATCTCCTCCGCGCCGCCGGCGCCACCCTCACCGCCGCCGAGTCCTGCACCGGCGGGCTCCTCTCGCAGCGGATCACCGCCGTGCCCGGCAGCAGCGACTACTTCCTGGGCGGCGCCGTGACCTACAGCAACGAGCTGAAGACACAACTCGTCGGCGTCCCCGCCGAAATGATCGCGGAGCACGGCGCCGTCTCCGAGCCCGTGGCCCGCGCCATGGCCGAGGGCGCGCGCCGCGCCTTCGCGAGCGATTACGGCGTCGGCATCACCGGCGTCGCCGGCCCGGGCGGCGGCAGCGAGGCCAAGCCGGTGGGCACCGTCCACGTCGCCGTGGCCGGCCCGCGGGACGGCCACGTGGAGCACCGCAAATTCCGCTTCCCCGGCGACCGCGACCGCATACGGCGCTTCTCGGCCCAGGCCGCCCTGGAGATGCTCCGGCGGCGGCTGCTGGCGGTGGCGGCGACAACGGCCATGGCGGAGGAGACGGCGTCGTGAGGCTGTTCGTCGCCGTCGACGTGCCGGAGCCCGTCCGCCGCGAGGTGCGCCGCCGCGTGGACGGCGTCCGCGACCGTCTCCCCCGCGCCCGCTGGGTGGATCTGGAGAACGTCCACCTGACCCTGCTGTTCCTGGGCGAGACCGCCGAGGCGGACGTCCCCGCCCTGGCGGCGAAGCTGCGCGAGGCCTTCGCCCGCTGCCCGCCCCTGGAGCTGCGGCTCGCGGGCGGCGGCACGTTCCCGCCGGGGCGTCCGGCGCGCGTGGCCTGGGTCGGCCTCGAAGCGCCCGAGGAATTGCAGACCCTCCAGGCGGACATCACCCGGGCGGCGGTGGAATCCCTGGGCTTCGAGCCCGAGGATCGCCCCTACCACCCGCACGTCACGCTGGCCCGCTGCGCCGATCCCTGGCGGCGCGACGCCATCGATAAATTCAAGAACGCCCTGACCGGCAACATCGGCCCGCCGTTCGTGGCCGATCACGGCGTGCTCTTCGAGAGCAAGCTGTCGCCCAAGGGGGCGCGCTACCGGGCGGTCGAGACCTTCCCGATGGGAGACGCGGAATGAACGCCTCCGGCGTCGCGGTCGTGGTGGGCGCCTATCTCCTCGGCTCGATCTCCTTCAGCGTCGTGGTGGTCAGACTGGTCCTGGGCCTGGACGTCCGCACCGTCGGCAGCGGCAACGCGGGAGCGACCAACGCCTTGCGCGCCGCCGGCAGGAAGGCGGGCGCGGCGGTGCTGCTGCTGGACCTCGGCAAGGGAATCACCGCCGTGGCCGTGCCGCGCGCCCTCGACTTCTCGCCGGCGGTGGTGGGGGGAGCGGCGGTGGCCGTGGTGTTGGGGCACGTCTTTCCCCTCTTCTTCGGCTTTCGCGGCGGCAAGGGCGTGGCGACCTCGGCGGGCGCCCTGGGGGCGCTCTCGCCGGCCGCCATGGTCCTCTCGCTCCTGGTCTTCGTCTCCGTCGTCGTCTGGAAACGTTATGTCTCCCTCGGCTCCATGGCGGCCGCGGCCTGTTTTCCGTTCTTTTCGATGCTCGTCCACCGGTTGGGCTGGACCGGCTTCGGCGGCCGGGACCTGCTCCTCTCCTCGGGAGCGATTTCCTTGATCATCCTCGCGAAACACACCCGGAACTATCAGCGCCTGCGGCGGGGGACCGAGCCCCGTCTGGGGGAGCGCCGGGCCGAGCCGGCCGGAGGGATGGGCTGATGAACGGAGACTCCAAGCGGATCGGCGTCCTCGGCGCGGGCTCCTTCGGCACCGCGCTGGCCGTCCATTTCGCGGGCGCGGGCGGGCATGACGTCCACCTCTGGGGCCGCGACCCGGAGCTGACGGCGACCATGGCCCGCGACCGCGCCAATCCCAACTACCTGCCCGGCGTGGAGCTGCCGGCGCGGCTGCGGCCGACCTCCAGGATGGAAGACCTGGCCGGCAGCGACTTCGTCCTGCTCGCGCCGCCGTCCCACGGCTTCCGCGAGATCCTGCGGCAATACCTCCAGGCCCTGCCGCCCGACGGCCCGGTCTCGCTGATCTCCGCCACCAAGGGGATCGAGCCCGAGACGCTGGCGCGCATGAGCCAGGTCGCCGTGGAGGAGGGCGCCGCCGTGGGCCGCGAGGTCCGCTTCGCCGTGCTCTCCGGTCCCACCTTCGCCGCCGAGCTGGCCCGCAATGCGCCCAGCGCCGCCGTGATCGCCTCCGCGGATCACGACTTCGCCACCGAGGTGCGGGAGTGCTTCTCCACGCCGGCCTTCCGGCTCTACTCGTCCCCGGACGTGGTGGGCGTCGAGCTGGGCGGCACCACCAAGAACGTCATCGCCATCGCCGCCGGCGTGCTCTCCGGACTCGGGCTCGGCCACAACACCCTGGCGGCGCTGATCACCCGCGGCCTGCACGAGATCACCCGCCTGGGCGTCGCCTACGGCGGCGAGCCGCGCACCTTCGCCGGCCTCGCCGGCCTGGGCGACCTGGTGCTGACCTGCACCGGCGGCCTCTCGCGCAACCGGCGAATCGGGCTCGACCTGGCGGCGGGCAAGAGCATCGCGGCGATCCAGGGGGAGACCCACATGGTCGCCGAAGGGGTCCGCAACTCCGTGGCCATCTCCCGCCTGGCGGCCCAGCGCGGCGTCGAGATGCCCATCACCCAGCAGATGGTGGCCGTCCTCTACGAGGGCAAGGACCCCCGCCGGGGCCTGGAAGAGCTGATGACGCGGGGGCTGAAGTCCGAAATCGAGCCTTGATCTGAAAGGAGACCATGTCCACCGAACACCAGTCCGTCCTCATCCTCGACTTCGGCAGCCAGTTCACGCAGCTCATCGCCCGCCGCGTGCGCGAGAACCGCGTCTACTGCGAGATCCATCCCTTCGACCTGCCCGCCGAGGAGATCCGGCGCCGCAATCCCATCGGCGTCATCCTCTCCGGCGGTCCGCAGAGCGTCTATGAGGAAGGCGCGGCCACGGCCCGGCCCGAGCTGTTCCAACTGGGGATTCCCGTGCTGGGGATCTGCTACGGCATGCAGGTGATGGCGCACGTGCTGGGCGACGGCGTCGAGGCATCGAGCCACCGCGAGTACGGCCGGGCCGAGATCTCGATCGTCGAGCCCGGCCAGCTGTTCGAGGGCCTCGCCGCCTGCCAGACGGTCTGGATGAGCCACGGCGACCGCATCCGCAATCTGCCTCCGGGTTTCCGGTTGACGGCCACGACCACCAACGCGCCCGTGGTGGCCTTCGAGAACCTGGAGAGCCGGCTCTACGGCATCCAGTTCCACCCGGAGGTCTCGCACACCGTCTCGGGCTCGGACATCCTGCGCAACTTCCTCTACGGCATCTGCGGCGCCCGCGGCGACTGGCGCATCGCTTCCTACCTGGAAGAGGCGGTGGCGACGATCCGCGAGAAGGTGGGGGAGGGCAAGGTCATCTGCGCCCTCTCGGGCGGTGTCGACTCCTCGGTGGTGGCGGCCCTGCTCAAGCAGGCCGTGGGGGATCGCTCGACGGCCATCTTCGTGGACAACGGCGTGCTGCGCAAGGACGAAGCCGTCCAGGTGGTCCACAACCTGCGCGACGGCCTGGGCATCCCCGTGCATGCCGTGGACGCCCGCCAGCGGTTCCTCTCGGAGCTGGCCGGCGTCGAGGATCCGGAGAAGAAGCGCAAGATCATCGGCCGCGTCTTCATCGACGTCTTCAAGGACGAGGCGAAGCGGATCGAAGGCGCGCAGTTCCTCGCCCAGGGCACGCTCTACCCGGACGTCATCGAGTCCATCTCGGTGAAGGGGCCGTCGGCGGTGATCAAGACCCACCACAACGTGGGCGGCCTGCCGGCGGAGCTGGGATTCGACCTGGTGGAGCCGCTCCGCTTCCTGTTCAAGGACGAGGTGCGCCAGCTCGGCCGCGAGTTGGGGATTCCCGAAGCCATCCTGACCCGCCATCCCTTCCCCGGTCCCGGCCTCGCCGTGCGCATCCTCGGGGAGGTGACGGCCGAGCGGGTCGCGCTGCTCCAGGAGGCGGACGCCATCTTCCTCCAGGAGCTGCGGGAGAGCGGCTGGTACGAGAAGACCAGCCAGGCCTTCGCGGTCCTGCTGCCGGTGAAGAGCGTCGGCGTGATGGGCGACTACCGCACCTACGAGAGCGTCATTGCCCTGCGCTCCGTGGAGACCCCCGACTTCATGACCGCCGACTGGAGCCCCTTGCCCTATGATCTCCTCGGGCGGGTGGCGAACCGCATCGTCAACGAGGTGAAGGGAGTCAACCGGGTGGTCTACGACGTGACGAGCAAGCCGCCGGCGACGATCGAGTGGGAGTAGGACGATGAGCGATTCGAAGATCCATCTTCCGGAAGCCGATATCCAGAGATTCTGCGAGAGGTGGAAGATCTCCGAATTTTCCCTGTTCGGATCGGTCGTCCGTGAGGATTTCGGGCCGGACAGCGACGTCGACGTGCTGGTCAGCTTCGCTCCCGGCTCGCGTTGGAGCCTCTTCGACATGGCCAGAATGCAGGACGAGCTTGAGGCGATCTTGGGTCGACGGGTGGATCTGGTGGAGCGGAAGAGCGTCGAGACGAGCGAGAACTACATCCGGCGGAAGCAGATCCTCCGCCACCTCGTTCCCGTCTATGTGGCGTGACGGCGCGTACCTCCTCGACATCCTGATCGCGGCGCGGAAGGTTTTGCGCTATGCGGAAGGCTTTACCTGGGAATCCTTCCGGGCGGACGACCGCACGCAGGACGCGGTCATGAGGAACCTGCAGATCATCGGGGAGGCCGCTCGCCGCGTTTCAGAGGAGTTCAAGGAGTCTCACCCCGAAATCTCCTGGCGAGAGATCCTCGGGATGAGAAACCGGCTGGTCCACGAGTACGGCCGGATCAATGTGGAGCGAGTCTGGGAGACCGTCGTGGACGACGTCCCCAGGCTGGTTCAGCAACTGGAACCGATCGTCCCTTCAGACGAGGAGTGACCTAACCCTGACCTAACCCCCCGCCGCCTCCCGCAACGTCGCGATGAACTCCGCCGGCGTCTTCACCCGCCAGCCATTTCCTTCCCGCACCTGGCCCTGGACCCGGACCGGGGTGCTTTTCGCCATGGGGTGCATGAAGAACGAGGGATAGCCCGACACCTTGTACTGGTTGGCGAGCTGCCGCTCCGCCTGGCCCTTCTCGGGATTGATCCTCACCTTTACCACGTGGGTAAGGTGCTCTTCGACCGACCGCTTGTTCAGAAGCTCGTTGTCGAGCTGACGGCAGTAGGGGCACCAATCGGTGTAGAAATACACCGCCAGGGGAAGGCCGTCCGCCTCCGCCTCCTGCATGGCCTTCTGGAACCCGGCGGCTCCCTGGTGCCATGTGGCTCCCGAGCGGGCGGTCTTCGCGGCCGGGGGCTTGGTGGCTTCCGGCTCGCCGGAGCGCACGAAAGCGAAGGTCGACAGCGCCACGAGCATCAGGACGCCGGCCAGGAAGCGGGAACGGGGGGAAGAGGTCTTCTCGCGCATGACCTACCATTCTAGAGGTTTTGGCCGACTTCCTCCACGCCTCCCGGTGCTAGCATAGAAATACCTCGAAGCCGTCCGTCATCTCTGTCCAGGAGGAAACGCCCTTGGATGCGATCCTGTCTCTGCTGAGCGTGGGCTTCGGCTGTTTCGGGCTGGTCCCCGGCGTCATCGCCGTCGTGGCCCTGATCGATGCCATCCGCATGCGGGCGGACTGGTACTGGTTCATCATCATCCTGGCGTTTCCCCTCGTCGGCTCGATCGCCTACTTCGTGGTGATGCGCAGCCCCCTGCTCGGCGCCCGCAACGCCGCGATGATGTCTCCCGCCTCCGCCCGGCGCCTCCAGGCCCGCCGCCGGCTGCGGGAGCTGGCGGTGCAGCTCTCCCATTGGCGCGGCCCCGCCGTGCTCGCCGAGGCCGGCGAGGAGACGCTGGTGCTCGGCAAGCCCAGGGAGGCCGAGAAGCTCCTCCGCGAATCCCAGGAGAACGGCGGCGCGGTCGAGGACGTCAACCTCCCCCTCGCGCAGGCCCTGGAGATGCAGGGCCGCTGGGACGAGGCCGTGCCGCTCCTGGGAGCGCTCTGCAAGGTCGAGCCCGACGCCCGCCTGGGGCAGGGACCCCTGCATCTCGCCCGCAGCCTCGACGAGAGCGGACGCAAGGACGAGGCCGAAGCCGTCCTCCGCAAGGTCCTGGAACGGCGCACCGTCATCGAGGCCCAGGTACGCCTCGCCCGCATCCTGTTCCTGAAAGGAGAGCAGGAGGAGGCGAGAAGGATCCTCGCCGAGATCCTGAACGACGCCAAATTACTCCCGCGCTACCTCCAGCGGGAGCACCGGCCCTGGATCCGCGCCGCCCGCCGCCTCAAGTCCGGCTCCGACCGCCTGCCGGCGCCGCGCTTCGAGGGGCAGCCCCGGGCCGGGCAATACTGGCGGGTGGCGGCGGCGGTGGCCGGGGGGCTCCTCCTGCTGGCGATGATCGGCGGCTACTGGATGAGCCAGCTCTGAGGCCCGGGCCCGCCGGCTACGCGCGCCAGACCGGCGAGGGGCCGGCCAGCCGCTGGAGCATCTGCCGCTCCTTCGAGTAGTACCAGTGGCCCATCTGGCAGACCTCCCGGTAGCCGATCCGCAGGTAGATCGGCTCGCCCTCGGCCGAGGCGTGGAGGACGGAGACGCGGCACCCGAGCTCGCGGGCGTGCTCCAGCGCCGCCAGGGTCACCGCCTTGCCGATCCCCCGCCCGCGCGCCCGCTCCACGGTGGCCACGTGATACAGCCCCGCCACCCCGGCGCCCAGGAACACGGTGGCGCAGCCCACGGGGACGCCGTCGAGGAAGGCCACGAAATGCCACGCCCGGCGCGGCTCGCTTCGCGTCATGAAGCCCACGCCGTCGATCAGGTTGCGCCGCCGCGCCGTGTTCGCCGGGCCGAAGAACGGGTGCTCGTGATCGCGGAAGACGGAGAAGTCCTCCAGCGGCCGGATCTCCAGCCCGTCGGGCCGGCGGAATTCCGTCCGCATCGCGTGGAGGTCGCAGGCCATTCCCGGCAACCGCCGCTGGCAGTGCAGGCCGTGGGCGCGCAGCCGGGCCTCCAGGTGGGCCGGCGTGGAGAGCGGCCCCGTCCACCACAGGGTCGGCTCCATGTGCCGCCGGTGATGCGCGAGGATCGCCCCGATCCGCGCGTCCACGCTCTCCGGCGTGAAGCGGGCCGCCGCCACCGCGCCGCCGCGCCCGGGCACGGTGGAGAAGGTCCACACCACGTCGCCGTCGTCGTGCAGCTCCACCCCGGGCAGCCCGCCTTTGAGCAGGGTCCACTCGCGGACGTTCTCCTCCACGGCGGCGATCACGTCCGGCGAAGAGAAACCGCTGAGGAACGGGGAGTTTCCGGACGGCACGACGGGATTCTACAGGCGTGATAGCCTGATTTCCCGGAGGAAACGTTCCCTTGGTCAAGACCTACACCAGCTATCTCCGCGTCGACGAGCTGACCGATCTCCAGACCCCGGCTTCCGAGGACCACGACGAGATCCTCTTCATCGTCATCCACCAGGTCTACGAGCTGTGGTTCAAGCAGGTGCTCCACGAGACCGCGCAGCTCCAGCGCTCCCTGGAGGGCAACGACCGGCCCACGGCGATGGCGACGCTGAAACGCATCCTGACGATCTTCAAGACCCTGGTTTCGCAGGTGGACATCCTGGAGACCATGACCCCCGTCTCCTTCGCCTCCTTCCGCCACCGGCTCGACACGGCGAGCGGCTTCCAGTCGGTCCAGTTCCGCGAGCTGGAGATCGCCCTCGGCCATCGCGTGCCCGGCACCGTGGAGCGGATGCCCGTGGGCAGCGACGAGCAGCGGCGGGTGGCCGAGCGGCTCGCGCGGCCGAGCGTCTACGACTCCTTCCTGCGCTTCCTGGCGCTCAACGGCTACGGCATCCCGCAGGAGCTGCTGTCCCGCGACGTCACCCAGCCCCCCGTGGAGGACGAGCGGGTGCGCACGATCCTGATCGAGATCTATCGCACCGATCCCCTGAACCGCGACGTCTGCGAGCGCCTGGTGGACCTGGACGAAGGCCTCCAGGAGTGGCGCTACCGCCACGTGAAGATGGTCCAGCGCACCATCGGCATGAAGGTGGGCACCGGCGGCTCGGCGGGCGTCGAGTACCTGAAGAACACCCTGTTCAAGCCGCTGTTCCCGGACCTGTGGGCGATCCGGGCGGCGTTGTAGGTCCACGGCGGCGTTGCTGGCTGGGGCGGGGTAACCCTGCGAGACCTCACCCTCGGTCCCTCTCCCATCTCCCTGCCGCCCGCCCCCGGGAGAGGGAGGGCCCTGCGATCCAGGTTTTGCTGAGCTGGCAAGATCGTTCCCTCATCGTTCCCCCTCTCCCGGGTGGCGGGAGGGCGGTGGGAGAGGGGGCCAGGGGGTGAGGTCTCGAAGGGCACCCCGTCCCAAACAGCAATCCGCCCTGAACCCGCTATTCCTCGACCCCGCTCCCCACCATCTCCACCCGCCGCGTGAATCCCGCGGCGCGGGAGGTCACCACCAGCCGGGCGTTGCGGCGGCCCCTTCCCTGGGGGTTGAAGACGACCCCGAAGCGGCATTCGCTCCCGGGAGAGATCGAGGTGTCGTCGCACTGGCCGTCCTGTGTAAATTCACTCGAATCGACGCCGCGAATAGCGACAGAGTCGATCGTCAGCGGCGCGCTCCCGGGATTGCTGACGATCACGTCCAGGGCCTCGCTCGTCGAGCCGATCGGCACGTCCCCGAAGTCGAGGCGGTTGGGCAGGACCTGCAGCTCGGCTCCCGCGGACGGCGCGGTCTCCTCCGCGACCTCGACGTCCGAGACCACCGGTTCCGTAGTCGGCTCGCTCACCGGCGCCTCCGAGGTCTGGGGCGGCTCGGAATCGCTGACGGGCGGCTCCTCTTCCTTTGCGCCCTCCTCCTCGATCGCCACCGGCGGGGTATCCGGTTCGGCGTCGTCGAGCGACACTTCCTCGGCCGGCTCGGGCTCCGGCTCGTCCGCGTTGAAGGACCGCGAGGCGATGACGGCTCCGACGACCATCGCCAGCACGGGCACCAGGATCCAGAACAGGAGGAGGGGAAGCCCGTGCTTCCGCGGCTCTTCCGCGGCCCGCGCCAGCGTCCTGGGGCCGAGCAGCAGGCCCATGTTGTGGAAGGTGACCGCCGCGCCGTCGCCGTCCCCGATCGCCTCCCGGATCTCCAGCGCCTGGGTCAGCCGGTCGCTGGCCGTGGTCCGGTCGTCGAGGCAGAAGGCGCGGGTGCCGAGCTGGTGGAGCGTCCAGGCCTCGGTCTTCCGGTCCCCCAGCGCCACGGCCGCGCCGCGGATGCGCTCCAGCGTCGCCGCCCAGGCGTTCCAGCGGCCGCTCGCCAGCAGCGCGTTTTCGAGCGCCCGGCCCAGGCGGACCGTCTCCGCGTGCAGGCCGCTTTTGGACGCGTGCTCGACGAGGCAGCACACCGCGTCGGTCTCCTCGCTCACGGCGGACGGGTTGGCCTCGCTCCAGGCCAGGAAGTGGGTGAGCGCCCGGTTCCGCCAGTCCTTCAGGTCCCACGCGCGCGGCAGCTCCTCGGCGAGGTTCCCCGTCAGGCTGTAGCGCAGGCTGTCCGCCTGGATCAAACCTTCGTCGAGCAGCGCCTTCAACGCCGCCGCCGGATCGGGGACGCCCGCCACGGCGAGCAGGTGAGGTCCGCCTAGAGGTCCGCCGCCCACCGCCGCCAGCGAGGCCAGCAGGTGCTTCTCGTCGTTGGGCAGCAGGGCCAGCGGCGACCGC
The DNA here is from genome assembly GCA_036376245.1 of Thermoanaerobaculia bacterium. Lineage (GTDB taxonomy): Bacteria > Acidobacteriota > Thermoanaerobaculia > Multivoradales > UBA5704 > DATARR01. Next base: position 20,851 of record DASVAS010000089.1, on the reverse strand, counting down.
TCCCGCGGTCCGAGGGGGACCTCCGGCTCGGGGATCCGCGACAGCTCCTCGCCGGTCAGGAGGCGGAGCTGGGGGAGCGCCGGCCCTCCCGGCTGGGGAGTCTGGACGATCGCGCCGTGCTCGGGATGGATCAGGAGGGTGTAGCGGCCGACCGCCAGCCGCTCGGTGACGCCAGCCTCGATCCGTGGGTCGATAGCAGTGGGAGTTGAGATTTCGGTCATGACGATACCGGCCCGCCGCGATTATTCCATCACAGCGGGCCGGTATCTCTATCGGAATCGGATCTACTTCGCCTTCGGCACCAGCCGCACGTCGTCGATCTGCAGCCGGAAGGCCCCCAGGGCGGGGCCGCCGCCGAAGAAGAAGCCGATCGTGTCGCTGCCGTCCAGCCCGAGCTCCTTGAAGGAGACCGTCTGGCGCGTCCACTCGGGGCCCGCCGTGAAGGGCTTCAGCGCCGGCATCTGGCCCAGCCGGGAGGCGAACATCATGAACTGGTAGGTCGCGCCTTCGCCCTTTGCCTGGAACGAGACGCCGTCGAATTTCGACAGGTCCACCGGAGCCATGGGACGCCGGCCGGGGAAGAACATCACGCCGGCCCAGGGGAACGAGAAGCCCTGCTTGATCTCGCCGGAGATGGCCAGCGACTTTCCGCTGCCGCCGGCGCCGCCCTCCACGACCTCCTTCCGCACCTCCGACTTGCCGCCCGCCAGCGCGTCCGTGGAATCGCTCCAGCCGAAGCCGAAAACGCTGGTCACGCCGTCTTCGAAGCCGCTGATCTCCCCCGATTCCGGGGCCGTGGCCTGCGGGGCCGGCGCCGCCGCGGCCGTCTGCTGCTGCGTGGGCCTCTGGATCTCCTCGCCGATCTTCCACACCTTGACGATGTCCCGGCTGGCGGTCACGTCCGCCGTCGGGTCTCCCTTCACCAGCACGAGGTCGGCCCGCAGGCCGGGAGCGATGCGGCCGCGGTCCTTGAGGCCGAACGCCTTCGCGGGCGCGGAGGTCGCCGCCGCCAGCGCCTCGGCGGGGGAGAGGCCGGCGGAGACCAGCAGCTCCAGCTCCCGGTGGATGGACATGCCGTGCCAGGTGCCCGGGTTGGGCGCGTCGCTGCCGGCCAGGATCGGCACCCCCGCCGCCCGCAGTTGGCGCACCGTCTCCAGGGCGTTGGCGAAATCGAGGCTCCGCTTCGGGAAGGACTGCCGGAGGTTCTGCGCCTCCTCGGCCTTGATGTACGGCGCCAGCCGCGCGTCCGTCGCCAGCGTCGCGCCGGACGCGCTTCCGGTCGTGCTCTCGACCACGGTCAGGGTGGGGATCACGAACGCCTTCTTGCGCGCCGCCAGCGCCGCGAAGCCCGGCTCCGGCGCCCGGTCGGTGAAGATGTGCACGAGGCCGTCGGCGCCGTCCTCGATGACCCTCTTCGCGCCGTCCTTGGTGCTGACGTGGACCACGGCCATCTTGCCCCGCTTGTGGGCGGCCTCGATGATCGCCTTGATGGTGGCGCGGTCCAGCGTCGGCCTTTCCATGTGGTAGGCCGAGCCGTCCTCGTGGACGATCTTGATGTAGTCCGAGCCCTCGGCGACGCGGGCGTCCACCCAGGCCGCGGCCTCCTCGGGCTTGGCGAGGGTGGGGATCTGCATCCCGAACTGTGTGCCGTGCCCGCCGGCCGCCGTGGCGAGCGTGCCGGCGCTGAAGAGGTCCGCCCGGCCCGGCGCCCCGGTCTTCGCCTGCTCCTCGCGCATCTGGCGGGCGAAGTCCGCCGACGTGAACATGTCGAGCTGCGTGGTGACGCCGAACACCGCCGCCCGGTTCAGGCCGTCCCCGAAGGTGTGCGTGTGGCTGTCGATGAAGCCGGGCATGACGGTAGCGCCCGCGCCGTCGATCACTTCGGCCCCGGCCGGCGCCTTGACGTCCGCGCCCGCCGCCACGATCTCCCGCCCGCGCACCACGACGGTCCCCTTGGGGATCACCCGCTCGCCGTCGAAGATGCGGACGTTGGTGATCGCGAACGACTTCTCGGCGGCGCACGCCGCGCTGACAGAGCCCGCCGCCATCAGGAGCGCGGCGAGCAGAATGGTTTTGATTCGGAGCATGGATCGTTCCCTCCTTGTGGAGACAGTCTCTCCTACGGGGAAGGGTGATCCTAGTTCAGGGAGTCACGAGTTTCGGGTGACGATTGTCATGGGCCCTCACCACCCCCGGCCCCTCCTCTCCCGACCCCTCCCTCCCACCCTCACCGGGAGAGGAGGGGAGAGAACTGTTTTCTTCGCCTTTGGGTGGGGGCGCCCTCTCCCGGTGAGGTGAGGGAGGGAGGGGTCGGGAGAGGGTCGGGGTGAGGGCCTACTCTTCCGGGTCCACGAACCGGAACACCTCCGCCGGTCCCGGAACCGGCCGCACCGCCCGGAGCGTGCCCCGGCCGCCCACCTCGGCGCCGAGGAAGAGGCCGCTTCGCGTCTCGAAGGCCACGGAGTCGCCGGGCGCGATGGCGCCGGCGCCGCCGATCTTGTGGAGCGTGAACCTCTCCAGCCGGCCCGGCGTGGCTTCGCGGGCGAAGACGCGGCCGGCGGAGCCGCGCTCCACCGTCAGATAGCGGCCGTCGTGGGATTGCAGGCTCACCTCGTCGCCGTTCTGGAGACCGCCGCCGTTCCAGTCCTTGAGCATGAAGGTCTCCCAGCGCCCGCCGCGCGTCCAGCGCTCGGCCGTCACCCCGCGGTTGCGTTCGTCCACGGAGAGATACTGGTTCGAGAAGCTGCTGAAGGCCGCGCGGTGGAACCCGGCGTCGAGCTGGCCGTCCAGCAGATCCCACATCGGGGTCTTCTCGCCGTCCGGCCGGATCAGCCAGAAGCCGCGCAGGTCCTTGTTGCGGGGCCGGCCCGTATAGTCGCGCATCGCCTCGTTGCAGAAGACCTCCCAGTAGACCACGTAGCGCACGCCCCAGCCCAGCGCCGCCTCCAGCAGGTCGCGGATGCGCTCCGGCCGGTCTCCTTCCGGCACGCCGTGGTCCTTGGCCACGCCGAACTCGCCCAGGTAGATGTTCCGGCTCCCGTACCGCCTGTTGTCCGGCGCCTTCGCCTCCAGGTAGTCCAGCGCCTTGACGAGCGTGGGCGGATCGAACTCGACGTCCCAACTGGAGTAGGAATAGAGGTCGGAGCGCGTGAACGGGACGATGCTGTTCGTCATCGACACCTTCCCGGCCATGGCCCTCGCCAGGTGGTTCACCTCGATGGCGTGGAGCACCTCCACGCCGAGGTCGTCCCCCAGCTCCTTGCGGGCGGCCCGCACGCCGTCCTGGCGGACGTTGAACCACTGGATCATCGCCTCCACCCGCTTGGGGTCCGGATCGGCGCCCTCCGCCAGGTGCTGCCGCAGCAGGTGGTCGCCTTCCCAGTTCTGGAGGATGAAGGTCTTGCCGCTCTTGGCGTAGGTGGTGAGCAGGTACTTGGTCAGCGCGTACATCTGCTCCCGCTCGGCCTCGGCCTCCTCGCGGGTCAGACCCTCGAAATAGGGCGTGCCTCCGTTGACCGCGGAGGTCACCAGGATGTAGGTGGAGAAAGGCTTCTTGAACAGCTCCTGGAAGTACGGCCGCTGCGCCAGCTCCACCAGGCTGGCCGGCGGGGGATCGCCCCAGTCCGAGTTGAACGGGTACATGGTGGTGATCTGGTTGGGGAGGAAGAAGATCTTGACGACCCGGGTGCCGAGCTCCAGCAGGACGCCGGCCCCCTCGTTCAGGTAATCCTCGTCCGTGAAGTTGTACCGGCCGGCCGCGTGGGCCACGCCGATCACCTCCCGCGCGTCGGTCGCCCGCGCGGGCGCCGGCCCGGCCGCCAGGAGGAAAAGAACGGCGAGCCCCGAGGAACACCATCGGCGGGCCGCGTGCGTCGGCATCATGGTTATTGTACGCCTCAGCCCTCCATGGAGTCTGCCCTGCGAGGCCCTCACCTCCCGGCCTCCTCTCCCGACCCCTCCCTCCCACCCACACCGGGAGAGGAGGAGAAGTTAGTCAAAAGAAGCCCAAAAGGCCTTTCAGGTGGTCTGGTTGGGCCGCTAACCAGACAAACCCTTCCCCCTCTCCCGGTGTGGGTGGGAGGGAGGGGTCGGGAGAGGGGGCCAGGGGGTGAGGGCCCGGGCGGGGGCGCCCGGTGTGACATGGCGGGGAGGCCTCAGATACAATCCCGCCCCCATGAGCCAGGCCACACCCGTCACCTCGATTCGCGAGCTGTCCCAGCACATCGGCCAGGAGGTCGAGCTGCGGGGATGGATCGACAACAAGCGCTCCAGCGGCAAGATCGCCTTCCTCCAGGTGCGCATGGCCGGCGGCGTCGTCCAGGCCGTGGCCGGGCGCAACGACGTGTCCGAGAAGGACTGGGCGGACATCGAGCGCGCCACCCAGGAATCCACCGTCCGCGTCGTCGGCGCCGTCAAGGAGGACAAGCGGTCCCCGATCGGCGTCGAGGTGCAGGCGAAGGAGTTCGAGGTCCTCGCCCTGACGCCGGAGTACCCGATCACCCCCAAGGAGCACGGCACCGCGTTCCTGATGGAGAACCGCCACCTCTGGCTGCGCTCCAGCCGCCAGCGTTCCGCCCTGCGGGTGCGCAGCGAGGTCGAGCAGGCCATCCGCGACTTCTTCTACGACCGCGAGTTCACCCTCATCGACTCGCCGATCCTCACCCCGGCGGCGTGCGAGGGGACCTCGACGCTCTTCGAGACCGACTACTTCGGCGACAAGGCCTACCTCTCGCAGTCCGGCCAGCTCTACCTGGAGCCGGCCGCGGCGGCCCTCGGCAAGGTCTACTGCTTCGGCCCCACCTTCCGGGCCGAGAAGTCCAAGACCCGGCGCCACCTGATGGAGTTCTGGATGGTGGAGCCCGAGGTGGCCTTCCTGGAGTTCGAAGGCCTGTGCGCCCTCGCCGAGGAGTTCCTCGTCTACCTGGTGGGCCGCGTGCTCGAGCGCTGCCGCCAGGAGCTGAAGATCCTCGAGCGCGACACCTCCAAGCTGGAGCAGGTCCTGCCGCCCTTCCCGCGCATCACCTACACCGAGGCGGTGAAGATCCTCAACGAGCAGGGCAACCCCATCCAGTGGGGCGACGACTTCGGCGCCGACGAGGAGACGCTCGTCGCCAGCCGGTTCGACCGGCCGGTGATGGTCACCCGGTTCCCGGCCGCCTTCAAGGCCTTCTACATGCAGCCCGATCCGGAGAACCCGGACGTGGTGCTCGGCCTCGACATCATCGCCCCCGAAGGCTATGGCGAGATCGTCGGCGGCAGCCAGCGCATCCACGACCACGACCTGCTGTTGAGCCGCATCCAGCAGCACAACCTGCCGGTCGAGGCATTCCAGTGGTATCTTGACGTCCGCAAGTATGGAGCCTTCCCGCACAGCGGGTTCGGCATGGGGCTCGAGCGCTTCGTGGCCTGGATGACGGGCCTGACGCACCTGCGCGAGACGATCCCCTATCCGCGAATGCTGTACAAGATCTATCCGTAAGGACGGCGCACCGCCCTGAAGCCTCGTCGCGCTCTCACCTGGGCCATCCTCGCGGCGCTGATCCTGATCTGGGGCACCACCTGGGCCGTGATCCGGATCGGCCTGCGGGGCATTCCGCCGGTCACCGGCGTGGCCCTCCGTTTCGCCATCGCCTCGACGGTGCTGCTGGCGCTGGTCCCGGCTTTGGGATTGAAGCTGGGCCGGAGCCCGATCGAGCGCCGCCTCTGGCTGACCAACGCGCTGCTGACCTTCGCGATCCCGTACAGCGTCCTCTACTGGGCCGAGCAGTGGGTCCCCTCGGGACTGGCGTCGGTCATCTTCGCCACCTTCCCGCTGCTGACGGCGCTGATCGCCCACTTCCTCCTGCCGGAGGAGCGGCTGACGGCGGGGAAGATGGCGGGCATCCTGATCGGCTTCGCGGGCATCGCGGTGATCTTCTCCGAAGACTTCCAGGCCCTGGGCGGTCCCCAGGTGCTGAAGGCGGGAGCGCTGCTGCTGCTCTCGCCCCTCTGCGCCTCCTGCGGCGGGGTGATCGTGAAGCGCTGGGGCAAGGGCGTCCATCCGCTCTCGATCTCGGCGGTGCCGATGGGGATCACCGCGCTGCTGCTGGGACCCATCGCCTGGCTCCTGGAGTCGACCCGCGAGGTGACGTTCGACACGCCGTCCGTTCTGGCCCTGCTGTACCTGGCGATCATCGGCTCCGCCGTGCCCTTCACCCTCTACTTCTGGCTGCTGAAGCACCAGAACGCGACGAGCATCGCGATGATCAACTACGCCACGCCGGTCATCGCGGTGGCGGTGGGCACGCTGTTCCTGCGCGAGCCGTTCACGCTCCGGATCCTGGCCGGCGTAGCGCTGGTGGTGATCGGCGTGGCGGTGGCGGTGCGGCCGAAGCGGGCTCCCTGAGAGCCGTCCCTCCCCTGGGGCCGGTTCCTTCCTTCAGCCGACTCCAAAAAGACGAAATCTGTAATGTGAATCGTAATACCGCTTGGGGTATACTCGGGCCACTGGCAAAGCTGATCCCAGTTCGCCATGTTCGTGGATCAAGGGGAGATTTGCGCGTGAATGCCAAGATTGGAATGGATCGATTGATGGAAATCGACGGCTCGGTCGGCTGCTGTCTGGTGGACAGCAGCAGCGGTATGGTTCTGGCGCAGGCGGGCGGCGGCTCGGTCAACCTGGAGGTGGCCGCCGCCGGCAACACGGAAGTCGTGCGCGCGAAGCGCAAGACGATGAAGGCGTTGGATCTCAACGACAGCATCGAGGACATCCTCATCACGCTGGGCAACCAGTATCACCTCATCCGGTTGCTCAAGAGCAGCGAGGCGATGTTCCTCTATCTGGTCCTCGACAAGGGGCGCAGCAATCTTGCCATGGCGCGCCATCAGTTGGCGTCGGTCGAGAAGGACCTTGTCATCTGACGCATGAGTTTCATGTCTGTTCAACTCTGGGAGATTGTAATGAGCACTGAAAAGAAGATCGCCGACATTCTCGACAAGATCGCCGGCGAGATGTCCGGCTTCATCGCCGCTTCGGTCGTGGACATGGAATCCGGCCTCACTCTGGGCACCAAGACGCAGCGGTCGGATTTCGACCTCAGCGTCGCCAGCGCCTACAACAGCGAACTGGTGAAGCAGAAGATCAAGATCATGCGGGCGCTGAACCTCAAGTCCAATCTCGAGGACATGCTGCTGACGCTGACGGATCAGATCCACATCATCAAGATCCTCTCTCCGAACGTCTTCCTCTATCTGGCGGCCGAGCGGGAGAGCACGAATCTCGCGATCATGCGGTCCGCGGTGGCCAGGCACGCGGCCGACCTGCAATAGCGTCGGGTGCGGGCGGTGGAGAAGAAGCCGGCCGGCCCTGGCGAATAGGGGGCCGGCCGTCGATCCATTCTTTTCCGGGGAGGATTGCGGGGTGACGCTTTCGGGAACCGATCGCCGGCGTGTCCGGGGACATCTGCAGGATGTCGCTCCGGCGGCCTTTGTTCAGATGATCGCCATCGAACGGGAAACCTGTTCTCTCGTCGTGCGGGAAGAAGAAAAGGAAGGGGTGCTTTCCTTTGTCGAAGGCGAGCTGTGGGACGCGCGTCTCGGCTCGCTCGCGGGCGAGGAGGCGGCGATCCGCATCCTGGGCTGGGACGTCGCGGACGTCCAGACCCGTTTTTTCACCGAGCTGCCGCAGCGGTCGATCAACGCGCCGCTCACGTTCATCCTGCTGGAGTCGATGCGGCGGCGCGACGAGGACGCCAACGACGCCCCGGAAATCGTCCCGGAAGCCGTCCCGGAAGCCCGCGCGATGTCGCCGGAGGTCACCGGTCCTCTCCGCGAGCTCGACGGCGTCGACGGCGCTTTCCTGATGGACCTCGGCTCCGGCCGTGTTCTCGAAGAGCACTTCGCGGGCCCGCCGGCGATCGATTCCGGCGAGGTGATCCGCGCCTGCCTCGACCTGGCGCGCGCGGACACCGCGCTCGCCGCCAGGGCGATGCCGCGCTCCGCCCTGGAGGAGATCGTCCTGACGTTCATCGACCGCGTGATCATCCTCCGCATATTGCGCGGCGATCTGCTGATCGCCGTCCTCGCCGATCCCGGGAAGATCTCCCTGCCGGCGATCCACGCCAGGGTGCGCGGGCTCGCGCCGCCAGGGAAGGAACCGTCGTCATGGCGAGGATGACGCCGGACCGCGACGCGGTGGTCGTGCGGCTGGTCTACGACGGGCCTCCCCGCTCGGGCAAGACGACCAGCCTCGCGGCGCTCGCCCGCGGCATGGGCCGCTCGCTGTACACGGCTGGCGAAGAGGACGGGCGGACCCTGTACTTCGATTGGCTGGAGTACGTGGGCGGGAGCTTCGACGGCCTGCCGATCCGCTGCCAGATCCTCAGCGTGCCGGGGCAGGAGGAGCTGGCGGAGCGCCGCCGCGCGCTGCTCTCCGAGGCCGACGCCGTCGTCTTCGTGCTCAACAGCGGGGCCGGTCAGGTCGAGGCGGCGGCGGAGCACATGCGGGGCCTGAAGGAGATGCTGGCGGAGCGGCCGGGGCCCCGCACCGGCATCGTGGTGCAGGCGAACCACCGCGACCGGAAGGACGCGATGCCGGTCGCGGAGCTGCGGGAGACGCTCGGTTCCGACGGGCTGGCCGTGGTGGAATCGGTGGCCACCGAGAACCAGGGCATCCGGGATGCCTTCGTGCTCTCCGTGCGTCTGGCCCTCGACCGGGTCCGCGAGATGATCCGGGAGGGGCTCCTGGAGACCGGCGAAGGCGCCACCGACGAGCCCGCCCTCCTCCTCGCCTGGCTCCAGGCCCTGGAAGGAGCCGACATCGCCGCGCCGGCGCCGGCCAGGCCCACGCCCATCGCCGCCGCTCCGGTCCCCGACGCGCCTCGGGGCGTCCCCCGGCTGCCGGACAGCGGCACGCCGATCGGCCGGGTGTGGCCGCCGATCGACGGGCGCATGATCCTGCACACGGCGGTCTCCACCGGCGCCGTGCCCGTCCAGGGCCGGGACGGCGCCTGGCGCTGCCAGGCCGGTGGGTGGCACTTCCATTCCGCGGCGGACCACGAGTTCGAAAACCTGGACGACGCCAAGCACTCTCTCCTGAGCTGGGCCCAGCGGCACGCCGCCAGCATCCGCCGGCTGTCGCCGCAGCGCTGCATCGTGCTGGGAGAGACGGGTTGGGGGACGTGGCGGCTGTGGCAGATCGTCCAGGGTCGAGAGTCCCTGCGGCGGCGCCTGGGCCGGGCGCTGCGGCCGCCGGCGTCCGAGAGCGACAGAGACGAGCTGCTGCGCTCCTGCAGGACGCTCCTGCTGGAAGCGAGGCAATCTTTCGGGACCGAGCCGCCGCTGCCCTGGAGCCTCGACCTGATCGCCGAAGAAGCGGGCCGGCCCGTCTACATCGGTCTGCTTCCTCCGCCGGATTGGCGGCAGGAGCCGGAGAGCCACTCCTTGCCCGCCGCCGAAGCGATCCGGCGCGAGCTCCAGCCTTTGCTCGACGAAGCCCGGATCTCCTGATCCGCCCCGGCGATCCTGGCGGCGAGCCGCCGGGCTTCTACATTCTTCAAAAACCAGCCGCCGCACCGCGAAAATAAATCGCCCCAAGCCGGAGTCAGTTGACTCTGGCCTGGAGACGTTGACTCTGGGCTGGAGATCTTGACTCTGGGCCAGAGTCAGTTGACTTTGCGCTGGAGACGTTGACTCTGGCTCAGAGTCTCGGGACTCTGGCCTGGAGACGTTGACTCCGGGCTGGAGATCTTGACTCTGGGCCAGAGTCAGCTGACTTTGCGCTGGAGACGTTGACTCTGGCTCAGAGTCTCGGGACTCTGGCTTGGAGACGTTGACTCCGGGCTGGAGAAGTTGACGACAGCTCAGAGTCAGTGGACTCTGATCTGGGGATCTTTACTCCGGCCTGAGGACGCTGACGACGAGCCGGAGCCCGGGGCTCCCGCTTTGGCTCACCCGGCGTCCTGACGCCGTTCCCTGGATTCCGCCCCCGGAGTGGGGCGACGGCATGTAGCCCCGGGCGTCAGCCCGGGGTACCCGGCCCCCATCTCCCCACAAGCCCCGGCGGGGCGGCGGAACCGGCGGCTCCCGAGACTCTGCTCCCTGCTCGCTGAGCTCCGCGACCACCACCGGCCAAAGCGTCAAGACAACAATGATCTATACACATGTGTTCAACCGCGGAGGCCGCGGCGTGAGGAGTCCGCTCGACGCTCTCTCGCCATGACGAGAGACTTCGTCGTCTTTGCGTCCTCCGCTTACACGACACACTCTGTCGGTAAGCATTCCCGGCACGAAGGCGGCCCAGGCAAGATAAGTCACATATCCATAGGGAAATCGGCGGATCGGATACATTTCACGCTCCTTCTCCTCTCGGTGGCTTATCCGACAGTCGGAGTCGTTGTTGACGAAGTGCAGGAACAGGCGTAGAGTAAGAGCATCAAGAAAATTAGTACCTGGCAAAGCTAGCGGTCGCCAAACGCCGTCGATGCTTACCAATAGGACTGTGATCTGCATCACATGGGAACCGGAGTTGTCATGATAAGCCGACCGGATAGACACCGTTTCGCATGGAGGACTGTGATGCCGGCCAAAAGCAGCCCAGCACCGAAGCCAACCTCACGCTGCCGCGGGCTCATCAAATTGCTTGGCGCATTATGGCTTAGCTCGTTCGCGGCGGTCTTGGCCTGTTACGGACAGACCGCGACGGCGGCGAAGCCTCAGGCCGTTCCACGCGATGCACTTCGCGATACATCTGTCGGAGAGGAGTCAGTGCCGGCCACCCCGGCCGCGGTCCTCGACATCGTCGAGATTCAGCCGTTCAGGTTGAAAGCGGGATACCGCTTTGACTGGCTTCAAGACCGGCCGCTCGTGAACGCTGGACTGCTCGTCGTGCTGAGGGTCAATCCGAAATATGTTTTGCCCCGCGACGCCGCTGAGCCGGTCCTGTTCGCGGGCGATCGAACGGTCCAGCGCCTCAATCAGGGCCATCGCTCGGGACATGTCATCGGGATTATCCCGGGCGAAATTGACTTGGCCGCAGCGCCCATCTGGTTTGGACGACCGCAGTTGCCCGAGCGTGTCACGCCTCAGATCATCAGGGCCGAGAGGGCCCTCGCCGACAAGGCCGGAATCAAGGCCTTCAGCCGGGACAAGATCAGGGGCGCAACGCGCAGATCCATACAAGTGGATGATCTGGCGGCGCTCCTGCGGGGGCCCGCTGCAGACCTCGTGCTGAGATATTCGCCGGACGAGAAGGACCTCGCCGAGACCTGGCGTCTGCCGAGTTCCGGTTCCGTTGTTCCGCGACCACGCGAATAAGAGGGGAACAATCATGCTCACGATTGGAGGCGCCGTTCGAAAGTCCATCGTTTCCTATACCGTTCTCGTGGCCTTCCTCTTCGCAGCGCCGTCGCAGGCCGCGGTCACCAAGACGGAGCTCGCCGGAAACCCGCTGGTCACCTATCCGTTCTTCCACTATGTCAAGGCCATCAACGCCAACAGCGCGGTGCACGTGGCGATCGATCCATCGCGTTTTCCGGCGATCGTCGGGCAGACCTGCGATGTCTACGTCGTGAACGCGAAGAAAACCCTCGGGTGGAATACGAACAACACGCTAACCGACGTGACCACCGGCGGAATGCAGACGCAGACGTTCAGCGCAGGGACCATTCAGGCCAATACATTCCAGGTCACAGTGCCGAACGAGTTGAGCGGCGCCGCCGGAATGGGCCTGGGCGTCGGATATGACGTCGTCCTCGATTGCAACCAGAACGGGTTGCTGGACGGCAACGACTACATCGATGGACGCAACAATGAATCCGGCTTCTACATCCTTCACGACACGACGGCGGCCGGGCCTCTCGCCGTCACGGAGTTGACGTACAACCTGTCGGCCTCAGTTGGCGCCACGTTCGGCATCCCTGGGACGCATCTGGCTGAAAACGTGTTCTTCCCGACCAATATCTCAACACTCGGCCAGGGCTGCGCAGCCAATCCTCCAGTGGGATGTCTGCCGCTGATCGTCATCAGTCACGGCAACGGCCATGACTACCAGTGGTACGACCATATCGGTAATCACCTGGCTTCATACGGCTACATCGTCATGAGCCACGCCAACAACACGGTACCCGGACCGGTTTCCGCTTCGACCACAACCCTGGCACACACGGATGCATTCATCGCCGAGGTTGCGGCGGGCCACATCCACACCGATCTGACCGGGCATCTCGACGCCAGCAAGATCGTCTGGATCGGACACAGCCGCGGCGCCGAGGGCGTAGCGATCGCGTATGACCGCATGTTCGACGCCACGTATACTCCCGTCAATTACGTCAAGGGCAACATCAAACTGATCGACAGCATGCTGCCGACCGACTGGGTAGGCACCGCTGACTCCAATCCCCACGACGCCAATTACCATCTCTGGACCGCCTCGGGAGATGCCGACGTAGACGGCTCGGCTGATTGCGAGATTTGCCAGACCTACCACCTGCACGACCGAACCGTGGGGCATCGCCAGTCCACGACCGTGCAAGGGGCCGGGCACGGCGATTTTCATGCTATCGGGGGCGTCTTCACCGGTCCATGTCCCCTCGGCGTGACCAACACGCATTTGATCCAGTTGGGGCTTCTCCTCCCCCTGGTCAAGCGTTACGTCGACGACAACATCCCGTCCATCGATTTCTTGACTCGTCAATACGAAACGTTCCGGCCGATCGGCGCACCCACGGGCGCTTGCGTGGTCGTCACGAATGAGTATTACGACGCCTCCGTCACCGGCACGGTGGTGATCGACGACTATCAATCGCAGACCGCGACGAATGTCAGCAGCAGCGGCGGGAGCGTCACGTTCACCGTCAACAACCTCGTCGAGGGAAAGCTGGACGACAACAATTCGGACTTCACCTGGACTGCGATTGACCCCTTCAACGGCGCCACGCAGGTCGGCAACACGGATTGGTCGGCCATCCGGAATGACTGGAGCCGCGGCGTCGTGTTCGATTGGACGGGGGCCGACAAATACTACGAGTGGGCAGTGCCCTTAGGCGAGCAGAATTTCACGGACAACTTGTATCTATCCCTGCGCGGTGCGCAGGGGACCCAGCATCCCAATACGCTGGCCGTGGGCGGGGACCTGACTTTTACAGTGACCTTGCGCGATTCCGCGTCGAATACGAGCTCCATCAACATCGGAGCTTATGGGGGTGGCCTGGAGCAGCCCTATCAACGCAGCGGCGGCTGGCACAATGAGATGGAGACCATCAGGATCAGGCTGACGGATTTCCTGAACAACAACTCGGGCCTCAATCTCGGCAGCATCGTCGCCGTTCGCCTGAATGTCGGCCCCTCGTGGGGATCCCCGCAGGGACGCGTCGTCATCGACGATCTCGTTCTGTCGAATGACCGGGCCGTCTACGACGGTGCCGACAATGGCGATCCTCACATCCGCACCGTGAGCGGCGAGAATTACGATTTCCAGAGCGCCGGCGAATTCACCCTTCTGCGCGACGACGATATGGAGATTCAGGCCCGCCAGACTCCTGTGCCTTCCGCGCCGCCCGTTCTCAATGCGCACACGGGGCTCGCCAGTTGCGTCAGCGTCAACACCGCGGTCGCCGCCCGCGTTTCGGGACGCCGGGTCACCTACCAGCCGAGTTTGACCGGCGTAGCGAGTCCCTCAGGGATGGAGTTGCGCGTCGACGGAAATCTCATCGACATCAACACCGTGCAGAGCGTTCCTCTCGGAGCAGGCGCCCGCGTCGCCAGATCGAGCAGCGGTGGCGGAATCGAGATTGATTTCGCCGATGGTACCGCCTTGACGGCGATCCCCGGCTGGTGGGCATCGCATAACATCTGGTATGTCAATCTGAGCATCATGCAAACGCCGGCGACGGAAGGAGTCATGGGGTTGATTCCGTCCGGCAGTTGGTTGCCGAGACTATCGGACGGCTCCTCCATGGGCTCGCGTCCCGCTTCCGAAGCGGCGCGCTATGACGCGTTGAACAGAAAGTTTGCGAATGCATGGCGCGTCAACAAATCGACGAGTCTGTTCGACTACGCTCCGGGCACGGGGCCCGATACTTTCGCGAACAGGGGCTGGCCCCCGGAGGGAGCGGCGAGCTGCAACATTCCGGGCCGTCCGCCGGTCACACCCATCGAAAGAAGGGTCGCGGAGAGGCTATGCGGGAAGATCACGAACAGGAACGATCGGGAAAACTGCGCGTTCGACGTCGCTCTGACCGGCGAGCCGAATTTCGCGAAGACGTACCTGCAGAGCCAGGTGATCGAACAGGGGGCAACGCGAACGGAGATCGATGCAGACAAACATTCTTCCAAGGTCGGCGAGAAAGTCACCTTTGTGGCGACCGTCAAAAGGAAGAAGACCGGCGAACGGATTGTACCGGCGGCGGAGCGAAGGACAGGCACCGTGCAGTTCACGCTTGACGGATCGAAGCTCGGAGAGCCAATCAGCCTTGACGTCTTCGGCCGGGCCTCGCTGACGACCAGCCTGCTCGAGCCGGGCAAACACCAGATCGGCGCTGCCTACGTGCCTGCAAGAGCGGAAGCTGGACTTCTGCCGAGCACGAGTCTCGAGATGCTGCATCTCGTCGTCGCGATCAATACGACTTCGACATGCGAAGTGAAAGTCAATGGCAAAGTCATCCGCACGGTCAATGCAGTCGATCGAAACGATTGCTACAAACAGACTTCGTTTGGATCGGAGAACTGCAAGCGATACGCGGAGTACTTCAAGCCCGGCGACAACCTCCTCGAGCAGTATTTCAACGGGACCGACCGCGTCAACAGCGATCGTTGCCGGGTGTGCGGTGATCTCGACCAGACCATTACGACGGGATCGCCGGGCTGGACGCTGGTGAGCGGCCCAGGCATCACCACGCCGATCGCTCCGACTGTCGTTTCGGCAGTTCCGGGATGGGGCACCGTACCCGGCGCAAACTGGATTTCGGTGGATCCGTCGCGGGGCTCGAACCCGGGGGACTATGTCTATGAATATTCGTTCTGCCTCTGCGCAACCGCGAAGGCGCCGATCCTGTCCTTGAGTTTCCTCGCCGACAACCGTGCAACCGTCTTACTGAACGGCAAGCAGATCCACGCCACTACGGGGAACAGCAATTTCAAAGCGCCTCCGAAAACGATCACCTACAGCGGCAGTGTGTCGGACTGGATCATTCCCGGAAAGAACACGCTTCGTATCGTCGTCCGCAATGATTCTTCGGTTACGGGTCTGAGCGCATCGCTGAAACTGACAGCCTCCGCGGGTGCATGTCCGTGACGTGACGTGATCACCGGCCATGGCGCCGTAGCGTACGTCGAATGCAAGAGGTACCGTAAGCCTGTAGGTGTTAGAAGGGTGAGAGAGCTTTATGGAGTGGTCGAACAGGAGCGTGCGACCGCAGGTATTCTCGCGAAGGTACCTGGTACTCGTAGAAGGAAATCAAGCTAAAATGCGCAACGCTCGTTGCTGAGGCTCCCCCAAGAGGCAAGATGAGCCTCCGGGACTGCGGAGTTTTCTTCAAAATCCGGTTCCTCTGTCCTGAAGAGCGGCTTCAGCGCTCGCTTTTGACGCTACAGACTCTCCCCGCCGGCCGCTTCGCCAGTTCAAGGCACACTTCTCCCCTGAGATCGTCTCGATCTCAGGAGGTTCAGACTGTCACGTACGGGAGCGCGGGTGGGAAACTGCCGGTGGGGAAGGGAACTGCGCGGTCTCCGGCTTTGAGCTTGTCGGCGGTGCGGAAGGCGGCGGCGGCGAAGGTACCTGGCACTCGGGGAAGGGCCCTGGAGCCTCGACCTGATCACCGAAGAAGCGGGCCGGCCCGTCTACATCGGTCTGCTTCCTCCGCCGGATTGGCGGCAGGAGCCGGAGAGCCATTCCTTGCCCGCCGCCGAAGCGATCCGGCGCGAGCTCCAGCCCTTGCTCGACGAAGCCCGGATCTCCTGATCCGCCCCGGAGATCCCGGCCGGGAGCCGTCGGGCTTCTACATTGTTCCAAAATCAGCCGCCGCAACGTCTCCAAGCCAGAGTCTCGAGACTCTGGCCTGGAGACGTTGACTCCGGCTTGGAGAAGTTGACGACAGCTCAGAGTCAGTGGACTCTGAGCTGGGGATCTTTACTCCGGCCTGAGGAAGCTGACGACGAGCCGGAGCCCGGAGCTCCCGCTTTGGCTCACCCGGCGTCCTTGGATCTCGCCTCCCTGGTCCGGGCGGCGATTCTCCGACAGCCGGCGCTGCCCGGGATCTTGCCCGGAGCGCAATTCCTGCTACCGCATTTCCGCTTCGGTGGGCACCAACTCTCCCGCCATCTCGTGACACAGCTCGGCGCAACGCGCGCAGAGCTCAGCGCAGTGCCGCATCACGTCGTCGTCTCCGAAGCGCCGGCAGTCGTCGGCGCAGCGGTCGCAGACCTCGGCGCAGGCGCCGCAGGTGGCGGCGTGGAGATCCGAGCCGCGGAGCATGAAATCGGCGCTCGTCGCGCAGATCTCGGCACAGTCGAGCAGCAGCCGGATGTGGCCGAGCTCCGCGTGCTTTCCACCTTTCTGTAGACAGTAGGTGACCGTCCTCAGGCAGGCCTCGTGGCTCTCTCCGCACAGCACGATACAGCTTTGCATGTCCTTGGCGACGTCCCGATTGGCCATTACAAACCTCCTTGGTAATGAAAGCGTTCGCCCCCCGTCACGAGGTGGTCTATTGGCTCACCGACCTGCTTGGTTGTTCGTCTCGTCAACGCACCAACCAGACCGGCTTGACAGGGGAATTTTCAGTCCCCGGCGCGCGTCGGCGCGCCAGCATGGAGGAGGGGCGACAGCCTCGGGCCCGTTACTACCCCACACCAACCTGGCCCTGCAACCGGCGGACGCTGTCGAGCGGGCCTGACCGCATACCTCCAGGACCGGCTCGACATGAACACACTAGTCCTCCGTAGCGGTTGCGTCAAGCCGGTGCACAATGCCGTCACCGGCGGATCGACGTCCTTCGCATGGGTCAGCCTCCCCTCACCGTCGGCGACGCTACAACGGTACGCCTGCCACGCCGTCTGTCTGCGGCGCCGAGTTAAGACCAGGATCGCCAGCGCGAAGTGGCCGAGGACTGCCATCCCCAGACGCTGGTCCTGATCGGCGTGGCGGTGGCGGTCCGGCCGAAGCGGACACCGCCGCACCTCGAAATTTAATAGCCCCAAGCCGTCGTCCCGGGACTTTGCGCTGGAGAAAGGGACGCCGGCGCAGAGTCCCGGGACTTTGAACTGGAGAACTTTCCGCTGGCTCGGAGTCCCGGGACTTTGGTCTGGAGAAGGGGACTGAGCCCGGTGGCTGACGACGCGCCGGAGCCGGAATACTCTCCTCTGGATCTCCGGACCTCCTGGCACCGTCTTCCTGATTCAGCCCCCATGGCCCTCAATCCTCTACAAGCCCCGGCTGGGGCGACGGAACGGCCTAGATTCCCAGGATCCACGGACGGGCGAGAGGCGCCGTCACCACGTTCATTAGCGGAGCGCGCAACATCGAAGGACCATGATCTATACACATGTGCTCAACCGCGGAGGCCGGGGAGTGCTGAGCCCGGTGGACCAGTTGTAGGCAGCTTGCACGGTCTCGGTCGCCGCAGAAGACGCTCGGGACAAGTCTGCGGTCGAGGCTCTAAATACCTCGGGTCGTTCGGTTTACCGAGAGCCGCATTTGCGCCTCTCCTCCCGCTTCTCACCCCGTATAAGTGTCTGGCCCGCTCACCGCGGTTGGTGAACCCTGATGAGGGATTCTGAACGTGTCGAAAGCCGTATAAGCCACCCTGCCGCATTTGTCACCCGAAGGTGACTTAGGCGGCGTTGCTCAGCGAGTTGACGAGATCGCTGGAAGGGGCCTATAATCTTGACATGAATAGAGTTAAAGGGTCGCTCGGCCTTCGCGTGGTCGGGTGAAATAAGCTGGCGGCAATAAGAAAAGCTGTCGCGTTTAAGGGCAGCTTAGCCGCCTACTTAAGGTTGGCCGCCCTGGTTCTGTTGTGGTTGATCGAAAAGTTGTGCCTTGAAAACTGGTAGTAAAGGTCGCGGGTGACTGAAAGGTCTGCGTCTCTCCGCTCGGTGATTCCCTCCGAGAATCGCTGATCGCCTGCGAGCAAATCCCTTCGAGCACCTCTGAGGTGGCTCGGCGTCAGTCCTCCAGAGCGTTGTTTCCCGCGTCCCGAGGTTGGGTCCCACACGCGGAGCCTCTTGCCCTGCCAGCGGTGCCTTCCCGGAAAGTTGCCTGGAACGATCTTGCCTTCGAGCTCCCGCAGCGTGGGGCTTCACCGTTTGGCGGTGGTGGCCTCGGTGGGACGGTGCAGGAGAGGAAACGCCAAGGCCTCCTTTTTCCGCTCCAGACCGTCCGTTTTCCAGTGCCGACAAGTCGAGCGCCGCAAAGGGCAGGAACCTGCTCATCCTGCGAAGCGGTCTTTCTACGAAGGGGGCCGGCAACGTCTGGGCTTCGAGGGAAGCTGGTGAGGGGCAAGACCGTTGCTCACTTCGAAAACCGTCTATAGCCTGCCAACATCTCGGTCCAGAGCCGCGTTGCCCTTTGACCTGGCCCCGTCCAGACCGTGGTAGAATTCAAAAACAAAGACAGGCCAGGCCAACCCCGCGCTTGCAGCGGACGCCTGAGGCCCTCTCACCCGCGATGGCCTGCGGCGTCTCGTGACTTCGAGGAAGGATGGCGGCCTGCAATGGGCGCACGCTGAAGCGCCAAACGTTAGGTGCGGCAAATTTGAGAGTGGGTAATATGGGATTAAATGAGCAAGAAACACTGGCGCTAGAGCGTGAAAAGTGGGAGAAGGAGGCCATCTTCCGTGAACGCGAAGTTGCCGTTAAGGAGCGCGAGCTCGCACTTCGCGAGGATGAGATTGCCCTCAAGCGTAAAGAACTAGCTGCCGCGGGATGGCGGAGCCCCCTCGTCGTAGCGATCATGGCGGCGACATTGGCCGGACTCGGAAATGCTGGAGTTACTGTTGTGAACGGCATTCTTCAACGCCAGCTTGAGGATCGCAAGTCGGAACAAATCCGAATACTTGAGATGATAAAAACTGGCGATCCAGATAAGGCAGCGGGTAATCTGGAATTCCTTCTGAACGCCGGGCTGATTTCGGATCCCGAAGTTACCCCACGTATTCACAAGTTCCTCACCAGCAGGAAGCCGGGAAGCGGGCCTGCTCTTCCCCCACAGACCACAAATGGGTTCATAGGTGGGATTACGGGGCGCGACGATGCGATTGCGGTCAGCGCACTTCCTGAACAGCATCCCCTCCGAACTGCCGCAAGGGCCGTTGGTAAGTTACGCATATTAGTCAATGGATCTGGTGAGAGTGTCTGCACCGCATTCCTTGTTTCGCCCGATCTTGCCATGACAGCGGGCCACTGTGTCGAGGGAGCCACTACGGCACAACTAGTGCTAAGCAATGGCGAAAAAGAGGAGATTATTACCGTAGAATTGCCACCACTGGAGATCGAGGCAATGCCCGAAGGAGCAAACTACGCGGTAATGAGAGTTAAAGGAGACCCAGGAAAGAAGTACGGCATGCTTCCCCTCGAGCCAAGACCCCCAGCCGTAGGCGAGTTGCTGACCACAGTGTACTTCCGCTTCGGTACTCAACAATTGGCGGTCGCCGATTCGCCGGACTGCAGGGTCGTAAGCATTGGGCCGGATATGTTCCACTACCTATGCGACACGGGAGCCGGGAGCAGCGGTGCGCCAATCTTGTCCGCCGATGGTAAAACAGTACTCGGGGTACATTCCGGCAGAGATACGCTTGGGGGTAAAGGTTCCCGCGCCGATGTATTCCTTGCTAAGAGCCGACTGTTCAAGGGAAGGATATGAGTTAGCCCTCCCTTTGTTGATACAGAATGCCACCTAACCCGGCTGCTCCAGCGGACCATAAAGCTCCGCTTTCCGGCCGCTGAGCAGCATAGCGTGTGCGCCAAGACAAGCTTGGCGCTTCTTGCAGGGTGCGAGTCCCTGCCGGGTAAGGCCTAACCAGCCACCCGTACCGAGTGTTGCAGGCCCGTAGGAGGCGAGTCGAAAGACGAGCCGAACGAAAGGTTTGAAGCGTACACAGGGAACCATGTAGGCCGTAAGGGAGACCGCACCTCCCTGAGGTCTGGCACAGCCCCGAAAGCGCTGCTTACAAGATGCAGGCGGCCATCGTTTACGTTTGCGAGAAGCCCACGCCAAGGAATCGTTTCGGTGAGATTCCAGAGGCCTGCCGGGGTCATCAGGACATGGCATGCATGGAGAGAAGCGTCGAAGAACTTGGGAGACCCCATGGATTCCTGCACTCTCAGAGATCGATCGCAAGGCACCAGGCCGACGAGGCACTGAAGGGGAAACCCGGATCCAGAGAGAACGTCTGGCACCTAAACGAGGAGCGCTGAGAGATGACAGGTAGGCGACCTGAACCGAGAAGGCAAGGGAAACCGAAGATCCTTGGGGAGTCGGATCAGCTCATAGTACTCCGCGAACGGGAGAGCCGTTCACATGGGGAAGGAGCTGACGGTAACCCGTAGCCCGCAAAGGAAACATGAGCCAGATACGACAGGCTGGAGTCCTCATGCCAACCTCACTGCGGGGAATAGCCAACAAGGCTAGTTCCGAGGAGCACCACCGTTTCCGCAATTTGTTTGGTCTTCTGACCGTCATGTTCCTTCTCTCTTGCTGGGAGCGAGTCAACAAGAAAGCTGCCAGCGGCGTGGACCGAGTCTCGGCTCAGGCCTACGCCAAGGAGTTGGGCGAGAACGTTCGAAGCCTTTGGGAGCGCGTGAAGCGGGGTAGTTACCGGGCGAAGCTGGTCCGGCGATGTGACATTCCGAAAGAAGGGGGCAAGACCCGGCCGCTGGGAAT
>DASVAS010000101.1:0-171741 GCA_036376245.1 Thermoanaerobaculia bacterium | reverse complement strand
TGATCCCGGTCCATGAAAGCCAACCGGGCGGGTGAGCGGGTCGTCATCATAGGCGCCGGCGTCGCGGGCCTCTGCTGTGCGTTGCGGCTCCAGGAGAAGAACATCCCCTGTCTGATCCTGGAGGCCTCCGACGCTCCGGGCGGGCGCGTCCGCACGGACAAGGTGGACGGCTTCCTCCTGGACCGGGGCTTCCAGGTGCTCCTCACCGCCTATCCCGAGGCCAGGCGGCTCCTGGACTACAAGGCCCTCCGGCTGCGGACGTTCCGCTCGGGAGCCCTGGTCCGCAAGGGGGGCAAATTCCATCGCGTCTCGGACCCGTTCCGCGAGCCCTGGGGCGCTCCCGCGACGCTGTTCGCGCCCATCGGCAGCTTCCAGGACAAGCTCCTGATCGCCCGCCTTCGGCAGCACGTCCGGGCCAGCACGCTGGAGCAGATCTTCACCCGCCCGGAGACCACGACGCTGGAGGCCCTCCGTAGCTTCCGCTTCAGCGACCGGATCATCAACGCGTTCTTCAAGCCCTTCTTCGGCGGCATCTTCCTGGAGACGGAGCTGTCGACGTCCAGCCGGATGTTCGAGTTCGTGTTCCGAATGTTCAGCGAGGGCAAGGCGGCCCTGCCGGCCGAGGGCATGGAGGCGATCCCCCGCCAGCTCGCTGCGCGGCTCGCCAAGGATTCGCTCCGCCTCAAGGCCCGGGTCGAAGCCATCGGAGAGAAGGAGGTCAGGCTGGCGGGCGGCGAAAAGGTGCCGGCGGCAGCTGTCGTCCTGGCCACGGAGAGCACGGAGGCGACCAGGCTGATGCCCGAGCTCCACCCGCCGGGCTGGCACGACACGGCCTGCCTCTACTACGCCGCCGCGAAGCCTCCGATCTCCAAGCCTGTCCTCGTTCTGAACGGCGAGGGAAGCGGGGCCGTGGACAACCTCTGCGTGCCCAGCAACGTGGCCCCCACCTATGCGCCGACGGGTCAGTCCCTCGTCTCCGCGACGGTAGTGGGAGCTTCGGGGGCGGACGAGAAGGAGCTCGAATCCGAGGTCCGCAAGCATCTCACCTCATGGTTCGGACCGGAGGCGGGTAGCTGGAAGCATCTCCGCACCTACCGCATCCGACAGGCCCTGCCCGCCCGCAAGAGCCTGGAGCCCGCGGCGCTGCCGGTGCGGCGCAATCCAGGCTTGTACATCTGTGGGGATCACCGGGAGACGCCTTCACTCCAGGGAGCGATGGTGTCCGGACGGCGGGCAGCGGAGGCGGTGGGGGAGGATTGGGGGAGGTAAGGTCAGCCGGGTACAGATGGTCCAACAATTTCCAAGAAGTCGAAGATCCTGAAGTCACCGGGATTGAAGGTAGCGAGGCGTCGGACCCCAGCAGCTTCAAGCGTTGCGGCCAAGGCTGTATCCAGAATGCGCTTACGTCCAAGTTGAAATCTGGAGAGCAGCTCTAGCGTGCGCTGCACTACTTCCGGCCCTGGTACGACTCGCAACACCTCTTCCGAATTCCAGATAGCCCATGCGCGACGGAGAGCAACCTCCATCGAGAGTGGCCTCTCAAAGCGTTTGGGATCTGTTACAACATGAAGAAACTCTTGGATAACCCCGGGGGTTAAAGCTAGAGAGCTCTCACGCTCAAGGACTTCGCTTGCGATAATGTGATTGGCATCCTCGTGGCGAGCTGAACCCGTCATTACCCAGGATACGAGGACATCTGTATCGATCCCCAGGCTCACGGGTCGAGCATCTCGTCCATCAGCTCTTCCCGGGTCCACGGTTTGAGGAGAGCGCCACTATCGTGTCGGGGTACATCGAAAATGGACACTCTTCTACCTCGCCGTCGTCCCAGGTACTCCGTCATGGCCTCCTGAATCAACTCAGACATAGGGCGGCCCGTCCGCTCAGCAAGGGACTTCAGGTCCAGATAGTCGTTCTCATTCACTCGAACCGAGATAGCCTTCATAGCCGTATCCTACTCCCCAAACGGCGCCCAGATGTTCTTCACCTGAAGCGCCTGCCGCAGGAACTCCTCCCCCACTCCCTGCTCGGGATCGGCCCAGTCGCGGGGCTGGCCGTAGTTGACCCAGGTGCGCTTGAGGTTGCCCGTCGAGGCGCGCTCGACGGCGGCGCTGCCTTCCCGGCTGCCGAAGTACCAGAGGGCGTCCACGTCGTCGTGCGCGGCGAGGACGCCGGCCAGGGCGTCGCGGCCGCCGGTGACGATGTTGATGACGCCGCCCGGCACGTCCGAGGTGTCGAAGACCTGGTAGAGGTCCGTGGCGGCCAGGGGCCAGCGCTCCGAGGGGATGGCCACGACCGCGTTGCCCATGGCCACGGCCGGGGCCACGGTGGCCACGAAGGCGAGGAGCGGCCGCTCGTCCGGACAGACGACGGCCAGCGTGCCGATGGGCTCGTAGACGGCGAAAGTGAAGTTGCGCAGCGGCGTGGCCTGGACGGTGCCGGCGTACTTGTCCGCCCAGGCGGCGTAGGTGAACAGGCGCTCCACCGCGAGGTCCACCTCGGCGCGGCCGGCGTCGCGACCGGCGCCGGTCATGGCGTCGAGCCGGCGGGCCAGCTCGTCACGGCGGGCGGCGAGGTTCTCGGCGGTGTAGTAGAGGATCTGCGCCCGCAGGTGCGCCGTGGACTTCGCCCAGCCGGGCGCGGCCTTGCGCGCGGCTTCGACGGCGTTGCGGACATCCTTGCGGTTGCCCTCCCCCACCTCTCCGATCACCTTTCCATTCGGACCCAGGATCCTGCGGCTGGCTTCGCCGTCCGGACGGGTCTGCTTGCCGCCGATGTACAGCTTGGCCGTGCGGTCGATGGGCGGCAGCCCGTCTTCGGAAGGCTCGTCCCAGTCCTCCTCGGGAGCGGGAGCCGTTTCCGTCCTGGCTTCAGAGACCGCTCCCTTCTTCTTCGCCTCGGCCTGCCAGCGGGGCTGGACGTACTCCCAGAGCCCTTCCTTGCCGCCTTCTCGCCCGAAGCCGCTCTCGCGGTAGCCGCCGAAGCCCGAGGCCGCGTCGAAGAGGTTGGTGCTGTTGATCCACACCGTGCCGGCCTTGATCTTCGCGGCCAGATCCAGAGCGAGATTGACGCTCTCCGTCCAGACGCTCGCCGCGAGACCGTAGCGGGTGTTGTTGGCCAGCTCGATGGCCTCCTCGGGCGTGCGGAAGGTCATGGCCACCAGCACGGGGCCGAAGATCTCGACCTGGGCGATGGTGGCCGACGGCGAGACTTCGGTGAACAGGGTCGGCGGATAGAACCAGCCTTCCTTGGGGCAGCTCCAGGACGGCTGCCACATCTTCGCGCCCTCTTCGACGCCCTGGCGCACCAGCCGGTCGATGCGCTCGAGCTGCACGGGCGCGATGATGGCGCCGATGTCGATCGCCTTGTCGCGGGGATCGCCCACCCGCAGGGTCTCCATGCGGGCGCGCAGCCGCGAATAGAGGGTCTCGGCCACGCCTTCCTGGACGATGAGGCGCGAGCCGGCGCAGCAGACCTCCCCCTGGTTGAACCAGATGGCGTCCACCACGCCCTCGACCGCGCCGTCGAGGTCCGCGTCGTCGAAGACCACGAAGGGGGACTTGCCGCCCAGCTCCAGGGAGAGCTTCTTGCCCGTCCCCGCCGTGGCCTCGCGGAGGATGCGGCCGACCTCGGTCGAGCCGGTGAAGGCGAGCTTGTCGATCCCCGGATGGCGGACGATCAGCTCGCCCGTGCGGCCGTCGCCGGTGACGATGTTCACCACCCCCGGCGGCAGGCCGGCGTCGCGGCAGATCTCGGCGAAGGCGGACGCCGTCAGCGAGGTGAACTCGGCGGGCTTGAGCACCACCGTGTTGCCCATGGCGAGAGCCGGCGCGATCTTCCAGGCGAGCATCAGGAGGGGGAAGTTCCAGGGGATGATCTGGCCGGCGACGCCGACCGGCACGTAGCCCGGCAGCTCGCGCTCCATGAGCTGGGCCCATCCCGCGTGATGGTAGAAGTGCCGGGCCACGAGAGGGACGTCGAGGTCCCGCGTCTCGCGGATGGGCTTGCCGTTGTCCAGGGTCTCCAGGACGGCCAGCAGGCGGGCGTTCTTCTGGACACGGCGGGCCAGAGCGTAGAGATGGCGGGCGCGGCCGTGGCCGCCCAGCGCCCACCAGCCGGGCTGGGCCGCGCGGGCCGCCTCGACCGCGGCGTCCACCTCCGCCGTGCCGCACTGGGCCACGCGGGCCAGAACCTTGCCGTTGCCGGGGTTCAGGCTGTCGAACCACTCGCCGGAATCCGGACGGCGGAAGTCACCGCCGATGAACGGCAGGATCTCCCGGCCGCGGGCTTCCAGCCACGCCATCGCGGGATCGGCGCTCTCCGGCGCGGGACCGTACTCCAGGGTCTCGAAGATCTCGGCGATCGAAGCCATAAGCCCCCTCAGGCCATGGGATGGCGGAAGGCCGCCGAGTAGCGGCCGGTGGCGTGGTGCTCGAGCTGCCTCTCGATGTCGCCCAGGAGGCTCGACGCGCCGAGCCGGAAGAGCTCGGGCCGCATCCAGGCGTCGCCCAGCTCCTCTTTCATCAGGGCCAGCCAGTCGGTGGCCTGGCGGGCGGTCGAGATGCCGCCGGCCGGCTTGAAGCCGATACGGAAGCCGGTGCGCTCCCGGTATTCGCGGATGGCCCGCACCATCACGAGCGAGACCGGCAGCGTGGCGTTGGCCTTCTCCTTGCCGGTCGAGGTCTTGATGAAGTCGGCGCCCGCCATCATGGCGACCCGGCTCGCCCGCGCCACGTTGCGCAGGGTGCCCAGCTCGCCGGTGGCGAGGATGGCCTTCATGTGGGCGGGCCCGCAGGCCTCGCGGAAGGCGCGCACCTCGTCGTACAGGGCCTGCCAGTCGCCGGTCAGGACGTGGGCGCGGCTGATGACGATGTCGATCTCCTCGGCGCCCGCGGCGACCGACTCGCGGATCTCGGCCAGGCGCAGGGGGAAGGGGTTCAATCCCGCCGGGAAACCGGTCGAGACGGCGCAGACCGGGACGCCGGAGCCGGCCAGGGCCTCGCGCGCGGTCTCCACCATGCCGTGGTAGACGCAGACCGCGGCCACCTTGATGCCCAGATGGGCGACGCCGAGCGCTTCCAGCAGGTCCTGCCGCACGGGCTGGCGGGCCTTGGCGCAGAGGCGGCGCACGCGGCCCGGGGTGTCGTCGCCCGAGAGGGTCGTCAGGTCGATGCAGGTGATCGCCCGTAGGTACCAGGCGGCCTGCCACTCCTTCTTGACCGTGCGGCGCTTGGGCAGGGTGGCGGCCCGGCGCTCGGCCGCGCTGGTGTTGACCCGCACCTCCCGGACCCAGTCCAGCTCCAGGGGCGTCCCCGGATTGCGGTCCGGTTCATGGGGCGCGGCCGGCTTCGGAGCCGGCGGGGACCACTTGGGAAGGTCTGTGACGGCCATGGCTCAAAGCTTCCTCAAAGGACGAAGCTTAACATCTGCCGGCTTACCCGGCGTCACCGCCCGGCGCCCACCGCCGGCCGGTTCTTGAAGCGCACCCGGCCCAGCTCGACCCCCGTGTAGTAGTGGGTGAGGATCTCGCGGTAGGTGTGCCCCCGCTGGGCCATGCCGTAGGAGCCCACCTGGCACATGCCGACGCCGTGGCCGAAGCCGCGGCCGGTGAAGAGCCAGCCGGCCTCCCGGTTCTTGGGCGTCAGGCGCTTGGCGGTGAACAGGGTGTCCGGCACGTCGAGGGTCCAGCGGATGGCCAGGCCTTCCACGTCCGTCACCTTGTCCCCCTGGCCGTAGATCCGGATCTTCCCCACCCGGCCGGACTCGCCCCGCTGCAGGACGTCGAAGCTGCGGAAGCCGAGGCCCGGGAAGCGGGTGTTCACGGTGGCGGCGAGCTGGGAGTCGGTGCGGAAGCGGGTCCAGGAGCTGTAGGGGCTGCTGCGGTCGAAAGCGACGCCGTCGAGGTCCACCTCCTGGGTGACGGAGACGAGGCGGTCGCTCAGCCAGAACAGGGTCAGCTTGTCGCCCGGCAGGGGGCCGAGCCAGGAGCTGTAGAGGTCCTCGCCCTGGCGGCGGAAGGTGGCCAGCTCCGAAGGCAGGTCGTAGACCTTGTCCTCCTTGCCCGAGCGGACCAGGAGCCTGCCGGCGTCGACTCCGAGGAACGAGACCTCCTCCCGGCGCACGACCTGCAGCAGCTCGGCCAGGGCGAGGAGCATCTTCTCCACCTCCTCGTCGCTCAGCGGCTGGTCCAGCGGCCCGGTGACGAGACCGCTCCTGATCAGCCAGGCCGCCCGCCGGCGGTCCTCCTCGGTCCAGTCGGCCGGCGGCTCGTGCAGGAGGTAGTTGACGTCCTCGGGCGCCAGGAAGAGCCGGGCGTCGAGGGCCAGGTCGAAAGCGATGGAGACGTAGCGCTGGACCTCCCGACGGTCCAGGGAAGCCAGCCGCTCCTGGGTGGCGGGCAGGCCGGCCAGAAGCGCCAGATGCTCGAGGCGGGCGCCCAGGACCGCGGACGGCGAAGCACCGGCGGACAGCGGCAGCAGCCGGCGGGTGAGGCCGTCCGGGAAGAGCTCGCCCGGCCGCAGGGTGCCCTCGATGCGGGCGACCCCCACCTCCATGCACGGCACGGCCTGCAGGTAGGGCTCGTGCTTGAGGGGGAAGATGACGTGGCCGTTCTCGGTGTGGCCGCCGCAGGTGGAGCTGTAGAGGGCGTCCACCAGCTCGCCGTGATAGAGGAGCACCTGGCCGGCGGTCTCGGCGATGGCGCGGTCCGAGAGGGGGTGCTCCACGTTCATGCCGCCGTAGACCTGGCAGCGCGGCGTAGCGCAGATGTCGTACCCCTCGCGCGCGAACTCGCCCAGGTTGCGCAGGGTGTAGGTGCGGGCCGCCACGGCCTGGGCCTTGAGGGCTTCCACCTGGTTGTACTGCTCCGGCCCCATCTCGCTGGGCACGACCCCGCGGAGGTAGTCCTCGACCGGCAGCTCGTTGATGAGGTTGAGGGAGCCGCGGTCGTTCACGTAGACGAGGGTCCGCCCGCGGTAGCGCTTGTTGCGCACCCGCACGCTGGGGTTGCCCACGGGGGAGACGGAGAGCCAGCGGCCCGGATAGACGGTGGAGGTCGAGCCCAGGGTCAGCCGCAGCGCCGGATCGGAGACGGCGGCCCCTTCGTTGACGATGAAGGCGCCGGTCACGCCGATGCCGGCGAGGCGGCGCATGTCGGCCTCGGCGGCCTCGCGGGTGGGATAGCGGCCGAGGCGCACGCGGTAGAGGTCGATGCCGGCGTCGAAGAAGGCCTCGCCCGGCTGGCCCGAGTCGCGGGCGAGCCGGTTGGCGAGGTCCTGGGCCTGGCGCTCGTCGCGGAGCGCGGCCACCTGCAGGCGGTAGTACCCCTTCTCGGAGCTGGCGGCGGCGGGCTCGACCTTGAGCGGACCGTTCACGGTCAGCGGCTGCCCCTCCATCTCCACTTCCAGCGGCTCCTCGCAGCAGGGGAAGGTCAGCGAGTCGAGATCGCTGGCCAGGCCCACCTTGACCAGGAGCGGCGCCTGGGGCTCCACCGGTTCCTGGTAGATCGGCTCCTGCGGGACCACGGGCGCGGGCTGGGGGGCCGGCTGGACCGGCGGCGGCGCCTGCTGGACCGGCGGCTGCTGCGCGGGCGGCGTCTTCGGGGCGGCGGCTGGCGGCTTCCGGGGCGCCGTGCGCGGCGCCGGTTTCGGCGAACAGCCCAGAGCGAAAGCGAGAAGGACGAGGACGGGGAGGAACTTCGATCTCACGCGGTCTGCACCTCGGGTTTACGGATCTCGCTCAACATCTCGCTCCGGACCAGCGCCACCAGGGATCCGGCCAGGGCCATCGTGAGCAACGCGTTCGGAAGACTCTGAAGCAGTAAGAGTACCAGTTGGACCAGCGTCCGCACGCGGGGAGCGCCGGAAAGCAGCCTTTCGGTCATGGAAGAGAGCGGTGCGAAGACGATGCCCAGGGCGATCATCGCGCCCAGGAAGACGATGAAAATGGCGAGCACGGCTCCCAGACGGTGGCCCAGTATCGAGAGACCCCGCCGCGAGGCGGTCCGGACTCCCGAGGTCTCCCGCGCCAGGTCGGCCTGGGCGACGTTGAACCAGAGCCCGAGGACCAGGGCCAGGAATGCCAGGGGCAGCACGCCGCCGCAGCCGAGCCCCAGGGCGGCGCCCCCTCCCCATTTGGCGCCGCTCACGAAGAGGAAGATCACCCAGGCCAGCAAGGTGAGCCCCATCAGCAGGATCAGGCTCCAGTAGAGCAGGAGCATGCGGAAGAACCGCCAGACGTAGAGGCCGCCCCAGCCCATGAAGTCACGCAGGCTGAAGGTCCGGAAGAGGAGCTTGTGGCGCCCGGGGCCGGGGAGGGCCTGGCGGTCGGCGGCGGCGAGGACGCCGTAGGAGCCCGCCTGGACGAAGCAGTGGAACAGCAGGGTGAGCAGCCAGACCGCCAGCAGAGCGGTCAGCGCCAGGGGCAGGGAGGAAGCGGAATCCGCCACGCGGCGGAGCGCCTCCTCGATCTCGCGGCGGCCCGTCCCCCAGAGGTCGACGCCCAGGATGACCAGGGGGAGGACCACTCCCAGCGCCAGCAGGGCCAGGGTGAGAAAGGAGCCGATCCAGCCGAGGAGCACCAGCTCCCAGTTGGCGGAGAGGTTGGCCCAGCCGCGGCGCAGGCAGTCGAGGGCGGACAGCCTCATCGCAGGTGCGCCCCGTGCACCGCGTGCTCGCGCCGGAAGTCCTCCACCGCGTCGAGGACCACGGGCTGGGCCATCTCATAGAGACGGCTGACCAGCATGGCGGGCAGGCGCGAGGCGAGGAGGGCGAAGTCTTCCCGGGGCGGCGGCTCGGCGTCGGGGCCACGGTCCAGCGTGTTGCGGGGGACCATGGTGGTGCGGCCGGCGACGCGGACCGGGGCCTTCTTCGGCGCGGCGTCGTCGAGGCGGTAGTTGGTGGTGAACAGCGTCGGCAGCCGCCGGGTGTAGCGGGTGTTGATGATCAGGTAGAGGAGGTCGCGCACCCAGGGGGTCGGCTGCTGGGCTCCCAGCTCGTCGAGGACCAGGAGCTCGGCGTCGGCCAGCGGGTCGAGGATCTGGCGCTTCGATTCCGGGGAATCGGGATCGAAGGTGGACTGGATCTGATGGATCAGCGAGGTGAACTCGACGAACTTACCGTGCACCCGCCAGCGCTCGATCAGCGACCGCAGAACGCCCACGGCGAGGTGGGTCTTGCCGGTGCCCGGCGGTCCCACGAAGAGGAGGCCGGACTGCTTGAAGGCGCCGCCGTCCTGGACGAAGCTCTCGACGTACTGCTCGGCGGCGAAACGGGCGCTCTCGAGCTGCCGGCGCTCGGCTTCCGAAGGGCTGGAGGTCTGGAAGTTGGAGATCTTGCAGTGCTGGTAGCGGATGGGGATCCCCGCCGCCGCGAGCATCCGCGGGATCACTCCCTGCTCGCGGCAGGGACAGACACGGGCGGTGCCGGCTCCCCCGTCCCGCACGACGATCCAGCCTCTTCCGCCGCACTCCGGGCAGGGCTCTTCGCGGACTTCTCCAACCGGCATGGAGAAATCGTAGCATGGGCCCTCACTCCCTCAGGGGGGCAACACGGACGAACACGGACAGACAAGGACGAGCACGGCGCTCCCTTGTCCGTGTCTGTCCGTGTCGGTCCGTGTTTTCCTCAGCCGCGGATCTTGCTCAGGGGGCCGCTCTGGAGGCGCACCAGAGCATGCTGGCGCTCGGGATCGGCGGCGCGGCGCTCCTCGGCCTGCCGCTTGACGAACTCGAGGAGGCGGTCCACCTCGCCCTGCATCCTCTCCATCTGCTCCCGCATGTTCAGGATCACCTCGACGCCGGCGAGGTTGACCCCCAGGTCGCGGGTCAGGGTGAGGATGATCTCCAGGCGGCGGATGCACTCCTCGTCGTAGAGGCGGGTGTTGCCGGCGCTGCGCACCGGCTTGATGAGACCTTCCCGCTCGTAGAGACGCAACGTCTGCGGGTGGATGCTGTACCGCTCGGCCACCACGCTGATCATCACGAATCTCTGATCGGGCTTGCGCCGCGTCGCCATCAGGCCTCCTCCGCGATCGGGACCGCGGTGGAGCCGGCCTTCCGCTTCGGGACGTGGACGCGCAGGACGCCGGCCTCGAAGCCGGCGGTGATGCCGTCCACCTCGACCGGCGCCCCGAGCTCGAACGTGCGCCGGAAGGGACCGTAGCTCCGCTCCAGACGGAGGAAGTTCCGGTTCTCTCCCAGGGCCTGCCGGCGGCCGGAGAGCTCCAGCCGCCGGTCCTTCACCTGCAGTTGAATATCGTCACGCCGAACGCCGGGCAGCTCGGCGAAGATGAGATAGGAGTCCTCGGTCTCGAGGACGTCGACCAGGGGGGCCCACGTACCCGGGGCGCCCCCTTCCCGGTCCTCGTACTCCGAGGTGAGCAGCGCCTGCTCGAAGAGACTGTTGAGACGGTCGTGGATGCGAGACAGCTCTTCGAGGTAGATCTTCTTCAAAGGCGCCATGACGGATTCCTCTCTGACTCCGCTCTCTGCTTACTTCTCGACGTACTCGGCGTCGATGACCTCGTCGGAGGCCCCGCCGCCCTGACCGCCCGCCCCGGCTCCGGCGGTCGGCCCGCCGCCCGTGGGACCGGCGCCCGCGCCCTGGCGGTAGACCACCTCGGCCAGCTTGTGGGAGGCCCGGATCAGCCGCTCGGCGGCCTCTTCCATCTCGGAGGCCGACGGCTCGCCTTCCAGCGCCTTCCGGGCGTCGGCGAGGGCACGCTCGATCTCACCCTTCTCGTCCGGACCGAGCTTCTCCTTGTGCTCCTCGTAGGTCTTCTCGGTCTGGTAGATCGTGGTGTCGAGCTTGTTGCGGGCCTCGACCTGACGGCGCCGCTCCTGGTCCTCGGTCCGGTGCGAATCGGCTTCCTTCACCATCCGCTCGATGTCGTTGTCGGAGAGACCGCTCGACGCCGTGATGGTGATCTTCTGCTCCTTGCCCGTGCCGAGGTCCTTGGCCGAGACGTGCGCGATGCCGTTGGCGTCGATGTCGAACGCCACCTCGATCTGCGGCACGCCGCGGGGCGCGGCCGGGATGCCCACCAGGTGGAACTTGCCGAGCGTGCGGTTGTCCCGCGCCATCTCGCGCTCGCCCTGGAGGACGTGGACCTCCACCGAGGTCTGGTTGTCCGCCGCAGTCGAGAAGACCTCGCTCTTGCGCGTCGGGATCGTGGTGTTGCGCTCGATCAGCTTGGTGAACACGCCGCCCAGGGTCTCGATGCCGAGGGACAGCGGGGTCACGTCGAGCAGCAGGACGTCCTTGACGTCGCCGCCGAGCACGCCGCCCTGGATGGCCGCGCCGACCGCCACCACCTCATCGGGGTTGACGCCCTTGTGCGGCTCCTTGCCGAAGAAGTCCTTGACCACCTTCTGGATGGCCGGCATGCGGGTCTGGCCGCCCACCAGCACGACCTCGTCGATCTCCTTGGCGTCCAGGCCGGCGTCCTTGAGCGCCTGCCGGCAGGGAGCGATCGAGCGCTGGACCAGGTCCTCGACCAGTTGCTCCAGCTTCGGCCGGGTCAGCCGGATGTTCATGTGCTTCGGCCCGGAGGCGTCGGCGGTGATGAACGGCAGGTTGATCTCCGTCTCCTGCGCCGAAGACAGCTCGATCTTGGCCTTCTCGGCGGCCTCCTTCAGGCGCTGGATGGCCATCGGGTCGTTGCCGAGGTTGATCCCCTGGTCCTTCTTGAACTCCTCCAGCAGCCAGTCGATGATCCGCTGGTCGATGTTGTCGCCGCCCAGGTGGGTGTCGCCGTTGGTCGACTTCACCTCGACCACGCCCTCGCCCACCTCGAGGATCGAGATGTCGAAGGTGCCGCCGCCGAAGTCGTAGACGGCGATGACCTGGTCCTTCTTCTTGTCGAGGCCGTAGGCCAGCGCGGCGGCCGTCGGCTCGTTCACCAGGCGCTCGACGTTGAGGCCGGCGATGCGGCCGGCGTCCTTGGTGGCCTGGCGCTGCGCGTCGTTGAAGTAGGCCGGCACGGTGATGACCGCGCGGTCCACCTTCTCGCCCAGATAGTCCTCGGCGGCCTGCTTCAGCTTGCCGAGGATCATGGCCGAGATCTCGGGCGGCGAATACCGCTTGTCCTCGACGACGACGCGCACGTCGCCGTTCTCGGCCCGCTCGATCTGGTAGGGCACCATCTTCATCTCTTCATTCACTTCCGAGTACTTGCGGCCCATGAAGCGCTTGATCGAGAAGATGGTGTTCTTCGGGTTGGTGACCGCCTGGCGCTTGGCCACCTGGCCGACCAGGCGCTCACCGCTCTTGGTGAAAGCCACGACCGACGGGGTGGTGCGGTTCCCCTCGGCGTTGGCGATGACCTTCGCCTCGCCACCTTCCATCACAGCGACGACGCTGTTGGTGGTGCCGAGGTCAATTCCGATGATCTTGCTCACTTTGCGCTCTCCTTCCTCGTGATCTCTACCCGAACACAGTCTAGAAATTTAGTGGCGGCATGTCAACTTTCCGCCACACCATGTTTGACAAACCTGGACGCAGGTTTATTCCAGCGGAGATCTCCCCCGTACCGAGAGGGAAAACGTCCCGCGGCTAGTCGAGGAGGACCAGGGGAGCGGCGGCGGATTCGGGCGGGACGCGGAGGAATTCGGGGTCCAGCAGGAAATTGCCGGAGATCGCCTCCGACGTTTCGGCGCCCGGCACCGGCCGTCCGCCTTCGACGGGCTGGAGGGTGTAGCTCTCCTCCTGCGCCGTGTACCTCAGCGGCCGGCCTTCGGGGTCCCTGAGGTCCGCGGGCGAGAGGAGACCGGCGTCGACCAGCACCTCCAGCCGCTCCGGGAAGCTCCCCTCCAGGAGGAACCAGGTCTTGGCGGCGCGGTCGATCTTCAGGTAGAGGGCCGCCCGCTGCTCCCGGAGCAGGGCATCGCGCTCGCCGCGCTGCCAGGGGAACGGGATCAGCAGCGAGTCGGGCATCCGCGCCAGGACCGCGACCGCCAGGACCATCAGCAGGATCGCCAGGGTCCGGCTCACCCAGGCGAGGGACGCCGGCGGCGCCGGGCGGGGCTCCACCTTCATGCGGACGAACGGTCCGGGGGCCTCGTGCTCTTCCGCCGCGGGGCGAGGCGCGGGAGCGGGAGCGGCCACGGGCCGGGGGCCGGCCGGCGCCGGGCGGGGACCCGGGGCCGGGGCGGCGGCTCCCGTCGGCGCGGGTCTGGCCTCCCCCGGCCGGGGACCGGCCGGGGGCGCCGCCGGAGCCGGCCGCGGTCCGGGCGCCGGCTCCGGGGCGGGGCGCGGTCCCTGCCGGAGCGCCGCGTCGTGGGCCTTCTGCGCCGCGTGGAGGAGGAACTCGTCCACGGCGATGGGGACGAAGCCCTCCTCGTAGGAGACCTCGTCGCCGCTGTAGAACTTGAAGTCCCCCTGGTTCCAGCCCATGAGCTGCTCGAGGAGGCGCCAGGTCTGGAGCCGGAGGGCTTCCAGGAGCTGCGGCCGCTCGATGTACCGGCGCTCCACCAGCAGGTCGACCAGCCGGCCGCCGGCCGACTGATGCTCGGAGGCGGCCCGTCCCAGGTCCGGGGCGCTGATCATCCCCTCCTTGAGGAGGATCTGGGAGAGCCCCTCCTCCAGGGTCTGGTTGAGGGCGTCGGCCGCCACGATCCGGCCGTTGAGGAAGGAGATGGCGACGATGTCCTGCTGGCCCTGGACCGTCAGGATGCCGGTCTTCCCCTGCTGCGAGATGAGCTGCAGGATCTCCGGAAGCTTGAAGAGGTCTAGGGTACCCTCAACGGCCATGCGTCATCGGCCCCCGGCTCAGACTCCGCCGCGCAGCTCCCGGCGGAGCCTCGCGCCGAAGAAGAGCGCCAATCCCAGGACCACCACGATCCAGGAAGCGAGGTTTCCCGGATCATACCTCCAGGGGATGCGAACTCCCACCTTCCCGAAGAGGGGAATCATCAGCAGGGCCGTGGGGACGAGGATCGCCAGGAAGGACTTGCCGCCTTCTCCGATCTCCGCCGAGGCCACTCCCGGCAGCAGGATGCGGCCCCAGCGGTCGAACGCGCCCTCCGGGAAGACCTCGGACGGGCGGTCGGTGTAGCCCCGGGGCCGCCGCGCCAGGTGCAGGGCCACGGCCACCAGGATGAGGCTGAGCGAGACCAGCAGCGGCAGGCCGCGCCGGAACAGCTCCAATCCCCCCGCGCGCGCCTTGCCGCCGTTGCCCCGGGCCGCCAGGAGCTGGCGCCGGATCTCGGGGATGCGGGTCATGCCCTCCATGGGAGTGACCACCCGCTGGGCGGGAGGGTTGGCGATCCAGCCGGCGACCCGCTCGCGGTCGATCTCGCGCGCCCGCTCCATGGCCGCGGTCTGCTCGTCGAACATGTAGGAGACCGAGAAGGCCTGGCTCAGGTTGTAGTGGGCCGCGGCGTTCTGGGGGTCGATCTCGATGGTGCTCTGGAAGCTCCGGATGGCGCCGCCGAAATCCTGCTTCACGAAGGCGTACGCGCCGAGGTTGATCATGGCGGCGGTGTTCCGCGGCTCCTGCTCCAGCACCTGCCGGTAGAGTGAGCGGGCGAGGTCCCACTGGTCGAGCGAGCGGTGGACGTCGGCCATCAGGTGCTTGACGGCCACGCTCTCGGGCAGCAGCGAGCGCAGGGCTCCGAGGTCGGAGAACAGGGCGCCGTAGAGCCGGTGCTCCTCCAGGCTCCGCATGGCCCGGGCGGGCGGCGAGAGCTCCACCGTCATGCGCTGCCGCAGCTCGCCGACGAGGATCGGCGAGGCGCCCGCCAGCAGCCACAGGACGATGAGCACCACGCGCTCGCTGGTGGAGCCGTAGCCCCAGAGAAGGAGCGACCAGTAGAGGACGAGCCACAGGGGTCCATAGGGAAGGACCAGAGGCCACAGCAGCGCGAGAGCCGCCAGGACGAAGGCGGCGGGCCGCGGCAGCGAGCGCCCCAGGAAGTCGACCATGTCCTGGAAGAGGGAGGTGCCCTTGGTCAGCATCTGCACGGCCACGAACAGGCAGCCGGTCACCAGCAGGAGGGTCAGAGCCCAGATCACCAGGTCCTGGAGCAGGATGTAGCGCTCCAGCGGATGGCCGAAGATCCTGGGCAGGGCGCTCAGCCAGGCCAGGACGGCTCCGGGGTATTTACCCTCCAGCCGCAGCACGCCGGCCTCGGCGAACGCCGTCTCCGGGCGTCCGGGGTCGAACCTTTCCGCCGCTTCCAGGCTCCAGTGGGCGCGGGGGAAATCCTTCTCGCGCGCCGCCTGCGCCGCGCGGGCGACAGCGCCGGCGGAGAGGTCCGGCAGGCGCGCCATCCCGATCTGCCGCGCGGTCTCCAGCAGGTTGTCCACGGCGCTTCGGGCCTGCTCCCGGTCGTTCTGGACGATCCACTGCAGCCACTGCTCCTCGATCTGCTTGAGCGTGTTGCGGACCCGCGGCGTCATCTCGACGCCGGTCACCTGGGGCGAGGAGACGGACTGCGCCCCGGACGGCGCCGGTGCGAGGAGGAGGGCGGCGAGGGCCGCGGCCCCCGCCAGACGTCTCATGTCAACGAGTCTTCTGGACATAGCGGACCCGCATCCGGTACAGCAGATCCTCCAGGAAAGCCGCCTCCTGGGACGTGAGGTTGCCCAGGGTCTTCTGCCGCAGGACCTCCAGGAGGTCGATATGGAGCCGGGCCATCTCGAGGTTCATCGCCGACTGCCCGTCGGGCAGGCGGGCGTCTCCCAGGTAGATCGGGACGGGCTCGGCGAGCATGGCCACCAGGTCGAAGAAGCTCGGCCCCCCCAGCTCCGGCGGCATCGTGGAGAAGTCGTCCCCGGGCGCGGCCGGCGGCGGCTCGGGAGCCCGGCGCGGATCGCGTTCGCGGCCGCGCGGCTCCGCCGCGGGCGGAGCCTGGGGAGCGGGCGCCGGCTCGGGCTCGGCGGCGGGCGCCGAAGTCGATTTTTCACTGAGGAAACGATACTCTTCCCGCAGCTCGCCGTCAGGCGTGAACATCCTCTTGTCGGTGACCTTGAGCTCTTTCTTCTCGTTCGACACTTCGGACCCCTGCTCCTTTCTGGCCGCTTGCGAAGAGCTGTTGAAAAATCGTAGCAAGCGCCATTCTCGCACGGCAAGCGGACCGCTGTCCGCGCCGTGAGGCTGGAACCCCGACGATGCCCGAAAAACCCGATCTCCAGAAGCTCCTCGACCTCGTCGCCCGCCTGCGGGCCCCCGACGGCTGTCCGTGGGACCGCGAGCAGACCCTTCCCGACGTGCGCGCCTACCTGCTGGAGGAGGCCCACGAGCTGGCCGGGGCCATCGACGCCGGCGACTGGACGGAGTTGGGAGAGGAGCTCGGCGACATGCTCTTCCAGGTCGCTTTCATCGGCCGTCTCGCTGAAGAGGCGGGCGCGTTCAGCCTCTCACAGGTGATCGACAACGTCCACCGCAAGATGGTGGAGCGCCATCCGCACGTCTTCGGGGACGAGGTGCTGGCCGACGCCGAGGCGGTCCGCCAGGCCTGGGAGCGGCGCAAGCTGCAGAAGGAGCCGAAGCGGGAGTCCCTCTTCTCGGGGGTCCCCTCCTCGCTTCCCTCTTTGCTGGCTTCTTATCGCCTGACCCAGAAGGCGGCGGGCGTCGGCTTCGACTGGCCGGACGCCGGAGCGGTCCTCGACAAGGCCGAGGAGGAGATCGCGGAGGTGCGGGAGGCGCTGGCGGCGGGGAACAAGGCGGCCGTGCGCGAGGAGGTCGGGGATCTCCTCTTCACCCTCGCCAATCTCGCCCGCAAGCTGGACGTCGACCCCGAGGCCGCCCTGGCCGGCACCAACCGCAAGTTCCGGGAGCGCTTCGCGAAGATCGAGGATGGCCTGGCCGCCCGAGGCAAGACCGCCGCCGAGGCCACGCTGGAGGAGATGGACGAGCTCTGGGAGGCGGCGAAGGGGAAGGGCTAGTCGTACAGCAGGATGCCCGCCTGGTCGGCGGCGCGGACGACCGCCTCATAGCCGGGACCGCTCTTGAGAGATAGTGACGGCCCCAAAGCCCGCAAAGCCGAGCTCGGGACCCGATCTCCGAAGAGGATGATGGAGCGAGCCCCGTCGTTCTGGCGGGAGACCCAGACCAGACCGTCGATGCGATCGCCGCAGCCATGGAGCGCCCGCGCCCAGGCAACGGTGCGAGAGTACTGTCTCTTGGAGGCCTCGATCAGGTTCATCCGGGTGATGTTCAAGCGCCGGAGTCCGAAACCGAAGAGCTGGGCCAATCTCAAATCACGGTCGCAGACCAGCGTGGAAAGGGTCAGCGATCTCAGGTCCACTCTTCTCACCGCTTTGCCAGGACCTTTGGCCGCCACATTGTGGAACACCGTTTCGGAGAGAGCACCTTCGAGATCTCCCGCCGCGTAGAGCGTCGGCACGACAACGCCACGAGCGTCTTTGAAGGGATGAAAACGCCCGCTGCCCCGCCCTGGGTTGAACTGCGCGGGATGAAAGCGGTCGCTGTGGCAGCGGCAGAGAGGACGGCCCTTCTCCCAGATGAAGAGGAGCGGTTGAAGCGAGGATGAAGGGGGAGGATCGGGAACTCTAGAAGACAAGCTCAGCGGCCTCGTGTTCCGCTGCCTGCACCACCTGCTCGGGCTCATCCTTCAGGAGATCGACCGGCCTCCTGTCGTCGAGCCAACCATTCGCGGCGGTGAACCAGATCGCCAAGCCCCAGTCGGAAGTGTCCTTCCCCAGGATTTCAATGACCTTGGCGACCGCCGGGCGAGGATTTCCCTTCTCGTCGAGCTGGAAGCTCGGAACGTACGTGGCGTTCTCATGGGAGACGGCGAAGATCCTCCGCTCACGCTGAAGCCGCTCGAAGTCGGCCGGCTTCTCCAGCTCCCCGAACTCCTTGAGGATCGCCCTCTTTGCCGAATCCAGGCGCCGCGCCTGGCGCGCCTCGAGGCTTTCCAGGTCCAGCGGAGCGCGACGCGTCTTTCTCTGAGTCACCCGGTAGTCCGTCTTGCCCGCATGGTCAGTCTCGACGGCCCGCGTTTCGATGCGAACTACCGTCGGGTCGTGCCTTGTTTCCGGGTTCTCTGGCAATTTTCCCATGATGGACATTCATTGTACCACCGCCTGCCCCTCGGCCCGCACCTGCAGCACCTCTTCCAGATACGGCACCACCGTCTTCGCCATGATCTCCTGCCCCTCGGCCGTGGGGTGGATCCCGTCGGCCTGGTTCAGGGCGCGGTCGCCGCCGACTCCCTCCAGGAGGAAGGGGACCAGGGAAACCTTCATCTCTTCCGCGATCCGCGGGTACATGGCCGCGAAATCGTCGGCATAGGGACCGTAGTTCGGCGGAATCCGCATGCCCAGCAGAAGGACGCGGGCGCCGGCTTCCTGGGAGCGGCGGATGATCTCGCGCAGGTTCTTCTCGGTCTCCGCCAGAGGCAGGGCGCGCAGGCCGTCGTTGGCGCCCAGGGCCACCACCACGACCTCCGGCTTCTGGCCCAGCAGCCAGCCCAGTCGGGAGACGCCGCCGGCCGTGGTGTCGCCGCTGACCCCGGCGTTGAGGACGCGGACGTCCTGGCCCTCTTTTTCGAGCTCCCGCTCGACCACGGCGGGATAGGCCTGGTTCTCGTCCAGGCCCAGGCCGGCCGTCAGGCTGTCGCCCAGGAAGACCACCAGAGGCGTCGCATCCTGGACGGGCGCGGGGGCGGGACGGGGAGGCGCCGGACGCGTCGCCAGGGCCTGGCGCGCGGTGGGCGGAGAATCGTCAGAAACGTCAGGACTGCACGCGGAAACCGCGGGAATAAGGAGCGTCAGAAGCAAAGTTGGGAGCTTTCGCCACATAGAGCTGAAAAGGCCCTGAACCCTTCCTCTTATTTCCAATGACGACACCTCGCATCGAGCTCCGGCAGCTCATCCGCAGACTCCCTTCCGGCGACCGGGAGCTGACCATCCTGGACCGGGTCGACCTGGCCATACAGCCCGGCGAGTTCGTGGCCGTGCTGGGCCCCTCGGGGAGCGGCAAGTCGACTCTCCTCGCCCTCATGGCCGGCCTCGACCGCCCCACCTCCGGCGAGATCCTGGTGGACGGCGATCCCATCCAGGCCATGTCCGAGGACCAGCTCGCCCTCCTGCGCCGGCGCAAGATCGGCTTCGTCTTCCAGAGCTTCCAGCTCCTGGGCAACCTCACCGCCCGGGAGAACGTCCTCCTCCCCATCGAGCTGCTGGGGCAGCCCGACCCGGGCGTCCGGGCCGACGAGCTGCTGGCCGCCGTGGGGCTCGCCGAGCGCGGCCATCACTATCCCAGCCAGCTCTCCGGCGGCGAGCAGCAGCCGGTCGCCCTGGCGCGGGCCTTCGCGCCGCGCCCGGCGATCCTGCTCGCCGACGAGCCCACCGGCAACCTCGACGGCGCCACCGGCCGCAAGGTCCTGGAGCTGCTGACCGGCCTGCGCTCCCGGGAGGGAGCCACGCTGGTGCTGGTCACCCACGACCCGGCGGTGGCGGCGCTCGCCGACCGCCTGATCCACCTGCGCGACGGCCGCGTCGAGCGCCAGGAGACCGCCCTCGCGCCGCCGCCGGCCGAGGTCCTGGCGTGACCCCGGGCTTCTTCTTCCGCACCATGATCCGCGAGTCCCGCGGCTCGCGGGGGCGGCTGGCTTTCTTCGTCGCCTGCCTCGCGGTGGGCGTCTCGGCCGTGGTGGCGGTGGCGGGGCTCTCGGCGAGCCTCCAGGACGGCATCCGCCGCGAGGCCCGCCAGTTGCTCGCCGCGGACCTGGTGGTCCAGGGCAGCCGTCCCTTCCCGCCGCCGGTGAACCAGGCCATCGCCGCCATCCAGGGGGCCGAACGGACGGACGTCCGGGAGACGGTCACCGTGGCCGCGGCCCCGGGCCGGGGGGGCAGGCCCGGGCCCAGCCAGCTCGTGGAGCTCAAGGTGGTGGACGGGATCTACCCCTTCTACGGCGTCCTGGAGCTGCGCCCCGCCAGGCCCCTGCACGAGTTGCTGCGGCCCGACACGGTGGTGATCGCGTCGGAGGCGCTGGCGCGCCTGGGGCTGGAGGTGGGCGACACGCTCCAGATCGGCGGCCAGCCGTTCCGGGTCGCGGGCGTCGTCCTCTCCGAGCCGGACCGCGTGGGCATCTCCATCACCTTCGGTCCCCGCGCCTTCCTTTCCGGCGCCGGGTTCGCCCGCACCAACCTGGAGGACCGCGGCAGCCGGGTCGGCTACCGGGCCCTGCTCAAGATGCCCGAGGGGACCTCCGGACCCGAGCTGGACGCCACCGCCGAGCGGCTGAAGGACGCGATTCCCGACACCGAGCGGTTCCGCGTCGAGACCTACCGGCAGGCCCAGCCCGCCCTGCGCGAAAACCTCGAGCGGGTGGAGCAGTTCCTGGGCCTCGTGGCCCTGCTCTCCCTCTTCGTGGGCGGCATCGGCGTGGCCCAGAGCGTGCGCGCCTGGATGGCGAGCCGCCTGGACGCCATCGCCGTGCTGAAGTGTCTGGGGCTGCGACCGCGCGAGATCTTCCCGCTCTATCTTGGCCAGACGCTGCTGCTGGGCCTCGCCGGGAGCCTGGTCGGCATCCTGGCCGGAGCCGTCCTGCAAATGGTGCTGCCGGAGCTCTTCCCGGACCTCATCCCCAACGAGCTGATCCACCCCTGGCAGCCCGCCGCTCTGTTGCGGGGCCTGGCACTAGGCGTGGGCGTCGCCCTGCTCTTCAGCCTGCCGCCCCTCTCCGCCGTGCTCCGCGTGGCTCCGGCCCGGGTGCTGCGCCGCGACGCCGAGCCCCTGCCGCAGCACCGCTGGGTGTCGACGGCCACGGCGCTCGCCCTGATCCTGGGGATCTGGGGGATGGCCGCCTTGCAGTCGGGCTCGGCGCTGCGGGGGGCGCAGTTCACGGGCGGCGTCGCCGCCGTGACGGCGGCGCTCGCCGGGGCGGCCTGGCTGGTCTCCCGGCTGGCCGGGCGGGTGCCCCGGGAGATCTCCCCCGCCTGGGCCCGCGTGTGGCTGCGGCACGGTCTCTCGGCCCTGGCCCGGCCGGGCGCCGCGGCGGGCGGGGCCATCGTCGCCCTCGGGCTCGGCGTGCTGGTGGTGCTCGCCATGTCGCTGGTCGAGAGGCGCCTCGCCGCCCAGCTCGCCGCCGACTTTCCCACCGACGCGCCGAGCGCCTTCCTGATCGACATCCAGCCGGAGCAGTGGCCGGGCGTGGAGCGGGTGCTGACGCGGTCCGGCGCGGAGAAGATACAGTCCGTGCCGGTGGTGATGGCCCGCCTCGCGGCCATCGACGGCGTCACCTCTGAGGAGCTGGTGCGCCGGGCGAGAGGGAGCGGCCGCGAGGGCGGGCGCCGCTGGGCCCTCACCCGCGAGCAGCGGCTCACCTACATGCGGCACCTCCCCGAGGACAACGAGATCATCGCGGGCGCGCTGTGGAGCGATCCGGAAGCGGCCGAGGTGAGCGTCGAACAGGAGTTCGCCGACGACATGGGACTGAAGCTGGGCTCCCTGCTGCGCTTCAACATCCAGGGCGTGCCGGTGGACGTCAAGGTCACCAGCATCCGCACGGTGGATTGGGGGACGTTCGGGATCAACTTCTTCCTGGTGGTCGAGCCCGGGGTGCTGGAGAACGCTCCTCAGCAGCGGCTGGCGACCGCCCGGCTCCCCCGCGGCGTCGAGCAGCGGACGCAGGACCTGCTGGCCGCGGAGTACCCCAACGTCACCCTGCTGCGGCTGCGGGAGATCCTGGAAAAGATCCTCAAGGTGCTGGGCCGGATCAGCCTCGGCATCCGCTTCCTCGGCGGCTTCACGGTGGTCGCCGGCATCGCCATCCTGGCCGGGGCGATCAGCGCCGGCTCGGCCCGCCGCGGGCGCGAGGTGGCGCTGCTCAAGACGCTGGGGATGACCCGGCGCGGCGTGGCGGCGGCCTTCGCCGTGGAGTACGCCCTGATCGGTCTGGTGGCCGGGTTGATCGGCACGGTGGGCGGCGCCGTCCTCGCCTACGGCGTCGTGACCCGCGGCTTCGAGATCCCCTGGAGCTTCGAGCCCCTCGCCCTGGCCGTGGCCCTGGCGGCCGCCGTCGCGCTGGCGGTGGTGGCGGGACTGGCGGCGAGCCTGCGGGCGCTGGAGCGGCGGCCGATCGAAGTGCTGCGAGCAGAGTAAGAAGGAAGGACACCAAGGACACCAGGGACAGCAAGGACACCAAGGACGGGGAATGATTGTCCTTGAGGTCCTTGGTGTCCCTGGTGTCCTTTCCTACTCCACGTCCCCGGGCTGCGTCAGCAGGTAGCTCACCGGCACGAACTCATAACCCTCCGCCTTCGCCCTCGGCACCTCGCTCTGCAAAGCGGCCAAAGTCTCCGGGAAGGGGTGGCCGATGGCGATGGCCGCGCCGTGGGCCCTCGCCAGGTCGAGCAGGCGCTGGAACTGCCCCTGGATCGCCTCGGGGCTCGGATCGCCGTCCAGGAAGACCTGCCGCTCGGCGGCGGGAATGCCGAGATCCAGCGCCACCCGGTAGCCGACGCTCTCGGCGCTGGTGCGGGAGTCCAGGAAGAAGAGATGCCGCTCGGCGAGCAGACCCAGGATGGTCGTCATCGGCCCCTCGTCCGCCGAGAGGCCGGATCCCATGTGGTTGTTGACCCCCACCGCCCCGGGCACCGCCTTCAGGGCGGCCAGGGTCCTCTCGCGCAGCTCGGCGTCGCTCATGTTCCGGAAGAGCGCTCCGGGACCGGGGTCCTCGCCGTTCTTCGGCTCCATGGGCAGGTGCAGCAGCATCTCCACCCGGCGGCGGCGCAGCTCGGCCACGACTTCCTTCGTCTGCTCCTCGAACGGGAGCACCGCGTAGGTGACCGGCACGCCCAGGCTCTCCAGGGGACGGAGATCGTCGACGCTCCGGCCCAGGTCGTCGATGACCAGGGCCACGCGGACACCCCGGACCGGGCCGGAGGGGACCTCTCCGGACGTCATCTTGGCAGGGGCCTGGAACGGCCCGGGCTCGATGTGATCGGAGGGACGGGAACGCCGCGGCTCCTCCCGCCGGGAGGCCGTCTCGGGCTTGGCGCGGGCCGGCGTCTCCTCGCGGCCGGAGACGGCCGGAGGAGACGAGGGAGATTCAGGACGCAGGAAGAAATAGAGGGCTCCGGCTCCGATCAGGAGCCCGAGCAGGAAGAGCCAGGCTCCTGATCCTCCGGAACGGGAACGGCGGCGGGCCATGCGGGCGGTCAGGCCGCCTTGGCCTCGGTCTCCGGCTCCTGGCCGAGGAGACGGCGGATGCCCCGGCGCAGGATCAGCTCGGTCAGGGGCGTGTCCTTTTCGAGGTAGGTGCGGCTGCGCTCATCCACCAGCAGGTCGGGCTTCAGCCCCTCGTTCAGCGGCTTCTTGTCCGGGCCGGTGTAGAAAGCCTCGGTGAAGAGCAGGCGCCCGCCGGACGACAGCTCGGCCGAGCCCTGGCGGCCGGCGTGGCCGAAGGTGCGCTCGCCCACCAGCTCGGCCACTTCCTTCTGCCGCAGCACCGTGGCGAACACCTCGGCGGCGCCGAGGGTGCCGCGGTCCACCAGCACGACCATCTTGCCCTGCCAGACCGGGCGGTCCTCGCCGCGGAAGCTCTGCAGCTCCTCCGCCCTGCGCTTGAGGGCGCCGAGGTCGCCGGTGGTGAAGAGCTTCGCCGTCGCGTACGCCACCTCGGGGTTGCCCGAGGAGACCCCCCGCAGGTCGATCAGCATCTTGTCCTTGTTGGGCTTGTCGGCGTTGCGGGCGAGGGCGTCGCGCACCGCGCCGACGGTCTTGTCGTCGAAGGTCGAGACGCGCAGCAGCGTCACCCCTTCGATCTCCTCCAGGCTCACCGGCGGAGCGTCGAAGGGCTTCAGCTCGAGGGAGGCCTGGACGGTCTCGCCGACCCGGATCAGCTCCATGGGCAGCTTGGTGCCCGGCTGGCCGGCGAGCAGCTCCTGGATCTCCCAGAGCGGCATGGT
Organism: Thermoanaerobaculia bacterium; assembly: GCA_036376245.1. Lineage (GTDB taxonomy): Bacteria > Acidobacteriota > Thermoanaerobaculia > Multivoradales > UBA5704 > DATARR01. Next base: position 147,859 of record DASVAS010000101.1, on the reverse strand, counting down.
GCGCGTGTTGCGGTTGCCGACCTTGGCGACGATGTCGCCCGGCTTGATCCCCGCCGCGTCCGCGGGGCTCCCCTTCTCCACCGCCACCACGTAGGCGATGCCCCGCTCCTTGAGCAGAGTCAAACCTGTGTGGCGCTGGCCCACGGCGCTGGCCCGGAGATAGTCCGTGACCTCGGAGGCCGGCACGTAGATCGAGAAGGGATCGAGGGCGTCCGTGGTGCCGTCGAGGGCGCCGGCCATGAGGGTGTCCATGTCCGGCTCGTCCACGTAGGCCTGGCGGACCAGCCCCAGGGCCTCGCTGAAGACCGCGAGGTACTTGTACAGGGAGTCGTCCTCCTGCTGACCGGCCTGATTGGTGTCGGCCGCGCGCAGCAGCGTCGCCGCGAGCAGAGGGAAGACCAGGATGGCGGAGAGGATGAAGAAGAAGATCCGACTGCGGTTCACTGTGCCCCCTACCGTAACCAGTTCAAGGGGTCCTCGGGTTGGTTCTCCACGCGGATCTCGAAATAGAGCCTGTCCGTGGAGAGGCCGACGGCATCCCCCAAGGATAACATGTCTTCCTTGCCCACCTTTATTCCAGAGAGGCCGGCGTAGAGCGAGAAAACCCGTCCCGGATGTTGCACGATCACGGTGTTGCCGTAACCCTGGAACGGCGCGGCGTAGAGCACCCTGCCGGGGAAGACGACCTTGACGTCGGCGCCGGGCTGCACGGTCAGGGCGACGCCGTTGTGGGGGACCTTCGTCTTGTAGCGCGGATCGAGGATGGTGCCGAAGCCGGTGGTCACCTTCCCCTCCACAGGCCAGTCGAGGACGCCGCGGAACTCCTGCATGGGCGTGCCGGACGGCGAGCCCTGTGTGCGGCCGTAGAGGAGGTCGAGGAAGCCGGCGAGCTTGCGCTCCCGGTCGACCAGCTCCTCGGTGCGCGCGGCGAGGGTCCGCCCTTCCTTCTCCAGCCGCGCCAGGAGCCGCTGCTTGTGCTGGACGACCGCCGCGAGCTGTTCCCGCCGGGCCCGCTCGGCGCGGATCCACCGCTCGGTCTCCTCGCGCCGGGCCACGAGCTGCTCGCGCTCCCGGGCGAAGTCGTCCCGGGCCTGCTGGTAGCGGTCGATGGCGGCGCGATCCCGCCGCGCCAGGTAGCGCATCAGGCGGATCGAGGGGAGGAGCCGGCGGTCCGGCTGGAGGGAGAGGAACAGGCGGAGGTAGCCCTGACGGCCGAGCCGGTAGAGGGCGGAGAGGCGGCGCTTGAGATCGCCGCGCGCCCTCTCCAGAGCCCCCGCGAGGCGGCGCACCTCCAGCTCCCCCTGCTCCACCCGGCGGGCCGCGAGGTCCCGCGCCGCCGCGGCCTCGGCCAGCCGGGTCTCCTGGAGCCGCAGATCCACCTCCACGGCCTCCATCTCCCCCTTGAGCCCCGTCTGCGCCTTGCGGGCCGCCTCCAGCCGGGCGGTCAGGCGGCCGACCTCGGCCCGGATGTTGGCCAGCTCCTGCTCGCGGGTCTGCCGCTGCTGGGCGGGCAGGGGGAGGACGGATAGAAGAACGAGGGAGAGTCCCAGGAGGGACCGGGATTTCCTCACCGTCCTGAAGCCCGCTGGCCGTCCCCCTTGCCGTTGTCGCCCAGCTCCTTGGAGAGGAAGCCCAGCAGGTCGGCCGCCTCCTCGATCTTCTTGGAGGTCGGCTTGCCGCCGCCGTGGCCGGCGCGGGTCTCGATACGGATCAGCGTCGGATTGGCTCCGCCGTTGGCCCGTTGCAGGGCCGCCGCGAACTTGAAGCTGTGCGCCGGCACCACGCGGTCGTCGTGGTCGGCGGTGGTGATCAGGGTCGGCGGATAGGCCGTCCCCGGCTTCAGGTTGTGGTACGGCGAGTAGGCGTAGAGGGCCTTGAACTCCTCCGGGTTGTCCGGCGAGCCGTAGTCCGAGGTCCACCCCCAGCCGATGGTGAACTTGTGGAAGCGCAGCATGTCGAGCACGCCGACGCCCACCACCACGGCGCCGAACAGGTCGGGGCGCTGCACCATGGCGGCCGCGGTCAGCAGGCCGCCGTTGCTGTAGCCCTCGATGGCCAGCTTCCCCTTCGCGGTGTAGCCGTTGGCGATCAGCCACTCGGCGGCGCCGAGGAAGTCGTCGAAGACGTTCTGCTTCTTCAGCTTGCTCCCAGCCTGGTGCCAGTCCTCCCCGTACTCGCCGCCCCCCCGCAGGTTGGCCACGGCGTAGACGCCGCCGCGCTCCATCCACACCAGGTTGGAGAGCGAGAAGGTGGGGGTCACCGAGACGTTGAAGCCGCCATAGCCGTAGAGCAGGGCCGGATTGGAGCCGTCGAGCTTCAGCCCCTTCTTGTGGGTGATGAACATCGGCACGCGGGTGCCGTCCTTGCTCTGGAAGAAGACCTGGCGGGTCTCGTACTGCCCGGGGTCGAAGCCGCGGATCTCGGGACGGCGGAAGACGGTGCTCTTGCCGGTCTCCAGGTCGTAGCGGTAGATCGTCCCCGGCGTCGTGTAGCTGGTGAAGGCGAAGAAGGTCTCCTTGTCCTTGCGCCGGCCGGTGAAGCCGTCGGCGGTGCCGAGCCCGGGCAGCTCGATCTCGCGCAGGAACTTGCCCGTGAGGTCGAACTGCCGCACCTGGGCATGGGCGTCCTTCAGGTAGAGGGCCACGAAGGTGTCGTTCAGGCAGCCGACCCCCTGGAGGGTCTCGGCCGTCTGGGGGATCAGCTCGCGCCAGTTCTCCCGGGCCGGGTTGCGGATGTCGATCGCCACCACGCGGCTGCGCGGCGCGTTGAGGTCGGTCACCACCCAGAAGACCGGCCCGTCGTTGTCGATCACGCGGTAGGAGGCGTCGAAGTCACCCAGCAGCTCGACCACCTTGGAGCCGGGCGTCTGGAGGTCCTTGTAGAAGAGGCCGTTCTCGGTCTCCGTCCCCTTCCAGGCGTGGATGATCAGGTAGCGGCCGTCCTCGGTGACGCCGCCGATGAAGCCCATCTCCTTCTGGTCCGGCCGCTGGTAGACCAGCTCGTCCTCGGACTGCGGGGTGCCGATCCGGTGGTAATAGAGCTTCTGGTAGAAGTTCGCCTCCTCCAGCGGCCGGCCCTCCTTGGGCTCGTCGTAGCGGCTGTAGAAGAAGCCTTTGTTGTCGTGGGTCCAGGCGGCGGAGGAGAACTTCACCCAGCGCAGGAGGTCGGGCAGGTCGCGGCCGGTCTCCACGTCGCGCACCTTCCACTCCTGCCAGTCCGAGCCGCCGGAGGAGAGGCCGTAGGCCAGGAGCTTGCCGTCGTCGCTGACCCGCAGGCCGGTGAGGGCCACGGTGCCGTCCTGGGACAGGGTGTTGGGATCGAGCACGACCTTCGGCTCGCCGCCCAGGGTTTCCATCCGGTAGAGGACGTTCTGGTTCTGGAGCCCGTCGTTGCGGGTGAAGAAGTAGCGCCCGCCTTCCCGGAAGGGCACGCCGTAGCGCTCGTAGTTCCAGAGGTCGGTCAGCCGCTTGCGGATCGCCTCGCGCTCGGGGAGCGCGGCGAGGTAGGCCGACGTGACCTTGTTCTGCGCCGCCACCCAGGCCCGGGTCTCCTCCGAGTCCAGGTCTTCGAGCCACCGGTAGGGGTCCTCGACCTTGACGCCATGGAATTCGTCCACCTGGGTCCCGCGGTGGGACTCGGGGTAGACGAAACGCTTCTCCGCTGAGCTCTCGACTGTCGTATCCATCGGCGCCTCAGTCACTTCCGCGAAAGCCGGCGTCGCCGCCAGGGCGAGCAGGGTCAGAACGATCCGCCTGGACATAAGGATCTCCTTCTTTATGGGTGCGGCTGGCCCCTTTTCAGGGGTCAAAAAGTCAACAAGCCGCATCCAGGGGGGCATTCCGGTCCTAAAGATATCCCAGCGAGCGCAGGCTCTCCAGGTACTCGGCGCTCTCCGGTCCACGGGGCGCGTTGCGGCGGGGCTCGCCGTAGCCGGCGAGGGAGACGGGGGGACGCGCCCAGCCGCAGCCGCCCGGCGGGGCCGGCAGCTCGGCGCTCTGAGGCAGGCCGAGGGCGCGGAGGAGCCCCGACGCCACGGCCTCGGGAGCGATCACGGGCCGGCCCGTCCGTGTGCCCTGGCATCCCGAACGGCGCCAGAGGAGGACCCGGCCCTCGCCGCCCGTGCGGCGCCGTCCGGGGTCCAGGACCACGGCCACGGTGCCCACGCCGGGGAGGACGCGGGCCAGCAGCTGGTCGGTGGCCGCGAGCTCGGAGCGCATGAGGTCGGAGAAGGCCACGTCCCCACCGCGCCAGCCGTCGGCGGCGATGTCGAGACCCGCGAGGTAGAGGGCGGCGGCCTTGGGGGTGGTCGCCATGTGAGAGGCGAAGACCTCGCGGTAGAAGCGGTCGGGCCGCAGGGAACGGTTCAGCACCGAGGCCGCGGCCGCCGGGGGCAGGGCCGCGGCGAGGCGCGGATCGGCGCCGCCTGCCGCCACAATCCGGGCCGCCGCCGCGATCTCCGCCGTGGCTCCGGCCGGAGCCACGGCTCCCTCCGCGCGTTCCCGCAGGAGCTGATAGGCGCCGTGGGCCACCACCAGGCCGGGCAGGGGCTCGGCGGGATAGGTGGCCCACCAGTTCACCGCCAGGGCCGGCTCGCCGCCCCGGGAGGCCAGCTCCCAGACGGTGAAGGCGCGCCGGCGGTTGGCCAGGATCGGCCGGTACTCGGCGAGCCCCAGGGGAACCGCGACCCCGCTCCACCAGGCGCGCAGGGGACCGCTGCGAGCGATGGGAGTCTTGACGCCCAGCGGGAGGAAGCTGTCCAGGGAGGTGACGCCGTGGTCCGGCCCCGGGATGCCGGTGGCCACTCCGGTCCAGAACGCGGCCGGGATGTCCGGCTCGGGGCTGCGGCGGTAGCTGTAGACCCGCCCTTCGCGGGCGAGGCGGCCCAGCTCCGGCAGCTCGCCCAGGGCCAGCAGATAGTCGGCTTCCTCGGGGAGCACGCCGTCGATCCCCAGCAGCAGCACCCGCTCCCCCGGCGCCGTGGGCAGGGTCGGGGGAGCCGCGACCGGGCCGCGCCGGGCCGAGACCACCGCCGGAAGCGACAGCAGGACCAGGGCGGAGAGGATGGCGAGGCCGAGCCAGCGGCGGGAGAACAGCCGTCCCAGGGGAGCCGCGTCGGTGAAGCGGATGGCCAGCGTCAGCAGACCGTTGTAGACGAGCTTGATCACTCCATAGATCAGGGGAGGCGTAGCGAGGACCAGGATCGCCACATGGGAAATCCGTCCCTCGGCCAGCACCTCCTGACCCAGCCGCAGGGAGGTGACGAGCAGTCCCGCCCCGGCCGCCAGGGCCACGGCGAGCGAAAGCGTCTCGATCCGCTTCACGTGATAGAGGCGGATGACCAGCAGGATGATGCCGCACAGGGCCAGGAACGCGAGCCCGGTCGCGACCGAGAGCGGCGGGAAGAGATGAAGGAAGAGGGCCGCGAGATCGAGAGGGCTGGAGGTCAGGCTGCCGTTGGCCACCGCCAGGGCCAGGGCGAGGGCGAGCGCCAGCGCCAGGCCGGCGATCAGCCCCACCTTGGCGGTGAGCCACAGCAGGGTGCCCGCGGTCTGGCGCGACCGTAACGCGTCCTGCAGCAGGAAACGCTCGAACCCGTGATCGAGATAGCCCAGCCGGCGCAGCTCGGATCGGACTCCTTCGAGATCGTGGCCGGACGTCATGACAGGGGTAGTGTAACCCTGTGCGCCTGCCATCCCCGTTCAGGGTTGAATTACCGGATCGGGCGACGTGCCCTTGCGAGACCTCACCCTCGGTCCCTCTCCCATCTCCCTGCCGCCCGCCCCCGGGAGAGGGAGGGCCCTGCGATCAAGGTCTTGCTGAGCTTGGCAAGATCGTTGACTCATCGTTCCCCCTCTCCCGGTCGGGCGGGAGGGCGGTGGGAGAGGGGGCCAGGGGGTGAGGTCTCGGAGGGCAGGCCGCCCCAGAGGTCATATCAGCCATGAAGCCCTACTCCGCCCTCTCCCGCTCCAGGAAGAAATCCATCAGTTCCGAGGAGGTGCTCTCCATCTCCAGGCTGAGGTTCTGGATGCGCTGGCTCAGGAAGTTGAACATCCAGGCCGCCGGCACGGCCACCACCAGACCCAGCGCGGTGGTCAGGAGAGCTTCCGCGATCCCCTGGGAGACGATGGAGAAGCCCCCCGCCCCTCCCCCGCTCAAGGCGATGTCGCGGAAAGCGTGAATGATCCCGATCACCGTGCCGAAGAGGCCGATGAACGGCGAGGTGGTGGCGATGGTGGCGAGGCTGCCGATCCCGCGGTTGAGCTCGGCGGTCACCTGCTGGGTCGTGCGCTCCAGCGCCCTCCCCGTGGCCGCGATGACCTCGGCGGGCGAAAGGCCGCGGGTGCTCTTCTGCTGAAAGGTCGAGAGACCCGCCGAGAGCACCCGGGCGACGTGGCTGTGCGGAAACTTGCGAGCGGCTTCGATGGCCGGCAGCGGACGGCCTTCGGACAGGTGCGGGCTCACCGAGCGGGCGAACTGCAGCGACTGCCGGCGTGCCCGCGCGAGCACCACCAGCCGCTCGATGGAGACCCCCAGCGACCAGACCGAGAGGAGGACCAGGATGAGGACGACGACAACGCCCGTCGCGCTGATGGTGACGGGCATTCCCAAAAGCTCCATGGAACCGTTCACGAGTGCTCCTTTCCAGCCCCGAAGGCTGCGAATCCAGGGTCAGATCTCCGGGGGACCGCCGGCGGCGGTTCCGGAGGGTGTTGGAGCGCTCCTGTCCGCTTAGAAGGGAGGGGCGGCGTTTCAGTTCCAGGGTGGGCTCCGGAGTACAATAGCCGCTCCTATAGGAGGAGTCATGAAGAAGAAGACTGTGAAGAAGCTGGTGCTGGCGAAAGAGACCCTGATCGATCTCCAAAACGGCCTCGCGCATGTCGCGGCGGCGGCCACCGCGGCCTACGCCTGCGTCAGCGGCACAGGCTGTGGCGAGCCTGCCTGCCCGTTCAGCGGGTACCGTACCTGCAACACCTGCGGGGCGACCTGCGGCACCAACCTCTGCTGATCCCGGACGGGATGCGGTCAGCCCAGGGGGAGGCGAAATCGCCGCCTCCCCCCTATCACCGGCAGTGAATCAGGACACACCCCCCGCTATTTCGAGCGTCTTTGCACGAACCGGGCGAGATCCCGCAGGCAGTCCGCCTTGCGCCCGAGCGGGGCGAGGGAATCCACCGCGAAACCGAGCAGCTCCCCTTCCAGCGCCTGCGCCCCCTCGATCCCCAGGAGCTTCACGAAAGTCACCTTGCCGGTGTCCTTGCCGGTGTCCTTGCCCGTCTCCTCGGGGGTTCCCAGCACGTCCAGGAGGTCGTCGGAGATCTGGAAGGCCAGCCCCAGGTTCTTGGCGTAACGGGCGATCACCTCGAGGTCGCGGCGGCGGGCGTCGGCGGCCATGGCCCCCAGCTCGCCGGCGGCCATGAAGAGCGCGCCCGTCTTGTGGCTGTGGATGTACTCCAGGACGTCCAGGTCCATCTCCTCGGGCTTCGCCAGGAGGTCGAGGGCCTGACCGCCGATCAGACCGTCGCTGCCGATGGCCAGGGCCAGGTGGTGGACCATGTCCTCGGTGGTGTAGCGGCGCAGGGAGAGACGGTGGGTGGCTTCCGCCACCAGGGCGTAGGCGCGGTTGAGCAGCGCCAGCGCGGCAAGCAGGGCCACGCTCTCGCCGAAGACCCGGTGGGCCGTGGGGCGGCCCCGCCGCAGGGCCGCGTCGTCCATGGACGGCAGGTCGTCCAGCACCAGGGAGCAGGCGTGGACCATCTCCACGGCGCAGGCGAGGTCGAGCACCGGCTCGGAGCGGCACCCGAAGAGGTCGGCCACGGCCAGGGTGAGCACCGGACGGATCCGTTTGCCGGCGCCGGTCAGGGCGTAGTGCATGGCCTCGTGCACGGGCGCCGGACGGGCGCCGGGAGGCGGCAGCAGCTCCGGCAGGCGGCGGTTCACCCTCCCCGCCCAATCCCGCAGGGGACCGGCGAGCGCGGAAGGGGCCGCCGCCTGAGAGGGGATCACTACACGAACGACCGGACGGCTTCGTCCTCGCTGTCGAAGACGTCGAAGACGGTGATGAGCTGCGTGATGGTGAGGATGTCGGTCACCTTCTCGGGCAGGCTGAACAGCTTCAGCTTGGCGCCGCGGTTGGTGGCCGTGGTGTAGGAGCTCACCAGCTCGCCGATGCCCGACGAGTCGATGGTGGTGACGTCGTGCATGTTGATCAGGACCCGCGTGGCGCCGCTGTTCAGGATGTCCTGCACAGCGTTGCGGAGGGCCACGTCACCCTGGCCGATGGTGATCTTGCCCTTGAGGTCCAGGATGGTCACGCCGTCGCGCTGCCGGGTGTTCACATTCATTCGCTTCCCTCCTCATGATCTTTCCGGGGTTCGGACCCCTTGCCGGTGAGCCGCTTGCGCAATGTCACCATGGTGCCCCCACCGGAGCCGGAGCCGTATTGGATTCCGTCCATGAACGTCTTCATATAGAAGATGCCGCGGCCGTTGGGCCGCAGCAGGTTCTCCGGGGCCAGGGGATCACCGAGCCGGGCGGGATCGAAACCCACTCCCTCGTCCTCCACCCGGATCACCACCTCTTCGCCGTCGAGCGTCAGGTCCACATGGACCCGCTTCGACGTGTCCTGCTCGTTGCCATGTTTGATGGCGTTGGCGAGGGCCTCGCGCACCGCCACGTCCACCCAGTGCTGGGCGTCCTCGTCCATCCCCAGCCTCTCCAGGGAGTCCTTCAGCACCACCTGGACCAGCTCGATGTTCTCGAACCGGCTCCCGATGGTGAGGTGGAAGCGATAGTCCTCGGGCATCGGCGCGAAACCTCGACCGGAGTCTAGCAGATGCATAGTAGGAAGGCGGCGGCCTTTTCCTGCCCGATCATGCGCAGCGCCGCCGGCACCACGACCAGGAGCTGGATGGCGTCGAAGAGGCTGTGCGCGGCGATGGCCGCCCACACGCTCTGCCGCCAGCGGACGATCAGGGCGTAGATCAGCGACAGCAGGGTGATGCCGACCAGCATGAACGGCTGCCCGTAGGAGAGGTGGGCGAGGGCGAAGAAGGCCGTCGAGAGCGCGATGCCCATCCGCGGCTGCAGGAAGCCGCGGAAGAAGGTCTCCTCCACCACCCCGGCCGACAGGCTGATCAGCACCCGCACCAGGATCGGCAGGCCGGCGATGAACGGCACCACGGCCGGAGCCTCCTGGGGCATGGCCTTCTCTCCCCCCAGGGCGTACAGCGCCAGGCCGATCGCCATCAGGATCATCAGCACCACCAGCCAGGCGCCCAGGCCCAGCGCCAGGCCCAGCCCGATCTCCCTGGGTATGTTGGGAGCCAGGAAGCCGAGCTGCTCCGCGAACCGCCGCCCCAGCGGGACCGCCGGCGGCGGCGGCGCGGACAGGACCGGCTCCTCGCCGAAAGTGGCGGCCAGGTCCGGCAACGGCGGCTCCTGACGGACCGCGAACCCCAGCAGGAACCAGACCCCCATGACGGCGATCATCAGGAAGTGGAGCTGGAAAAGCTGGGGCGCGCGGATGTTCGTGAGATCCGGCTGCAACCCCAGGCCGATGGCGCCGATAGGGGCGAAGACGCCGACGCCGAAGACGAAGGCCACCGCCAGCAAGGCCAGCGCGCGGCGCCAGGGGACGCGGAAGCCGGGCGGCTGCAGCCCCCTGGCCCGGGTCAGGAGGTCGAAGGCGACGGCGGCGCCGAAGGCGAGGACCATCGTCCCGAGGACCCGGAGAGCGAGCTCGGTGCCGGTCATTCAGATCTTCTGCCGGGTGCGGTAGCCGCGCAGCATCTGCAAGGCGCTGTTGAGGCGCTGCATCTTCCGCTGCCGCGCCTGGATGGCCGGGACGTCGTCGAGGGACGGCTGGTCGCCGCGCAGCTCGCGCAGGTGCCGGTCGATCTCGAAGGAGAGCTGGTCGAGGTCTGAGCGGGAGAGGGTCTTGAAGGTGCGCTCCGTGACCAGGAGGAAGCCCTCCGCCACGTCCCGCGCCATCGCGTATGCGCTGCCCCCCGGAAACCCCATAGGCGGGAGATCATATCCCGCCAAGGGTCCCGGGGGGAGGATGAGGGCTCAGTTGACCTTCAGCGTCCCCAGCTCCATCTCGATGTTCTCGAGAGGGCTGAAGGCGAAGATGGTGTTCCCCGCGCCGTCGGAGCCGCCGGCCCAGAGGATCCCAACCAGGGTGATGTTGTTCTTGTTGGTGCGGATGAAGACGGGCGAGCCGCTGTCCCCGCCCTGGGTGTCCGCCCGCACGACGTTCTGGCAGAACTGGGTGTACTCGGTGACCGAGCTGCTGATGTCCGCGCAGGTGGCGGTCACCGGGCCGGCGGACCAGCCGGTGGACCGTCCCACCTTGTTGACGGTCTGCCCGGAAGCGGCCCCGCCGTTCTTCTTGGTGATCGTGAAGCGGGCGTTGGCGGGGTTGACCGTCAGGGAGGAGCTCGCGTTGGTGGGCCGCACGATCTTGGCCACGGCGCCCAGGTTCTTCTTGTCGTACTTCACGAAGGCGCTGTCGCTGAACCGGCACTTGCGGCCCGCCGGGCAGCGGGAGTCGGTGATGTACTCGGGGTCGGCCAGCTTGGTGCCGATGGCGCCGCCGGCCTGCGAGCTCTGGTAGTAGCGCGTGCCGTCGTCGGTGCCCCGGGCCAACGAGCAATGGGAGTTGGTCACGAAGCCGAACACGTTGCCGCGGGTGGCGTTGAAGCCCAGCGTGCAGAGGAAGCCGGTGAAGCTGATCTGGACGCCGCCCGGCGCCGGCCGGAACTTGTCCTGCACACCCAGCACCTCGGCGAAAGTCCCGGTCTCCCGGATCTCCACGGCCTCCCGGGGGACGTTGCGGAACAGCAGCTCAGCCTCCAGGCGGTCGCGGTCCAGGCTCTTGGTCCGGGAGGTGGCGTCCACCCCGAGAACGACCCGGTTCGTCGCCTCGTCCACGTCCAGGTAGACGACGCCGGGCAGGCCGAGCAGCGCCCGCAGCTCGAGGCGCCAGCCCACCAGCTCCGCGAACTCGTAGTCCGCCTGGCGGACGCGGACCCCCGCGCCCAGCGACTTCACCACCGGTCCCACCCGCGCGGGATCGAGGAGGTAGACGTTGGGGATGCCTTCCTCGTCATAGAAGAGGCCGCCGAAGCCCGGAATGGACTTGCCCATGCGGACGAGCTCGTCGTCGTAGGGGCCGGCCTGCGCGCACAGGGCGCCCGCGAGGGCCAGTGGAAGCATGAGGGCCAGGGTCGCTGTCGAAAGCGCGCGTCGCGTCATGGCGCATCCTCTGAAAAACGGCCGCTGGTGATTCAGCGAGGCAAAGATCCATGGTACCACGGCGGGATTTCCCGGAGCGGAGAGGGTGGTATCATGTCGCGGCGGTTTTAGTACCGGCCGCCCGAAATCCGCCCGAAATCACCCCCGTGCGCGGGATCCGATATAAGGATAGGAGGACATCCCTTTGAGCCGCTTCCCAGGCGTCGATCTGCTGGAGTTGGACCCGCTCCTCAGCGAAGAGGAGCGTTTGGTGCGCGACACCGTGCGCGCTTTCGTGGACGACAAGGTCAAGCCGATCATCGAGGAGTGCCACCGCGAGGCCCGCACTCCCCTGGAGCTGGTGCCCGAGATGGGCGCCCTGAACCTGTTCGGCGCCAGCATCTCCGAGTACGGCCTGCCCGGACTGGGCGGCGTCGCCTACGGCCTCATCATGCAGGAGCTGGAGCGCGGCGACTCCGGCCTGCGCAGCTTCGTCTCCGTGCAGAGCTCGCTGGTGATGTACCCCATCTACACCTTCGGCTCCCAGGAGCAGAAGGACCGCTGGATCCCCCGGCTCGCCACCGGCGAGGCCATCGGCTGCTTCGGCCTCACCGAGCCCGACTTCGGCTCCAACCCCGGCGGCATGCGCACCACGGCGAAGCGCGCCGGCGACGAGTGGGTGCTCAACGGCTCCAAGCAGTGGATCACCAACGGCACCCTGGCCGACGTGGCCGTGGTCTGGGCCAAGACGGACGAAGGCATCCGCGGCTTCGTGGTCGAGAAGGGCACCCCGGGCTTCACCTCCTCGGACCAGCACGGCAAGTTCTCCCTGCGGGCCTCCACCACCTCCGAGCTGGGCTTCCACGACTGCCGCATCCCGGCGGACGCCATCCTGCCCAAAACCACCGGTCTCAAGAACGCCCTGATGTGCCTCAACCAGGCGCGCTACGGCATCGCCTGGGGCGGCGTCGGCTCCGCCATGGAGACCTTCCACACCGCCCTGACCTACGCCAAGGAGCGCATCCAGTTCAACGGCCAGCCCATCGCCTCGCACCAGCTCGTGCAGGAAAAGCTGGCCTGGATGGCCACCGAGATCAGCAAGGGGCAGCTCCTCAACCTCCAGCTCGGCAAGCTGAAGGATTCCGGCAAGCTCAAGCCCTTCCAGGTCTCCATGGGCAAGCGCAACAACGTCTGGCTGGCCCGCGAATGCGCCCGCCTCGCCCGCGAGATCCTCGGCGCCAACGGCATCGTGGACGACTACCCGGTCATCCGCCACATGCTGAACATCGAGTCGGTCTACACCTACGAGGGGACGCACGACATCCACGGGCTGATCATCGGCGAGGCGCTCACCGGCATCCCGGCCTACAACGCGCCGGAGCGCTCCGCGCCGAAGGAACAGAAGCGTCCCGAGCCCGCCGCCGCCGGGAGCGCCCGCTGATGTCGCTCCAGGCGATGGACTCGCTCCTCGAGCAGGACTTCATCCGCGTCACCGAGCAGGCGGCCATCGCCGCCGCCAAGACCATGGGCTTCGGCCAGCGGAAGTACTCCGACCAGGTGGCGGTCGAGGCCATGCGGAAGGAGATGGACACCCTGCAGATGCACGGCCGGGTGGTGATCGGCGAAGGCGAGCGCGACAAGGCGCCCATGCTCTACGTCGGCGAGGAGGTCGGCGCCCTGCGCGGCCAGGACGGCGCCCGCCGCGTCGACATCGCCGTCGATCCCCTGGAGGGGACCAACCTCTGCGCCACCGGCTCGCCGGACGCCATCGCGGTGCTCGCCGCCTCCGAGGAAGGGGGGCTCCTCCATGCCCCGGACGTCTACATGGAGAAGATCGTCGTCGGCCCCACGGCCCGCGGCGCCATCCACATCGACGCGCCGGTGGCGGAGAACCTGCGCAACATCGCCGCCGCCTTCGAGCGCCGGGTGAGCGACCTCACCGTCGTGGTGCTCGACCGGCCCCGGCACAAGCAGCTCATCGCCGACATCCGGGAGGCCGGCGCGCGCATCCGCCTGATCCCCGACGGCGATCTTTCGGCCGGCATCTCCGCCGCCGTCCGCGGCACCGGCGTCCACGCCGTCATGGGGACCGGCGGCGCCCCCGAGGGGGTGATCACCGCCGCTGCCATGCGCTGCCTGGGCGGCGAGATCCAGGCCCGCTTCCACCCCCACGACTCGGACCAGGAGAAGAAGGAAGCGCAGGTCGAGCGTCTCCACAAGCTCGGTTTCGACGACCATTCCAAGATCTACACGACCGAGGAGCTCGCCCCGGGCAACCAGATCCTCTTCAGTTGCTCCGGCGTCACCGACGGCGAGCTGCTGCGGGGTGTCCGTTTCTTCGGCGGCGGCTCCCGCACCTCGACCCTGTTCATGTCCCTGTCGCGCAAGCTCATCCGCTTCGTGGACACCATCCACCGCGAGCAGGTGACCACGCCGGTCCGCTTCATCTAGGCAGCGCTCAGGAAAGGACGCGAATGATCAAGCCGGACCGTTGGATCCGCGAGTGGGGGCGCAATGGCGGGGTCACCCCCTTCGAGGAGTCGCAGGTCAACGCCGCCAGCTACGACGTGCGGGTCTCCGAGCACTGGATCTGCCCGACCCGCGAGCCCGAGGAGTTCCGGGCTCCCTCGATCAAGCTCTTCCCGGGCGAGGTGGTTCTCGCCTCGACCATGGAATACGTCAAGATCCCCCGCGACGTGGCCTGCGACCTGAAGCTCAAGTCGACCCTGGGCCGCCTCTGGATCAACCACTCCCTGGCCGGCTGGTGCGACCCCGGCTTCGAAGGGGAGATCACCCTGGAGCTGCAGAACCTTGGACCTCAACCATTCGTCCTGGAAGCGGGCAGAAGAATTGCACAACTCATCTTCATCGCCATGGAGTCCGAGCCGGAAGTCGCTTATGGCGAACCGGGCTCCTCGAGTCATTACCAGGGTCAGAGGGGGACGACTCCGGCCCGAAGATGAGGTTCCGCTCCCATGCGAAGCGCGCTCGCGGCCCGAGCCCTCTACCAGTATTCGCATAGCACTATAATCGGCCCGGTCATCATGGGCATCGTCGGCAATCTCAGAACGATGCAGCTCGAGGAGCTGCTCCAATGGCTCTCCCAGAGCAAGAAGAGCGGTACGCTCGAAATCGTCAACGGGAAGGTCGAGAAGAAGATCTTCTTCAAGGACGGGCTGATCCTCTCCTCGGCCTCCAACCGGCCCGAGGAGTACCTGGGGCACTTCCTGGTCAGCCACGGCCTCATCACCGACGCGCAGCTCCTGCGGGCGGTCGAGCTCCAGGAGACGACCCGGATGCTGCTGGGGATGATCCTGGTCAACAACGGGGCCATCGCCGAGAAGGACCTCACCCGCATGCTCCGCCTCAAGGCCGAGGAGAGCGTCTACGACATCTTCTCCTGGACCGAGGGGGACTTCCGGTTCCTGGACGACATCCTGCCCGACAGCGCCATGGTGCCGATGCGGATGGACGTCACGGGGATCGTGATGGAGGGCGTCCAGCGGCTGGACGAGTGGAAGCGCATCCGCCAGGCGATCCCCCATGAGCAGCTCATCCCGGTGGCCCTGGTGGACCTTACCGCGGTCCACGACGTCGGCCCCGGCGAGAAGCGCATCCTGGCCATGGTGAACGACGAGCTGACGATCGAGGAGATCCGGCAGCAGACCCACACCACCGAGTACCTGGTCTGCAAGCTCCTCTTCGACCAGTGGCAGCTCGGAAGGCTGAAGCTCGTGAAGCCCCGGGGAGGCCTGACCTCCTCCGCCGCCGGTCCCGGCGACGTGCCCACGGCCGCGGCCCTGGTGGAAGCCGGCAAGGCCTTCCTGTCGCAGAAGGACCTCGACATGGGGCTGCGCTACCTGCGGGCGGCCAAGGTCCTGGAGCCGGAGAACCCGGACGTGCAGGACATCGTCGGTCAGGCCGAGAAGAAGATCCGGGAGCTCTTGGAGCGCGCCGGCGTGACCCTGGACTCGATCCCGCAGCTCACCTCCTCGATGGAGGACATGACGCTGGCGAAGCTCTCCCCCCAGGAGGGCTTCATGCTGACCCGCATCAACGGCATGTACGACATCCAGGCGATCCTGAAGATCACGCCCATGCCGCAGCTCGACGCCATGATGCTCTTCTGGAAGATGGCCTCCGCCGGCCACATCCGCCTGCTGCCGCCGAGGAAGCCGCCGACGGGGACGCGGGCGGCGGTGCGTTAGGGCACGGGCAGGGGTTCCGGAGCGGAGCTCCGTACTTTCTCGAGAATCAGCCGAGCCTTCTCCACCGCCGCTCGGGCGTCCTCCGGTTGGACGTGTTCCTCGCCCCCATAGTCGCCGGTGTATCGGAGAGTGGCGAGCCACGAGAAACCCGCCCCGATCTCAGCCGGCCAAAGCCCCGTCCTGACCAGATCCCGGTGGACCGCACGCTCGATAGCTGAGTGCTTGGAGAACGAGAGACCCTGGAAAGCCAGCAGGGCCGAAACGGCGTAGAAAGCCGCGTAGTAGGCGCGCGAAGCCGAAGCGTCCGGGTCGGAGTCGGCCAGAGCCTCCGCCGTCTGGAGCGCTTGCAGGGCTCTTTTCCAGTAGTCCTCGATTTCAGGCGTCAAAGGAAGACACCCTCTCTCTGGGCGCTGCGGTAGATCCCGTATTGACCCGCCTCGAACGACTGCTTCGCCACGGGAATAGCATGGATGGGAGCGTCAAGCTCAAGTTGAAGCGGGTACAAGGCGCGGACGATCGCCTCCAGATCCCTGCCCAGCCGGACAGGTCCCTCCAGGAGAACCATCAAGTCGAGGTCGCTGTCCCACCCCGAGTCACCGCGGGCCTGGGAACCGAACAGGACGACCCCGTGGAGCCTCTCCCGGAAAGCGGCTTCTAGACGGGACCGGATCTCCCGGCGGATTGCCTCGTTCATCACCATGGCTCCATCCTACCCCGGCCACGGCCTCGACACATGCCGGTGCCCCCGCACCGAGAACCGCAAAGGCCACTGGGCCGCCTCGCCGGCGTAGTCCACCCCGATCCTGGGGCTGGCGACCACCTCCCTATCCTCCACCGGCACGCCTTGCGTGATGTACAGCGGCGGCCGGTCGAGCCGGACGCCGTCGAGCTCCCTGCCGATCCCCAGCGCCCGGCAGATCTTGCCCGGCCCTCCGGCGAGATCCCCCGGCCGGGGCTCGCGGAGCCAGCCGCGGTTCTCGCGCATCCGTTCCATGCCTTCGACCGGCTCGCCGGCGCGGAGCAGCACGGCGCCGCCTTCGTCCTTCGCGCCGGTGACGGCGTTCAGGCAGTAGTGCATGCCGTAGATCAGGTAGACGTAGGCGTAGCCCCCCGGCAGATACAGACTCTCGTTGCGTTGCGTCCGCCGGCCTCCCCAGGCGTGGCTCGCGCGGTCGGGGGCTCCGAGATAGGCTTCCGTCTCCACGAGCCGCAGCACCAGGCGCTCGCCGTCCAGCTCGCGGACGAGATAGCGGCCCAGAAGGTCCCGGGCCACGGTCTCGGCGGGCCGGCGGTAGAAGGACAGAGGAAGAGGACGGAAACGGCTCACGCGGCGGGGAACGATATCATCCGGGTTCGTGGCACATGCCTTGCGATATTTTTCATGATGTGAGGAACCCCCGATGACCGAGATGCCTCCGCTCTTCAAAGAGCTGCCGGACCCCTTCGCCGTCCGCTTCGATCCCTCCGCGCCGTGGAAGCTCCTGGGCGAGCCCCTGGACGAGATCCTCGACGGTCTCCCCTCCAGCGACATCCGCGTGGGCCTCTCGCCGGACGTCCACATCTCCGGCGACCGCGTCGTCATCTGCCCCGGCGCCCGCATCCACCCGACGGCGGTCATCGAGGGGCCGGTGTACATCGGGTGCGAAGTAGAGATCCGCCCCGGCGCCTACATCCGCGGCGGCGTCTGGATCGGCGACCGCTGCGTGGTGGGGACGAACACGGAGATCAAGCGCGCCATCCTGCTCCCCCACGCCAAGGCCCCGCACCTCAACTACGTCGGGGACTCGATCCTGGGCGCGGACGTGAACCTGGGGGCCGGCACCATCCTCTCCAACTTCCGCCACGACGGGGGCTACATCCGGATCCCGGCCAACGGGCAACGCATCGAGACCGGCCGCCGCAAGCTCTGCGCGATCCTGGGCGACGGCGTCATGACCGGCTGCAACTCCGTGCTCCACCCCGGCGTGGTGGTGGGCCAGGGAACGCAGATCTACCCGGGCGTGCAGCTCCGCTCCGGGATCTACCCGGCGCGGAGCATCGTCAAGCTGAAGCAGGAAATCGAGGTGGTCTCGCTGGCCTGAGCGGCCTACTTCACAAAGCCAGGCCGTGGGAACGCCTGCGTCACGGAGGAGTCGAACACCGGGTGGCTGACCACCATCACGGTGCGGTCGTCGTCCGGGGCGGCGCCGCGGGTGAACGCCTCGACGCTGGCGAAGATGGCCTCCACCACCTCCCGGGCTGTCTCGCCCTGGTGCTCCCGCGCCACCTCCAGCAGGCGGTCCGTACCGTACTCTCCCAGCGACCGGCCGCCCTCATCTCGCCCCTGGGCCTCGCAGATGCCGTCCGTGTAGAAGACCAGCATGTCCCCCGGCTTCATGATGACGAAGCCGCGCTCGTAGGTGGCGTCCGGCAGGGGACCCAGCACCGGCCCGCCCTCGTGCAGCTCCTGGAGCGTGCCGTCGGCGGCGATGTGGTACGGCGGCGGATGCCCGGCGTTCACGTAGATGAAGACGCCGTTGAGCTCCAGCTCACCGTAGAACATCGACACGAAGCGGCTGGTCAGCGTGCTCTTGTGGATGATGTTGTTCATCCGCTCGACCGTGCGCACGATCTTGAAGTCGCGGGCGAGGCCCATGCGCAGGCCCATGTAGATGTCCCGCACCTGGAGGGCGGCGGGCAGGCCGTGGCCGGAGACGTCGGCGATGGCCAGGCCCAGGATCTTCTCCGTCACCGGGATGTAGTCGTAGAAGTCCCCCCCGACCTCCTCCATGGGCTCGGAGCGGCCATAGATGTCGAACTCGCCGTAGTCGGGCTTGCGCCGGGGCAGGATCGACGCCTGGATCTTCCGCGCCTCGACGAAGATCCCCTCCATGCGGTCGCGGCGGATCTTCTGGTTGACGCTGTGGCGCAGGATGCCCAGCGAGAAGAGGATGTCGTCCCGGTCGTGGCCGGGGGCGACGTTGAAGGCCAGGATGTACTCCTCGTTGCCCACCTCGATGGCGGCGAACTGCTGCACGCCCAGCAGGTTCTCCAGGTTGCGGTCGATGTTGGGGTCGTCCGCCTCCATGTAGACCGCGCCGCCTTCCAGCAGCAGCTCGATGGGCCGGTAGGAGATCGGCACCTTGAGCCCCTGGGGGACCTCCTTGGCGTCGCCGAAGGTGGCCTGCAGGACGTAGTAGGCCCCCCGGCGCTGGTAGAGACGGCCGCCGTAGATCCCGAGCTCATCCTGGAACTTGTCGATGATGATCTCGAGCAGGTGGTGGATCGTCGATCCGATGTCGTCGTCGCGCTCCATGGCGGCGACGACCTGCTCGACCTTCTTCATCAGGCCCCGGTAGTTGACCGGGCGCACCTCGGGCATGATCACGGCGATATCCTCCCCCACGGATTCTATCCGGACCCGTAGTCTACCCGTTGTCGATGAGCGCCATCACGATCCGGTCCTGGGTGCCGTGGGAATCCCCCCGGGTCTGGTTGAGGACGATCGAGAAGGCGTAGGACTTGCCGGACGCCGCCTTGGCGTAGCCGGAGAGCGCCGAGACGCCGTTGAGGGTGCCGGTCTTGGCGAAGACGTTGCCGCGGTACGGCGGCGCCGCCATGCGGCGCTTCCAGGAACCCATGTCCTCCCCCGCGTAGGGGAGCGACTGCGCGAACTCCGAGGCCGCCGGGTGGAAGAACATGTGACGCAGCAGGGTGGTGAGGGCCCGCGCCGAGGAGCGGTTCTGCCGGCTCATCCCCGAGCCGTCGACGACCTGGACGGCGCCCCGGGGGATGCCGATCGACTCCGCGAACTCGGCGACGGCGCGCGCCCCGTCGCGCCAGGTCCCGTTCCCGCAGCGCTCCGCCGCCACGGCCTTGAGGAGGCTCTCGGCGTAGAAGTTCTGGCTCCGCTTGTTGGTGGTGCGGACGGCGGTGACCAGGTCGCTGCGGTGCACGGCCACCCGTTCCCAGACCGCGCCCGGCAGCCGTTCCACGGGCCGCAGCGATCCCTCCACCACGACCCCTTCCTCGGCCAGCGCCGCCCGCAGCGCCGCCCCGAAGTAGCGCACCGGATCGGGGACCGTCACCCAGGTCTCGAACGGGCCGGAGCCGGCGTCGATGGAGCCGCGGACGGTCAGCACGTCCTCGGTCCGGCCGACGTAGAGGCGGGCCCCCCGCCGCTTGGCGCTGGTGACCGCCCGGTTCTCGACCCGGAAGATCGGCAGCGACGGCACGGTCTCGACCACCGCCGGCCCGCCCGCCTTGCCCGGCGAGACCCGCACCAGGATGCAGTTGTCGCTGAACGAGAGGGCCGCCACCGGCGCCTCGTACCACTCCGTGAGCTGGTCCGCCGGCCAGTCGGGATGGATCTTGAGCGATTCGAAACGGCCGTGGGCCAGGTAGAGGTCGCCCGTGACCCGCCGCACGCCGCGCTCGCGCAGGGCGGCGGCCCAGGGGCGGAAGGCGCCGAAGGGATCGCCGCCGAACTCGCGGCCCGAGATCTGCGGGTCCCCCGAGCCGATCACGCCCAGGTCGCCCTCCAGCACGTCGCCGCTCTGGCGTCCCCGCTCCACCAGCCGGGTCTCGAAAAAGTACCCCGGCCCCAGGGCGTCCAGCGCCGCCGCGGTGGTGTAGAGCTTGTTGTTGGAGGCCAGGACCAGCGGCGCGTCCGCGTTGTAGGAGTAGACCGCCTCGCCCGTGTCGAGGTCGACGACACTGACCCCCAGCGCCCCGTTGACCTGGGCGGCGCGGGCGACCTCGGCGCCCAGGGACGCGCTCAGGCCGGCGACGGCGATGGCGGGAGCCTGGACGGCCCCCGACCCGGCCGGCGGCGCCGGCGCCAGGAGGAGGAGCAGGAGGAGCGAAACGGTTCGGTTTCTCGGGGACATCAGGCTCCCGGGATTATATAGAAAATGAGCTATGGAGCGGCGGGACGCGGCGCCGCCGGCGCGAGATAGCGTTCGAACCAGCGGACGATCTCCACCGTCGAGCGGACACGGTTGGGGATTTTGCGAAAACCATGCCCTTCGTCCGGGAAGATCACGGACTCGACCGGAACGTTGCGCTTCTTCAGCTCCGCCGCCACCTGCTGGGCCTCCACCAGGGGGACGTTGGTGTCGTTGGCGCCGTGCAGCACGAGCAGAGGGGCCTTGACGCGGTCGATCCGGTGCAGGGGGGAGAGCTGGCGCAGCAGGTCCTTCTGGGTGGCCGGATCGCCGTACTCGACGGTGGAGATGGCGGCCATCCAGGGCTCGGTGTGGGCGAAGAAGGTCTCGAAGTTGACGATCCCGAAGAGGTTAGCCCCGGCGGCGAACAGGTCGGGGTACTCGGTGACCCCCGCCATGGTCATGTAGCCGCCGTAGGAGCCGCCCATGATGCCGATGCGCTTCGGGTCGGCGATCCCCTTGCTCACCAGGAAGTCGACGCAGGACTTGATGTCGCGGACGGCGTCCACCCGCAGCGCGCCGTTGTCCAGGTTGACGAACCGCTTGCCGAAGCCGGAGGAGCCGCGGACGTTGGGGCCGAAGACGCCGATGCCGCGGGCGAGCAGGGCCTGGTAGGTGGAGTTGAAGAAGGGCCGCTCCTGGCCCTCGGGGCCGCCGTGGAAGCTGATGACCACCGGGCCGGGCCCGGCGTGACCCGCGGGACGGTAGAGCCAGCCGGAGATCTCCAGGCCGTCGTGGGCCGGGAAGCGCACCAGCTCGGGCGCCAACATCTTCGCGAGGTCCACCCCCGCGGGCTGGGGGCTGCGGGTGGCTTGGCGCGTCTTGCCGTTCTCCAGGTTCAGGACGTAGATCTCGGACGGGCGCGTGGCGCCGTTGGCCGCGAACGCCAGCCGCTTGCCGTCGCGGGAGAAGTCGAGGCCGCCCACGATCTCCGCCGGCAGCGACTTGACGGGATAGAGCCGCAGGCCCAGGAGGTCGACGAAGGCCATCTCGGACCGCCCGCCCACGTTGAAGACCACGGCGGCCGAGGAGCCCTCGTCGTTGACCTCGAAGCCCTCGACCTCCACCTCGTCGCGGAAGACGAGCTGCTTCATGGGCCCCGGCTTGCCCTCGGCGTCGAGGAGGACCTTGACCAGGGTGCGGAGGTCGCGGTCCTTGTTGGAGGTGAAGTACACGGTCTCGCCGCCGGGCGAGAACTTGCCGCCGCCGAAGCTCCCGGGACCCTCGTGGGGCGTCAGCAGCACCTCCCTGCCGGTGGCGACGTCGACCAGGAAGATGTTGTTGTCCCCCCGGCTCACCACGCGCGAGACGAGGGCCCGCTTGCCGTCGCGGCTGACGTCGGTCAGGGTGCCGAACCCCGGATTGGCGGCGATCAGACGGCTTTCGCCCTTCTCGGTGTCGTAGACGTAGACGTCCAGGGCCTCGGGGCTGCGGCGGTTCGAGCTGTAGCGCACCAGCTTGCCGCTCCAGCCGGAGAGCCCGTTGTTCTCCTTGCCGCCGTCGGTGATGCGCTTGAGGCCGGTGCCGTCCGGGCGCACCAGGTAGATCTGCTCGTTCAGGCCGCCGCCGGGCGCCACGGACAGGGCGATCCACTGCCCGTCCGGGGACCATTCGGCGCCGGAGACCGGATCGTCGAACGGGATCACCAGCTTCGGCTCGCCGTAGCCGTCGGCCGCGCCAAGCCAGAGTTGCGGCGAGCCGCTCCGGTTGGAGAGGAACAGGACCCGCTGCGCGTCCGGTGACAGGCTGGGCGACGTGCTGGAGGTCATCTTCGCCATCCGCTCCACGGCCGCCGTCAGCTCGTCGGGAGCGGCGGGCTGGTCGGGAGGGGCGGCGAAAGAGGGCATGGCAAGGAGCAGGAGGAACGGTAATGCTCGTCGGGTCATGAACAGCCTTTCAAAAAAACACCCCGTCGATCAACGCTTCTTCTGATAGGGCAATCCTAGCGCCCGGGGGGGGCGGGAGTGGCCGATGAAGCCGGCGAGCACGACGATGGTCAGCACGTAGGGGATGATCTGGATGAACTGCACTGGGATCCGCGAGACCCCCTGCATCTGGATCGAGACCGCCTCGGCGAGGCCGAAGAACAGGCAGGCCAGCATGGTCGGCACCGGCTTCCACTTGCCGAAGATCAGCGCCGCCAGGGCGATGAAGCCGCGGCCGGCCGACATGTTGCGGGCGAACAGGGACGACTGGCCGATCGACAGATAGGCGCCGCCGATGGCCGCCAGCGCCCCGGAGAGCATCACCGCCAGATAGCGCACCCGCGTCACGTCGACGCCCGCCGTGTCCGCCGCCTCGGGGTTCTCCCCCACCGCCCGCAGCCGCAGGCCGAAACGGGTCCGCCCCAGGACGTACCAGACGACCGGCACCAGCCCGAAGGCGAGCACGATGGGCACGTTCGGGATGAGCTGGTCCTGGCGGAGCTGCGGCGTGGCGCCCGTGGACGCGAACAGCGCCCCCGAGAGCAGCGCCGGCACGCCCAGGAACAGCAGGTTGATCGCCGTGCCGCTCACCACCTGGTCCGCCTTGAACTGGATGCACGCGACGCCGTGGATCAGCGCCACCAGGGAGCCGGCCAGGATCGCCGCGATCAGCCCGATCCAGGGGCTGCCCGTGTAGTGGGTCACCGTGGCGGCGGTGAAGGCGCCGGCCAGCATCAAGCCCTCGAGGGCGATGTTGATGACGCCCGAGCGCTCGGAGAAGAGCCCGCCCAGGGCCGCCAGCAGCAACGGCGTGGCCAGGCGGATCATCGAGAAGAAGAGGGAGACGACCAGGATCTCGCTCATGCGCGCCGGCCCACCTTCACGAATGACCCGCGGAACAGCGCCTCCGCCGCCACGAACAGGATGATGATCCCCTGCAGCACCACCACCAGGTCCTTGGACACGTGCTCGGTGAAGATGTCCACGAACAGCCCGCCGCGCAGCAGGGCGCCGAAGAGCAGCGACGCCAGGATCACCCCCACCGGATGGTTGCGCCCCAGCAGCGCCACGGCGATGCCCGTGAAGCCGTAGCCGGAGGAGAAGCTGTCGTAGTACCGGTAGCGGTAGCCCAGCACCTCGTTGACCCCCACCATCCCGGCCAGCGCGCCGGAGATCGCCATCGCCAGCACGATCTGCCTGCCCGTGGCGATGCCGCCGTACTGCGCCGCCGCCGCGTTGGCCCCGGTGGCCCGGATCTCGTAGCCCCAGCGCGTCCGCCAGAGGAACAGGTAGACCAGCAGGCAGGCCACGAGCGCCAGCAGGAAGGCCACGTTCAACGGAATCCGCTCGGGAAAGCCGGGAATGAAGCTCGCCATGCGGGGGATGTGGGCGTTCTCGCCGATCGGCACCGTCTCCAGCAACGCGTCGCCCGGCGGCTTGTAATGGTACTGGGTGAAGTAGCTGGCGATGGCGATGGCGATGAAGTTCATCATGATGGTGGTGATGACCTCATGCGCCCCGAAGCGGGCCTTGAGCACGCCCGGCACCGCCCCCCAGAAGCCGCCCGTGAGCAACGCCGCCAGGAAGCACAGCGGCACCAGCAGCAACGCCGGCAGGCCCGCGAACGTGATGCCCACCCAGGCCGTGGCGAAGGCCGCGATGTAGAGCTGACCCTCGGCGCCGATGTTCAGCAGGCCGCAGCGGAAGGCCACCGCCACGGCCAGACCCGTGAAGATCAGCGGCGTGGCGTAGAACAGCGTGTAGCCGATGCCGTCCGGCCAGGTCAGGGCGCTGCCGATCAGCAGCTCGTAGGTGCGCACGGGGCTGTCCCCCACCGCCAGGATCAGCACCGCGCCCACCAGGAAGGCCGCGGCCACGGCGGCCAGGGGGAAAAGGATCTCGCGGATTGATTTCATGAGGTCCTTTGGAGGCTCACGCCGCGGCGTTCCCTCCGGTCATCAGAAGCCCGATCTCTTCCATGGAGGCCCGCGCCGGGTCCACCTCGCCCACGATCCGCCCCTGGCGCATGACCAGCAGGCGGTCCGAGAGGGCCGTCACCTCCTCCAGCTCCGAGGAGACCAGGAGGAGGGCGCAGCCGGCGTCGCGCATCGCCACCAGGTGGCGGTGGATGAACTCGATGCCGCCGATGTCCACGCCCCGGGTGGGCTGGGCCACCAGCAGCAGCCGGGGGGAATGCTCCACCTCCCGGCCCAGGATCAGCTTCTGCTGGTTGCCGCCCGAGAGCGCCCGCGCGGGCAGCTCCGGATCGGGCGGCCGGACGTCGAAGTCCTTCAGGATCTTCTCGGTCTTGCGGCGGATGGCGTCCAGGTTGAGCCACGACCGCAGCGGCCCCACCGCCACCGGCGGCCGGTCGTCCGAGCCCAGGATGGCGTTCTCGCCGAGCGCGAAGTCCAGCAGCAGGCCGCGCCGGTGCCGGTCCTCGGGCACGTGCGCGATCCCCCGCGCCCGGCGCTGGCGGGCGGAGAGGCCCGACACGTCCCTGCCCTCCAGCTCGACCGTCCCGGAAACCGCCTCGCGGTCCACCAGCCCGGCCAGGGCCTCGATCAGCTCCGTCTGGCCGTTGCCTTCGATCCCCGCGATGCCCACGATCTCCCCCGCCCGCACCTCCAGGGAGACGCCGTCCAGCCGCTTCTCGCCGCCCGCCGTCAGGGAGAGCCCGCGCACGGCGAGCACCGGCTGGCCCGGCTTCGCCTCGGGCTTGACGACCCGCAGCAGCACGTCGCGCCCCACCATCAGGCGGGCCAGCTCGGCGGCGCTGGTCTCGGCCGTGCGGCGGTGGCCCACTACGCGGCCGTCGCGCATGACCGTCACTTCATCGGAGATCTCCAGCACCTCGGAGAGCTTGTGGGTGACGATGACCATGGTCTTGCCCTGCTCGCGCATCCGCCGCAGGATGGCGAACAGATCCGCCACCGCCTGCGGCGAGAGCACCGCCGTGGGCTCGTCCAGGATCAGCAGCCGCGCCTCGCGGTACAGCGCCTTGAGCAGCTCCACCCGCTGCTGCTGCCCCACCGAGAGGTCCTCGATGCGGGCGTTGGGATCGATGGCCAGCCGGAACTCGTCCGAAAGGGCGCGGATGCGCTTCGCGGCCCCGGGCAGGTCCATCGCGAAGGGAGAGCCCGGCTCGATCCCCAAAACGATGTTCTCCGCCACCGTCATGGTCTCCACCAGCATGAAGTGCTGATGCACCATGCCGACGCCCAGGGCGATGGCGTCGTGGGGGCTCTCCAGCCGGCGCGCCTGGCCGTCGATGACGACGTCGCCGGAGTCCGCCGAGTAGAAGCCGTAGGCGATCCGCATGGACGTGGACTTGCCGGCGCCGTTCTCGCCCACGATGGCGTGGATGGTGCCCGGCGCCACCGTCAGGCTGACCCGGTCGTTGGCCAGGACCTCGCCGAAACGCTTGGTGATGTCGCGGAGCTCGAGCATGGGCTGGGCGGTCTACTGAGCCATCGCGTCCGTGACCTTGATCTCGCCCTTGATGATCCGGGCCTTGGCGGCCTCGACCTCGGCGATCACGTCCTTGGGCACGAGCTTCTCGTTGTACTGGTCCATGGCGTAGCCGATGCCGCCGTCGGGAAGGCCGTAGACGTGGATGCCCCCCTTGAAGCGGCCGTTCACCATGTCGCCGATGATCGTGTAGACCGCGTTGTCCACCCGCTTGACCATGCTGGTGAGCACGTAGCCGGGCTTGACCCAGTTCTGGTTGGAGTCGACGCCGATGACGAGCTTCTTGTACTGCTCGGCGGCGTCGAACACGCCCAGCCCCGAGTTGCCGGCGGCGGCGAAGATCACGTCCGCCCCCTTGCCGATCTGCGCCACGGCCAATTCCTTGCCCTTGCCCGGGTTGTTCCACGCCGCCTCGGTGACGCCCACGTAGTTCTGGATCACCCGCACGTCCGGATCGACCGCCTTCGCGCCTTCCTCGTAGCCCGTCGCGAACTTGTGGATCAGGGGGATGTCCATGCCGCCCACGAAGCCGAGCACGCCGGTTTTCGACGTCCGCGCCGCGATCATGCCCACCAGATAGCTCCCCTCGTGCTCCTTGAACACCAGGGAGGCGACGTTGGGCAGGTTGCTGACGCCGTCGACGATGGCGAAATTGACGTTCGGGTAGTCCTTGGCGACCGCCTCGATGATGGGCGTCTGGGCGAAGCCGATGCCGATGATGAGGTCGTACCCCACCTCGGCGAAGGCGCGCGTGGCGGGCTCCAGGGAGGCCGGATCGCCCGGCTCGGCGTCGCGCAGCACGATCGGGAAGTCCTTGGCCGCCCGGGTCACCCCCCGGAACGCCGCGGCGTTGAACGACCGGTCGTCCTTGCCGCCGCTGTCGAAGACGATGCCGACGTGGATTTTCCCGGGCTCCTCGGCGGCGTGGCTGAGATCCTGGCAGCCGGCCGAGACGAGCCCCAGGGTGAGGGCGAGACAGAGGCCGATCGTAGCTCTGTAGGACATCGAGGCTGGAGGGTACTCCGAGGGAGGGGGGGAGGGCAAGGGAGAGCGGCGTCCTTCTCTCGCTTGATTTCTCCCCGGAAACGACGTAGACTCTTTTCTCGGAGATTCCGGCACTCGTTTCGCATAAGAGAGGAACCATGAACACCCTACACCTCGACAACTCCTGCAAGGCCACCGACGGCATCATCGGGGGCGGCTAGCGCCTGGTCCGGACCTCGATCCGACAGTCAAGATTGCTCGACGCCGGAACAGCCCGGGCCTCATAGCGCCATCCCCTCCAACCGGCGTCCGAGCTGGCTTCCTTCAGAACAGCTCCAGGGATCTTCGCTCCAGTCACCTCACAAAGCAGACCGTGGCTCCGGTGGAGCTCCGGGTCGAAATAGAGGCAGTACTCGACCCGGTGGATCACCCCTTGGGATCTCGCCGTCCAGTTGAAGACCTCGCCCCCTCGGACCAGCAGCTTCCTGCTCATCCCCGGCCAGCGGTAGGTGTACACGATCTCGTGCGCCTCCTGATCGGGCAGGAGAAAGGGAAGGAAGAAGGCCGAGATCTCTTTCGAGTGGATGTCGTTCTTCGTAACCAGGTAGGTCAGCGGCTCTCCGGCGGAGTTGTCCGTGATCTTGAAATCCACCTCGTCCAGGAACTCGACCCCCGGCGCCTCCGACTCCGCGACGAGGCTGATGCGCCAGAAGTGCAGAGGCTGGCTGCAGGCCCGGACCAGCAGGCGGGCCTTGACCTCGTTGTCGCCGTTGGCATGGACCGTCCGCGAGATGCTGACCTCATCCACGGCATAGGGAGGATGTTCCAGGGTCGGATAGAAATGGTTCACGATCCTCGTGGCCGCCCGCATCATCCCGGCCAGGCTTTTGCTGGCGAGCTCGCCGGACTTCCGTCTCTGAGACTCCTTTTCCAGGAACAGGGTGAACGTCGCGGCCAGGCTCGCCAACAGAAGAAAGCTCAGGGTCAGAAGCCCGGCAGCCCAGGTCCGGGTCAGAACCGGGCGCTGCTCCGTCACCTCAATTCCTGAAACCGAGACCTCGCGGATCAGATCGACCATTGGTCCCATGGTGGAAAGGAACGTCACGATCCCGAAGGCCAGCGCAAGGGCCTTCCAGTAGTGGACGGCGAGAGACAGGAGCTTCCTCATACTCCTCCCAGGACCGGAGAGTGGATGCGTCACGAGAA
Organism: Thermoanaerobaculia bacterium; assembly: GCA_036376245.1. Lineage (GTDB taxonomy): Bacteria > Acidobacteriota > Thermoanaerobaculia > Multivoradales > UBA5704 > DATARR01. The sequence continues at coordinate 119,905 of DASVAS010000101.1, read as the reverse complement.
GACGTCATCATTGTAACCGGGGGGAAGAAAAGGAACCAGGGGACGTGGAACTCAACGGAGAGAACCCGCAACAGCGGGCGATCTCAGGGAGGCTTGCTTTTCTGGGCTTATTTAAGAATAATCTCACACGCGCATGCGCGGATCCTGGCGAGCGGACTTACCCGCCGCGCCTTACAGCTCAGGGAGTACCTTGTTCATGAGAAGGATTCTGTGCTTCGCTCTGGCCGCTTTGGGCTCGCTGACCATCGCGAGCGCCGCGCATGCTACCGCCTGCGCTACCTGGTCCTGCAATGAGACGACCCGGGTGTGCGACTTCGATATGAGCTGCTCCAGCGTCCCGTCAGGGAGCAGCTTCAGCCATTACGTCCTGAACTACGGGGATGGCACTTCGACCGGAAACACGACCGATCCCACCCACACCAAGACGTACAGCCAGAACTCGGCCAACATCACGGTCGAGGTTCATAGCGGATTCGGGTCGTTCGTGCTCCTCCAGACGATCAAGTGCTACATCACCGTCCGGAACGTCGTAGGACCGCCGCTGCCGAGCTCCGGCACCTGCACCACCGAACCGTAAGAAGCCAGGAGCCGCCCTTCGGGGCGGCTCCTTCGCTTCTCTCCATGGACAACCTGCCGGGATATCTAGAACGTCACCCGCAGCGACAGGCTCACATCCCGCCCCGGCAGAGGCGCGAAGTCCTTCAGGAAGGAGACGTGGGTGCGCGCCTCCTCGTCCGTCAGGTTGGTGCCCCGCAGCAGGAGGTCGTAGACCGCCACGTTGGTGAGGAACCGGTAGCCGACGCTGGCGTTGAGGAGCGTGTAGCCCCCGGTCGGCGTCTCGAACTGGCTCACCCGGTCCTGGTCCTCGGCCTGGATGCCCTCGATCAGGCCGCTGAGCCGCTCGCCCCGGTAGTGGAGTCCCAGGCGGTAGCGGCGCGGCGGGATGCGCGGCAGGGGCTCGCCCGTGTCCCGCAGCTCGGCGCGCACGAAGTCCGCGCCGAATTCGAGGTCCAGGTGGTCGGGCTCGCCGTGGAAGAGCTCCCAGACGCCGCTCAGCTCGGCGCCGTGGAATTCGGCGTCCCGCTGCACGTACTGGAACACCGGCAGCCCGTCCTCCTCCTCGCCGGTCGCCTGCTCGAAGATATAGTCGTCGAACCGGTTGGTGAAAAAGGTCAGCTCGCCCGTCAGCGGGCCGTTCGACTTGCGCAGCGTCACGTCCACGCCGAGGCTGGTCTCCTCGTCCAGGTTCGGATCGCCGACCTCGAAGGCGCGGGTGGCGATGTGCGGACCGTTCGAGAACAATTCCTCGGCGTTGGGCAGCTTGGTGGAGCGGGCCAGCGAGAGCCCGAGGGAGTAGTCGTCGCCTATCCCGTAGACCACGCCGAGCGAGCCGGAAAGGCCGGAGAGCGAGCGGTGATCGACGCCCTCGGTCTCCGCCTCCACGTCCTGGTTCTCGTAGCGCCCGCCGAGCTGGAACCGCCAGGCGCCCCGCGTCACCTCTTCGAAAGCGAACACGGCCCAGGAGTCGGTTCTGGTGGGCGGCACGAAGGCCTCCTCGCCGATCGCCTCGAAGTCCCGGGAAAGGGCCTGGAAGCCGATCGAGCCGGAGAGCGGCCCCAGCGCGTTCTGCAACAGCTCGAACCGGCCCTCCCAACTGTCGTTGAGGAACCGCGTGCCGACCTCGTCCCCCTCCAGCTCCCGGTGCTCGTAGTCGGTCACGCCCAGGCGGACGTTGACGCCCCGGAAGATGCCCAGCGGGCGGGTGATGCTGCCGCGCAGGTCGTACCGCCGCTGCTCCAGATCGACGCGGACCGGCGCTTCCTCCTCCGCCTCGCCTTCCCCCTCCTCCCCTTCATGCTCATGCCCGTGCGCGCCGCCGGGGATGCCATAGAGGGTGTCGAGGCCGGAGACGGAGACGCCCACGAAACCGTTGTCGCCGATGTAGGAGAGGCCGACGGCCTCGGACTCGGATTCGGTGGCGCTGTTGGGAACGAAGCCGAAGGCCTCTTCCCCTTCTTCGCCTTCCTCGCCTTCCGCCGCCCGCAGGGCCGCCGACTCCGCGAAGCCGGGGATCTCGTAGTCGTCCGCCTCGCGCTTCAGGTAGCCCACATGCCAGGCGAATCTGCCCAGGCCGCCCTCGAGCCGCGCGGTGCCGCCGCGCTCGTCCGAGACGGTGCCGCCCCGGAGCTCGGCCGTGCCCTCGATCTTCGCCCCCGGCATCTCGTCGGGAATACGGTTGTCGATCACGTTGACCACGCCGCCCACCGCGCTGCTGCCGTAGAGCAGGGTCGCCGGACCCCGCAGCACCTCGATCCGCTCGGCGGTCATGGGATCGATGCTCACCGCGTGGTCCGGGCTGGTGGTGGAAGCGTCGCCGCTGCCCACGCCGCTCTCCAGCACGCGGATGCGGTCGCCGCCGAGGCCGCGGATCACCGGCCGGCTGGCGCCCTGGCCGAAGAAGGTGGAGCTGACACCCGGCTCCTTGCCGAGCGTCTCGCCCAGCGTCGGCTGGAGGCGCTGCTGCAGCTCCTCCTCCGAGAGGACGCTGGTCGGCTGGGCCACCTCGTAGCGGCTGCGCACGTCGGGGCTCGCGGTCACCAGGATCTCGTCCCGGTGGACCGTAAGGTCCAGGACCAGCTCGACCCGAGAGGTGCCCCCGGCGTCGACCGTCACCCGGTCCACGGCGTTGCCGTAGCGCGAGCTGACGGCCTCCAGCAGGTAGGTCCCGGCCGGCACTCCCTCGAAGCGGAACGTTCCGTCCGCGCCCGCCCGGGTCCTGCGGCGCAGCTCGGCCATCAAGATCTCGGCGTCGTCGACGGCCGCGCCGTCCGAAGCCGTCACCTTTCCCTCGATCGTTCCCCGGACGGCGGGGGTCACCTGCGCCCGGAGGGTTCCCTGATGCATCAGCACGGCGAGCAGGCCGATGGCCGCCCACCTCGGAATTGGATGATTCATCGTCATCTCCTGAAGAAAGTCGTTGCCGAGGCACGGCTCCCGCACGGCGGAAGACCGGCCAGCCTCTGGATGTCTCGACGGATCAGGAGAGGACGGGAGGAGCCCGCGCGCCGCTGGACCGGAGCGCGGTGGACGACCGGAGCGGCGCGGCCTCGACGGCTTCGCGGGCCTGGCGGACAGGCGGCGCCAGGACCACGGACAGCGGCAGGTATGCACCGGACGTCTGCATCCGGTGGACGCAGACCGGGCAGAGCGGACGATGGGCGGGATCCGCCTGCTCGAAGTGGACCGGCTGATCCGGGTGCGCGGCGCCGGGGAAATAGACCTCACCCGGGCCGGAGGCCGTAGCGCCGTGCAGGTCCTCCGCCGGATGCCAGTCCACGGCACCCAGCAGCAGGACCGGAATCAGAAGGACCGCCCAGGGCGTCCGTCTCAGCCACATGAGAACATAGTATCAATAAACCGCCCGTCAACGGCCCTCGAATGTTGGCCCCGCCCTTGCAAGATCCCCTCTCGCAGGTTGTCTGTCGTCTACCGAACACAGTTCAAGGAGAAACGTCATGAAGGACAACAAGTACGACAACATGGGAAGAACGACGACTGCTGAGCTCGAGCACGATACGGTCCACGACGCCAACCGCGATCCCCTGACGGGCGAGCCCGGCGCGCATCCGGTCGGCACCGGCGTGGGCGCGGCGGGCGGCGCGGTCGGCGGCGCGGCTCTGGGCGGCGCGGTCGGCGGCCCGGTGGGCGCGGTCGTCGGCGCCGCGATCGGCGGCGTGATGGGCGGTCTCGCCGGCAAGGGCGTGGCCGAGGCGGTCAATCCCACGGAAGAGGACGCCTACTGGCGCAGTACCTATAGCAACCGGCCCTACGCGGCCAACCGCACCTACGACGATCTCAGCCCGGCGTACCGCTATGGCTGGGAGTCGCGGACCCGCTATCACGACCGCGACTGGAACAGCGTCGAGAACGATCTCGAGCGCGGCTGGGAGAAGGCCAAGACCAACTCCAAGCTGGCCTGGAGCGACGCCAAGCACGCCACCAAGGACGCCTGGAACCGCGTCACCGATCGTTACGACAACGACAACCACTGGCGCCAGAGCTACAACTCCCGCCCGTACTACCAGAAGAGCTACGACTACGACAGCGATTACCGGCCGGCCTACAACTACGGCTACGACTCGGCGACCCGCTATCGCGGCCGTCGCTGGGAAGACACCGAGAACGACCTGGAGCACGGCTGGGAGCAGGCGAAGGGCAAGTCCCGCCTGGCCTGGAGCGACGCCAAGCACGCCGCCAAGGACGCCTGGCATCGCGTCGAGCACGCCATGCCCGGCGACGCCGACCGCGACGGCCGCTAAGGCTCCATGGCTTTCATGAAGTGTGAGGGCGGCCATGAGGCCGCCCTTCTCATTTCTGGCCTCTGCCTTGCAATGAAGATCAGGCGAGGAGGACATCATGGACGACCAGAACAGCAAGACCTCCGGAAAGTCCGCGACGGCCGAGTTGGACGCCGACCGTCCGGACCGCAGCACCACCGCGGGGCTCGGGACTTTCGACAAGATCACCAGCATGACCGGCAACTCCGGCGGCACGATCACCACCGGCCTGGGTCTCCCGAAATTCGATGCCATGGACTCTGGCGTCAGCACCGGAATCACCGGCGTCGACCACACGGTCAGCACCATGGGAGGCACCTACACCAGCCGGTTCTCCGACGAGGACGACCGCCACTGGCGGCAGCACCACACGTCCAGACCCTATTACCAGAAAGGCCGCGACTACGACGAGTACCGGCCGGCTTATCAATACGGCACCGACGCCGCCCGTCAGCACCAGGGACGCCGCTGGGAGGATGTTGAAGGAGACCTGGAGCGGGGATGGGACAACGCCAGGGGTACCTCCCGATCGGCCTGGCAGGACGTCAAGGACGCCGTGCGTGATGCGTGGGACCGCGTGACGGGCGGTCCCCACCACAGCCGGTAGGGCTCTCGTTTCCACATAGAGGATCCGGGGGTAGCGTCGTCCGGGTCCTCAAAGCCCAAATCCTCGCTGAGCCCCCCATCTCAAGGACTTCAAGGACACCAGGGACACCAAGGACCTCAAGGACGGTGCTTTGCCTGGTCCCTGGTGTCCTTGGTGTCCCTGGTGTCCTTTTGCCTTTCCCCCTCCTCTCCCGGTGAGGGAGGGCGGGAGGGGTCGGGAGAGGAGGGCCGGGGAGGTGAGGGCCAGGCGGGAATCCGCCGTATACTTCCCCGGGATGGCCGCTCGTTTCGACGCCGAAAACCGCACGCTCGACCTCTCCGTCGCCGATTTGCTCGACGCTCCCTTCCTGCGCAGCCTCGGGTTCTCCAGCCGCGGCGGCTACGAGCGCCTCTGGCTCGGCCAGGCCATCCACGGGCGCTATCAGGAACAGAAGCTGGCGGACGACCCGTCCTATCGTCGCGAGGTGGTCATCACCCATGCTTTCGAGCACCGCGGCTGGAAGGTCACCGTCCAGGGCCGCGCCGACGGCCTGCGCCGCGAGCCGGACGGCACGCTGGTGGTCGAGGAGATCAAATCGGTCCGCCGGGGCGGCAGCCTGCCGCCGTCCGTGCGCGAGACCTACCAGCGCCAGGCCCTGCTCTACGCCTGGATGCTCGCCAAGACCGAAGAAAAGCCCGTCCGCGCCGAGCTGGTGCTGATCGCCATCGGCAGCGACGAGACCGAACGCGAGACCCTGGAGCCCGACTTCCGGACGCTGGAGCTCTCCATCTGGCGGCGCATCAACGGCCTCATCCATGCCTGGGAGACCAAGCGCCGCAAGGCCGCCGAACGGCACGCCGCGGCCGAGCGCCTCACCTTCCCCTACGGCGGGATCCGCCCGGGCCAGGAGCTGATCCTCGCCGCCGTCGAGACCGCCGTCGCCAACCGCGAGCACCTGCTCCTCCAGGCCACCACCGGCATCGGCAAGACCGTCGCCGCCCTCTACCCGGCGCTGAAATACGCCCTGGCCCACGACAAGCGGCTGTTCGTCCTCACCGCCAAGAACACCCAGCAGGAGATGGCCACCGCCGTCCTCAACCTGCTCAACCGGGACACCGCCTTCCGCTCCCTGCGCCTGCGCGCCAAGGCGCGGATGTGCGCCAACGACCAGATCCTCTGCCACGAGGAGTACTGCCGATTCGCCAAGGACTACGGCCTCAAGCTCCACACCACCGGCGTCCTCGGCCGCATCTACGAATCCTGGCCGGCCATCGAGCCCGACGACGTCTTCCGCGCCTCCAAGGAGGCCGAGGTCTGCCCCTTCGAGGTCAGCCTCGAGCTCTCCAACCGCGTCCAGGTCACCGTCTGCGACTACAACTACGTCTTCGACCCCTACGTCTCGCTCTCCAGCTTCGCCGCCGACCAGGACCTCTCCGACGTCGTCCTGGTTATCGATGAGGTCCACAACCTGGTGGATCGCGGGCGCGGCTATTACAGCCCCGAGCTCTCCTCCAACCAGGCGCGGAAAGCCGCCGAGGTCGTCGGCCGCTGGGGCGAGCCGGTCCATTTCCGCATCGAAACCCTCTGCCTTCAGCTCGCCGCGCTCATCGACGGCATCGTCGCCGACGCCCTGGAGGACGGCCCGCCGGGCGACCGCGCCGTCGAGCATCCCTTCCCCGAGAGCCGCTTCTGGCGCCTGCGGCCCGAGCTTGACGCCGCCTTCGTCGACTACCTGGAGCACCAGCGCGAGACCCGCACCTTCCGGCCCGAGGACCCCTTCGTCGAGCTGTACTTCGACTTCCTCCGCTTCCTCAACGGCCTGATGGTCTCCGACGCCGCCTTCAGCCACGTGGTGGAGTACAAGCGGGGAGACGGTCGGCTCAAGATCCTCTGCAAGGACCCCAGCCGCTTCCTGGGCGACATCCTCCAGCGCACCCACGCCGCCATCGGCCTCTCCGCCACCCTCTCGCCGCCGGAGTTCTACACCGGCTTATTGGGATTCGAAGCGGGCCGCACGGCCTTCGTGGAGATCCCCAACCCCTTCCCGGTGGAGAACCGCCGCGTGGTGATCGATCCCTCGATCGCCACCACCTTCCGCGAGCGGCCGGCGAACTACGAAAGGATCGCCGAGCGCCTGGCCGACTTCGCGGACTCGGTGCCGGGCAACTGCCTCGCCCTCTTCCCGAGCTACGCCTTCCTCTCCGAAGTCACCGGACGGATGCGCCTGCGCAACAAAAAGGTTCTGGTCCAGCGCCAGGCGGACAGCGAAGCCGAGCGCGACCTCCTCCTCCAGGCCCTGCGCGGCGCCATCTTCGGGGACATCCTGCTGGTGGCGGTGGCGGGCGGAGTCTTCGCCGAGGGCGTGGACTATCCCGGAGAGGTGTTGAAAGCCGTGGCGATCGTGGGTCCCTGCCTGCCGGCGCTGACGCTGGAGCAGCAGCTTCTCAAGGATTATTACGACGAGCGTTTCGAAAAGGGTTTCGAATACTCCTTCGTGGTGCCAGGGATGACCCGCGTCGTCCAGGCCGCCGGCCGCCTCATCCGCTCCCCCGAGGACACCGGCGTCATCGCCCTCTTCGACCAGCGCTTCCTCCACGCCCCCTATCGCCACTATCTCCCTTCGGACTGGCTGCTCGAAGAGGGGGCCAAATCCCTGGTGGGCAATCCTGCTAAGGTAGCGGAGGAGTTCTTCCGGGCGCTGAGCCTGCGGAGGTGAGCGGTGCGACCCCGAGTCTTGCGGGGAATTGTGCCTAGGAGGTAGAATCCATCATGGCCCGACGACACGCGATCTTCGCTGACGAGAACAATCTCCGGCTCCCCGACGACGCCTTCAGCTTCGAGGGGTTCCTGAGGTGGTTGGATTCCGGCGATTTCCCGGAAACCGGGCGCATCGACTACCTGGGAGGGGACATCGAAGTCGATATGAGCCCGGAGGATATCTTCACTCACGGAGCGCCCAAGGCGGCGATCACATCCAAGCTTCATGTCCTGGTTGCCGAAGCCGGAAGAGGGTTTGTTTGCACGGACAGCACCCGCCTGGGATTCAGGTTCTCGGAGCTTTCCACAGAACCGGACGTAGTCGTGGTGCTCCGGGAATCCCTGGAGACGGGCAAGGTTCGGCTGACTCCCTCTACTCCCCGGAAGGGGCCTGGCCGCTACTCCGGACTCGAAGGAGCCGCCGATCTTGTCGTTGAGATCGTCAGCGATAGTTCCGTGAGTAAGGAAACCGAGCGCCTTCCGCCCCTTTACGCTCAAGCCGGCGTGCCCGAGCTTTGGCTGGTGGACGCTCGCGGCGAAGACATTCAATTCAGCATCCTTACCCTACGCAGAGGCAGCTATGAGGCCTTGGAGCCAGATGCTGACGGCTGGACTCCGTCTCTCCAGTTGGATTGCTCCTTCCGCCTCACACGTATTCATCAGCCCTGGGCGGGGCCTTCTGTCTACAAGCTTGAAAATCGTTGAGATTGGGGAACAGGCCGCGGAGCGGTACCTCCGCCCCGCGGCCTTGACGATCCTCAGAGGCAGGGAATCTCGTAGTGCTGGTAGTACGGCGAGGTGGTGCCCCAGCGGTAGAAGGAGCCCGAGCAGTCGCGGTACCTCTCTCCCACTTCCACGGTGAAGGACGCATCCGAGTAGAAGATCGTGCCGTAGGAGTACCCGCCCACGATGATCGCCTCGGCGGGAGCGGTAAACGAGACCGCGCCGGCCAGCAGGGCGAGAGCGAGCATCAGTCCGAAAATCCGATTCCTGTTCATTTCGTGTTCCTTCCTTTCGAGTATCGTTCAGTTCCAGTTCAGGTTTCGTTGTTCTCGGGATCGTCCTGACCCCGATCGTTGCGTCTGGATCTGAGATGCCGGACTCGAAAGGAGGTTTCACCTGGCGCGAAGAAGACTTCAAGTTATGTTCCCTCGTCTTCGGCTCGCGTTCCCCGTCTTTCCGATGATGTGGAAGGCGGGAAACGAGTCATTCCCTCCCCTTCACGAGCCGTTCCTTCCGGAGAATGTCCCATTCCCCGCCTTTCGGATTCCATTCTCCCGCCTCGACGAGATGTTCCCCGGAGGGAACGTAAGGCGAAAAGGCTTTCCGGTCGCATTCCCCCTCTTCCCTGTCCCATTCCCTCCCTTCCGGCCTTCATTCCCCAGAGGAAACATGAGCTGAAAGGGCTTCCGCCTCGCGTTCCCCATCCTCCCGGTCCCGTCCCCTCCTCTTCATGCTCCATTCCTTCGAGGGAACACGACGTGGAAAGGAGGGAATACAAGGCGGAACGCGGGGAATGGGATGTGAAAGCGAGACCCGGGCATCCAGAGAGGGCTCCACGAGCCGCGAAACGGAGAGACGATCTTCCGCAGCACGTCCGGCCTCCCGAGAACATCCCTTGAGAAGAGCGAAGTTGATCAGCCTGAGGGAGGATCCCCCAGAAGGATCGGGTTTGATCCGAAGCCCTGGAGACGAGGCTTGTTTGATCAAAGCGATCGCCGCCTTGTCACAGGCAGCTTGCCGGTCGACACTGAGTTGGCCATGACCAGCCTTCCACTGCTCCGACCACAAGACTGTCAGGAAGGCCTGTTTCGCGCCATCGGCGGTCAGGGACGACGCGTGAAGCCCTCTTTGAGGCTGTCGAGAAACTCCTGAGCCTCTTCCAGGCTGCTGGTCTTCGTGGAGCGGCCTTCGGCGAAGTCCGCTTCCGCCCGAGCAACGCGAGCCTGAATGTCAGGATGATGGAACCAGAGTTGGTCGTTGGGAGCCAGGGTTGCGGGAACAGGAGTTTGAGACATGGTAATGCGTCCCGGTGGAAGATTACCACCGCGCGGCAGACCTCTACGGACGTTCCCCGCCTCCCCCTGAAACTTTCCCCTACCCCCTTGCGTATCTGCCATCAGAGTGATATCACTCTGGTATCCAAGAAAGGGAGATACGCCACTATGGTCACCATGATCCGCGAAAGAGAGTTCAACGGCAGGCCGGGCCTGGGAATGCTGCTGCTCCTCCTCGTGGTGTTCCTGGCCTCGATCGCCGGTATCGTGTCGGGCATCTACTTCGGCTCGCTGACGCTCATCATCGTCTCCATCCTCGTGTTGCTGACCTCGGCCCTCCTGATGTGCGGGGTGTTCATCGTCAACCCCAACGAGGGCAAGGTGTTGCAGTTCTTCGGCGAGTACGTGGGGACGGCCCGGCAGCCGGGTCTGCGGTGGGCCAACCCGTTCTACTCGAAGAAGAATGTGTCCGTCCGCACCCGCAACTTCGAGACCGGCAAGCTCAAGGTGAACGACAACACCGGCAACCCCATTGAGATCGCCGCCGTCGTGGTGTGGAAGGTCATCGACACCGCCGAGGCCCTGTTCAACGTGGACGACTACATCAACTTCGTCCACGTCCAGAGCGAGTCGGCCCTGCGGAACCTCGCCACCCACTACGGCTACGTGCCCGAGATCCCGGGCGAGATGGCGCTCTCCAGCCACACGTCGGAGATCTCCGTCGGCCTCGCAAAGGAGATCCAGGAGCGGCTGGAGCAGGCCGGCGTCTCGGTGCTGGAGGCCCGCATCAGCCACCTCGCCTACTCGCCCGAGATCGCGTCCGCCATGCTGCAGCGCCAGCAGGCCAGCGCCGTGGTCGCCGCCCGGTCCAAGATCGTCGAGGGCGCCGTGGGCATGGTGGAGCACGCCCTGGAGATGCTGGCCGAGAAGAACGTCATCGAGCTCGACTCGGAGCGCAAGGCCGCCATGGTGAGCAATCTCCTGGTGGTGCTCTGCGGCGACCGTCACCCGCAGCCGGTCATCAACGCCGGAAGCCTCTACCACTAAGGGACGGCCTTGGCGGAACGGAAGAACTATCCGCTGCGGCTGGCGCCGGAGGTCTACGAAGCCCTCCGGCGCTGGGCCGACGACGAGATGCGCAGCGTCAACGCGCAGATCGAGTTCCTGCTGTCGAAGGCGCTGCGGGAGGCGGGGCGGGGAAAAACCCTCACCCCTAACCCCTCTCCCGACCCCTCCCGCCCTCCCTCACCGGGAGAGGGGAACCCCCTCCCGAAGAAGAAATGACGCGCAGCAGGTCTCTTTTCCCCTCCTCTCCTGGTGAGGGAGGGAGGGGTCGGGAGAGGAGGAGCAGGGTCGTACCGGCGGGGGCCGCGTCAGAGTTGACTCACCGGAACCACGTTATCCCCCGAATTCCGATCAATATAGAAGTTGTAGGGATCGACCCCCGCGTAGCCCGGCTTCCTGTCGGTCACAAACCGCAGCACCTGACGCCCCGAGCGGATCGCGTGGCGCTCCATCAGGACCACGTCCTTCGCGTCGAAGACATCGCTCCCCGGCTCCGCGGTGAAGAGGCCCACCTCGATGCGCTCGGCCAGCGTCGTCTCCGTCTCGGCGCCGCGCCGGTCGACTTCGTACTTCTTCGCCTCGACCGGCACCGTGACGTCCCACTTTCCGTCGGCGCGCCGGACGGCGGTCGGCTCGGCGACCCTCAGGTCGTAGAGGACGACGCGCTCGAAGAGGTCGGTGATCAGGTTCTGCTCCTCGGCCGTCTTCGCTTCGGCTCGCAACGCCGCGACGAGGTCGATCGAGCGTGGATACGGCGCGCCTTTGAACTTGTATCGCCGCAGCAGATTCCTGAGCGCCCGGTTGACCGTCTCCTCGCCCATGCGCTCCTGCAGGAGGAACATGGCGAGCGCCCCCTTCTGGTAGCCGATCCAGCTCTCGCTCTCGACACGGGCCAGGGGGGGCTCGTCCACGGATCCGCTGGCGGCGCGCCACCCGAGATAGCGGTCGAGCGCGTACTGCAGGGAGCGACGCATCTCGTCCTCGCCGCGGAGCTTCCGCAGCATCATCAGCGCGGAGTAGTTGGCGAGCGTCTCGGACAGCACCATCGAGCCCTCCACGTCCGCCCCCGTGATCTGGTGCGCCCACCACTGGTGCGCCAGCTCGTGCGCGGTGGTGGCCGTGACGTGGTCGATCGTCTCCGGCTCCTGGAAGTCGGCGATGAACCCGTAGGTCTCGGAGTACGGCACGGTCCCGGCGAACGCCTGGGCGAAGCCCGCCCAGCCCGGGTACTCGACGATGCGGATGTGGCCGAACTGGTACGGACCGAAGCTCGCCTGGTAGTAGTCGAGCGACGCCGCCAGCGCGTCGAGCATCCGGTCGACGTTCCACGCGTGCGGCGCGTGGTAGTACACGGCGAGATCGACGCCGGCGTGCCGGCGATGCTTCTCCGCGTAGCGCGCCGACTGCACCGAGAACTGCTCGCGGATGGGCGCCTCCGACACGAAGCGGGCGATGCGCCTGCCGCCGCGTACGACGTCCGAGACTCGCCGGCCGGGTGCGATCGGCGTCTGGTCCGCCGAGGTCGACAGGGTGATGTCGGCCGTCGTCCATCCGCCGGGGGAAGTGGTCCTCGCGGTCGCGGACGGATCCTCCAGCTTCGCCCTCCCCGGCAATTCCGGGAGACCGTAGTGGCGGCGCGCGGCAGGGTCCTTCAGCATATCCCCGAGGACCATCCCACTGACGACGGGCGTGAGCTCGTGGTTGTCGAGGAAGGTGCCGTTCTCGATGAGCCGCGTGTGCGGGGACCCGTTGCGGAAGCCGCGATGCCAGAGGCGCGTCTCGAAGGTCAGGACACGCTCCTCACCCGGCCGCATCGGCGAGTCGAGACGGTAGATGCGGTAGTCGAGCTCGCGGTCGTCCACCGCCAGTCGCGCGCCGGCAATCGCCGCGCTGGTCAGCTCCAGGTCGTCTGCGATCAGCCGGACGTGGATCTCGCCGATCGGCCGTGAGGTCAGGTTGCGGAGCAGGTAGCGCCCCCTGGCGATCGCACGCCGCTCCTCGGGAAACAGGTCGATCGTCGCCGTCATGCTCGCGACCGTCGGCTGCGGCAGGTCGCGGTACTTCCAGTACTTCTTCTCGAACGCCGCCTGCCGCGCCGCGCCGGCCAGAGGGGAGCGGTAGTCGTTGAGGACGTTGGTGTTGTAGAACGCGTACGCGCCGGTGCCGGTGAAGACCACGAGCGCCGTGGCCGCGACCCAACCCGCTCCCCCCGTCAGACGCCGCCGGGCGGCGGCGAGCCTCGGCCGCAGCCGGATCTCGGTGCCGCGCCTCCACAGGAGGTGCGCGGCCAGGAGCAGCAGGACGGCGAACGCTCCCCAGTAGATGCGAACGGTCCACGCACCCCGCCAGAACGAGCCGGCGCCGTTCATGTCGCTGAGGAACATGCCGGGGGCCGCGCCGTAATTCAGCAGGTTGTGATCGATGGCCTTGTTGAGCATCTGCCACACCAGGAAGACCACCATGACGGCCCAGCCGATGGTCTTGTGGGGGCTGAGCGCCTGAATGAAGATCGCCAGCGCGCCCAGGAGCAGCATGTCCCACGTCGCCGGCAGCACGTACCAGAGCAGGTACTTGCCCAGCTCCACCTCCGTGAAGCCGGCGGAGAGCTGGAAAGTGACGGCCGCGGCGACGTTGACCAGCACCGTCGCCATCAGCACGATGGCCATTGCCAGCGTTTTCGGCACCACATACGCCCAGTTCGGCAGCGGGGTGGCGTCGACGAGCTCGTGGACTCTCCGGTCGCGCTCGCGCCACACGAGCTCGCCCGCGTAGAAGATGGCGATGACCAGCAGGACCTGCGCGAAGGCATCCTGGACGTGCGGAATCAGCGACAGCGTCGTCGGGTAGGTCGGCCTGCCGAAGTCGTCCCGCGTGACCAGGGCGTAGGAGACGATGGACAGCCCCCACGCCAGCACGACGACGAAGGCCGGGCTCAGGACGACCTGCCTGGCCTCGAATCGGGTGCGCATCCAGAGCAGGGCGCGCAGCGACCTGGCGCCGTGCTCGGGAGCGGGGAGGGAAGGGGCCGCCGCGGCGCGGCCCGCCTCCTCGGACGGTGACTGCGCGAGCTTCAGCCGCTTTCGCTCGCGTTTCGACATCCCCTGGTCGGCGAAGCGGTAGGCGGCGTAGGCTGCCACCAGGCAGAGGACGGCGATGCCGATCCAGAGGAGCCGGTTGTAGAGGAGGCTCCCCGTGAGCTCGGGGAGCGTCACGTTCCGTTGCGCCACCGTCCAGTAGCGCACAGCGTCCTGGAGGGCGCGCCCGGCGAACGGCTCGGCCACCGCGACGGCGGTCCGCCCCGCGAACCCGCTGTCCAGGGAGAAGAAGCCGGCGACGAAGCCGACGACGCCGAGGTACGTCGCCATCATCGAGCGCGTGATCGTCGCCAGCGCGAAGAAGACGGCACTGTGGAGGAAGAGGTTCGGAAGCGCGATCAGGAAGTAGCCGTAGAGATGGTCGACGAGCCGGTTGGGGCCGAGTTGCGCCGGAGGGGCCCACGGCATCATCGATCCGATCAGGCTCGCGAGCGGCAGGACCAGCATGCAGAGCGCCGCGATGCCGAAGGCGCCGAGGAAGCGGCCGAACACGTACTCGCGCCTGGTGATCCCGGTCGAGCGGATGATCGGGCCGTACCCGGTCTCGTCGTCGCGGAGGACGGCGTTGGCGACGAACGCCGTCGTCACCAACATGGAGACGACCGAGATCACGACGTAGTTCCGCAGCGTCGCGTAGGCCGCGTTCTTCAGGAGGCCGCCCTCGTTGCCGAGATCGAACCCGTCCACGCTCATCCCGGCGAAGAACAGCGCGAAGGTGGCCGCGGCCGCCCCCCACAACAGCGGGTTGCGGAGCAGATAGCGAATTTCGAAGCGCGCGATTTGCGTGAGCATCGTTCCAGCCTCAGGCTGCGCGGCGCGATTGCGCGAGCGTGGAGAAGTAAACGTCTTCGAGGCCGGCGTCGGCCGCGGTGAAGCCGTTGCCGGGATCTTGATCGGAGAGGATGTGGACCATCGTCCGCCCGGCGAAGAGACGCGTGGAGAGGATCTCGTACCGCTCGCGGTAGCGAGTGATCTCGCCCCGCTCGATCACCTTGCTCCAGATCCTGCCGCGCGTGGACCGGATGAGCTCCAGCGGCTCCCCCTCGAGCTGGACGCGCCCGTCCGCCAGCATGGCCATCCGCTCGCAGAGATCCTTCACGTCGTCGACGATGTGCGTCGAGAGGATCACCACCACGTTCTCGCCGATCTCGGCGAGCAGGTTCAGAAAACGGTTTCGTTCCTCCGGATCGAGGCCGGCGGTGGGCTCGTCGACGATGATCAGCTCCGGATTGCCGATCAGCGCCTGGGCGATGCCGAAGCGCTGGCGCATGCCGCCGGAGAATCCGGAGAGCATCTTCTTGCGGACGCTCCACAGATTCGTCTGATGGAGCAGCGTTTCGACCGTGGCCTTGCGGTCCGCGGGCGAGGCGACGCCCTTGAGGACCGCCATGTGGTCGAGCATCTCGTACGCGGAGACGCGCGGATAGACGCCGAAGTCCTGCGGCAGGTAGCCGAGCTTGCGCCGCAGCTTCTCGGGCTCGGCGATGACGTCGAGGTCGCCGAAGCGGATCGTCCCCTCGGTCGGCGTCTGCAATGTGGCGACGGCGCGCATCAGCGTCGACTTGCCGGCGCCGTTGGGGCCGAGGAGGCCGTACATGCCGCGGGGGATGGACAAGGTCACGTGGTCGAGCGCGCGCGTGCCGTTGGGATAGATATGACTAACGTCGTGAAGGTTCAACATCATCGATTCTCCCGATGTCGCGAGATGGCGGCCCAGAGCACGGCCAGTCCGGCTCCGAGCCCGAGCAAGGTAGTGATCGTCCACTGCGTCGCCGCGTCTTGCGCCGCGGACAGGAAACCCCTGGAGATCAGGAACGCGTTGAGGTCGTAGGGGCCAAAACGGAGCGCGTCCCCGAGCATGCCCAGAACGAAGAACACACCGAAGGTTCCGAGCAGCCAGCGCAACGGGTGCCGCAGGCCCAGCACCAGCGCGCTGCCGAAGAGATACATCACGCTGGCCGTGGTGAATGCGGCGAGCGGAACGATCCGCGTGTCCGTGACCCCGGAGAGGGCCGCGAGCGCGAGTTGCCAGACGCCGTAACTGATCAGGGCGGCCATCAGCCACACCCAGCCGGCGAATGCTTTCGCGAGCGCGAGCCGGCGCCGGTCCACGGGCAGCGTCCAGAGGAAAGCGGGGCCGAACCGTCTCTCCCTGCGCCATACGGCGAAAGGAAAGAAAAACGAGCCGAGGACGACCCCGAACCAGTCGTTGTCGGAATCGAACCACGTCGCCCCTCTCCCGTGAACGATGTCGATCCCGATCATGAGTGTGAGGATGCCGAGGGCCACGGCGACGGCCAGCGCCTCGCGGCGGAAGCTCAGACCGACAACGCGGACCTGCTCGAGCACGACGTCGCGCCAACGCGGCGTCGGGTGAAGAATGACTTCCATCATGGCGCTCCCTCTTCGGACAAAAACGCAAGGGCCGCCTCTTCCAACGCCAGCGGTGTCACCTCGCGGACGGTGGCGCCGGCGGCGGCGAGGCGCGCCGTCACCTCGTCCGGCTCGCCGATCAGCGTCCACTGGGCTTCGCGACCGCCCGGCGAGCGGCGAACGCTCGTAATCCGAAGCTCAGGCGGCGACTGCCACCCGTCCGGAACTTCGACCTGATAACGGCGGACGGTCCTGCGCAGCTCGTCGCGCGCCATCTGCGCGACCAGACGGCCCGCGCGGAGCACGCCGACGTGATCGGCAAGGCTCTCCACCTCGTGAACGTGGTGCGTCGCGATCACGACCGTGGTCGGCGTGTCGGCCAGGTGCTCGGCCAGTTGCGCGAGCGTGCGGTTGCGCACGACTGGATCGAGACCGTCGGTCGGCTCGTCGAGCAGCAGCAGCGGCGGGCGATGCGCCAGCGCGAGCACGAGTTGCAGCCGCCGGGCCTCGCCTTTCGAAAGGGCGCCGGCCCTCCGCTCGCGGCGAATGCCGAAGACGTCGATCAGATGGGCGGCGTACGCGTGATCCCACGCCGGGTAATGCGCGGCGACGTGTTGGATCAGCCGGCCGCAGGTCATCCACCCGTAGTCATGCGCGTGCTGCTCCGGAACGTACCCGATCTGCGCCCGCACCTCCGGACCTCGCATCGCAGCATCGAGCCCGAACACTTCCGCGCGCCCCGCATGCGGCCGCTCGAGGTTCAACAGCACCTTCATCGCGGTGCTTTTCCCGGCGCCGTTCGGGCCGACGAGGACGTAGACCGCGCCTTCCGGGACGCGAAGGCCGACGCCGTCGAGCGCGGTCTCGCGGCCGTAGCGCATCGACAGTCCGTGCGTCGCGACGGCGAATGCGTTGCTCATTCGTTGTCTCCTTCTTCCGCCGCCAGCTTCTGAATCATCGTCACGAGCTCCTCGGCATTCAGGCCGTTGCGCCGCGCGTCGAGCAACGCGCGTTTGGCCACCTCGCGCGCCAGGCGGCGCCGCTCTCCGGCGCTACGCCGGACGGTGGGCGAGACGAACGTCCCCTGCCCGCGACGCACATAGATGAGGCCTTCGCGCTCCAGCTCCTGATAGGCCTGCGAGACGGTGCGGGGATTCACCACCAGCTCGGCCGCGAGCTCGCGGACGGAGGGGAGTGGATCTTCAGCCCGCAGCGTTCCGACGACGATCGCCCGCCGCACCTCGTCCATGATCTGGAGATAGAGAGGGCGGCCGTCGTTGGGGTCGAGGTTGATCAGCATTGTTGTTCCGGTGCGGTGTTGCGCACGACTGCAACACTACAGCACGCGGAAGAGGAATGCAAGAGGGAAATAGGTTGAGCGGCGGAAAGTGCTAGCGGTAGTGGGTGCCGGCAGGCAAGGACCTAAACGACCTAAACGACATAAACGACATAAACGACATAAACGACCTAAACGACAAAGGACATTAACCGTCCTTTGAGTCCTTTAGGTCCTTTAGGTCGTTTAGGTCCTTGCCTGCGCCCTAATTCACATACCCCAGCGCCCGCAGCTTCTTCAACGTCTCCGCGTCCGCCGGCGCCTGCTCCCCTTCCTCTTCGGACCGCCCGCGCTCCGCCCAGGCGAGCAGACGCGAGCGCAGCCAGGCCGCCTCCAGGCCGCCGCTTCCCGCGAGGTTGACCATCTCCCGCGGGTCGCGCCGGAGATCGAAGAGGTATTCCGGATCGCGTGAGCGGCCGATCCCCTCGCCCATGCCCCAGTGGATGCCCGAGCGCGGCGCCCAGATCACCTTGTAGCGGTCGGAGCGGATGGCGAAGATGCCCCCCTTGACGCTGGAGGCCGCCGCGAGGCGCGGCGCTCCCGGCGGGGAACCGGACGGCCGGGGAAGGCCGCCCATCTGGAGAAGGGTGGCGTGCAGGTCGAGGGTGTCGGTGCGCGCCGCGATCTCCTTCGGCTGAAGCCTGCCCGGGGCCCAGAGCACGAGCGGGATGCGCAGCATCTCCTCGTGGAGCGTGTAGCCGTGCAGCACGCCGCCGTGATCGAACAGCTCCTCGCCGTGGTCCGAGGTGAGGGCCACGAGCGTCTCGGACGGCGGCGCCCAGGCGGCGAGGCTGGCGAGGAAGCCTTCCAGCTCGCCGTCGTTGTAGGCGAAGGCGCCCGTGTAGAGGCCCCGCAGCTTGTCGCGCACCGCCGGCGCCGCCTCGATCCGCTTCTTCTGGACCGCCAGCAGGGTCGCGGTCGAGCCGTCGGCCGCGGAGGGGATGCCCGCCGTGAACCGCGAGCGGTAGGGCTCGGGCGGGTCGTACGGGTTGTGCGGATGGAGGGTGTGGATGTAGAGGAACGCCTTCGCGCCGGGCGGCAGGGAGCGCACCCAGGCGAGGGCGGCGGCGTTCACCCGCGCCGCGTTGTCGTTGAAGGAACGGCCGGGCAGCTCGGCTTCCTCCTCCACCACCTGCTCGAAGCCGCGGTCGGTGCCGAAGGCGCGCCCGATGTGGACGTTGCCGGAGAAGAGGCCCGTCCGGTAGCCCGCCTTGCGGAACAGCTCGGCGAGCGTGGGACCGTCCTCCGGCGCCAGCTTCCAGCCGCCCCGCGAGACGAACGTCCGGCCGGTGAAGAGGGCCTTGGTGGACGGCAGCGTGTTGGGCGCGACGCTGCGGTGGTCGCGGTAGGTCACCCCTTCCGCCGCCAGGCGGTCGATCACCGGCGACACCCCGGGCCGGCCGCCGAGGTGCCCGACGGCGTCGGCCCGCAGGGCGTCCATGACGTAGACGACCACCAGCCGGGGCGGCGGCCCGGCCTTCACCGGCAGCGGTGCGGCGGCCTCGGTCCGGGGCTTGCCGCCCACGAAGCCGAGCCCCCGCCAGCGCCCCGGCGGGCCGGCGCCGAGCGCCCGCAGGCGGACCCTGAGAAAGCCCTCCGTGTGGCGGAGCCGCAGCTCGATCTTCCGCGTTCCGCGCACCCGGTTCCACAGGCTGGGGGACCAGGAGAAGCGGCGGACCGGCGTGCCGTCCTCGCGCTCCACGGTGAGATCGAAGCGCTGGCCCGGGCGGGGAGAGTCCGGGGGCACGAAGGTTCCCACCAGGCCCTCGGCGCCCGCGGCCGGCCGCGCCAGGTCCACGATCGAATTGCCGCTCTGCACCAGGTCGGCCCCCTCCACCCGCGCCTCGCCCGCCGGCAGGGCGGGCCGGAGCGCCGCGGCGGCCACCGCAGCCTCGCCGGATTCGAAGGTGAGGTCTACAACCACCCGGCCGAGCGGCAGCTCCTGGAGCGGCAGGGGAATCTCGAGCGGATCGGCCACGGCGAAGGAGCCGGCGTCGCGCCCCCCGGCCCGCACCCGCACCCGGCCGCCCTTCTCGGCGCTCTCGTGGAAGTCGAGCACCAGCGTCCGCGCCTCGCGCACCAGGTTGACCACCTCCAGGCGGGCGCTCCGCCCCGCGCCGGGCGGCGAGAGCACGATCCGGCCCTGATCGCGCCAGGGGGTCCAGCCGGTGAGGAAACGGCTGCCGCCGGTGGCCGGAGGCCGCGCCACCTCCCGCCCGTCCACCAGGACGTCGGGGGCGTGCTCGCCGTCGAGCAGGGGATGCACCGGCCCGGTGAGCGGGCGCGGGCCTTCGCAGCCGGCGAGGGCGGTGAGGATCAGTAGGGCTGGGAACGGGCGGATCTTCGGCATGGGCGGGGGGATGCTACTACGTCCCCCGTGCAGCCTTGGGACCCCGCCAGGGGTCCAGGGACATAGCCCAGGCCTTCAGGCCTGGGCTGAGAGGCGCCGAAGCCTCCATTCCCCAGGCCTGAAGGCCTGGGCTACGCCCCCGCGCCCTCCGGGCGCACATTCCGCCCCCTACTCCCCCTCGTCATACCGCACCGTCTCCACCTTCCACACGTCCGGCGCTTCCGTGTTCCCCCACTCCCAGAGGGCGCGGTCGAACTCGGTGATGTCCTTGCCCAGGGCCGCGGCGAGCGCCTCCTCCGTGGTCTTGCCGTCGCGGAAGGCGGCGACCATCCTCTGGATGCCCGCCTTGCCGTGCTTCTGCTCGATGTAGTGGACCGCCCAGCGCGACTCGTCGTAGCCGATGAGGGCGAGCGCCGGCGACCAGCTCGCGATGGCCGGATCGATCAGCGGGAACCCCAGGAGGTTCCCCTTGGCCCGGTAGCCCGGGATGGGATTGACGTTGTCCTGCACCATCTCCACGTGCTGCGCCAGCCCCTCGTGGAACCAGCGCGGCGCGCGGTCGTTGGTGGCGTCGGCGAGCATCGCGTGCGCCAGCTCGTGGGTCATCAGCGTGACGATGAACGGGATGAACCGCCGCACATTGCCCAGGGGCAGCCGGATCTCACCGTCGTAGAGGCCCAGGATCCCCAGGTCCGGCGAGTAGCCCATGCGGAAGTCCTCGAACGGCAGGAGGTGGACCGTGGTCACCCGCGTCGAATTCAGCGGGATCCAGGTCTGGAGCCGCCGCCGCTCCGCCTCCAGGATGTCCGCCGCCTGCCGCGCGAACTTCGCCTCGCGCATGGGCGGATAACGGATCTCGAAGTGCGGGCTGCGGTGGACCGCGAACGAGGCCGCCAGCCGCTTCTCCACCTGGAGCTGGCGCAGGCGCTCGCCGTCCGAATCGTAGGGGAGCAGCGCGTCGGCCCTGGCCACCAGCTTCATCGCCGCGTCGTAGTTCCCCTCCCTGGCCAGCAGGTCGGCCAACTGGTACAGCGTGGCGGGATCGACCCGCCGCTCGGCCTTGTTCCCCTTGGCCAGGCGGATCAGCAGGTCCCGCGCCTGGGCGTCCTGCCCGGAACGGCGCAGGGCCGCGGCCCGCAGCCGCACGAAGCCGGGCGGCACGCTCGCCACTTCCTCCGTGAGGTTCTCCGTCAGGGAGAGGATCTCCCCCCATCGCTGGCGCTCGGCCAGAGCGCGGGCCACGTCCTCGGCCTTGCGCCGCAGCGCGGGCTGGGCGAGAGCCCCCGCCGAGCGCGCCGCCTGGAGCAGCTCGGGCAGGCGCGCCAGCAGCTCGCTCTCCCGCTCCCGCTTCCAGATCTCGGCGTGATCGACCGTGGCGCCGGCCGGCGCCACGTCGCACGCGCCCGGCACCCGCAGCTCCGCCGTGCCGCCCTTCAGGCGCAGCGTCTCGCCCAGCAGCCGCGCCTGGAAGCCGGCCGGCACCGGGATGGGCCGGCGCTGGGTCTGCTTGCAGGAGACCACGGGGTCCTCGGCGGCCCCGAGCTTCAGGGTCTGCCGGATGCGCGGATCTTCCAGCAGGGCGACCAGCGCCGGCTCGCCGAAGAAATCGGCGCGGGCGATCGGCTCCAGCTCCCACCCGGTGTTGAAGCTCTTGCGGGCCTCGCCCGATACGTTGTCGATCACCGCGAGCTGCGCCATGAGGTAGTAGGCCTCGGCCTGCCGCGATCCCAGCTCCCGGAGCTGCTTCAGGAAGTCTTTGGCGTGGTCGTGGAAGCCCAGGATCTGGAACGCCTGGGCGGACTCCAGGAGCAGCCCTTCGTGGGGCACGCCCACCGAGACGGCGCGCTGGAACGCCAGCGCGGTCGGCACCTCCTCCAGGCGCAGGAACGATGAGCGGGCACGCAGCAGCTCGGCGAGCGGGATGTCGCTCGGCGTCGGGAAGCCCACCAGCGCCTCGTCCACGCCCATGAGGTCCATGGCGCCCAGCCGGTGCTGCGCCCACCAGAGGCGGGCCACCTGGCCCTGCACGTCCGTCCGGCGGCTCTCGGGCGGCGGGATCCCCGGCATGGATTCTCCCGCTTCCGTGAACGACCGCCGGAGCGGCAGCAGCGAGCGCAGCTCCGTGATCGCCGCGCCGCCTCCGCCGCTCCCCGCTCCCCCGCCCGTCCCTCCCAGCCGGGGGAGTATCCCCGCCGCCACCGCGGCGCCCGCCAGCAGCGCCCCGAAGAGCCCCAGGCCGACGGCGAGGGCGCGCCGGTCGCGCTCCGTCCAGGCCGCTACGAAGAACAGCGCGCCCGCGCCGCCCACCGCCAGCAGCAGCCACCAGGGGAGCTTCGCGAGCGCGGCGAAGCGCCCCCGGGGAGCGGCCGGCGCCGGGGCCGCGCCGTCTTTCCCGGCCTCCTGGATCGCCGCGGGCTCGGCGGCGATCCGCAGCGAATCGATCTTCCAGGCGCCGTCCTCCTGGACCAGCCCCATCACCAGGGAATCGTCCACGCCCGAAGGGAACCCCAGGGCGAACACCGCGCCGCTCCCGGAGAAGGAGGGCGCGGCGGCCATCAGCTTCCACTCGGCCTCGGCGGGAGAGCCGGCGCGGACCTCGATCTCGGCCAGCGCGGCCTCGCGGCCGAGCTCCCGCAGCGCGGAGCCGCTGGACAGGCGGTCCCACCATGCCGCCGGCCCCCGGTCCAGGTACTCGGCGGCGAAGACCACCGCCTGCCGCTCGGCCTCGGTCAGCCGGCGCGGCTGGGCGGACGCGGGGACGGATGTCCATAGGAGAGCCGCGAGGGCTACCGTGAATACGAAAGGTTTACGGACGACTCTCATCGGGCGCGTCTCCGGCGCTCAGGCGCGAAATACTTCCCAGGGGACCGCCAACATTATATGGTTACGCTATCCGACGTTAGTCCAAGAACGCTGAGCAGGAGGTCGAAATGAACGGCCCGTCCCTTATCTACCGCCGCTGTGTTCCCCTGGCGATCCTCGCCGCCGCCGCTCTGGGATGCGTCCCGGGCGGGGACAGCAAGAAGGCGGTCGTCCCCGTCGCCACGCCCGAGGCCATCGCCTTGATCCAGGACAACCGCGACCGCTGCGCCAAGCTGGGCGAGACCGGGCTGACCTTGCTGCAGTCCGCCGAGAGAGCCGAGGCGGAGTGGACCTGGACCCGGAACGAGCGGCGCATGGGGGACGAAAGCGAGCCGTCCCGGCCGCCGGAGGCCAGCGAAGTCCTCAAGGACCATCTGGAGGGAGACGCGGCGCCCGAGGTGGCGGCGGCGAAGCGGGCCTCCGAGCTGATCGACAAGCTGCTCCCCAAGATCGCGGAAGAGACCTCGCCGCAGGTGGCCCAGGCCGTCGACGCCCTGAACCGCGCCCAGGAGGAGCTCTGCGACCGCGTCACCCAGAAGGACGCCTCGGCCTGGACCTATGAGCGGAACCGGCGGCGCGCCGTCGAGACCTTCGAGAGCGCCGAAGCGAAGCTGGAAGCCCTCTATAGAGTGAATCCCACCGACCTGCAGTTCGCGATGCGGAAATACAACCCGCTGCTGGAGCAGGCCCGCTCCGAGGCCCGCCAGCAGGACAGCGGTCCGGAGCTGACGCCCGAGGAGTACGCGGACCAGCAGGCGGAGTGGGAAGCCGCCCAGGAGTTGCAGACGGCCCAGCAGGCCGAGCACGACGTCGCGCTGACCCGCTGGAAGGAGGAGCGCGAATCCGAGGAGAGGCCGGAAGAGAAGGCGAAGGTCGGCTTCTCGCCCGACTACGCCAAGCAGTTGCAGGAGACTCCGGAGACCCGCCAGCGGGCGTTCCAGTCCTGGTATCCCTCCTACACCGCGCGGGTCACGCCGGTCCGGCAGGCTCTGGCCCACTACGTGGACGTCCGCCGCGGACCGCAATCCCAGGTCCAGCCCGCCTGCCAGGCCATCCTGGACGCCACCGCCGCCATGCTCAACGATTCCCAGGCCCTCCAGGTGCCGGACAAGATCCTCACCCGCACCCTGAAGCAGGCCTACGAGAATCTCCAGCAAGGCGCCTCCGCCTGCGTCGCCGGGCGCACCGCGGAAGCCGCCTTCCGGATGACCGATTACGAAAAAGGGATCAAAGAGGCGACGTCGACGCTGAGCCAGTATTCGATGTTGCCGTAGGGCCGCTGAAAGGACCTCAAGGACACCAGGGACACCAGGGACCTCAAGGACAGCAACGTTATCGTCCTTGGTGTCCCTGGTGTCTTTGGTGTCCTTGTCATCGAGAATCCAAGAGGCGGTCCCCAAGCACCGGCGCTCCGTACCCTTGCTCCAAACGCACCCACCGGGCGTCCGAAGTGCCGTACCCGCGAGCCGAATCGCTCGGGCCTGAGGGGAGAACGCTCCCCCGAGCTCCCGAGCCTCCCGTACACGCTCCCGGACCGTCCGGACACGCTCCCGGGTCGCTCGTACACATTCCCGGACCGTCCGTACCAGTGGGTGGAGCCCTCCACCCAGTGGACAGAGCGTCCCGGCGAATGGGTAGAAGCCTCCACCCAGTGGGGAGAGCGTCCGGGCGAGTGGGGGGAAGCCTCCTATCAGTGGGAAGAGCGTTCCGGCGTGCGGATTCTCCACTCTCCCGGCGCTTCCCTTCAACCATCTATGCGAGTAATCCGCCCCTCCAGCTTCGGTGTGATGGGTTGTCCGCCGTTCCTCAGGGCCGTCCTGACGACCCCGGGCCAATCCGGCTGCCCTCCCGGGAGCGGATCGGGACTCTTTCCACCCTTGCCCTTGGAGAAGATGTTGTAGTCCTCTTTATAGCCATTCTCCCAAAGGTAATCCAGCGTCGAGACGGTGATGCGCTCTCCCGCGTCTTTCAGGGGCTTGCAGTCCTTTCCGGCGGGACATAACCACACGTCGTCCATGCCGACCTTGAAGCTCGGCGGGTCCGTCGTACGGTCGACGTGATATTGGAACCGCAGGCCCGAGACCTGAAGGAATCTGCCGTCGGCCTGCCCGATCTGGGAGACGGAATTCTCCAGCACACTCAGCAACTCGTTCCGGCTCAGCTCAAAACTGACCAGCTTGTTGTTGAAATAGGCGATACCCTTGAGATCTTCTTCGGTGATCGGCCCTGGAAGGATGCTGTCATTGATCCGAACGGAACCTCCATTCAAGATCGCCACTTCGGTTCCAGATTCCTTACGGAGCTCGTCCGCCAGGAAGTTGCCCAGGGCCGTCTCGCGCTCCCGTATCGCCGTCTCCACGCCCTCCAGAAGCACGTCGGTGGCCCCCACCTGATCCGTCAGGTTTCTCTTCTCCTTCGCCAGAAAAGCCTGCTCCAGATCTTTTCGGGACCTGGCGACCTCCTGGAGCATCTCGCTGTCTCTGGGGATGTCCAAACCCAGCTCCACACGTTGAGGCACGGCGAAGACCCTGCCATCCGCGAGAACTTCGACGTCGATCCTCACCACGCTGCGGGCGTCCGCGTCGGCCTTGGTGATCCAGGTCCGGCCCTCCCGGCGCTGGGTGAACGAGTGATCGTGCCCACCCACGATGAGATGGATCTGCGGGAACTTCTTCGCGAGGGCGATGTCGTCCTTGAGCTTCTGATGGGTCAAGGCGATGAACACCTGAGCGCCTTGCTCCTGTAGCCGTTGCAGGGCTTCGCCAACCAGCCGGACGCGGTCTTCGTAACGATATTCCACCCAGGGACGGTCATCTCCCGCCACGGTGAGTCCGAAGATCCCGACCTTGACGCCGCCGACGTCCTGCACGATCTCATCGTGGACGTTGCGGAACCGGCGCGACGGGGGTTCGAACGGCGAATCGTCCGCCCAGCGCAGGCGCACGGTGGACGTAACCCACCGGAAGCCGGATTCCGCGACGCGGTTGGTCAGCAGGTCCCGCGATTTGTTGTCGAATTCGTGGTTGCCGAAGGTGACGATCAGGTTGTCATCGAGCTCCCCCGCGTCGCCGTCGAGCAGATTCATGCAGCGGATCATCGACCGGGCGTCGAGATAATCGCTCATCACAGAGGGAAACAGGAAGTCGCCCGCGTGAAGCATGAGGACGGGCTTGCCTTCCTTTTCGAGGGCGTTGCGAAGCGACCGCACCCGGGCGAGCCCTCCCAGCTTCCCTTTTTCGAGCCCCTCCACCTTGTAGAGGTCGTTGATCTGCAGGATCGTGAAGCTCCCGGCGCCCGCGTCGACAGACGCGGTGCGCCAGACCACGATCGCGACGATCGCCAGAGCGGCCGTCATCGCGAGATGGACGGCGATTCCCGGGAGAAGATGGCCCCATCTTCTGAGTAGCGGACGCATCGTAAGAAACCTCAGCGGCTCCGCCTCAGAACATCGAGAGCCATCCTGGTCACCCGAGGCGGAACCTGCGCCGAGCCGGCCTGCACCTGGACCCCCATGTCACTGCTTTCCGTGGCGCTCTCCACGACGGCCGCGGCGAGGCTCTTGGCTTCCTGTTCCTTGTCCTTGGCCGTATTCTCAGCTTGATCGGCCCGTCTTTCAGCGTTCTCGGCCCGCCCGCGGTTCACCTCGCGGCCGAACAGGAAGCCGGCGGCGGCGAAAGCCACGGCCTCGACGCCGTTCAGGAGGTACACCGCCCGGGACCATGCCGGCTCCTGCAGGCCGAGCTTCGAGAACATGACGATGATGAGCGCGCCGAAGCCGGTCAGAGCCACGCAGGCAACCGCGATGGCGACAGGGTTCTGGGACGGCGTCGTTGCGGGCGCAGCCGGGGTCTGGGCTGGAGGCGCCTGGGAGGCAGGCGGCGGGGCGGCGTTGGACTGGTTGGAAGGCAAGACATCTGCTGTCATGGCTTTTCCTCCATGGGATCTGTTCCTCTTGAATCTGGACGGACAGATTCCGGCATTTCCTCTCCGCTCGCCATCGGCAGGGCGTCCCTTTTCCCCGCTCCGTGGGTACAATGAGCCTGCTCCAGCACGTCAGTCGCCTCTTCCAAGAGGAGAAAAGAAAGAGGCCCATGGACGACAAAAGGCCCCCGGGAGACGATCCCCCGGGCGCGACTCTCCCAGCCACCGCCCAGGAGATCCCCGGTCCCCACGATTCGCGGGGGGAGCGCATCGGCGCCTACCGGTTGGAGAGCCGCCTGGGCCGCGGCGGCATGGGAGAGGTCTTCCTGGCCTGGGACGACCGCCTCAAGCGGCGCGTCGCCATCAAGCGCATCCGCCACGACTCGGCGGTGACCGCGCACCGGCGCGAGCGGTTCCGGCGCGAAGCCCAGGCCGCCGCCGGTCTGAACCATCCGTCGATCGTGCAGATCTACGACATCGCCGACGACGGCTCGGGCGACTGCATCGTCATGGAGTACGTCGAAGGCCGCACGCTGGCCGCCCTCCTGGCCGGCGGCGTCCCTCTGGACGCCGGCCAGGCGGCGCGCCTGGCGCGGGAGATCGCCGAAGGGCTCGTGGCCGCCCATGAAGCCGGATTCATCCATCGCGACCTGAAGGCGGAGAACGTCATCGTCACCCCCTCGGGGCACGTCAAGATCCTGGATTTCGGCCTCGTCAGGTCCGTCTTCGGCAACGCCGGGGAGGAGTCCCTCACCGCCGACGGTACGGTGCTGGGCACCTATCACGCCATGTCGCCGGAGCAGGCGAGCGGCGACGAGCTCGACCAGCGCTCCGATCTCTTCTCCCTGGGCGTCCTGCTGTACGAGATGCTGACCGGCCGCTCGCCGTTCCGGGGGGCGAACCCGCTGGACACGCTGAAGAAGGTGATCAGCGAGCACCCCCCCGCGGTGGCGGCCCTGCGCCCCGGCCTGCCGCCGGCCCTCTCGTCTCTGGTGGACCGCCTCCTCGCGAAGGAGCGCTGGGAGCGCCCCGCCAACGCCCGCGAGGTCGTCCGCCTGCTGGAAGAGATCGCGACGCCGGAGTCCTCGCGGCTGGCGCTGGGCGAGAGCGTGAGCGATCTGCCGACGATCTCCTCGTCCCTCCCCGCCGGCTCGCGCGGCGTCGCTCCCGCGGTGCCGCGCTGGCGGAGAATCGCCCTCGCCGCGGGCGCGGCCCTGGCTTTGGGATTGGCGGGGGCGGGCTATTGGCTCAACCGTGCCCCCGCCGATCCGATCCGCATCGCGGTGCCGGCGCCCGCGGTCTCGGCGCCGGACGACGAGCGGCTCCGGCTGGCCGCTTCCGGAGTGCTCACCGCCCTCCAGGGAGGCCTGGCCACCTTCGACGGGCTGGCGCCCCTCGATTCCTCCCAGCTCGCCGGGACTTCCGGGACGGCGGTCGAGCAGGCCCGGATGGCGGCGGCCGACGAAGTGCTCAGCGCCATGATCGAAAAACAAGGCGCGATGGCGCGCGTGTCGTTGCGGCGCCTGCAGGTAAGCGACGGCCGGGTGCTGTGGACCGGAGCCTTCCAGATCCCCACGGAGCCCCAGGACCTCCGCGTGGTGGAGGACGCCGTGGCGGTCCACCTGCGCCAGGCCTTTCCCGATCATTCTCCGCGGCCCGGCACTCCCCTCCTGGAGGTCCGGGACGCGGACTACGCCGCCTTCCTGGAGATCAAACAGCGGGTGGACTCGGGCCTGACGCCCCTGGGGCCCGAGCTCGAGCCGATCGAGCGCATCCTGCGGCAGTCCCCTCGCTTCCTGGAGGCCCACCTCCAGGCGGCGGCGATCGGCTACAGCCAGTTCAGGAACACCCGCGAGCTGGACTATCTCGACCGCGCCCGGCGGGCCGTCGACGAGGCGCGGCGGCTGGCCCCGAACGATCCCCGCCCGCTCGTCCGTGGATTCCAGGTGGCGCTCGCCAGGAACCGTCCCGAGGAGGCGGCGGAGATCCTGGCGCGGCTGCGGGAGCTTCAGCCCGGCGATCCCGAGATCCTGGTGATGCGGGCGAAGCTCGCGCAGCAACAGGACCGGCCGGAAGACGCCCTGGCGGACCTGCGCACGGCGGTGGCGCGCGCTCCTTCCTGGAGGAACCTCTACCAGCTCGCCGACCTCGAATACCGGCGCGGCCTGCTGGCCGAGGCGCGGCAGGACTTCGCCGCCCTGCTCGCCCGCTCGCCGCGCAACATCTGGGGGCTGGAGAAGCTGGCCGAGATGGAGCTGATGCTGGGCTCGCCGGAGCGCGCCGAAGGGCTCTACCAGCGGCTCATCGCCATTGCGCCGCAGCGGAGCTACTACACCAACCTCGGCTTGAGCCGGTTCCTGCTCGGACGCCACGAGGCCGCCGTCGCCGCCTACCGCCAGGCCCGGGAGCTGGCCCCCGGCCACATCGCGGTGTCGCTGAACCTGGCCGACGCCGAGCTCGCGCTCGGCCACCGCGAGGCGGCCCGGGCGCTCTACGCCGAGGTGCTCGCGAAGCTGGAGGAACAGCAGCGGAACGCCGCCCTGGAGCCCACCGAGCTGATGATGAAGGCGCAATGCCTGGCTCACCTCGACCGCAGCCGCGAGGCCGTGGAGGTCAGCCAGCTCACTCTCCAGCAATACCCGAAGCATCCCGAGGTGGTCTACCTGGCCTCCCTGGTCTACGCCATCGTGGGCGACCGCTCTTCCGCGCTGGTCAACGTCAAGGCCGCCCTCGAGCAAGGCACCCAGCCACGCTGGTTCAACATCTCCGGCTTCGACCCGCTGCGCGGCGATCCGGAATTCCAGGCCCTCCTCAAGGCGGCCCCGGCCGAGCCCCGGACCTTCTAGGCGGCCACGGAGGTCCGGACCTCCGTGGCGACGACCGTCGCCGGCGGACCGCTGTTGTCGATCACCGGATCGACGACCGCATACAGCCGCTCGTTGGTCTCGTCGGCCGGCTCGGCCCCGACCATGTAGAAATAGTTTCCGACGACGTCATTATTGCCCGATCCGATCGCCCGATACTGAAACGGCCCCTCCTGGAGCTCGGCGAAGGCGAGGTCTTCGAAGGGACCTGTCGGAGTCAACCCGTTGTCCAGCGGCACCGCTCCCCTGAAATAGACGACAGGCCGGTAGTCCCGAGCCCTGACGGGGTCGTCGAAAATGAAGTACCAGATCACGACGTCCCCTTCAAAGATCTTGAGCAGCTCGGGCTCGACCGTGACCTGGGACTGCTGGGTGGAGACCCGCACCAGGACTTCTTTCGGAGGCTCCGAGGCGCCTTCCGCCTTCTGGATCGCCACGGTGTTGACGCTCTCGTAGACGAGCTCGTCCGTGTCCGTCATCCATCTGCCGATCTGGGGCCGGCACTCGTACGAGCGCTCGCCGCCCCCGGCCCTCCCTTCTCCGATCAGCTTCGCCGACTGATCCGGCCCGAACGTGACGTGGACCCCCTGGAACGGGCCGTAAGGCTGGTCCGGGGATTGGAAATCGACCTCCGGGGCGAACATCGACGGAATGCTGGAGAACTGCCAGATCACCTCGTCTCCGGACGCGAGAATGATGGGATCGGGGTTGAGGATGCTGAGGATCTTGGACTTGCTGTCGAACTGCACCTTCACGACATAGGTCGCCATAGGAAATCCCTCCTCTGAGTCTGGACGCTTCCAGATGCGCCCGGGGTTGTCTTGCGATGGATGGGGGATAGCACACCGGATGCCCGTTGGACCGCGCGCGGCACGGCCCCTCCCAAAGCCTTGAAAATCAGAAACATCCATGTCCAGGCCGGCCCGGGACGGGAGCGGGAAGGGGGTGCGGATCGGATACACTGTATCCGATCCGATAGATACCGCGTCGGGAGGCCCTTTGAATCCGAGGCTCGTCGCTGTGGCAGGACCGCTCTCCGGCGGCTCCTGGTCCCTGGACCGGGAAAAGCTGACGATCGGCCGGCACGTCTCCAACGACGTGCAGATCCGGGAACCCGAGGTCTCCCGCCACCATTGCGTCATCTCCCAGGACGGCGGCCGGTTCCTCCTCAAGGATCTCGGCAGCCGGGGCGGCGCCCTCGTCAACGGCCAGCCGGTGCGGGAGCGCGCGCTGCAAGAGGGCGACGTCGTCACCCTGGGCCGCTCGCGTTTCGTCTTCCTGACCCGGGACGAAACGCCCGGCGTGGAGGCGCTCCTGCAGGAGGGTGGCTACGAAGCCGAGAGCACCGTGCACCTGCCGGTGGCGGAGCTGCCGCCGCGCGACCTCCGCGCGGCCCGCGACCTCGCCGCGCTGATCGAGATCGGCACGACCCTCCACTCGTTCCGCGCCAGCGGACCGCTGGCGAAAAAGCTCCTCGAGTTGATGTTCGAGGTCTTCCCCGCCGAGAGGGCCGCCGTCCTGCTCCTCGGCCGCGGCGAGCTCGAGCTCTCCTCCGCCTTCGCTTTCGAGAAGGGAAAAGGGGGTGTGGAGCCCTTCCCGATCTCCCGGACGGTCGTCGAGCGGGTGTTCCGGGACCGGGTCGCTCTGCTCTCCAACGACGTGCTCCAGACGCAGGGGCTCGCGGGGTCGGAGAGCCTGCAGGCTTGCCGGATCCGCTCGCTCGCCTGCGCGCCGCTGACCGGCCCCGAGGGGGTCGTCGGCGTCCTCTATCTGGACACCCGTACGGCGGACGTCCGCCTGGACGAAGACCACCTGCGTCTGCTCACGGCCCTGGCGGGCATCGCCGGCGTGGCGCTCGCCAACGCCCGCCACGTGGAGTGGCTGGAGAGCGAGGCCCGGCGGCTGGACGGCGCT
Source organism: Thermoanaerobaculia bacterium (assembly GCA_036376245.1). Classification (GTDB taxonomy): domain Bacteria; phylum Acidobacteriota; class Thermoanaerobaculia; order Multivoradales; family UBA5704; genus DATARR01. Next base: position 88,448 of record DASVAS010000101.1, on the reverse strand, counting down.
CTCGGCCAGGGCGAGCTGATCGGCGAAGGCCGCCGCATGCAGGAGGTCCACCGCCTGATCGCCCGCGTGGCGCCCACGGAATCCACCGTCCTGCTCCGCGGCGAAAGCGGCACGGGCAAAGAGCTGGCGGCGCGGGCGATCCATCGTCACAGCTCCCGCCAGGGCCGGCCGTTCGTGGCCATCAACTGCGCGAGTCTCACGGAGACGCTGCTGGAGAGCGAGCTCTTCGGGCACGAGAGAGGGGCTTTCACCGGCGCCGTGGAACGCAAGATCGGAAAAGTGGAAGTAGCCGCTTCGGGCACCCTGTTCCTCGACGAAGTCGGGGAATTACCATCGGCCCTGCAAGCCAAGCTCCTGCGCTTCCTCCAGGAACGGGAGTTCGAGCGCCTGGGCGGCACGCGGCCCATCAAGGTGGACGTGCGGCTGATCGCCGCCACGAACCGCGATCTGGAGAAGGCCATCCGCGAAGGCGGTTTCCGGCAGGACCTCTTCTACCGCCTGAACGTGATCTCCATCACCCTTCCCCCGCTGCGCGAGCGCCGCGAGGACGTCCACCTCCTCGCCAGCCACTTCGCCAACGTCTACGGCGCCAAGGCCGGCCGGCGGGCGGCCGGGTTCACGCCGGAGGCGCGGGCGTGCCTGGAGCGCTACGGCTGGCCGGGCAACGTGCGCGAGCTCGCCAACGCCGTCGAGCGGGCCGTCGTCCTGGGCGAAGGCGAGCTGATCGGCGCCGGCGACCTGCCGGAGACCGTGCTCGAAGCGGCGCCCGCCGGGCGCGGCGCGGCCGTCGGCGAGTACCACGAGGCCGTCAACGGCTTCAAGCGGCGGCTGATCCTCGACGCCGTGGAGCAGGCGGGCGGCAACATCACGAAGGCGGCGGAGCTGCTCGGCCTCAATCCCACCTATCTGCACCGCCTGATCCGCAACCTCGATCTCCGCACCCAGGCCAAGGACTGAATCGTATCCGATCGGATAGCCGGCCCTGTCCGATCGGATACGAAAAAGCTTCCAATTTTCCCCGTCTCCTAGGGAAACACTTTCCAAACACCCCGGCACGGCCCGTGCTCTATAGGGCTGGCGGGAAACATCATGGGAAAGGAGGACGGAGATGTGGATGAAACGTCTGATCGTGATCGCCTTCGCGGCGGCCGCGCTGTCGCTCGCAAACCCGGCGGCCGCCAGCGTGCCCGGGGAGCCTCAGGATGCCGAAGCCTTCCGCGGCCAGCTCGCCGGGTTTATGGAAAGCCTCCAGGGACTATCGCAATTCGATTCGACGCGGATGGCCGAGGCCCGCGCTCGCCTGGCGCAACTGTCGCCCGCGGATCTGGCGACAATCGAAAAGAAGTTTTCGGCCGTCCCGAACTGGCAGGCCCTGCCCGGCGTCCTCGCCGAGCTGGCGCGGGACCAGGAACCAGAGCCGGCGGCCTCCGCGGAGACTCCGCCGGAAGCGTTCCGCACCGACATGCTGGTTCTGATCTCACGGTTCCGGAAATTCTCACCGCTGATGGAGCCTGAATACGACGCCCGGCTGGCCGGGACCGCGGAAAAAATCAAGGATCTCCCGCCGGAAGCGCTGGAACGCCTCCAGGAGGAATACCTCCGGAGGGCTTCCTCCTGGAAGCTCCAACTGACGACGGGAAATCCGGCGCCATCGGCTGCCAAGGACATCTTCGATGACATCGGAGATACCGTGGGTGGCATCATCGACGATATCGGCGGGGCGGTCGACGACGTCGCCGCCATCGCCGACTTCGTCTCCGACTTCTTCGACGACGTCGCGGGCGTCTTCGATCAGATCGCCAGCCTGCCGGGCACCATCCAGGGTTATTTCAACGGCCTGTTCAGCTCCATCCAGTCGCTGCTGACTCAAGGACTGGACGCGATCCTTTCCATCGTCCCCGAAACGCCGGAGGAGGCCTTCGCGCTCCTCGGCCTCGACGTGAACGACGCGCAATGGTTCAACGGGGTCGCGGGCTCGCTCCCGGTGCTCGACCCGCCCTGTCCGGCCATCGGCACGGACATCCCCGGTATCGGCGAGGTGGGCACCACCCGGGCCGAGCTGGTCTGCAAGCGCGGCATCGACTGGCTGGCGGGGATGGTCTACGAGCTGGCGCCGGGCGACGTGTACAACACCCCGTTCAAGGCCCTGGCCGCGGCCTTCGCCTATCCGGTCAACTACCTCTGCCTGTGCATGGAGTCCCAGGCCGCTCTGGCGGGCGCGGAAGGGGACGCCGCGCACCAGGCCTTCCTGGCGGAGAGGGCCGACGCGACGCTCTCGACGCGGGCCACCGAGACGAGCGTCACGGACCTGCGGACCGCTCTGCGCGATCTCGACGGCGACGTGGCCAAGGTGGAGACCAAGCTCGACGTGCTGGAAGCGAAGTCGGATGAGATCGCCGCCACCGGCGACGAGCAGCAACGGTTCCTCGAAGCCTTCCGGGACCTCGTCTTGCGCGTGAACATCGAGGAGAACCTGACCCAGAACCCGAGCGACGTCGTCGCCCTCTTCCAACTGCCGAAAGCCTTCGGCGGCTACCTCGATCTCGCCCGCGCCATCGTGGCGGACACCCTGCGGATGAACCAGGCCGCGCGCCAGCCCGTGGGCAACGCGATGAAGGATCTGGACCAGGGGGATGCCAGCCTGCGGGTGGGAGATTTCCAGAAAGCCTATCAAGCCTACCAGCGCGCCTATCGCGAGGCGGTCAAACCATGACGCGGGCAAGCCGCGAAAAGGAGGGTCGAACCATGACCATCAGAAAGCTTTTCCTTGCGGGACCCCTGCTCGCGTGCCTGGCGATCCCCGCGACCGCCCTCGGCGCCGAGTCCCCTGACGACCTCGAAGCCTTCCGCGTCCAGCTCCTGACCTACGTGGACGACCTGCAACGGCTCCCGCCCGCTCTCCAGGCCGGCCTCTCCGCGCAGGGGCAGCCGCCGCTGGCGGAGGCGGCGGAACGCATCCGCAGGCTCTCCCCGCAGGAGCTGCTCCGCCTGCGGCGGGCCCTGGAGAAGGTCCCCTACTGGCAGTCCCTGCCCAGGGCCCTGGCCGCCTCCGCCAGCGCGGTCCCCGGTCCCGTCGAGTTGGCCGCCACCCTGGACGCCGCGGCGGCGGGAGCCCGGCCCGAGGTCCTGCGGGAGCGGATGATCGGATTCCTCGGCACCCTGAAGGCCGTCCCCCCGCAGGTGGTCGGCGCCGACTACCACGCGCGGGTCGAACGCGTGGAGCGGATCGTCGAGGGCCTCGCCTCCGATCAGCTCCTCGTCCTTCAGAAGGCCATGGAGGAGCGCCAGCCCGTCTGGGAGAAAAAGCTGGAGGGGAAGACCGCCGGCGGGCCGCGGAACGTGACCGAGGCCCACTCTTCGACCTGCGGCAGCAGCTTCCCCGGCGGAGTGCTCTGCGAGATCGATCACATCATCGATCATCTCGAAGCCATCCCCTCCAAGGTGAGCCAGTTCGCGCAGGATGCCGTGAGCCAGATCAAGAACGGCCTCACCTCCCTCTTCTCCACCGTGGCCGGCGAGCTCTCCTGGCTCACCGATCCGGACCCGCGGGACCTGATGAGCCTGATCGGCCTCGACGTCGACGACCCCGACTGGTGGCAGGGCGTCGCCCAGAGCGTGCCGGAGCTGCGGCCTCCCTGCCCGCCGGCGGGCACGCCGATCCCCGGCATCGGCGAGATGGGCGACCTGAAGGCCACCTACGTCTGCAAGCGGGGCCTCGAATGGGCGGCCCACGGCATCGACGACCTGGCGCCGGACGACCTCTGGGGCGTGAACATCAAGCTCGTCACGTCGGCGATCTACTACCCCATCAACTACCTCTGCCTGTGCTACGAAGAGGCTTCCACCCTGGCCGCGGAGGAGGCGGCGGACCGCCACGACGCGCTCCAGACCGAGCGGCTGAACGTCAAGGTCTCGACCCGGGCCACGCAGACGAACGTCGACGGCGCCCGGGCGCAGACGTCCGACCTGGACGGCGACGTGGCCGCGGTGGAGAGGAAGCTCGACATCCTGGAGAGCAAGGCCGACCACTTCCAGGCCGAGCAGGCGGAGACCTCCGCCTTCCTGCTCCAGTTCCAGGACCTGGCGCTGCGCCTGCGGATCGAGGCCGATCTCTACCGCGAGGGCAACGCCCGGATCTCTCTCTTCCAGCTCCCCAGGTCGGTGGGCGGGTTCCTCGACACCACGCGCGCCATCGTTGCGGACACCATCCAGAAACGGCGGAACGCCGGCGGCGACCCGAGGCAGGCCCTGGCGGAGCTCGATCAGGGCGACCGGGACCAGGCCAAGGGGGCCTACAAGGACGCCTACACCCATTACCGCAAGGCCTACCGGGCCGCCGCGGGGAGCCTGTAGCCATGACCCTCGCGCGACGCTTCGCCCGCCTGCTCTGGGGGATCGCCCTGGCCGCCGCGCCCTGAGTCTCTTCCCGCTCGCGAAGGCCGGCCCGCCCGGGCCGGCCGTTTATTACGTTTTCTTTACATCCGTCGCCAACGGATCGCCTTTTCCCTGGACTAGATTGGACTCGCGCCGGGAATATGGAGGACCGCGCGCAACTTTAGGGGGTAGGGTACGTAGGTTGATGTCTCCGCGCTCGCGGAGGACTCCCGGGAGAGACAATTCGATGAAGTTGCTTACTTGGATGACGATTCCGGCTTTGCTCCTGGCGCTGGCCGGCTGCGGCGGCGATACACCGGCCGCCGGCAAGATGGGGGGCCGGGAAGGTGGCGGGCCCGGAGGGCCAGGGGGCGGAGGGCCGTCCGGTCCCCCCCGTGAAGTGAGGCTCGCGACCGCCGAGGAAGGCCGGCTGGCGCGCACGATCGACGTTTCCGGAACGCTCGCCGCCGACGAGGAGGCCCAGCTCGGCTTCAAGATCGCCGGGCGTATCCAGCAGATGGCCGTGGACATCGGCACGCCCGTGGGGCGCGGCCAGGTGATCGCCCGGCTGGTCCCCACCGATTACGAGCTGCGGGTCACCCAGGCCCGTACCGCCCTGGAGCAGGCGCGCGCCCGCCTCGGGATCCCTCCCCAGGGGCCGGACGCCATCGTCCCCCCGGAAGAGACCGCCGTGGTGCGCCAGGCCGCCGCCACCCTGAAGTCCGCGCAGCTCACCCGCGACCGCATGGCCAGGCTCTTTCAGGAGCAGCTCATCCCCCAGGCCGACTTCGACGCCGCCGAGGCCGCTTACGGCGTCGCCGACGGCCGCTATCAGGAGGCCGTCGAGGAGGCCCGCACCCGCCAGGCCGTGCTCTCGCAGCGCATCTCCGAGCTGGAGATCGCCAAGCAGCAGCTCGCCGACTCCTTCCTGCGGGCGCCGTTCGACGGCGTCATCAGCGAGCGTCTCTCCAGCGTGGGCGACTACACCGCCGCCGGCGCGCCGGTGGCCGTCCTGGTCCGCCGGCACCCTCTGCGGCTGCGCCTCGCCGTCCCTGAGCGCGAGGCGGCCGGCGTCAAGCCCGGCCTGGACGTCCAGCTCCGCGCCGAGGGGGACCCCACTCCCCACCACGGCCAGGTGGCCCGCATCAGCCCGGCCATCAGCCAGGACAACCGTACCCTGATGGTCGAGGCCGAGGTGCCTAATCAGGGCGGCCAGCTCCGGCCCGGCGCCTTCGTCCAGGCCTCCATCGTCGTCCAGGCCGCCGACCCGGCCGTGCTCGTGCCCGCCTCCTCCCTCGTCACCTTCGCCGGCATCGAGAAGGTCATCACCGTCGAGGAGGGCAAGGCGGTCGAGAAGCGCGTCCGCACCGGCCGCCGCTCCGGCGACCAGGTGGAGATCGTGGACGGCATCAAGGCCGGAGAGCCGGTGGTGATCCAGCCCGGCAACATCGTGACCGGCGAACCGCTCAGAGTCGTGCCGTAAGAGCGGCAGGGAGGGATAGAACACCGTGCAAAAGCTCGCCGAGATCTGCATCCGCCGGCCCGTCTTCGCGGTCATGATCGTCCTCGCCCTGGTGGTCGTGGGCGCCGCCAGCTACACCGGCCTGGGCGTCGACCGCTTCCCGACGGTGGACCTGCCGACCGTCTCCGTCCGCACGATCCTGCCCGGCGCCTCCACCGAGGAGACCGAGGCCGAGATCTCCGAGGTCATCGAGGAGGTCGTCAACACCGTCGAGGGCGTCGAAGAGCTGCGCTCCATCTCCTCGGGCAGCAGCTCCTTCGTCATCGCCACCTTCAGCCTCGACCGCGACATCGAGACCGCGGCCCAGGACGTCCGCGACCGCGTCTCGACCGTCGTCCGGCGGCTGCCGGAGGACGTCCAGCCCCCGATCGTCGCCAAATTCAACAATGACAGCTCCCCCGTGATGTCCGTCACCCTTTCGGGCAACCGCCCGTTGCGGGAGCTGACCGAGTACGCCGACAAGATCGTGAAGGTCCAGCTCGAGCGCTCGGCCGGCGTCGGCGAGGTTTCGATCGAGGGCGGCCTGCAGCGGGCGATCAACATCTGGATCGACCCGGCCCGGCTGGCGGCGTACGGCATCCCGATCAACGCCGTGCGCGACGCCCTGGTGCGCCAGAACACGGAAGCGCCGGGCGGCAACGTCACCTCCGGCACCCGCGAGCAGATCCTCCGCACGATGGGCAAGATCGAGAAGGCGGAGGACTTCAACGACCTCGTGGTGGCCACCATCAACGGCCAGCCGGTGCGCATCCGCGACCTCGGCCAGGCCGAGGACGGCACCAAGGAGCAGCGCTCGGTCTCGCGGCTGAACGGCGTGCCCACGGTGAGCCTCGAGATCCGCCGCCAGTCCGGCGCCAACACCATCGAGGTGATCGAAGGCGTCAAGACGGCCCTCGCCAAGGTTCAGGCGCAGCTCCCGCCGGACCTCAAGATGGAGATCATCCGCGACCAGTCGCGCTACATCTACGCCGCCCTCCACGAGATCAACCTGCACCTGATCCTGGGCAGCATCCTGGCATCCCTCGTGGTGTTCGCCTTCATGCGGAGCTGGCGCTCGACGGTGATCGCCGCGGTGGCCATCCCCTCGTCCGTGATCGCCACCTTCGGGATGATGAAGGCCCTGGACTTCACGCTCAACAGCGTCACCATGCTGGCCCTCGTGCTGATGGTGGGCGTGGTGATCGACGACGCCATCGTCGTGCTCGAAAACATCTTCCGGTACATCGAAGAGAAGAAGATGAATTCGTTCGAGGCGGCGAAGGCGGCGACGCAGGAGATCGGCCTCGCGGTGCTCGCCACCACGCTCTCGCTGGTGGTGATCTTCGTTCCGGTCTCTTTCATGTCCAGCATCTCCGGCCGCTTCCTCTATCAGTTCGGCCTGACGGCGGCGGTGGCGGTGCTCGTCTCGCTGCTCGTCTCCTTCACCCTGACGCCGATGATGAGCGCCCGCATGCTGCGGGCCACGGACGCGGCTTCCAGCCACGGTGGCCACGCCGACGAGCCCGCGAAGTCCCGGCGCGGCTTCTACGCCCGCATCGACCGTTTCTATGAACGCCTGCTGCGGGCCACCATGAAGCGGCGGCGGCTCGCGGCCCTGGTCTGCCTCGTCGTCATGTTCGCCTCCTTCCCCATCTTCAAGCTGGTGAAGGTCGAGTACATCCCCAGCAACGTGGACGAGTCCGAGTTCGAGGTCGGCATCAACCTGCCGGAGGGCACCAGCCTGGCCGGCGTGGACGAGGCCATGCGGGCCGTCGAGGCCGAGTTGCGGCAGGTGCGGGGCATCCGCACCATGCTGGCCACCGCGGGCGGCGGCTTCCTGGGCGGCGTCAACCAGGGGCGGGTCTTCGTGCGCATCGCGCCGCACGAGGAGCGCAAGCTCTCCGTCTCACGGTTCTTCAAGAGCCTGCTACGGCTCGATCCGGCCGCAGCCTTCCGCGGCAACTACAGCCAGCAGGACGTGATGCTGGAGGTGCGCGGCCGGCTGCGCAAGTTCCGCGACATCCGCTCCTCCGTGCGCAACATCCAGTCGTTCAACATCGGCGGCGGCAACGCCGACATCGACTTCGCCCTGCGCGGTCCCGACCTCAACGCTCTCGCCCAGTACGCCGATCAATTGCGCGAGAAGTCCAAGGAGCTCGGCGGCATCGAGGACGCGGACACCACCCTCAAGCTCGACAAACCCGAGCTGCGGGTGCACGTGGACCGCGACCGCGCGGCCGCCCTGGGCGTGGACATGTCCAACATCGGCAACGCCTTGCGCCTCATGGTGGGCGGCGACCAGGAGGTCTCCCGTTTCCGCGATCCGCAGGTCAACGACGACTACGACGTCCAGCTCCGGCTGGCCGAAGGCGCGCGGAACGATCCCCGCTCCATCCTCGGCCTCTACGTCCCCGGTGCCGGCGGCCAGCTCTACCAGCTCGGCAACTTCGTGACCGTCGAGGAAGAGACCACGGCCTCGCGCGTCGACCGCCTCGACCGCCAGCGGCAGGTGAGCCTGCGCGCCAGCGTCGGCCCCGGCTACGCGCTGGCCGACCGCCTGGAAGCCCTGCAACAGGCCGTGGACGAGATGAACCTGCCGCCCACCTACTCCACCGCCATCGGCGGCCGGGGCCGCGAGCTCGCCCGTACCTACCGGGAGTTCATGTTCGCCCTGATGCTCTCGATCATCTTCATGTACATGATCCTGGCGTCGCAGTTCGAGAGCGTGACCCACCCGTTGACCATCCTGCTCTCCCTGCCGCTGGCCGTACCGTTCGCCCTGCTTTCGCTGTGGGCCACGAACAACACGCTCAATCTCTATTCGGCGCTCGGCGTGCTGGTGCTGTTCGGCGTGGTGAAGAAGAACGCCATTCTGCAGATCGATCACATGAACGGTCTGCGGGCCAAGGGGATGGAGCGCGGCGCGGCCATCATCCAGGCCAACCGCGACCGGCTGCGGCCCATCCTGATGACCACTCTCGCGCTGGTGGCGGGCATGCTGCCGCTGGCCCTGGGCACCGGCCCGGGCTCCGAAGAGCGGCGCGCCATCGCCGTCGTGGTGATCGGAGGCCAGACCCTCTCGCTCCTCCTCACCCTGCTGGCCACGCCGGTCTTCTACTCGATCTTCGACGACCTCCGGTCCACGAAGAAGGTGGGAGCGCTGGTCCGGCGCTGGCTGCCGAGGAAGGAACGGCCGCTGAAGGAAGCGGCGTAGCGGGTTGAGAAAGACAAGGACCTAAAGGACATAAGGGACCTAAAGGACCTAAACGACAAAAGCGTCGTCCTTTAGGTCCCTTATGTCCTTTAGGTCCTTTCAGCCTCCCTTAGCTATCTCCGCAGCCAGCTCACCTGATCCGCGAAGTACTCGGGGTGATACCCCAGGTACTCGCGCTCCCCCGCCGGCGTCTCCTGGAAGCGGATGATGCCGTGGTCCGTCCCCGGATAGATCTTCATCTCGATGGGGCGTCCGGCCTTCCGCAACTCCTCCAGCTTCTCCGCCGTCCAGCCCGTAGGCATGCTCTCGTCCTCGTCGGCCAGGAGCCACAGGCTGGGCGTACCTGTAAGGGAGGCCACCGTGGGCACGGGATCGTAAAGCCGGTCCACGAAGGGCTCTTCCCGCGGCCGGAGCATCCACCAGGCGTAGAGGCGCATGACCCAGCGGGGCATCCGGCTGCCGGTCACGAAGCCCAAGGCCGAGTCGCTCCCCTGGACGGCCGCGAACCACGGCTTGTCCCTGGATTCGTCGAGCAGCCGGCCGAGCTCGTCCCAGCGGTCCTCGCCGTGGTCGACGACGGCGCCGATCACGTCGTTGACGCGGTCGGCCTCGCGGACGGCGTCCTCGCTGAAACCCTTCCTGCGCAGGGCGTACACGTAGCCCCAGCGGTCCTCGCCCGTGATAGGCACCATGGGGCCGTAGTTGACGAGCACGCTCCGGATGCCCTTGGTTTTGGACGCCGCCAGCGGCGCGATCCACCCGCCCTGGCTGTAGCCCGACAGATGGATCCTCGACGCGTCGATCACCGGCTGATTCCGCAGCCAGTCCACCGCCGCCAGGACGTCCCGCGCCAGGACGTGGAAGTTCTGCGTGTAATCGCCCTCGGATTCCCCGGTGCCGCGCTTGTCGTAGACCAGGGTGGCGATCCCGTGGGAGGCGAAGAGGTACGGCATGGCGTAGCCGTCCACGGCGCTCTCCTTGCCGGAGCCGTGGACGATGACCACCACGGGGAAGGGGCCCTTCCCGGGCGGCGTCACCAGCTTGCCCCGCAGCGTCAGATCGCCGCTCGGGAAGGTGAAGCGGGTCTCCGGCAGGTCCAGCCGCCGGGCGCGCTTCTCAGCGCCGTCCGGCCCCTTCCAGGCGAAACCCTCGGGATAGCCGCCGTCTCGGGGAGGCGAGAAGGCGACCCGCACCTGGACCGGCGTCGGTTTGCTCCATCCGGGCCCGGCCTCGAAGGTGTTCTCGCCCGCCGGCCAGAGGGCGCGGCTCTCGCCGTTCATCATGGAATAGCGCAGCGTGTCGCCGTCACGGGCGGTCACGAAGACCAGCCGGCCGTCGTCGAGCCGATAGGCGCCGTTGAACCGGGGGTCCAGCGGCTCGGTCCGGAATCCGAAGAACCAGACGCCGATCCCCGCCAGGACCAGCAGGGCGAGGAAGATCCATCTCTTGCGGGGAAGTCTGCGGGGTTTCATGCCCCTACTACGGAGGGGCCTGGGGATGGGTTTCGAACGTCCTCTCGATCTGCATCCTGTGCTCGACCGTGTGCACCCGGAACGCCTGCGCGTAGGCCTTCCAGTCCAGCTCCGCCTCCCAGGTGACCGGGAGCCCTTCGATCTTGATCACCATCACCACGGGCGTCGTGACGCCGGCGGCTTCCTCGGCTTTTTCGATCAAGGCCAGATACGAGCGGTGGATCTCCCGCAGCTCGGCCAGGAGATCTTCCCAGGAACGTCCGAAAGGATTTTCGGATTGCAGGCTTGCCGCGATGGGTGGCGTCGCCGGGCGCTCTCCCGCCACCAGCGCGCGGAGCTGCTCCGCGGCCGGCCGGTGGCTCTCCACAAGATGATCGATCACCTCGTGAGGCGACCATGCCCGCGGCGAAGGCTTCACGGCGCGGCGATCGGGCGGGACCGTGTCGAGGAACGCTTCGAAGTCCTGAAAGGTTTTCGCCACGTGTCCATGGAGCTGGGATACCGACGCCTCGGTGCCTTTGCGCCGGAGATAATCCAGCGCCGCGAGTTGCTGGGGGTGGAGATCCATGGTCTCTTTATCCTATAACAGGCGCATCTGTCACCACCGGAACGCGGTGTGGGCGGCCTGTCTCGCCAGAAGGCTGTAGAGATCGCGCGCGGTCTCGCGGGCAAGATAAGGGATGTCCACGCGATGCGCCGTCATCCCGGCGCCCGCCGTGTCCACCCGCACCCGCGCCATGGCGGAGCGGCGGTCGAAAGGCGACTCATGGATCGCCACCGCCTGGATCTTGGCGAACCGCGCGACGCTCACCTGCCGCCAGATCCAGCCGCTGCGGAAGAGGACCGCGCTCTCCGTCACCGCCCAGCCGAGATTCCTGACGTAGATGCGCGAGCTGATGGTTCCCCACACGAGGAAGACGGCGAGCGGGACGAGGGCCCACGCTTTCAACGGCACGACGAACGGCAGCGAGAACAGGATGGACATCAGGACCGACTGTTTGAGCACGCGGCGGAAGGCGCGCGGCTCCACCGGCCGCCAGGAGACCGCGGCGAGCTCCACCTCCGGCAGCACCTCGCGCAGGAAATCCGGCAGAGCTTCCTGACGGATGATCGGAGCGAGCCACTCGCGCTGCTTGGCGCCGGCGTCCTCTTCTCCGCCTTCGCCGCCGCCTCCGGCCGTCTGTACCTTGACCGAAGCGCGGCGGAACAACTGGTGGAGCGGCCCCTCCCGGATCGTCAGCGTCTGGATGCGGCGCAGGGGGACCGTGGCCACGACTCTGGTGAGAAGGCCGTATTCCGTACGCAGGTCCTCGCCGGCGCGGGTGATCCGGAAACCGTACAACCGCGTAAACGCCCAGACCATGGAGATCAGCCGGATGAACAGGAGCAGGCCCGCGAACGCCGCGAGGGTGAGAGCGATCCGGCCCAGAGGGAAACCGGTCTGGCCCAGCAGAGATCTGAACAGATCGCGGATCATGGAGCGTCCCGAGACCTCCCCGCCGAAGATCCGCTCCATCAGGGTGTTCCCCAGGCCCAGCTCCCAGATCAGGCCGAAGCCTGTGGCGATGAGCACGACGCCCCGGTTCTCGATGAAGCCGCAGAGCAGCAGCTCGGGCAAGGAAAGGCGCAGCAGAGTCCGGCCCGGCGCGGCGGCCGGCGGGGCCTCGGCGTCGGCCGGCGCCTCCTCCCCCGCCTTGCCTTCGAACACCCGCCGCCGCATCTCCTCGTACTCGGCGACCGGCAGGACGCTCATCTTCGCCTCGGGCTCCTGTCCGCCCCCGGTCTGCACGCGCACTTCCACCACACCCAGCAAGCGATGGAAGACGTTCTGCACCGCATCGAGGTTCTGGATGCGCGCGTAGGGCACGTGCCGCTCGTTGCGGAAGAGGAGCCCCGTGCGGATCACCATCTCGTGCGCCTCGTAACGGTAGCGGAACGTCACGTACCGGAGGATCGCGACGAAAGCGTAGGGGATGACCAGCAGCATCGCCCACCTCTGCCAGTCCCCCCACCAGCCCTGGGAACCGGCGAAAAGGACGACAAACCCGGGCAACAGGAAATTGCGGACCTGCGCGACGAGACCGAAGAGGATCGACAGCGGGTGAAGCCGCCGGTCAGACGGCATCTTCGTCCTCTCCCGGCAGGAGATGATCGCGGATCTTCAGCGCCGTGCCATGATCCAGCCCCGACAGGTTGACCCGGGCGTGATCGGTGCCCGCCGTATAGATCACCAGCGTGCCGAGCCCGAAGCGGCGCTCGAGAGGGCCTTGCGAAACGTCGGTGTGCTGCACGCGCGAGCGCGGCACGTTGACCACGCTGCGCCAGACCACGCCCCTGCGGATCTCGATGCCCCGCCCGTCGACCTTGTAGGAGGCGTGGCGGTGCTCGATCGGGGGCCAGCGCTGCGCCACCCAGGACAGCGCCAGGGTCACGCTCCCCCAGCCGAGGCCGACCAGCGCCTTCACCCAGACCGGAACTTCCTCCTGGGCCAGCACGATGGCGAGCGCCCCGGAATCGACCAGGAAAACCACGCCGGCGAAGATCCAGCCCCCCAGCCGGGCGAGCGTGACGCTGCGCGGGTCCAGCGACCGCTCGACGCCGTCGGCGATCGAAGGCGGCGTGGGCTCGGGCTCCGGGACGGCGGCGGGAGCTTCCTCGACCGGAGCGGCGTTCTCCTGGGCCTGCTCGGCAGGTTCCATGACGCTCATTCTACGTGTTGGGGCCAGGGGTGGTTGCAGGCCCTCACCCCGGCCCTCACTCCCCCTGCCCCCTCTCTCCCGACCCCTCCCTCCCACCCCACACCGGGAGAGAGGGGGATAAAGAAGCGTCTTTTTGGCTAACTTCTCCTCCTCTCCCGGTGTGGGGTGGGAGGGAGGGGTCGGGAGAGGAGGCCGGGAGGTGAGGGCCCCGTGGCACCCGTGACGTTTCTATGCCAGACTCTGCCCCAGCCATCCGCGGAGAATCGAGAATGCGCAAATTGCATCGCGGCTTCATGCTCGCCCTGCTCGCGGCCGGCGCCGGCGCGCCCCTCGGCGCGGCGACGCTGACCGTCTACGACAACGCCCTCCGCAACGGCTGGCAGGACTGGAGCTGGGCGGCCCACAACCTGGCGCAGACCACGGTCCACCAGAGCGCGCCCAACGCGGTCTCCTGGGAGCCGGACGCCTGGCAGGGGATCTACTTCCACAGCAATCCCGGCGCCGCGGACCCCGCCGTCGCCGGCTTCGAGGGCGTCCGCTTCTGGATCAACGGCGCGGGCGGCAACCAGGCCGTGCGGCTCGTGATCTATCGCAACGACGCGGAAATCGGCAGCAAGGACCTCACGCCGCTCCCCGCCACCTGGACGCAGAGAACCGTGACGTGGGCCGAGCTCGGCGTCACCGCGGCCGCCTTCGACGGCATCGTCTTCCAGGCGAACACCGCCGGCAATCAGGCCGCCGCCTACGTGGACGACCTCGAATTGATCCAGGCCGCGGGCGGACCGCCGCCCGGCGGCCCGGTCTCCGTCGCCGTCGACCCCAACCTCGACCGGCGCGCCGTCAATCCCCTGATCTACGGCGTGAACTGGGCCGACGCGGCGCAGCTCGCCACCGGCGTCTACACCGTCAACCGCCGCGGCGGCAACGCGACCACGCGCTACAACTGGCTCGTCGACACCTCGAACCGGGCTTTCGACTACTACTTCCTCAACATCCACGAAGGGGGATCGAACGGCGCCTCGGCCGACAGCTTCACGCAAGCCTCCCTCGCCGCCGGCGCCCAGGTGGTGATGACGATGCCGATCAACCGCGTGGCCAAGTCGTCGGCCCGCGCGCCCGGCTTCTCCACCACCCTGTACGGTCCGCAGACCCGCACCGAGTGCGCCGACAACCCCGGCGTGCCGGGCTGCTCGAACAACGGCAACGGCATCTGCGATCCCTTGTCGAACTCCGTCCTCTGCGCCGGCGGCGTGCGCTGCTGCAATCCCGCCAGCCCCGCCGTGCCCGGCTCGCCGGGCCTGCGCTACATCACCGGCAACAACCCGGCGGACACCTCCGTGCCGGTCGACCTCGACGCCCACGTCGGCGATTTCGTCAGCCGCCTGGCGACCCGCTTCGGCTCCGCGGCGAGCAACGGCGTGCGCTACTACAACCTCGACAACGAGCCCATGCTCTGGAACAGCACGCATCGCGACGTCCACCCCACGCCACCCGGCTACGACGAGGTCTGGGCCAAGGGACTGGCGGCGGCGACGGAGATCAAGAGCCGCGATCCCGGCGCCGAGATCCTCGGCCCCGAGACCTGGGGATGGTGCGACTTCTGGACTTCGGCCAAGGACGCCGCGCTGGGCAACTGCGTCGATGGTCCCGACCGCGACGCCCACGGCGACCTGCCGTGGCCCGCGTGGTACATGCAGCAGTCCTGCGCCAACCGCCTTCCCGCCGGACATCCGGCCGCCGGCGATCTGCCCGTCGACTGGCTCGACATCCATTTCTATCCCCAGGGCGACGGCGTCACCGGCCTCTCCGGCAGCCAGTCGGTGGAAGACGACGAAGAGACCGTGGCGGCGCGCCTGCGTTCGCTCAAGGAGCTTTACGACCCCACCTGGGAGTCGGAATCCTGGATCTCCGACCTGGAGCTCAAGGTGGTCCAGCTCATCCCGCGCATGCGCGCCTGGCGGGATACCTACTGCCCGGAGATGAAGCTCGCCCTGGCCGAATACAAATGGGGCCGCGACAACACCCTCTCCGGCGCGCTGGCGCAGGCCGAGGCGCTGGCGATCTTCGGCCGCGAGGGGCTCGACATGGCGCTGCGCTGGGTGGCGCCGGAGACCGGCAGCCTGGCGGAAAAGGCGTACCGGCTCTATCAGAACTACGACGGCGCGGGCTCCAAGGTGAGCGGCGACTCCGTGCGGGCGGTCTCCAGCGACGTGGACGGAGTGGCCAGCTATGCCGTCCGCGCCTCGAATGGAGCTCTTTTCGTGCTCCTGTTCAACAAGGACACGGTGTCCCGCGACGTCACCGTAACGGTCAATGGCGGCGTCACCAGCAACGTGGATCTCTGGCGTCTCGACAACGCCGGCCTCGCCGCCGCCGGCACGCTGACGAGCACGGCGACGGGCTTCACCGCCACCCTGCCCGGCCGCACGGCGACGCTGGCGCGCGTGCAGCTCCCGGCGCCGCCGAACCTGATCTTTTCGGACGGCTTCGAGACGGGTGATCTTTCCAGGTGGAGGTTCTGAGGCTCACTCCACCTTGCATTTACAGCCCAGCTTCGGGTCCCATCCCAGATTGACCCAATGCCAGTAGTTTTCATACAGCCATAGGCAGACCCGCCGGTCAGGCTCTTTGCGCAGATCGAGCCGGAAGCTCTCGTAGGGTTTGCCGTCGAGGCGGATCTCCACGAGGACCTTGCGATCGGCGGGCACGTCTTTGATCAGGACCATCTCCCCCTTCCCCACCGTCGCTTTCAGTTTCTTGTCGACCCGGAAGGTGAACTTCGAGTCTTTGGAGGGCCCCCAGGTGGTCTTCGACATGTTGGGCTCCGGGACCGGAAACCCTTCCGGCGTGAGCTTCACGTCGAAGGGCGCGATGCAGATGACGCCCGTGTCCTTCGCGCTCGCCGCGGCAGGTCCCAGCATCGCCAGGAAGAGCACCCATCCCGCTGTTCTCATCGCGCATCGCTCCTTTTCAGTACCCAGGTCATGAAGGGACTTCGGTGTCCGTGAACGGGATTATAGAGCCCGACGCTTCGCGGCTCATCATGCGCGTCCGACTTTATCTTGAAGCGCTGAAATACTTCGGGGCCGCCTGTTGTTCAGGATCATCCGGCCTCATGAGCCGGCACAACGCGAAGACCGGGAAAACCCTCCTGGTCCCAACCTTGACACGGTCTCAGTGAAAGGAACAGCAGCATGAGAGAACGCTCCATCCATCAGTGCGCCCTTCCCGTCATCCTCCTTATGGCATTCCTGCTCACCAGTGGAGCCGCCATGGCGGCCGGTCCGTACTCCTATACAGGGGTCAACCCGAGCGGCGCCGATTGGCTGCCCATCAACTATCCCAACGTAACCTCTGCGCAGACCCAGAGGGTCACCCTGGATCTCAACACGGGGAACGCGCTCTCGTACGGCAACGGCCACTGGGGGATCGGCCTTCGCGGCCCCTCCTTTGACCAGGCTTTTCCCCTGGGCCGGGGAATCGCCTTCGGCTATCTGAGTGGGACCACCAACGCCTGGTGCAACGGCGTGGCGGTCGAGAACTTCACGGCCAACAAGTACGGACCCGGGATCATCCCGAATACGTGCCAATCGTTCACCTTCCAACCCAACACGGTCTACCGGTTTGAGGTCACCGCGACGTACAACGACGTCTCCTATACGGTGTCGCAGCGCTTCTATGATCTGGAGCTGCGCCAATGGTACTGGGAGCCCGTGCTTTCCGGCGGCTGCTTCGAAACGGCCGGGCAACCCTGCGAACAGCACTGGGAGGATGGCGACGCGGGCGATGCCTTTGTGGGATCGACCTACCCGACCGGGTATAGCTGGTCCGCCAGCAACATGTATGTGATCCACTGGTAGATCGCGGGATCGCAGGGGCGCGCCGGCACCGGCGCGCTCCTACCTCGATGACCCGACGGCCTCCCGCAGCCGGGCCAGCATCTCCTTGTCCACAGGGCGGCGCGGCAGAGGCGGGACGTAGAGGGTCGAGAAGACCGAGAGCGGAGCGTCCGGCAGCTCGGCCACGGTGACCCAATCGATACTCGATTCGAAAATCGGCAGTTGCGAGATCCGGTATAGCGCGACCCGGTGAGATTCAGGATAACGCTCGCCGAGCGCGCCGGCGAGGCGGCGGAGGCCCTCCCGGTTCGGCCAGTCTCCCGTCTGGAAATTGGCCAGGCCGATGGCCCCCACCTGGATCAGGATCAGATCGGCCGTGGAATCGAAACCGCGCGGGCTCGCCAGGAAGCTCGTGGCCTCGCACAGCACCCGTCCGTGCACGCCCGGATCGACGCCGAGATCGGCGAAGAGGCAGTCCTCGAAGGAGATCGCCGGCAGCATGCGAGCGGGAAAACCTTCCTGTCGCGCCCGGCGCAAGCTCTCCAGCCCCGGAGGGATGTAGATGGCCGGGTGACCGTAGAAGGCGGCGCAGACCTCCGAGCCTTCGCGCACCGCCGCCAGGATCCGCTCGACCATCCGCCCGCAGGCCTCGATTCCCGGCTCGCCCACGCGATAGCAATCGTGAAGCGACTCCGCGGTGGGATTCAGACCCTTGAGCCAGGAAGTCGTCGCCGGATCGCTCATCAGGTAGAAGAGCCGCTCCGCTCCCTTCAGGCAGGAAAGGGTCTCCGGAGTGACCTGGCCCGCCACGTTGTACCCGGTGCCGACCACCGTGAGACGGCCTCGATCCCTCTTGCTGTCCGGTTCCGGGCTCCGCGCCGCCGGCGTCCGGCCGATCGGCGGCACCCAGAGGGTCGAGTGGGTGTTCACCTGGCACCCGGGAATCCCGGCGATGGTGGTCCGCTGGATCAGCGGAGCGCAGACCGGATAATGAGTGGCTTCATAGATCACCGCCGGATGGTCCGGAGGGTAGACGCGGCAAAGCTCCGCGACCAGGATGGCAAGGCCCGCGGCGTTCCAGAGCTCGTGGAGATGGTAGGTCGTCACGCCCAGGGCGCCCATCTGCCACAGGACCAGGGCGCTGTGGGGGTCGAAGACGCGGCCGCGGATCAGGAAGTCCGTGGCCTCGAAGCTCTGGCAGCCGTCCGCCGCGGGATCGACCTCCAGGTCCGCGAAGAGGCAGTCCTCCGCGGAGACGCCGGGCAGCATGCGCGCCGCGAACCCCTCGGCGCGCGCCCGCCGGATGGCCTCATGGGAGGAATGCACGAAGACGCCAGGGTGGCCGTAAAAGGCCGCGCATACGTTCCTCCCCCGCCGCACGGAGGCGAGCAGCCGCTCCACGATCTCGTCATAGGCGTCCTGCCTGGGACGGCCTTCCCAGAACACGTCGTGGAGGGATTGGACCGATGGAAACTGGTTCTCCAGCCAGAGCCGTGTCGCCGGCTCGGACACCAGGAAGAAGAGCTCGTCGGCCGCTCGCATCGAAGCGATGGTCTCAGGCGTGACCTGTCCGGCGACCAGGAAACCGGTGCCGACGGCGGTGAGCGATCCCTGCTTCACATCTATTCGGTGCTGAACAGCAAGAAGCATTCCGCCGGAGCGTCGCCGCCGAGATAATCACGAATCTGATCGGGATTGCCCCCCGCCAGAAGCGACAGCTCCTCCTCGGAAAGCTCAACCTCTCCCAGGACGGCCGAAGGGTCTTCCTGGAAGCGGCGCCGCAGCGACGGGTCCATCGACAGCTTCACCATGAGGTCCGCGAGAGCATTCTGCTTCGACATGGCAATGCCTCCTTTACGATCTATTCTTCCGTACTGAACATTACGAAACATTCCGACGGAGCGTCGCCGCCGAGATAATCACGGATCTGACCGGGGTTGCCCCCCGCCAGAAGCGACAGTTCCTCCTCGGAAAGCTCCATCTCCTCCAGGAACGACGACGGATTTTCCTGGAAGCGGCGGCGCAACTCCGGGTCCATCGACAGCTTCACCATGAGGTCCGCGAGCGCACTCTGCTTCGACATGGCAATGGCTCCTTTCCTCGATTTCCCTTTGAGCGTCTAGAGAAATACTACCACCGGCACGGCTTCAGTCGAAATGGGAGGTGTCCCCGCGCCGCTTCAGCTCTTCGATGCTCTCCCGGGTCGGCCCGAGCAGTCCCACCTTGATCCCGTGCCGGCGGCACCACGTCTGGGCCCGCGAGCTGAGCACCAGGAGCATGATGATGTTGATGCAGGGCAGGAACATCGCCGCCGCCCACAGAGCGGGCACGCCCTCGCCGAGTAGCCTCGCCAGCCTGTAAGTCGTGGAGATGGCCATGACGAGCACCACCAGGTCGGCCGCGAAGAGCAACACGAGGAGCGCCATCACCGCCCCGGAGGGGTCCGAGGCGACGGCCAGCGGCAGGCGGAGGCCTCCCAGCAGGATCTGGAGCCCGATCAGGACCACGAGACGCCGGTAGAGCTTCGCGACTCTCTCCGCGGTTTCAAAGAACACGGGCGCGCTTACGGTCTGGGGCGAGAGGACCGGCGGAGGCGGCGGAACCGCTTGCGGAATGGCCATAGGCATGGGCAAAGGGGGCGCCGGCGGCATGGCCGAAGGGAGCTTCCGCTGGACCTCCGGAACCATACCGGCCGGCTGCCAGTCCGCCATCCCTTCGCGCCACACGAGGACCTCACGAGGGTTCGCAGCCGAGAGCAGCCTCCCGACCAGCTCCTCGATCGTCACCGGCCCCCGGCGCTCCCCCGCCTCGAAATGGAACCATGCCTCTTCCATGCTCTCCTCCCAAACGTGTCGTTGCCGCGGAACCTCCATTCTGCTACATTTCCTTCGCGGCTGCTGCCAAGCTCACAGACTCCGGTCCCGAGCATCCTTCTACCTCGGTGGAAGGCTGGCAGCGAGAGGTCCGTCTTCCTCCCTCCCAAGCTCCCGGCCGTGTCTGTGCTGTCGATTCCCCCGTACAGCGTTCACGAGGTTGTTGCATTTGACGGATCACAGACTCCGCGAGGCGAGCCATGACTTTCGATCCCCGTTTGAGGCGTCTCGACGCCACCCGTGTGCGGGTTGACAACCCCTACGGCATCGACACCGTCCTTTTCGCGAACGAACAGGTGCCGGTCGAGACCTCGGCCGTCACCGAGCTGCTCGAGCTGCTCGAGCTCCAGGAAACCGTCGAGCGGGTGGCCCGGGCGGCCCCCGGCAGCTTCGACGCAACGCCCGCCATCCGGCAGGTGGCGGTCACGCCCGACTTCCACAAGGCGCGCGGCATCCCGGTCGGGACCGTGCTGGCGACCCGGGGGTTCGTCGTCCCCCAGGCGATCGGCAACGACATCAACTGCGGCATGCGGCTGCACCTGACCTCGCTGCGGGCGGATGAGGTCGCGGGCCGGCTGGACCAGCTCGAAACGGTCTTCCGCCACCTCTATTTCGAAGGCGGCCGCGACATCCCCATGTCGCGCGGGCAGCGCGAGGCCCTGCTCAAGAACGGCTTGACCGGCCTGCTGGACGCGACGCCGCGTGCTCAGTCCGAAGGCCTGTGGTCGCTCTTCCACGAGTTGGACCTGGGGCCCGAGCTGGACCGCGTGGAACAGCGCGGCAGCCTGAAAGCCGATCGCGTCTTCGGCCTCGACGACTTCATGGGACCGGCCGACCGCCTCAGCCGCGACAGTCAGATCGGCAGCATCGGCGGCGGCAACCATTTCGTCGAGATCCAGCGCGTTGAAAAGGTTTTCGACGGCGGCGTGGCCCACGCCTGGGGCCTGAAGCCGGGCCTCGTCACGGTGATGGTCCACACCGGCTCCGTGTCCGTGGGGCATCTCTGCGGCGGCTTCTACAACGACGTGGTGCGGCGGCTCCACCCCGCCGGCCTGAAGCATCCGCGAAACGGCGTCTTCATCCTGCCGGACGGCGGAGCGCATCGCGGCGACGCCGATCTGTTCTGGGACGCGCTGCACAACGCCGCCAACTTCGCCTTCGCCAACCGCATGTTCCTGGCCCTGATGGCGCTGGCGGGGCTGCGAAAGGTGCTCGGCGACACCTGCTTCCCGCTGTTGTACGACGCTCCGCACAACCTGCTCTGGAAGGAGGAGCTGGACGGCGAGGAGGTCGTCCTCCACCGCAAGGGCGCCTGTCCGGCCCGCGGGTTCGCAGAGATGGAGGGGACGCCCTTCGCGTACTACGGGGAGCCCGTGCTGGTCCCCGGCTCGATGGGGGCGAGCAGCTACATCCTGGCCGGCCAGGGCTGCGCCGGATCGCTCTACAGCGCCAGCCACGGCGCCGGTCGCCGGCTCTCCCGCGGCGACGCCCTCAAGGGCCACGAGGAGGAGTTCCGGAAGTTCATGGCGTCGTTCCGCGTGGTCACGCCCGTGGACCTCCGCCGCGCGGACGTGCGCCTCCGGCAGGACATCGTCGCCCGCAAGCTGGAGGACATCCAGCAGGAAGCGCCGTACGCCTACAAGGGGATCGGCCCCATCATCGAGACACTCACCGAGGCCGGAATCGCCCGGCCGGTCGCGGAGGTGAAACCGCTGATGACGATCAAGGGCTAGGAGACGGGAGCGAGGGGGCTTCCCTTTCTCCTCATGCTGTTATAGCATGGAAGTTGTCGCTGTTCAGCTTTGGTTCCGGACGGCATCGCCGTCTGATGGAGGGATGACTATGGTAGCTCGACCCGGGAAGCTCCGCGCGTTTTGCCTCCTTCTCCCGCTCCTCGCCAGCCTGGCCGCGGCGGCCGGGCTGGCCCAGCCGGCCTTCCAGGTGAAGGACCTCAACACTACGCGAACGGGGGGGATCCTCCCTCACGGCGAATACTCTGATGCCCCTGCCTCCATCGCGGTGGTAGGGACAGGAACGGTCTTCTTCACCGCGTCTGACGAGATCCATGGCGCTGAATTGTGGCGTACCGACGGCACCGAAGCCGGCACCCGCCTGGTCGCGGATATCTGCCCCGGTTCCTGTGAATCGATCCCGCAAAGCTTTATGGCTGTGGGCGAGTTGCTCTTCTTCCTGGCGGATGACGGGCTTCACGGTCTCGATCTGTGGAAGAGCGACGGCACCTCAGCCGGTACCGCCCTCATTAAAGACGTCCGGAACGACGAGGACCTCAGGATCCAGCTTCTCGCGGAGATCCAGGGAGCGCTCCTTTTCTCGATTGGACAGGAATTGTGGCGGAGCGACGGGACGGCGGAAGGGACCTCCCTGGTGACGAGCATCCCGCCGGGCTCCTCCGGCTATCTTCAGCCGCTGGCCAGCCTAGATGGGGAATTCTTCTTCACGGTCGGGCAGGGGTCCTCCAGGACCGGACTTTGGATCACCGACGGGACCGCATCCGGAACGGCCCTGCTGAAGGATATCTCCCTGGTCCCAGCCCCTCCCGGCAGGCCCGAGGGAGCGGCGGCCGGTGGCAAGGTGTTCTTCTCGGCCTGGGGTCAGGAAGGTGCCGAGTTGTGGGCGAGCGACGGCACCGAGTCAGGCACCGCGCTGGTCAAGGACATCGTGCCGGGCGCGGAGAGCTCCTCCCCGACCGAGCTCACCGCTTTAGGCGAGGAGGTCTTCTTCTTCGCCGCTGTGGGCGGCGGCTCATTGTGGAAGAGCGACGGCACGGCTGAAGGCACCGTGGCCATCAAATCGATTTACTCCCACTCCCTGACCGCAAGGGGCGACCGTCTCTTCTTCTTCATCGACAGCCTGTTCACCGAAAACTCGCTCTGGACGAGCGACGGTACAACGGCCGGTACGGTGCGGGTACAAAACTTCACCTCAGACCGCTGCTTCGTGGGGCCGTTTCCACTGACCGATGACAGCGAGGATCTCTGGCTCTATGCCTGTGATTGGGACCATGCGTACGAGCTGTGGAAAAGCGATGGCACCCCGGCCGGCACTTCAAGGATCAAGGATATCAATCCCGGCATCTCTTCCTCGGATCTCGGACAAGCGGTGTGGGCCAACGGCCTGTTGTATTTCCGTGCCCAGGGAGGGGCCCCCTTCGGAAGGCAGCTCTGGATCAGCGACGGCACGGAGGCCGGCACGCGAATGCTGCGGATCAACGATCAGGCGTCTGGCTTCTCCCTTGAGAAATCTGGCAGCCTCTTCGGGCCACGTCCTTTCTTCGACCTCGACGGGACGCTGCTCTTCACGGGAGATCTCGGAGGGTTGTCGAGGAGCGACGGTACCGCCGCTGGCACTTTCAAGATCAGCGATGCAGGAACTGGCGAATTCAACAGGGCGGGAGACACCGTGTTCTTCAGCGCCGGCGTCGGCAACTGGGTTGAAAGCTTATGGAAGACCGACGGCACTCCGGAGGGAACCCTGCAGCTCTACAGCGTGGACCATTGGTTTTCTTCTAGTCCTTCCTTCGGCCCCAGGGATCTGGTCACGCTCGGCGACGAGCTCCTGTTCATAGGACCATGGCCGACCCAATTCAGCCGTGCTCTGCTGAAAAGCGACGGGACTCCGGAAGGGACGACGCGGATCACTGCCGCGGAAGGGCCACACCCCAATCACTTGGATTCCCTCGTCTCCAAGGAAGATCTCGTCCTCTTCCAGCAGCAAGGAGTACAGCTCTGGAAAAGCGACGGCACCGAAGCCGGCACGACCCTCCTGCACAGCCTCCTCCTGCCTTTCGACCGGCTCCTGGAGGACGTCTCCGCCCTCCGCGACCGCGTGCTCTTCTTCGCCGGTTGGGCCTCCGCAAGCGGCGAAGAGCTGTGGCGCACCGACGGCACCGTGGCGGGGACCTACCTGCTCAGCGAGATCGTTCCGGGGCCGGACTCGAAACGGCTGGGTCCCTTCGCCGTGGCCGGGACGACCCTGTTCTTCGTGGCCGGCGGTCATGAGCTGTGGAAGAACGACGCGGCGGGGACCGCGCTCGTCCGCTCCCTGCCCGGCGATGATTTCGTCGGCGTCAGGTCGCTCACACCGCTTGGAGGAAAGGTTTACTTTACCTACGACGACGGCGAGCACGGCCACGAGCTGTGGGTGAGCAACGGCACCGAAGCCGGCACCCGCATGGTCGAGGACATCCTGCCCGGAGCGGGCTCTTCCCATCCCCGAAACCTTCATGTTGAGGGCTCCATCCTTGTCTTCTCCGCCACCGACGGCGTCCACAGCGTCGAGCCCTGGCGCAGCGACGGCACGGCGGTGGGGACGCGCATGCTCCAGGACATCGCGCCGGGAGGCCTGCCGTCGAGCCCGGTGGAGTTCACCGCCTCCGGGCCGAACATCTACTTCGCGGCCACCGACGGCGCCACAGGATTCGAGCTGTGGGCGATCCCCCGCCCTGCCCTCCTCGCGACCTTCGCGGACGTCCAGACGGATCACTGGGCCTGGCGCTTCATCGAGGCGTTCGCCGCCGGCGGGTTCACTTACGGCTGCTCGCCGGACAGCTACTGCCCGAACCAGCCGGTGAAGCGGCAGGAAGCGGCGGTCTTCCTGCTGCTCGGCGCCCACGGCGTGGGATATGTGCCGCCGCCCGGCACGGGCACCCGGTTCGTGGACGTCCCCGCCTCTTTGCCCGTGGCGGGCTGGATCGAGCAATTCGCCGCCGAGGGTTTCACCATCGGTTGCACGCCTTCCCTCTTCTGTCCGGAGTCGCCAGTGACCCGGGCCGAGATGGCCGTCTTCCTCCTGCTGGCGAAGCACGGAGCGGGGTATCAGCCGCCTCCTGTCACCGGGGTCCGCTTCACGGACGTGCCCTCGGATCACTGGGCCGCCGCCTGGATCGAGCAGCTCGCGAGCGAGGGGATCACCGGCGGTTGCGATCCCAACCAGTTCTGTCCCGAACGCGCCGTCACCCGCGCGGAGATGGCGACGCTGCTGGCGACGACGTTCGGGCTGCCGCTGCCGCCTCCCCCGGGGGGTTAAACTAGGCGGGCCGGGAGATTGATCCCCGGCAAGTCCAAGGAGAGACACTCATGAAGAAGACCACTACGAAGAAGCTGTCGCTCTCGAAGGAAACTCTCGCGTATCTGGAGGGGCGGGACCTGGAGCAGGCCGCCGCCGGCAGCGGCATCATCTCCAGCGACAACAAGGCTTGCACCTACACGGCGCTCGGCCCCAACACGACCTGCTGGTGCTGAACCCGTGAACCCCGCCCTCCGGCACGGCCGGCCGGCCGGAGGGCTTCACGGCCAGCCTCTACTCTTCCGAGACGACCACGACCGGCTGGATGTTGGCGCAACGGCAGCAGTTGTACAGCGCGCAGCCGTCGAAAGCCTGGCAGGTGCCGCCGGTGCCGCTGCACACGTCGCCGATGAGCTTGCCGGCGCATACATTGGTGCTGGCGCAGTGGAGGCACCTGCCGCAGGTTGCCGGATCATGCCCCTTGAAGACCGGCTCGAGCCCGAGCTGCGAGAACATCGCAGCCGCGGGATCGGCCTGGCAGGCGGGTCCTTCGGGGGACAGCGTGCCCGGAGGGGCGGAGACGGGCGCCTCGGCGGCGAAAGCAAATCCGGCCAGCAGCAGGCAGACCAGGGTCAACGCTACGTTCCTCGACATCACTCTCCTCCTTTCTTTCGGTCCAGTGTCCTACTTGAAAGGGTGCTCGAGGACGTCTCGGGAGAGCACAGGAGGAGGAAAATCGACGGGCCTGGCGAGCGCCCCAACTCCTCAGGCTGCGGGTTCCCACTGGATCGTCAGCTTTTTCTGGTGGGCCGCGCAATCCCGCAGGTACAGGTTGATCAGCGTCTGATAGGGAATTCCCATCTCGCTCGCCAGTGCATGAAAGTACTCCAGGGTCGATTCGTCGAGCCGGATGGTGACCTGCTTTTTCAGGCGCTTCGCGTAGGGGTTCTTCTGTGCTTCGGAGAAGTCGTAATGTTCTCTCATCGTATCCACCTGCGGTTGTACTGGGCTCGTTCTTCCGAGTTGGCCTTGCGAGCCGAGATGATTCGAATTACATCCTCTGACTCTCGGTAACAGTGGCAGACCACCAGAGTCCGTAACAAAGAGCTGAGGCCGAGGAGCAGGAAGCGGTCCTCATCGTCGGAATGGTCTGGGTCCCCCCTGAAGAGGGCGTGATCGTCCGAGAAGACCGTCTGTGCCTCTTCAAAGGACACCCCATGCTTCCGCTGGTTGCCCTCGTTCTTGGACTCATCCCACTCGAAGCGAGGGCCCCCACTCATAGCCGCAGTGTAACTACAATGTAGGGCGAAGGGAAGCCTACCCCTTGATCACCCCCAACGGCACCAGCCGGGCCACCTTGCGGGCGAGCCCGGCTTCGTGCACCACGTTGACGACGCGGTCCACGTCCTTGTAGGCGAAGGGCGCCTCCTCGGCCAGTTCCTTGACCGGGGCGCGGACGACGATTCCCTTGTCCTCCAGGGCTTTGCGCACCTCGTGCCCCTGCTGCACCTTCTTCGCCGCCGTGCGGCTCATGGCGCGGCCGGCGCCGTGGCAGGTGCTGCCGAAGGAGAGATTGAAGCCTTCGTCCGTGCCCACCAGGACGTACGAAGCCGTGCCCATGCTGCCGGGGATCAGCACCGGCTGGCCCACCTCCTTGTAGGCCTCCGGCGTCTCGGGGTGCGACGGTCCGAAGGCCCGCGTCGCGCCCTTGCGGTGGACCAGCAGATCCTCGTCCCCATGACGCTCCAGCTTGGCGATGTTGTGGGCCACGTCGTAGAGCAACCGCAGATGGCCCCGCTCCCCCAGCGCGCGCTCGAAGACCCGCCGGGCGGCGTAGGTGATGGCCTGACGGTTCGAGAAGGCGAAATTGGCCGCCGCGCACATGGCGCCGAAATACTTCTTCCCCTCCGGCGACTCGTACGGCGCGCAGGCCAGCTCGCGGTCCGGTAACTGGATGCCGTGTCGCGCCATCACCGCGTCCATGGAGCGCACCCAGTCCGTGCAGACCTGATGGCCCAGGCCGCGGGATCCGGTGTGGATGAGGATCACCAACTGGCCGGCGCGCAGGCCCAGAGCCTCGGCGGCGTGGAGATCGAAAACCTTGTCGATCCGCTGCACCTCGACGAAATGGTTCCCCGAACCGATCGAGCCGAGCTGCCCGCCGCCCCGCTGCCGCGCGCGCTCCGAAACGTAGACGGGATCGGCGCCCGGCAGCGATCCCCGCGCCTCGGTGTGTTCCAGATCCTCGGGCAGGGCGAGGCCCCGCTCGACGAGGTATTCGCAGCCCTCGGCCAGGACGCGCTCCAGCTCCTCGGCCGCGAATTTGAGATGGCTCCCCTGGCCGGTGCCCGACGGGATGGCGCGGGAGAGATCGTGGACGATCGATTCCAGCCGCGAATGGCTCAGCTCGTCCGCGTCGATCTCCGAGACCAGCAGGCGCACGCCGCAGTTGATGTCGTAGCCCACGCCGCCCGGCGAGATGATGCCGTCGCGAGCGCGGAAGGCGGCCACGCCGCCCACCGGGAAGCCGTAGCCCTCGTGGGCGTCGGGCAT
Organism: Thermoanaerobaculia bacterium; assembly: GCA_036376245.1. Classification (GTDB taxonomy): domain Bacteria; phylum Acidobacteriota; class Thermoanaerobaculia; order Multivoradales; family UBA5704; genus DATARR01. The sequence goes on along the minus strand of DASVAS010000101.1, from coordinate 60,898 downwards.
GGCCTGGGCCGTGCCGGCGATTCCCGGCAGCGTAGCCACGTTGAGGAGCTGCTGGACGGTGCGGTCGCGGGAGATCTGTTTCCACAGCTCTTCGTCCGCCCAGATCCGGGCGGGCACGCGCATGTCCTCCCGCGCCGAGACTGGGATCTCCACGAGGTTGGGGGTCAGACGGACCGACGGATACGTCGGCACGACCTTGGCCGGAGCGGGAGAAGCCGTTGAAGTCTTCATACGTCGAAGATCACCTCCGCTTGGAAACCGCCGTCCTCCTCCTCCACCCGCAGGCCGTGGAACGTGGCCGCCTTGACCAGGGCCGGCGGCTCCTCGACCGCGACGCCACGCGCGGCGGCCTTCAGATGGGTGTCGGACGACTCGAGGATGTCGAAATCGAGAGCGATCCAGAGATCCACCTCGGCGACGAACAGGATCTCGTTGAGCCAGTCCACCAGCAGGGCTTCCTGATCCGCCGAGGAGACCTCCAGGACCCGTGAAGGACCCACGGGATCGGGCGCCGCGCCCCGCAGGAGCATCAGAGCCAGGGCCCGCCCCGCCTCGGCGGCAAGACCGCCCAGGGACTCCGCGCCGACCTGGAGCTGGACCTCGGAGGTGTGATCCACCCAGTGGTGCCAGCGGCCGGTGCTCCGCAAGGTCTCGCTCATAGCGCGAGGCTACCACTGCAAGACGCACGCCGATAGGCGATCTCCCCTCTGGTATCATGGCTCCACTTCTCGCAATCGGAGTGGAGGTTTCGATGCGCAAGGCAGCTCTGGTGGCAGTGCTTTTGTCGGTCGGCGCCGCGACGGAAGCGGTTTCCGAGACGCTCGCGCAACGGCAGTCGGTGGACCGCCAGGCGGTGTCCGTCTACCGCTCCGGCGTGGCGCGGCTCGTCGCCTATTCGCATTCGCGGACCGATCTGTTTCCGGTCGAGAGACTGCGGTCTCCCCGGCTGCTGAACGAGGCGGAACGCCACACCGTGCGGAGCACCTGGAAATCCCTGTTGGATTATTACCTCGCGCTGGACTCCCTGGGGCGCTTTCACGCCGATTCCTATACGCGCTCCGGCCGGCGGGAGATGGCGCCTTCGTTTCATCTGGCGCGCGGCGCTTTTCTGGCGCAGTACCGCTTCGCGCTGGATTTCATCGCGCGCGCCGAGAACGACCCGAAGCTGGCCATCCTGCTCAACGATCCCGTCCAGGAGCTTGGCCTGCCCAAGGGGAGCTACGACGATTTCAAGTTCCGCTACCTCAACGTCGCCGCCGCCTCGCAGTTCGGCGCCTACATCGCCGCCGCGCGCCTGCTGCCGCCCGCCGATCCCGATCTGGCGCGCGTGATGGCGCAGGACGAAGCCCGCATCTGGAAGGCTGGCAAGGGCAAAGGAGAGGCGCTGACCGCCGCCAACGCCGTGAACGTCATCCAGAAGCTCGGCGGCCGGTTGTCCTTCCCCGTGCAGGCCGGGGTCTCGTCATGGATGGGAGACACCAAGGTGCGGCGCCAGGGACAGCCGCTGATCTCCCCGGCGCAGATCGCCGCCATCCGTCCGCGGCTGGAGCCGGGCGACATCCTGCTGCAACGCCGCGAATGGTACATGTCCAACGTGGGCCTGCCGGGATTCTGGAGTCACGCCGCGCTGTACGTGGGCACGCCCGCGGAGCGGCGCGCCCGCTTCGTTGGGCCGGAGGTGCGCCGCTGGGTGATCAGCCAGGGCGAGCCCAGCGGCGACCTCGAGCGGCTGCTGAAGAGCCGGTACCCGAAAGCCTACGCGCTGGCTCTTCAACCGCAGGAGCACGGCCATGTACCGCGCGTGCTCGAAGCGATCAGCGAAGGCGTCGTGTTCACCACGCTGGAGCACTCCGCCGCCGCGGATTCCATGGTCGCGCTACGCCCGCGCCTCTCACAACTGGACAAGGCGCGGGCGCTGGTGCGCGCGTTCCGCTACGTAGGCCGCCCCTACGACTTCAATTTCGACTTCCAGACCGATTCGGCGCTGGTCTGCACAGAGCTGGTCTACAAGGCCTACGAGCCGGCTCCCGGCTTCCCCGGACTGACCTGGAAGCCGGAGGAGGTCGTCGGCCGCACCGCCATCCCCGCGAACTCCATCGCGCGCCAGTTTGCCCAGGACGGCGGCCGGCAGCTCACGATGGTGCTGTTCCTCGACGGCCAGGAAAAACGCGGCACGGCGGTGGAAGCCGGCGTCGAGGAGTTCCGGCGGAGCTGGAAGCGTCCGAAGTGGCATGTGCTGGTGCAAGGCGGGTAGGGGCCGCCCCTCCACCCCCACCCACCGGCGGCCGGCGCCCTACCCGGCAGGACGGTGATCGCGCGATCGATCCGTAATAAGTGAACGGATGGAGGACCAGCAAGATCGGCCACTCCGCAACGGAGGGTGAGATCATGAAAATCTTAAGAGTCGTTACATTCGCGCTTCTCTTCGCTTCAATCCCAGGCCTGGCCCAGGCGATGGCGGGCGCCCCGCCAGCGGATCAGGAGAAGGCCTGGTGCTCCATGACCGCTGTCTGCGAAGCCGGCATCGTACAGTGCACGGGCAGAGGCGCCGTCACCAATTGTTCGTCGGTGGACTTCGACTTCGCCACACACCAGCGGGGGAGCGTCACCTGCAACGGCGTCACCACGCAGTGCCCCCTGATGGGGGAGGTCTGCCACCTGGAGCAGCGACCCGCGGCCACTCTGCTGCTGCCCTACTTCGAAGTCGCCGCCGGCGGCCAGAACACCATGGTGGCGGTCGGCAACGCGTACGACGAGCCCGTCATGGTCCAGGCGGACGTCTGGACCGACCTCGGAGTGCACGTGTTGGCGTTCTACATCTACCTGGACGGCAACGACGTCCAGACCTTCACTCTCTCCGACGTGCTGCTGAAGGGGGAGCTGCCGAAGACGGCGGCACCGGCGGGCGCGATCGGCTCCTCCTGTCGGAACGCGCTGGAGGTGGAGCTCTCGTCCTCCCTTCTCCAGGCCGCCCAAGCGTCCCTCCAGGGCCGCAGGCGGCTGACCGACGACAAATGCGCGGGCTTCGACCACGGCGACGCGGTCCTGCGGGGCTACATGACGTTCGAAGCGATCCGCGACTGCACGTTCTCTTCTCCCAACGCACCGGCCTTCTTCGCAGCCGGCGGCACTGGCGAAGCGACCAACCAGAACGTGCTCTGGGGCGATTACATCTACATTGACTTCCCCGTCAAGGGAGGCACGGTCGCGAACCCGGTCACGAACCTGGTGAAGGCCGGTCTGCCGATGGTCCACCTCCGGGCCAGTACTACGGATCCCGCGACCGCCTCCAACGGACGTTATACCTTCTACGGCGCCTCGACCTCCTGGACCGCCGCCGACAACCGGCAGCCCCTCGCCACCAACTTCCAGGCGCGGTTCTTCAACACCCCGGCGGTCAATACCGATCTCATCGTGTGGCGCGATTCGAAGATGAGGCAGCAGAGCGCCTTCACGTGCGGCAGGCTGCCCCTCTGGTACCCGCTGGACCAGAAGAGCCTTCTGGCCTTCGACGAGCAGATCCAGAAACCCAATTCCACCTTCAATGTCACCGGCCAGCCTTTCGCCCTCGTGACTCAGAGGGTTCATATCGGCCCCTTTGCCGGGAATCTCTCTCTTCCCTATCCATACGGCTGGCTCTCCATGGACCTGAACGATCCCGCCGCGGGACCCGGTCCGCCTTACGACCCCCTGGCCCGGCAGGCGTGGGTGACGGTGCTGGACAGCTTCGGCACCACCGGCATGTCGATGGACGCGATCCGGCAGGACACCGCCTGCGAGGCGCTGCACAAGCCGTAGCCGAAGACTCCCTGGGAGCGCCGGGGCGAGGATGCCCTCGAATCGGAGACGGCGACGTTTTACCCTCCGATCGGCCCCAGCCACTCCGCGATCAATCGCAGATCGTCCGCCTCCTCCGCCCGGATCTCGATCGGCTCGTAGCCGTCCCGGTCCGATTCCGGGTAGAGGAGGATTTTCGTGTGCCGCCAGGTGCCGTCCGGAAGGTGCTCCTTCTCGCTGCGGTAGCGCTTCAGGGTGAAGTGACCGCCCAGGTCCGTATCCTGGATCTGCCGGTGCTGGACCAGGACGACCTTGCCTTCGCGGCTCGCGTGGGGATTCACACGGAAGAGGCCCCAGGCGCCGTTGGGGATGCTCCGGTTCATCGACTCCCCTTCCACCCGCGCCACGAACATCCCCGGCCGGGGCCGGTAGTAATCCGGCAACTCGGCCCACTCGAAGCGCTCGGGATGCTCCGTGGCCTCGTGGAAACCGTCCACCTCCTGCTCGCCGCCGAACCGGCCCGCCGCCGCAGCCAGATCCAGCACCGGCACGGCGTTGTCGAACGGGACCACCTCCGCGAGCGGAACGATCCGGAAAGGCCGCTCCGGCGCCGGCGGCGGCGCAGCCTCGGCCTCTTCCACGAAGAAATCCCCCATCGCCTCGGCCTGCTCGAGCACCGTATCCGTAGCCTTTTCCCGCTTGTCCGGGGGATAGCCGCGAAGATTGAGGACCCGCCTCACCAGCCGCCGCAGGTTCGCCCGCGCGCTCTCGCGCTGGCTCCAGTCGATCGTGGCGTTCTTCCTCACGATCTCGGTCAGCTCGCGCGCGATCGACCGCAGAGCCTCGTCCCCCAACACCTCCAGAGCCGTCTCGCTGCTCTTGTCCAGGGCGTCGTAGAAGGCCAGCTCGTCCTCCGTCAATCCCAGCTCGACGCCCCGGCGGCCCTCCTCCCGCAGGTGCTTCGCCATGTCGATCAATTCGAGGATGACCTGCGCCGTCTCGATGGAACGGTTCTGGTAGCGGCGGATCGCCTCGTCCAGCATCTCGCTGAACCGCCGCGCCTGCATGAGATTCCGCTTTTCCCGCCGCTTGATCTCCCCCGCCAGGAGCCGCTCCAGCAGCTCGACCGCCAGGTTCCTCTGCGGCAGGTTCCGCACGTCCTCCAGGAAATCGTCCGAAAGGATCGAAATCTCCGGCTTCTCCAGCCCCGCCGCGGAGAAGACGTCCACCACCTCTTCGGAAACGATCGCCCGGGAAACGATCTGCCGGATGGCCGCCTCCACGTCCTCCCGCGAGCGCTTCCCGCCCTCCTCGTCCGTCCGCTTGAGGATCGACGCCCGCACCGCCTGGAAGAACGCCACCTCGTCCCGGATCGCCGCCGCCTCGTCCGTCGCGCCCGCCAGGGCGAACGCCTGGGAAAGCTCGGAGACCGCTTGCAGATATCGGCTCTTGCCTTCGGGCAGGCTGAGCACGAACTCCAATCCTTCCCTGAGCGCCGCCTTGCGTTGCGCGATCGATCCGGCGAGGGCGGCCGCGGACATGTCGAAACCGTGCATCATGTCGCGCGCGACCTCGTGCTTCTCCCGCAGGACGAGGACCGCGTCCTCCATGTTGACCGTCGCCCTGCCCCGGCCGCCGCTGGAGGTGTAGACCGCCACCGCCTGCCGGAGCTGGTCCGCCAGACCCAGATAGTCCACCACAAGCCCGCCCGGCTTGTTCCGGAAAACCCGGTTCACCCGCGCGATGGCCTGCATCAGCGTGTGGCCGTGCATCGGCTTGTCCACGTACATCGTGTGCAGCGACGGCACGTCGAAACCCGTCAACCACATGTCCCGCACGATCACCAGCTTCAGGGGATCGGACTCGTCCTTGAAGCGCTTCGCCATCCGCTCGCGCCCCTTCTTGGGACGGATGTGCGGCTGCCACTCCTGCTCGTCGGAGGCGTCGCCGGTCATCACGATCTTGATCGATCCCTTCTCGTCGTCCGCGTCGTGCCACTCCGGCCGGAGCTTCACGATCTCCTTGTAGAGCTCGACGCAAATCCGCCGGCTCATCGCGACGATCATTCCCTTGCCCGCCAGCGCCGCGTCCCGGGCCTCGAAATGCGCCACCAGATCCGCGGCCACCAGCGCCAACCGCTCCGGCGCGCCGACCAGCTTTTCGAGCTGCGCCCACTTCGACTTCAGCCGCTCCTTGTCCGACTCCTCCTCCGCCTCCGTCACCTCCTCGAACTCGGGATCGATCCGCGGCCGCTCCTCCTCCTTCAGAGCGATCTTCGCCAGGCGCGCCTCGTAATAGATCCGCACCGTGGCGCGGTCCTCGATGGACTGCTCGATGTCGTACGTATCGATGTAATTTCCGAAGATCGCCGTCGTGCTCTTGTCCCCCAGCTCGATCGGCGTGCCCGTGAAACCGATGAAGCTCGCCTTCGGCAGGGCGTTCCGCAGATGCGCGGCGTAACCGTGCACCGTCTCATACTGGCTGCGGTGCGCCTCGTCCGCGATCACCACGATGTTGTCCCGGTCCGAGAGGGTGGGATGGCGCGTCCCCTTCTCGTCCGGCATGAACTTCTGGATCGTCGTGAAAATCACCCCTCCGGAGGCCACCTTCAGAAGCTCCCGCATCTCCTCCCGGCTCTCCGCCTTCTTCGGCGTCTGCCGCAGCAGGTCCCGGCAGGCCGCAAACGTGCCGAAGAGCTGATCGTCCAGATCGTTGCGGTCCGTGATCACCACCAGCGTGGGATTGCGCATCGCCGGCTCCAGCGCGATCCGGCCGGCGTAGAACACCATCGACAGGCTTTTACCGCTCCCCTGCGTGTGCCAGACCACGCCGATCCGCCGGTCCCCCCGCGACGCCCGCACCGTGGCCTCCACGGCTTTGCGCACCGCGTGGTACTGGTGATAGGCGGCCATCTTCTTCACCGCCCCGCGGCCGTCGTCCTCGAACACCACGAAGCCCCGCAGCAGGTCCAGCAGCCGGCCCTTGTCGAACATTCCGGCCACGAGCACGTCGAGCTGCGGCAGGGACGACGGCGCCACGTCGCGCCCCTCGACCGTGCGCCACGGCATGAACCGGTCCCAGTCCGCGGTCAGCGTTCCCGCCCGCGCCTCCAGACCGTCGGTCGCGATCAGCACCTCGTTGAAGCCGAACAACGCCGGGAGCTCCTCCCGATACGTCCGAAGCTGCTGGAACGCGGCCTTCAGCGTCGCTTTCACATCCGCGGGATTCTTGATCTCGAAGATGGCCAGCGGCAGACCGTTCACGAACACCACCACGTCCAGCCGCCGGCCTTTCCGTCCCTCCTTGACCCGGAGCTGGCTCACCGCCAGGAAATCGTTCTCCTCCGGACGATCGAAATCCACCAGTTGGACCCTGGGATAGGAGACGCCTCCGCCACCTGGGCGCTGCAGTTCCACCTCCACGCCTTCCGCCAGCATCTTGTGGAACCGCCGGTTGCTCTCCACCAGCCCGGGAACCTCGGAGCGCTCCACCTTGCGCAGCGCCTCCTCCACCGCGGCGGCGGGCAGGTGACCGTTGATCTTCACCAACGCGGAGCGCAGGCGCTCGCGCAGGATCACGTCCGTATAGTTCCGCCGTTCCGGCCTCGCGCCGTCCGGAGAGATCTCGGCCCCTGTGGCGGTCTCGTACTCCAGCTCCCGGAATTGCTCCAGGAGCGACCGCTCGACATCTTCCTCTGTGAGAAAACTCATTGCGCCCACCTTGCCCTTGAGGATTGCGAAAGCGGGATGGTAACACCTCGGATTGGTCCGCAAAAAGGGAGAGAACCCAAGGCAGATTTGTTGCCTCCAAAGACGACAACGCCCAGATCGGGAGGCTCCCGGATTACGAAATAACGCTAAGGGCCACTCCGTCGTTGACGCCGGCAATCCCTTCGATCCCGGAGAGCCGCCCTGAAAGGGCGCAATTTGATTAGCCTGGTGCTTCAGCGCACACTCTTACACATATCTTGGGCAGGAGGTTGGCTGCCCCGTAGGGGCACGGGCATAGAGCCTGGCGTTTCAACGCCAGGTAACTCAGCCGCATAGATCCCGAAGTCCCGAAGGGACGCAGGCATTCCGCAGGCCTTCAGGCTGCCACGGCAATCAAGTCTCAGGCGTACAGACGGCCGCAATCCTGGCGCTGAAAGCGCCAGGGCCATACATGCCTACGTCCCTTCGGGACTTCGGGGGGTGTTGGGCTTCTATTCCTGGCGCTGAAGCGCCAGGCTTTATGCCTGTGCCCCTTTGGGGCAGACACACCGTCGAGAGATGTGTATAAGAAGTTGTGCTTCAGCGCCAGGTTTCGAGGCACCCAAGATTCCAACCTTCGCCCTGAAAGGGCGATGCCTTGCGGTAGGACGCCGAGCCGGAGGTAAGGTTGGGTTCCGCCCTTCAGGGCGGGTGCTTCGGATCTTAGACGACCTCTTCGACGATCTTCTCGGCCTGCTTGACACGGATCTCCCCGGAGAGGAGTTTGGGGAGGAGGGTGTCGCGGAGGGCGGAGAGGGTGCGGGATTCCTCTAGATTATTCTCCATCCTCGCCCTGAGAGGACGACAGACTCGTTCAAACTCTCTTGCGACAGGCTCTGTAGGTATGACAAGCCTAAGCTTCGGAATGTTTCTCACATTGAGAGATTCAAGTATCGTGCCTGAATCTGTCTTACGGCGAATCTCCTCTTTCATCGTTTCAGAGCGCAGACATTCTATCAAGAACGTCGGGAACGGAAAGGTTGGACGACAGCGAAGACCCGTCATGTTCCTTCCAAGAGCAGCCTTTAGGTTTGCAGGAACTTGAGCGACTGCACCAACCCTACCCACATTTGTGATTACACAGTCCCCTTCTCGGGCCTCCATTCGTGAAGTCCAAAGCTCGTAGTCATCACGGGAAATCCAATAAGTATCCTCCATATCGAGGAGGCCATTATCGAGAACATTTGCGAGTTGCAACAATGGCCTCCCTTCTGACCGGCGTTCAGGCTTCTTACTATGCAAACAGTCAATGACCTCAACAATGTCACCGACCTCACCGGTCACCCACCCCGACGGAACCCGTTCATGGGCAGAGTCGAGGAAGAAGTTAGGGTGTTGACCCGGCACCGGCTCGAAGTCCACAAACCAAGACTTGAAGATCGCACGAGCCATGGCCTCCAGCGTCTGATTCATGCGGCGGTTCAGGTCAATTTTGTCATCCAGGCAACCAAGTACACGAGAGATTAGTGCCTGCTCTCGAATGGGCGGCAGATAAAATCGAAAGGCCTCTATCCTTGAGGGGGACGTATGAAGAATCTTCGTACCAGTCGCCGAAAGGAACAGCTCTCGGTTGAACTCCTGCGAGATGAATATATAGTAGAGATATCCTTCATCGACGGACTCGGGTTCACGAATTACCACTTTCCCCAATCTTTGATTATGGAGGTAGACTCGATCATCTGAGGGTATCCTCGCAGGAATTCCGAGAATCTCTCCACCAGCCGTCTGGCATGTCATCACAAGGAGGATAGAGCCCGGCTGTAGCTCGTATTCTTCAGGGTAAGAACCTCGGTACTCTCTTAAGGTCGTGGACTCAAACCTAAAACCACCTGTGTAATTGAAATTACCTATGTTTACGACGATCGGAGAGCCTGTAAGCTCTTCTGTCATCAACTCGCTCTTGAATGGCCATCCGTGTTTAACCTCAATAAGGTCTCCAAGCCTGACTTGTCGCCATTCTCTACTAGGGCCCATAACCGAGATCTCGCAAGTTATCCAGAATGGCGTTTGCAAGCTGATCTGACTCTGCAGCCTGTGCCTCGAACTCAGTGGCCAGGCGCCTGATCCTCACCTCGAAGGGCTCCCCCTCTTTCTCCACCTCCGCCGCCCCCACATACCGGCCCGGAGTCAGCACATGACCATGATCCCGAACCTCCTCCGTCTTCGCCGCCTTACAGAAACCTGCCCGATCCTCATACTTCCCCGCCTCCTTCTCGCCGCGCCAAGCATGATACGTCTTAGCGATCTCCGCGATCTCCGCCTCGGTGAGATCCCGATGCGTCCGGTCAATCATCACCCCCATCTTCCGGGCGTCGATGAACAGCGTCTCTCCCCGTCGGTCTCGGAATCTATGATTTCTCTTGTCCCGAGTCAGGAACCAGAGACAGACCGGAATCCCCGTCGTATAGAAGAGCTGGCCCGGCAACGCCACGATGCAGTCCACCAGATCCCTTTCGATCAGGTTCTTTCGGATCTCCCCCTCCCCCGACTGGTTCGAGGAGAGCGAGCCGTTCGCCATGACGAAGCCGGCGATACCTTTCGGGGAGAGATGGTGGACGAAATGCTGGATCCATGCGTAGTTGGCATTGCCCGCCGGCGGCGTGCCGTATTCCCAGCGCTTGTCCTCCCGCAGTCGCTCGCCGCCCCAGTCGGAGTCGTTGAAGGGCGGGTTGGCAAGGACGAAATCCGCCTTGAGATCCTGGTGGAGGTCGTGATGGAAGCTGTCCGCGTTCTGGGGGCCAAGGTTCGCGTCGATCCCCCGGATGGCGAGGTTCATCTTGGCCAGACGCCAGGTGGTGTGGTTGGACTCCTGGCCGTAGATGGAGATGTCGCTCTTGCGGCCGCCGTGGGCGAGGACGAAACGCTCGGAGGAGACGAACATGCCGCCGGAGCCGCAGCAGGGGTCGAAGACCCGGCCGCGGAGGGGCTCGATCATCTCGACGAGGAGCTTGACCACGCATTGCGGCGTGAAGAACTCGCCCCCGCTCTTGCCCTCGGCGGCGGCGAACCGGCCGAGGAAGTACTCGTAGACGCGGCCGAGGACGTCCTTGGAGCGGCTTTCCGAGTCGCCCAGGCCGATCTTGGACACGAGGTCCACGAGCTCGCCGAGGCGGGTCTTGTCGAGTTGCGGCCGGCCGTAGTCCTTGGAAAGCACCCCCTTGAGGGACGCGTTCTCGCGCTCGATGGCCACCATGGCCTCGTCGATGACGTTGCCGATGGAGGGCTGGCGGGCATGGTCCTTCAGACGGGACCAACGGGCCTCTTCGGGGACCCAGAAGACGTTACTACCCGTGTATTCGTCAGGGTGCTCAGGATCGGCACCGGGTATCTGGAGGATGGCCTTGCGCTGTTCCTCGAAGGCGTCGGAGATGTACTTGAGGAAGATGAGGCCGAGGACGACATGCTTGTACTCCGAGGCGTCCATGTGGCCGCGCAGCTTGTCGGCGGCGGCCCAGAGCGTGTCTTCGAATCCAAGGTTGGCCCCGGAGCCGTTGCCGGAGGCCTTGCCGCGCCGGCCGCGGCCACGCTCGGAGCGGGCCCTCACCTCCCCCGGCCCCTCCTCTCCCGATCCCTCCCGCCCTCCCTCACCGGGCGAGGAAGGGAGACTGCGGCCGGGGCGAGGCTCGCGGGTTTCCGAGGAGGGCGCGGAGTCCGGCTCTCCGAAGAGGCCTTGAAGCTTCTGAAGGGCGATGGGGCTCGGCTCGGCGACGCCCCGTTCCCATTGGGAGACGATCGGCTGGGTGACCCCCGTCTTCGCCGCAAGCTCCGCCTGGGTCAGGCCGGCCGCGGCGCGGCGGTCGCGTATCCACTGCGAGATGTTCATGGCGGGGCGATTGTATACAAGACCAGCCGGCGCCTTCCGGTGGATGAGCCCGGCGCGGCGTCCACCGCAAGACATCCTTCCCGGCACCGGAGTTCCGTGGTAGGATGTCATATCTACGGGTGGAAGTCCCGGAATCGCGGAGGAACGTAAAAGGCATCATGGCTGACCAGGAAACGACAGAGTGGCGGAAAGAGTGGGCACAGTCCCGTGAGGAACTGGCCGAAGCCTTGACACAACTGGCCGCATCTCACAAAGAGACCGAGAAGGTAGTCCGGGAGCTCGGCAAGCAACTCGGCGGGCTGGGGGACAAGTTCGGCAGCTTCACCGAAGGCCTCGCCCTCCCTTCCATGACCAAGATCCTGACCCGCGACTTCAAGATGTCCGGCATCGCTCCGCGCGTCCGCGTGAGGGACAACGGCCACTCGATGGAAGTGGATGTCCTGGCGTGGTCCAAGGACCCCGCCGGAGACGCGGTCGTCGTCGAGGTGAAGAGCCACCTGCGGGAGGAAGGCCTGGAGCAGATGCGGCGAATCCTGCGGGAGTTCCGCGACTTCTTCCCCGAGCACGCCAACCGGAAGCTCTACGGCATCCTGGCTGTGGTGGACGCGCCTGACGATCTCCGGGAGCAGGTCCTGCGCGAGGGCATCTATCTCGCCAGCATTCACGACGGCCAATTTGAATTGCAGGTCCCCCAGGATTTCAAGGCCCAAGCGTACTGATCCTCACACCTGCGGCATCCAGGTTACCCCACCCTGTTGGAAATCTCCTCCACCGCCGTCCGGATCTTCTCCCGCGCCGTCCGCCGCGCCGCCTCGTCCTTGTAGGGCGAGCGTTTCCAGATCAGCTTGACGGAGAACAGGCCGTCCCCCTTCCAGCGGGGGACGACGTGGATGTGCAGGTGCGGCACGCTCTGGCTGATCTTGTTGTTGATCGCGAGGAACGAGCCCTCGGCCTCCAAGCCTTTCTCCACGGCCTGGCAGAGAAGCTGGGCGTTCTGGAAGAGAGGACCCACGACGTCCGCCGGCAGGTCCGCCAGGGTGTCGGCGTGGACCTTCGGGACCAGCAGCACGTGCCCCGGCAGGAGCGGCCGGTGGTCGAGGAAGGCCATCGAGACCTCGTCCTCGAACACTACGGCCGCCTCTGTCTCGCCGCGCACGATGCCGCAGAAGACGCAGCCCTTCGCCATGGCTTCAGGGCGCCGGCCGCGCGGCGGCGGCGCGCTGCTCCCCGATCCAACGGTTGACGTTGGTCTCCAGGACGCTCAGCGGGATCGAGCCGCTCCCCAGCACCAGGTCGTGGAAGGCGCGGACGTCGAACTTTTCGCCCAGCGCGGCCTCGGCCTTGCCGCGCAGCTCCTTGATCTTGAGCTCGCCGAGCTTGTACGAGAGCGCCTGCCCGGGCCAGGAGATGTAGCGGTCGATCTCGGTCGTCACCTCGTGGATGGGCAGCGCCGTGCGTGACGCCATGTAGTCGATCGCCTGCTGGCGGGTCCAGCCCATGGAGTGGATGCCGGTGTCCACCACCAGCCGGCAGGCCCGCCACATCTCGTAGGTCAGACGGCCGAAGTTGCTGTAGGGATCGGTGTAGAAGCCCGCTTCCAGGCCCAGCCACTCCGAGTAGAGGCCCCAGCCCTCGCCGAAAGCCGAGATGTACGAATAGCGCCGGAACTCCGGCAGGCCGTCCAGCTCGCGGCTGAGGGAGATCTGGAGGTGGTGGCCCGGCACGGCCTCGTGGAGCGTCAGCGCCTCCAGGTTGTAGAAGGGCCGGTTCTCCAGCTTGTAGGTGTTGACCCAGTAGATGCCCGGCTGCGTGCCGCCGGCGGGCGGCTCGACGTAGCGGCCGGAGGTGTACTTGGGCGCCATGTGGTCCGGCACCGGCTCCACGGTGTAGGGCATGCGCGGCAGAGTCTTGAACAGCGACGGCAGCTTGCCGTCGGCCTTCTTGGCGATCCAGGACGCCCGCTCCAGCAGCTCTTCCGGGGTCTTGGCGTAGAAGCGCGGATCGCTGCGCAGGAACTGGAGGAAGGCGGCGAAATCCCCTTCGAACGATACGCTCGCCATGACCTCCCGCATCTCCTTGGAGATCCGCTCCACCTCGGCGAGGCCGATCTTGTGGATCTCCTCCGGCGTCAGGTCGAGGGTGGTGTAGGTGCGGATCTGCTGGGCGTAGAAGGCGCGGCCGTTGGGCAGGTCGGAGGCGGCGAGGGTCTTGCGGGCGTTCGGCAGATATTCTTTCTGAAAGAAGTCGAGGAACGTCTTGTAGCCCGCCACGCCCCCTTCCATGATCGCCGTCCGTCCCTCGCGGGTGAGCCGCTCCCGCTCGCTTTCCGGCACCGTGGACGGGAACTTCGCGAACGGCGTCCAGAAGACGCTCTTCTCGGGATCGCTCACCACGTGGGCGGAGATGGTGGAGTCGTAGCCGTCCAGCGTCGCCCGCGGGACGGTGAAACCGCGCTGGAGACCCGCCCGCATCAGCTCGATCATCTGCCCCATGTAGCGAGGCCAGGCGCGCAGGCGGCTGATGTAGCTCTCGTAGTCCTTGACGGTGACCAGCGGCACCGACTCGGCGAGGCGGGCGAAGCCGCTGTGGAAGCCTGAGTCGGCGTTGAACGGCATTTCGTAATCCCGCAGATCGAAATCGATCACGCGGTTTTCGAGCTGGCGTTTGAAGATGTCGTAGCTGACCTGGTCTTCGGCCGCGAGCTTGGAGCGGTCGATGGCCTTCAGCTCGGCGAGAAAGCCTTTCGTCGTTTCGATCGACTTCCGGAAGTCGGCGAGGTCGGCGGACGGCAGCAGGGCGTTGTATTCGTTCCGCCCCACGGAGGTGGCGAAGAGCGGGTCATTCCGCAGGCGCTCCTCCCACTCGCGGTCGAAGAGCTGATGGAGCCGCGCGGCTTCGTCGGCGGCCAGGGACGGAGCCGGGAGGAGAGCGGCGGCGAGTGCTACGATGGCAATCCAAGGCTTCATAGAGATTTCCCTTCCGTACGGCGTCAAGATGACGCCCGGGGAGTTTAGCGCACCCGCTCCGATCCAGCCGCCCGGGTCAGCGCCGCAATCCGTCCCGGATCTCCCGCAGGAGGACGACCTCCTCCGAGGGGGCGGCGGGAGCGGCCGGGGCCTCCTCTTTGCGGCGGTAGCGGTTGATGGTCCGGACGATGAGGAAGACGACGAAGGCGACGATCAGGAAGCTCACCAGCGACTGCAGGAAGTTGCCGTAGTTGAGCGTCGGCGCTCCGGCGGCCTTGGCCTCCGCCAGGGTGGCGTAGCTCCCCGGCCCCAGGTTCACGAAGAGGTTGGTGAAATCGGAGCCTCCCAGCAGCAGGCCGATGGGCGGCATGATGACGTCGTCCACCAGCGACGTCACGATCTTGCCGAAGGCGGCTCCGATGATGACGCCCACGGCCAGATCGATCGCGTTCCCCTTGACGGCGAATTCCCGGAATTCCTGGATCAGCCCCATCCCGCGTCTCCTTTCCAGTTCGGATATCCGTGAGGAGATCCTAGATCAGAGACGGAAATCAGGGAATGCTTCAGGGGCAGGAGAGGAGAACAGCCCGGCGCCCTCCTCCCGCGAGCGCCGGGCCGTGGGATCGGTCAGAGCGCCTTGCGGATCCGCTCGTAGCCCTTGCCCAGCTCGTCGATCAACAGATCGATCGCGGTCTTGAGACCCTTGGCGGCTTCGACCGATGCTCTTTCCAGAGTGTCGCCTTTCATCTCCAGCTCGATCCACTTCGGCTCCAGTTTTTCCCACTCTTCTTTCAGCTCAGCCTTGCCGAGGTACACCTGGAGCTTGAGCTCGTCCCGGAGCTGAGCCAGCGCCTCCAGGCCGGGGATGGTGTTCGTCTGAGTGATCATGACCGCTCTCCTTTCACTCTCTGGGGCCAGAGTAGCGCGGCGCCCCGCGGCCCGCGCCGGACCGCCGGACGGGGTCGCGGGCATGGCGGGGCGGGAGAGCGGACCGTCCGGAAAGGTGGGACGTTTTCACAACCCGAACGGATACGTCTCCGGCATCCCGGACACCTCCTGCGCTCCCAGCGGCGTCACGGCGCGGGTCTCGTCGAACCAGACGTACTCGTCGAACTGCCAGGGCAGCACGGCCTGGAAGTAGTGGCTCAGCAGCTCCGTTTCGGGCCGGTAGATCACTCCGATGGCCCGCTCGAGGCGGGGAATCTCCAGCTCTTCCCGCACCTCGGCCCGCCGGGGGTCCTTCAGGTGCAGCAGGAAGGCCGGCGTCTCCGACTCGTGGCAGAGCCGCTCATAGCTGTCGGGATGGGAGGGGCGGACGCGCTTGATCTCCATCTCGCCGTCCCAGTCCGTGGCCGCGGCGACCGTGCCGTGGTCCGTGCCGAAGCCGACGATGTAGGCCTGGTCCCCGAAAGTCTCCCGGGCGAGCTGCCCCACGTTCAGCTCCCCGCGTGCGCCCATCTCGGTCGCCGCCGCGTTGCCGACGTGGGAGTTGTGCTCCCACACCACGGCCTTCGCCTCCGGTCCCCGGAAGCCGAGCACCATCTGGAGGGTGTCGAACATGTGGCGGTCGCGCAGGTTCCAGGACTCCGCCGAGCCGTAGTACATGGCCCGGTAGTAGCGCTCGGCGTTGGCCACTATGCGGGCGTTCTGCACCGCGTCGAGGAAGCGCTCGCCGTCGCGGGCCGCGTAGTCCATCCGCCGCTCCAGCATCTCGCGCAGCGTGCTCAGCACCTCGGCCTCGCAAAGGGCGAAGCGCCGCGTCAGGGCCGCCCGGCCGTAGAGCGCCGGGTCCCGCTCCCAGGGCGTCAGGCAGCCGTAGCGGATGCGCGCCACCTGGGCCGCTTCGGGGTCGATCTCCTGGAGATAGCGGAGCACCGCGGCGATCGAGGAGTAGAGGCTGTAGAGGTCCAGCCCGTGGAAGCTCACCTGCCGCTCCGGCTCCCGCACCCCCTCGTTGTGGTCGCGCAGCCAGTGGACGAAGTCCCTGACCTCCTGGTTGCGCCACATCCAGGTCGGGAAGCGGGAGAACGTGGGCTCCTCCATGACGGGGGTCTCCCGGCCGCGGATGTAGCGGTCGATCTGCGCCGCGTCCGGCCAGTCGGCCTCGACGGTCACGATGTTGAAGCCCTTGCGGAGGACCAGCTCGCGGGTCAGGCGGGCGCGGAAGCGGTAGAACTCGGACGTGCCGTGCGTGGCCTCCCCCATCAGGACCACCCGGCTGTCGCCGATGCGCTCCAGGAGGGCGCCGAGGTCCGCCGACTCGAGGTCGTCGAACGGCTCCGCCGCCTCGCGGATCAGCGCCGCCACCTGCCGGACGGGACTGGCTTTCTGGGGATGGTAAAGCGACACCTCCATGGGCGGGGCGCTCAGGGCAAGGCTGCCGGCGACGGGCGTCACGTCGGCGGCGACCATCGCGGCACGCTCGGCCTCGGCTTCGGCCGCCGGGTTTTCGGTCACCGGCTCCCCCGGCGGACCGCCCACGCCCACCACGGGCGCTTGGGGAGGGGCCACGATGGCCCCGCCCTCCTCCCGCCAGCCCTGGGCGCCGATGAGCGGCACGAAGCGCACGCCCCCCAGGTCCTCGCGGACGAAGCTCCCGTCCGGCCGGCGGCGCACCCGCACGAGACTCTGGGTACGCGGGTCCGGGCCGATGGGAATGACCAGCCGGCCGCCGGCCGCGAGCTGCTCGAGCAGCGCCGGGGGCACCTCCGGCCCGCCGGCCGCCACGACGATGACGTCGTAGGGCGCGTGCTCGGGCCAACCCAGGGTGCCGTCTCCCTGGGTGACGTGCACGTTCGTGTAGCCGAGCCGCATCATCCGCTCCCGGGCCTCCCAGGCCAGAGGCGCGTGGCGCTCGACGGTGAAGACCTCGCGCGCCAGGCGGGAGAGCACCGCCGCCGCGTAGCCCGATCCGGCGCCGATCTCCAGCACCTTCTCCCCGGGTTTGAGCTCCAGGGCCTCGGCCATCAAGGCCACGACAAAGGGCTGGGAGATCGTCTGCTCCTCGCCGATGGGCAGCGGGGTGTCGTCATGGGCGAACTCGGCCAGGTGTTCAGGGACGAAGACCTCGCGCGGAACGGTCCTCATCGCCTCCAGGACCCGCGGATCCCGTACGCCCCGGGCGGCGATCTGGCGGCGGACCATGTCGTTGCGGACGGTGGCGAAATCGATAGCCATAGTATTCATGGTACAACTCCTCCAGCGGAGAGGACTGCATTGTGCGTACCGGGGCAAAGAATGAAACTCGCCCGTTCCTCCCGCAGGATCTTGCCGAAAGCGCCCCCCGCCTGAGATGCTGACCATCCACAGCGAAGGGAGGCAGGGATGCGCGTGATCGTAGTCGGAGCGACGGGGACCATCGGCAAGGCGGTCGCGGCGGCGCTTTCCGGGCGCCATGAGGTCGTGCGGGCCGGCCGCACCAGCGGCGAATATCAGGTGGACGCCACTTCCAGGGAGTCCATCGACCGGTTCTTCCAGGAGATCGGGCCGTTCGACGCCCTGATCTCGCTGGTGGGCGGAGCGGCGTTCAAGCCGCTGCCGGAGCTGACGGACGAGGACTTCCAGTTCAGCCTCTCGCACAAGTTGATGGGCCAGGTGAACCTGGTGCGCGGCGGGCTCGCCCAGGTCCGCGACAACGGTTCCTTCACCCTCACCAGCGGCGTGCTGAGTCGCGAGCCCATGCCCGGGACCTCGGCCATCAGCCTGGTCAACGCGGGCCTCGAAGGGTTCGCCTTCGCCGCCGCCCTGGACATGCCCCGGGGCGTGCGGATCAACGCCGTGAGCCCGCCCTGGGTGACCGAGACGCTGGTGGATCTGGGGTGGGACACCTCGCCCGGCATGCCCGCGGCGGACGTGGCACGCGCGTATGTCGAGTGCGTGGAAGGGAGCCGCAACGGCGAGGTCTTGGACGCCCGGGATTTCTGAGAGATACTGATAGACGGGCCGGCATTTTCCTGAATGAAATGCAACGTTCAGGCAGCGAGGTCGTATAAGGAAGCATGTCTGACATCCATCGCCACGCCCTGAAGGTCCTCCTGATCCTCGCCGCTCTCCTCGCCCCCGCCGCCGCCGTGGCGCAAGGGGCCACGCTCCGCATGGAGCTCTCCCCCTGCAAGCTGCCCGATCCCGCGGGAGAGGCCCGTTGCGGCACCTACAGCGTGTTCGAGAACCGCGAGAAGCGGAGCGGCCGGAAGATCGACCTGAAGGTGGTCGTCCTGCCGGCCACGGGCTCCGACCGGGCGCCGGACCCGATCTTCATGATCGCCGGCGGTCCGGGACAGGGCGCCGCGACGATCGCGCCCCAGCTCGCCGGCATCCTCGCCCCGCACCGGACGCGGCGCGACATCGTGCTCGTGGACCAGCGCGGCACGGGAGCGTCGAACCCGCTCCAGTGCGGCCCGCCGCCCGGCGAGGAGCCTGCACGCTCGCTGACGCGGCTGATGTTCGATCCGGAGATCCTGAAGGCCTGCCGCGAGCGCCTCTCCGAGCGGGCGGACCTGACGCAGTACACGACCGTGCCGGCGGTGGAGGACCTGGACGAGGTGCGCGCCGCCCTCGGCTACGACAAGATCAACCTGATGGGCGGCTCCTACGGCTCGCGGGTGGTGCTGGTCTACCTGCGCCAGCATCCGGAGCGGGTGCGCGGCGCCGTGGCGTGGTCGATCGCGCCGACGAACATGGCCAATCCCCTGCCGTTCGCCCGCAACGCGCAGCGGGCGCTCGAAGACGTGCTCGCCGATTGCGAGGCGGACGCCGCCTGCCGCGCGGCCTTCCCGAAGGTGCGCGAGCAGTTCCGGCAGGTCATGACCCGCCTGGAGTCCGGTCCCGTCACCGTGAAGACCCCGGACCCCGCGGGCAAGGAGATGTCCGTCACGGTCGACCGCGGCTGGATCGCCGAAGCCCTGCGCTACGTCCTGTACTCGGAGGAGAGCGCGCGCTACCTGCCGCAGATGATCGACCGGGCGGCGAACGGCGATTTCGGGCCCATCGTCCGCTCCGGCCTGCAGAGCCGCGCCGGGTTCGCCCAGGGCCTCACTCAGGGAATGCTGATGTCGGTGGTCTGCTCGGAGGACATCCCGCTCATCCGGCCGGAGGACGTGAAGAAGGCCGGCGAGGGGACGTTCCTGGGCGACTACCGGGTGCGGCAGCAGGTCGAGGGCTGCCGCGTCTGGCCGCGCGCCCCGATGCCGCCGGGCTACGCTGAGGACGTGCGCTCGGACCGGCCCGTCCTCCTGCTCTCCGGTGAATTCGATCCCGCCACCTCGCCCCAGGGGGCCGAGAGCGCCATCCGCGGGCTCTCGAAAGCCCGTCACGTCGTCATCCCGGATTCCGGGCACGGCTGGGGCCTGGACAGCACGGCGTGCGTCGACCGGATCGTCGGGGACTTCCTCAACGCGGCCGACGCTTCGAAATTGGATACTTCGTGCCTCTCCAAGGTCCGGCGGGGGCCGTTCGCAACCGGCGCGGCCGGGAATTAAGGCTCGCATGCGGTTCGGCGGACTGATCGGTCTGGCGGTCTTCCTGCTGACGGCTCTTCCCACGCAGCACGGTCCGGGCGCGACCGTGCTGCGCGGTGTTTCCGTGATCGACACCGCCACCGGCGCGCTCCAGCCGGACATGGCGGTGGAGTTGCGCGGCGAGCGCATCCAGGCGGTCGTTCCCGCGGCCCGCTACCGTTCTCCGGCGGGAGCCCGGGTGATCGACGCGAAGGGCCGCTTCGTCCTCCCCGGCTTCGTCGAGATGCACGCCCACGTGCTCACGCACCCCTGGGACGAGGAAGGCAAGCTCCTGCCCCGCTTCGACCGCACCTCGACCCTCGGGATGTTGCGGTTGATGCTGGCCCACGGCATCACGACCGTGCGCGATCCGGGCTCGGAGACGGAAGCGGCCGTCACCCTGCGGCGCATGCTCGCGGCAGGCGGCGTGGACGGCCCCGCCCTGCGGACGGCCGGCCGCATCCTCATCGCCTCGGACTTCAATCCGGAGCCCTTCGCCCCCGTCCAGGACGAGACGGCCGTGCGCGACGAGATCCGATGGCAGGCCGCCGCGGGCGTGGACTTCATCAAGGTCTACTCCAGCTTCCGGCCCGACCTGCTGAAGATCGCCATCGACGAAGCCCACGCCCACAAGCTGCCGGTCATCGGACATCTGCAACGGACGACCTGGACACAGGCCGTGGAGCTCGGGATCGACGCGGTCACCCACGCCTCTTCGTGGTCGCCGGAATACCTTTCGGAAGCGGACCGGGCCGGCTACGATCAGACGGTGTTCGGCCGCGTCTACTGGCTGGAGCATCTCGACCTCGCCGCGCCGGCCGTGACCGGGATGGCGGACGCGCTGGCGAAGCACAAGGTGACCCTCGATCCCACATTGATCGCGATGCACACCAAGTTCTTCGGCAACGATCCGCGCTATCTGCGGCATCCCGATCTCGGGCTCGTCCCCGAGCTGATCCGCCGGGGATGGCCGAAAGGCAGCTTCACCGCGTCCTGGACGGAGGATCAGTACCGCCAGGCGCAGGCGCAGTGGCCAAAGCTGCTGGCGCTGACCAAGCTCCTCTATGATCGAGGCGTCCTTCTCACGGTCGGTACGGATACGCCTACGCCGTGGATCATCCCGGGAGTCGGCTTCCACGAGGAGATGGCGCTCCTGCGGGACGCCGGGATTCCAGCGAAGGACGTCTTGCGGATGGCCACGCTCAACGGCGCCCGCGCCTTGCGGATGGAAGATTCGATCGGAGCCGTGAAGCCCGGGATGCGCGCCGACCTCGTGGTGCTCCGCGCCAATCCGCTGGAGCGGATCGAGAACACGCGGGAGATCGAGCTGGTGATCCGGGGCGGAAAGGTCTACGAGCCGCGGGATCTGCTCGGTCACTCTCCCCGATAGGGCGCGAGCGCTTCGACGATCTCCGGCGGCAGCGGGATCGGCTTCAGGTCGCTCCGCCGCACCGCCACCAGGACCGCGTAGCCCTCCGCGGTCAGATCCCGCTCCGGATTGGTCTTCCGCACTTCGAACTGGATGCGCAGCGAGGAATTTCCAACCTTCGAGATCCAGGCTTCGACGTCGAGCCGCTCGTCGAGCAGAGCCGGCTTGCGGAACTCGAAGTGAAGCGCGGCGCGCGGCAGCCAGAAGTCGAATTTCTCGAAGAGCTGGGAGAAGGGATAACCGACGGCGCGGAAGAGCTCCGTCTCGGCGATCTCGAAGAAGCGGACGTAGGAGCCGTAGCAGATGATCCCCGCGAGGTCGACGTCGCCCCAGCGCACGAATTCGCTGACGCGGAAGCGGCCCGGGGTCGGCGGCGTGGCGCTCTGAGTTACAGCGGAAACAGTCATGCGACACCTCAGGTATAGCGCTCGGGCATGCCCATCACCACGCCCTGAGCGATCAGTTTCTCCACGTCCGGTGTCCGTCTCCCCTGCTGGAGATCCTCCAGAACTGAGACGGGAGCTTCGACCATCTCCGGCAGATACGGTTTGATTTCCGCCTGATCCGCTTCGGAGCGGGCCGTGGGAAAGGTGCGCCGGAGACGGAGGACGCCACCCTCTCGAGATTCCTCTTTGTAAAGGAAATTGAGACGGAGCCGTCCCCGTGCGTGGGGCCACTCCGCGAACGTGCCGTGATCACGGAAGACGTCCGGCCGTCTTGACGCGGCCATGGAGAGCAGCGGCGCGCTCTCCAGCTTCTCCTTCTCTCCGGATCGCGCCAGCGGCGGCCCTTGCTTCTGGAAATAGCGGGCCAGAACGTCCGTATCCGCCACCACGCGGTGCTGCATGTCGGAGACCAGCTCAGCGTAGCCGTCGGGCGTCAGCGGCAGTCCGTACGCTAATTCCCGTTGTACGCAGGCGTTGTGCATCCCGGTCGAGAGGATGAGCCCGTCTTCCTGGATCAGACGCTTCAGCTCGGCGATGGCGGTCGCCTTGTCCACGAAATAGTGGAAGGAATCCGAGCAGAAGACAGCGGAGAGATATCCATCCGGAAACGGCAAGGGGACGTCCGCGGCGCAGCAGAGGAATTCGGCATCGGGGGCGATCCAATGCTTCGCGAGATAGAGGCCGAAGAAAAACGTATCGATGCCGATCACCCGCCGTCCGGGCGCGAGTTGCGTCAGGTTGAAGGTGATCTGACCGCAGCCGCAGCCGAGGTCCAGGATCGGATCTCCATCTCCTCCGAGAAGGCTCGCATACGAGAGGGCGACAAGCTGGCGGGGCTGGCCGTAACGGTAGCTCTGGTAGATGAAGTTTTCCCGGACGTTGTGAAAGTAGAGATCGAGTAGATCGACGGCGGTCAGGCGGTCCGCCCTGGACGTCACCGCTTCGGCCAGACGCTTCCATTCTCTGTCATGCGCGGCGCGGCGGATCCAGCTCAATCCCGGCAGGTCCGGCAGCATGCGAATCCACCGGTGGGCCAGCGCGGGGACGGGCGGATACAGCAACGCCAGCAGCGCTTCCTGGCGCTGACCCGCCTCGATCAGGCCTCGGGCTTTTCGCGCCTGGTCCTCCGCCAACACGGGGATTCCCGCCACGACGGGATACGTATTGCAGCGGCAGCGCAGGAGGCCGTAGCGCAGCTCGTCGTCCGTCCGTTCGGCGTGCGAGACCTCGAAGCCTTCGCCGCAGGAGGGGCAGCGCAGCGAGGGAAGGAGGGAGGAATTCATCCGCAGCGATTCAGGGCAAGGGAAGCAAACACTGGAAGCCGGCTTGTGGAAAATGGCGGTCGTTACTGAGGACCTCTCGAATTCCTTCATCCTCCATTACGATGAAGCTGGCACAGTCCACCAATCCCCAGGTTTTATCGAGACGCTTGGCATAGAGGTCCAAAGCTCGTTCGAACAATTCACCGGAAACTGGGAGCACATGGGCACGTGGGCTTTCCCGCAGGAGCCTGACCGCTTGAACAAACTGAGAACGACCGGTGGTACGGGCCAAACCGTTCCCGGTCTCCGCGATGATCCAATCCGTCAAGAAAATGGAGTACCCCTCCTCCAGAAGCTGAGTCCACTCGGCCTCCGCAAGGGAGTGCAGAGCATCCGCGGAGTTGAGAAGAGCGAGCCAGCCGTTGGTGTCGAGGAAAACCCGCCTAGCTGGCATCGCTCGCTTTGGGGTGGCCGTACAGGTAATGATCGATATTGGTGGCGAGATCGCGAACGCCGGTGTCGACTGCCAGCTCGGTCATCCGGAACAGCGGATCGGTCTGCCGGTCTTCGCCGACCGGCTCCAGTTCGATCCGCACGACCGTTCCTTCCGGAAGCTCGACTTCGGAGTCCAGAACAATAGCGCCTCCTTTGACTCTGCCTCGGTAGGTCATCGCTATCCTCCGTGGTCATCCTAGCACCGGTCGGGCACGGACCTGATGGAATCAAAGTTGCAGTCTCCTCCCGGGCGGGCCGCGGAGCCCGCCCGGAGGTGGTTTGGAATACGACGCGGTCGTGGTCGGAGCGGGGCCGAACGGATTGGCCGCCGCGATCACGCTGGCCCAGGCGGGCTGGCGGGTCCGCCTCGTGGAAGCGGGCGAGACCGTGGGCGGGGCGGCGCGGTCGGCGGCGCTGACGCTGCCGGGCTTCTCCCACGACGTCTGCTCGGCAGTCTATCCGCTGACGGTCGCCTCGTCTTTCTTCCTGAGTCAGCCTTTCGGGCGGCACGGATTGAAGTGGATCGATCCGCCGCTGGCCCTGGCGCATCCCCTGGACGACGGCTCGGCGGCGGTGCTCGCGCGGGACATGAAGGAGACGGGCGAGAGCTTCGGCGACCGCGGCGACGCCAAGGCGTGGGTCCGCCTGTTCCGGCCCTTCGTCAGGAACTGGCTGGAGCTGGCGCCCGATCTCCTGGGACCGCTGGGAATCCCAAATCATCCCTTCCGCATGGCCCGTTTTGGACTCGTAGGCCTGCGCTCGGCGGCAGGGCTCGCCCGCGCCCGCTTCGCCGGCTCCCGCGCCCGCGCCCTGTTCGCCGGCATCGCCGGGCACTCGTTCCTCCCCCTGGAGCAGACCCCCACAGCTTCCTTCGGATTGCTGCTGGCCATCTGCGGCCACGCCGTGGGCTGGCCGCAGCCGGAGAAGGGCGCGCAGTGCATCCCGGACGCCATGGCGGCGGTGCTGCGCGAGGCGGGCGGCGAGATCGAGACCGGGCGGACGGTGACGTCGCTGGACGAGATCCCGAAGGCGCGCGCCTATCTGCTCAACCTGACGCCGGCGCAGGTGCTGCGGCTGGGCGGCACCCGCTTCTCGGAGCGCTACCGCCGCCAGCTCGGCCGGTACCGCTACGGCCCCGGGGTCTTCAAGATCGACTGGGCTCTCTCGGAGCCCATTCCCTGGCGGAACGAGGCGTGCCGCCGCGCCGGGACCGTGCATCTCGGCGGCAAGCTGGAGGCCATCGCGGCCTCGGAGAAAGCTTCCTGGAACGGTCGCCTGCCCCGGCAGCCGCTCGTGCTGCTGGGCCAGCCCAGCCTCTTCGATGCCACCCGCGCGCCCGAGGGACGCCACACGGCGTGGGCGTACTGCCATGTCCCCCACGGCTCGACCGAGGACATGACCAAGGCCATCGAAGACCAGGTCGAGCGCTTCGCTCCCGGCTTCCGCGACGTCGTGCTGGCGCGCCACACCCTGAACACCGTGCAGCTCGAGGCGCACGACGCGAACCTCGTCGGCGGCGACATCAACGGCGGAGCGGCGACGCTCTCGCAGCTCTTCACCCGGCCGGTAGTGCGGCGGGTCCCCTACTCCACACCGGACCCGCGGGTCTTCCTCTGCTCGTCGAGCACGCCGCCCTCGGGCGGGGTCCACGGGCTGTGCGGAGTCCACGCGGCGAAAACAGCTCTGCAACGACAAGGAGGACATCCATGAAGGTTCTGGTCACGGGAGGCACGGGGGTCGTCGGCATCGCGGCGGTGCGGGCCCTGCTGGCGGACGGTCATTCGGTGCGGCTCTTTTCGCGCCACGCCACAAAGGACGCCGAGCGCTGGAAGGGCGAGGTGGAAACGCGGGAAGGGAGCGTCGGCTCGACGGCGGAGGTGTCCGGCGCGGCCGAGGGATGCGATGCCGTGCTGCATATCGCCGGGATCGCGGAGGAGAGGCCGCCGGAGGCCACGTTCGAACGGATCAACGTGGACGGCACGCGCAATCTGCTCCTGGAAGCCGAGCGGGCCGGGGTGCAGCGCTTCGTCTACGTCTCCTCGCTGGGCGCCGACCGCGGCCGGTCCGCCTATCACCAGTCGAAGCTCAAGGCGGAGACCATCGTCCAGGCGTTCTCCGGCGAGTGGCTGATCTGCCGGCCGGGCAACGTCTATGGGCCCGGAGACGAGGTGGTCTCCTATCTCCTCCAGATCGTGCGGATGTCGCCGGCCGCGCCGGTCATCGACCTGGGGGATCAACCCTTCCAGCCGCTCTACGCCGAGGATCTGGGCGCGGCGCTGGCGCTAGCCGTCTCGCGGCGGGAAATCTCGAACCAGACGCTCCTGCTGGCCGGTCCCGAGGTGACCACGACGCAGGATCTCCTGGACCGGCTGTCGGCGCTCACGGGCCGCGATCCGGTGCGGCTGCCCATCCCGTCCGCCCTGGCGTCGTTGGGCGCGCAGGCGCTGTCATTCCTCGGCGTGCGGGTGCCCCTCGACGACAACAAGGTCGCCATGCTTCAGGAGGAGAACATCATCCCTCCCGGCGAGGTGAACGCGTTGACGGAGATCCTCGGCGTGCGACCGACGCCGCTGGACGAGGGCCTGCGCCGGCTCGCCAACGAGCAGCCCGAGCAGCTCGACGAGGGCCAGGGACCCATGATCCGGCGGATCTTCCACGCCCGGCTGGCCGGCGTGTCGCGCACGCCCCAGGACCTCTTCTCCGAGCTCCGCGCCCGCTTCCGGGATCTGGTGCCGGAGAGCACCATGGGCGATTCCGGAGAGCCGGTGGCGGACGACCGTCTGGTGCGCGGCGGCACGCTGACGCTGCCCCTTCCCCTCCGGGGCGACGTGCAGGTGCGGGTGGTGGACATCACCGACACCGCGATGACCTTCGTCACCGTGGCGGGCCATCCGCTGGCGGGCTCGGTGACCTTCCGCTTCGTGGGCATGCCCGGGGTGGATCTCCGCTTCGAGGTGGAGACCAACGACCGCCCGGCCACGCTGCCGGACGCCTTCGCCCTGTTCCCGCTGGGCAACATGCTCAAGCGCATGAACTGGATGGCGGTCGTGCGGAACACCGCCAAGCACTTCGGCGTCCCGTCCCCGGACATCCAGGTGGACGAATTCACACTGGACGACCGCCAGGAGAGAGAGGTCCTGGCGGAGCTGAAGCGGAAGGTGGCGGACCTCAACCGCGAGGCGGAGCCGGAGCTGAAGGAAGAGGCGAAGGCGCGGATGGAGGAGGCGGTGAAACTGTAAGCGGCGTTCAGGATCCTTGCAGGGCGGGGCGGCATGCCCTTCGAGACCTCACCCTCGGTCCCTCTCCCATCTCCCTGCCGCCCGCCCCCGGGAGAGGGAGGGCCCTTCGATTGGGGTCGTCTTGATCTCGGCAAGATCGCTGACTCATCGTTCCCCCTCTCCCGGGTGGCGGGAGGGGATGGGAGAGGGGGCCAGGGGGTGAGGTCTCGAAGGGCAGACCGCCCCGCCTGGCAACCGTCGCCTCGTGCTACTCCGGCGGTCCCTGATCCACCAGCGGCGCCGTCCAGATCTCCTCCTTCCCGCCGTGCCGCCGGTCCGTCCACGAGGGGAAGAACGTCCCCGCGAAGCCGGAGAGGCCGTTGTAGTCCCCGTACTGGTTGCCGTACTCCGCGCCCCGGACGGTCTCGTCCGTGGGCGCCGTGGTGACCTGGAAGGGCTTCGTCCAGGTCGCGCCGCCGTCGTAGGAGGACTGGTACCAGACGTGGGCCTGGCGCCGCGCCGGGTCGCCCGCGGTGTCGTAGTAGATGATCGCGAGGTTGCCGTTGGTCTCGTCCACCGCCAGGGCCTGGTTGAACTGATCGTTGAGCGTGGGCTGGTTGTTCACCATCCGCGCCCGGCCCCAGGTGCGGCCGCCGTCGGTCGAGCGGGTGAACCAGACGCGGGTCTTGCACGTGCCGGCGGTCCGGCAGGAAGTGGAATTGAGGTCCGTCCAGGCGGCGTAGACGTGGTCCCGGTCTCCGCCGCGGAAAGCGCCGGCGGAGACGTAGATCAGCACCCGCCGCCGGGCCTGCGCGAGGATGCCGATGTCGAAGGAGTCGATGGTGGAGGCGATGGGAGCGGGGGCCGACCAGGTGCGGCCGCCGTCGGCCGAGCGGGCGACCTGGATCTTCCGGCTGACCGTGTTGGGCCACAGAGCGAAGACCACGCCCGCCGAGCTCGTCTTGATGTCCGAGCCGATGCCCGAGCCGGGCTGCTTGCCGCTCACCAGCACCGGCTGCTGCCAGCCTTTCCCGGGCAGACGGCGGTTGACGTAGACCGGCCCGCCGTCGTGCCAGATGGCGTAGAGGGTGTCGCGGTACGGGGACTTGCCGCTGTGGTCCACCCAGACCATCTGCTTGTCCGCGCTCCGGTGGTCGCCGGAGACCTGGCCGTCGAGCGTCCAGGTGGCCCCGCCGTCGGTGGAGCGGTAGGCGCGGATGCGCGTCACCAGACCGCCGGCGCTGACGCCGATGGTGGTGGCCCAGGCCGTGCCGTCGGAGGTCCAGTCGACCGTGGGATCGGTGTGGAACGACTCGCCCGACTGGAGCGGCAGGGTGGTGCGGCCCCAGGTGACGCCGCCGTCGCGGGAGTAGAACTGCGCCTGCGCGCCGCTGCCGCTGATGTTGTTGGCGGCGGCGATGACCTTGCGCGGATCCCAGTAGTTGACGCGGATGTCCGACTCGCTGCGGGGCACCGGAGAAATCCCCGAGATCCTCACGTTCGGGCCCTGGGCGGCGGCCTTCAGCGGGCGGGGCGGCACGTCGCGCTCCCGCTCGCCCGGCGCCAGGTCCGGATGCGTCTCCATCCACTCGTGGACCTCTTTCAGATGAAGAGGATAGCCGCCCGTGGGATCGGCCGCCGAATAGCGGCCCTGCGGGTGCGCCTTGCGCCAGGCCACCCGCAGCCAGGGCGGCACGCGGATGGTGTCCCGCGCCTCCTCGGCGCGCAGCATCTCGAAATCCTGGTTCTTCTGGATCAGCGCCTCCAGGGCGCTCCCGGGGGGGACGCGGTCCGCCGCGAGCTGCTCCTCCAGCCCGGGCCAGCGGGCGTCCCGCGCGAGGGTGCCCACGGCCGGGAGGGCCAGCAGCAGCGCGGCTCCCAGCAGCCTGCGCATACAGCTTCCTCCGTCCTGCGTTGTTCTCGTCGACTTGGACAGAAGGATAGCATGCATGAACGGCTATATACCAGCCCGGATCAACACTCGGGGCTTTCACGGCGTATGAAAGCAGTGTGATCACACTCCATGATCCAAAGGAGGGTTCCGTCATGTTCCTGTCATGGCGTCACCGCGCGGCTGCGATCGCCCTGTTGCTGTTGAGCTGTCTGAACACCACGGCGGCGCTGGCCGCCGAAGACGGCGCGGCGCGGGAAGCGCTCGCCGGATATGACGAGATGGTCGGGAAGATGATTCAGGACTGGTCGGTGCCGGGCCTGGCCGTCGCCATCGTGAAGGACGGCGAAGTGATCTACGCCAAGGGCTTCGGCTACCGGGATGTGGAGAAGAAGCTGCCGGTCACGCCGGACACCCTGTTCGCCATCGGCTCCACGACCAAGGCCTTCACCACCTTCACCCTGGGCATGCTGGTCGACGAAGGCAGGCTGGACTGGGACCAACCCGTGCGGACCTTTCTTCCGGGTTTCCAGATGTACGACGCCGACACCACGGCGCTGATCACTCCGCGCGACCTCGTGACGCACCGCTCCGGCCTGCCCGGTCACGACTTGCTCTGGTACAACAACAACACCCTGACCCGAAAGGAAGCAGTCGAGCGGCTGCGCTACCTGGAGTCCAACGAGCAGCTACGGGCGAAGTTCCAATACAACAACCTGATGTTTCTCACCGCCGGCTATCTGATCGAGCACCTCACCGGCAAGAGCTGGGAGGACAGCGTCCGCGAGCGGATTCTCCAGCCGCTGGGGATGAGCAATACCAACTTCTCCGTTCATGATTCGCAGAAATCCGCCGACTTCGCCCTTCCCTACCGGGAGAAAGATTTCAAGTACATCACCGCGATCCCCTTCCGTGACATCAGCATGATCGGTCCGGCCGGTTCCATCAACTCATCGGTGAACGACATGGCGAAGTGGATCCAGGTCAACCTCAACAGCGGCAAGGTGGACGGCCGGCAGTTGATCAGTCCGTCGACGCTCAGCGACATCCATGCCCCGCACATGCTCATCGACGCCCCGCCGGTAAGGCCGGAGCTGTCGCGGAGCTCCTACGGCCTCGGCTGGGACGTCGATACCTACCGTGGGCATCCGCGGGTCCATCACAGCGGCGGCATCGACGGCTTCTCCGCCCTGGTGACGCTGCTGCCCGAGGACGGCCTGGGGGTGGTGGTCCTCACCAATAGGGAGAACCGCCTGCCGGAGCGGCTCGTCCGTCACACCATCGACCGCATCCTCAAGCTCGATCCCATCGACTGGAACGGCGAAGCTCTGGCCCGGCGCGAGAAGGGCAGGGCGGACGCTCAGGCGGCGGAGGCGAAGAAGGATACCGTCCGCAAACAAGGGACAAAGCCGGCGCACAAGCTGGCGGACTACGCCGGCGACTACGAGAACCCCGGCTACGGCACGCTGAAAGTCACTCTCGCGGCCGACAAGCTGGACGTGACCTACAACGGCATCACGGCGCCTCTGGAGCACTGGCACTATGAAGTGTGGAACGGCGCCAAGGGGGGCGACGACCCTGCCTTCGAGGACAAGAAGTTCATGTTCCAGGGGGATGTGAACGGCAACGTGGCGGCGGTCGCGGCCCAGTTCGAGCCGCAGGTGAAGGACATCGTCTTCACCCGCAAGCCGGACGCCCGGCTGTCCGATCCGTCCTGGCTGGCCCGCTTTACCGGCGAATACGAGCTCTCGGGACAGAGGGTCACGATCCGCCTGACGGGGAACACCCTGAAGATCTCCTTCCCCGGTCAAGCGGAGATGCACCTCCAGCCTGGCCTGGGCGGTGAATTCGTGGCGAAGCAGTTCCCGGTGATCAGCGTCTCCTTCCAGGAGGATGCGAAGGGCAACGTCACCGGGGCACAGCTCAACCAGCCCAACAGCGTGTATACGATGACGAAGAAGAAGTGAGCTGAAAAACCGCGCCGGAACATTAAAAACCCCGCCGGACGACTAAAAACTCTGGCGGACGACTAAAAACGGCGCCGGAAGACTAAAAACGGCGCCGGAACATTAAAAACTCTGGCGGACGACTAAAAACCGCGCCGGAAGACTGAAAGCCGCGCCGGAAGACTAAAAGCCGTTTTTTAGGCTTAAAAACCATCGCGGAAGCTATTCAGACGTTTTTTCGGCTGTTGGAACGTTCCGGAAGGCTACGGACCGTCCCAGTAGGCTCTCCAGATCCTCCGGCAACACCCAGTCGGAGCGGGCGATCCTCTCCCAGGAGAACAACGGGATCAGGTCGCCCGGCCGGCAGGGCTCGGAGCGGTCCAGCAGTCCCAGGGAGTGGGCGAGATAACCGGTGACCGCCTCGGGGCTTACGCCCGCTTCCCGCAACGAGCGCAGCGTCAGGCCCTGATCCCGCTTCGAGAGCTTCTCCCGGCCCGCGTTCACCACCAGGGGGACGTGCGCGTACGCGGGAGGCGTGCCGCCCAGGGCCTCGATGAGCTGGATCTGCCGCGCCGTGGAGGCGAGCAGGTCGGCGCCGCGCACCACGTCGTCGATCCCCATGGCGAGGTCGTCCACCACCACGGCGAGTTGATAGGCGTAGAGGCCGTCGCGGCGCTTGAGCACGAAATCTCCCACCGCGAGGTCCACCCGCTCGGTGATCGGACCGTAGACGCGGTCCTCAAAAGTGACGGGATGATCATCGACCCGGAAGCGAATGGCCGCGTCCGGCTTCGCGTCGGCGCACAGGCGCTGGAACCAGTCGGGATCGAGAGAGCCAGGACGGAGGGAGGCGGGATAGGGCGCCTCCTCGCCGCCATGCGGAGCCGAGGCCATGGCCTGGAGATCTTTGCGGGAGAGGCGGCAGGGAAAGAGACGGCCGGCTTCGGCGAGACGGCGGAGGGCATCTTCGTACAGGGCCGACCGCTGGGACTGGACGTACGGAGCGTGCGGCCCGCCCACGTCCGGCCCTTCGTCCCAGTCCAGGCCCAGCCAGGCGAGGTCCTCGATCTGCGCCTCGGCCATGCCGGGCACCACCCGGGGGCCGTCGATATCCTCCAGCCGCCAGACGAACGTCCCGCCCCGGCTGCGCACCGAGAGCCACGCCGCCAGCGCCGTGCGGGCGTTGCCGACGTGGATCATCCCCGTGGGGGACGGGGCGTAGCGGCCGCGGGGGGGACGTATGGAGGACATCTCTGAAAGCAGATACCAAACAAGGACATAAAGGACACCAAGGACACCAGGGACAGCAAGGACGACAAAGACACCGTCCTTGAAGTCCTTGGTGTCCTTGGTGTCCCTGGTGTCCTTTCAGCGCTTCTGCCCCGCGGCCTCCTGCACCGCCACGCCCAGACCCTCCACCACCCTGTCCCCCAGCCACAGGTGATGCCGCTGGTGCGCCGCCGTGACCCGCAGGGCGGAGTACACGTTGTACTTGATCCGCGGATCGAACGGCGAGACAAACTTCACCTTGCCGAGAGCCAGGCCCGCGGCCTCGCGGACGACGGCGCGCAGGTCGTCCTGGAGGGCGTCGAAGTCCCGCATGGCCTCCGGCTTCGGCTGCAGGTCCTTCGGAATGAAGGGGGCGGTGGTCTTCACCTTCATACGGACGGGGGGCTCTGTCATCCTGCCGAGGAGCCAGCCCATGAAGTCCCGGCGGTAGCGCCCCTTGGTCCGGAGCCCGCGCTCGCGGGCCTCCGCCAGCCCCGCGCGGAGGCGGGGCAGGTAGGCGCGGGAGGTCAGGTTCAGGTGCAGGATCTGCTCGCCCACGGACCAGCGGTTCGGGTCGGACCGCTGGAGCCAGTGTTCCTCGGACAGGCCGTCCACCAGCCGGTGGGCCCAGGCCTGGGCATCGTCGAATTCCACTTCCAGGGATCGGAGTTGCCGGGTCTGGTCCATGACGTTCAGTTCCCTCGGCTGGAGTCTATGCCGAGCAGCTCGCGGTCGATGCGGTCCAGGACTTCGCGGTCCACGGCGAGGTCGAACTTCCTGGCGAAATGGTATTTCCCCGACGCCAGCAGCGGCAGGTCGGCGACGGTGAGGGTGCGTGGCGCGCCCCGGTGGGCCCGCGAGTAGTCGATGTAGCGGAGGTCGTCGTTGACGAAATCGAAGCGGCCGCTGTTGCAGAGCACGGTCTGCACCAGCGACTCCTCGGGCGCCACGGTGCCGCGGTAGTGCCGCTCCACCTCCGGGTGCCCGGCCAGGAAATCCCGCAGGTAGAGGACGGCCTCGCGGCGGAGCGAAAACCAGGTCCAGCCGCCGTAGCAGCGGAAATCCTTGTTGAACGGCGTCCTGAAGGACCGCACGCCAGCGATGGCGCCGTAGTCCAAGTAGAAGTGAACGGGCAGGACGCGCGTCAACGGACGCAGCGCGCGCAGCACCGGCTCGGTCTCGGGCGAGAGCCAACGGTAACGGTGCCAGTAACGGGCCCGGGCCTTGCGCCGCGACCAGGGGCTGTCCTTCGAGAGGACGTCCCAGTGGCGCATGAAACCGTCGCACGTCGCGGCGTCCAGGAAGGCCTCGATCTCCGCCATGGGCTTCACCGGGTAGTCCTGGGCGGTGAGGTTGACCAGCCAGTCGTACTGGAACCCTCCGCGCTCGAGCCAATCGACGGTGTCGAGATAGGGCTGGACCTGGCAGCAGTAGTTGGACCGCACGAGCCGTCCCGCGGCCCGCAGCAGGTGCGTGTCCGGCAGCTCCATGAGGGGAGCCTCGTCGAGATGGCAGCCCCCGAAGTCATGTATCACCACGATCCGTCCGTTGACGCTTCCGCTACGCAGCACCCTCACCAGCCGGTAGATCTGCTCGGGATCCCGATGGCTCTGGATGACGTAGCAGACGGCGGTCATGGCGGGGCGAGCTCCCGGAACAGGTCTTCGTATTGATCGAGCACGCGGTCCATGCGGGTGGCCTCCCGCACGGCCTTCATGCGTTCGAGGCCCCGTTGCCACTCGGGCGAGCCGAAGGAGGAACGGGCCTTTTCGATCGCGGCGAGGATCGAATCGTGGTCCGGCTCGCAATAATAGGGATAATCCTCGCCCAGCAGCTCGACGGCGCTCGCGTCGCGGGTGGTGATCAGGTTGACCTCGCAGACCGCCGCCGTGGAAACCTTGCAGTTCGGCTTGTAGAGGAAATCCCGCCCGGGCTCCCGGATCGAGAGATGGCAGTTGAACTTCGCAGCCGCCGCGAACATGCCGTCCTGGACCGGGATGCACTCGATGTCCGGCAGTTGACCCCACAGGTTCAAGGACCGCGCGTCGCCGATGTAGCCGAGCACCATGCGGTCCCGCGGCGCCTGGTTCGGCGAATAGCGCAGGTCCCACTGGTGATAGATCACGCGGTCGTGCTTGTCCCGCCGGCCGAAATCCGCGAGCTGCCGCCGGTTCTTGAAGATCAACGCGTCGTAGAGCCAGCGGTTCTTGATCCGCCGTTTGAAGACGACGGTGTCCTGGACGTCGAGCACCAGCCGGTTCTTCCGCGCCTTGGCCAGCAGCAGGTGATCGAGCCGCGAGGTCTTGATGAAGACGAGGATGCCGCCCGTCACGCTCCCCATCTCGGAAACCGGAATGGAACGGGCGTCCCAACCGCGTGCGCGCAGACCTTCGGAGATCTGATCGGCGCCCATGACGGTGGAACCCTTCTCGTAATACTTGACGAAGGCGATCGGAAGCTGGAGCACCGATCCATTTTATACGAAGAACATGCCGGCGCGGTGTTGTGGAGCTCGCGGGTGCCGGGCGCGGTTATCGCACCTGGAACGGATAGCCGCCGATTTCAGACGCGCCGCCGTCCGGCCGCACGCCCTCGACGCGCAGGCGGTGCTCGCCGGGCGAGAAGAAGGAAGAGGGAAAAGTGATCATCAAGGCTTCCAGCGCGTTGGGGCGCAGGCCGTCCCGCTGGAAAACGGCGCGGCCCGCGCGGGTGATCGTCACGCGGTAGCTCTCGAAGCCGGAATCGGGCCCGACGTCCACGGCCAGGGAGAGGACGTCGCCCGTCTTGGAACGATCGATGACCGCGGGTTCCCCTTCGCCGCGCAAGGCGGTCAGGAGGAAGACGGGCGTGTTGACCAGGGGGCCGGGAAGGCCGCGAGGCGGCGCGGGCGGCGGGACCTTGCCGGCTTCGGCGAGCCGGCCTTCGAGCGTCCGGCGCTCCTCGGCGCGCTGCCGCTCGCTTGCGCTGAGACGCCGTTCCAGATCCTCTGCTTTCCGCCGCTCGTCCTGGAGCCGCTCGGAGGCGAGACGCTGGTTCTCGACGGCTCGGAAGGACAGCCAGGACGGCAAAGCCAGCAAGGCGAGCGCCGCCAGGGCCAGACCCAACTGCGCCAGCCGGCCGCGCCGGGCGAGCCAGGCGAAGAGACCCGCGCGCGCCAGGGTGGCTTGCGCGACGTCCTCGGCCACGGCGGCCTTCAATCCCTTCTGGAAGCCGCGGGCCAGCTCGAGTTGCTCCATGCAGTCCGCGCAGGTCACGAAGTGCTCCTCGAACGCGGCCTCCTCCTCCGGCGGCAGCAGTCCTCGGTGGTAGCGCTCGATGAGCCCCTGGCTTTCGATGTAGGCGTGGTCCATGGCTCAGCTCGCGGCCTTCATTCCTCTCCATAGTGTGATCAAAAGAAGAAGGATCGCACCCGCGATCGCCTCGCGAGTCCCCATCCGCCCCAGGAGCAGCTCCTTGTAGCGCTGCCGGGCGCGGTGGAGGACGCGGTTGAACTGCAGGTTGTCCAGGCCGAAGTCGGCGGCGATGCGGTCCTTGTCCTCCTCGGCGATGTAGAAGCGGAGGAGGATCTGGCGGTCGCGGTCGTTCGCCAGGTCCTGGATGGCCCGCCGGACCAGGGCGGCGTTCTCGCGCTCCATGAGGCCGCTCAGCGGCCCGGCGGCGGGCGAGACCGCGGCGAGGACGGCGTCGCTGTCCGCGTCGGTCTTGCGGCGGCCGGCCTTGCGGTAGTGCTCGATGGCGAGAGAGCGGGCGATCTGGGCCAGGTAGCCGGGGAGCTTCGCGGGTTCCCGCAGCTCGCCCCGGCGCAGCTTCTCCAGAGCGAGCCGGAAGGTGTCCTGGAACAGATCCTCGGCCTCGGGCCGGCCGCTTGTGTGGCGGTCGAGGATGATCGCCACACCGCGGCCGTAGAGCTCGACCACCCGCTCCTCCGCCCGCCGGTCTCCGGCCTGGATGCGCGCGACCAGCTCTTCGAGTCCCTCAAGGGCTGTGTCTTGGCTGGCCAGAGCGATCTCCCCGCTTCGGAAAGCGGGCGGATTCTAGCATCTCAGGTCTCCGGCGGCGGTGGCGGCGGCGGCGCGCCGCTGCCGCCCCAGACGGCCACCTGCTCCGGATCGCCGTAGGTGGTGGAACCGTACAGGGTCAGGTAGCGGTCGCCTCCAGGCGTCCAGGTCTCGCTGAGGGAGATGTAGATGTAGAGCGGCTTGCTTTCGTAATAACCCTTCCAGCGGAGCTGGTCGCCGTAGAGGAGGAGCTCCAGAGGTTGGTGTCTGCCTTCCTGGTCGAGATCCGTGGAGAGCTGGATCGGGGAGGACGACTGAGCGAGGTCCAGGACGGCGAAGCCGACGCTGACCTGCCAATCCCCCGTAAAACTCGGCGGCTCATCGCCGTAACCGCTGCCGGTGCCGATCATCAGGATCCACCCCGGCTGAAACCAGGGATTCTCACCGTCCACCCAGTTGACCTTCCAAGAGCCCATGAAGTCGCCGATGCTCACGCTCATAATCCCTCCTTGCTCTGCCTACAGAAATAGTGGGACGCGGACGCGAAGGATCGCACTCAGGGTTCAGCTCCAGTCGCCCGCCAGGACGAACCCGGCCCAGTAATACGGATCGCGCCAGCGCCGCTGCTGGCGGATGTGGAGTTGGGCGGCGCGCAGGGCCGCCGCGGGCGCCAGCTTCTCGATCCACAGAGCCCGATAGAAACGCTCCATCAGGGCGGCCGTGGCGCGGTCCTCCACCCGCCAGAGGCTGGCCAGCACCCGGCGCGCCCCCGCGTACTGGAAACCCCGCGCCAGGCCGATCAGCCCCTCGCCGCGGACTTCCCGGCCCAGGGCCGTGCGGCAGCCGCTGAGGACGACGAGGTCGGCGTCCAGGCGCAGGTTGTAGATGTCGTGCAGGTGGAGGAATCCTTCGCGGGCATTGCCTTTCTCGTCGACCATGGAGAGGGCCAGACCGGAGAGGGCCGGGCGCTCGGCGTCGATCACGCCGTGGGTGGCGAAGTGGACGATGCGGAAGCCGCCCAATCGATCGTCGAGGACCCGGGGCAGGGCCGCGTCGAAGCCAAGGGCCAGCGTGGCCTCGCCCGGCGGAGCCAGGGCCGCGATGGCTTCGGCCTCCTGCCGCGAAGCGGGAAGCCGCTCGAAAACGGTCCCCTCCCCGCCGCGGGATGCGGACGCCGTCCCGATCCTCGGGTCGCCCGGACCGAAGACCGGGTCCGCCAGCAAAGCGATCAAGCGGGGAGCTGGTGGACGCGAAGCCAGGACGCGCCGTTGGGCCGCCAGCGCCGAGGCCGAGGGAAGATAGGCGACCTCGTGCCGTTCGAGGACCGGGGCCGCGTCGGACCGGAGCAGAGCCCCGAAAGGAATGTATTGCAGGGCGCCGTCCGCCACCACGACCAGGCGGCGGCTTCCGAGGCGGTCCGCGACGGGACCCAGAAGCATGCGGCCGAGGGCCGACGCGTCCTGGGTTTCCTTGAGACGGTCTTCGACGCCGAGCGCGCTCAGCGCCTCGTGGAGCCGCCGGGCGGCCGTTTCGATCTCCGCCCGTCCGGGCAGCTCGAAGCTCGCCACCTTCTCCGCGGTCACCGCCCAGAGCCAGCTCCGCTCCTTGCCCAGGGCGTAGCTCAGCAGGATTGTGTCCGGATCGAGGAGAGCCTGAATCTCCGGAGCGCGCAGGGTTCGGGGTTGAGTCAGGTCGGCGTAGCCGGGGCTGCGCTCGCGGATCTCGGCCTCCACCACGTCGAGATCCCGCAGGAGGGCGAGGCGCTCCTCCTCCAGGGTTTTCCGGTCGGAGCTCCCCCGCAGTGCCCGCTCGGCCTTGGCGCTGAGACGGCGCAGCAGGGAGGTCCGGCGCTCCAGCAGCGCGGGGTCCGCTCCCTGGTGGACGTCCACGCCGGCCTCGCCCAGCAGCTCCAGAAGAGTGCGGGCGCGGGCGCGCTCGCTGGACTCCAGGGCCGCCCGGTCCCAGCCGGCGGCGGGGTCGGCGCGATGGCTTTCCATCAGCAGGTCGAGATGAAGCTCGTAGGCCCGATGCCGCAGGCCGGAGAAGGAGGCGCGCAGGTCCGGCCCGGCGATGCGGGAGCGCAGGTCCTCGTAGATGCCGAGCGCCGCCTCGGCGTGGGCGCGGGCTTCGGCGGGATGCCCCAGGCGCCGTTCCGCCACAGCCAGGGACTGCTCGGCCTGCGCCTCGCCGGCCCGGTGGCCGGCGGCGCGGGCGAGCCGCAGCGCCTCCCGGAGGCTCTCCAGGGCCTTGGCGGGCTCGCCCAGCGCCAGCCAGGCGTCCCCCCGGCTGCGCAGGGCCTCGGCCTCGTAGCCGCGGGAGCCCGCCGCGTGGAGCAGCTCGATCGCCTGGTCGAAAAGAGAGACCGCCGCTCGCGGAGAGCCCATGTCCTGGGTGACGCGGCCGAGTTGGGTCAGGGCCAACCCTTCGCCCAGGCGGTCGCCCAGCTCGCGGCGCAGCGCCAGGGCGCGGCGGTGGAAATCCAGCGCCTCCTGGAACCGGTCCTGGGAGGCGTGGACCAGCCCGAGGTTGGTCAGCGTGGCGGCCTCGCCGTCCCGGTCGCCGCTCTGCCGCCGGAGCCGCAGCGCCTCTTCATAGGAGGCGACAGCCCGCGGCCACTCCCCCAGGGATTGATAGACCAGGCCGATGTTGTGGAGGACGGTGCCCTGCCAGTCGGCCTTCTCCAGAGCGCGGAAGATGTCGAGGGCCTGTCCGAAGCGGGCCAGGGCCTCCCTCGTTTCCCCCAGCTCCAGGTCCAGGAGACCGGCGTGATTGAGCGTCTGCGCCTCTCCGACCCGGTCGCCCGTGGCGCGCATCCGGTCCAGCGCCTGGCGGTAATGGTCGCGAGACCGCTCCGGCTCTCCCAGCAGGTCATAGACCCGTCCGACGTTCAAGAGGGCCGCTCCTTCCAGAGCCAGGGCCCGGGCCTCGCGCAGCACCGGCAGCGCTTCCTCGTAACAGGCGAGCCCCGCCCGCAGATCGCCCTGGGCCAGATCGGTGACGCAGAGGTTGCTGCGGGACGCCCCCTCGCCGTAGCGGTCGCCGGCCTGCCGCTGCGCCTCGATCGCTTTCTCGAAAGCCTCACGCGCCCGGGCTCCATCTCCCAGGCTCAGACGACCGAGACCGATCTCATTCCAGGTACTGCCTTCCCAGAGCCGGTCTCGCAGGGCTTGCCAGAGGGGCAGCACCTCCTCGGCGAGGGCCAGGGCCTCGCGCGTCTGTCCCACCAGCCGGGAGAGGACCGCCGCGGCGTAGAGAGCCCGCGCCTCCTCCCGGCGGTCGCCCAGGGATCGCCAACGCTCGAGAGCCTGTCTGTACTCGGCGAGAGCCTGCCGGCGCGCCTCGGCCGTGCCCTCGAAGTACCGCTCCCCCGCCCGGGTCAGCGCCGCCTCGGCTGCGAAGCGGTCCCGCGGCAGCTCGTCCACCCGCAGCTCGTACCGGCCTGAAGGCGCGCCGGGCTCCCGCGACCGGACCTCGACCGCGTAGGCGCCGGAAGATTCCGGGGCCACCGCCAGCGTCTCGACGCCCTGGCGGTCGAAGGGGCTGTCCACGATGGCGAGGCGGCGGCCGTCGGGTGACCGGACCTCGACCGTCACGTCGATCCCCCGCTGCTCCACGGCGATCCGCCAGACGCGGCCGGCGGTCAGGTCCACAGAATGGGTCTGAAGCTGGCCCGCGTCCAGGGAGACGAGCAGCGCCAGGGACGGAAGGGAGCGCCGGAGGCGAGGCATCGGCATCGACTTCTTCTAAGAGGGACGGGGGGATCATAGCAGCGTGCCCTCCGCGGCGGGGTGCCCTTCGAGACCTCACCCCCTGGCCCCCTCTCCCAGCCCCCGCCCACCACCCGGGAGAGGGGGAACGATGAGTCAACTATCTTGCCGAGCTCAAGAAATCCTGGATCGTAGGGCCCTCCCTCTCCCGGGGGCGGGGGGCAGGGAGATGGGAGAGGGACCGAGGGTGAGGTCTCGAAGGGAATGCCGCTCGAGTCAGCAAGACCCCACCTACCGCGAGTGCGCCGTCGCCCGGTCCGGCTTCGTTCCCGGCGGGCTGAGCGGCGGCAGCTTCGCCAGCTCCGCCCGCCGCCGCGCGGCCTCGGCCGGCTTTCCCCAGCGGCCGTACAGATCCACCAGGACCTCCAGGGACCGCATCCGTCCGACCGGCTCGTCCCGGGCGGCGATGGGGACGAGGATGGCCTCGGCCTCGGCGTACTCGCGGAGGTCCACCAGGCAGCGCCCCAGCTCGACCTGGATCAGATCCAGGCCGTGCTCCTCCGCGTTGGGGGGATGGCGGAGGCCCAGCACGCGGCGGAGGGTGGACACGCAGGCGGCGGAGTCCCCCTGCTCGCGATGGATCTTCGCCATGTAGAACATCGGCAGGGCGAAGGAGGCGTGGTCCGGACCGTGGACCTTCTCGCGGATCTTCAGAGCCCGCTCGTAGAGGCGCAGCGCCTCGGGATAGCGCCGGATGCGCGCGTAGAGATCCGCCAGCTCGTAGAGGGAGCTCGCCAGGTCCACGTGCTCGGGACCGAAGGCCGCCTCGCTCAGGGCGACGCAGCGCTCGAAGTAGGCCCGGGCCTTGGCGTCGTCTCCCTTGAGCTTCCAGGAGCGGCCCAGGCCCTCCACGTTGGCGACGAGCTCCGGGTGCATGGGACCGAACGCCGCCTCCAGGATCGCCAGCGACCGCTCGTAGTAGGCGATGGCCCCGTCGGGGTCCTTGGCTCCCATGCCGCTGGCGATCCGCAGATTCGCCAGGGTGGTCAGCAGGCCCGCGATGAACGGGTGCCGCGGACCGTACGCGCGCTCCAGGGCCGGGAGGGCCTTCTCGTACTGCGCGCGGGCTCCCGCGCGGTCCCCGCCGCCGCTCAGGGCGTTCCCCAGGAACATCCGCGTGTGCGCCGTGTAGGGGTGATCGGGACCGTAGCTCGCTTCGAGGATCGCCAGGGCGCGCTGCAGCCGCTCCTGGGCGTGGACGGAATCGAAGTTCCTGTGGAGGGCGGCGCCCAGGTCCCGCAGAGCCAGTCCGACGTCGGGATGGCGGGGACCCAGCGCTTTCTCCAGGTTCGCCAGGGCGCGTTCCTGAGTCCGGATCGCCCCCTTGAGATCCCCCTGCGCTTCCAGGACCTGGCCGAGGCCGAGGAGCGTACGGCCCACGTCGGGATGCTCCGGACCGAGGGCCTTCTCCCGGATCGCCAGAGCTTCCTCGTAGAGCCGCCGCGCCCGATCGTGCTCGGCCTGCTCCTCCAACAGCCTCGCCAGGTTGTGCAGGGAGGCGGCGAGATCCAGCCCGTCCTCGCCCGGCATCCGCCGGCGCAGGGCGACCGACCGTTCGAGCAGAGCCCGGCCCTGATCGTAGAGGGCCAGCTCGCGATAGACGTCCCCCATGATGCCCATCATGTCGGCCCGCAGCGCGGGCTCGCCGGCCAGGTCCTTGTCGATGCGGGCGACGCCCCGGTCCAGAAGCTCGCGGGCGGTGATCTTCTCGCCGCCGGACCGGGAGGGGGCGGCCACCTCGAACAGGCCGCGCAGGAAATCGGAGACCTGGGTGGCGCGGGCCGCCGCCAGCCGCGCCCGGTCGCGCTCCCGGGCCAGTTCCAGGGTGTAGCCCGCGGTCATGCCGATCACCAGCGCCAGCGCCGCCAGCCCCGTGGCCACGGCGCCCGCGTGCCGGCGGACGAATTTGCCGGTGCGGTAGGCCACCGTGTCCGGCCGGGCGGAGATGGGCCGGCCGTCGAGGTAGCCCTCCACGTCCGCGACGAGTTGGGAGACCGACGGGTAGCGCCGCTCCGGCTCCTTGCGCAGAGCCGTGGCCACGATCGTGTCGAGATCGCCGGCGAGCTCCCGACGCAGCCGGGCCGCCGTGGCGCCGCGGGCGCGGGCGATCTCTTCGGGCGCCAGCGCTTCCTGCCCCGGCGGCACGTGACCGCCGCCGCCCGCCGCCGCCGAAGAGGGACGGGTCGGCTCGTCCGTCAGGATGACGTGGGCCAGCTCGGCGGGACCTGTCGGGGAGCGGTACGGCCAGCGGCCCGAGAGCAGGACGTAGAGGAGCAGGCCGAGCTGGTAGATGTCCGAGGCCGTGGTCACCGGCCCGCCCTGGACCTGCTCCGGGCTCGCCCAGGCGGGCGTCATCAGGCGGAGGGCCGTCCGGGTCTCCAGGACGGCGCCGGCCTCCGGGTCCAGGAGCTTGGCGATGCCGAAGTCCAGCAGCTTGGCGTGCCCGTCCGCCGTGACCAGGATGTTCGACGGCTTGATGTCGCGATGGATGATGAGGTTGCGGTGGACGTCCTCGACGGCGCGGGCCACCTGGAGGAAGAGCCGCAGCCGCTCGGGCACGGGCAGACGCCGCTCGTCGCTGTAGCGGTCGATGGGCTCGCCCTCGACGTGCTCCATGACGAGATAGGGCCGCCCGCCGGGACCGACGCCGCCGTCGAGGAGACGGGCGAGGCCCGGATGGCGGGCCAGGGCGAGGATCTGCCGCTCCTGGTCGAAGCGGCGCACGACCTCCTCGGTTTCGAGGCCGCGCTTGAGGAGCTTCAGGGCCACCCGCTGCTGGAATTCGCCGTCCGCCCGCTCCGCCAGGTAGACCACCGCCATGCCGCCGCGCCCCAGCTCACGGACGATCCGGTAGCGGCCGACCACAGCCCCGGCCATCCGGTCCTCGTCGCCCGCCAGCTCGTCCTCCAGCTCCGCCCAGAGCGGCCCGCGCAGGGCGCCGCCGGCGGCGAGACTGGAATCGTCCGCCTCGGCGGCGGCCAGGAGCCGTCCCACGAGAGCGCGCAGCTCGGGATCGCCCTCGCAGGCCTGATCGAGAAAGGAGATCCGCTCGCCGGCGGGAAGATCCAGAGCGGCGTCGAGAAGCTGGTCGGCCTGGGTCCAGCGGTCGGCCCTCACTCCCCCTACCCCCTCTCTCCCGACCCCTCCCTCCCACCCACACCGGGAGAGAGGGGAATGAAGAAGCGTCTTTTGGCTAACTTCTCCTCCTCTCCCGGTGTGGGTGGGAGGGAGGGGTCGGGAGAGGAGGCCGGGAGGTGAGGGCTCAGCTCAGCTCCTCCTGCAACCACGCCCGCGCCTTCATCCAGTCGCGCTGGGCCGTGCGCAGTGAGACCCCCATCGCCGCCGCCGTCTCCTCTTCCGAGAGACCGGCGAAGAAGCGGCACTCCACCACCTGGGCCAGACGCGGGTTCTTCTCCCCCAGGCGCGAGAGAGCCGCGTCCAGGGCCACCAGCCACTCCGCCTGACCGTCGATGGAGACGATCCCTTCGTCCAGGGTGGTCTGTATGCTGCCGCCGCCCCGCTTGGCCGCGCCGCGGCGGCGGGCGTAGGTCACCACCACCTGGCGCATCGCGCGGGCGGCCACGCCCAGGAAATGACAGCGGTCCTGCCAGTCCACCCGGCTGCCG
This sequence comes from Thermoanaerobaculia bacterium, assembly GCA_036376245.1. Lineage (GTDB taxonomy): Bacteria > Acidobacteriota > Thermoanaerobaculia > Multivoradales > UBA5704 > DATARR01. The sequence goes on along the minus strand of DASVAS010000101.1, from coordinate 17,741 downwards.
TCCACCAGCTTCAGATAGGACTCGTGTACCAGGGCAGTGGTGTCGAGGACGCGGTCCGGATTGCCCCGGCCGAGCTGACGCCGGGCGATCCGCCGCAGGTCGTTGTAGACCAGGGGCACCAGCCGGTCGAAAGCGGCGCGGTCGCCGTCCTTGTAGGCCAGCAGCAGCTCGGTCACGTCCCCCGTCCCTTGCATAGGCATTCTCGGAAGTCCTTCGTATTGTATGCGGATCAGGCTCCGGCCGCCGGCCGCGCGCCCGGCCAGGGTCCGGGGGGATCGTCCGGCAGCTCCTTGGAGAAGGTCTCCGTCTGATAGAGCCGGAATCCCCGGGCCTGATAGTTCGTCAGCGAGGCCGGACCGTCGAGCGAGCAGGTGTGGACCCAGACGCGGGACGCGCCCATCTCCCAGGCTCGCCGGATGGCGGCGGTCAGCAGCGCACCGCCGAGACCGCGGCCGATGAAGCGCGGCAGCAGCCCGAAGTACGCCAGCTCCACGTTGTCCCCCGGCTGCCGCTCCAGCTCGAAATAGCCGGCTGGAGTCCCCTCGACGTAGCCCAACCAGGTCTCCACCTCCGGCCGTTCCAGCCACGCGAGCCATCGCTCATAGGTCCAGTCCAGCCGGTCCATCCAGAACCAGTCTCCCCCCACGGCGGTGTACAGGAAGCGATTCAGCTCCGGAGAGGGGATGCGGGCCTGGCGGATCTCCAGGTCCTCCGCGGGCCGGCCGGGACGAAGCTCTTCCGGAGAGGTCATCTCCAGGTAGTAGATCTCCACCTCGCGCCTCATGCGATCCTCAGCACCTTGGCGCCGCGGATCTTCCTCTCTTTCAGCTCCCGCAGGGCCTGATTCGCCGCCTCCAGAGGGTACTCCTGGACCTCCGGGCGGATGGGGATCTCGGCCGCCAGCTTCAGGAATTCGCGGACGTCGCTCCGGGCCACGTTGGCGACGCTCTTGATCTCCTTCTCCATCCACAGGTGGGCGGGATAGTCGAGGCGCAGCAAGGCTTCCTTGTCCCGCTCCTCCTTGCGGATGGCGTTGATCATGAGCCGTCCCTCCGGTTCCAGGTTCTTCAGGGCTTCGACGACGGGGCTCCAGGCCGGCGTCGTGTCGATGATGGCCGCCAGCTTCTCCGGGGACTCCTCCTGGGTGTCTCCGGCCCAAGCGGCCCCGAGCTCCCGCGCGAAGCTCCTCTCCCCCTCGCTGCGGGCGAAGACGAAGACCTTCGATCGTGGAAAGCGATGCCTGGCCATCTGAAGGACCAGGTGAGCGGAAGCCCCGAAGCCGGTCAGCCCCAGGTTTTCGCCGTCCTCGAGACGCGCCAGCGCCAGGGACCGGTAACCGATCGCTCCCGCGCAGAGGAGAGGCGCCGCTTCGGCGTCGGAAAACACATCCGGAATTGGATGGGCAAACCCTTCGCGCACTGCCATGTACTCCGCATATCCGCCGTGGGCATCCCTGCCCGTCGCTTCGAAGAACGGGCAGAGGTTCTCGTTCCCCTCAAGGCAGAACCGGCACCGGCCGCACGCCGAGAAGATCCACGCGACGCCCACCCGATCGCCGACCCGCAGGACGCCGGTCCCGGGTCCCAGAGCCTCGACGGTCCCGACCGCCTGATGTCCAAGCACGACCGGAAGGCGAGGCGGGGGCGTTCGCCCCTCGATCTCGTCCAATTCGGTGTGGCAAACCCCGCAGACCGAGATCTTCACCAAGACCTCCCCTTCTCCCGGGGGCGGGATGGGCAGGTCGGCCAGCTCAAGGGGGGCGGGGTTCTCCTCCAGGCTGGCGAGGGCTTGGAGGATCATGGCTCGCATGGCGAGGGGGACTTTACCACCCGAAAATCCACTATGATGAAGGGCATGACGAAAGCGGTCGTGCATCTCCCAGAGGACTTGAAGGCGGACCTGGAACGTCTGGCCAGGGACGAGGGCCGCAGCGAAGAGGAGTTGATCCTCGAAGGTGTGCGGCGGGTGGTCGAGCATCGCCTTCCTTCCAGACCGCGGATCCCCCTGTTTTTCAGTGAGGATCCGACTCTCGCAGAGCGGACGGACGAATTCCTCGAGGGCTTCGGCGAGCGTTGATCCTGATCGACACAAGCGGCGTTCTGGCCTGGATCGACGGACGCCAGCGGCATCATCAGGGTGTGGTGTCCGCGATGCGTTCGATTCCCGGTCCTTACCTGCTGTCCCCCTTCATCCTGGCCGAGCTGGATTATCTGATCACCACTCGGGTTGGGACCAAGGCCGCCAGGCTGTTCCTCGGAGAGGTGGCGCGTGGCGCCTACCAGTTGGAGTCCTTCTCGGCGTCCGACGTCCAGCGCGCCCTCGAGGTCCTGGACCGCTTCGCAGACCAGGAAATCGGAATAGCGGACGCTTCGATCGTCGTATTGGCGGAGCGTTACCGTATCAACGCCGTGCTTACCCTGGACGAGCGTCACTTCCGTCCACTGCGAACCCTGGCCGGGGCACCCTTCCGCCTCGTTCCATTGGACTCCTGACCCACCCTACCGCATAGCCTCTACCCCACCCTCCGGACGGCGCGCGCTTCCGGCCTCCCTGCTACCTTCTACAAGCAATGAGCAAGGAGATCCCATGAGCACAATGCAGATCACCTTCCCCGGCGGCGTGGCCGTGGATGCCCACTTCCGCGACCTGACCGTCCACACCGACCAGCGCCTGGGTCATGGAGGCGAGGGTACCGGACCGGAGCCCTTCGAGCTGTTCCTGGCTTCCCTCGGCACCTGCGCCGGTCTGTACGCCTTGCGCTTCTGCCAGCAGCGAGAGATCGACACCACCGGCCTCGGCGTGACCCTCACGACCGAGAAAGATCCCAGCGGCACCCGCGTGGGGACCGTGCGCTTGGAGATTCAGCTTCCTTTGGGATTCCCGGACAAGTACCGGGATGCGATCGTCCGAGCGGCCGACCAGTGCGCGGTCAAACGGCATATCATGGAGCCGCCGAGTTTTGAGGTGACGGCGGTATCGATGGGACGGGAGCAGTTTGCGGCGATATAAGAGAGGTAGGCGCAAGTAAGGAAGTAGTGAAGGTGTAGCTTCATAGGAAAGGCACTCAGATTTACGGCCGCGATACTTGTGCGTGCAGAACCCGCGCCTTGAGGACTTCCTGACGTAGGCCTAGGGCTTCGCCTAAAGGAATGACTTCACTTAGGCTACTCTTTACCTTCTGATAATTTCCGGTTAGCGCGTACATCCTGGCAAGATCGACTGAGATCAGGAAGACTTCCATTCCACAGGAGCAGTTCAGAAAAAAATCCAGGGTCTCGTACAGTAAAGTCTCGGCCTTGCTGAATAGTCCAAGCTCCACAGCAATCTGGCCTTCTAGCCAGCGGAACCTAGCTAAGTCCATCTGATGCCCGACTTCCAGGCAAAAGAACCGGTTGTCATCTAAGGCTTTCCAAGCATCCACAGACGAACCACCATTATGAAGAGACCAGATTAGATTGTGCTTACCAGTGCAAAACAGCCTGGGGTCTTCTGTAGGATCAAGCTGGTCCAATCCACTTTGTATTACTGATATCGCTTCTCTATTATGGCCCCAGTACCCCAGCGCAGCGCCCTTTTGGATCAGCGCGACACCTGCAAGGTGAAAATCCTGCCCCTCTTGGTAAATCGCGATTGCCCGATCAGAGAGTTTCACTGCATCCTCGCATAAGCCCTGAGCATTACGCAGCGAGGAGCTGAAACGGAGTAGTTCAGCTTCTGTGTAAGCGTCCTCTCCTGCAGCCACATGATGCAGCCATGCCTGACTTAAGGACTGCTCAGCCCTCCAAAGATCCGAGTTGATACGGTAAGCATTACCCAGGTAAGCCCAGGCCGCAGCACGGGAGTCCTCGACTATACAGGTGCCATGGCGCCCTGGATCAAGGTATCTAGATACCTCAACGGCCAAACTTGCTAATTCCAGAGCCGTGGAGGGAGTAACCGTCCAGGCTTCACGACTCCGAGATCGGAGCACTTGAGACAGCCTTACATTATGGAACCTCTCTTCGTCAGCAATTTTCCGATGTCGTTCTGAAGCAGGCTCCCGTAATAGTTCTGTAACTAGGTCTTCAACATTCCTGCCCTCTTCCATGACCACAGCCAGATGGATCGCCGCTCTATCGACAGCACGCTCAAACGCCTCGTCATAGCTCGGCCGAAGCCAGGAATCCAGCATTTGGAGCGCCAACCTGGCGGAAACCTCATCCGCCCGGTCCCGGCACTCCCAACAGGCCGCGAGGTGCCGGTCAATCAGCCGGGCGTCCTCGGAAGCCAACTGTCCGCCGATGAATTTCTTCAGGGTCTCCCGATCCGGATGTTCCCTCATGGCCCCAACCTCCAACGGAGCTCACGATGGCTCAGTACCAGGAGATCTTAGCAGGGAGGCGCCTTCCCCACCCTGTAAGGGCGGCCCCGCCCCTCCGCTCGTGGGGGGCGCTCCGGTTCCGCCTCCGCTAACCTCCAGATCGAGGAGGCGAAGCCATGTTCGAACGGTTCCTGCACCGGCGGAAGAAGAAGATCGGCTTCGCTCTGGGTGGAGGTTCGGCCCGGGGCTGGTCCCATGTGGGCGTGCTGCGCGCCCTGGAGGAGCGGGGCGTCGTGCCGGACGTCGTCTGCGGCACTTCGGCGGGAGCGATGGTCGGCGCCGCCTACGCCCTCGGCAAGCTGGATGACTTCGAGCGCTGGCTCGCATCCCTCGAATGGCGGGACGTCGTCGGCTATCTCGACTTCAGCCTCACCGGCGGCGTGATCCGGGGGCGGCGGCTCTTCGACTTCTTCGCTTCCCGGGTCGAAGACCGCGACATCGAAGATCTCTCCCTACCGTATGGGGCCGTGGCCACCGATCTCGCGGACGGCGCCGAGGTCTGGCTCCGCAAGGGCTCCCTCCGGGAGGCCGTCCGCGCCTCCATCTCCGTTCCCGTCCTGTTCAAGCCCGTCCAGATCGGCGGCCGGTGGTGCGTGGACGGCGGCATCGCCAATCCGGTCCCGGTCTCCCTCTGTCGCGCCCTGGGGGCGGAGATCGTGATCGCGGTGGACGTCAACAGCGGCATCTCGACCCAGGACAACCAGGAGACCTGGAGCTCCTCCGAGGAATCGGAAGCCGCCACGCCCAGCCTCCTCAAGGTCGTGGAGCGGAGCCTCTACATCTCCCAGGCGCACCTCACCCGCGCCCGGCTGGCCCTGGATCCGCCGGACGTGCTGATCGCGCCGGAAGTCGCCCATATCGGATTCCTGGAGTTCCACCGCGCCCAGGATTGCTTCGACTGCGGCCGCAAGGCTGTGGAGAAGGTGGAAGCGGAGCTGGTACGGCGGCACCTGGGCAGGCTGGCCGCCGTGGCTTGATCTCAGAAGTACGACATGCACTTGTCGCAGTGGTGGGAGCCGGAGTGGCCCGCCTCACGATCGCAGGTACCCTTCCAGGTGTTCGGACAGTCGCTGTGGGTGACTCCGCACTCCGAAGCGGCGCATGGGCCGACCCTCTTCGGCCGGGTCCGGCCTTGGGTTTTCTTCATGCCCTGGGTGGTGTTCATGACAACCTCCTCTCTCCCCTCGCGATCTCATGATGACGCGACGCGGAGATGCGTTCACACCCCGACCGGGCGGGATGCAGAGCTACCCGGAGAGAGGAGAGCAAAGAGCGTTGAGGCCTACGGCCTGCAGGCCGTCACCGCCACCTCGTCCAGGAACCAGACGTCCTCCCGCGAGACGTCGTCGCCCGCCGAGAAGACGAGCCGCAGCGAGCGTCCGGCGCAACCTCCCGCGCTCCCGGTGGCGAGGTCGCAGACGGCGTCCAGGTCCACCACGGTGTTCACAGGCTGGCGATCGATCCCCTTGAAGAGAGCGTCGTCCCCTATCCCAACACCGGAGAGGATGGCCGAGGCCGGCACGGTCACAGGGGCGCCGCCGTCCACGGAGAGCTTGAGCGTGCCGCCGCCCTCGCCGCCGGCGAACCGGCGGCGGTGCCAGAAGGAGAGCCGCGTCTCCGTGGCCCCGGCGGGCACAGCGAGGCTGGCCACGCCCTTGCCCACGCTGTCGGTGAAGAGGTCGGTCGTCTTGCAGACTCCGCTCTTGGAGTCCCGGATGGGCGCCGTCCAGACCTGCTGGGCGCCAATGACGCGACGGTCCGTCCAGGAGGGGAAGAAGGTTCCGGCGATCCCCGAGAAACCGTTGTAGTCGCCGTACTGGAAGTTGCCGCCGCTGGTTCCGATGGCCTCGCTGGCGGCCGAGCTCACGCGGACCGGCGCGCGCCAGGTGACCCCCTCGTCGAACGAGGACTGGTACCAGAGGTTGACCCTGGTGCGGCTCTCCCCTGCCGTGTCGTAGTAGATGATGCCCAGGGCGCCCGTGGTCTCGTCGACCACCATCCAGGGATTGAACTGATCGTTGAGCGTCGCCGGGTCGTTGATCATCCGCGGCTTGGTCCAGCGCAGACCGCCGTTGGTGGAACGGGAGAACCAGATGCGGGTCTTACAGACGGAGTCGACATTGCTTCGCGGCTCTTCGAAAGGATTGCGGCAGCCCGGCGCGCCCGAGAGGTCCATCCAGGCGGCGTAGACGAGGCTCCTCTTCCCTTTCTAGAACGCCCCGGCGGTGACGTTGATCAGGGCCCGCCGCCTGTCCTGCGCCGGGATGCCGACGGTGAACGATCCGAAGGTCTTCGCCACGGCGACCGGCTTCGTATAGGTGGCGCCGCCGTCCAGGGAGCGCGTGAGATAGATCTTGCGGCTGCCGGTGTCGGGCCAGAAGGCGAAGACCTGCCCCGAGGCGTTGGTCTTCACGTCGGAACCGATGCCGGTGCCGGTGGTCTCGGCGCCGCTGACCTGGACCGGATCGCTCCAGCCGCCGTCCGGGCCCGGCGTGCGCCGACTCATGTAGACAGGGCGGCCGTTGTGCCAGACGGCATAGATATGGTCCTTGTACTTCGATCGGTCGCTATGGTCCGTCCAGATCATCTGCTTGTCGGCGATCGTCTGGGAACCGGAGAACACGGCGTCGTGGGTCCAGTTGACGCCGTCGGTAGACCGGTAGGCCCGCATCCGCAGGGTTCCCTGTACCCCGTCGATCCCGATGGTCGTGACCCAGGCCGTGCCGTCCGAGGTCCAGTCCACGGCCGGATCGGACTGGCTGGTTTCATTGCGGTTGGTCGGCAGGTGGGTCGTGCTCCAGGTGGCTCCACCGTCGCTGGAGTAGTAGGCCGGCATGCTCGGAATGAAACCGAAGGAGTTGGCGGCGGCGATGATGCGGTTCGGGTCCCAGTAGTTGACCCGGATGTCCGACTCGGCGCGCAGGTTGGGCTGCGCGCCGGTGATGGAGATGTCCTGCCCGGTGCTGGCGGCCTTCTCCGTCTTTTCTTCGAACGGATTGTCCGGCTCGATTCCACCGGGCTTGAGGTCGGGGTGGAGGATCATCCACTGATGGATCTCCCGCAGAGCCAGGGGATAGCCGCCCGTGGGATCGTTCGCGGGATACTCCGCCTCCGGGTGGAGCTTCCGCCACCAGATCCGGAGCCAGGGCGGTGCGCCGATGTTGTCCCTGGCTTCCTCGGGACGGAGCATCTGGAAGTCCTGGTTCGCGGCGATGAGCTTCGCCAGCTCGCTGCCGGCGGGCACGCGGTCTTGAGCCAGTTGTTCCTCGAGTGTGGGCCGGGAGGCGAAGGCCGAAACGGGGAGTGTCAGGAGAAGGAGGAGAGGAAGAAGACGACGGCTACGCATGGCGGGGTCTCCTCAGGACATCCAGGATCCGGGGATCCGTGAAAAGCCTCCTGGATGGAATGCCAAAACAGGCGATTTCATTTCAGCACTTCCATTCTACGCCAGTCGAGCCTTCCCGCCCCAGGTTGAAACCTGGGGCTACGTTCCCTTGTCCCTGACGGGACGGCTCGGATCTCCAGGAAGCACCGGGGCGACAGTCTGACAAAGTAGAATGAGCTGGCATGACCGATCGGGCCGAGATCAAGCGCCGGGCTATTGCGGCTATAGGAAGTTTTCAGGCAGACGTATCCGACCTCGCCACAGAGCACGATCGGTATCTAGAAGAGGCGTACAGCGGAGATCTACTTCCTTCGATCGAAGCCATCCTCTTCGACTGCGACGGCGTCATCCTGGACAGCGAGGACACCTGGAGCCTCTGCGAGGCGGAGTTCCTGCTGCGCCGGGGGATCGTCTTCGATCCCGAGCGCACCAAGCCCCTCATCACCGGGCTCGGAGCGATGGACAGCCTGCGGCTGCTGCAGGAGCAATACGGCTTCGCGGGCGATCTGGAAATTCTGGCGCGGGAGCGGAGCGCGATCATCCGCGAGATGTTCGCCCGGGAGGTGCGGTTCACGGCGGGGTTCCCGGAGTTCTTCCAGGAACGGGTCCAGGGCCGTTTCAAGACCTGCATCGCCACCTCCATGTCCGAAGAGATCTTCGCCGTCGTGGACCGGAAGCTCGGGCTCTCCCATCTCTTCGACGGCCGCGTCTACTTCCCCTCCCACGTGGGGGGCCGCGCCAAGCCGGAGCCGGATCTCTTCCTCTACGCCGCCGACCAGTTGGAAGCGCCGCCGGAGCGCTGCCTCGTCCTCGAAGATTCTCCGCGGGGGATCGAGGCCGCGCGGCGCGCCGGCATGACGGTCGTGGGGCTCGCCACCACCCACGGCCGGGAGATGCTCACGGCGGCGGATCGGGTGGTCGGCTCGTTCTCCGAAATCGAAATCTGAGCCCTACCCCGCCGCCGCGCGCCGGAAGCGGGCCGAGGCCAGCCAGAGGATTCCCAGGCTCATCAGGGCCAGGATGAGGAACTGGCGCCAGAGGGCCTCGAGGCCCGCTCCCTTGAGGAAGATCCCCCGCACGATCTCCAGGTAGTGCCGCATCGGATTGATCACCGTCAGCCAGCGGAAAATCTCCGGCATGCTGGTGACCGGGAACATGAACCCGGAGAGCAGGATGGTCGGCAGGAAGATCAGGAAGACCGCCATGAAGGCCTCCTGCTGGGTGCGGGAGATCGTCGAGATGAAAAGCCCGATCCCCAGGGCGGTCACGATGTAGAGCACGCTCGCCAGGAGCAGCAGAAGAGGATTACCCCGGAAGGGGATGCTGAACCAGAGCAGCGCCATGGTGGTGATGAGCGCCAGGTCCGCGAGGCCGATCAGGGCGAAGGGGATGGTCTTGCCCAGGATCAGCTCGCCCGGCGTGAGTGGGCTCACCAGGAGCTGCTCCAGGGTGCCGATCTCCCGCTCCCGCACGATGGCCAGCGAGGTCAGCAGCAGGCAGATCAGGATCAGCAGGGCGCCGATGACCGCCGGCACGTTGTAGACCCGGCTCGACAGGTCCGGGTTGTACCAGGCCCGGGAGCGCAGATCGACGGCCGGCGGCGGTCCCTGCGCCGGGGCGTGCCGGACCGCGTAGCTCTGGACGATCCGCTCGGCGTAGCCCTGCGCCACTGTGGCCGTGTTGGAGTCGGTGCCGTCGAAGAGGAGCTGCACCCGCGCCGGGCCGCCGCCCTCCAGGTCACGGGAGAAGCCGGTGGGGATCACCAGGCCCAGCACGGCATCGCCGTGGTCCAGCGCCTCGACGAGATCGGCCGGCCGCCGGGAGCCTCCGACGACCCGGAAATAGCCCGAGGCGGTGAAGGCGTCCACCAGCTCCCGCGCGGCGCGGGTGCCGTCGCCGTCCACCACGAAGGTCCGGGTGTCGCGGACGTCGGTGGAAACGGCGTAGCCGAAGGCGACGAGCTGGATCACCGGCGCGATGAAGAGGACGCGGCGCATCCGGGGATCCCGGAAGACCTGCCGGAACTCCTTGCGGACCAGCTCGAAGACCCGCTCCGGATTCATTCCAGCTCCTTCCTGAACTTCAGGACGGCCAGCCCGAGGCCGGCGAAGGCGAAGGCGACCATCAGAAGCGCGTCGGTCTTCAGCACGTCCATGCCCACGCCCTTGAGGAAGATCCCCCGCGTGACCACCAGGAAGTAGCGCGCCGGGATCAGGTGGGAGATCGCCCGCAGCACGGCCGGCATGCTGTCCGTGGAGAACATGAATCCCGAGAGGAGCAGGGTCGGCAGGTAGGTGGCGACCATGGCGACCTGGGTGGCCAGGACCTGGGACTTCGCCACCGCCGAGATGAACATGCCGAGCCCCAGCGCGCCGGTGAGGAAGAAGAAGGAGAGGATCATCAGCAGGACGGCGCTGCCCCGGAAGGGCACGCCGAAAAGAAGGACGCCCAGGACCGAGCTGACGACCACGTCCATCATGCCGATGCCGAGGTACGGCAGCAGCTTGCCCAGGACCACCTCCAGCCGGGAGACCGGGGTGGCGGCGAGCTGTTCCATGGTCCCCCGCTCCCACTCGCGGGCGATGGTGAGCGAGGTCAGCATGGCGGCGATGATCATCATGATGACCGCCACCAGCCCGGGGACGATCATGTTCCGGCTCTCCAGCTCCTCGTTGAACCAGACCCGGGTCTCGGCCACCACGGGCGGCATCAGGGTCCGTCCCTGGAGCTGGACCCGCGTGGACCACGACCGCACCACCGCCTCGGTGTAGCCGAGCGCGATGGTGGCGGTGTTGGCGTCGCTGCCGTCCACGATGGCCTGGAGAGGGGTGGAGCGGCCGGCTTCGAGGTCGGCCTCGAAGCCGGGCGGGATGGTCAGGATGATCTGCGCCCCGCTGCGTTCCAGGAGGGCGCCGATCTCCCGGTCCCGCTCCAGGAAGCCCACCAGGCTGAAGTAGCCCGAGGCCTCGAGGGTCTGGAGCAGCTCGCGGCTGGCGGCGGAGCGGTCGTGATCGAGGATGGCCATGCGGATGTTCCGCACGTCCCAGGAGATGGCGTAGCCGAAGATGACGAGGAGGAGGACCGGCAGCGCGAAGGCCAGGAGCAGGCTGCGGGGGTCCCGGCGGAGCTGGATGAATTCCTTGCGGGCCACGGCGAGGAGGCGGGTGGGGCTCATGGGGTCGTGGCCTCCCGCCGGCCTGCCCTCCGAGACCTCACCCTCGGTCCCTCTCCTGAAGGAGAGGGAGGTCTCTTCGGCGCAGGCAAAACGGCCTCCTCATCGTTCCCCCTCTCCCGGGCGGCGGTCGGGGGTTGGGAGAGGGGGCCAGGGGGTGAGGTCTCGAAGGGCGGACCGCCCCACAAAGCAGGCAACCCTGAAGCTCCTGATCTCTTACCCAACAACCGCCCCTCCCGCCCTCTCCACCAGGGAGACGAAGACGTCTTCCAGGGAAGGCCGGATCGGCTCCACGCTCTCGACGGCGATCCCCTTTTCGCTGAGGAGGCCCGCCAGACGGGCGCGGGCGGCGGCCACGTCCTCGCCTTCCCGCAGGGTGGCGTGGAGCGCGCGGCCGAAGAGGCCGACCTGGGCGACGCCGGGCGCGCCTTCCAGAGCCTCCACGGCGCGGGGGCTGTCCTCGGCGCGGATCTCCAGCAGCGGCTCGCGCATCCCTTCCCGCAGGCGGGCCGGGGTGTCGAGGGCGATGAGCTTGCCCCGGTTCATCAGGGCCAGGCGATGGCAGTACTCGGCCTCTTCCATGTAGTGGGTGGTGACGAACACGGTGGTGCCGGCCGCCGCCAGGGCGTAGATCAGGTCCCAGAAGCTCCGCCGCGAGATGGGGTCCACCCCCGAGGTGGGCTCGTCCAGGAAGAGGATGGGCGGCTCGTGGAGCACGGCGCAGCCCAGGGCCAGGCGCTGCTTCCAGCCCAGGGAGAGCTCGCCCGTGAGGCGCTTCTGATGACCGGCAAGGCCGGCCATCTCCAGCACCCAGTCCCGGCGCTCCGCCCGCCGCGCCCGCGGCACGCCGTAGAGGCCGGAGAAGAAGGCGATGTTCTCCTCCACCGTCAGGTCCGCGTAGAGCGAGAAGAGCTGCGACATGTAGCCGATGTGGCGCTTGATCTCCCGGCCCTGGTTGCGGACGTCGAGCCCGGCCACGGTCCCCCGCCCTTCAGTGGGCGGGACGAGGCCGGTGAGCATCTTGATGGTGGTGGTCTTCCCCGCGCCGTTGGGACCCAGGAAGCCGAAGACCTCCTCCTTCTCCACTTCGAAGGAGACGGCGTCCACGGCGGTGAAGTCGCCGTACCGCTTGGTCAGGCCCTCGACCGCCACCGCGATCTCGCCCGCGATCTCCCCGTTCATGCCGCCGCCTCCGCCTCGGCGCCGGCGATCCGCTCGATGAAGACGTCCTCCAGGGAGGGGGTGATGGCATGCGTCTCCCGGGGATCGAAGCCCGCCTGCCGCAGGGCGGCCTCGACGCCGGGGCCGTCCGCGGCCGCCGAGGCGACCGTCAGGTGGATGCGGTCGCCGAAGACGGCGGCCCGGCGCACGGCGGGGAGGCCGGCGGCGAAGTCCCGGGCCTCGCGGGCGCGATCGAGCCGCACTTCCAGGATCTCCCCGGAGAGCCCGCGCTGCAGCGCCTCGGGAGTGTCGACCGCCAGGAGCTTCCCCTGGTGGAGCAGGGCCAGGCGGTCGAAGCGCTCGGCCTCGTCCATGTAGGCGGTGCTGACAACAGCCGTCACGCCCTGGGCGACCATCTCGTGGACGATCAGCCAGAGATCGCGCCGGGAGACCGGGTCCACACCGAAGGTGGGCTCGTCGAGAAGGAGGATCTCGGGTTGGTGGATCAGGGCGCAGGAGAGGCCGAGCTTCTGCTTCATGCCGCCGGAGAGCTTGCCGGCCAGACGATCCTTGAAGGGCTCGAGGTTGGAGAACTGATAGAGCCGCTCCAGGCGGGCCGGCCGCTCCTTGCGGGGGACGCGGTAGAGGTCGGCGTAGAACGCCAGGTTCTCCGCCACCGTGAGGTCGGTGTAGAGGCCGAAGCGCTGGGACATGTAGGCCAGCCCGTGCTTGACCCGCTCGGGCTCCCGGGCCACGGAGACGCCGTCGAGGAAGGCGTCGCCGGACGTGGGGCGTAAGACCCCGGCGAGCATGCGCAGGGTGGTGGTCTTGCCGGCGCCGTCCGGCCCTACGAGCCCGAACAGCTCGCCCCGGCCCACCTCGAAGCTGACGCCGTCCACAGCGGTGAGGTCGCCGAAGCGGCGGGTGAGGCCTTCGAGGCGGAGGTGAGCCCTCACCTCCCCGGCCCTCCTCTCCCAGCCTCCCCCCCTTCCTTCCGGGAGAGGAGGGAGAGGTTGGTCAAGGACACCAAGGACACCAGGGACACCAAGGACTTCAAGGACGACGCTTTTGCCCCTTCCTGGCGTCCTTGCTGTCCCTGGTGTCCTTGGTGTCCCTTGGGTCCTTCCCCCTCTCTTCCGGGCTCCAGCCGCACGTCCGCCGGCAGACCCGGCTTCAGCTCGTTCCGGGGATCCCCGAGGATCCGCACCTTGACCGCGTAGACGAGCTTCACCCGCTCCTCGGTGGTCTGCACGTTCTTGGGCGTGAACTCGGCCTCGGAGGCGATGAAGGCCACCTGGCCGGGATAGGTCTTGCCCGGGAAGGTGTCCGACACGATAGAGGCGCGGTCCCCGATGTGCACGGCGCCGAGGCGGTCTTCCCGGACGTAGATGCGCACCCAGCGGTCGCCGGGGTTCATCAGCGTCAGCACGGGCGAGCCCGCCTGGACGATCTCCCCGGGCTCGCGGTTGCGCACGGTGACGACGCCGTCGAAGGGAGCGGCGAGCGTCATGTTCCCCTGGACGACCTCGGCGGCCTGGAGCGCGGCCTGGGCCTGGGAAAGCTGGGCGCGGGCCTGCTCCTTCCGCTCTTCGCGCGGGCCTTTCTGGACGAGCTGGAGCTGCTCCGCCGCCTGGGTGCGCTGGCTGCGGGCCACCTCCAGGGCGAGGCCTGCGTTGTCCAGGATCTCGCGGCTCACGGCGCCGCCGTCGAAGAGAGTCTTCGTCCGCCGGTAGTCGCTCTCGGCGTTGGCGAGGCGGTCCTGGGCGGCGTTCAGGGCGGCGCGGGCCTGGACGATCTCCTCGCTCCGGGACCCCCGTTCCAGCTCGGTCAACTGGGCGCGGGCGGCTTCCACCTGGGCGGCGGCCTGGGCGCGCCGGGCGTCGGACTCCGCGGGATCGAGCCGCGCCAGCACCTGGCCGGCGCGGACGCGGTCCCCCTCGCGGACGGCGATCTCCAGGATGCGGCCCGGGACCTGGAAACCGAGCTGGGCGTCGGTGGCCTCCACGGTGCCCGAGGCGGCGAGGTCCGCCTCGGCCTCGGCCGGACGGTTCATGTAGTACCAGACGCCCGCGCCGGCCGCCGCGAGGAGGAGGATGGGGGGCACGATCTTCTTGGGATTCATGGCTGGGTCTCCAGGTTCTCCCGCAACCAGCCCGGGGTGAGCTGTCCGACGGCCCGGGCGAGGTCCACCCGGGCGAGCGCCGCCGCGTGCTCGGCCTCGGCCAGATTGGCCGCGGCGGCGAGCAGGTCGGCCTCCGCGCTCAGGTAATCGGTCTGGGTGCCGGCGCCGTTGTCCAGCAGGAGCTTCTGGACGCGGACCACCTCCGTGAAACGCTCCACCGCCTTCTCCAGGCTCTCGGCGCGGGCGCGGGCCTCCTCCGCCGCCCCGGCGGCCTGATCCACCTCGTCGCGCACCTGCGTCTCGGCGAGGCGGAGCTGCTCGGCGGCGGCGCGGCGGTTGGCCTCGGCGCGGGCGACGCGCTGGCGGGTGGCGCCGCCGTCGAAGAGGGGGACGGCGATCTGCAATCCGGCGTTCCACTCCGTGGCCGCGTGCCCCTCGATGGAGCCGTATTCGTTGACGTTGGCCACCGCCCGCAGCTCGGGCTTGAAGGCGCTCTCGGCCAGGGCGATGGCGGCCTCGGCGGCGGCGATCTGCTCGCGCGCCTGCCGCACCGCCGGGCTGATCTCGATCCCGGCCCGGGACAGGGCCTCGCGGTCGGGAGGCGTCCGGTCCGGTTCCTCCAGCGGCACCAGGCGGGCGACGCGGGTCTCCTCGACCGGGACGTCCAACAGGCGGGCCAGCTCGCGCTCGGCGTTGTCGAGGGCGGTGGCGAAGCTCACCTGGTCCGAGCGGGCGCTGGCCAGGGTGGCTTCGGCCCGCAACACTTCCACCTGGGCCGCCTTGCCGACGTCGAAACGCTGCCGGACCCGGTCCAGCTCGGAGTCGAGGGCGCGCAGACGGCGGTCGTGAGCGACGAGGACTCGGCTCCTTCCCAGGGCCCGCAGGTAGGCCGCGGCCACGCGGCGGGCCAGCGCCTGCTCGGCGGAGCCCACGGCCGCCTCCGAAGTTTCTAGCTGCGCGCCGGCCGACCGGATGCGGGCGCCGGTGGCGCCGCCGTCGTAGAGGGTGTAGCTCACCGTGAGCTGGCCCTGGAACAGGGTCTCGTTGAACTCCGGGAACAGCCGCGGGCCGAAGCTGTGGATGGGGGTGACCAGCCCCGGCTCCTGGTATTGCGTGCCGTTGGCGGTCAGGCGTCCGCGGACCCGCCGGCCGGCCTCCGCCTCCTTCAGCGCCGCCTCGGCCTCCTCCTGCCGCGCGCGGGCGATCTCCACGCTGGGGAAGCGGGCCAACGCCTTCTCCACGGCGGCGGAGAGGGTCAGCGGCTCCTGCGCGTGAGCGGGGACCAGGGCGAGGGTGAGGAGGAAGAGGTATGCCCTCCGAGACCTCACCCCCTGGCCCCCTCTCCCGTCCCCCTCCCGCCCGCCCGGGAGAGGGGGCCAGGGGGTGAGGTCTCGAAGGGCATGCCGCTCCAGAAAGGAATCCACCCTGAATTCACTCTTTCACCCCCTCCTCTCCTCCCGTGATCCGGCGCACCAGGACGGGGATCTGGGCCAGAATCGCCTCCTTCGGATAATTCGCGTCGGGCATCATGCGGCGCTGGATCGCCGTCGAGGCCGCGATCCCGAACAGCGCCATCACCAGCAGGGGCGGCGGCGGGTTGCCCGGCACGGCCGGCATCTCTTCGACGATCCCGATCAGGACGCCCCGCAGCTCGCCGATGATCTCCCGCATGCGCCCGATCACGACCTCGTCCCCGGCCGCCGAAGCCTCCGCGAAGATCAGGAGCGGCAGGCCGTCGGTGTCGATGATCAGGCCCAGGTGGTGGGTCAGGATGCGCGTCAACCGCTCCACGGGCGGGAGATTCCGGTCGGCCGCGATGGCGCGGATCGGCCCCAGCAGCATCCCCCCGAGACGCCCGAGCAGCCCCAGGACCAGCGCCTGCTTGGTGGGAAAGTGCCGGTAGACGGCCGGCTCGGTGAAGCCCACCCGCTCGGCGACCTTCTTCATCGTCAGATTGGTGAGTCCGGACTCGCGGACCAGCTCGAAGGCGCGGTCCAGGATCTCTTCCTGTCGGGGAGTGGCTTCCTTGACGGTCATCGTGCCTCCCGCGTTAGTGAGTCCTCACTAACCAGAATATACCGACGGCGGTGCCTGTCAAGAGGTAGACTTCCCGCCCATGGACTTCACTCTTCCCGACCGCATCCGCGGCCTCGCCGCCGCCGTCCGCGACTTCGTGGACCAGCAGGTCCTCCCGGTCGAGCGGCTCGTCCTGGAGCGGGGCTTCGGCGCTGCGGCGGCGGAGCTCGAAGACCTCCGGAGCTGCGCCCGCGAGATGGCGCTCTTCTCCCCCCACATGCCGAAGGAATGGGGCGGCGGCGGGCTCTCCCTGACCGAGCTCGCGCCTCTCAGCGAGGAGATGGGACGGAGCCTGATCGGGCACTACGTCTTCAACTGCCAGGCCCCGGACGCCGGCAACATGGAGCTGCTCCTTCACTTCGGCAGCCCGGAGCAGCGGGAGCGCTGGCTGCGGCCCCTGGTGCGCGGCGAGATCCGTAGTTGCTTCGGCATGACCGAGCCGGAATTCGCCGGCTCCAACCCCGTCTGGCTCGCCACCTCCGCCCGCCGCGAGGGGGGCGAATACGTGCTCGACGGCCACAAGTGGTTCACCTCCTCGGCCGAGGGGGCGTCCTTCTGCGTCGTCATGGCGGTGACCAATCCCGACGCGGTCAAGCCCCACGCGCGGGCGAGCCAGATCCTGGTGCCGGCGGACACGCCCGGCTTCGAGATCGTCCGCAACATCCCGGTGGGAGGCGAGCGGGGCGAGGGCTGGCTGAGCCACGCCGAGGTGCGGCTCACGGGGGTGCGGGTGCCGGTCGCGAACCGCATCGGCGACGAGGGCGCGGGGTTCGCGCTGGCCCAGGAGCGGCTGGGGCCGGGGCGCATCCATCACTGCATGCGCTGGCTGGGCATCTGCGAGCGGGCGTTCGGATTGATGTGCGAGCGGGCGGCCACCCGCGAGCTCTCGCCGGGCCAGCCGCTGGGGTCACGCCAGATCGTCCAGGAGTGGATCGCCGACAGCCGCGCCGAGATCGACGCCGCCCGCCTGCTGGTGCTGCGCGCCGCCTGGCGCATCGACCGCGAGGGCGCGCCGGCGGCCCGCGACGACATCTCCCTGATCAAGTTCCACACCGCTGGCGTGCTCCAGCGCGTCCTCGACCGCGCCATCCAGGCCCACGGCGCCCTGGGGATCACGGACGACACCCCTCTTGCCTTCTGGTGGCGCCACGAGCGCGGCGCCCGCATCTACGACGGCGCGGACGAGGTGCACAAGACGTCGGTGGCGAAGAGAATTCTGAGCCGGTACGGGATGGAGCGGAGGGAGTAAGGTGCTGAAGGACCTAAAGGACATAAAGGACCTAAGGGACCCAAAGGACAAGGACACACCCGTCCTTTAGGTCGTTTAGCCCGGATTATTCACGAGCTGGTTGGGGGCTATGGGATGGGGCCACAAAGGCACCGAGTTTCTGGCATGCGACTGTAAATAAGGCGTAAGAAGGGTGTGCCGCGGAGGGAGAACAGGCTGTTTGGAGCGTTGGATCGG
>DASVAS010000083.1:0-104442 GCA_036376245.1 Thermoanaerobaculia bacterium | reverse complement strand
CCTCCCACGTCGGGTCGTCTCCGGGACGGAGATACCGTTGCGGATTCACACTGTCGTACGGCGAGGGGATGTTGCCGTTATACCCCCGCCGAACGAAATGGCCAAACGGACCGGCATTCCCGCCTCGAGACGACCCGACGTGGGTGGCCTGCGGAGGGCGTCCTGAAACGGGCAGGGTCGTCTCTACCGCCTTGCACACAGGTTTTCGTAACGGGATAATCCCCCGGCCCGCCTCGCGACGAGCCAGGGTTAAGAAAACAACTCAGGGCTGACAGGTCGGGTCGACGTAGATCACGCGCAGCCTCGGGGCGTGGGCGCCCGGGGTCGTGCTGGTGTGATCGTCCGAGAGGATGTCCAGCCCGTCGGTGGCGCCCGCTTCGGCGTCGATCAGGAAACCGAAGTTGAGGTTCCCGTTGTCGATCCACTTCTCGATCACGCTCCGGCCGGCGGGGTTGAGCGACACCGAGGCTGAGACGTCGTTGGCGGTGTTCCTCGGCATCAGGCCCAGACGAGCGGCGCCGCTGTCGTTGGTTCCCGTCGCGCCGAGGGCCAGCCAATCGACGGTGGCGGTGGCGCGGCTCCAGGTGGCCTCGCCTTCGTTCCAAGGGCGCAGAAGCTCTTGGATGGCGTACCGGTGACTGGTGTCGGCTCCGCTGTCGGCGTCGATGAACACTTCGAGCTCGGCGTGGAGCACGTCAGCCCCCTGCGGCAGCGAAGAAAGATCCCATTCGATCAGAGCGCTCTTGGCGCCGCTGCCGCCGTCGAGCTCGACCAGTTCCTCGGCGCCCATCGGGCCGGAGCCCGACTCGATGAAGGTGGCCTTGGTCGTGGTCACCACGGCTTCCTTGACACGGCAGCCGCCGCAGACCTTGCCGGTCAGCGTGAGATCGAACAATCCGACCGAGGTGCTCCCCGCGGCCTGGTGCAGCTCGACCGCCAGCAGGTTGGACGCCTGGAGCAGAGCGGCCGGGATCGCGATGGTCTCGATCGTGTCCGACTTCGTCGAAGCCTGGGCGTTGACGCTCAGGGCCGCGCCCCAGGGCAGGTTGCGGCGCAGGATCTCGATGCCGTTGAGGTAGACGACCACGCCGTCGTTGCGCGTCAGCGTGAGCCGGAGGTCGCCCTGGAAGACTTGCGGGTCGGCCGCCGCGAAGGCGAGGCGGAAGTAGGTGGCGTACATGCCGGTCGGGGGGACGCCGGTGTTCGTGACGGCGCGGCTGGTGCCGAACCCGAGCGGGCTGAAGCCGTTGTTCCAGGCGCTTTCACCCGCGAACACAGGCTGGTTCCAGCCGGCCGGCACGGCGTCGGTCGCTCCCGGAGTCCACCAATTCCACACCGAGCCGGGCGCGACCAGATCCACGTCGTAACACGGCTCCAGCAACCCCGCGTCCCGCGTGACGTCGCTCACCCCGGCGAGGTTGAACTCCGCGGATTTCCCCGTTTGCGGGGAGACTTCGCTGTCGTCGTCGGTCAGGCCCGCACCCTGAACGGTGAGGCCGTAGGCGCCGGGATCGACCTTCAGCCGGTAGTCGCCCGGCGGCACGTTGTCGATCGCGTAGAAGCCGTCTTCGTCCGTGACCGTGCTCTCCACGACGTCGTCGCCGGCGAGGAGCTGGACGGAAAAGATTTCGTTTTCGACGCTCCGGTCCAGCAGGCCGTCTTCGTCTTCGTCCAGCCACACCCGGTCGCCGACCTGGCCGACCGCGGAGGGAATGAGGGCGACGTCCACGTTCGCGCGGCTCTCGCCCGCCGCGAGCGGGAAGGCGTTGGAAACACCGGTGCTCGTGTCGACGCCGGTGCCGTAGGTGTAGCCGGCCGGCAACTGGACGCGCAGGCGGTACGTGCCCGCGACGAGATTGCCGATCCTGTAGCTGCCCACGCGCGTCGCACCCGACCCGACGACGTTGCTGTTGGCGTCGAGCACTTCCACCGTCACGCCGTGGACACCGCGCTCGCCGGCATCCTGGACGCCGTTGCCGTTGGCATCCGCCCAGATGAAATCGCCGACCTCGGCGGTCCTGGGGATAATGGCGTTCACGGTATCGATCACCAGGGACGTCTCATAACTCCCGCCCGGCTCGCGCAGGTCGTTGCTCATCTCCAGGTGGAGGAAGCGGCCGCTGGCGGTTGAAGCGTTGGTCGTGCAGGCGTTGGTGGAATTGTTGGTGTCCCGGGCCTGGACGCTTTCCGTGCCGCACTTGAAGTTGTCCTGGCCGGTCCAGTTGCAGGAGTTGCCGGCACGCGGGGAGATCCGGGCCTGGAGATTCGAATAGAACCGGTTGGCGAGCGTGGTCTCGGCTCGGTTGGTCGTGGTGCCGTCGCTGATCGAAAACTCCGGATCATTGGGCAGGCCCGTAGTGGAGTTGATGCTGACCTTAAAGCCGTGAAGCTGCAGGACGACCGTGTCGGCGTGCTCGCGGCTGGCGAGCCGGTGGAAGGACTGGAAGAAGGTGTTGACGGCGTGCGCGCCGTCAGACACCCGGTGAGCGCCGCAATCGGTGCTCCCTGTGCAGTCGCTGGGGCGGCTGGAGGCGCAGCGGTCGGCTCCCGTGAGCATCAGAGCGCGGGCGCCGCTGGCGCGGAAGATCTCGCTCCCGAACACTCCGGTACGGTTGTCCTCCACCGCGTGAGGAGCCTGGAGGACGAGGCGGCGCTGGACCTGGGCGCGGGGACGCACGAAGTAGAAGCCCCGGCCGTCGCCGTTGCCGGCTTCAGGGATCAGACCGTAATACACCTCGCCGTCGTTGCCGGTATCGCGGAAGGTCACCACGTCGTAGCCGACGACGCCGGCGCGCTCATCGGCGAGCGCCCAGTCCTCGGCGAGGAAGGCCTGGACGGCGCTTTCGAAGAGCGACTGTTCCAGGCCTTCGAGATTGCGGTAGGTGTTCGAGCCCGCGGGGTGGTTGCCGTCGATCACCACCTGGGTCCACTGCACGAAATCCTGTTCTATACGGGGAAGCTCCTGCGCCGGCGACGCCACGGCCGCCGCCAGCGACAGGAGCAGGATCAAGCAAAGCTTTCTGAACAACATCGCGAGTCCTCCAAGCGCCGGCCCGGCCGGCGCTGATCGTTCGGGGATTCGGAGGAGACCTGGAGGCCGGCCCCATGCCGGCCTCCCGCCTCTCCTGTCTTCCGATACGCCGAACGAACGGAGAACCCGCCACTGTTCTTGAAGCCACCCGCCGCTATTGAGGCGACGTGCGCGTCGCCGACGGCAGGGCCGTGTAGACGTCCTCCGGAGACAGGCCGAGGAAAGGATCGGAGAGGGGAGCGTTGAAGACGTTCTCGTAGATCATCGCATTAACCTCTTCCAATTCCTCACCCCTCACGGTCTCTGTATACTGCAGGGCCCGCATGATGGTCGGACCGGTCCGGTAGTCGTTGATCACCTCATCGAGCGCGATCGTGGTCTCGAAGTTGTCCACCACCCGTTCGGCTTCCTTGGGGTCGGTAAGGCCATGTTTGCGGATCAGGAAGGCTTTGCTGGAGGCGTCGAGATGGATCCGCGGCCGGCGGAGCTTCGCCAGTTGGCTGATCTGATCGTTGCTGACCTGCCCAAGCGCCCGCAGGATCGGATCCTCACCCGCGCTCTTCGAGCCGGTTTCGTTCCCTCCGACGTTGATGCGGTCCGTCAGGACTCCAGGAGTCGTCTGGAGGATGGCCCAGGGATCGCGGGCGGTGGGAATCTTCTCCAACTCTTCTTGAGTCGCCACTCGCCGTTCATCGAGTAGAGGAGCTTCCTGCGGCATGGCCGCCAGGGCCACCCGCGGCATCGGCGCGGGCGGCTCGGCCCTCTGCGAGATCCTGCGGGGTGCGAGAGCCGCGAGGTCCCTCTGGAAGGCCTGAGCACGGGCGTAGAGCTGCTGCGTGCGGCGCTCCCGCGTCCTCTCCTCGAACTGCTCGTCGTTCAGGCCCGCGAGCTTCCGCGCCGCCTGGGCGGCATCCCTGAGGCTCTTCTCGAAGGAATCAGGACCATACAAGCCCGGCAGGGCGTCCACGAGCCGTCCCTGGCTGTCGAGAACGTAATGGATGCTGTTGCCGGTGATCGTCCGTTCCAGGCGTGAGCCGTCCCCGAAATCGATCGTCACTTTCGGCACCGGCCGCACCGATCGCCAATGCAGGATGAACTTGTCTCGCAGCAGCTCGTTGATCTCGCTGTTCTTGTAGAAGACGGTGCGGAAGAACCGGCTGTTGGCGCAACTGAATTCCTCGTCCAGCCGGCCCAGGAGCCGCAGCGACAGGATGGGCTTCCCCGTAGCGCGGGCCGCCGCCTTCGCCGCTTCCATGTCCGTGTACCAGAAGAGCCGGATGTCCGCGCAATCCCGCACGCCGCAGACCTTGTCGAGGACCTCGCCGGCGACGCCTGCCGCGAGCAGGGCCTCCATCGCGGCCGGGCTTCTCTCCTCCGCGGCGAGGGGAAGACGACAGAAAAGAAGCGGGATCAACATCGAAATCAGACGGGCGATGTTCGTGCGCATAAGCGTCTCCTTTCAGGAAACTGCCGACTGAGCGCACGATAGCTCCGGGGGGAGGGGAGAAACGTAACGGGGGTGTAACTTATTGAATAGCCATTCGGAGCGGCATGCCCTTCGAGACCTCACCCCCTGGCCCCCTCTCCCATCGCCCACCCGCCCGACCGGGAGAGGGGGAACGATGAGTCAACGATCTTGCCGATCTCAAGAAGACCTCAATCGCAGGGCCCTCCCTCTCCCGGGGGCGGGCGGCAGGGAGATGGGAGAGGGACTGAGGGTGAGGTCTCGAAGGGGCATGCCGCTCGATCAGGCAACATCCTCGTAACCCCACACTTGAGCTACTATTCATACCGAGCCTATCGCCATGAGCGGACGCGTGATCCTGGTGATCGAAGACGACCTTTCCATCCGGCGCGGCATGGTGGACGCGTTGCGCCATGCGTCGTACGCGGTGCGGGAGGCGGGGGACGGCATCACGGGAGCGGAGATGGCCCTGGCCGGGGATCTGGACCTCGTGCTGCTCGACCTGGTGATGCCGGGGCGCGACGGGCTCGAGGTCCTGCGGCGCATCCGGCGGGAGGACCCCGCGCTGCCGGTGATCATGGTCACCGCGCGCGGCGCCGAGGACGACCGCGTGCGCGGCCTGGAGATGGGCGCGGACGACTACGTGGTCAAACCGTTCAGCGCCCGCGAGCTCCTGGCCCGCGTGGAAGCCGTGCTGCGGCGCTCGCCCGGCCGGCCGCAACCCGTCCGCCATCTGCGGCTGGCGTCGGGCGAGATCGATCTCGACGGCTGTGAGATCAGGTTTTCCGACGGCGGCAGCGAGGAGCTTTCGAAGCTGGAATCCGATCTGCTGCGCTACCTGGCGAGGAGCCGGGACCGCATCGTCTCGCGCGACGAGTTGCTCCTGCGCGTGTGGCAGCAGAAGCCGCACCTGATCGCCACGCGCTCGGTGGACATGACCATCGCGCGCCTGCGCAAGAAGCTGCGCGACGGCGAAGCCCTGGTCACCATCCGCGGCAAAGGGTACAGGTTCAACCCATGATCCGCCGTCCGTTCCTCGTGGCCGCCGCCTTCGTCGTCAGCACCCTCGTCCTGTTCGGCGCCCTGGCCCGCATCACCGCCATGGCCCTGGCGCTTGAAAGGTCGGAACGGATGGCGCTCCAGCGCGCCACCGAGGAAGAGAACATCCGCATCGCGCTCTGGCGCATCGACGCCACCCTGACGGAGCTGATCGCGCTGGAGAACACCCGTCCGTCCGCGCGGTTCCGCTCGGCCGCCGAGAGCGCCGGGCTGCCGGCGAGCCCCGTGCCCCTGGTCCGCGCGCGTTTCGAGATCGGCGCCGACCGCAAGCTGCGTTCCGAACCGAGGCTCGAAGCGCCAACCTGGTTGGCGGCGTTGCCGATCCCCGAGCAGCCGCCCCGCACGACGGTCCAAACGGCCCGCGCGACGCGCCGGACACCGCCGCGTCCCGCCGCTCCTCCCCCGGCCGCCAAGGAACCGGAGCCCGAAATCGCAGAGGCCGTGAAGCCGTCCCCCCCGGAGGCTCCTCCGCCTGCCGCCGAGCCCAAAACCGAGCCCAAAAACGAGCCCGCAACCGAGGAGGGCGAGTACACCATCCTCGCGAACATGGAGGCCCCTCCTCCGCAACAGCAGGCCGCTCAACAGAGGCAGCAGGCCCCTCCGCAGAAGCAACTGGCCGTTCCGCAGAAACAGCAGATTGCTCCGCAGGAACTGGAGAAGATCCCGACCGCCCGCGACCCCTGGGCCGTCCTGCAAACCACGCCGGGCGTGCTCGTGGACCGGATCAACGTCGGCGGCAACGAGAGTGGTCAGCAGTCGCAATACGTGCAGAGCGATCTCAATCTCCAGGCGTTCGAGCGCCGGCGGGAGCTGGGCCGCCAGACCGCCTTCGTAGGACCGGGGAGCACGCCTCCGGCGACTCCCGGCGCCAGGGTGGAGGAGATCGAATCGGCTTTCGAGGCGCGCTGGCTGGGGGACGATCTGGTCCTGCTGCGGCGCATCCGCCGCGGGGATGAACGGCTGTTGCAAGGCACCGTGCTCGACTGGCCGGAGCTGCGCGGGCTCCTGCTGGACCGGGTCGAGCCTGTCGTCCCCGCGTCCAGGCTGGAGGCGGTCGGCGAGAACGACGAGGTCGATCCGGGGCGGCGGCTGGCGCTGATGCCGGCCCGGCTGGTCCCGGGGCCCATGCCGGAGACCGAGCCCATCGACTGGACGCCGCTGCGCCTGAGCATCGTTGCGGCCTGGGTGGCGGCCCTGCTCGGGCTGGTGGGGATCGGCAGCCTGCTCAAAGGGGCGGTGACGCTCAGCCAGCGGCGCGCGGATTTCGTCTCCGCCGTCACCCACGAGCTGCGCACGCCCCTGACCACCTTCCGCCTGTACACCGAGATGCTGGCCGACGACATGGTGCCGGCGGAGGAGCGGCCGACCTATCTCGCCACCCTCAAGCGTGAGGCCGACCGTCTCGGCCATCTGATCGCGAACGTGCTGGCCTTCTCGCGCCTGGAACGGCGGTCGGCGGCGGCGCACGTCGAGAGCGTTTCGCTGGGAGAATTGCTGGAGCCGATCGTTCCCCGTCTTGAAGAGCGGGCGGCCCAGGAGGGGCACACTTTCCAAGTGGAGATCGATCCGGAGCTGGCGCGGGAGCGTGTGCGCGTGGACCGCGCGAGCGTCGAGCAGATCCTTTTCAATCTGGTCGACAACGCCTGCAAGTACGCGCCCAATCCCGCCCAGCCGGCGCTGCAGCTCACGGCGTCGCCGGGGGGACGTTTCATCGTGATCCGCCTCCACGACTACGGACCGGGCATCGAGCGGCGCGAGCGGCGGCGGATCTTCCGTCCCTTCCACCGCTCGGCCGCGCGGGCCGCCGGCAACGCTCCGGGAGTTGGATTGGGTCTGGCCCTGAGCCGGCGGCTGGCGCGGCAGATGGGAGGAGACCTCCGGCTGGCCGGTTCCGAGGAAGGAGCAAGCTTCGAGGTGTGGGTGCGGCGCGGATGACCTCTGAATCACTCTCCTACGAGTCGGAGAGCGCTCTCGATGATGGGCTCCGAAAGATAAAGGCCAGCGCGCGTAAGTTCCTCCAAAAGCGGTCGAGCCGCGGGAACCAGGCCCCGCTTTTTAGCCAGCAGTGCGAGCCCCAACGTTCCAGTCACCTGCACGGCGAGTACGTTTGCCAGCTTACGGGCAGCGTAATCGTCGATGACCGCACGCGCCGGGCGGTTCGCCTGCGCCCATTCGAGAACCGCTGATTCACCAGCTCCGAGATCCCATCCTCTAACCAACGGTGACATATCGGCATCCGGAACTGTTCGGAGCCATGCGATGGTTTCGAGGGCCCGCGCAGCCTCGTCTGAATGTGCGCGGACCTCACGGCTGACAGACTCAGGGACGTGGATCGGTGTGCCTAGAAGCGTAAGCAGATCCATCCGCCCCGCGCGAGAAAGAACGATCAGCGGCGAAGAGTTGACGACAATAAGATCAGCCATTGCGGACTTCTGCCTCGAGCTCGCCAAGATCGATCTTGACGGTGTCCAGACGGCGACGGGCCAGCTCATCGAGAAACGCCAAGCGGGTCATCCCGGCGATCTCGGCCGCTTTGCTCCCGCTGATCAGGCCCTGGTGGTACCACTGGACCGCGGCGGCGAACCGCAACTCGTGGACGAACTGGTCGGGGTGGACTCGGAGAGCCGAGAACGCCTCTTCAGGTAAGTCGATTTTCAGCGAGACCATGAGCCACCTCCTCCTGTTCATCCGCAACCAGAACCTGGGGTGCGGATCGAGACCTCAAGCTTGGACATGGTACTCCACGAACCCGGGACACCCCAAACGTTGGCTTCATGACCGCCTCGCAACGGCGCCGCTCCCCGAGGTATGGACGAGCAGCATGTATAATTCTGCCCGGATTGAAACGACCATGACCCCCTTCGCGACCCGTAGAGCCTTCTTTGACGACTATCCCGAGCGCCATGCCATCGCCCCTTCGCTCGCGGCGTACGGCATCCGCTTCACCTGTCCCTGTTGCGGGTTCCCGACGCTGAAGCTCCGTGGCCTGGACGGCATCTGCTTCCTCTGCCGGTGGGAGGACGACGGGCAGGACGATCAGGATGCCGAGGCCGTGCGGATCGGCCCCAACCGCCAATACAGCCTCGCCCGCGCCAGGATCAACTTCGACCAATTTCTGGTGAAGTACGATCCCGGCGACGACCGCAGGATCACCGGCCCGGATACGCCCGGCGAGATCGCGGAGAAGAAACGTATCCTCGACGCGTTCGAAGCCATGATCGCGGGAGCTTCTCCGGACCATGAACCCTATTGGAAAGTCGTTCTGACGGGCGAGCGGGAGCTGGGCTGACGCCGCCCGTCGTTGTTGTTACCTTTCCGTTTACAGCGACTTCAAGAATTCCACCAGATCGTTCTTCCGCTCCTGGGTGAGCTGGAGCTGGAAGTGCGCGTCGTAGTGATCGACCACGGACCGCAGCGTGGGGAAGCGGCCGTCGTGATAGAAGCCGCCTTTTGAATGCGACCATAATCCTTTCAAAGGCGTCGTGCGGTAGCGGCCGTCGGGCGAGCGGTCGGCCTGGAAGGAGTCGATGCCAATCTCCGCCGGCGTGTGCCGGTTCCAGCCCGGCTCGGTGTAGAGCGGCGGCACGTGGCAGCGGGCGCAGCCGGCCTCGGCGAAGACGATCTTGCCGCGCGCGGCAGCCGCCGCGTCGAAGCTGCCGGCCGGGGGCGCCGGGGCGGGGATGGCGAGCTGGTAGAACTGCAGGGCGGCGAGCTTGGGCGTGATCAGGTCGCGGCCGCTCCGCACGTCGCCGAAGCCGTTGCGGGCCGCCACGGGGAACTTCTCCGCGTCGTTCAGCCGGGGATCCCAGAAGGTCCCTTGGCCGTGCATCTCAAGGTTCGCCACGAAGGCGTTCCAGTAGGTGACCGATCCCCAGCCCGTGAAGGTGTGGCCGTCGACGCCGGCGAGGCCGAAGGCCGGCGGGATCAGCGTGGCGGCGGTGTTGCCGTCCGGACGGAACGCCTTGCCGTCGAGGAACAACTCGGCGTCGAACCGGCCCGGTCCCCAGCTCTGGAGGACGGCGCGCACCGTGGGCTCGTCCACGCCCAGGAGCTCCGCGACCGGCTGGAGGTTGGGGGCGAGGTTGACGATCGCGCCGACGTTCAGGTCCCGGTTGGCCCAGCCGTCGAGGCGCTTGCCGACCCCCGGCGCCACGGAGTCGTCCACCGTGGAGTGGCACAGCGCGCAGGTGATCCCCGCCGCCCGCAGGCTGCCGTCGGAGTTGAAGAAGCCGCGCACGCCGACCACGGCGTTGCTCCGGAGCAACGTGGCGGTCACGGCCGGATCGTCGAGGTCGAGGCGGTCGATCCGCGTGCCCGGAGGCAGGGCCTCGGCGTCGACCTTGAGCCCCACGCCCAGGGCCGTCTTCGGGCTCACGGAGCGGAGGGCGGTGTGGATGCCGAGGGTGCGGCTCCAGAACACCTGGTCGCCGAAGGTGTCGTAGCGGAAGGTTTGGCGTCCTTCCTCGATCATTTGCGCGGCGTGGGCGGCGATGGGGTCCGGCGGGGGAGCCGCCCGTTCGTTCGCCGGAGCCGGCATCGAGAGGGCGAGGAGCAGCAGGGCCGCTGCGGCCGGGATCTCCAGGAGGAGGAAGGCGCGCAGTTTTCGTGTCATGGGGAGCCTCCTTGTCAGGTCAGCCATCCGTAGACACAGAGCGCGGAGCGCGAAGAAGGTTACAGGTGTAACCTTTCAGGGGCTGGGGACTCTCTCTGGAGGACGAGGAGGACCGCCAACGCCATGATCGCATCGCCGATTTCGATCTCCGCCGGCCTCAAGACCCTCTCCGACGAGGAGGTGGTCGAGCGGGTGCTCGCCGGAGAGACGGAGCTGTTCGAGATCCTGATGCGCCGCTACAACCAGCGGCTCTACCGGGTCGCCCGCGCCATCCTGGCCGACGACGGCGAGGCCGAGGACGTGATGCAGGACGCCTACGTCCGCGCCTACGCCCATCTCGGCCAGTTCGCCGGCCGGTCGAGCTTCGCGACCTGGCTGACCCGCATCGCGGTCCACGAGGCGCTGGCGCGCGCCCGCCGCGGCAAGCGGCTGGTGCGGATCGAAGATCCCGCCCCAAGGGGGGAAAGCGCCATGAAAGAACTTCGTTCGACCGACAACGGACCCGAGCAGCAGGCCATCCAGCGGGACCTCCGGAGCGCCCTGGAAGCCGCGATCGAGGCTCTTCCCGAGAATTACCGTTCGGTCCTGATGCTCCGCGAGGTGGAAGGATTGAGCACGGCCGAGGCGGCCGAGTGTCTGGGCATCAGCGAGGGGTTGACCAAGACCCGTCTCCACCGCGCCCGCGCCGCCATGCGCCGGGAGATGGAGAGCCGCTCCCGGGAGGTCCTCGCCGGGAGCTTCTCCTTCCATCTCTCACGCTGCGACCGCGTCGTGGCGGCCGTCTTCGCGCGGATCGGCCAGACTCATCAGAAGCAATAACAGATTCCGTAACAGGCGCCCCTGAAGCTGCTCCACTGGCAGGTCCAGGGGATTCCGCCGTTGGGCTCGCACACCTGGTTGCAGAAATCATTGCAATCGTCGAGGTTGCAGATCGGGTCCGCCTGAGAGGTTCCGTTGCTTGTCAGCAGCGAAACGCAGATCATCAGGGCGACCAGCAGGACGATCTTGACTCGGGGTTTCATGAGGTTCATCTCCTTCCTCAGTTGCAGAAGCACCAGCAGAGACAGGTGGTCCAGTCGCAGGAGAACTGGGCGTAGCAGCCGGCTTCGGCGCAGCCGATCCTGCACTCCAGCCGCTCGGCCTGCGTACAGGTACAGGTCGCGGCCTCGGTCGGCGCGGGGGCCGTGGCCAGGGCGGCGGTCACGAGGGACAAAGCGAACAGCCTGACAAGGAACTTCTTCATCCGACTCTCCTTTCACCTGATCCGCAGGGCCGGGCCGATCCGGCCCTCTATGCATTCTGGTGTTCGCCGCATCGCCGGCGGGACAGGTTTGGCGTTTGTTGACGTAAGCCGGGAACGCCGATAGACTTCTATAGATAACAGTCCAACGCGACCGGGGGCCTGTCAGGTATGCTGCCATGAAAGCGCTCGTCCTGATTCTGGGGTTCTTCCTCCTGGCCGCCTCTTCCTCCCTCGCCACCGAGGTGAGCTACAAAGACTTCGTCCTGCTTTCCCATCTCAACCTGGCCGTCTGCTCCAACTCCGGTATGAGAGCGGACACGGACATTCTTTATTACACGGGTCTGGCCAGGGTCCTGAACGATTATGTCGCCGCGAAGGTGGAGGAGGGAGCGTTGCAGCCGAAGAAGGTCGAGATCAAGATCGCGTGCCATACCGCTGAGGAAGCGGGTCCGTCCATCGTTGACGTCAGTCAGAACCGGCGGGGCTACTACATCGTCATGGTGCGGGACGTGAAACCGGATCTGTACCAGCTCGTGCGGATCATCGATTACTTCGCGGACAAGCGCTGGAAACCCTTCTGTCATGACAAGTGGCATAGCACGGTATCGCCGGAGACCGCCTTTCGGACTTTCAACCGGATTCTCGACGAGACCGTGGGCAAGCCCGATCTAAGCTTTTTCGCCAGCCGCCGTGAAGTGGTCTTGCAGCGGGACGAGCTTCGGGTGGTCTATGAGGCCGAACAACTCTTTTATGAGATGACAGGCCAGCGCCTCGATCTGAAACCGGACGATCCGTTGCCGGTGAAATTGAGAGACCGTTACCTGTTCGGAAGCGAGGGTGCGGTCGTCGTCTTCGCGGACGGTAAAGAGCGGCGACGCAAGAGCCCATCCTCTTGCGTCCGTCCGCATCCGCCCATCCGCGCGAAGGTCTATACCAGATGGATCAACATCGACTGCGGCGCCAATGTGCTCGCCTACTCCTACGACAGAGATCGCTTCTACGAAGTCAGAGGTATTCAATGATGAATCAGCGTCCCGTCCGGTTGGCGGTAGTGGTTCTGTTTCTTCTCTCTTCTGTAGCCGGCTACGCCGCCGGTCCATCGCCGGAAGCCCAGGCGATGAACTACCTCCAGGAGATCTGGCGCTCGACGGGAGCACCGGGCATCTCCGTGGCCGTCGTGCGCCAGGGGAGGCTGGTCTTCTCACAGGGCGTGGGCTTCGCGGACCTGGACAACATGGTGCCGGCCAACGGCTCCACGGTCTACAACATCGGCTCGATCTCGAAGGCGGTCGCGACGGTGGCCGTCATGCAACTCGTGGAGCAGGGGAAGGTCGGGCTTGACGATCCCATCCAGAAGTACGTCCCGACGTTTCCGGACAAGGGCTCGCCGGTCACCGTCCGGCACATCATGACCCACACGTCCGGAATCCGGCACTACCGGGGCACGGACTTCGGCGGCGACAATGAAAACATGCGGCCCGTCGCTTCGCTGGAAGAGGGGATCAAGGTGTTCAAGGACGATCCCCTGCTGTTCAAGCCGGGCGAGTACTACTCCTACTCTTCGTACGCGGTCAATCTGTTGCAAGGAGTGGTGGAGAAGGCGAGCGGCCAGGGCTTCGAGGACTATATGCGGCAGCACGTCTGGAGCCCGGCCGGCATGTTCAGCACGTCCTTCGACGTCCCCGACCGGATCGTCCCGCACCGCGCCCGGGGATATTCGAACGGCGACGGAAAGCTCAGCAATTACGGCTATGGCGACATTACCTACAAGTTCGCGGGCGGCGGAATGATCTCGACGGTGGAGGACCTGGTGAGGCTGGGAGCCGCCCTGAATCAAGGCCGCCTGCTCAAGCCCGAGACCCGCGCGCTCATGTACACGCCGATGCCGCCGGTCCTGCAATACCGGGGGGATCAGGCGCCCCAGAAGCTGGAGTTCGAGCTCGGCCTGATCTGGAGGATCTCCAAAGATGAAACCGGACGGACCTTCATCCACCACTGCGGCACGGTGAAGGGCTTCAACGGCTGTCTTATCAACTATCCCGAGCAGGACCTCGTGGTGGCCATCCTGGCGAACGCGCTCCCCTCGACGCCGGCGCGCCGGGAGGCGGAGGCTTTCGCGAAGCTCTTCCTGGCGGCGGTGGAGGCGTCGGGAGATCAGCCTTCAAGGCCGTAGGATCAGGCCACCTTCCCGCTTCTCTTGCTGCGTTCTTTGCCAGGCTTCTTCTCTTCCACTTCTTGCCAGAAGTCCTCGTGGCTGATTCCCTTGCCTTCACGAATCTGCTGGCGAGCGGCTTCCAGGAGGGAACGCAAACGAGGCGAGTGGGCGTCGGGAGCGCAGACCGGGGTGTCGGGTTGTTTACTTGCCACGTGATCAGAATTATGGCTATCGGGCCAAGTCTGTCAACCGCTGGAGCCGCCGCACCCGGGAAGAGACCAGCGCGAAGGTCTTCATCCAATGTCTCCTATCTGGAGGTTGAGGGAACCGCAAGCTGGTCTTCCCAGCCCGCGGCGGAAGGAGCTCCGGCTCCTTTTCTACAGCAGTAGGTGCGCTAATGGGCGAGCAGCGAG
Source organism: Thermoanaerobaculia bacterium (assembly GCA_036376245.1). GTDB lineage: Bacteria > Acidobacteriota > Thermoanaerobaculia > Multivoradales > UBA5704 > DATARR01. The sequence continues at coordinate 90,464 of DASVAS010000083.1, read as the reverse complement.
CCCGCGGCGTCTTCCAGATCGCTGGACCCTGACAGGGCAGGCTCACGCGTCTCGATGCCACGAAAGACCACGATCGCCGTATAGCCGGACGCCGCCATGCTGAGCACGATCAGCAGACCCAGGCGGGCGATGGTGGGGTTGGCGGAGAGCATGAGGAGCGAGAGGCCGGCGCCGACGACGAGGACGTTGGCCAGCACGCGCAGGAAGACGGCGCCCTCCGCTCCCTTCTCGCGGCCGAAGGCGAGGTGGATGCCGTAGTCGAGGCCCACGCCGACCCCCAGCGCCAGGAAGCAGGAGGAGGCGACGCCCAGCGGAATCCCCGCCCAGCCGGCGAGGCCGAGGACCAGGGCGAGGGCCCAGACGATCGCCAGGATGCAGCGCAGGGCCGTCCCCCAACGGCCCGAGGCGAAGCCCAGCGTCAGCCAGGAGAGGAGGAGCGAGACGGCCACCGAGATCCCCTGGCTGCTCACGACCGATTGGATCAGCACCCGCCCGCGCTCGGCGCTGCCGCCGATGCGCGCCTCGACCACGCCGGCGGGAAAGACGCGGCGGAGGGCTTCGTCCACGGCCTGCCGGGCGCGGGAGGACGTGGCGTAGTCATCCCGGACGGTGGTCAGGATCAGGCGCGTGGAACGGTCTTCGGGATCGAGGAACATGCGGAGGAAGATCTCCTCGTTGAAAATGCGATAGGTAGCGAGGAGCGCGCCGGCCTCCCGTCGCGTCGCGGGCAGGGCGGGACGCTGCGCCGCCGGCTCTCCCAATTCCCAGGCACGGTCGCGGACGAGATCCGGCAGGCCCAGCGAGGCGCTGATCTCCCGCGATCTCCCGGCCAGGCTCTGAAACCGCTCCAACTCCCGCAGGGACCGCGGATCGGTCCAGCCGCGGTTGTCGTTTCGCGTCAGCATCACGTCGAACTGGTAGACGCCCACGGATTCCTTTTCGAACCAGCGCACGTCCCGCACGATCGGATGATCCGGCCGGAAGTTGCGGGTCCAGCCGTCGTCGATCTCCAGCCGCGCGATGCCGGGCAGCAGCAGGAGCGAGAGCGCCACCGGGACCGCGCCGCGGAAGAGGAGGGACGGCGCCGCGAAGTCGGGCCGCACGGTCCAGGCCGGCGGCGTCGTCACCGGCACGAGCGCCAGGAGGGCGGGGACCACGGTCATGGTGAGGAGCCAGGAGAAGACGACGCCGATGCCGGCGAGGAGGCCGAAGATGCGCAGGGCCGGGACGTCCGTGGGGAGAAAGGAGGCGAAGCCGATGGCGGTGGTGAGGGTGGTGGCGGTGCAGGGGAAGAAAACCTTGCGAACCCCTTTCCAGACCAGGGAGAAGGCGGGCTCCGCGGGATGCCGCTGCCGGAGCCGCAGGTACTCGCTGTAGAGGTGGAGGTCGTCGGCGATCCCGAGGACCGTGACGAGGATGGGAATCATCGCCGTGGTCAGCGAGATGGAGTGGCCCAGCGACTCCAGCACGGCGAGGGTGAAGAGGACGCAGAGGCCGGACTGGAGGATGGCGATCGCCGCCAGTCGCCAGGAGCGGAAGATCCCCCAGAAGAGGACGAAGATCAGGGCGAAGCACCAGGGCAGAAGGCGCTGGAGGTCCTCGAAGAGGGCCTGGCCCAGGCCGTTGAGCACCACATGGCGGCCGATGAGGCGCACCTCGTATTCCCCCGGCTTGCGCGCCTCCAGCCGGGCGAAGGCTTCGCGCACCCGCGTCTCGATACTGGCCACGCCCGCATGGGAGAAGGCCGGGGTCTCGAGGAAGGCGGTGCGGCGGGACGTGCCGGAGGCGAGCTTGCCGGCGATGGCCGAGGAGCGCAGGGCGTTGCCGATCCAGGCGCCGTCCGGCGGGTGCAGCAGCCAGGGCTGGCCGTCCACCGCCGCGGCGTGGAAGCGCGGGTGGGTCAGCCGGTCGAAGAGGAGCATGCGGATGTTGAATCTCTCGCCGAGGGCGCGGGTGAAGAAGCGCAGGTCTTCCAGGAAGACCGGATCGGTGACGCTGCGGCCATGGGCGGCGAAGGCGATGATCAGCCGCTCGTCCGAGCCGAAGGTGTCGCGCACGGCGCGGTCGGCGTCGAGGACCTCGGCCCGGGTGGGGAGAAGCTCCAGGTCGTGGACCCGCACGTCCAGCTTCAGGACGCGCGAAGCGGCCGCCGCGGCGAGACCGGCAAGGGCCAGGAAGCCCAGGGCGAGAAAGGCGCGGGCGCGTGCGTTCATGGCCGGCAGAGCACCTCGGCCTCGGCGCCCGGACCGCCGGCGCGAAGCTCGCCCGCGTCGAGCGGGTCGCCGTCGCCGTCGTCATCGTCCAGGAAGTCCGGGCCGGTCCAGCGCAGGGCGGTGGAGCCGTCGCCGCCGTCCCGCCGCAGCAGGGCGAGGCGCGCGGGCTCGACAGGACGGCGCGTCCAGTGGTGGAGGGAGACGCGGACATAGAGGTCGCAGGGGGCCTCCGGGGAGGCGCCGGGCCAGGGCACGGAGCGCCTTTCCAGAAACTCGCGGCGGGCGGCGGGCGCGGCGGGGACCTCGGGCGGGTCCCAGTTGGGCACGGCGACGGGATAGACCTGTACGTCGCGCCGGGCGACGGTCTCGTAAGCGGGCGCGACCAGCGGGCGCGTACGGGGAGCCTGCCAGGCCAGGAGGCCCACGGCGAGGAGGAAGAGCGCGGCCATGCGGCGCTGCAGGGAATCCTGAGAGCTCGACATATAGGCTCGTAGACGCGGGAAAAAGGTGCGCGGGCGTTCATCGCGCCCGCGCACCGCTGCCGCGCGGCGGCTTACTTGAAATCGTGCCCCGTGACCGTGAAGGCCCGGCCGGGCTTGATGGTCATCGCCACCTTGCCCGGATTGCCGACGTCCTCGAGGGCGACATCGTTGGTCAGCGCATACACCGTGCCCTCCTTGGGCGGGGTGCTGGTGACTGCCGAGTTGACCAGGTTGGCGGCGTTGAGCGCGCGGAACTCCTTGCCGTCGATCGTGACGGTGGGGAAGAAGCGCATCGTCTGGGTCGCGGGATAGTCCAGACCCCTCTGGTTGGCGACGATGGTGCTGCGGCCCTGGCGGGACGCGTCAAAGCCGATCTCAACCTTGCCAATCCCCTCCACCTCGCCAGCCGAGCGCAGATCGCGCACGACCAGGTTGGCGCCGTTCCGCCCGTCCGCAAGCGTGAAGTGAGAGCCGACCTCGACGACGATGCCGCCGACGGTGTTCGTGCCGAAGTCGGGCCCGATGTTCGACGCGATCGGGTGCTCCTTGAAGCCGGCGCACGGATTGATCGTACCGGGCGGCGGGAACGACAGTGCGGCGTCCGTCGAAGGCGTCATGTAGAAGAAACCTCCGCCGACAACACCCGCGACAGCCACAACGACAGCCAACAGCTTCCAACTCAACTTCTTCATCTACTGCCTCCTTTTGGGTTGAGCGACCGCGTTCCTTGCCGCCTCCCCTCTCTTTCGCAAGAGCGCGATCTCGGTGCTACTGTTGTCGGTGCGCTTTCCATAGGCTCACGAGACGCGGAAAGTTGATCTAGATCCGTTTCGGGATGACTGATCCTATTGTGATCGATGAGGAGAATCATGAAAGATCCAGGGGCGGGGCGGGCCCGCTAGACCCTCGGTAGACCGTCCGGCGGATGGGCAATCTCGGAAGCCGCTTTCTCGGGTTCACTATTTTGAACCCGGCGCTCCGACCGCTTGAATCCCGGCAGGCTTTCCCCCCTGAATTGGCTGGCATTCCGCTTGCTCCTCCCTGGGTCATCCAAGGAAGGAGAGGCAATGGAAAGAAGCCGCTGGGTCACCGTCGCGGTCTTTCTGGCCCTTTGGGGCCTTGGGGTCCCTCGGGTCCTTTCAGGGCAGAGCCCGGAATCTGAACCGGAGGAGCAGGCCGAGGAAGAGCCGCTTTTGACGGATCCCTGGCAGATCCTCCAGACCACTCCGGGCGTCCTGGTGGACCGCATCAACGTCGACGGGGACAGGGGATGCGGATGCTCGGCGAAGCAGCCGTTCGTGGAGGCCGGAGCCGCCGTCGGGCAGGGTTTCCCGGGCGTGGACGAAGCGATTTTCAGCGGCAATCTGATGGAAAGGTTTTTGTCTCCCGGCAACGTCTTCACCCTGGCCGAGGAGACTCAGGGGAGCGCGGCCGGCTCCGGGGCCTGGGCGCGTCCCGATGAATTTCTCAGGCGGAATGGCACGAACGAGTGGCGCGCTTCGGCGTTCACCCTGGGCGGCGACGGATCGGAGGCGGCCAGCTCCGTGGAGGACGTGCGGGGCTTCGGCGCCGAGGTGGGCGGGCCGTTGCGCAAGGACCGGGCCTGGATCTGGGGCGGGCTGGGGCTGCACGACTTCGAACGGACCGTCCTTGGCGGCCAGAGGGAGAGTCAGTCCGTCACGGGCGGACGCCTGAAGCTGAACGCGCAGGTCGTAGAGTCGTTCGCCATCGCTCTCGCGGCGAGCCGCGGCGGCTCCGAGGGCGACAACGCCGGGGCCGCTCCCGACCGGGCGCCGGAGACCACCTGGGACGAAGACGGCGGCGAGACGATCTGGGCGGCCACGGGCACGGTGATCCACAACTCGAATTTCTACACCTCCGCGAGCGTGGGCTCCGAGGACCGGCGTCGCGAAGACGATCCCCAGGCCACAGGACCGGCGCGGATCGGCGCGGACGGAGTGGCGCGCGGCGGCTGGTTCGCCTGGGAAGACGAGCGGCGGCAACGGCACGCGCGCCTGAGCACCGCGCTCTTCGGGTATACCGGTACGCTGGGGCACGAAGTCACGCTCGGCGCCGGCTGGCTGCGGCGGGACGAGGAGCGAGCTTTGGCGCCTCCCGGTCCGCTGACGATCGCCGGGAGCGTCGCCGGTCTCTCCAGGCCTTTCGCGCTGGCGGAGCTCTGGCGGGCGGGAGAGGCCGGAGCGCGCACGGAGACGCTGGGGCTGTGGGCGCAGGACGTCCTGACCTATGGACCGTGGACAGGCCACTTCGGCGTGCAGGCTGACCGCCAGGACCTCGGCCTCTCCGGCGGTCCGCGGCCCTGGACGCTCGCGCCCCGGCTTCAGCTCCACCGGTTCCTCGACCACGCCCACAAGCAGGTGTGGGTGTCCCTGAGCCGCTCCGCCTCCAGCCTGGGCCCCCGCGCCGCCTGGCATGTGGACGTGGACGCGGCGGTGGCGGCGCCGTTCGTGTTCGAGGACCTCGACGGCGACCTCGCGCTCGATCCGGGGGAGACGGCCCGGGCCCTGCCGGGACGGGGCTTCGATCCCCTGCGGCCGGGCGTCGATCCCGACGCCGTCGACGCCCGCCTCCGGCCGGAGATCACGGACGAAGCCGTCCTCGGCGCCGAAGCCGAGCTGACGGACAATTTCCAGGTCGGTCTGCGGGCGGTCTGGAGGCGCACGCGGGACCTCCTGGAGGAGCGTCTCCTGGTCCGCGATCTGAGCACCGGCGAAGTCTTCGCCGCGGCCGCCGGCGACTGGATTCCCGCGGCCCGTCTGACCGGAAACCTGCCGGACGGCACGCCGTACGACGTGCCCGTCTGGGACCTCCGCCCCGGCCTGCTGTGGACCGGCGGCTCCCTGCTCACCAACGGCGACCGGCGGCGGGACGACCTCGGGCTCGAGCTCACCTGGAAGAAGCTGTTCTCCAACGAGTGGAATCTCGACGGGAAAATCCTCTGGCGGGATAGCGACTATGACCTCGGGCCGGATTTCCGGCGCTTCGATGATCCCACCAACCTCCTCGGCGGCGGCGACGACGAAGGCGAGCCGGTAGAGGAGACCGCTTCGGGCCGGCCCTACGAGACGCCGCGCTTTGCGGCGGCGCGCTGGTCCTTCGAGACGAATGGAATGGTCAGGCTCGGCCAGGGGAGATACGTCCTCCTGGCCTCCGTGAAGGGGCGACAGGGTCAGCCTCTCCCGTATTTCCGGCAGATCGCGCGGGAGCGCGCCGGCGTCGCCGGCGTCCAGGTCACCGACCGCCCCGATTCCTTCCGCGCGGAAGACCTGTTCACCGTCGACGCCGGGCTGGAGCGCCACGTCTGGGTGGGGGACGCCAGCTTCTCCCTGGCTGTGCAGGCTCTCAACCTCCTGGACGAGCGGACCGTCCTGGAGCGGGAGCTGGACCTGGGCACCGGACGAGCGGGCCTCGCGGACGAGGCCCTCTCTTCCCGCACGCTCCGGGTGGAGGTGCGGTTCTGGTGGAACTAGACCTCACCGCAGGTACGGCGCCACGTTCCCCGCGATCGTCTTGATCTCCTCCTCGGTCAGCGGCACGGTGGTGCGGAAGGTCAGCCAGGAGAGGCGCGCCGGCGGGGGACCCATGTCGGTTCCGAAGAGCACGCGCTGGGGGCCGACCTGGCGGATGCGCTCGGCGAATTTCCGCAGGGTCTCGGCCGTCTGGCCGTCGGCCACGGTCGCGACGTCGAAATAAAGGTTTTTCGTGCGCGGGTCCTTGGCGGCGATGGCGTTCGCGAAGACCTCCAGGGCTTCGTCGGTGTAGCCCGGACCGCCGCCGGCGAAGTGGGCGATCTGGACCGGGATGTCGGGTGCCGCCGGCAGCACCTTGCTCAGGAAGGCCTCGGCGTGCTCCCGCCCGTAGGGCTGCGTCCACAGATGGATCACGATCGCCAGCCGGCGCTCGTTGATCGCCGCGAAGACCCGGCGCAGCTTCTCCACGTGCTCGGCGTTCAGCATGTCCACCCGCGAGTTGCCGACGTGCAGCTTGAAGCCCTTGACCTGGGGGATCTTCGCGCAGCGGTCGATCTCCGCGAGGGCGTAGTCCTTGAGCGGATTGAAGCTGCACAGGGCCACCAGACGGTCGGGGAAGCGCGCGACCTGCTGAACGGTCCAGTCGTTCTCGGCGCGGACGTTCGCGTACTCGTCCCCCTCGGCCTTGCGCATGAGCGGGCTGCCGTGCCAGTAGGCGGTCGAGAGCACCGCGGCGCGCCGGATTCCGGCCTCGTCGAGGTTCGCCACGAGCTGCTCGGCTGAGACCGGCTCGCGGACCTGGTGCCCCGGGAACGTGGGAGATTCGGCCGCGATCCGCCACGCGCCGTCGGCGCCCTTCTTCACGGTCCAGAGGAAGTGCCCGAAGTGGCGGGCGGCGTCCGCTTCGCCGCGGGTGAAATAACCGGCGACGTAGCCCGTCGAGCCCTCGGTTCCGGAGGCGACCGGAGTGATGCGGTAGGGCCGGGCGTAGAGCGTCGACATGTGATCGATCACCTCGTCACGGCCGCGAATCCAGGAGGGATCCCGGGTGAGGACCAGACTGTCTTCCGTATAGAGAGCGGTCAGGGCCGCCTTGTCGTTCCAGCCCTTCTCGCGGTCGCGGAGCAGGCGGGCGAGGTCTTCCGGCAGCTCGACGGCCGGTTGCGGCGGATCGTTGACCAGCTTCGCGCTGGCCGGGCTCAGCAGATGGGCGTGGTGTTCCGCCGCCGGCTGGAACGGGTCCCGGTTGGCTTTGTCCGTCGTCTGACTGAGCGCGGCTGCGCCAACGGCCGCCATCGCGAGGACGGCGATCCCAAGAAAAGGTTTCATTTGAGGATTCCTCCCTAGTCGTATCTCATCGCGATCAACGGGTCCACGCGCGCGGCGCGGCGCGCGGGGATGTAGCAGGCGATCCAGGAGACGGCCATGAGCAGCAGCGCGATGGCCGCGTAGGTCGCCGGGTCGGTGGCGGTCACCCCGTAGAGCAGGCTGGCCAGGACGCGCGTCGCGGCGAGCGCCCCAAGCAATCCCAGTACCACGCCTACGATCACCAGCGCGAGCCCCTGCCGGATCACCAGCAGCAGCACGTCCCGGGCCCGCGCGCCCAGGGCCATGCGGACGCCGATCTCGCTCTGACGCTGGGCCACCGAGTTGGACATCACGCCATAGATGCCGACCGCCGCAAGGATAAGGGCGAGGGCGGCGAAGCCGCCGAGCAGCAGGGCTCCGAAGCGTGCCCGCGCCACGGATTCGCCGAGCCAGCCCTCCATCGTACGGATGTCCGACGCGGGCTGGTCTTTGTCGATCTCCAGGATCTTGCGCCGGGCTGAGCCGGCCAGGCTCTCCGGCTCCACGGAGGTGCGCAGGATCAGCGTCATCGACGAGTAGGCGAGCTGCGAAGGCGTCCAGTACACCATGGGGCGTTGCTCGCCATCCAGCGTGCGGTACCTGGCATCGCCGACGACTCCGATGATCTCGGTCGGGTAGGGATCGTCCTTCATGCTGACGAAGATCCGCTGGCCGATCGGGTTCCGGCCGCCGAAATACCTGCGCACCATCTCCTCGTTGACCACCGCGACCTGGCGGTCTTCGATCGCCTCGCGTCTGGTGAACGTACGTCCGTCGATCACCGGGATGTTCATGGTGCTGAAGTAGTTTTCGTCCACCACGCGCACGTCGGTGACGAGCTCCTCGCCCGGGGCCGGCACGGGCCTGCCCTCGACGGTGAAGTCGGTGGCCGCGCCGAGGTCCGCGAAGGGGAGGGCGCTGACGGCGCTGACCGATTTCACACCGGGCAGCGTTCCGAGGTTGGTGGCCGCTTCCCGGAAGAACGCCACGACCTTCGGATCCTCCGAGTATTTCGCGTGCGGCAGGGACACGCGCAGGGTCAGGAGGTTCGAAGGATCGAAACCGGGATCGACCGCCTGCAGCCGCAGGAAGCTGCGGATCATCAACCCCGCGACGACCAGCAATACCAGCGTGATCCCGACCTCGGCGACGATCAGGCCATTGCGCAGCCACCGTCCCCGCACACTGCCCGCGTTGCCCCGGCTCGATTCCTTGAGGGTTTCGTTCAGGTTCATGCGCGACGCTTCGAGCGCCGGCGCCAGGCCGAAGACGACGCCGGTCAGCACCGAGACGGCCAGAGTAAAGGCCAGCACCGGCAGGCTGACGCCCACCTCGTCCGCGCCGATCACGTTCGCGGGACTGAGCGCGACCAGGGCTTCGACGCACCATCGCGAGAGCGCCAGACCGAGCGCTCCGCCGAGCAAGGCCAGCAGCACGCTCTCGGTCAGCAACTGGCGGACGATGCGGCGGCGGCCGGCGCCGATCGCCGAGCGGATGGCGATCTCTTTATGTCGCTCCGTCGCGCGGGCCAGCAGCAGGTTGGCGACGTTGACACACGCGATGAGGAGCACGCACCCGACCGCGCCCAGCAGCACCAGCAGCGCCGGCCTGATCTCACCGGACAACTGCTCGCGCAGCGGTGTGACGGTCGCGCCCCATCCGGCGTTGGAGTCCGGGTATTGCCGCGCGAGCCGGGCCGCGATCGTGTCCATCTCCGCCCGCGCCTGCGGCAGCGTGGCGCCCGGCGCGAGACGCCCGATAGCCGTCATGTAGCGCCCGCGCCGCACGCGCATGTCCTCCGTGATGGTCAGCATCCGCCAGATCTGCGCCGGTTTGCCGGTGAGCGAGTTCTCCTGGATGAACCACTTGAAGTCCGGAGGCATGACGCCGATGACGGTCACGCTCGTGCCGTTCAGGGTGACGGTCTTGCCGATAATGTCGTTCGAGGCGCCGAAGCGCCGCCGCCACAGGCCGTCGCTGAGCACCGCGACATCCTGGCCGCCCCGCTCGTCCTTGGCGTTGAACGTGCGGCCCAGCGCGGCCTTGGAGCCGAGCAGGGAGAAGAGGTTCGCGCTGGCGAGCTGCGACGGCACCTCCTCGGGCTCGCCCGCGCCGGTCAGAACGTAGCGCTGATCGATGAAGGTGGCCATCTGATCGAAGGACTTGGCCTGACTCTGCCAGTCCAGGAAATTCCTCGGATTGATCACGTTGTGCGGCCGGTCGCTCAGGTTGTTGCGCTCCCACACCATGACGATCCTGTCGGCGTTGGGATAGGGCAGAGGGCGCAGCAGCACCGCCTCCACGACGCTGAAGATGGCGGTGTTGGCGCCGACGCCGAGCGCCAGCGTGATGGCCGCGACCGCCGTGAAGCCGGCGCGCTTCACCAGCATGCGGGCGGCGTAGCGGACGTCCTGAGAAATACTTTCCACGATACCTCCGCCGCGGACCTCGTAGGCCCTTTCCCGAACGCTGTCGAAGTTGCCGAAAGTCCTGAGCGCGGCCCGGCGGGCCTCCTCGGGCGTCATTCCCCGTCCGACGTTCGCCTCCGCCTCCATTTCGAGATGGAGGCGCAGCTCCTCGTCGATGTCGCCGATGACGGCTTCGCGCCGGAGCAGCGCGCGCAGCCGTGCCGAAAGCACGTTGAGCAGTCTCATGACGCGATCCCTCAGGTGGCCTGCCGTACCTTGGCGATGGCGAGAGCCAGGCGGTCCCAACTCGCCTCCTCGGCTTCGAGCTGGGTCCTGCCGGCCGGGGTGAGCGTGTAGAACTTGGCGCGGCGGCCGGTCTCGTTGAGATCCCACCTGGAGGAGACCCAGCCGCGCTGCTCGATGCGATAGAGAGCGGGGTAGAGCGACCCTTGCTCTACCTCCAGCATCTCGCCGGACATCTGGCGGATGCGCTGGATGATGCCGTAGCCGTGCAGCGGGCTGAGGGACACCGCCTTGAGGATGAGCATGTCGAGAGTGCCTTGCAGCAGGTCCGCTTTCTGATTTGCCACTCGTTACCTCCCGGGACTAGGAGTCTGCGCGGCAGAAGTGCTAGAGAAGGACCTAAAGGACCTAAACGACCTAAGGGACATAAACGACATTGGAGTTACTGTCCCTTGCGTCCTTTAGGTCTTTTATGTCCTTTAGGTCTTCGCTGAAGAGCACCCGCCACCGCTGACGTCTTCTGCCGCTCAGGCCTCTAGTCCAGATACCTAGAACGTCGAGGCAATGGTAGGGGAGCATGCCTAGACTGTCAAGGCTTCGTCGTGAGCAGGCTCTGTCGCGTCCGCCGAAGGGCGCAATCCCTGGTTTTCGCGTCTCGTTCCCCGCCATCCCCGGCCGTGCGCCCCTCTTCGCTGTCGCGACTTCCCGGAAGGGTGCGACAGGCCCTGCTCAAGATCGCAACGCGCCGGGCCAGGTTGCAACACTTTAGCGACATCCCGCCTGTGCGGAAGCCCTTCCGGCTCATGCCGAGAGGAGGGAATATCGCATTCCCCGTTGTCGCCGGCTCATTCCCTCCTTTCCGTGTCGCAGACAGTCCCTTGTCTGTCGCAATCAGGCTCTCCCAAGAAGAGAGATGCGACAATATCGCAACAACCGGAGGAGAAGGTGCGACACATCAAAGCTTTAGTGTTGCGAAGGGGGTCTAGGGCGCGACGCATTGGGGGTATGTTGCAACGTGTTGCGACATCGAAGCCTTCCGAGATCCAGGGTTTGCGACATTCAAGGCGGGGAATGGCATCGGAAAGGGAGGGAATGTCGCAACGTCTCCGCAAAGTGCGACATTCCCCGGAAGCAATGCAACAGGAAGTCGGGGGAATGTCGCAATCAAGGGAGAGAATGCGACATCCGCTTCCTCTCGGCGGACGCTGGCCCGGCTGGTTGCAACAGTTTGAGCTCAGGCTGCGACAGATGATCCGGTAAGATAGGCCTGGAAGCGGCGCGGTATGAACTTCGAGGAAGACGGAATCATCATCATCGACTCCCTGCTCAGCCCGGCGAGGATCGCCGAGGCCGAAGCGGTCCTGGATGCGCTGGATCTGGACTCGGCCGGCACACGGAACCTTCTCGAGCAGCCGTGGAGCCGGCGTCTGGTCGGCTGGCTGAGGGAGCAGACCGCGCTTGCGGCCTTGCTGCCGCCGCGGCCGGTCGCGGCGCAATGCACCCTGTTCGAGAAGTCGAGCGAAAGGAACTGGCTGGTGCCGATGCATCAGGACCTGAGCATCCCGGTCCGTGAACGGCGGGACGACCCGCGGCTCGCCGGCTGGTCCGAGAAGGAAGGCGTCCTCTACGTCCAGCCGCCCGTCGAGGTGCTTGAGGATCTCGTCGCCGTGCGGATCCACATCGACGACTGCGGACCGGACCACGGTCCCCTGCGGGTCGTCCCCGGCTCGCACCGGCTGGGCCGGCTCGGCGAGAAAGACATCCCCGCCGTCCGCCGGGAGCGTGGAGAACGGGATTGCGTCGTCGGTCGGGGAGGGGCGCTGATCATGAGGCCGCTCCTGGTGCACGCATCGTCCAAGGCGGTCGTTCCCAACCGGAGAAGGGTGCTGCACTTCCTGTTCGGACCGGCCGAGTTGCCGTTGGGATTGGAGTGGAAGCAAGCGGTCTGAAGGGCTATCCTTTCGACATGAGACATCCCTTCGACGAATCGGACGATCCGGATCCCGGACTCCACGACTTCGACGATCCGGCGGAGCCACCCAGGATGCCGCGCGAGGAGCTGAAGGCGCGCTTCGACGAGCTGGCGGATCGGCTGTCCGCCGCCCGCAGGGAGCTCGAGGCGTTGTACCCGGAGTTGCGGGAGAAGGACGATCAGAAGGCGGTCGAGCAGATTCTGACCGACTTGGTCTGGGCGGTGGAGAATTGCACGGTGATCGGGTTGCATCAGATCGGGGAGGCTTTGGAGGACAGGATGTAGGGTGGCATTTCCCTCCCCAGGTTTAGAGCGTGTCGCCCGGGAGGGTAGGTTGGCGGCCTGTCCCGCCCCAGGTTGAAACCGTGGGGCTACGTGCGATTGTCCCTCAAGGGACGGTTCGGACAGGGTGCCAGCGCGATGTTTGCCATGGTGGCAAGGAATTGCAGGCAGGTGAGAGAAGCGGTATGCCATCCCATCCACGACCGCCCAGAATGGGCGGAATTTGAATAGCCCGGCGCTTCAGCGCCGGGTGAGCAGTCCCCCCAATTTCCAGCCGCCCTGAAAGGGCGGGACGTAACTTGAGCAACGTAAATAGGTATGGGTTCTAATTTCGAGATCAGACCCCTTGTCCCCGCAGAGGTCGCTCCTCTGATCGCCCTCCGCAAAGAAGCCTTAGAAGCCAACCCCCTTGCCTTCGGAGCCTCCCTCCAGGACGACAAAACCCTCTCCCCAGAATTCCTTCGCACGTCTCTCGCCGATCCCCAGACCTCCGTCATCGTTGGCCTCTTCGACGGAGCCGATCTCGTGGGAATGGTGGGCGTAGTTCGAGGCACGCAGATGAAGCGACGGCACAGGGCTGGGATCTGGGGAATGTACGTGTCGCCGCGAGCACGGGGAAAAGGCGGGGGGCGGCGGCTTCTGGAGGCTGCGATCGAGGTGGCGCGGGGGTGGCCCGGGGTGGAGCAGGTTCACCTCAGCGTGACGGAGACGTCAGTGGAGGCGTGGCGGCTTTATGAGTCGGCGGGATTCAAGGAGTGGGGGAGGGAGCCGCGGTCGGTTATGTGGGAAGGGCGGTATGTGGAGGAGATCCACATGATGCTGGATCTGGCCGAATACCGAAAGGCATCGCCCCCTCGGGGCGAATGAAGGGGTAGGGAATGCTGACTTGGCTAGTCAAATTTCACCCTTTCAGGGTGAGTCAGGCGAAGAGCGCCTCGGCTCGGATCTCTTCGAGACGGCGGATGGTTTCCAGATCGAAATAGCGCTCGCCACATCGGAGACAAACCGTCGCGGCGACCCGGCAGCGGATGGTTTGGTCTTCCGTTGAGAGAAGCTCTTCGACTTCTTGCTCTTGGAGGTCGGTTCCTCCACAGTGAAAGCAGCGGTCCACGGCTGTTTTCATCTGCGTTCCTCCGAGTAGGTCTGAAAGGACCTAAAGGACGTAAGGGACCTAAAGGACCTAAACGACTGGTGGGTTTGTCCTTTGTCGTTGAGGTCCTTGGAGTCCTTTAGGTCCTTGGGGCGTCCTACGCCGTCTGCCTCTCGCGCTCCGGCTGAACCTCTTCGAGCTCCACCGACACCAGCTTCGACACGCCCTTCTCCTCCATGGTGACTCCGTAGAGCCGGGAGGCCACTTCCATCGTGAGCTTGTTGTGCGTGATCACGATGAACTGGGTCTGGGTGGCCATCTCCTCCAGGAGATCCACGAAGCGGGTGGTGTTGATGTCGTCGAGCGGCGCGTCGACCTCGTCCAGGATGCAGAGGGGCGAGGGCTTCGTGCGGAAGAGGGCGAAGAGGAGGGCGATGGCCGTCAGGGCCTTTTCGCCTCCGGACATCAGCATCAGGTTCTGCAGACGCTTGCCGGGCGGGCGGGCGAGAATCTCGATGCCGCTCTCCAAGATGTCGTCCTCGTCCATGAGGCGCATCTCGGCTTCGCCGCCGCGGAAGAGGCGGGAGAAGATCTCGCCGAAGTTCTTGTTGACCTCCTGGAAGGTGGTGTTGAACCGCTCGCCCGAGGCCTCGTTGATCTCCTTGATGGTCCTCTTGAGGCTGTCCACGGAGTTGGCGACGTCGGCGCGCTGGGTGGTGAGGAACTGGAAGCGCTCTTCCTGCTCGTCGTGCTCCTGGACGGCGAGGATGTTCACCGGTCCCAGGCGCTCCAGGGCGGCCTTGGTGCGGGCCAGCTCGGCTTCGAGCTCCATGAGGTCGTCGCGCAGGGCGCCCGGATCGGCCGGCAGGGAGGCCTCCTCGCCTTCGCGGCTGAACTCGTCGCGGAAGGTGAGGGCCAGGTGCTCGGCGTCCTGCTTGACGCTGGCGCGGGCGATGCGCAGCTCTTCCAGCTCGTTGCGGACAGCGTCGCGATGCTCGCGATGGCCGACGATGCGCTCTTCCAGCAGGCGGATCTCCTGGCGGTGGACGTCCAGGCGCTCCTGCTCTTCGAGGACTCCCTCTTCGGCGGCGGCGCGGTTCTCCAGGGCGTTTTGCAACTCGTCCTGAGCCCGCTCGATAGCCTGCTCCAGGTCGGTCCGGCGCTGGGTGAGCTTGTCGGCCTCCTGGCGCCAGGCTTCGATCTGGCTCATGCCGCGTTCGAGCTCGCCGCGCAGGCGGGCCATCTCGCGGTCGTGCGACTCCAGGCGCTCGTCGAGCAGCTCCAGGCGGCCGCGGCGGCCGGCGCTGGCGGTGCGCAGGCCTTCGCGGTGGGCCTTGGCGGCTTCCAGCTCGGCCTGGGCGCGTTCGAAGTCCTCTTCGAGACCCTTGGCACGCTCTTCGGCGGCGGCCAGCTCCCCCTGGAGGATCTCGCGGCGCTCGGCCACGCGCTCGATCTCGCGGGCGATCTCGGCCTGCTCGTTGGTCAGGGTCTCACCCTCGGCGACCAGGCGGCGATGGCGGGCGGCGGCGTCCTCCATGCGGGCCTTGCCGACGGCCAGCTCCTGGCGGAGGTTGGCCACTTCGCCCTGGAGCCGGTTGGACTCCTTGGCGAGAGCGGCGCGCTCCAGCACCAGCCGGGAGAGGAGGTCGGAGGCCTCCTGGAGCTGGGCTTCGAGGTCGGGGATCTGCCGGCCCAGGTTCGCCAGCTCGCTCTCGCGCTCCAGGACGCCGGGGTTGGCGACCTCGCCCTCGACGTGGAAGGCGCCGGCTTCGACCCAGACGCCTTCGCGGCTGAGGAAGGCGAGACCGGGATGGCGGCGGGCGAGGCGCTCGGCGTCCTCGGCGGTGCGGACCAGGAAGGCCGGGGGCAGGGCGGTAGCCAGATCCTCGGACAGTCCCAGGGCTTCGCCCAGGGAGAGGACCACGGCCGGGTCGTCCACCACGGGCCAGGTCTCGGAGGCGCCCTTCTGGCGCTCGACCAGGATCGCGGCGGAGCGGCCGGCGAGGGCCTTGGCGAGGCCGCGGGCGCTCTCGCCGGGCTCCAGGACCACGGCGTCGGCGAGGCCGCCGAGGTAGAAGTCGAGGGCGCGTTCCCAGCCTTCGACGGCCTTGGCCTGGCCGGCGAGGTAGACCGGGGTCTCGATGCCGGCGGAGGCGAGGGCCTTTTCCAGGGCGGCCCGGCGCTGGGCGTGGGCGCGGGAGAGCTCGGCGAGGATGCGCTGGCGCTGTTTGGCGCCGGAGATCTGATTCTCCAGGGAGCGCTTGCGCTCGGAAGCCTCGGCCTCGCGGCGCATGGTGGCTTCGAGGTCGCCGGCGACCTTCTCCTGCTCGACGATGCGGGCGTCGAGGGCGGCGTCGGTCGAGTCCACCTTGTTGCGGGCCATCTCCAGCACTTCGGCGGCCTGCTTGACCTCGGCGGCGTGCTGCTCGATCTCGGTCTCGATGCGGTGGCGCCGGAAGTTGCCCTTCTCCTGCTCGATCTGGGCCTGCTGAGCGCGATTGCGGGCGGCGTCGATGTCGGCGGCGGCGGCGAGCTGCTGGCCGCGGAAGCCTTCGACGCGGGCGGCGACCTGCTTGAGGTCGCGCTCGGCGGCGGCGATCTCGGCCTCGTCCTGGTTGACGGCGGCGGCGGCCATCTCGCGCTCGGCGGCGAGCTCCTGGCGCTTTTCTTCGAGCCCGGCCAGGGACTCGTCGTAGGCGGCGATCTCGGCCTCGCGGCGCTCGGCGAGGACGCGGCCCTGGGCGGCGCGCTCGCCGAGGTCCTGGACGGTCTGGCGGTTGGCCTTGAGGAACTCCTGGCGTCCTTCGATCAGGGCGGTGAGGTCGGCCACCTTCTGGTGGCGCTCGGCCATCAGGCGGGCCAGGTCGTCGAGGCGCTGGCGGCCGGCGACGAGGGCGGCTTCGTCGCGGTGGAGGTCGGCGGCGAGGGCGGCCTCGCGGGAGGTGGCGTCCTCGATGCCGGCCTTCAGCTCGGCCATGCGGGCGGCGAGGGCGGCCCAGCGGCCGAGGAGGACCTTCTCCAGGAGCTGCCGGTACTCCAGCTCCTTCTCCTGGTAGCGGCGGGCGGCGCCGGCCTGGCGCTTGAGGGAGCGCAGGGCGCGCTCGACCTCGGAGATGACGTCGTCGAGGCGGAGGAGGTTGGACATCGCCTCCTGGAGCTTGACCTCGGCGATGCTCTTGCGCGCCTTGTAGCGGGTGATGCCGGCGGCCTCCTCGATGAGCTTGCGGCGCTCCTGGGGCTTGCCGGAGAGGATCATGCCGATCTTGCCCTGCTCGATGACGGAGTAGGCCCGGATGCCGAGGCCGGTGTCCATCAGCAGGTCCTTGATCTCCTTCAGGCGGGTGACCTTGCCGTTGAGGCGGTACTGGCTCTCACCGCCGCGGAAGACCCGGCGGCCGAGGGTGATGCGGCCGTCGTCGGAGCCGGGGAAGGAGGCGTCGGCGCGCAGGGTGAGGACGCATTCGGCCATCCCCAGCGGCTTCCGGGAGTCGGAGCCGTTGAAGATGACGTCCTCCATGGTGCCGCCGCGCAGCGACTTGGCGCTCTGCTCGCCCAGGACCCAGGTGATCGCTTCGGAGAGGTTGCTCTTGCCACAGCCGTTGGGGCCGACGATGGCGGTGACGCCGCCCGCGAAGCGGACTTCCACGGGATCGACGAAGGACTTGAAGCCGGAGATCTCGAGACGTTCTACTTTCATGGGTATGGTTTCTCGGGCAACGCGAGGCAGCTTAGCAAAGCGTCCCGGAAACCACAAGAGGATGGGGTGGGTGTGGGGGGGAGCACTAGATGTGGGTGGCCCGAACCCTCACCCCTGACCCCTCTCCCGACCCCTCCCGCCCTCCCTCACCGGGAGAGGGGAAAAGGACACCAAGGACACCAAAGACACCAGGGACGTCAAGGACAAAAAAGACATCAGGGACCCGACCTCCCTTGTCCCTGGTGTCCCTGGTGTCCCTGGTGTCCTTACTGCCCCGGCCCCTTCCAGCGCAGCTCGAAGTGCATCAGGTCGGGCGTCGACCAGGTGGCGCCATGGGTGAACCCGTGCTTGGACATGACCTTTACGAACTGGGCGTCGAACGCCTCCTTGCCGGCCTTCGGGGCGCCCCGCAGGGTGAAGAAGCCGGTATCCACGAGCTGGGCGAGCGGCGGGTCCGTGACCTGCTTCTGGCTGCTGGCGCCGAACACGAACGCCGGTTTCCCGGTGAGCGCGGTGTGAAGCTGATCGACGCGGTCGAGCCACTTTTTCCGCACCAGCGCGTCGTGCCGCCGGTTCACCAGGTCCGCCAGACGAGCCAGCTCGGCGACCGCGGCGGCGTCGTTGGCGGGAGCTTCGCCCGCCTCCGCGAGCAGCTTGCGGGCCTCGGCCACGAGCTTGTCCACCTGGGCGCGCTGGCCCTTCATGAGGGTGGCGCCGAGCTTGCCGCGCAGGGTTGCGATCCGGCCGGAGAGGTTCTTGGCCGCGGCGGCGGCTTGGTCGAGCGGCTTGGCGGTGGGCAACTGGTCCGGAGTCAGGCCAGCCGCCGTGATCTTCGTCGTCACCGCTGTCTTCTCCGCGGCGACCTTGTCGAGCCAGGGCTTGAGGATGGCCGGCAGCTCAGCAAGGATCGCCTGTCTGTCCGCGTCGGCCTTTGCGGCATGCCAATTCTGGCGCAGTTCCTGGAGCCTGGGCGCGAGGTCCAGCTCGTCGCCTTTTTCGCCGGTGGTTTTCAGGCTGGCGCGGAAGTCCTCCGAGGCCTCGCCCACGGCCTCGGCCTCGCTGGCTACCTGCTCGAGCCACTTCCGGACCTTGGGATCCACGGCGAGCGCTTCCTTTTCCTTGGGGGTCCCGGATGTGAAGGTCTCGCCGACGCGGCGGGGATCCACCCCCGGCTCCTTCGCCGGGCTCATGGTCGCCGAGCGGCCGGTCACGATCTGGATCAAGTCGAGGATCCGCGGGTCCTTGAGGTGCGGCGCCTGGTAGGCGTTGAAGTCGATGGCGAAGCCGAGGTTGTGCAGGTTTCGGAGGGTCTGCTGGCCGGCCAGCGAGCATTCGGCGCGGGGCCAGCCGACGCCGCCGCTCGCGGGCATGTTCTCTTCGCCGATCTCCGCCTGCACGGCGCGCAACCGCTGCGCCGCCTCCTGGTGCAACCAGGTTTTTGCGCCCTTGATCTTGGCGTCCTCCAGCTTGGCGAAGTGCTCGACGGTCTTCTCGTCGCTGCCGAAATAGGCGCGCATCTCCTGGAAGAAGGCGGCGCGTTGCTCGGGCAGCTGCAGGAACTTGTGACCCTTGACGAAGTCCGGCACCTTGGCTTCGAAGTCGTCCATGGCCGACTTCAGGGTGACGCCGCCGGTGCGCGGCCTGTCGCCTTTCCCCGCCGCGTCCTGGAACCTTGCCTCGCCGCCGGCGAAGGCGAAGCGCTTGACGCTGGCGTCGCCGGGCACGGAGGGCGACGTGCCGGCGGGGAGCGGTTGGGTGGGCGCGATCCAGACCGTCGCGTCCAGAGTGAGGGTGGCGTTCGCGACCTCGCAGCCGGGCAGGACGAGGTCGCGCTTCTGGGCGCTGAAGTGCCCGGAAACCTGGAAGGCGGGGAGTTGCCCGGCGCCGTCGGCCAGCTCCAGCTCCAGCTTTTCGCTGCCCAGCGGAAGCTCCAGCTTCGCCGCGGCGCCCGCCGGGGCGGCGGCGTCGAAGGCGGTCTTCGCCAGCGCGCGGACGCGGGCTTCCAGAGCCGCGCCGGCGCCCTTCGCGGGGAGCTCCTCGCCGATCAGGGAGGCCATGCCCTGGATCGCCATCCGGCCTGTCGCGAACACGGAGATGCCGCCGACCGTGGCGACCGGCGTGCGGAAGACGATCGCGGTGCTCGGGCCGATGGCGATCTTGATGGCGCGCGGAGCGGTGCGCTTGACGGCGGCCTCGTCCGTCCCGGCCGTCTCCTGCCGGCGGAGGACCGTACCAGGAGGGTCTTTCCCGACGCTGAGGCGATGGTCCTGGAGCCGGCGTTGCACGGCCCGGTTTCCCAGGGCGCGCTGCAGGTCCAGGACAGGGTGGGCCCCGGCTCCAGGCGCCGGCGCCGGACCCTGGGGATCCACGCGCCTTGCGGAATGGGGGCGACTCCGCCTCTTCTGCTCTTCCAGCGCTCGCATGGCGGTCGCTTCAGCCGGCGGGCGCGCCGTCGCCGGTCTTGTCCTCCGGGGCCAGCTCCTCTTCCAGCACCTGGATGGCGCCGCCGATGCGCAGCAGGGAGTCCCGCAGGGCCGCCTGCTCCTTTTCCATATGGGCCAGCATCTGCTGCCCGCGCTCGAATTCGGCCCGCAGCTCCTGCAGACGTTGCTCCAGCCGTTCTCTCATAATCGTCCTCTGAATTGACTCAGCCGTTTCGGGTTGTCAGGGCAAAGGCGGGAGCTGGGGTCCTACGGGACCGACCCGAATGCCCGGGATGAGGTTCGGATTGAAGCGGTCGGCGTCGATATTCCCGAGGTCGAACCCGCGCGTGAAGCCTGCCTGGAAGGTGATGCCGTCGAGAGAGATCCAGTCTTTGTTTCCCGCAGTCATGGAGACTTGGCCGTCCACCAGGACATCGATCCGGCCAATCGTATTTTCTCTCGTGGCTACTCCGAACAGCTCCTGACGCGCGGGTCTGTATCCCTCGGGAAGGGTGAAGATCGTTCCCCCGCCGTCCTTGACCAGCCCCCGTAGATGGACGAACCCCAGGCTGTCTTTCATGTACGCGGCGTTGTTGAACGGGCCACCGTAATTCCTCCACCCGTTCTGGAAGGTGGCCGCTTTCCAGGCCTCCTGCGCCAGCACGCTCAAACCGCCGACGTGCAGCGTCGTCCCTATATTGACGCTGGTTGCCGTCAGCGAGAGCACCGTGGGCTTTCCCTCTCCCGGGAAGAAGCCCAAGGTTCCGAAGTAATTGCGGGCGCGCCATTCCGCACTGTCCTTGGCCCACCAGACCAGCCGTGCTCCGTCGGGGCCGCCGTTGTCGAGAAGGAGATCGCCCGAAACTTCCAATCTAGTCCTCGGATTGAGGTTGCCGATACCGACGTTGCCGGCGTTCTGGATGAACAGCCGCTCCTGCCCGTTGGTCCTCAGATGGAGATTGGTGCTGCCTTCTGCGTCGACGACGCCGCCTCCGGTGCCCACCCAGAGCTGGAGGCTCTTGCTGGCGTCGGGATTCGTGATCCGAAGCCCGAGGCCGGAATCGGGAGCACTCTGCCGGATGGCGAGACGGTAATTGCCCGGATCGACGTTGCCGACACCAACGTTGCCCGCTTCAGTGATCCGCATCTTCTCCGAAAACGCCTGGCCGCCAAAGGTGGTGGCCGTACCGAAGCGCAAGAGGCCTCGCCGCCACAGCAGGTCGTTGTTCTGACTGCTCCGGCGGGCACCGTAGATGGCGAAGAAGTCCTCTCTTCCGAGGGTGCTCACGCCCAGGGTGGGGGAAACGTCAGCGCCGCCCGAGTTGACTTCCAGCGTACCTTCGGGCTCGGCGGTTCCGATCCCGACGCGGCCGTCGTTGCGCACCGACAGGAGGGGCTTCGCGGCGCTATCCACGACGCTGAGGGACCGGGTGGCCACGGCTTCGAGCTCGAGCGTGATGTTGCCGGCCCGCAGGTTGATCGGCCCGCGCTGTCCTCTTTGCCAGCCCACGGTTGTGAGGTTGATCGAATCCTCGAAGTCATCGCCTACGGAGAGCGTCAGCGCGGTGACGCCGCCCGCCACTTTCGACTGCAGCGAGGCGAAGTCCGATTCGTGGGCCGTGAAGCGAAGGTTGAATTCCGCGTTGGCCGCGCTCTTCCCCGGCCCGACGGTCAGCGCGCCTCCCACCTGCAGGTCGCCACCTACGTCCACACGGTTGGCCGCACCACAGGTCAAAGCCGGCCAACCGCTGGAGGCCACGCCTTCGCGGGACAGCACCAACCGCCGCAGCTCGAGCTCATTGCCCAGGCGGGTTCCGGCGAAGCGGCGGACGGTCGCGTCGTGTTCCTTGACCTTGCTGTTGGCGTCGAGCACCAGGCGGGCAAGCCGCAGATGCGTGCTCTCAGGCGGCGCGCCGGCGCCCTCCGGGACCACCGCTACTTCGGGACGCTCCTGCCAGCGGGTAAAGTCCCCGGCGCCGGAGGAGGCCGGGTCCGAGGGAGTCTCGGCATAGGAGATCACCACCAGCACCGTCCGGTTGGCCAACCTGTCGAGAGGCAGGAGGACCTCCTCGACCAGCACGATCGGACGCCCCAGGGAGTCCATGCCAGAGCCGGGGCTGACCTTGGCCTGGGAAGCTCCGACGCCGGCATCGACGGCGAGCCCCTCGGCCACGCCGGGGCTGTGAAACTGTCTCCCGTGCCAGGAGTCACGGGCGATCAGGTAGTTCTGGGCGAGGTTGAAGTCCTCCTCGCGCAGAAGCTGACCGTTGAAGTAGCGGGGCCGTTTGACCGGGTCTGCCATTTCGCTCTCCTCAATCGGGTTTCGCCGGGTCGCCGGCGACGTTTCCCAGGATCGTGTCCACTCCGACGGTCGAGTGCACGCCGATCTGCATCGTCGGGATCTGAATCCGCAGGTCGTAGACCGTGTGAGCGGGTTTTTCCGCTTCGATGACGGCGCGGAGCTTCGCTTCCTCGCGCGCCAGGTCCTTGACCGCCGAGGCCGGCAGGAAGACTTCCACCGCGAAGTAGTGAGGCGGGCCGCCGCCGACGAGGGTGGTTTCGCCCACCACGCTCTCGCCGACGCGAAGGGCGCCGAATTGCTCCTGGATGCGCGGCTCCAGACCGGTAAAAGCCTTGAGGACCCGCTTCAAGCCAGCGGGCGTCCCGCGCCAGCGGTAAGCGGGCACGATCTCGGCGAGGATGCGCCGGCGCGTGTCTACGTCCCAGTCCGGCCGCAGGCTCAGGGCCACCCAGCCGGCCAGCCAGTCCAGGAAGTCCTCCGGGGCCGAGGCGGGATCGAAGTGACGGCCGATACCGTCCACCATCTCTTCGAGCCCCGGCTCCTGCGGGTCTCCGAGCCCGGTAAAGACCTGCTCGAAGGCCAGCAGGAAACGGCCGAGCAGGTGGCTCTCCGGGCCTTGCGAGTAGAGCGCCGGCAGCTCTTCGAGGTAGCGGCTGATCCGGGAGGGCGCGGCAAGGAAACGCTCGGGCTCCATCATTCCTCCGTCACCGTCACGTCGGTCACCCAAGGCAGGACATAGCGGCCCAGACGGAGCCCCGGCGGGATCTCCGAAGCGTTCTCGAACCCGGCCCCGATGACGGTGTCATCGTTCGCGAGCTGAACATCGGTCACGTAATCCAGGCCGGGCACGGCCTCCAGGACCTGGTGAATCTCCGATACGTAGACGTCGCGGCCGAAGGGCCAGCCATCCCCTTCAGGGCCGCCGTAGTAAGGATCCAGGAAATCCTCGATCGCCTGTTTCACGTCTCCGAGCACGGAGCCCGGCCGGCGGGCGAAGCGGACTTTGACGGCGACCGGCGCGTAGAGGGGGCTCACCACCGCGTGCTGGACGGTCAGCAGGCGGCCCGGCTCCAGATCTTTCGCCACCTGGGCGAGCAGGTCCGTAGAGGGTCTGGGCGGCGACGGTGGCGACGGTTGGTCCAAAAACCCGGGCTGGCGTCGCGGCACCACGATCAGGCTCACCCACCCAGGCCTGGGCTCGCTCCCTTCCTCCAGGTTCCGCCGCGGCACGCAACGGGCCCGGGCCACGCCTTCCACCTGCAAGGCCAGCGCCTCGTAGTCGGCCGCCGTCACCGCCCGGTAGGGGCGCCGGAGGTCCAGCACGAAGGCGCGAATGTCTTCGGCGAGGTCCGGACCCGGCTGCCACTGCGGCCCGTTGAGGAGCCGCAGGAAGGTGCGGACGGTCTCGTCCGGCACCCGGTTGACACGATAGAGGAGCATCTCGGTGAGCCAGGTGAAGAGCTCGAGCAGCGTGATTCCCGGATCCGACGGGTTGTGATCGGTCCATTCCAGGGAGAGGCTGGGAATGCGGGCCCGCATCTCCTCCAGGAGGTCGTCGTACGTCCGGTCGTCGAGGTTGGGGAGGGGCAGGCTCATGGCGGGCTCCCGCCGTCGCCGGGCTCGTCGAGCGAGCCGGCGAGGCTGATCCGGTGATCGCCTGGAAAGATGAGGAAGCGGTCGGGCCGCGCTCCGCCCTCCGCGGGAGTCTCCTCCACTTGCAGACTCTGCACGTGGTCGACTCCCGGCGTCGCCTCGATCCAGGCATAGAGATCCGAACGGTGGGGCTTGCGCCCGAAAGCCCAACCGGCGGCGCCGTCGGGCCCGCCGGTCAGCGGGTGGAGGAAGCCGTCGATGCGGGCGCGCACGGCGGCCTGGACCTCCGCGGCCTCTTCCAGGACGCGAGGGACGATCTCCGTCCGAACCGTGACCTGCAGCCAGTCGGGACCGGCCACCCACAGATCGACCACCGGAGAAAGCCACGTTTCGACGTGCGCGCGGACGAGGTCCAGGAGGCCGAGGCCGGGGATGGGCTTGGAGCTCGGCGAGCGGGGAACGATCACGAGCCCTACGCGGCCCGCTTCCTCCCTGCTCCTGGGGCCGATCCCCAGCGCCCGAGCCACCTCGGGGGAAGCCTCGAGGGCAAGGTCCTCGAAGTCGGACAGCGCGGTGGCCCGGCCGCGGTGGCGCAGACGCCGGGGCGCCAACAGGAGCGCCGTATGCAGCGATTCTTCGGGAGCGCCGCCTTCCGCCGGCTCGTGCTGGATCACGCCGTCCACGTAGGGGACGGTCCCCTTGATCTGGACGATGCTGCCGGCCGGCCGATTGCCCGCCGGGCCGCCGCCCACCCGGTAGGCGGTCATGCGCACGTTGCCCGTTCCTGGCGGCGGCACCAGGCCGCGCCGGCCATCGCCGAAGCGCACCTCGCCGTTCGCCCGGTCGAGGACGTAGTGACGGCTCCGCCGGTCCGAGCCGAAAAAGTCCGGCACCTCATGCCAGCGCACCCAGACTTCCACCGGATGGCCCGCGGCGTCGCGGACCACGCGCACGGCGTCTTCGTTTTCCTCGCGTTCCAGGGCTCGCCGTTCCGCCGCGGCGGGGACCTCCGGCTCTCTGACCTCCAGCCGCTGGCCGGGCAGCACCGGCACGCGTCCGGTGCGGAAGGTCTGGTCCCGCTCGCCCCGGCTGGAGCCCAGGACCTCGCTGACGACGGTCTGCGCGTTGACCGCCCAGACGGTGTTGGTGAGGACGCGTCGCAACCGCGGCGAGACGCGCCAGTCTCCCTCCTCCCAGCGCACCCGCAGCCAGTGGGCGGTGCGGTCGAACCGCCGTGACGCCGGAAACACCGCGGGGCCGACGAAGGTGACCAGGCCACGGCGGGTGAAACCGCGGGTCTCGTCGCGCACCCCGAGGACCTGCCAATCGGCGCCGTTCCAGAATTGCCAGGCGAGAACCGGCGGCGCGGCGTCAGCCCGGCCCTGGGAGTCTTCGCCGTAGAGCGCTTCGTCGAAACCGAAGTAGAGCGTCACGGCCCGGTTCGCAAAGCCGGCCGCGTCGCCGGGACGCTCGAAGCCCAGGTAGAGAGCGGGCCGGGAGTCCCGGGAGGGGACGAAAGGCCGGAAGGCCGTCGCCAGCGGGATGAAAACCGGCAGCGAAAACCTGGCGGTCTCCGCGGCGGTCAGGAACTGGGCGCGCGGCGGAGCGGGCCGGCCGAAGATCTCCGCCGCGGCCAGCCGCGGCCAGCCGCTTATGCCGGCGCTCACCTCCTGGACGTCGAAGTCGTTGGCCGCCAGCAGGTGTTCCGGGCTCTCCTCCTGCGAGGTGTACGCGTACCCCAGCCGGATCGCGCGGAGCGAAGGAGGCTTGAAGGTCGGCGGACGAAACAGGAAGAACGGCACGCCCGCGTTGCTCGCCTGGCTGACCCGGAAGGTGCTGGTATCGAGGACGGCGCTGGAGTCGAGGAGCATGGGAGCGAAAGCGGTCGTGGCGAGGGAGACCTCCTCGTAGAAGGCCTCCCGGCCATAGCCGCCACGAGCGATTCGCACCCGGAGCCAGCGGCGTGTCACGTCGTTGATCGTGACGGGGAGAGCCGGCGGACACGGAAAGCGCACCACTCCTGTCTTGACGAACGCCGCGGTACCGTCCTCGACCGCCAGGCCGGCCTCACTGAAAGTCCGCCACTTTTCACCGTCCCAGAATTCCCAGCTCAGAACCAGGCCCCTGGGCTCGGCCTGTGGTGGCGTATCGTCTGGATGGGTGGTCTCGACGTGCAGCTCGATGGCCGCTCCCGGTTTGGAAAACGCCTCCTCGCTGGCGAGATACCACGCATCGCCGATCCTGGGCTTGTCGCCGAAGGGCAGGAAGTCCTTCTTCAAGTCGAGGGGGAGCTGATTGCTGAAGGCGAGCTCCGGCGTCAGCGTCGGCGGCTGCGAGATCGCGATGTTCATCTGGAGGGTCTCGATCCACGGCAGCGGCCAGGTGTAGCTCAGGGTGAGATGCTCGACGACCGGCGGCCGCAGTCCTCCCGCGAAGAAGCCACCCTGCCGGACGCTGATCCGAAGCCAGAGAGCCTCGACTCCCTGGATCACCTCGCGCTGCCAATCGCCAGGCGGGCTCAGCGTCACGATGCCGCTGCTGAGGAACTGCTCGGTACTGCTCTGCGCTCGCCCGGCCGCGGGCAGGATCGGCTTCCACCGGTTCCGCCCCAACGAATACTCCCAGCTCACGGAGAGGTCCACGGACGATCCAGGAGGCTGGGTGGGGTCGAGGTCGATCCGGATCTCCACCGCGGCTCCGGGCTTGGAAAAGACCTCCTCCGCGGCCAGGTAGAAGGCGGGCAGCGGGTCATCGCCAAAAGGTCGAAACGGCCGGTCGAGCCGCAGCTCGACGAGGTTTCCCGTATTCGCGTCGACGCCGCCGGTGAAGCCCACGTCCGGCATCAGGCCGCGCCGCTCGATGCTCTCGATTTCCGGGTGAATGAGGTTTCCCTCGCGGTCCCACTCGGCCGGCAGGATCACGCCGGCGCTGGGCAGCGGCGTGGCCAGCCGGCCGCGCAGCCACGCGCTCGTCCGTCCGGCCACCTCGGAGACCGGGACCGCCGGCACGTCCTGCAACAACACTTCGTAAGCCTGGGCTGACCCTTCAGGGCTCACTGTCGCCGGGAGCCGCCGCCACGAGGGTCCCTCCCTCATCTCCCAGATCACCGCCGTTGGCGCGGCGGGCAGGGCCGAGGCCAGGGTCAGGCGCAGGTGGACCTGCTTGGCCGCCGGCAGGCCGAGGAAGCGCTCATGCCCGACGTACATCGCGTGCTCTATGGGCTGGTCCCCCAGGAAGGGGTCGAAGGCTCCGGGCACGCTCCCGGTCGCGACGTTCGAGCGGTCGCTCCAGCGGTCGGCTCCGGGATCGTGAACGACGGCGGCTACCAGCTGCGAACGGGTGACCACCAGGGCGCGCTCGGTCTCGAAGAGCGCGGGTCCCTCTCCGCCTTCGAGGGGAGGCGCCGCGGTCAGCGTGCCGGCGGGAACCAGGGCGTCCACCGGGCTGCCGGCCGCCAGGTGGAAGGTCAACGGCACCCGCGCCGGCCGCGGCGGCGCGAGGCGGGCGCCGATCAGGTCGAGAAAGGCGAGGAAGCTCTTTTCCGGCACCCGGTTGAGCCGCGCGATGACGATCTCCCCCAGGCGGGCGACGAGGCGGATCAGGGCGCCGCCCGGGTCGAGGCCCTGGCCGGCGGGAGCCGGTCGCCAACGATCCTCGGTGTAGTGCCGCGCCAGCTCCTCGAGCTGTTCGACCAGCTCGTCGTAGGTGCGCGTATCGATCAGGGGGGCCACGGGCGGCATTCGCTCACTCCAGGTAGAAGGGGTAGACCAGGTTGAAGCGGTTGTTGGTGGCCCGCACGCGGTAGGAAACCTCGATCAGCAGGCAGCGGGAATCTTCCGGAGCGGAGCCGGCGGCGATGTCGAGCACGTCGATCCGCGGCTCCCACAGGATCAGGGACCGCCGCACCTCGGTCACCACCTGGCCGGCCGCGGCGGCGCTGCTGTTCTCGAAGACCAGGTCGTGGATGCCGCAGCCGAAGTCCGGCCGCATCTTGCGTTCGCCCCGCGCGGTGGCGAGGATGATCCAGATCGCCTGGCGGATGCTCTCTTCGTAGCGGGCGGTGGCGATCCGACCCTCCTCGTTCACGTCTAGAGGTAGCTTCCAGCCGACGCCGAGAAAAGCGGCATCCATGGCGCGTCACCCGATGAAAACCGTTCCCGCCGCCACCACGGAGCCGGCAGGCAGGTCGGAAGGATCGTTGCAGGTGTCGGCCACGTCGCCGTTGCGAGCGGCCTGCTTACCGTTGATCTTCACCGTCGCGCTGCCCGCCTTGATGGTCCCCTTGTTGGCCGGCGGCTTCTGAAAGGACGTGCCGGGTGCGGTAGGGAGGTGCGGCGGCGAGTTGTCGGCCGTGCTGCCCACGGTGGCGGCGGACAGGCCCATGATCTTGACGTCGCTCGACAGCTTGCCGTTGAGCAGGCCGGTGAACGGGTGCGGGAGCGGCGTCGGAACCGCTCCCGATGCCGAGGGCACCATCACGATGTGCGTGTCGGTCGCCACGATCTGGTCTCCCTGCTTGGCCGCCGGCTGTCCCATGGTCGTCTCCTCAGTTCAGGTTGATGGTCGAGCCCTTGACGTTGACCTGGGCGTCCGATTTGACGTCGAGGTTCTGGCTGGCTTGGATCTTCGCCTTGCCCTGGGAGACGATCTCGACGCCGTTCTTGCCGCTCAGCTTCAAGGAGCCGTTCTTGGACTCGATCACCACGTCCTTGTCGGCGCTGACGGTGATGGTGTTCTTGGCCGCGTCGAAGACGATGCTCTCCTTGCCCTTGGCGTCGACGATCTCGATCTTCTCGCCGCCGTCCGTGTCGTCGAGCCGGATGACGTGGCCGCTGCGCGACTTCAGGGTGCGAAGGGCGTTCTTGCCGTCGCCGTTCGACTCGGGCGGCTTGTCCTTGCCGTTCCACAGGGCTCCCAGGACGTAGGGGAGCTCGACGCGGCCGTGCTCGAAGGCGACCAGGACCTCGTCGTCCACCTCGGGCAGCAGGTACAGGCCGCGGTCGTTGCCCGCCATGGGAGTCACGACCCGGGCCCAGTGGCTCTCGTCCTGCTCGGAGAGCCAGGGGAAGCGGACCTTGACCCGGCCGAGCCCTTCGGGGTCCTGGTTGTTGGTGACCACGCCGACCGTGACGCCGTAGACGCGGCCGGCGGCGGTGTCGGGAGAAGCCCAGGCGGTGAGCAGCGCTCCATCGATCACGTGGCGTTCCTCCGGAAAGTGAAGGCGGTGCGGTAGCCCCGCCGCGGCGAGTAGCTGTGGCAGACGGAGGGGATGTAGTACAGGCCGCTGAAGCGTTTCCCCACGCCGTCGATCTTGATGACGGTCCCGGCCTTCAAGTCCGCGCGGCCGAGGGCCACGCCCTCGCCGCCGATGTAGGCGAGGGCCATCTCGCGCAACTGCCCCTCGGCGATCTGGTCGGCTTCGGCCTGGCTGAGCACGGGGTGATCGACGAGGGCGGCGACGGCCGTGCCGAAAGCGCTCTCCACGGCGGCCGGCCCGCTGGACGAGCCGCCCATCCTGGATCCTTCATCTCCGGCCGCCGCCTTGCCGACGAGAGCCTCCTTGTCCTTGACGTTCCAGCCGTGGACCGCCACCTCGGGAGCGATCCCCAGGCTGGTCAAGCGGGGATGGAGCTCCTCGAGGTCCACGGTGCGCGCCAGCGTCAGCGCCTCTCCGGAGCCGTAGGCGCGCGGCCGGAAGTGGAGGTCCTTGCCTTCCACCATCACCTCGTAGCCGATGCGGCGGGCGCGCTCCTGCAGGAACTCCAGGTCCGTCTGGTTGTGCTGCAGGAGGTACTCGTGGACGACCCGGGAGTCCTCCGCGCGGTCCGTGAGGCCGGCCTCGCCGGCGATCTGGCCGGCCACCTCGCTGTCCTTGACCTTGGTATAGGAGCGCGTCTTCCTGCCGCGCATCAGGCGGTGCCGGCGGTCGTAGCCGCGCACCACGACCTCGGGGATCTCGCCGGCGCGGAACTCCGGCTCGATGCCGGTGATCTCCCCCACCAGGACCGGGTGCAGGTCGCCCGCGTAGCCCATCAGGATCTCGACCTCGCGGCCCGTGCCGAACAGGTCGTCGTCCGCCCAGGTGATCCGCATCTGATCGCTGTCCCAGTTGGCGAGCCGGAGAGCGAACATGCCGGGAGCGTCCACGTCCTGGAGCGCCGATACCTCGAGCACTTCCATCGCGGCTTTGACGGGCAGGTCGGAGCCGTCGATCCGCACGCGGAATTCCGGAGCCAGCCGCTCTGGCGTCCTGGCCATACCGGTTTATCTCCCCACCTTCCGGCCCGGTTGCAGGGGCGGGATGGCCAGCACCTGGCCGGGCCGGAGCCGGCGCGGGTCGTCGATGCGGTTGGCTTCGGCCAGGGGCCGCCAGAGAGCGGGATCCTGATACTCCTCGGCGGCGATGCCGCTCAGGGTCTCGCCGCGGCGCACGACGCGGGTCTTGGCCACGTCGGGCGAGGCTTTCTTGGTCTCCTTGGCTTCCTCCTCCCCCGAGCGCCACTGCTGGAACGAGCAGTTGAGGGTGGCCCGGGCCGGAAAGCCGTTCGCGAGAAACAGAGTGAAGCGCTGAGACATCCGGGTCACCACCCACCAGATGCCGTCGAAGTCGAACTCGCCCCACTGGAGTTGGCACCGGGGAGGCCGGTGAAGGTC
The DNA here is from genome assembly GCA_036376245.1 of Thermoanaerobaculia bacterium. Lineage (GTDB taxonomy): Bacteria > Acidobacteriota > Thermoanaerobaculia > Multivoradales > UBA5704 > DATARR01. Next base: position 60,267 of record DASVAS010000083.1, on the reverse strand, counting down.
ACCGTTCACCTTGACCAGCTTGGCGACGCGATCCGTATAGGTACGGACGTTCTTCTGTTCCTCGTAGGAGTCGAAGAAGAGATCCATGGTGAGGGTGAAAGGGGAGCCGTAGGTGAACCCGGCTTCCACGGAGTCCCGCTCGGCGACCTTGAGCTTGCGCCAGGACACCTGCTTGTCCAGGCTCAGTTGGTTCGGATTGAAGAGGACCTGGACCTCGTCCGCGAAAACCTCCCTCTGGGTCTCGATCTTGATCTTCAGCTTCTCCAGAGCCATGGGCCCCTCCCTCGTCGCTCGCTCTCGACGGCGAGCGAGCGCGTCAGCCGGCGCATCAGCCGCTCGGCGAGCTCGTCGAGGTCGATCTCCGGCGCCGGCTCTTCATCGTTCCGGCCCGCTTCCATGCCAACCCCTGCGGCGGGTGGCGACGGCGCGGCTTGCGGTCCGGCGGCTGCGGCAGGCGGTCCGGCGGGTGATGCCGCGGCGCGCTGGATGAGACCGCCCGGGACGGCTCGCGCCGGCAGGGTTTCACGCGGGAACGGCAGGTCCGCGCTGGCCGGCAATGGCGCGGAGGCTGCGGCGGCACGGCGTACCGTAAGCGTTGGTCCGGTCTTCGGCCCGGCCGGTGCGGAACGGAGACGCACGACCGCCGGCTGCCCCGGATCCGGCGCGACGGCCGGCGCAGGAACCGCCTGCAAGGCCACCCCTGGCCGGCTCGGAGTCACCGCGTCCGCCGCGGCGTGTCCGCCGAGAGATCCGGCGACCGATGGCGTGTCCGCCGGCGACCTACGGGTCACAGGCCACCGGCGGAGAACCGGGGAGGAGCCGCTGCGCGAGATCGCCGTCCTCGCGATCACGGCGGACGCGGAAGCCGGCCCCGGGGCGATTACCTTGCCGCGAAAGACCCGCCTTGCCCCAGCCGGCTCTCCGCTGACAGCCACGCGTCCCGATGCAGGCTCAGGACGAGCGAGACCCGGAAGGGCAGGCATCGCGGCGGAGGCGATAGGCTCCGCCAAGGCATGAGACTCCGCAGGCCTGACAGACTCCGGCGGCGGCTGTGGCCGCGCCGAGCGCGCAACCTTCCCGTCTGGATCCGCCGGAGGAGCGTCGCCGGTCCGTACGGCACGGCGCAGGATGGGACGTTCACGCTCCAGGCCCGCATGTCCTGGCTCGCTTACAGGTTCGGGCGATCCCGCGGGCCGGGGAGGCTCAGGGAGAAGATCCGGGAGCGACGGGGCCGCGGAGCTGAACGGCTGGCGGCGGAGGATGGCGGGCCCTCTCTCCCGCGCGATGACGGGTCCTGCCGGCCGGCCGGAGGAGGGAAACGCGGTCGCGGCTACCACGGCCGCGCCCGGAGCGGTTCGGGACGCCAGAGACGAAACGGGCCTGAGATCTGGAACCGCCTCTTCCCTCGTTTCTCCCGCCAGCGACGGTCCTTCCAAAACCGCCGAAGACGGGAGCTCGGGGACCCGGAAACGTTCGGCGGCCGGAGGCTCCGCCGAACCGGTTCGAGGCCTGGACGCCGGCATCGAGGCCGCCGCTCGGCGCAGCACCTCCGGCGCCGAGGACGAAGAGGTGCGAACCCTGGCGGCCGACGCGCTCGTGGACGGCGCGGAAGGCCGGCTCGATTCGGGTGTCCCAGGCCGGGACGGCTGGTCCGGAACCGCCAGCCGACGGTGGAGCAAGGTGTCCTCGGCAGACCCGCCCGCTGCGGGCGCCCAGCGTCGCCAGATCTCAGCTCCGAGCCCGGCCGCGGCGGGGATGAATCGGTCGGCCCGGCGCTGCAATCCCTCCGCAAGCGCCATGGAGATCACTCCCGGCGCACGGCCGAACCGGCGCCAGATCCGCCTGGCCAGCGGCAGATTCTCCAACTCGGATGGGCGCGCTTCGCTGCTCATAGGCCGAACGAGCCTGAGAGGCTCAGCGCTCCCTGCGCGCCGGAGAGGACCCGGCCGGACGAGGGCCTGGAGAGACCCTGATGGACCAGCTCGACGGTCTCCACGGCGATGGTGTTGGAGTCGGCCCGCAGGTCCGGCCCGATCCACTTGACGGGATAGGCGCCCTTGAAGTCCCACCACATGGCCGGGAGCCGCCGATTGTCGAGCAGGTAGAGGGTGCCATTCCGGCGCTGGACCTTGCCGGAGGTCACCTCCTGGTGCCAGATCCACAGCGTGTCGATGAAGGTCAGACCCCGCTTCAAGACGAGGTTCGGATAGCGGGTCGGACCCGCGAGCTTGTGGACAAACCCGTTCTCTCCGCCTTCCTGATACTCCTCGACCGCCGTCTCCACCTGCAGGCCACTGACCTCGGAGAAGCCGCCGACCACCAAGCTCTCGATCTCGACGAAGAAGTTGAACGCGGTATAGGGATCGTTGCGGATCCCCAGCAGGTTGGCTGTCAGGGAAACCGCCGCATTCAAGCCCAGCTCCGGCATCCGCCACCTCCTCGCGCCGGCGTCAGCCGCCGCGCGCCTCCTCGTTCAGGCGTTGATTGATCCGCGCCACCTCGGCCACCCAGCGCTGCCGCTCGCGGTGCTCCATGCGCAGGATCTCGTCATGGGGCCAGTGGACGTAATAGGCGAGGAAGGCTACCTCCTCGAACAGGCGGTCCGAGGGGTAGCCCATCATTCCCCCCCGGGCTCGATCTCCACTTCGAACTCCTTTTCGCAGTGGGGGCAGGCCACGGCGACGCGGGTGTGGCCCTGGTCGTTGACGCGGCGATAGAAGTCCTGCAGGTAGGCCAGATCGCCGGCGAAGAGCCCTTCGATCACTTTCGGATTGATCGGATCGAGCGAGCCCAGCCGCAGGATGACGCGCGAGAGCAGGATGATCACCAGATAGCCGGGATTGGCCTGCACCCGCGGGTCCTTCATCGGCGCGATCTCGTCGTACGCGGTGGCCAGACGCATGATCCCCTCGCGGTGGAGGTTTCCCTCCGCGTCGAGAAAGCCGTGGGGCAGCGTGAACGGAAACTCGGTCTGAATCGTCATGCGAGGGTGAGCCCTTCATGAGCGATTTCCAGCGTCTCGATCGCCACCTCGTTGCCCGTGGCGTTGAAGCTGGGGCCCGTCCATTTGGTCGGCCAGCCCTCGCGGAAGTTCCAGCGGACCTTCTCCTCGCCCTTCTCGTTGAGGAGGACGATCGAGCCGTTCTTGCGCTCGACCTCGCCCCCGATGGCCTTGTTGCGCCAGTCCCAGAGCTCATGATCGTCCGTCACTCCCCATTTGAGGGAGACGTTCCCGTACTTGTTGAGCCCGGGCAGCTTGCGCGCGGTCAGCCCCTCGTTCCCCTCGCGGTACTCGATGGGGTCCTGGCTTGCGTCCAGACCCGAGCACTCGCGGAAACCGGCGCGGGCGATGCCGTCGATCTCCACAAGGAAGTTGAACGAACGGTAGGGATCTTTGCGGTCTCCGGTGGCCATGATCGGTTCTCCTTGAGAGACATCGTTCCTTGCGATAGCGCCTCAGCCGGCGGACGGTCCCGAGACCTCGACTCCCCCGGGGCCGTGGCGAATGCGGACGATCACGAATTCGTTGGGGAGGGCGGGAGCGAGGCCGATCTCGGTGACGACCATCCCGGCCTCGCGCACCTCCGGCGGATTGGTCGCGGCGTCGCACTTGACGTAGAAGGCCTCCGCCGGCGTCCGCCCCTTCAGGGCTCCGGCTGCGAAGAGGCTCTCGAAATAGACGGTCAGCTCGCGGGTGATGCGGTTCCAGAGACGGAGATCGCTGGGCTCGAAGCTGGCGGCGGCCAGGTTGCGCTCGATCCAGCGCGCCGCCGTGAGGAAGAGGCGCCGCACGCTGACGTAGGACGAGGCGGGACCTTTCGCGACCGTTCGGGCTCCCCACACGCGCAGGCCGCGGCCGGGGAAGGCCCGCAGGGCGTTGATCCCCACCGGGTTGAGCTCGGCCTGGTCGGCGTCGGTCAAGATCCGCTCGAGGTCCGCGACTCCTTGCAGCACCTCGTTGGCCGGTGGCTTGTGCACGCCGCGCCGCCGGTCCGTGCGGGCGATGACGCCGGCCACGTGCCCGCAGGGCGGCGCGAAATCCGTCCTCCCTACCGGCTGGACCCAGGGATAGTAGAAAGCGCCATTGGTGCCCGTAAGCCCATCACGGTGCTGGCGGACCAGCACGGACAGGGCGCCCGGCGGCGCATCGAGGAGGGCCAGCCGGTCGCCCCGGGCGTCGCAATGCGCGAGCACCACGTTCTGCAGTTGGAGCGCCTCGGCCCGCAGCTTGTCTTCCCACACCCGGGTTTCGTCGTGCTGCTTCTCGTACCGGTGAAAGGCGTCCGGCGTGCAGACCAGGTCCACGTCCACCAGCGAGCCCGCCGCCTTCAGGCCCGCGTCGAGGGCGGCCCTGAGACCGGCGGTTTCGTCCAGGCGGACGACGAAGCACTCCTCGCCTTCGTTGGCGAAGAAACCTTCCACCGCCACCGCCAGCCACCTCGTGGCCTGGCCGAAGACGTCGGCGAAATGCCGCCGTGCCGTGAGCCGCTCGGGTTGGTTGTGCTTGCCGCCCTCGGCGAAGCCGAGGAACACCGGCACCCCGGTGGGCAGCTCGGCCGGCCGCGGCTGGAACGCGTCCTCGCGGTAGACCCCCGGCGTGGCGAACGTCCTCATGGAGCTGCCCTCTCCGAAGCCCTGATCTGCATCCTCGGTCTCACTGTCCCGGGCCGGCCCACTGGCTGATGCGGAAGATCACGAACTCCGCCGGCTTCACCACGGCGACGCCGATCTCCGTCACCACCTGGCCGAGGTCGCGCACCTCCGGCGGGTTGGTCGTCGCGTCGCAGCGCACGTAGAAGGCCTCCTGGGGCGTGGCGCCGAACAGGGCGCCGGAGCGCCAGACGTTGGTGAGGAACGCCGTGATGTTGCGAGTGATCTTGGCCCACAGGCTCTGATCGTTCGGCTCGAAGACCACCCACTGGGTGCCTTCGTCGATCGATTCGCGCAGGAACAGGAAGAGGCGCCGCGTGCTCACGTACTTCCATTCCAGATTGGCGTCGCCGCCCAGCGTCCGCGCTCCCCAGACGGTGATGCTGCCATTGAGATCGCGGATGCAGTTGATGCCGGCCGGGTTCAAGCCGTCCTGGTCCGCCTTGCTCAACCGGACCGCGAGCCCCAGGGCGCCACGCACCACCTCGTTGGCCGGCGCCTTGTGCACGCCGCGCTCGGTGTCCACCCGGGCATAGATGCCGGCGATGTGGCCGCTGGGGTGCACATCGATGGGGCCCTCCGTCACCGGATCGAAGACCTGGATGCGGGGAAAGTAGAGCGCGGCGTAGTCGCTGTTCTTGGCGCCGCCCTTGATGGCGGCGGGCGTCAGGGTGTTGGTCACCTCGCCATCGAGGATGGCGAAGCGGTCGCTGGTGTTCTTGCAGTGGCTGACGACGGCGTCCTGCACCGCGTCATCGGTCGAACCCGGAACGGCCACCAGCGAGATCTCGTCGATGGCCGCAAACTTGGCCAGGGCATCGGTCACCTTGGTCGGGAAGTTGCTCGCCGAGAGATCTTCGGCAAGACGGGTCACCCAGCAACGCGAGCCGCCGTTGTTGAAGAAGCCGTAGACGGCGTGAGCGAGGACCTTGTTCGAGGCCGTGGCATCGTCGTCTTTCTTCTGGAAGTCTCCAAACAGAGTCTTGAACCGCTCCCAGCTCGTGACCAACTGGGGTTCGCCCGCCGGCGCGAGGGTATAGGGGACCGGAACCGGATTGCCCTCGGTGTCGAGCACCAGATTGCCGCTGGCGTCAACCTGGAACTTGCCGGGCTGGGGCGGCATTTTCACGTCGTTCGCCACGTGGCCGATAAAACCGGCCGTGCTGGTGCTGACGCCGGCGATCGGCTGGACGGCGGACTTGACCTCTTCGACGTAGACGCCTGGGGCGAGATATTGGGGCATGATCGTCTCCTTGGTTGATTCGGAGGAAGAAAGTCCGCCGGTCCGCTACACCACAGGCGGAGAAGGTTGAAGGTTGAAGTCCGCGGTCGATGTAACTCCGGGGGCGACATCGACCGTCCGCGAGAGGTCCTTGAAGCCGCGGGCCGAGACCACGAAAGTACGTTTCCCTGCTTCCAGACCTGAGAGCACAAAGAAGCCCACCCCGTCGGCGACGGCTCGCTCGGGACCGCCGCGGAGCCCCACCTCCGCAAAGCGGACGGGATTGCCCTGCCCGTCCTTGATCGTTCCTCTTACCGTCGTCGGAGGCAGCTTCAATTCGAGCTGTGCCCGGGAGACCGTCTTCCGGGCGTCTTCGGTGAGGGTCGCCTGGGCCTGAGCCGAGCCGTACCTGCTGCCGGCGGCGGCGAGAGTCGCCGCGAGCGAGTAGTTTCCGGCCGGCAGATCCATGAAGTGGAAATGACCGTCGGCCGCGGTCCGCGTGCGGTCAGGCCGCTCCTGCAGCGCCGGCCAGTCCTTTCCCGCCGCACGGGCCTGGAGCGCCAGCCGCTCAGAGAAGCCCTGCGGCCCCTGGGTGATTTCAACGCGCGCTCCTTCGATGGGCCTTCCCGTTACGGCGTCGGAGACGTTGCCGTAAATGGCGACTCGATGGCGGACGGTCACCGCAATGGTCATGACGGCGCCTCCCCGTCCTTCGACCGGATCTCGATCACCTTCTCGAGCACCGGCGGCCCGGCCTCCAAGGGCTCTCCCGCCTCGACGCCGATGGTCACGGAGTAGCTGAAGGCTGCCTTGGGCTTGCCCCCGAGCGCCTGCCAGAACTCGCCGAGGCTCTGGAGGCGGCCTGGCTGGAGAGTGCTTGCCGGCAATGGTGGCGCTTGCCCGCGGAGGCTCCCCTGGAGCAAGTCGGCCGGCAGCGTTTCATGGCGCAACAGCGCCTTCATCACCTCACCGAGGAGGCGATGCTCGTCCAGGGCCGGAGTGGTCGATGCGTCGCTCGGCCAGGCGGTGACCAGGTAGGAGCATTCCACGCGCACCGGACGAGGCAGCCGCACGGTCGTTCCGTCGTTACGACGTTCGACGGCCCAATCGCCGCGCCGAAGCTCGCGGTTCTCCCGTATGTCGTATAGAAACAGATCGATGGCGGGCAATTTGACCGCAGACGGAGGAAAGTTCTGATCCGGCACGGCGAAGCTGATTGCGATCTGAGAGATCAAGTCGCCAGGCAGCTCCCGTTTGAGGAGCTCTTCGAGAGTGCGGTCGAGGTCGTCGATCATGGAGCACCGTCATGACTGTGGGAGTAGAGCCTCGCAGGCCGGAACGACCTACTTGGTTCCTGTCTCCTCCGCGCTGAAGTTCCAATGCCACGGCTCCGCAGGGTACGGTTCGAAGCCGTGGGTACTGGCGTTTTGCTCGAGCCATCCGAAAAACCAGGTCTCCTTCCATCTGGCGACCGCTCCAGGATTGGTGGAGTTCGAGATTGGGTTTCCCTTCGATCGAACCTGTAGAAAGTCAATGGCCAATCCCGCTTGATGGTTACTGAAGCCTGGCGCTGCGACTTTCGGGCGGATATAGGCCACCATCCAGGAGACAGCCTTATCCCCGTGAGGACCACCAGCTAGCTTAGCTCGGTTCTTAATGGTGTCGTTATAGTATTTCTGTTCAAAATAATCTTTCCATACCCGCTCTTGGTGGCCTGAGGAGCGATACCCACTGGTAGCCGAGAGCCTGAGAGTTTTCAGAGCATCCGCATCCTTCTCCTCCTTCGCCGTGGCGAGGTCGCCATTGGCTGCCGCCAGCAAGGAGCTGGCGGCTTCGGCTGCATCTTTTCTCATCCTGACGCCCGTGCCGACCACGAGGCCCAGCTCGTCCTCCGTAAGGTCTGGGATGGGCGATCCTTTTGCCTTGCGACTCCTAGCGAGGTGAGCGTTCAGTACCGCATCTCGAAAAGCCACCTGCTCCGTTGAGCCGGTCCATTTCTCCGCCTCTTCGGCCGAGTCCCTATGGAGGAGCCCATCCGCCGCGGCTCCAGATCGTGGAGAGCCAAGCTGATGCTGTCGTCGCAGCAACCCATGACTGTCCTGCTCGGATTGGCTCACCCATCGTGCCATCTGGTTTGCTTCTCGCTCATCCTCTGATTCAGGGGAAGCGACTGACAGAGCCCGCTGTACGCTGCCTGTCATCTGCTGGGTTACATGCGTCAACTCATGGGCCAGCAGCTCCCTTCCTGTAGTGCTCGCCGGGTTGTACTCACCTTCACGGAAAAAGATGTCGCGGCCCGTGGTGAAGGCGCGAGCGGAAAGGGAGCGATTGAGTTGGTTGGCCTGGTCGCCGGTGTGAATCCGGACGGTGCTGAAGTCGGTGCCAAAAAAGCGTTCCATCTGAGCGGAGACGGTGCGGTCCAGGGCCTGGCCGCCACTGCGTTCCCGGTCGATGGCCGCCTCGATTTCCGGTGTCACCTCGGCATCGCCTTCAGCCTGGCGCGCCAGAGTCACCACTCGCTGCACGTGGCGATTGCCGTGACTGCGCTGCAGGCGGAGCACCTCTGTCTGCGGCGCCGAAAGAGCCGGTCTTTCGGTCCGCGCTGCCTCGGGAACGGGCCTGCCGCGTTTGGCCAAGCTGTCCTTGCACACCCCGGTTGCCTGGCTCTTCAGGGTGACCTCAGTCTCTCTTACGGGCGTGGCCATCGCGCACCTCCGATCGCTCTTGCCTCAGCTTGCCGGACCCGCGGAGCCAGCGAACTCCCCGTCCCGTACGACCTTGCCCATCTTTTGATACTCGCGTTGCGTCGCCCGCAGCAGATGCCCCATGGTCACCGTGCCGCCGTCGGACGCGGCGAGGAAGGCGGCGGCAAGGATGATGTTGCGGATGTTGCCGCCGGCGATCTCGTAGCGATGAGCGAGGAGGGCGAGGTCGATCTCCTCTCTGCGCGGCGTGGCGGCGGGCCAGAGACCGGTCCAGATACGCTGCCGGTCGCTTTCAGTGGGGAACGGGAACTCCAGCGTGAAATGCATGCGCCGCACGAAGGCCTCGTCCATGTTCTTGCGCAGGTTGGTGGCGAGGATCACCACGCCCTCGTACTCGTCCATCCTCTGCAGCAGGTAGCTGATCTCCAGGTTGGCGTAGCGGTCGTGGGAGTCGCGCACCTCGGAACGCTTGCCGAAGAGGGCGTCGGCCTCGTCGAAGAAGAGCAGGGCGTTCGAGGTCTCGCCCTCGGCGAAGATGCGGGCGAGGTTCTTCTCGGTCTCGCCGATGTACTTGCTGACGACTGTCGAGAGATCGATCTTGTAAAGGTCGAGCCCGAGCTCGCCGGCCAGGACCTCCGCGCCCATGGTCTTTCCCGTCCCCGGCGGACCGGCGAAGAGGACGTTCAAGCCCTTGCCCAGCGACAGCTTGCCGCCGAAGCCCCAATCTTCGTAGACGCGGGAGCGGTAGCGCACGGCGTTGCAGATCTCCCGCAGGACCTCCAGGCGGTCCGCCGGCAGGACGATGTCGCTCCAGCCGTACTTGGGGGTGATTTTCTGCGCCAGAGCGGAGAGCCTGGGGTTCGAGTGGAGACGGCAGGCGGCCTGAATCTCAGCCGGGGTCGGCATCGGCTCGGCGACGCCCTCCGGGTCGCGCCCGCGAGCGAGATTGCGGGCGGTCGTCGCCGCGTCGCGGATCTGGCCGGGGGTCAGGCGGAAACGGGTGGCTACGGCGGCGAGGCCGGGGTCCGCGGGCGCGCTCTCCAGGGCGCGCGACCAGAGCTCCAGCCGCTCGCGATGGCCGGGCCGCGGCAACTCGATCCGCAAGAAGGCGGCGTCGCGCAGGGCGTCCGCTGGCTCCCAGACGGCCTCGCTGGTCAGGAAAGAAAGGCCGCGACGCTCCTCCAGGACTTTGAGGAGCCGTATCCGGCGAGGTGCCTTGTCGTCGGCCAGCAGGAGATCGAACCGCCGCCAGCAGAGAGCCGCGTCGCGCAGAAGAGCCTCGCGGCTGGCCAGCGCCACGAGAGTCTCGAAGAGGTCGTCCTCGGTCGCCAGCAGCCGTTCGAGGTCGACGACGAGGAGGCCGAGGCCGAGCTCGCGGCAGAGCGCCTCCGCGGCTGTCTCCCGACCGGCGCCGTAGGGACCTTGCAGATAGAGCACCGCAGCCTGCCCTCCGGCGCGCCAGGACCGGCCGAGGGCGAGGAGCCCCTGTTTCGCGGCGGCGGGAAGGAGCAGGTCCTCCAGCCTGGCCACCGGCTCCACGACGCGCACGTACGGGAGGAGCCGCGCGTCCGGCTCGTCGGAGCCGAACAGGAAGCCCACCACCCGCTCCTCGGCCTTGACGTAGTGGGCGAGGAGCGGCGACTGGAGACGCGAAGGATCCTCGAAAAGGTGGAGCAGGCGGTGACGAACGAGCGGCGACCCGGCGCCGAAGCGGGACCGGGCGGCGAGCTTCTCCTCGAAATTCGGGCAGAGGAGGTTGAGGACCAGATCCACGCTTGGCCGCTTGCGGGTCACGTCGTCCTGGAGATAGGCGAAAAGCTTCTCATAGCGCGGATCGATCTCCGGTGCCAGAGCGATCAGCAAGGTGTCCACTTCGAAGGAGGAGAGGCCGAAGCTGCCGGCCAACTGTGGGAGCCGCAGGACGATGCCGCGGCGGAGGCTCTCCTCGCGGCGATCCGCGAGAGTCGCGGCGAGTCGCTCGAAGACCGCAATCATTTCGGGCCGGGAGACCGGGACGGCCGCCCAGCGTGGCAATCCCGCGGGCTCGGCCAGGAGGGCGTCCACCTCTTCCTCGGAGATGTAGAGACCGTGGAACTCGCTGTCCGCTTGATGGAGCTGCCGCGCACGCCATACCTGAAGGCGGATCATCAGGTCGATGCGCTCCAACTCCGCAAGCACCTGCTGGCACGACGTGGCGAAAGGCTGCATCTCTTGACCGCCCTCCGAGGGTGAGAGGCCGCGAGCTCCTGAGAAAGATTTTTAAATTGTACACCGGCTCTGCGGCTTGTGAGCGGCGAATGCGGATTTTAGATTAATTAAAAGGTTTTTATTTCTAGATATAGCTCTTTCACCTCTCTATCGCTTCTCCAAAATCCTTGCCAACAACTGCTCCCGCAGCTCATCCAGCGGCGCTGTCGAAGAGCCGTACAGCTCAGGTCAGAGGACTACGGTGTTTGCGGGCGGTGAAGCTCCCGCCCGTCAAGGGCTTGAACAAGCCCCGCCCCTCTCCCGCGGGGAGAAGGGTGGTGAGGGCCCTACCCGTACAGCTTCTCGATCTCCGCCGCGTACTTCTCCAGCACGACCTGCCGCCGCAGGGCGCCGGTGGCGGTCAGCTCGCCGGTGGCGGCGCTGAAGCTGCCGGGGAAGAGGTCCCAGGCCTTGATCTGGTCGTGGGCGGCGAGCCGCTCGTTGTAGCCGTCGATGTCCTTGCCGACGACCTCGCGGACGCGCGGGTGGCGCACCAGCTCGGCGAGGGTGGAGTACTCGATCCGGCGGCGCCTGGCCATGCGCTGGAGGGCGTGGAGGTCGGGGACGAGCAGGGCGGCGTTGTGCGGCCGGCCCTCTCCCACCACCACGGCGTGGGAAAGGAAGTGGCTGGAGCGGAGCAGGCTCTCCAGGCCCGAAGGCGAAACCTTCTTGCCGTGGGGGCCCACGAAGACGTCGCTCTTGCGGCCGCGGACGGAGAGCATGCCGGCTTCGTCGATCCAGCCGTCGTCGCCGGTGTGCAGCCAGCCGTCGGCGTCCAGGGCGGGGCCGGGGGCCACGGCGGCGCCGCGGACCAGGATCTCGCCGTCTTCGGCCACGCGGACCTCCAGGCCGGGCAGGGGCACGCCGGAGGAGCCGGGCTGGATCGCCTCGGGGGTGTTCAGGGTGGCGAAGCCGCCGGTCTCGGTGAGGCCGTAGCTCTCGTAGACGGGGATGCCGGCCGCCCAGACGAAGGTGATCCAGCCGTGCGGGATGCGGTCTCCTCCCGAGACGGCGAAGCGAAGGCGGTCGCTCAGGCGGGCGCGGATGCCGCCGAAGACCGTCTTGTCAGCCATCCAGAGGCGCCAGCGCTCCGCGCCCGGCGGGGTCTTGTGCTGGATGCGGAAGGGCAGGGCCCGCCGGCCGGTCTGGACGGCCTTCTGGAACGCCCGCCGCCGGCGTGGAGGGTTGGCCTGCACGGTTTGGAACAGCCAGTTCAGGAAGCGCTTCCAGAAGTCCGGGGTGGAGGTGAAGACGTGGGGCCGCACCTTCCGGATGTCCTGGTCGATGGCGTCGCCCGGGCCGGGGAAGGCGAGGGTCGCCCCCTGGCGCAGGCAGGCGTGGAGGAAGGCGCGCTCCGCGGGTCGGGCGTAGGGGAGGCCGGAGAGGACCACCTCGCCGGGACGGACGGGCAGGGCCTCGGCCAGGCCCCGCGCCACGGCGGAGAGGTTGCCGTGGGTGACCTCGACGGCGCGGGCCCGCCCCTCGGTCCCCGGGGTGAGGAGCAGGGAGGCCGGCTGGCCGGGCGCGAGGCGCCGGACGAGCTCCGGGACCTCCGGGACCTCCGGACCTTCCACTTTCGCTTCCAGCAGGGAGGCCAGGGTGGCCAACCCGTCGCCGGCGGCGCCGGGGCCGATCTGGATCCAGGTGCGGACGCCGGGAGCGTCGCCGCGCAGGGGGAGGAGCTCCTGCATGCGCGCCGGGCCGGCCGCCACGTAGAGCGCGCCGATCTCCCGGAAGAGCCGGACGGCTTCGGCGGCCTCCAGGGTGGGCTGGACGGGCACCGTCACCGCGCCGGCGGTCATGGCCGCCAGATCCATCAGCATGGCGTCGAGGCTGCCGGCGAAGACGACGAGGCGGTCGCCGGGCGCCACTCCCGCGGCCACCAGGGCGCGGGCGAGGCGGCGGGCACGGTCCAGGAACTCGCCGCGGGGGACCGGCACGTACTCCCCGCCCTCGGCGCGGCGGAGGAAGGCCGGGGCGTCCGCCGCCGGGTTGACGAGCACCGCCGGCAGGGGCTCGAAGGGGAGCTCGTTCCGGGCGGCCGGCGCCGCGGCCGGATCCTCGGGGGTCATCCACAGGCCGTCGCGGGGGCGCAGCACGATCCCCGGCGTGGGGGCGGCCGAGCGGCCGGGCACGGGGCGGGGGCGGCAGCGCTGGAAGACCGTGGCGAGGATCAGCGGCAGCTCCATCATCGCCATGTCGCGGGCGATGCAGACGCGGGGGCCGCCGCCGAAGGGGTACCAGGCGAAGCGGTGGCGTTCGGCGGCGCGGCCGGGCTCGAAGCGGTCGGGATCGAAGCGCTCCGGGTCGGTCCACAGGTCGGGCCGCCGGTGGGTCACCCAGGGGGAGATCGACACGGTGGCGCCGGCCGGGATCAGGTAGCCGCCGATCTCGTCGTCGGCGATCACCGCGCGGCTGAAGCTCCAGCTCGGCGGATAGAGGCGCAGGGTCTCCTCGATCGCCTGGCGGGTGTAGGCGAGCTTCGCCACGTCCCGGAACTCCGCCGGGCGGTCCCCCAAGACCTCGGCGATCTCGGCGCGGACGCGGGCCTCGGCCTCGGGGTGGCGCGAGAGCAGGAAGAAGACCCAGGTGGCGGCCATGGCGGTGGTCATGTGTCCCATGACCAGCAGCATCATCAGCTCGTCCTGGATCTGCTCGGGGTTCAACGTCTGGCCCGTCCGCTCGTCGCGGGTGGAGAGCATCATGGAGAGGAGATCCCCCTCTTCGCCGCTCTCCTGGTGCTCGGCGATGGCGGCGCGCACGTTGCGGGAGAGGCCGCGCAGGGCCTTGACCAGGCTGAGGTTCGCCGGCGTGGGGACCCAGAGGGGGAGGGGATCGGTGACGCGGACGCGCGCGTTGAAGTGCTCGAAGGCCCTGGCCACCGCCTGGCGCAGGCCGCCGCGCCCGCCGTCGTCGCCGAGCAGACCTTCGATCAGCAGGTCCAGCGAGAGCTCGGCCATCTCGGCGGCCACGTCCACGGGCGCGCCGCCGCGGGCGGGGTCCAGCCAGCGGTCCAGCATGCGCCGGGAGCCGGCGACGACGCCGGGGGCGAGGGGGGCCAGGCGCTGCTGGTTGAACAGGGGCTGGAGCAGTCGGCGGCGCTGCTTCCAGGCCTCGCCGGCGGAGAGAGCCAGGCTCTGGGCCCCCATCACGATCTTCTTGCGGACGTTCTGGCGGTAGTTGGCCTGGTTGTCCTGCAGCACCCGCTTGACATGGTCCGGGTGGCTGATCAGGAAGGTCCGCCGCTCCTCGCTGAGGCAGACGATGTCGCCATGGACGCGGGTGGCTTCGAGATAGGCGGCGAGGCGTTCGGCGCCCACGGCCCGGATGCCGCCGCGCGGGCCGGGCAGCTCGCGGGCGGAGGGAGCGGCGGGGGTCAGAGTCTCCTGGATCAAAGTCTCTCCTTCAACCCTCACGCAGGGCGTGGACGGGGTCCACACCGGAGGCGCGGCGGGCGGGGATGTACACGGCGGCGAGGGCCACCAGGGCGAGCAGCAGGGCGGCGCCCGCGAAGGCGAGCGGGTCGGCGGCACCGATTCCGAACAGCAGGCTGGCCACCGCCCGCGCGCCGGCGAAGGCGGCGGCGAGGCCGAGGGCGAGGCCGATCCAGACGGGGCGCATGCCCTGGCGCAGGACCAGCTCCAGGACCTCTTTGCGGGCGGCGCCCAGGGCCATGCGGACGCCGATCTCGCGCCGGCGCTGGCCGATGGAGTAGGCGACGACGCCGTAGATCCCGAGGGCGGCGAGGAGCAGGGCGAGGAGCCCGAAGAGGGAGAGCAGGCCGGCGCCGAGGCGCGGGGCCCAGAGCGAGATGTTGCGCACCTGGGAGATGGTGCGCGGCTCCAGGATGGGCAGGCCGGGATCCAGGGCCTGGACCTCCCGGCGGGTGGTCTCCAGCAGCGGGTCCGGGTCTTCCTTGGTGCGCACGTGCAGCATCATCGCGGGGGAGAAGCTCTGCAGCACCGGCTTCCAGGCGTAGGGCTGGGGAGGCTCGCGCAGGCCGGCGTAGCGGGCGTCGGCGGCGACGCCGACGACCTCCCGCATAGCGGGATCGTCGCCGAGGCGGAGACGTTTGCCGAGCGCGGGCTCGCCCGGCCAGAGGCGGCGGGCCAGGGACTCGTTGACCACCGCCACCGGGCGGGAGCCCTCGCGGTCGGCGGGCGTGAAGCCGCGGCCGCTCAACAGCCGCATGCCGACCGTGTCGAAGTAGCCGACGCCCACGGTGTTGACGCCGGCCAGGATCTCGCCGTCGGCGGGCCCGCTTTCCGTGCCGGCGCCCGGGCGGGCCGCCTGGCCCTCGGCGAAGATGGACATCCGGCCGCCGCCGCCGACCAGGAGGAAGCGGGAGGCCACGGCGGCGGACTGTACGCCCGGCACGCGCGAGACCCGCTCCACGGCCCGCTCGTAGAGATCCAGCGCGCGGGGCGGCGGGTATCCTCCCGCGCTCAGGTCCAGGGGGATGACGAACAGCTTCTCGGTCTCGAAGCCGGGGTCCACCTTCTCCACCTGGACGAGGCTGCGCAGGAAGAGACCGGCGCCGGCCAGCACGACCACGGAGAGGGCCACCTGGCCGGCCACCAGGAGCTGGCGCAGGAACGAGCTCGAGCCGTCCCCGCGCGAGCCCGAGCCGCGGGCCTGGCGGGTGAGGATGCCGGAGAGGTCGAGGCGGAAGGACTGGAAGGCCGGCGCCAGGCTGAACAGCAGGCCGGTGGCCAGCGACAGGATCAGGGTGAAGGCCAGCACCCGGCCGTCCATGCCGAGGTCGAGGGTGTCGGGGAAGAAGGGCGGCCGCAGGGCCCAGAGGACGCGGCGGCCCCAGACGGCGATCAGCAGACCGCAGGCGCCGCCCAGCAGGCCCAGCACGGCGCCCTCGGTGAGGAGCTGGCGCAGCAGCCGGCCGCGGCTGGCCCCCATGGAGAGCCGCACGGCCACCTCGCCGCTGCGGGCCGCGGCGCGGGCCAGCAGCAGGTTCGCCACGTTGGCGCCGGCGATCAGCAGCAGCAGCCCGACGGCGGCGGCGAGCAGGCCGCCGGAGCGCACGGCGCGGTCCCGCAGCCCGGGCGGCAGCACGGCCTGGGCCAGGGGGATGACGGTCATGCCGAGGTCCCGGTTGGCCTGCGGGAACTCGCGCTCCAGGCGGTCGGCCACGGTGCTCAGGAACACCCGCGCCTCATCGACGCCGGCCTCCGGGTTCAGGCGGGCCACGGCGGAGAAGACCAGGGCTCCCCGGCGCTCCAACTGGCGCGCCTGCAGGCCGTGCGTCAACTGCCGGTACATGGACATCGGCACCCAGAAGTCGGGAGGCGTGGCCGTGACGCTCAGTCCCTTGAATTCCGGCGGCGCGACCCCCACCACGGTGAAGCCCTGGCCGTCGAGGCTCACGGCCCGGTTCACCACGCCCGGGTCGGAGGCGAAGCGGCTCTGCCAGAGGTGGTAGGAGAGGACGATCACCGGGTGGGCGCCGGGAGGGGCCTCCTCGTCGGGCCGGAAGAAGCGCCCGCGGGCCGGATCGATCCCCAGCAGGTCGAAGTAGGAGGCGGAGACCGCCTCGCCCTGGAGCAGCGTCGGCTCGCCGTCCGCCCGCAGGGAGGCGGAGACGTCCCGGTAGGCGGCGAAGCCGGCCACCGCCGGGCCCTCCTCCCGCCGCAGGTCCTCGAAGTTGGGGTAGGAGAGCGGCAGCAGGTCCCCCTTGGCCTTGTCCACCGAGTAGATGGCCACCAGCTCCTCCGGGTGGTCCACCGGCAGGCTCTTGAAGAACAGGGCGTTCAAAAAAGTGAAGATCACGGTGTTTGCCCCGATGCCGAGCGCCAGGGAGGCGACCGCGGCGAAGGCGAAGCCGGGGCTGCGGCGCAGCGCGCGCAGGGAGAGGAGGAGATCCTTCCAGAGATTTTCCATTTTTATGTTCTGCTTTAAGGTTCGAAGGCGCCTTTTACTATAACGGAGTGCCCCGTTTTGAGGTCCGACCTGCACCTCTTAAGGTGGGAGACCACCGCCAGAATGGGACGCTCGATTGTTGACCTCGCCTTGACCATCGCTGTACGTTACCCACGTCGGCACATCAAAATCAATTTTTTGAATCAAGAAGCCGAGCTCCTGGCTTTTTCTTGAGCTTCTTGGATCGGTTTCCCTGGACCGGCTCGTGATCCGGATACGGCGAGCGTATCGCCGTTCGTATGAGCTGACTCGAACGAAAGGGACGGATTGAGCAACCCGCTACGTGAGCCGTTCGCCGAGAGCTCACTGATCCAGATCCTGAGAGGGCGCGCGCTGGAGCACCCGGAGCGGCCCGCGTACACCTTCCTGGCCGACGGCGAGGAGGAGGGGGGCCGGCTCACCTTCGCGGGGCTGGACGCCCGGGCGCGCGCGCTGGGAGCGCTGCTCCAGCGATCGGGGTTGCGGGGTGAGCGGGCGCTGCTGCTCTACCCGCCGGGTCTGGAGTTCGTGTCGGCGTTCCTGGGCTGCCTCTACGGCGGTGTGGTGGCCGTGCCGGCCTATCCGCCGCGCTCGGAGCGGATGCTGCCGCGCCTGCGCTCGATCGCCCGCGACGCCCGCCCGGCGGCGGCGCTGACCACCTCGGACCTGCGGGACCGGGTGGAGGCCCTGGCCGGCCGGCTGCCGGAGATGGCGGGGGCGCGGTGGCTGGCCACGGACGGTCTGGACGCGGCGGGGCTGGCGGAGGAGTGGGAAGAGCCGGAGATCGACGGCGACACCCTCGCCTTCCTGCAGTACACCTCGGGCTCGACCGCCCAGCCCAAGGGCGTCATGGTCACCCACGGCAACCTCCTGCACAACGAGGAGATGATCCAGGAGGCCTTCGCCCAGAGCGAGCGCTCGCTGATCGTGGGCTGGCTGCCGCTCCACCACGACATGGGGCTGATCGGAAACGTCCTCCAGCCCCTGTACGTGGGGGCCTCGTGCGTGCTGATGTCGCCGGTGGCGTTCCTGCAGCGGCCGTCGCGCTGGCTGCGGGCGGTCTCGCGCTACCGGGGGACCACCAGCGGCGGCCCCAACTTCGCCTACGAGCTGTGCGTGCGGAAGATCCCGCCCGCGGAGCGCCACGGCCTCGACCTCTCCTCCTGGCAGGTGGCGTTCAACGGCGCCGAGCCGGTGCGCGCCGAGACCCTGGAGCGCTTCGCCGAGGCGTTCGCCCCCTGCGGCTTCCGGCGCGAGGCGTTCTATCCCTGCTACGGCCTGGCCGAGGCGACCCTCTTCGTCTCCGGCGGCGTGGCCGGCGCCGGGCCGGTGACGGGCTCGTTCCGGTCGGCGGACCTGGAGCTGGACCGGGTCGCCGCCACGGGGGCCTTGGACCCCGCCGGCCGGCGCCTGGTGGGCAACGGCCGGGCGTGGTCGGAGACCAGGGTTGCCATCGTGGACCCGGCGACCGGCCGGCGCTGCGCGCCCAAGCGGGTGGGCGAGATCTGGGTGGCGGGCCCCAGCGTGGCGGCCGGCTACTGGGGCAATCCCGCGGAGACGGCGCGCACTTTCCAGGCGCGTCTCGCGGGAGAGAGCGGGGAGGCGGGCGGTCCCTTCCTGCGCACCGGCGACCTCGGATTCCTGCGCGACGGCTCGCTGTTCGTCACCGGCCGTCTCAAGGACCTGATCATCCTGCGGGGCCGCAACCACTATCCCCAGGACCTGGAGGCCACGGCGGAGGAGAGTCATCCCGCCCTGCGCGCCGGCGCCTCGGCGGCCTTCGCGGTGGACGCGGCCGGGGAAGAGCGGCTGGTGGTGGTGGCCGAGCTGGAGCGTCGCCGGGAGGCCGAGGCCGGGGCCGCCGCCGAGGCGGTGCGCCGGGCCGTGGCCGAGGCCCACGAGGTGCGGGTCCACGAGGTGGTCCTGGTCCGCGCCGGCAGCATCCCCACGACCTCCAGCGGCAAGATCCAGCGCCACGCCACCCGCGCCGGCTATCTCTCCGGCGAGCTGACGGTGGTGGGCCGCAGCGCCCTCGACCGCGACGACCGCGACGAGGAGGAGGGCGCCGGGGAGTCCCCGGCCGCCGGCCTGGACCGGGAAGCCCTCGCGGCGCTGCCGGCGGAGGAGCGCCGGACGGTCCTGGCAGCCTGGCTGCGCGCCGAGGCCGCCAGATCCCTGGGCGTGCCCGCCGCCGGCCTGGAGATGGACCGGCCGCTGACCGCCTCCGGCCTCGACTCCCTGGCCGCCATCGAGCTGCGGGCGCGGGCCGAGTCGGTCCTGGGGCTGAATCTGCCCCTGGGCGGACTGCTGGAAGGGGCGACCCTGGCGGAGCTGGCCGCGGGCGCCCTGGCCGGGCTGGCGTCGCCCGCCCCGGCGTCCTCCCCCGCGGGCGGACCGGCGGCGAGCGGCGAGGAGACGGGCGTCTTCCCCCTCTCGCACGGCCAGCGGTCGCTCTGGTTCCTGCACCGGCTGGCGCCGGAGAGCCTGGCCTACCACCTGGCGGGCGTGGCGCGGGTGCGGGGCTCTCTCGACTTCGACGCGCTGACCCGGGCCGCCGAGGCCCTGGCCGAGCGCCACCCGGCCCTGCGGACCACCTTCGCCGAAGGTCCGGACGGGCCGGAGCAGACGGTCCATGCGCGCCTCGCTCCCGAGATCCTGTTCGGCGACGCCGAAGGCTGGAGCGAAAGCGAGACGTCGGCGCGGCTGCGGGCCGAGGTCTGGCGGCCGTTCGATCTCGGGCGCGGCCCCCTGGTCCGCCTGGGCGCGCTGCGCCGCGGCCCGGCCGAGACCATCCTTTTCCTGGCGATCCACCACATCGTCTCCGACTTCTGGTCGCTGGCCGTGATGGCGCGCGACCTGGGCGCCCTCTACGCGCGGGAGACCGGCCGGCCGGCGGCGGCGCTGCCTTCCCTGGAGCTGCGCTACACCGACTGGTCGCGCTGGCGGGAGGAGCGGCTGGCCGGTCCCGAGGGGGAGCGGCTGTGGGAGGGCTGGCGGGAGATCCTGGCGGGCGATCCGCCGCGGCTGGAGCTGCCCACGGACCGCCCATGGCCGGCGGCGCAGACCTGGGAGGGTGACGCCCGCGTCTTCCGCCTGGACGGCGCGGTTACCGGCGACCTCCAGGCCCTGGCCCGCCGCCGCGGCGCCACCCTTTTCATGGGGCTGCTGGCGGCCTTCGAGGCGCTGCTGGCCCGCTACACCGGGCAAGGTGAGATCCTGCTGGGCTCGCCTACGGCCAGCCGGACCGCCGAGGTGGCGGACCTGGTGGGCTACTTCGTCAATCCGGTGGCGATCCGCGCGCGGCTCGGGGACGATCCGGCGTTCCTCGACGTCCTCGGCGAGACGCGGCGGGCGGTGGTGGCGGCCTTCGAGCTCCAGGACTATCCCTTCACCCTGGTGGCGGAGCGGCTGCAATCCCGGCGCGACGCGGCCCGGCCGCCGCTGTTCGACGTCGTCTTCGCCTTCGAGAAGGCGCGCGGCGCGGAGGCCGACCTGGGCGGCTTCGCCCTCGGCGAGGGGGGCGCGCGGCTGCGCCTGGGCGGGCTGGAGCTGGAGTCGCTCCCCCTGGCGCCGGCGGGAGCGCCGTTCGCGCTTTCTTTCGTCCTGGCCGAGACCGCCGGCGGGATCGGCGCCGCGCTGCGCTTCAACACCGGCCTGTTCGACGCCGCCACCATGGACCGCTTGGCGGGCCATTACCAGGCCCTGCTGGCGGGGGGCGTCACCGATCCCGGCCGCCGGCTCTCCGAGATGCCGCTGCTCACCGCCGAGGAGGAGTGGCAGCTCGTGGCCGAGTGGAACGAGACCGCGGGCTGGTACTCCCGCGAGGACCCCGTCCACCGCCTGGCGGCGGTGTGGGCCGAGGCGGCGCCGGACGCGCCGGCCGTGGGTGGTCTGAGCTACGGCGAGCTGGTGGACCGGGCCGGTCGGGTGGCGGGCTGGCTGCGCCGCCAGGGCGTGGGGCCGGAAGTGCGGGTGCCGGTGGTGCTGGACCGCTCGGCCGAGTTGGCGGTGGCCGTCCTGGCCGTGCTGGAGGCGGGCGGCGCCTACGTGCCCCTCGATCCGGCCAACCCCGCCGAGCGCCTGGCCTGGCAGCTCGAGGACGCCTGGGCGGGGAGCCCGGTCCGCGCCCTGCTGACCCGCTCGGAGCTGGCGGAATCCCTGGACGTCCAGGACGCCCGGACACTGTGCGTGGACCGCGGCCTGGAGAGGCTGGCCCCCTGGGGCGAGCCGCCGCTGCCCGTCCCCGCGGAGCGGGCCGCCTACGTCATCTACACCTCGGGCTCTACAGGCAGGCCCAAGGGGGTGGTGGTCTCCCACGGCGCCCTGGCCAACCTGGTGGAGTGGCATTGCCGGACCTACGGGGTGTCCGCGTCCGACCGGGCGGCCCTGGTGGCCGGCCCCGGCTTCGACGCCTCGGTCTGGGAGATGTGGCCCTACCTGGCCGCCGGCGCGAGCCTGCGGATCCCCACGGAGGAGGTCCGCGCCTCGCCGGCCCGGCTGGTGGGTTGGCTGGCGGAGGAGGGGATCACGGTCGCCTTCCTGCCGACCCCGCTGGCCGAGGCGGCGCTGGCGGAAGCCTGGCCGGCGGAGACCCGCCTGCGCGCGCTACTCACCGGCGGCGACCGTCTGCGGCGGGGACCCCGGCCCGGGCTGCCGTTCGTGCTCCACAACCACTACGGCCCCACCGAGGGAGCGGTGGTGGCGACCGCGGCGCCGGTGGCGCCGGAGCGGGCCGCGCCGCCGATCGGCCGGCCGATCGCCAACGCCCGCGTCCACGTCCTGGACCGCTGGCAGCGCCTCGCGCCGGTGGGCGTGCCGGGGGAGCTGCTGCTGGGCGGCGACGGTCTGGCCCGGGGCTACCTGCACCGGCCGGACCTGACGGCGGCGGCCTTCGTGCCCGATCCCTTCGCGGAGGAGGCCGGCTGCCGCCTGTACCGCACGGGCGACCTCGTCCGCCGGACGCCGGAGGGGAGCCTGGAGTTCCTGGGCCGCATCGACCGCCAGGTGAAGGTGCGGGGCTTCCGCGTCGAGCTGGGGGAGGTCGAGGCGGCCCTGGCCGAGCTGCCCGGAGTCCGGCAGGCGGTCGTGGTGGTGCGATCCGTCGGATCGGACGGATCTCCAGGTGACCGGCGGCTGGCGGCCTACGTGGTGGGGGAGGCCGAGGCGGCGGAGCTGCGCGAGGCCCTGCGCGGCCGGCTGCCCGAGGCGATGATCCCCGCGGCCTGGGTGTTCCTGGAGGCCCTGCCGCTGACGCCCAACGGCAAGGTGGACCGCAAGGCCCTGCCCGAGCCGGTGGCGGAGGTGACCGGCTGGATCGCGCCGCGGACGCCCGCCGAGGAAAAGCTGGCGGCGATCTGGGCCGAGGTGCTGGGGATCGAGCGGGTGGGCGCCGAAGACGACTTCTTCGCCCTCGGCGGCCACTCCCTGCTGGCGGCGCGGGCGGCCTCGCGGGTGAGCGCGGCCTTCGGGATCGAGCTGCCGCTCGCCCTGGTGTTCGAGGCGCCGACGCCGGCCTCCCTGGCTGCCGGGATCGCGGCGCTGGAGACGGCGGCGGCGCCGCCGCTGCGGTCCGCCACGGCGGAGGAGCGCGGGGCCGGCCTGCCCCTCTCCTACGCCCAGGAGCGGTTCTGGCTGCTGGACCGCCTGGAGCCGGGCTCGGCGGCCTACAACATCGCGGGCGCCGTGCGGCTGCGCGGGACGCTGGACGCGCCGGCCCTCGCCCACGCCCTGGCCGAGATCGTCCGCCGCCACGAGGCGCTGCGCACCCGCTTCGAGGACGGCCCCGTGCAGCGGGTGCTGCCGCCGCCGGAGCCGGAGCTGCCGGTCTTCGACGTCCATGAGGACGAGGTGGAGCGGTGGGCGGCGGCGGAGGCGGCGAGACCGTTCGACATCTCCCGGGGACCGCTGCTGCGGGCGGCGCTGCTGCGGCTGGGCCCGGAGGACCACGCGCTGGTGGCGGCGATGCACCACATCGCTTCCGACGGCCTCTCCATGGAGGTCTTCCTGCGCGAGATGGGCGCTCTCTACGGCGCCTACGCGGCGGGCCGGCCGTCGCCGCTGCCGGAGCCGGCGGTCCAGTACGGCGACTACGCGCTGTGGGAGCGGGGCTGGCTGGCCGGCGCGGCGCTGGAGGCGCGGCTGGGGCAGGCCCGGGAGCGCTTGGCAGGCGCGCCCACCTTCCTGGAGCTGCCCACGGACCATGCGCGGCCGGCGGCGCTCTCCTCGCGGGGCGGCCGGGAGGCCCTGGCGCTGCCCGTGGAGGTGGAGGGGCTGGCGCGCCGGGAGGGCGTGACGCCCTTCGTGGTCCTGCTCTCGGGGCTGGCGGCGCTGCTCGCCCGCTACACCGGCCGCGAGGACCTGCTGATCGGCTCGCCGGTGGCCAACCGCGGCCGGGTGGAGACCGAGGGGCTGATCGGCTGCTTCATCAACACCCTGGTGCTGCGGGCGGACTTGGGCGGCGATCCCGGATTCCGCGCGCTCCTGGCGCGGACGCGGAGCGAGACCCTGGCGGCCTTCGCCCACCAGGAGCTGCCGTTCGAGACGCTGGTGGAGGCCCTGGTCACCGACCGCAGCCGCTCGCGCACGCCGCTGGTGCAGGTCGTCCTGGTGCTGCAGCCGACCCTGCCGGCGCCGTCCCTGCCGGGGCTCGAAGCGCGGCGGCTGGACTTCCACAACGGCACGTCGAAGTTCGAGCTGACCGTGCAGTTGGCGCGCGAGGCGGAAGGCTTCGCCGGCTCGATCGAGTACAGCGCCGACCTCTTCGAAGCCTCCACGGTCCGGCGGTTCGCGGAGCATCTCGGGAACCTGCTTGCCGGCGCCGTGGCCGGGCCCGGCCGGCGGCTGTCGGAGCTGCCGCTGCTGGGCGCCGCCGAGATGGAGCAGATGCTGGTGGGGCTCAATCCGCCGCCGGCGGACTGGCCGGAGGGTGAGCTGCTCCACGAGATGGTGTTGGCGCAGGTGGAGCGCACGCCGGACGCGGTGGCCGTGGTCCACGGCACGGAGCGGTGGACGTACCGGCGGCTGGCGGAGCGGTCCGCCGAGCTGGCCAGCCGGCTGCGGATCGCGCCCGAGACGCCGGTGGGCGTCTTCCTGCGGCGGACGCTGGAGCTGCCGGCGGCGCTGCTGGCCGTGCTGCGGGCCGGCGGGGCTTACGTGCCGCTCGACCCCAACTATCCCAGGGAGCGCGTGGCGGCCATTCTGGAAGATTCCAAGGCTCCGGTGGTGATCACCGAGCGGGCGCTGGCGGGGAGGTTGTCCGGGGTTGAGGTGGTGGTTGTAGAAGATGAGGACCTAAAGGACATAAAGGACCTAAGGGACATAAAGGACGGGAAGGACGGCGGGCTGGCGTACGTGATCTACACGTCGGGCTCGACGGGCCGGCCCAAGGGGGTGGCGATCGAGCACCGGAGCGCGACCGCTTTGATGTATTGGTCGCGCGAGGTGTTCAGCGACGCGGAGCTGGCCGGGGTGCTGGGCTCGACGTCGATCACCTTCGACATGTCGGTGTTCGAGCTGTTCGCCCCGCTGTGCTGGGGCGGCACGGTGATCCTGGCGGAGAACGCCCTGGAGCTGCCGCGCCTGGCCGCTAAGGACGAGGTCACGCTGGTCGACACGGTGCCCTCGGCCATGGCGGAGCTGGTGCGCCAGGGAGCGGTCCCGGCTTCGGTGAAGACGGTCAACCTGGGCGGCGAGCCGCTGCGCGGCGCTCTGGCGCGGCGGGTCCACGAGACCGGCACGGTCGGTCGGCTGCTGAACCTGTACGGTCCGTCGGAGGACACGACGTTCTCTTCCATCGCGGAGGTGGGCGCGGAGGGCGAGCCCACGATCGGCGTCCTGCTCAAGGGCGGCTACGGCTACGTGCTCGACGCTTGGGGCCAGCCTTTGCCGGCGGGCGTTCCCGGCGAGCTGTTCCTGGGCGGCGCGGGCCTGTCGCGAGGCTACCTGAACCGGCCGGACCTGACGGCGGAGCGGTATGTCCCCGATCCGTTCTCGGGCGAGCCCGGGGGCCGACTGTACCGGACGAGCGATCTGGTGCGCTGGCTGCCCTCGGGCGAGCTGGAGTACCTGGGCCGGCTGGACTTCCAGGTCAAGATCCGCGGCTTCCGGGTGGAGCTGGAGGAGATCGAGGCCACGCTCGCCGGCCACCCGGCGGTGCGGGCGTGCGTGGTGGTGGCGCGCGAGGCGGGCGGAGCCGGCGCCGAGGCGCGCGACCTGCGGCTGGTGGCCTACGTGGTGTCCCAGGCGGAAGAGAGCGAGCTGCGCGAGCACCTGAAGGCGCGGCTGCCCGAGTACATGGTGCCCACGTCCTGGGTGCGCATGGACGCCCTGCCGCTGACCCCCAACGGCAAGGTGGACCGCAAGGCCCTGCCGGCGCCGTTCGCCAAGGCGGAGTCCGGCTGGCTCGCGCCGCGCACGCCGGTGGAGCGGCTGATCGCGGGGATCTGGAGCGAGGTCCTGGACGTCGAACGCGTGGGAGCCGAGGACGACTTCTTCGCCCTGGGCGGCCATTCGCTGCTGGCGGCGCGGGTGGCCTCGCGGGTGAGCGCGACGTTCGGGATCGAGCTGCCGCTGTCGCTGCTGTTCGAGGCTCCGACCCCCGCCGCCCTGGCCGCCGAGATCGAGGCCAGGCTGGAGACGGCGGCGGGCGGGGAGCCGCTACGGTCCACGGCGTCCGCGGAGCAACCTTCGCCGCGGCAGCGGCGGTGGCCGCGGGGAGAAACGCCGGCGCAGGCGCCGCGCACGCCGGTGGAGGCGGGGCTGGCGGAGATCTGGTCCGAGGTCCTGGACCTCGAGCGGGTGGGGAGGGAAGAGAGCTTCTTCGAGCTGGGCGGGCACTCGCTGCTGGCGGCCCGCCTGATCTCGCGGGTGCGCCAGTCCTACGGCGTCGAGCTGCCCCTGGGGCAACTGTTCGAGACCCCCACGGTGGCAGAGCTGGCGGCGGTGATCGAAGCAGGGTTGCGGGACGCCCGGCGGGACGAGGCGCCGCCGGTGGCGCGCGCCGCCGGAGACGACGAGCACCCCCTTTCCTACGCCCAGGAACGGCTGTGGTTCCTCGACCGTCTCGCGCCCGGCAGCCCCCTGTACAACATGCCGGCGGCCACGCGGCTCACCGGACCGTTCGACGTGGCCGTCTTCGCCGGCATCCTGGGGGAGATCGTGCGCCGCCACCAGGCGCTGCGGACGGTCTTCTCCGAGGCGGACGACCGGCCGGTGCAGTGGACCGCTCCCTGGACGCCTTTCGCTCTGCCGGTGGCGGACCTGTCGGTCCTGCCGGAAAGCACCCGCGAGACGGCCGTGGAGCGTCTGCTCCGGGAGGAGGCGCGGAGGCCCTTCGATCTGGGCGCGGGCCGGCTGGTGCGGGCCCTGCTGCTGCGCCTGGGACAGGAAGACCATGTCCTGGCTCTGACCTTCCACCACATCGCCGCCGACGGCTGGTCCATGGAGGTCTTCCTCCGCGAGCTCGCCGTCCTCCACGGAGCGTTCGCGGCGGGCCTGCCGTCGCCGCTGCCGGAGCTCGCGGTCCAGTACGGCGACTACGCCCTCTGGGAGCGGCGGCAACTGACGGGCGAAGTCCTGGAGAAGCGCCTGACGGCAGCCCGGGAGCGCCTGGCCGGGGCTCCTACCTTCCTGGAGCTGCCCACGGACCGGCCGCGGCCGGCCGTGCTCTCCACCCGGGGCGGCCGGGAGACCGTCGCGCTGCCGGGCCATCTGCCGGCGGCGGTGGCGGCCCTGGCGGGCGAGGCCGGCGCGACGCCGTTCATGGTCCTGCTCTCGGCGCTGGAAGCGCTGCTCGCCCGCTACACCGGCCGCGAGGACCTGCTGATCGGCGCGCCGGTCGCCAACCGCGGCCGGCTGGAGACCGAGGCGCTGATCGGCTTCTTCATCAACACCCTGGTCCTGCGCGGCGACCTCTCCGGCGACCCCGCGTTCCGCGAGATCCTGGCGCGGACACGGACGGAGACCCTGGCGGCCTTCGCCCAGCAGGACCTGCCGTTCGAGAAGCTCGTGGAGGAGCTGGCCGCAGACCGCAACCGTTCGCGGACGCCGCTCGTGCAGGTGGTCTTCGTGCTGCAGCCGGCGCCCCTCGCGCCCTCTCTGCCCGGGCTCGCGGTCCGCCGCGTCGACGTGCACAACGACACGGCCAAGTTCGAGCTGACCCTGGAGCTGGTGCAGGGCGCGGAGGGCTTCGCCGGCTCGATCGAGTACAGCGCCGACCTGTTCGAGGCGGCCACGGTGAGGCGCTTCGCGGAGCACCTCGGAAACCTGCTCGCCGGCGCCGTGGCAGACCCCGGGAGGCGGCTCTCGGAGCTGCCGCTGCTGGGCGCCGCCGAGAGGGAGCAGGTGCTGGTGGGGCTCAATCCGCCGCCGGCGGACTGGCCGGAAGGCGGCCTGCTCCACGAGATGGTCCTCGCGCAGGCGGAGCGCACGCCGGACGCGGTGGCCCTGGTCCATGGAGACGAGCGCTGGACGTACCGGCAACTGGCGGAGCGGTCCGAGCGGCTGGCCCGCCGGCTGCGGATCGAGCCCGAGACGCCGGTGGGGGTCTTCCTGCGGCGGACGCTGGAGCTGCCGGCGGCGCTGCTGGCCGTGCTGCGGGCCGGCGGGGCCTACGTGCCGCTCGACCCCAACTATCCGAAGGAGCGCCTGGCGGCCATTCTCGAGGATTCGGCGGCGCCGGTGGTGATCACGGAGCGGGGGCTGGCGGAGCGTGTGTCCGGGGTGGAGGTGGTTCTCGTAGAAGAGGACCTAAAGGACATAAAGGACCTAAGGGACCTAAAGGACGGCAAGGACGGTGGGCTGGCTTACGTGATCTACACGTCGGGCTCGACGGGGCGGCCCAAGGGGGTGGCGATCGAGCACCGGAGCGCGACCGCTTTGATGTATTGGTCGCGCGAGGTGTTCAGCGACGCGGAGCTGGCGGGGGTGCTGGGCTCGACGTCGATCACCTTCGACATGTCGGTGTTCGAGCTGTTCGCTCCCTTGTGCTGGGGCGGCACGGTGATCCTGGCGGAGAACGCCCTGGAGCTGCCGCGGCTGGCGGCGAAGGACGAGGTCACGCTGGTGGACACGGTGCCGTCGGCCATGGCGGAGCTGGTGCGCCAGGAGGCGGTGCCGGCTTCGGTGAAGACGGTCAACCTCGGCGGCGAGCCGCTGCGGGGGGCTCTGGCGCGGCGGGTCCACGAGACCGGCACGGTCGGGCGGCTGCTGAACCTGTACGGCCCGTCGGAAGACACGACGTTCTCTTCCATCGCCGAGGTCGGCGCGGAGGGCGAGCCCACGATCGGCGTCCTGCTCAAGGGCGGCTATGGCTACGTGCTCGACGCGTGGGGCCAGCCGCTGCCGGCGGGCGTCCCGGGCGAGCTGTTCCTGGGCGGCGTCGGCCTGTCGCGGGGCTACCTGAACCGGCCGGACCTGACGGCGGAGCGCTACGTCCCCGATGCGTTCTCGGGCCAGCCCGGGGCGCGGCTGTACCGGACGAGCGACCTGGTGCGCTGGCTGCCTTCGGGCGAGCTGGAGTACCTGGGCCGGCTGGACTTCCAGGTGAAGATCCGCGGCTTCCGGGTCGAGCTGGAGGAGATCGAGGCGGCGCTGTCGGCCCATCCGGCGGTGCGGGCGTGCGTGGTGACGGCCCGCGAGGCGGGCGCGGCCGGGGCCGAGGCGCGGGATCTGCGGCTGGTCGCCTACGTGGTCTCCGATGCCGAGGACTTCCCCGGCGAGCTGCGCGAGCATCTGAAGGCGCGCCTGCCCGACTACATGGTGCCCACGGCCTGGGTGCGGATGGACGCCCTGCCGCTCACTCCCAACGGCAAGGTGGACCGCAAGGCCCTGCCGGCGCCGGATGCCGGAACGAAGTCCGCCTGGATCGCGCCACGCACCCCGGTGGAGAAGCTGATCGCGGAGATCTGGTCCGAGCTGCTGGAGGTCGAGCGCGTCGGGGCCGAGGAGGACTTCTTCACCCTGGGCGGCCACTCGCTGCTGGCGGCCCGGGCGGCCTCACAGGTGGGGGCGGCGGTCGGGATCGAGCTGCCGCTGTCGCTCCTCTTCGAGGCGTCCACGCCGGCCGCCCTGGCCGCCGAGATTGAAGCCAGGCTGGGGGAGATGGAGCGGGAAGCGCCGCCGCGGCCCGTCTCCGGAGAGAGCGGGGAAGACCTGCCGCTCTCCTTCTCCCAGGAACGGCTGTGGTTCCTCGACCGGCTCGAGCCCGGCAGCCCTCTCTACAACATACCGGCGGCCACGCGGCTCGGCGGGCCGTTCGACGTGGCCGTCTTCGCCGCCACCCTGGGGGAGATCGTGCGCCGCCACCAGGCGCTGCGGACGATCTTCGCCGAGGCGGCCGGCCGGCCGGTGCAGCGCATCAAGCCCTGGACGCCTTTCGCCCTGCCGGTGGTGGACCTGTCGGCGCTGCCGGAAAGCGCCCGCGAGGCGGCGGCGGAGCGGCTGGCCCGGGAGGAGGCGCGGACGCCCTTCGATCTCGGCGAAGGCCGGCTGGCGCGGGCCCTGCTGCTGCGCCTGCGGGAGGAAGAGCATGTCCTGGCTCTGACCTTCCACCACATCGCCGCCGACGGCTGGTCCGTCGACGTCCTGCTGCGCGAGGTCCCGGCGCTCTACGAGGCGTTGGCGGCGGGGCGGCCGTCGCCGCTGCCGGAGCCGCCGCTCCAGTACGCGGACTTCGCCGTCTGGCAGCGGCGCCGGCTGCAGGGA
The DNA here is from genome assembly GCA_036376245.1 of Thermoanaerobaculia bacterium. GTDB lineage: Bacteria > Acidobacteriota > Thermoanaerobaculia > Multivoradales > UBA5704 > DATARR01. The sequence continues at coordinate 30,828 of DASVAS010000083.1, read as the reverse complement.
GAGACGCTGCGGGCGGAGACCGCCTGGTGGCGGGAACAGCTCGCCGGCGCGCCGGCGGTGCTCGAGCTGCCGTTCGACCGGCCGCGGCCCGCCGCGCGGAGCTCCCGCGGCGCCCGCGAGCGGGTGGAGATCACGGCCGCTCTGGGCGAGGACCTGCAACGGCTCGCCCAATCCTCGGGCGCGACGGCGTACATGGCGCTGCTGGCCGCGTTCGCGGCGCTGCTGGGCCGGCTCGCGGGGCAGGAGGACGTGGTGGTGGGCTCGCCGGTGGCCGGCCGCACGCGGGGAGAGACCGCGGGGCTGATCGGCTTCTTCGTCAACACCCTGGCCCTGCGGGTGGACCTGTCGCGGGACCCGTCGTTCGAGACCCTGCTGTCGCGGGTGAGGGAGCGGGCGCTGTCGGCTCTCGCCCACCAGGACCTGCCGTTCGAGAAGCTGGTCGAGGAGCTGGCGCCCGAGCGCAGCCTGGCCCACAGCCCGATCTTCCAGGCGCTGCTGGCGGTGCAGCCGGCCCCCCAGGAAGTGAGCCTGCCCGGCCTGCGGCTGCGCCGGCTCGACGTCGACGCCGGGAGCTCGAAGTTCGATCTCAGCCTGGATCTGGCGCAGGCGGCGGCGGGCGGCTTCTCCGGCTGGCTGGAGTACGACCGCGACCTGTTCGAGGCCGCCACCGCCCGCCGCCTGGTGAGCCAGCTCGTCCGCATCCTGGCGGCGGCGGCCGGCCGGCCGGGGCTGCGGCTCTCGGAGCTGCCGCTGCTCAGCCCGGCCGAGCGGCGGACGCTGCTCGCGGACTGGAGCCGTACGCCGGGCGAATACCGGACGGCGGGGACGGTCCAGGACCTGTTCGCGGAGCAGGCGCTCAAGACCCCGGACCGGCCGGCCGTGGTCAGCCGCCGCGAGAGCCTCACCTTCCGGGAGCTGGACGAACGCTCCCGCCGGCTGGCGCGGCGGCTCCAGGGCGGCGGCCGGCGCTCGCGCGAGCCGCTGGCCGGTCTGCTGGCGGACGCCGGGCCCGGCCTGGCGGTGGGCCTGATGGGCATCTTCCAGTCGGGCGCCACGCTGGTCCCGCTGAGCCCGACGCAGCCGGACGAGCGGATCTCTCTGATCGCCGCCGACTGCGGCCTCGAGGTCCTGGTCACCGGGCGGCGCTACCTGGAACGGGCGCAACGGCTGGTGCCGTGCGCCGTGATCTGCGTCGATGAGGTCGATGACGTCCCACCCGCCTTCCCCGTGGAGGCTTTGCCGGAATCGCTGGCGTACGTGATCTACACCTCGGGCTCGACGGGTCAGCCCAAGGGGGTCGGGGTCTCGCACGCCAACCTGATGCCGATGCTCGACTGGGGCCGGAAGCGGTTCGGTCTCGACGAGACCCGCCGGGTGCTGCAGAGCCTCTCCTACGCCTTCGACTTCGGCCTCTGGGAGATCCTCACCACGCTGGTCTCGGGAGGCTCCTTCTTCGTGCCCGGGCCGGAAGAGGCGGGCGACGCGGAGGCCTACGGCAGGCTGATTCCGGAGTGGGGGATCGACACCCTGCACGCGACGCCCTCGTTCTTCCAGGCCATCGCGCAGTCCGCCCCCGCCGGAGCGCTGGACGGCCTGCGGACCCTGCACCTCGGAGGCGAGGCGCTGAGCCGCGGCCAGGTGGAGCGGTTCGCCGCCGCGGTGGGAACGGAGTGCCGGCTGTACAACGGCTACGGTCCGACCGAGACGACGGTCAACAGCCTCCTCTTCGAGATCGGCACGCGCGGCGCGCTGCGCGGCGGCGAGCGGGTGCCGGTGGGGCGGCCGTCGGCGTACAACACGGCCTATGTGCTGGACCTCTGGGGCGTGCCGGCACCGGTCGGGGTGGTGGGGGAGCTGTGGGTGGGCGGTCCCGGCGTGGCCCGGGGGTATCTGGGCCGTCCGGACCTGACCGCGGAGAAGTTCGTGCCGGACCCGTTCGGCGGTGAGCCCGGAGCGCGCGTCTACCGCACCGGCGACCTGGTGCGCTGGCTGCCCTCGGGCGACGTCGAGTTCCTCGGCCGCATCGACCACCAGGTGAAGGTGCGGGGGTTCCGCATCGAGCTGGGCGAGGTGGAGTCGGCCCTGCGCCGCCATCCCGGGGTGCGCGAGGCCGTGGTGACGGCGCGGCCGGACCGCGCGGGGAGCCTGGCCCTGGTGGGCTACGTGCTGGGCGAGGCCTCCTCGGAGGAGCTGCGGGCGTTCCTGCGTGAGCGGCTGCCGGAGGCGATGGTGCCGGCGGCCTTCGTGGCGCTGGACTCCCTGCCGCTGACCCCCAGCGGCAAGGTGGACCGCCGCGCCCTGCCGGAGCCCGCGTGGGGCGTGCCGTCGGCGGGCGTCGCGCAGGCTCCCCGCACGCCGGTGGAGGAGGCGCTGGCGGGGATCTGGGGCGAGGTCCTGGACCTCGAGCGGGTGGAGGTGGAGAAGAGCTTCTTCGAGCTCGGCGGACACTCGCTGCTGGCGGCCCGCCTGATGTCGCGGGTGCGCCAGTCCTACGGTGTGGAGCTGCCCCTGCGGCAACTGTTCGAGACCCCCACGGTGGCGGGTCTGGCCGCCGAGATCGAGGCCCGGCTGCGGGGCGACCGCCAGGGCGACCGGCAGGACGGGGCGCCGCCGCTGGCGCGCGGCGCTGCGGGAGGCGAGCGCCCGCTCTCCTTCGCCCAGGAACGGCTCTGGTTCCTCGACCAGCTCCAGCCCGGCTCGGGCGCCTACAACATCCCCGGCGGCGCGCGGCTGCGGGGCCGCCTCGACGTCCCCGTCCTGGCCGGCGCGCTGGAGGAGCTGGTGCGGCGCCACGAGCCGCTCCGCACCTCCTTCACCAGCCGCGACGGCCGGCCGGCGCAGGAGATCGCCGCCGGCGCCGGGCTGCCGGCGCCGCTCGTGGACCTCTCCGCGCTGCCGGCGGAACGGCGCGAGCCCGAGGCCCGCCGGGTCGCCGGCGAGGAGGCGGGCCGGCCGTTCGCTCTCTCGCGGGCGCCGCTGCTGCGCGTCGCGCTCCTGCGCCTGGCCGCTGAGGACCACGTCCTGCTGCTGACGGTGCACCACATCGTCAGCGACGGCTGGTCCATGCGGGTGCTGATCCGCGAGGTGGGAGCGCTCTACCCCGCCTTCGCCGCGGGCCGGCCCTCGCCGTTGCCGGAGCTGCCGGTCCAGTACGCGGACTTCGCGGCCTGGCAGCGGGAGTGGCTGCGCGGCGAGACGCTGGAACGGCAGATCGGCTACTGGCGGCGGCGGCTGGCCGGCGTGCCGGTCCTCGAGCTGCCGGCCGACCGTCCGCGGCCCGGCGTGCAGACGTTCCGCGGCGCGGCGAGCCGCCTGACGCTGCCGCCGGACCTCGCCGCGTTCCTCTCGTCCCTGGCGGGCCGCCGGGGGAGCTCGCTCTTCATGGTGCTCCTGGCCGCCTTCGAGCTGCTGATGGCGCGCCTGAGCGGCCAGGAAGACTTCGCCGTGGGCTCGCCCATCGCGGGCCGCACCCGGCCGGAGATCGAGGGGCTGATCGGCTTCTTCCTCAACAACCTGGCGCTGCGCGCCGACCTCGCGGGCGACCCCACCTTCGGCGAGCTGCTGGCGCGGGTGCGCGACACCGCCCTCGACGCCTACGCCCACCAGGACGTGCCGTTCGAGAAGCTGCTGGAGGAGCTGCGGCCCGAGCGGGACCTCTCCCGCACGCCGCTGTTCCAGGTCTTCTTCAACATGCTCAACCTCCCGGAGGCGGAGGCGAGCCTGCCCGGCCTGGCCCTGGAACCGTTCGATTTCTTTGCGGCCGAGGCCAAGTTCGACCTCACGCTCTACGTGGCCGAGACGGCGGACGGCATCGTCCTCGACCTGGTCTACAACCGCGATCTGTTCGAGCGGGCGCGGATGGAGGAGCTGCTGCGGCAGTACGGCTCCCTGCTGGAGCAGGCGGTGGCGCGGCCGGACGCCCGCGTCGGCTCCTACTCGCTGCTGACCGCCGAGGCCCGGGCCGTGCTGCCCGATCCGGCGGCGGCCCTGGGCGACGAGTGGCGCGGCGCCGTCCACGAGCTGTTCCAGCAGCGGGCGGCGATGCATCCCGGGCGGGTGGCGGTCGCGGGTCCGGGAGAGGTCTGGACCTACGGCGAGCTGGACGAGGCGAGCGGCAGGATCGCGGCCTGGCTGCAGGCCGGGGGAGCGGCGAAGGGGGACCGGGTGGCGGTCTTCGCGTACCGCGGCCCCACGCTGGTCGCGGCGGTGCTGGGCGTGCTCAAGGCGGGCGCGGCATTCGTCATGCTCGACCCGGCCTATCCGGCCCAGCGCCTGCTGGACACCCTGGAGGTCGCCGGCGCCCGCGCCCTGATCCGCCTGGAGGCGGCGGGCACGTGCCCGCTGGATCTCCCCGCCATCGTCCTGCCCGTGGGCGGCCCGGCGGCGGTGCTGGCGGCGCTGCCCGCCGGGGAGCCGGAGCGGATCGCGGTCGGTCCGGATGACATCGCCTATGTGGCCTTCACCTCCGGCTCGACCGGCCTGCCGAAGGGCATCCTGGGCCGGCACGGTCCGCTGTCGCACTTCCTGCCCTGGCAGTGCGAACGCTTCGGGATGACCGAGGCGGACCGCTTCTCCATGCTCTCGGGGCTCTCCCACGACCCGTTGCAGCGCGACCTCTTCACGCCGCTGTACCTGGGCGCCTCCCTCCGCGTGCCCGACCCGGACGAGGTCGCGCCCGGCCGGCTGGCCGCCTGGATGGCGCGCGAGGGGGTCACCGTGGCCCACCTGACCCCGGCCATGGGGCAGGTGCTGACCGAGGGGAGCGAAGGCCTGGAGGTGCCCGGCCTGCGCCGCGTGCTGCTGGTGGGGGACGCGCTGACCCGGCTCGACGTGGCGCGCCTGCGCCGGCTGGCGCCGGCGGTGACCGTGGTCAACCTCTACGGCAGCACCGAGACCCAGCGCGCCGTGGCCTGTCACGTGGTGTCGGAACAGGAGATCGCGGAAGGGGAGCGGGGCCGGCAGGTCCTGCCCCTCGGACGCGGCATGGAGGACGTCCAGCTCCTGGTCCTGACCCGCGAGGGCAGGCTGGCTGGCGTTGGAGAGCTCGGTGAGATTTCCGTGCGCAGTCCCCACCTTGCCGCCGGCTACCTCGGGGACGAGGAGCTGACGCGGGAGAAATTCGTCTTCAATCCAGTTACGGGCCGTCCCGGCGATCGGTTCTATCGCACGGGCGACCTGGGCCGCTACCTGCCGGACGGCGAGGTGGAGTTCGTCTCCCGGGCCGACCACCAGGTGAAGATCCGGGGCTTCCGGATCGAGCTGGGGGAGATCGAGGCGCACCTGGGACGCCAGCCCGGGGTCGCCGAGGCCGTGGTGGTCGCCCGCGACACGCCGGGGATCGGCAAGCGGCTGGTGGCCTACCTGGTGGGCGAGGCCACGGTCGAGGAGCTGCGCGAAGCCCTGAAGTCCCGCCTGCCGGCCTACATGGTGCCGGCGGCCTTCGTGAAGCTGGCGGCGCTGCCGATCACGCCCAACGGCAAGGTGGACCGCAAGGCCCTGCCCGAGCCGGAGGCGGAGACGGCCGCCGATGCCCTGGCCGCGCCCCGTACGCCGGTCGAAGAGCTGTTGGCCGGGGTCTGGCGCGAGGTCCTGGGTCTCGAGACGGTGGGGATCCACCAGGACTTCTTCGACCTCGGCGGCCACTCCCTGGTGGCCACCCGGGTGGTCTCGCGGGTGCGCGACGTCTTCGGCGTCGAGATGCCGCTGCGGTGGCTCTTCGAGACGCCGACGGTGGCCGGGCTGGCGGCGGCCATCGAGCGGGCGGGACGCGGGCAGGCGCCGCCCCTGCGGCCGGTCCTCCGTGGCGCCGAGGCGCCGCTCTCCTTCGCCCAGGAGCGGCTGTGGTTCCTGGAGCAGCTGGCGCCGGGGCAGCCGTTCTACAACCTGGGCGGAGCCGCGCGCCTGTCCGGTCCGCTCGATGTGCGGACCCTGGCGGCGGCCTTCGGGGAGCTGATCCGCCGGCACGAGACCCTGCGGACCTCCTTCGCCGACCGCGACGGCCGTCCGGTCCAGCGCGTCGAGCCGGAGACGTCGTTCGAGCTGCCCGTGCTGGATCTGCGGGGCGTGCCCGCGGCGGAAGCGGCCGCGGCCGGGCTGGCGGCGGAGCTGCGCCGGCGGCCCTTCGACCTCGGCCGGGCGCCCCTGCTGCGGGCCGCGCTCGCGCGGCTGGCGGACGAGGAGCACGTGCTCGTCTACTCGATCCATCACCTGGTCTCGGACGGCTGGTCCATGCGGGTGCTGGTCGGCGAGGTCGCCCGCCTCTACGCGGGCGCCGCGCCGCCGCCTCTGCCGGTGCAGTACGCCGACTACGCCCTGTGGCAGCGCGACTGGCTGGCCGGCGAGACCCTGGAGGCGCAGATCTCCTACTGGCGGGGGGCGCTCGCGGCGGCGCCGGTGGTGGAGCTGCCGTCCGACCATCCGCGTCCGCCGGTGCGCCGGTTCCAGGGTGCGAGCCTGCGGTCGGATTCCTCTCCGGAGGTCCTGGGGGCGCTGCGCGGGGTCGCGCGGGACCAGGGGGTGTCGCCGTACATGGTCCTGCTGGCGGCCTTCCAGACGCTCGTGGGCCGCTACAGCGGTCAGACCGACGTGGTGGTCGGTTCGCCGATCGCCAACCGGACGCGGAGCGAGGTGGAGGGGCTGATCGGCTTCTTCGTCAACACCCTGGTGCTGCGCACCGGCCTGGAGGGCGATCCGTCGTTCGCCGAGGCGCTGCGTCGGGTGCGCGAGGTCTCGCTGGGCGCCTACGCCCACCAGGACCTGCCGTTCGAGCAGTTGGTGGAGGAGCTGCATCCGAAGCGCGACCTGTCGCGCAACCCGTTCTTCCAACTGGTGCTCAACATGCTCAACACCCCGGCGGAACCGGTGGCGTACGGCGATCTGGCGGTCACCCCCCTGGAGCTCCAGGGGGGGACGGCGCTGTTCGACCTTCAGGTCTACGCCTCGACCGCGGGCGAAGCCTTGACCACGGTCTGGGAGTACAGCACCGACCTGTTCGCGGCGGCCACGGTCGAGCGTCTGGCCGGCCACTTCGCCAACCTGCTGGCCGCCGCGGTGTCAGACCCCGGCCGCCGCCTCTCGGAGCTGCCGTTGCTGACCGCCGCCGAGCGGGAGCAGCTCCTGGTGGACTGGAACGCCACGGGCCGGGAGGTGCCGGCGACCTGCGTCCATGAAGGGATCGCGGCCCAGGCGGCGCGGACTCCCGGAGCCGTGGCCGTGACGTACGGGACGGAGTCGCTGAGCTACCGGGAGCTGGACCGGCGGGCCAATGCCCTGGCCCACCGCCTGCGCGGTCTGGGGGTGGGTCCGGAGACGCGGGTGGGCATCGCCCTGGAGCGCTCGCTGGAGATGTTGGTGGGGGTCTTGGCGGTGCTCAAGGCCGGCGGCGCCTACGTGCCCCTGGACCCCTCGTATCCGGCGGAGCGCCTGGCCTTCATGCGCGCGGACGCCGGTCTGGCTCTGGTGCTGGAAGGCGGACTGGCAGAGGTGGGGGAGAGCGATCTGCCGCCGGCCGGAGGCGCGGCGCCGTGGAATATCGCCTACGTGATCTACACCTCCGGCTCGACGGGCCGGCCCAAGGGCGTGCAGATCCCCCACGCGGCGCTCACCAACTTCCTCGCTTCCATGGCGGAGCGGCCGGGGTTGGAGCCCACCGACACGCTGCTGTCCGTGACCTCTCTGTCGTTCGATATCGCGGGCCTGGAGATCTATCTGCCGCTGCTGGCGGGCGGCCGGATCGCGCTGGCCAGCCGCGAGCAGGCCGCCGACGGCCATGCCCTGCGCGAGCTGATCGCCGCTTCCGGGGCGACGGTGATGCAGGCCACGCCGGCCACCTGGCGGCTGCTGCTGGAGGCGGGCTGGGAGGGCGGTGAAGGCCTGGTGGCCCTCTGCGGCGGCGAGGCGCTGCCGCCGTCCCTGGCGGCGGGCCTGCGCCGGCGGACGCGGGCGCTGTGGAACGTCTACGGTCCCACCGAGACCACCGTATGGTCGACGGTGGAGGAGGTCGGAGAGGGTCCGGTCACCATCGGACGCCCGATCGCCAACACCGCGGTCCATGTGCTGGACGCCTGGGGGCAGCCGGCCCCGGCGGGTGTCCCAGGTGAGCTGCTGATCGGCGGCGCGGGCCTGGCCCGGGGCTATCTCGGCCGGCCGGAGCTGACGGCGGAGAGGTTCGTCCCCGATCCGTTCGGAGGCGCCGGTTCGCGGCTCTACCGCACGGGCGACCTGGCGCGCTTCCTGCCGGACGGCCGCCTGGAGTGCCTGGGCCGCGTCGACCACCAGGTCAAGGTGCGGGGCTTCCGGATCGAGCTGGGGGAGATCGAGGCCGAGCTGGGCCGGCAGCCGGGGGTCTCGGCGGCCGTGGTCGCCGCCCGCGAGGAGCGGCTGGTGGCCTATGTGGTCGGCGAGGCCGCGACCGGGGAGCTGCGGGAGGTCTTGAAGCTCCGCCTGCCGGCCTACATGGTGCCCTCAGCCTTCGTCAAGCTGGAGGCGCTGCCGCTGACCCCCAACGGCAAGGTGGACCGCAAGGCCCTGCCGGATCCGGAGGCGGCCCCGGAGGCCTTCGTCGCGCCGCGGACGCCGGCCGAAGAGCTGCTGGCCGGGATCTGGTGCGACGTGCTGGGATTGGAGCGGGTGGGCGTCCACCAGGACTTCTTCGACCTCGGCGGTCACTCGCTGGTGGCCGCCCGGGTGGTCTCCCGGATGCGCGGCGTCTTCGGCGTCGAAATGCCGCTGCGCTGGCTCTTCGAGGCGCCCACGGTGGCCGGGCTGACCGCGCGCCTGGGCGAAGCGCGGAGCGAAGAGGCCGGCCGGCCGCCCCTGCGTCCCGTGCCCCGGGAAGGCGCCCTGCCTCTCTCGTTCGCCCAGGAGCGGCTCTGGTTCCTCGACCGCCTGGAAGGAGGCGGTCCGGCCTACAACATCTTCGCCGCCGTACGGCTGGTGGGGCGGCTGGACGCCGGCCGGTTGCGCGCCGCCTTCCAGGGTCTGGTGCGGCGGCATGAGTCGCTGCGCACCCGCTTCGTCGAGACCGGCGGCACGCCGGCCCAGGTGATCGCGCCGGTCCTCGCGGTCGACCTGCCTCTGGTGGACCTCTCGGCCCTGGGGCCGGAGGAGCGCGGGGACGAGGTCCTGACGCGGGTCGACGCCGAGGCGCGCTGGCGGTTCGACCTCGCGGCCGGCCCACTGGCGCGCCTGTCCCTGCTGCGGCTCGGAGAGGACGAGCACGCCCTGCTGCTCAACGTGCACCACATCGTCTCCGATGGCTGGTCGATGGGCGTGCTGATCCAGGATCTGGCCACGCTCTATGAGGGTTCGGCGCGTCCGGCGGACCTGCCGCTACAGTACGCCGACTTCGCCGTCTGGCAGCGGGAGAGGTGGCGCGGTGAAGCGTTCGAGGCGCAGATCGCGTGGTGGCGGGAGAAGCTCGCGGGGGCACCCGCGGTGCTGGACCTCCCCACCGACCGGCCTCGTCCGGTGATGCACAGCCAGAACGGCGGCACGATCGAGGTGCGGATTCCCGCCGCGGTGGCGGCCGGCCTGCGCGCGGCGGGCCGCCGCGCCGGCGCCACGCCGTTCATGGCGCTCCTCTCCGGCTTCCAGATCCTCCTGGCCCGCTACACAGGCAAGGCCGACGTCCCTGTGGGCTCGCCCATCGCCGGGCGCACCCGCAGCGAGCTGGAGGGCTTGATCGGCCTCTTCGTCAACACCCTGGTCCTGCGTACCGATCTCGCCGGCGATCCCTCCTTCTCCGAGACGCTGGCGCGGGCGCGGGAGACCACGCTCGGCGCCTTTGGCCACCAGGACCTTCCCTTCGAGAAGCTGGTGGAGGAGATGGCGCCGCGGCGCGACCTCAGCTACTCGCCCCTGTTCCAGGTGATGCTGATCCTCCAGAACGCCCCCCAGCGTCCCATCGAGTTGCCGGAGCTGTTGATCGAGCCGCTGCGGGCCGATACCGGCGCGGCGAAGTTCGATCTGACGCTCTCTCTCGTGGAGACGGCTGAAGGATTCGCTGGATCGCTGGAGTACGACCTCGACCTGTTCGATCCGGGTACGGCGAAACGCATCGCCGGCCACTTCGCCAACCTGCTGGCCGCCGCGGTGTCAGATCCCGGCCGCCGCCTCTCGGAGCTGCCGTTGCTGAGCGGCGCCGAGCGGGAGCAGCTCCTGGTGGACTGGAACGCCACGGGCCAGGAGGTGCCGGTCACGTGCGTGCACGAGGGGATCGCGGCCCAGGCGGCGCGGACTCCTGAGGCCGTGGCGGTCGTCTTCGGGGCGGAGTCGCTGAGCTACCGGGAGCTGGACCGGCGGGCCAACGCCCTGGCCCACCGCCTGCGCGGTCTGGGGGTGGGTCCGGAGACGCGGGTGGGCATCGCCCTGGAGCGCTCGCTGGAGATGGTGGTGGGGGTCCTGGCGGTGCTCAAGGCGGGCGGCGCCTACGTGCCCCTGGACCCCTCGTATCCGGCGGAGCGCCTGGCTTTCATGCGCGCGGACGCCGGTCTGGTTCTGGTGCTGGAAGGCGGACTGGCAGAGGCGGGGGAGAGCGATCTGCCGCCGGCCGGGGGCGCGGCGCCGGGGAATGTCGCCTACGTGATCTACACCTCCGGCTCCACGGGCCGTCCCAAGGGCGTGCAGATCCCCCACGCGGCGCTGACCAATTTCCTCGCTTCCATGGCGGAGCGGCCGGGGTTGGGGTCCACCGACACGCTGCTGGCGGTGACCTCGCTGTCGTTCGACATCGCGGGTCTGGAGCTCTACCTGCCGCTGCTGGCGGGCGGCCGGATCGAGCTGGCGAGCCGCGAGCAGGCCGCCGACGGCCATGCCCTGCGCGAGCTGATCGCCGCGTCCGGGGCTACGGTGATGCAGGCCACGCCGGCCACCTGGCGGCTGCTGCTGGAGGCGGGCTGGGAGGGCGGCGAAGGTCTCGTCGCCCTCTGCGGCGGCGAGGCGCTGCCGCCGTCGCTGGCGGCGGGCCTGCGGCAGCGGACGCGGGCGCTGTGGAACGTCTACGGCCCCACCGAGACCACGGTGTGGTCGACGGTGAAGGAGATCGGAGAGGGTCCGGTCACCATCGGACGCCCGATCGCCAACACGGCGGTCTACGTGCTGGACGCCTGGGGGCAGCCGGCGCCGGTGGGGGTCCCGGGCGAGCTGCTGATCGGCGGCGCGGGTCTGGCGCGGGGCTACCTGGACCGGCCGGCGCTGACGGCGGAGCGGTTCGTCCCCGATCCGTTCGGAGGCGCCGGCTCGCGGCTCTACCGCACGGGCGATCTGGCCCGCTTCCTGGCGGACGGCTGCCTGGAGTGCCTGGGCCGCGTCGACCACCAAGTCAAGGTGCGGGGCTTCCGGGTCGAGCTGGGGGAGATCGAGGCCGAGCTGGGCCGGCATCCGGGGGTCTCCGCCGCCGTGGTCGCCGTCCGCGAGGAGCGGCTGGTGGCCTATCTGGTCGCCGAGGCCGCGATCGAGGAGCTGCGGGAGGCGTTGAAGCTCCGCCTGCCGGCCTACATGGTGCCCTCAGCCTTCGTCAAACTGGAGGCGCTGCCGCTGACCCCCAACGGCAAGGTGGACCGCAAGGCCCTGCCGGATCCGGAGGTGGGCCCGGCCCCCGCGGACGACGAGCCCGCCACGCCGCTCGAGAAGCGGCTGGCGGAAATCTGGAGCGAGGTTCTGGGTGTTGAGCGGGTGGGCGCCGGCCAGAACTTTTTCGACCTCGGGGGCCATTCATTGCTGGCGGTGCGGCTGCTCTCCAGGGTCGATGACGCGTTGGGAGTCGGGCTGTCCCTCCGCGACTTGTTCCTGGCGCCGACCCTGCGCGAGATGGCGGCGCGGATCGCCGCGGCTTTACCGGAAGAAGCGGTGCCGCCCACGGGAGAGCTTTTGGTGGAGGAGCCTAAAGTGGAGCAACCCCCGGCTGAGGATGTTTTGACGCGGGTGAAGTCGCTTTCCGTGGACGACCTCCGCGCCCTGGCCAGCCGCCTGCCGAGGAAAAAGTCGGACGCGCCGGCCCAGTCGCGGCAGATCCAGCCCGCGCCCCGGGACGGCGGCCCCCTGCCGCTCTCCTTCTCGCAGGAGCGGCTGTGGTTCCTCGACCGCCTGGAAGGGGGCGGACCGTCCTACAACATCCCCGCCGCGATCCGGCTGTCCGGCCCTCTCGACGTCGGCGCCCTGTGGGCGGCGGCGCGGAGCGTCGTGGACCGCCACGAATCGCTGCGCACCCGCTTTGTCGAAACCGGCGGCAGGCCCTTCCAGGTGGTCGCGCCGTCCCTCGACGTGCGCATCCCCGTCGTGGACCTCGCGCCGCTGCCGGCGAAGACGGGTGAGGCCGAGATCCTGAGGCTGGCGTCGGCGGACGCCCGCTGGACCTTCGACCTCTCCACCGGCCCGCTGGCCCGCTTCACCCTGTTGCGTCTGGGCGGCGGCGACCACGTCCTGCTGATCAACCTGCACCACATCGTCTCGGACGGCTGGTCCATGGGGGTGCTGGTCCGCGAGGTGGCCGCCTTCTACGAGGCCGCCCGCGCCGGCCGGCCGGCGTCCCTGCCGCCGCTGCCCGTGCAGTACCCGGACTTCGCCGTCTGGCAGCGCGAAGAGCTGGGCGGCGTGCTGGAGAGCCAGCTCGCCTGGTGGCGCGAGCTGCTCCAGGGGGCCCCGGCGGTGCTCGACCTGCCCGCGGACCGGCCCCGCCCGGCCGTGCGCTCGCAGCGCGGCGACACCCTCGCGACACCCGTCCCCGCCGTGGTGGCCGCCGGGCTCCAGGCGGTGGGGCGGCGCGCCGGGGCCACGCCCTTCATGACGCTGCTCGCGGCTTTCCAGGCCCTGCTCGCCCGCTACACCGGCGGCGACGCCCCGGTGGGCTCACCCATCGCCGGACGCAACCGCGGAGAGCTGGAAGCCCTGATCGGCTTCTTCGTCAACACCCTGGTGCTGCGCACCGAAGTGGCGGGCGACCCCACGTTCGCCAGGCTGGTCGAGAGGGTCCGCGAGGTCACGCTGGGCGCCTACACCCACCAGGACGTGCCGTTCGAGAAGCTGGTGGAGGAGCTGGCGCCGCGCCGCGACCTCAGCTATTCGCCGCTCTTCCAGGTCATGCTGTCCTTGCAGAACCTGCCGGTGCCGGCTCTCGAGCTGCCCGGCCTGCGCCTGGAGCCGCTGCCGGTCTCCATGGGCGTCGCCAAGTTCGACCTCTCGCTGACTCTGGCCGACGCGGCGGACGGCGGTTTCGACGGCTCGCTGGAGTACGATCTCGATCTCTTCGATCCCGCCACGGCGGAGCGCATCGCCGGCCACTTCCAGACCCTGCTGGCGGGGGCCGCCGCCAACCCCGGCCTGCGTCTCTCCGAGCTGCCGCTGCTGACGGCCGCCGAGACGGCGCAGATCGCCGCCTGGAGCCTCGGGGCGGAGTCCGCTCCTGAGGCGCGGTGTGTCCACGAGCTGATCGAGGCCTGGGCCGACCTCGACCCCGAGGCCGTGGCGGTGGTCGCCGGGAGCGAGTCGCTGACCTTCGGCGAGCTGGAGGCGCGGGCCAACCGCCTGGCGCGCCGGCTGCGGCGGGCCGGCGTCGGGCCCGAGGTGCGGGTGGCCCTCTCCGTGCCGCGCTCGCCCCAGGGCGTCGCGGCGATCCTGGCCATTCTCAAGGCCGGCGGCGTCTACCTGCCGCTCGACCCCTCCTATCCGCGGGAGCGCCGGGCCTGGATGCTGGAGGACTCCGGCGCCCGGGTCGTGCTGACCACGGAGCCGCTGCGGGACGATCTGCCGGTCCCGGACGGCGCCGCGGTCCTCCTCCTGGACGGGCTGGAGGCCGGCGACGCCTCGCGGCCGGCCGGCTGGGCGCTCCCGGAGAGCCTGGCCTACGTCATCTACACCTCGGGTTCCACGGGCCAGCCCAAGGGCGTGGGCGTGGATCACGGGACGGCGGCCCGCCACCTCCGCGACTTCGGCCCGGCCCTGGACATCGCTCCCGGCGTCCGCCTGTTGCAGACGGCCGCCTGGAGCTTCGACATCTCGATCGATCAGATCCTGGCGACCCTGGCGGCCGGCGGCTCGGTGGCGATCTGGGAGGGCGAGCTCGATCCGGCCAACCTGCGCGGCCAGGTCGCCGCCCTGGGTGTCAATTTCATCGATCTGGTGCCGGCCTTCCTGCAGCTCTGGACCCGCCAGAACGCGGGGTCGGGGGAGCCCGACCTGGACGTCGGGTCGGTCCTGGTGGGCGGCGATACCCTGCCCCCCGAGGTGGCCCGCCTCTGGCCCGCGACGCCGCTGCGCAACGCCCGCCTGCTCAACGGCTACGGCCCCACGGAGACCGTGGTCACCTCGACCCTGCAGAGGGTGCCGGCCGGGGCGTCCCTGCCGTCGGTGCCCATCGGCGGCCCGCTGGCCGGCCGCGCGGCCTACGTCCTGGACGAGAACGGCCGGCCGGTCCCGGCGGGCGTGCCCGGAGAGCTGCTCCTGGGAGGCATTCTGGCCCGCGGCTACCTGGGCAGGCCGGACGCCACGGCCGAGAAGTTCGTCCCCGATCCTTTCAGCAGCGAGCCGGGAGCCCGCCTCTACCGTACCGGCGACAAGGTGCGCTGGCTGTCGTCGGGCGTCCTGGATTTCCTCGGCCGCATCGACGGCCAGGTCAAGGTGCGCGGCTTCCGCATCGAGCCGGGGGAGATCGAGGCCGCTCTGACCGCCCATCCGGCGGTGGCCCAGGCGGCCGTGGTGGTCGTCGGCGACGAGGATCGCCGCCTGGTCGGCTTCCTGGCGCCTCGCGAAGGCGTCGCGGTCCCGGACGCCGGCGAGCTGCGGACCTTCCTGGGCCGTAACCTGCCCGCGCACATGGTGCCGGCCGCGTTCGCGGCCCTGCCGGCCCTGCCGCTGACACCGGCGGGCAAGGTGGACCGGCGAGCCCTGGCCGCCATGGCGCCGTCGGCGGAGAGCCGCGCGTACGTGGCGCCGTCCACGCCAGTGGAGGAGATCCTGGTTGGAATCTGGGAGTCGGTGCTGCGCGTTGACCGCGTGGGGACGCGCGACGACTTCTTCGAACTCGGCGGCCATTCCCTGTTGGCGACGCAGCTGATCTCCAGGATCGACGACGAGCTGGGGGTGCGGCTGCCCCTCCGCGACCTGTTCCAGGCACCTACCCTGAGCGAGATGGCGGCGCGGATCGCCGCGGAGCTTCCGTTGGAGGAGTACCTGTTGGAGGAGCACCTGTTGGAGAAGTCCCTGTTGGAGCAGTCCCCCGCTCAGGATGCCTTGCGAAGTGTGAAGTCCCTCTCCGTGGACGCCCTCCGCGCCCTCGCCAGCCGCCGGCCGAGGAAGAAGGGGGAGGCGCCGGCCCAGCCGCGGATCCAACCCGCGCCCCGCGACGGCGACCTGCCGCTCTCCTTCGCCCAGGAGCGCCTCTGGTTCCTCGACCAGCTCCAGCCGGGTTCGCCCGCCTACAACACTCCGGCGGCGATGCGCATCACGGGCCGCATCGACATCCCCGCCCTGTGGGCCGCCCTGCGCGAGGTCGTCCGCCGTCACGAGGCGCTGCGGACCGCCTTCGCGGTGCGCGCCGGGCGGCCGGTCCAGGTCATCTCTCCCGAGGTGGACCTGCCGCTGCCGGTGGTGGACCTGACCGGCCTCGAGCCGGAGCGGCGGGAGGCGGAGCTGCGGGCCGTGGCCACGGAGGAGGCCATGCGGCCCTTCGACCTGCGGCGGGCGCCGATGATGAGGACGATGCTGGCGCGCCTGGCGGACGGCGAGCATGCCCTGCTCCTGACCCTCCACCACATCGCCTCCGACGGCTGGTCCACCGGGGTGCTGATCCACGAGACGGTCACCCTCTACCGCGCCTGCTCGCAGGGACAGCCGTCGCCGCTGCCCGAGCTGCCGGTGCAGTACGCGGACTTCGCGGTCTGGCAGCGGGACTGGCTCCAGGGGGAGGTCCTGGAGGCGCAGCTCGCCTGGTGGCGGCGTCTGCTGGCCGGCGCGCCCGCCCTCCATCTCGCCACCGACCGGCCCCGGGAGGCCCTTCGGAGTCACCGCGGGGCCACCTCCGCCGTGGACTTGACGCCCGAGGCGAGCGAGGCCGTGCTGGCGCTCAGCCTGCGGTGGAACGCGACGCCGTTCATGATCCTGCTCGCCGGCTTCGAGGCGCTGCTGGCCCGCTACACGGGCCAGGACGACCTCGTCCTCGGCACCACCATCGCCAACCGCACCCGCCGCGAGGTGGAGGGCCTGATCGGCTTCTTCATCAACACCCTGGCGTTGCGGGCCGACCTCGCGGGCGATCCCGATTTCGCCGCGCTGGCGGGCCGGGCGCGTGAATCGTCCCTGGGAGCGTACGCTCACCAGGACGTGCCGTTCGAGAAGCTGGTGGCCGAGCTGCAGCCGGAGCGGGACCTCTCGCGCTCACCGCTGTTCCAGATCCTGTTCCAACTCCAGAACGCTCCCATGGAGCCGGTGGAGCTGCCGGGGGGAGTCTCCATGGCCGCCGTGCCGGGGGACATCGAGACCGCGAAGTTCGACCTCGTGGGCAACCTCTGGCAGGAGGGGCCGGTCTTCCGCGGCGTGCTGCGGTACGACTCCGCTCTCTTCGAGGCGGCCACCATGGAGCGGATGGCCCGGCATTTCGAAACCCTGGTCGCGGGGGCCGTGGCGGACCCGTCCCTGCCGCTCTCCGAGTTGCCGCTGCTGTCCGATGGGGAGATCCGCCAACTGGCGACCGTAACGCCGCTGGAGCGCCTCGGCGTCGAGGTCCTGCACGAGCGGTTCGCGGTCCAGGCGGCCCGCGCTCCCGAGGCCGTGGCGGTGGTCTGCGACGGCGAGAGCCTGAGCTACGGCGATCTCGACCGTCGGGCCAACCGGCTCGCGAACCATCTCATCGGTCTGGGCGTGGTCCCGGGCGATCTGGTGGGGCTGCGGATGGAGCGCTCGCTGGAGATGGTGGCGGCGATCCTGGGCGTGCTCAAGGCGGGAGCGGCCTACGTGCCGCTCGATCCGGCGTACCCGGAGGAGCGGCTGGCCTACATGATCGAGGACAGCGGAGTCCAGGTCGTCCTGACTTCCCTGGAGGGGATTGACGGCGACGATTCCGATCCCGAGATCAAGGTCTCGGCGGAGCATCCGGCCTACGTGATCTACACCTCGGGCTCGACGGGACGGCCGAAGGGCGTGGTGGTGCGGCACGGCAACGTCGCGCGGCTGTTCACGGCTACGGACGGCTGGTTCGGCTTCGGTGCGGAGGACGTCTGGACGCTGTTCCACTCCTACGCCTTCGACTTCTCGGTGTGGGAGATCTGGGGCGCGCTGCTCTACGGCGGCCGTCTGGTGGTGGTGCCGTACTGGATCAGCCGCTCGCCCGAGGTCTTCCACGAGTTGCTGCGCGCGGAGCGGGTGACGGTGCTCAACCAGACGCCGTCGGCCTTCCGTCAGCTCATCTGGGCCGGCGAGGGCAAGCCGGCGGATCTGTCCCTGCGCTACGTGATCTTCGGCGGCGAGGCGCTGGAGCCGGCGTCGCTGGCTCCCTGGTTCGAGCGCTACGGAGACGAGCGTCCGCGGCTGATCAACATGTACGGCATCACCGAGACCACGGTGCATGTCACGTACAGGGAGATCAGTAAGGCGGACGTGGCGAGCGCGGTGGGCTGTCCGATCCCGGACCTCGGGGTCTATCTTGTCGATCCGTTCCTCAACCTGGTTCCGCTGGGCGTGCCGGGGGAGATCCTGGTCGGCGGCACGGGCCTGGCGCTGGGCTATCTGAACCGGCCGGAGCTGACGGCGGAGCGGTTCATCCCCAATTCGTTCGGCGAGGCGGGATCGCGCCTCTACCGCAGCGGCGACCTGGCGCGGCGTCTGCCCGACGGCGACCTCGAATACCTGGGCCGCATCGACCACCAGGTGAAGATCCGCGGCTTCCGCATCGAGCTGGGCGAGATCGAGGCGGCTGTCGCGCGCCACCCCGCCGTGCGCGAAGCGGTGGTGCTGGTCCGCGACGAGCGTCTGGTGGCCTGGGTGGTCGGGGAAGAGATCGCGCTGTCCGACCTGCGCGCCTTCGTGGGCGCCAGCCTGCCGGACTACATGCTGCCCTCCGCCCTGGTGGCGCTCGACAAGCTGCCGCTGACCGCCAACGGCAAGGTGGACCGCAAGGCCCTGCCGGATCCGGACGAGCGTCCGGACGACCGCGTCTACGTGGCGCCGCGCACCCCGCGGGAGACCTTCGTGGCCGGCCTGTTCCAAGAGGTGCTGGAGATCGAGCGGGTCGGCGTTCACGACGACTTCTTCGAGCTGGGCGGCAACTCCATCAAGGGCGCGGTGCTGATCAACCGGCTCCAGCAGGAGCTGGGGCAGATCGTCCAGGTGGTGGTGATCTTCGACCACCCCACGGTGGAGTCGCTGGCGGCGTACCTCGACGCGGAGCTCGCGGCGGAGACGGCCGAGGCGGAACGGATCGGCGAGGAGGATCTCGAGCGCTTCGCCGACCTGATCGAGCCCCTGCCGTCGCTGCGCCTGCCGCGGAAGAACCGGCGGGCGGTGTTCGTGCTGTCGCCGCCGCGCTCGGGCTCGACGCTGCTGCGCGTGATGCTGGGCGGCCACCCCAGGCTGTTCGCGCCGCCGGAGCTGGAGCTGCTGTCGTTCAACACCCTGCGCGAGCGGAGCGAAGCGTTCAGCGGGCGCGACAGCTTCTGGCTGGAAGGCGCCATCCGCGCCGTCATGGAGATCCGCGGCTGCGGCCCGGACGAGGCGCGCTCGATCATCGCGGGGTTCGAGGCTGAAAACCTCACCACCGCGGCCTTCTACGGCCAGCTCCAGGAGTGGCTGGGCGACCGCATCCTGGTGGACAAGACGCCCTCCTACGCGCTCGACCCGGCGATCCTGCGGCGGGCCGAGAAGGCCTTCGAGGAGCCGCTCTACATCCATCTGATCCGGCATCCCGGCGGCATGATCCGCTCCTTCGTGGAGGCGAAGCTCGACCAGATCTTCTTCCGCAAGGAGCACGGCTTCTCGCGGCGCGCCCTCGCGGAGCTGATCTGGGTGACGAGCCACCAGAACATCCTGTCGTTCCTGGCGGTGGTGCCGGCCCGCCGCCAGCACTGGGTGAGCTTCGAGGATCTGCTCCACGACCCCGAGGCGGTGCTGCGCGGCGTCTGCGACTTCCTGGAGCTGGAGTACGACCCGGCCATGGCCGAGCCGTACCGCCAGGATTCCTCCCGCATGACGGACGGCCCGCACGCCGAGTCGCGCATGCTGGGCGACGTCAAGTTCCATGAGCACTCAGCGGTCGACGCGGCGGTGGCGGAGCGCTGGCGCGAGGAGATTTCGGAAAGCTCGCTGGGCGATCTCACCCGGGAGCTGGCCGAGCGGCTCGCCGAAGAGATCACCGTCAAGGCCGCGCGGCCTCGTCCGCGGCGGGCGCCGGCGCCCGCGAAGAAGGAGCCTCAGGGCGAGGCGCTGTGGATCCGGCCCGCGCCCCGGGACGGCGGTCCCCTGCCGCTCTCCTTCGCGCAGGAGCGGCTGTGGTTCCTCGACCGCCTGGAAGGCGGCGGCACGGCCTACAACATCCCCGCCGCGGTCCGGCTCGCCGGCGACCTCGACGCCGGCGCTCTGCGGGCGGCCGTGCGCGGCGTCCTGGAGCGTCACGAGTCCCTGCGCACCCGGTTCGTGGAGTCCGGGGGCGTCCCCGCCCAGATCGTCGAGACGTCCCTCCGGGTGCCGCTGCCGCTGGTCGATCTCGCGGCGCTGCCGCCGGAGCGGCGTGAGGCCGAGGTCCGGAGGCTCGCCGGCGACGAGGCCGGGTGGGTCTTCGATCTCGCCGCGGGGCCGCTGGCCCGCTTCTCCCTGCTGCGGACGGAGAGCCGGGAGCACGTCCTGCTGCTCAACCTGCATCACATCGTCTCCGACGGCTGGTCCATGGGCGTGCTGATCCGCGACCTGGGCGCCCTCTACGCGGCGGCCCGGACCGGCCGGCCGGCGCCGCTGCCGCCGCTCGCCGTGCAGTACGCGGACTTCGCCCTGTGGCAGCGGGAGCGCCTGCGGGGCGAGGTCCTGGAGAGCCAACTCGCCTGGTGGAGAGAGCGGCTGGCGGGAGCCCCGGCGGTTCTCGACCTGCCCATGGACCGGCCGCGCCCGGCGGTCCGCTCGCGGCGGGGCGGCGTCGTCCCCGCGCCGGTTCCGGCCGCGGTGGCCGCCGGTCTGCGGGCGGTGGGGCAGCGCACCGGCGCCACCCTCTTCATGACCCTGCTGGCGGCCTTCCAGGCCCTTCTCGCCCGCTACGCCGGCGTCGAGGCCCCGGTGGGCTCGCCCATCGCCGGCCGCAACCAGAAGGCGCTGGAGGACCTGATCGGGTTCTTCGTCAACACCCTGGTGCTGCGCACCGGGATCGCGGGCGACCCCACCTTCACGGAGCTGGCGGGGCGGGCCCGCGAAGCCACCCTGGGCGCCTACGCGCACCAGGAGGTGCCGTTCGAGAAGCTGGTGGAGGAGCTGGCGCCGTACCGCGACACCAGCTACTCGCCGCTCTTCCAGGTCATGCTGGCGCTGCAGAACGCGCCCCGGCCGGCCGTGGATCTGGCCGGCCTGCGGATCGAGACCCTGGAGGCGACGGGGAGCACCGCGAAGTTCGACCTGACGGTCACTTTCGTCGAGACCCCGGACGGTCTCGGCGGCTCGCTGGAGCACAGCCTCGACATCTTTGATCCCGCCACGGCCGGGCGCATCGTCCGCCACTTCCAGACCCTGCTCGCCGGGGCCGCGGCCGACCCCGGCCGGCGGCTGTCGGAGCTGCCGCTGCTGGACGCAGCGGAGCGGGCGCAACTCCTGGTGGATTGGAACGCCACCGCGACGGCGTATCCCCGCGAGGCGACGATCTCCGAGCTGTTCCGGATCCAGGCGGAGCGGAGGCCGGAGGCCCCGGCCCTGGACTTCGGCGACGAGGTCCTCACCTACGGTGAGCTGGCCGTTCGGTCGCGGCGTCTGGCCGGCCATCTCCAGACCCTGGGCGTGCGGCGCGGCGACCTGGTCGGCGTCAGCCTCGACCGCTCGCCGGGGCAGGTCGTCTGCCTGCTGGCCGTGCTGGAGGCCGGCGCGGCCTACGTTCCCCTCGATCCCTCGTATCCGGCGGACCGCCTGGCCTTCATGGTGGAGGATTCCGGCGTCTCGGTGGTGCTGACGGAAGAGTCGCTGGCGAGCGCCGGCGCCGAGCCCGTTCCGGTACGGTCGAGCGCGGAAGACCTCGCCTACGTGATGTACACCTCGGGCTCGACGGGCCGGCCGAAGGGCACCGCCATTCCGCAGCGGGCCATCGTGCGCCTGCTCTTCGAGACCGACTACGTCTCGCTGGATTCCTCCGAGCGGATGGGCCACGTCTCGAACGTCTCCTTCGACGCGGCGACGTTCGAGATCTGGGGCGCGCTGCTGCACGGCGGCTGCGTGGTGGGCATCGAGCGCGACGTGGTCTTGTCTCCCGCGCGCTTCGCGGCGGAGATCGCGGACCGGCGGGTCTCGACGATGTTCCTCACCACGGCGTTGTTCAACCAGGTCGCGCGGGAACGGCCGGCGGCGTTCAGCGGCATGCGCAACCTGCTGGTCGGCGGCGATGCCTGCGATCCGTGGCTGATGCGCGAGGTCCTGGAGCACGGCGCGCCGCGGCGGCTGCTGGACGCCTACGGTCCCACCGAGAGCACGACCTTCGCCACGTGGCACCTGGTGGAAGCCGTCCCCGAAGGCGCGGCGTCGGTGCCGATCGGCCGCCCGCTCGCCAACACCACGGCCTACGTGGTGGACGCCCATCTCGGCCTCTCGCCGGTGGGTGTGCCGGGCGAGCTGCTGCTGGGCGGCGACGGCCTGGCGCAGGGGTACTGGCGGCGTCCGGATCTGACGGCGGAGAAATTCATCCCGGATCCGTTCGGCGGGGCGGGCTCGCGGCTGTACCGCACGGGCGACCTGGCGCGCTGGCTGCCGGCAGGAGCCATCGAGTTCCTGGGCCGTATCGACAACCAGGTGAAGCTGCGCGGCTTCCGCATCGAGCCGGGCGAGATCGAGGCGGCGCTGACGGCGCATCCGGAAGTAATGGCCGCGGTGGTGAAGGTGTGGGAGCCCACGCCCGGAGACCGCCGTCTGGCGGCCTGGATCGTTGCCAGGGATGCCGCTCCTGAGACCCGGGAGCTGCGGAGCTTCCTGGAGGAGCGGCTGCCGGCCTACATGGTGCCGTCGGCCTTCGTGAGCCTGCCGGAGCTGCCGCTCACTCCCAATGGCAAGGTGGACCGCCGCGCCCTGCCCGATCCCGCCGGGATCGACTTCGGCGGCGAGGGCTCCGTGGCGCCGCGCACCCCCGAGGAGGAGATCCTCGCCGGCATCTGGCGCGACCTGCTGGGCGTGGGCGAGGTGGGAGTCCACGACGATTTCTTCGAGCTGGGCGGCCACTCCCTGCTGGCGACCCGGCTGGCCTCCCGGCTGCGCACCGCCTTCGGCGTGGAGCTGCCCATCCGTCAGCTCTTCGAGACGCCCACCATCGCGGCCCTGGCCGCGGCCGTCCAGGAGGCGCGGCGGGTGGACGTGCCGCCGGTCGTCCCGGTCTCCCGCGACAGCGCGCTCCCGCTCTCCTTCGCCCAGGAACGGATGTGGTTCCTCGAGCAGCTCGAGCCGGGGCGGGCGACCTACATCATCCCCTCGTCCCTGCGGCTGCTGGGTTCGTTCCGGGCCGACCTGCTGGAGCGGGCGCTGAACGAGGTGGTGCGGCGCCACGAGACCCTGCGCACGACCTTCGGCTCGGCGGACGGCCGTCCGTTCCAGGAGATCCGGCCGGAGCTGGCGCTGGCCATTCCCGTGGTGGACCTGCAGGGCGTCTCTGACCGGGAAGCCGAGGCGGAGCGGATCAACGCCGGCGAGGTCCGCCGGCCCTTCGACCTGGCGCGCGGGCCGTTGCTGCGGGTGACGCTGCTGCGGCTGGCGGCGGAGGACCATCTCTGCCTGCTCCAGGTCCACCACTCGATCGCCGACGCGTGGTCGCTAGGCCGCCTGATGGACGAGCTGACCCGCCTCTATGTCGCCTTCTCGCGCGGCGAGATCGCGTCGCTGCCGCCGCTGCCGGTGCAGTACGCCGATTTCGCGGTCTGGCAGCGCGGCCCGGTGGGGGAGCGGCTCTTCACCGAGCAGGTGGCGTACTGGCGGGAGCATCTGGCCGCGCCGCTGCCGGTGCTGGACCTGCCCACCGACCGGCCGCGTCCGGCGGTGCGCACCTTCCAGGGCGCGGTCGTGCCGGGGCAGCTCTCCCGGGAGCTGACGGCGGACCTCAAGGCCCTCTCCCGGCGGTCGGGCGCGACGCTGTTCATGACCCTGCTGGCGGGTTTCTCCACGCTCCTCTCGCGTGCTTCCGGCCAGGAGGACGTCCTCGTCGGCTCGCCCATCGCCGGCCGCAACCGGCCGGAGATCGAGGCGTTGATCGGCTGCTTCCTGAACACCGTGGTCCTGCGCGCCGACCTGGCGGGCGATCCCTCCTTCGTGGAGCTGCTGGCGCGGGTGCGCGAGGCTACTCTGGGCGCCTATGCCCATCAGGACCTGCCGTTCGAGAAGCTGCTGGAAGAGGTGCGGCCCGAGCGCGACCTCTCCCGCACGCCGCTGTTCCAGGTCTTCCTGAACATGGTCAACGTCCCCGGCTCGGACGTCCGTATGCCGGGCCTGGAGATGCGGCGGGGGCCGGCCGGCTCGGCGCCGTCGAATTTCGACCTCACGCTCTACGCCACCGAGGCGGAGGGCGAGCTGTCGTTCAACCTGCTCTACAACGTGGCCCTGTTCGACGAGCCGCGGGCGGCGGAGATGCTGCGGCAACTGGAGGCTGTGCTGGCCCAGGCGGTCGCGCGGCCGGAAGCGCCGGTCGGCTCGCTCTCCCTGGTGACGGCCGAGGCCGCCGCCCTGCTGCCGGATCCGACCGTGGTCCTCGGAGACGAGTGGCACGGGTCGGTCGACGAGCTGTTCCGGCGTCGCGCGATGCTGCATCCCGGCCGGCCGGCGGTCGTGGGACCGGACGAGGTCTGGAGCTACGGCGAGCTGGCCGAGGCGAGCCGGCGGATCGCGGCCCGCCTCCAGGCCGGCGGAGCGCGCCGGGGGGACCCGATCGCCATCTACGCCCACCGCGGCCCCGCGCTGGTGGCGGCGGTGATGGGTGTGCTGGAAGCCGGAGCCGCGTTCGTCATCCTCGATCCCGCCTACCCGGCGGCGCGGCTGCTCGACATCGCGCGGATCGCCGGGGCCCGGACCCTGATCCGCCTCGTAGCCGCGGGTGAGATTCCCGAAGAGCTGGCCGGCCTGCCGGAGATCGCGCTGCCAGCGGGCGGTCCGGCGGCGGTCCTGGCGGCGCTGCCTGAAGGTGAGCCCGTGCCGTTCGCGCCGGGACCCGACGATCTGGCCTATGTGGCCTTCACCTCCGGTTCGACCGGCGTGCCGAAGGGCATCCTGGGTCCGCACGGCGGGCTATCGCACTTCCTGCCCTGGATGCGCGACCGCTTCGGGCTGAGCGAGTCGGACCGCTTCAGCCTGCTCTCGGGCCTGTCGCACGACCCGCTGCAGCGGGACATCTTCACCGCCCTGTTCCTCGGCGCGGCCATCTGCGTGCCCGATCCGGACGACGTCGCCCCGTCGCGGCTGGCCGGCTGGATGGCCCGGCAGGGTGTGACGTTCTCGAACCTCACCCCCGCCATGGCGCAGGTGCTGACGGAAGGGGTGCAGGAGGGGCTCTCGCTGCCTGACCTGCGGTGCGCGATGCTGGTGGGCGACGTCCTGACCCGGCTCGACCTGGCGCGGCTGCGCCGTCTGGCGCCGGCGGTGACCTGCGTCAACCTCTACGGCGCCACCGAGACGCAGCGCGCCCTGAGCTATCACGTGGCCGGAGAGGCGGAGATCGCCGAGGGCGAGCGGGGCCGGCAGGTGCTGCCGCTGGGCCGGGGCATGGAGGATTGCCAGCTCCTGGTGCTGGGCCGCGGCGGCCTCCTCGCGGGCGTCGGCGAGTTGGGGGAGATCTGCATCCGCAGCCCGCATCTGGCCCTGGGATACCTGGACGATCCGGAGCTGACCCGCGAACGCTTCCTCCCGAACCCGTTCGGGGCCGGCGACCGGATCTACCGCACGGGCGACCTGGGCCGCTACCTGCCGGACGGCGAGGTGGAGTTCGTCGCCCGCGCCGACTTCCAGATCAAGATCCGCGGCTTCCGCATCGAGCTGGGGGAGATCGAGGCCCTTCTCGGCCGCCAGCCCGGGGTGCGGGAGGCGGTGGTGGTGGCGAGCGAGGCTCCGGGACTGGGCAAGGTGCTGGTGGCCTACGTGGTGCCTGAGCCGGAGGCGCCGGAGGAGGAAGTCGCGGCCGAGGCCCTGCGCGAGTCGCTCAAGGCCCGACTGCCCGGCTACATGATTCCAGCCGCCGTCGTGCTCCGCGAGGCGCTGCCGGTCACGCCCAATGGCAAGGTGGACCGCAAGTCGCTGTCGGCCCTGGGAGTCCCGCGCGGCTCCGTGGAGGCTCCGGCCGACGAGGCCCGCACGCCCGCGGAGGAGCTGCTGGCCGGGATCTGGCGCGACGTCCTCGGCCTGGAACGGGTCGGGGTCCGGCAGGACTTCTTCGACCTCGGCGGCCATTCGCTGCTGGCCACCCAGGTCGTCTCGCGGGTGCGCGACGTCTTCGGCGTCGAGATCCCGCTGCGTTCGCTGTTCGAGAGCCCGACCGTCGCGGCGCTGGCCCGGCGCATCGAAAGTGCCCGGCGTGAAGAGATCGGCGTGCCGCTGCGGCCGGTGCCGCGCGACGGCGCCTTGCCCCTCTCCTTCGCCCAGGAGCGCCTCTGGTTCCTCGACCGTCTCGAAGGCGGCGGCCCGACCTACAACGTCTTCGCCGCGGTCCGTCTGGCGGGCCGCCTCGACCTGGCGCGGCTGCGCGCCGCTTTCGCCGGGCTGGTCCAGCGTCACGAGTCCCTGCGCACCCGCTTCGCCGAGGCCGGCGGCTCGCCGGTCCAGGTGATCGCGCAGGACCGCGAAGTCGAGCTGCCGGTGACGGACCTCACGGGCCTGCCGGCGGCGGCCCGCGAGATCGAGGTGCGGGAGTGGGCCAACGCGGAAGCGCGCTGGCGCTTCGATCTCGCCGCCGGCCCGCTGGCGCGGCTCTCCCTGCTGCGTCTGGCGGACGAGGAGCACGCGCTGTTCATCAACCTGCACCACATCGTCTCCGACGCCTGGTCGATGGGCGTGCTGATCCAGGACCTGGCGGCCTTCTACGCCGCCGCCGGGGACCGGCCGGCGGCCCTGACGGAGCTGCCGGTGCAGTACGCGGACTACGCGGTGTGGCAGCGCGAGTGGCTCCGCGGCGAGGCGCTGGAAGAACAGATCGCCTGGTGGCGGCAGACGCTGGCGGGGATGTCCCCGTTTCTCGATCTGCCCACCGACCGGTCCCGTCCGGCGGTCCGCTCGCAGCGGGGCGGCAAGGTGGCCGCCACCCTCGGCGCGGAGATCGCGGCCGGCGTCCGGGGGGTGGGCGGCCGCGCCGGCGCCACGCCGTTCATGGTCTTCCTCGCGGCGTTCCAGAGCCTCCTCGGCCGTTATGCCGGGACGGACGACGTCGCGGTGGGCTCGCCCATCGCCGGCCGGACCCGCGGCGAGCTCGAAGGGCTGATCGGCTTTTTCGTCAACATGCTGGTCCTGCGGACCGGGCTCGCGGGCGATCCCAGCTTCGCCGGACTGCTCGGCCGCGTCCGGGAAGTCACGCTGGGGGCCTACGCCCATCAGGACCTGCCCTTCGAGAAGCTGGTGGAGGAGCTGGCTCCGCGCCGCGACCTCACCCACTCTCCGCTGTTCCAGGTCGCCCTGTCGCTCCAGAACGCGCCGCGGCGGCCGATCGAGCTTCCCGGCCTGTCGATCGCGCCCGTGGAGGCGGAGACCGGCACCGCCAAGTTCGATCTCTCGCTGGGCTTGAGGCAGGAGGGGGAAGAGGTCGCGGTCTGGCTGGAGTACGACCTGGACCTCTTCGACGCCGCCACGGCGGAGCGCCTCGTCCGCTACTTCAGGACCCTGCTGGCGGCGGCCGTGGCCGACCCCGGCCTGCCTCTTCCGGAGCTGCCGCTGCTGGACGAGGCCGAACGGAGGCAGCTCCTGACGGAGTGGAAAGGGCGGAGCACCGCCTATCCCCGGGAGGCGACGCTTCCCGAGCTTTTCCTCGCGCAGGTGGAACGGCATCCCCACGCCGCGGCCCTCGACTTCGGCGGCGCGGTGATCACCTATGCCGAGCTGGCGGCCCGGGCCGATCGGCTGGCCGGCCATCTCCAGGCGCTGGGAGTGGTCCGCGGCGACCGCGTCGGCGTCTGCCTCGACCGCTCGCCCGAGCTGATCGTCTGCTTCCTGGCTGTGCTGCGGGCGGGAGCCGCCTACGTCCCTCTCGACCCCTCTTACCCGGCCGAGCGCCGGGCCTGGATGCTGGAAGACTCCGGGGCCTCGGTGGTGCTGACCGGGGAGGCGCTGGCACAGGCTGACGCGGGCCGGGGCGCGTCGCCCGTCCCGGTCTGCGCGGACGACCTCGCCTATGTGATGTACACCTCGGGCTCCACGGGACGGCCCAAGGGGACCGCGATCCCACACCGGGCCATCGTGCGCCTCGTCCTCGAGACCGACTACGTCCGCCTGGATCCTTCCGCGCGGATCGCCCACGCCTCCAACGTCTCGTTCGACGCCGCCACGTTCGAGATCTGGGGCGCGCTGCTGAGCGGCGGCTGCGTCGTGGGGATCAACCGTGACGTGGCCCTTTCGCCGGCGCTGTTCGCGGCGGAGATCGTCGAGCGGCGGATCACCACGCTGTTTCTCACCACGGCCCTGTTCAACCAGATGGTCCGTGAGGTTCCGGCGGCCTTGAAATCTCTGCGGACCCTGCTCTTCGGCGGCGAGGCCTGCGATCCCCGGCTGGTGCGGGAGGCGCTGGAGGCCGGCGCGCCGGAGCGGCTGCTGCATGTCTACGGTCCCACGGAGAGCACTACCTTCTCGACCTGGCATCACGTCCGTTCCGTGGCTCAGGGCGCGCGGACCGTGCCGATCGGCGCTCCCATCGCCAACACCACGGCCTGCATCGTGGACAGCGGGCTGCGCCCCGCGGCGATCGGCATTCCAGGCGAGCTGCTGCTGGGCGGCGACGGCCTGGCCCAGGGCTACTGGAAGCGTCCCGATCTGACCGCCGAGAAGCTGGTCCCGGACCCGTTCGGCGACGCCGGCTCACGGCTGTATCGGACCGGGGACCTGGTCCGCTGGCTGCCGGAGGGGACGATCGAGTTCCTCGGGCGCGTCGACAGCCAGGTGAAGGTGCGGGGCTTCCGCATCGAGCCGGGCGAGATCGAGGCGGCCCTGCGGGATTGGCCGGGGGTGGCGGCGGCGGTGGTCGACGTCTGGGAAGCCGTGCCGGGCGACCGGCGGCTGGCCGCCTGGCTGGTCGGGGAGCCCGGTGCCTCGCTGGACGCGAGGGAGGCGCGGGCCTTCCTGGAGACGCGGCTCCCCACGTACATGGTGCCCGCCGCTTTCGTGTTCCTGCCGGAGCTGCCGCTCACACCCAACGGCAAGGTGGACCGCAAAGCCTTGCCGCGGCCGGAGGCCGCCCCGCTGTCCGCTGGCAACGAGCCCGCCACGCCGGCCGAGAACCTCCTGGCCGGGATCTGGCGCGAGGTGCTGGGCGTAGAACGGGTGGGCGTGGAGCACGACTTCTTCGAGCTCGGCGGGCATTCGCTGCTGGCCATCCGCTTGATCTCGAAGCTGGAAGAGCTGACCGGAGCCCGGCTGCCCATCCGCGACGTATTCCAGTTCCCGACCCTCGGCGAGATGGCGGCGCGGATCGCCGGCGAGGTCTCCACCGGGGAAGAAGGGCAGGGGATCCCTCGGGTGCCCCGGGACGGCGCCCCTCTGCCGCTCTCCTTCTCGCAGGAGCGGCTGTGGTTCCTCGACCGTTTGGAAGGAGGCGGACCGGCCTACAACATCTTCGCCGCGGTCCGGCTGTCCGGCGCATTGGACACCGCGGCCCTGTGGACGGCGGTGCGAAGCGTCGTGGACCGCCACGAATCCCTGCGCACCCGCTTCGTGGAATCCGGTGGCAGGCCCGCCCAGGTGGTCGAGCCGTCCCTCGACACGCCTTTGCCCATCATGGATCTCGCATCGCTGCCGGCGGAGGTGAGGGAGCCCGAGGTCCTGAAGCTGGCGGCGACGGACGCCCGCTGGACCTTCGACCTCGCCGCCGGCCCGCTGGTCCGGTTCACCCTGCTGCGGCTGGGCGATGAGGAGCACGTCCTGCTGCTCAACCTGCACCACATCGTCTCCGACGGCTGGTCCATGGGTGTGCTGATCCGCGACGTCGCGGCCTTCTACGAAGCCGCCCGGATCGGACAGCCGGCGCCCCAGCGGCCGTTGCCCGTGCAGTACCCGGACTTCGCCGTCTGGCAGCGGGAAAGACTGGGCGGCGGCGCGCTGGAAAGCCATCTCGCCTGGTGGCGCGAGCGGCTCCAGGGCGCTCCAGCCGTGCTCGACCTCCCCATGGACCGGCCCCGCCCGGCGGTGCGCTCGCAACGGGGGGACCGCGTCGCCGCGCCCGTTCCGGCCGCGGTGGCCGCCGGGCTCCAGGCCGTGGGCCGGCGCGCCGGCGCCACGCCGTTCATGACGCTCCTCGCGGCCTTCCAGGCCCTGCTCGCCCGCTATACCGGCGGCGACGCCCCGGTGGGCTCACCCATCGCCGGCCGCGACCATAGTGATCTGGAGGAGCTGATCGGCTTCTTCGTCAACACCCTGGTGCTGCGCACCGACGTCGCGGGCGATCCCACGTTCGCCGGGCTGCTGGAGAGGACCCGCGAAGCGACGTTGGACGCCTATTCCCACCAGGACGTGCCGTTCGAGAAGCTGGTGGAGGAGCTGGCGCCCCGCCGCGACCTCAGCCATTCGCCCCTGTTCCAGGTCATGCTGACGCTGCAGAACCTGCCGCTGCCCTCGCTCGACCTGCCCGGGCTGCTCCTGGAGCCGCTGCCGGTGTCCACGGGCGTCGCCAAGTTCGACCTGTCGCTCACCCTGGTCGAAACGACGGACGGCGGCTTCGACGCCTCGCTGGAGCACGACCTCGACCTCTTCGACACCGTTACGGCGGAGCGCATCGCCGGCCACTTCCAGAATCTGCTGGCGGGGGCCGTCGCCGATCCGGACGCGCGCCTCTCCGAGCTGCCGCTGCTGACGGCGGCCGAGGCCGGGCAGATCGCTGCCTGGAGCCGCGGACCGGGGTCCATTCCCGAGGCGCGGTGCGTCCATGAGCTGCTGGAGGTCCGGGCGGACCTCGATCCGGAGGCCGTGGCCGTGGTGGCGGGAAGCGAGACGCTGACCTGGCGCGAGTTGGAGAGCCGGGCCAATCGCCTGGCCCGCCGCCTGCGGCGCCTCGGCGTTGGACCCGAGGTGCGTGTCGCTCTATCGCTGCCGCGCTCGCCCGAGGGGATCGTGGCGATCCTCGCGATCCTCAAGTCCGGCGGCGTGTATGTGCCTCTCGATCCTTCCTATCCGCGGGAGCGCCGGGCCTGGATGCTGGAGGACTCCGGCGCCCGGGTCCTGGTGACCCGGGGGGAGAACGATCTGCAAGTACCCGCAGGCGTGGCGGTCCTCGAACCTGAGGCTTGGGACGAAGACGCCTCGCGGCCGCGGGGCTGGGCGTTGCCGGCGAGCCTGGCGTACGTGATCTACACTTCGGGCTCCACCGGCCGGCCGAAGGGCGTGGGCGTGGATCACGCGATGGCGGCCCGCCATCTGCGGGAGGCGGGAGCGGCGTTCGGGATCGAGCCCGGCGTCCGCCTGCTCCAGACCGCGTCGTGGAGCTTCGACGTCTCGATCGATCAGATCCTG
>DASVAS010000080.1:0-93139 GCA_036376245.1 Thermoanaerobaculia bacterium | reverse complement strand
AGCGTCTGCACCAGGTTCGGCTCGAGCGCGTCGAGCAGCAGCGCGAGCATGCTCCCCGCCGCACCGAGCTGCGCGGCGCGCACCGGCGCGCCGGCTCGCGTGAAGCCGACGAGCGTGCGCGCGAGCCTCGCGCGCAGGTCCTCGAGACCGGTCGCGAGGCAGAGCATCGCCATCACCTCGGACGCCGCGGTGATGTCGAAGCCGGTCTCGCGCGGCACGCCCTGCTGCGAGCCGCCGAGCCCGACGATCACGCGCCGCAGCGCGCGGTCGTTCATGTCCATCACGCGCCGCCACAGCACGCGCCGCGGATCGAGGTCGAGCGCGTTGCCCTGCTGCAGGTGGTTGTCGAGCAGCGCCGCGAGCAGGTTGTGGGCCGAGGTGACGGCGTGGAAGTCGCCGGTGAAATGGAGGTTGATGTCCTCCGTGGGCACGACCACCGACTTGCCGCCGCCGGTGGCGCCTCCCTTCATGCCGAAGGTGGGGCCGAGGGAGGGCTCGCGCAGGGCGAGGCACACCCGCTCGCCGATCTTGGCCATGCCCTGGGCGAGGCCGATGGACGTCGTCGTCTTGCCCTCGCCCGCGCCGGTCGGAGTGAGGGCCGAGACCAGGATCAGCTTGCCCGGCGGCCGGCCGGACTCCCGGGCCGCGAGGCGGATCTTGGCCTTGTCGTCACCATAGGGAACCACATGCTTCGGATCGATCCCGAGGTCGCGGGCGACCTCGACGATGGGGCGCGGTGCGGACATGTCGTTCACGCGGTCTCCTCTCCCTGGAAATGTTCCGGGGGAGGGTATACCGGGAGGGCGGGGTCGCGCAAAGGCTGGGGCCTCAAAAGCAGGAAGGACACCAGGGACACCAAAGACACCAGGGACACCAGGGACGAGTAAAGAACCGTCTGCTGTCCTTGAGGTCCTTGGTGTCCCTGGTGTCCTTCTGTCTGCTTCTTTCGACGGCCCCGTCGTCTTTTCAGGACGCTCCCACCCCGAAAACCCCGTTTTCAGGCCGTCCAAACCATGGCACCCCTTTTGCCGTAGAAGGGATCAGAAGCAACTGAGGGGATTGACAGCTTTGGGTCGTTGTAACGCTTGAAGCCATGAAGCGCCTGTAATGGACGGCAAGCTCGGAAAGGTAGAACGGCAATGACCAGAGACTTCATGAAGATGGCTGCCCTCTCGCTCGCCTCGATCCTCCTGCTCGCGGCGGCGGCGTTCGTCCCGGCCGGTCTGTAAGCCGGCGCGAATGTAACGTTCCGGTCTCCCAGCCGTAGAAGGCGATGTGAGGCCCGACGAAACCAAGATCCCGCGCCGGCAGGCAGGCTTCCGCCCCTTCCTGCCGGTCCTCGTCCTGGCGGCCCTGATCCCCCTCGCGCGGCCGGCCCACGCCGCGGAAAAATCCGACCTCCAGTCCTGGGCTCTCGATCTGCCCGGTCCGCCGGCCGCCGTCGTGCCCGCGGACCTGAACGGCGACCGCGTCACCGATCTGGTGATCGCGCTGGCGTTCAACCAGTGGGACGAGATCGCCGTCACCGAGAGCAGCCAGATGGAGGGGATCGACGAGCTGGTCGAGGTCATGACCGTCGTCCCCTACCTGTTGGACCGCCGCGAGGCGCGCGCCTATCTCGGCAAGCCGGACGGCGGCTTCGCCCCGGCCGGTCCCGCGCTGCCGCTGCCGCTCTCCGTGCTCTCCATGGAGGCGGGTCCGCCGGGCACGCCCGTGGTCGTGCTCACGGACGAGGGCGCGAGCGCGCTGCGCCTGGACTCCTCCGGCGCCCTGAAGCTCGAGCCGCTCATCAGCGATCCCCCCGTCTTCGCGGGCTCCGGCAACTTCCTGCCGGACCTAGGGCTGGTGCGCGACCTCGACGGCGACGGCGTCCTCGACCTCCTGCTGCCGGCCCGCGACGGCCTCGCCGTCTATCTCGCCGGCCCCGACGGGCTGTCACGGACCGCCGCGTCCCGCCTGCCGCTGCCGGGCGAGGACTACCAGGCCAACGAGGGGCTGCGGCGGATCTATCCGCTCCCCGTGGTGACGGACGTGGACGGCGACCGCAAGCCGGACCTCGTCTTCAAGGACCCGAAGAAGAGCTGGCGCCACGTGCGCGTGATGCGCAACGCCGGCGGCGGGCGCTTCCTCCCGGTCTTCGACGCCGTGCGCGAGGAAGAAAAAAAGGAGAAGGAGAAGACGGACGAGAAGCAGGAGCCCACCTCTGACGTCGTCTGGCTGGGAGACCTCGACGGCGACGGGCTGGGAGAGCTGGTCACCCAGACGGAGATCGAGCCGGAGAAGGACGGGGTGCGGGCGGAGATGAAGCAGGCGCGGGAGAACCATGGCCGCGTCCATCTCCGGCACCTGGACCGCGAGCTGGCGCCGTCCCAGGACGTCTACCACTCCTTCGAGACCGTCGGCTACGGCTTCGAGAGCCAGGACACGGAGTTCAATCTGCCCGGCGGCTTCCAGGACCTCAACGGCGACGGCCGGCGGGACCTCGTGCTGGTGACGATCGACATCACCATCATGAAGGCCCTCGGCGTGCTGGCCACCAAGCGGCTGAACCTGGGACTCGACTTCCAGGTCTGGTGCCAGGGCGAGCGGGGCGGCTTCCGCAAGGTCGGCGGGCTCGATCTCTCGGGGCAGTTCCGGATCAACCTCAACGACCTGCGGGTGCGCGACATGTCGCTGTTCGCCGGCGACTTCAACGGCGACGGCCGCGCCGACTTCGTGCAGCTCGGCCGGGGGAAGAACGTCACCGTCCACTACGGCGGGCAGGACTGCTCGTTCCCCAAGCAGCCGGACCGCAAGATCCGCCTGGAGGCCGAGCCCCGGGATCTCTCCCTGGTGCGCATCCGCGACTTCAACGGCGACGGCCGCTCCGACCTGCTGGTGGTGCACCCGCGATCGACCAAGGACAGGGACCCCGGCCTCGCGCCGCCCGTCCGCATGGAGTTCCATCTGAGCGGCAAGGGGGATTCGAAATGAAACGCTCCGGATGGCTGCTGATCTTGATCCTGGTCGCGGCCGGCCCGCTGTCGGCCGCTACGGAAATGCGGTCCGTCTCCCTCCCGGGCCCGCCCCGGGCGATGATGCCGGCGCGGGACGCGCAGGGCGTCCCCGGCCTCGCCCTCCTGTTCGAGCAGGGGGAGGAGAGAAGCCTCCGCTTCCTCGATCCCGTCAGCGGACGGCTGGAGGTCCTGGCCGCGAATCTTCCCGAAGAAGCGTCTTCCCTCCACTCCTTCGACTTCGGAAGCGGGCCGCGCCTGCTCGTGGGCGGCAAGGGCGTGCTCTACAGCGTCGGCCCGGACGGCGCGCTGGAGAAGATCCTGGAGGACCCCGGCTTCACGCCCGGCTCGCTGCGCGGCGTGAACGGGACGCTGAAGGGGGCGCTTCCCATCGCGCGCGCCGGGCGGCTCGACCTGCTGGTCCCCTCGGGATCGTCGCTGGTCTCCAAGGCCTCGTTCCCGCTGCCCGTGAAGGCCGAGCGGAAGAGCTGGGGATTGAGCCTCACCAGCCCGTCCGTGAGCGTGCTGCCGGGAGCGGGGGAGGAGCCGGCCCTGTTCGCCGCCGGTCCCGTGGCCCACGGCAAGCGGCGGCTGCTGACCTTGCTGTTCTCCGCCGCGGGCGGCGATCCGGTCGAGGCCTGGTCGCAGCTTCCGGCCGAGGAGAACCTGGACAACAGCGTCCTGCTGCGGCTCGACGGGCGTCCCGCGCTGGCGGTCACTACCTACGAGAAGATCGGCGTCTTCCAGAAGAAGCGCGTCCGCGTCTTCTTCCTGGAGAAGGACCGCAGCCGGGGCGGCGCGCCGCCCGTCGTGGCGACCCAGACCGAATGCCCCGCCTGGGGCCGCCTGGACGTCATGGCCGCCGACATGGACGGCGACAGCCGGCAGGACGTCGCCGTGATCTGCGACCGCGGGATCCTGGACCGCAGCCTGCGCGTGGCGGTCCACCGCAACCTGGGAAGCGGGAAGTTCGAGGCCAAGGGCCGGATCTGGGACCAGGAGATGGAGCCCCGCGACTGGGTCTACGCTCCGGGCCTGACGGAAGACGGCCGTCCGGGCCTGCTGATCTCCAATGAGGCGGGGCTGGTCGTCTACGGCCTGGAGTCGAAGGGCTCCAAGCCCCTGACCGTGAAGCCCGTCCGCACCCTCTCCCCCGAGCCGCCGGCCCCCGCGCCCGTCCACACCGTCGCCGTGGGGACGGGACCGAACAAGGAGGACGACGAGGATGGGGATGGGGAGGACGGAAAGGTCATGACGATGGATACCCAGAGCGTCCGCTCGCTCCAGAAGATGGACGTGACGGGCGACGGCCGGGAGGAGATCGTCATCCGGAGTGAGGGAGAAGGCGGTGTTTCAACGTTGATAGTACTGCGGCAGATGCCGTGAACCTCTTTGACACCCACCCTCAACCCTACCTCAGAGCCGGCTGGCGCGATGCGCCAGCCGGTCCTGCCTTTTAGGCGGGGTGCTTTCTGGGGCGGGATGCCCTTCGAAGACCTCACCCTCGGTCCCTCTCCCATCTCCCTGCCGCCCGCCCCCGGGAGAGGGAGGGCCCTGCGATCCAGGTCTCTTGAGCCCCGGCAAGATCGTTGACTCATCGTTCCCCCTCCCCCGGGTGGCGGGCGGGGGTTGGAGAGGGGGCCAGGGGGTGAGGATTCGAAGGGCACGCCGCCCCCGCCAGCAAATCCTTCTGGACCCTCCGCCCCGATTCTGCTACAACCTCTTCAATGTCCGACCGTCCCAAATACCGCCAGCGAGGCTACCAGGGCTCCAACGATCGCGGAGAGACCCGCTCCCGCGGGCCGCAGCAGGGTCCGCCGCCCAAGAAGGACGGCCCGCGCGGCCGGGGTCTGGGCGCGCCCACGGAGAGCGTCTTCCGCTGCGCCGCCTGCGGCGAGAAGCGGCTGGACACCGAAATCCCCTTCGACGCCACCTGCGCCAAGTGCGGCGCCGACCTCCACGCCTGCGCCAACTGCGTTCACTTCGACACCTCGGTCCGCTGGGAGTGCCGGCGGCACGAGGAGATCCCCGCCCGCGTCGCCAAGAAGCGGGACCGCAACGAGTGCACCTTCTTCGATCCCAAGCTGGCCCAGGAGTTCGGGCAGGACCGGGACAACCCCTCGCCAGGGGACGCCCGGTCGGCGTTCGACGCGCTGTTCAAGTTCTGAGAGTCGTCACCCCATCGGCCGCACTTCCCGCCTCCCCCCCGCGCTGTTGCGGACGAGCTGCGCATAGAAACGCACGATCTCGGCGTAGTTCTGGACTCCGACCCGCTCATTGGTGCCGTGGAAGCGGCCGAGGTCCTCTTCCTTCACCCGGATCGGCATGAAGCGGTAGATGTTCGGGCTCAGATCCCCGTAGTGCTTGGTGTCCGTGCCGCCGGAGAGCAGGTTCGGGGCGACGATGATCCTGGGGAAGACCTCTCCCAGACTGCGCTGCACGATCGTGAACGTCGGCGCGCCGACATCGGAAGTTTTCGAGGGCTCCGCATTGGACGTGCCGGTCGCCTTCACCTGAATTCCGGGTCCCACGGTGTCCCGCACGTGCTGGAGCACACTCGCCATCGAGTCCCCGGGAAGGATGCGGAAGTTCACCACCCCCCTGGCGCTCTGCGGCAGGACGTTCTCCTTGACGCCGGCCTGGAAGATCGTGGCCGCCGTGGTGGTGCGCAGACGGGCGTTGCCCGCCGGGCTCGCCGTGAGCTGCCTCTTCGCCACCGGGCTGAAGAACCAGAGGTTCGAGAGCACCAGCCGGGAGCCGAAGGGCATTTCCGACGCCAGATATTCGAAAGTATCCCGGCTGACGCCGTCGATTCGCGCCGGCATCGGATTCTCCTCCAGCCGCGCGACGGCCGCGCTCAGCTTGCCGATGGCGGTCTGGCTCGGCGGCATGGAGGAGTGCCCGCCCTCGCCCCGGGCCACCAGCTCCACGCTCAGATATCCCTTCTCGGCCGTGCCCACCATGGCGGCGGCGCCGCCGATCCCCGGCACCATGCCTTCAACGATGGCGCCGCCTTCGTCCAGGATCAGCTCCGGACGGACGCCCCGTTGCTTCAGCAGCGCCGCGATGGCCGCCGCGCCCTTGCGGCCGCCGACCTCTTCGTCATGTCCGAAGGCGAGGAGCACCGTGCGCTCGGGCTGAAATCCCTTGGCGAGAAGGGTCTCGATCGCTTCCAGGATGCCGAGCACGCCCGACTTGTCGTCCATCGCGCCGCGGCCCCAGATGTAGCCGTCCTGGATGACGCCGGAAAAGGCCGGGTGCGTCCAGTCCTTCTCCGTCCCCGGCTCGACCGGAACCACGTCCATGTGGGACATCAGGAGGATGGGCGGAAGACGCGGGTCCGTTCCCTTCCAGGTGTAGAGCAGGCTGTAGCCCGCCACGGGCTCCCGGACCAGGGAGGCGTGGACACGGGGGAAGCTCTGTTCGAGGAAGCGATGGAGGTCCTGGAACGCCGCGGCCTCCACGCGGCCGTCCTCATGGGAGATGGTGGGGAAGCGGATGGCGGCGGCGAGCCGTTGCGCCGCCGCGTCGGCGTCGACCGTCAGGTCGGTCACCGGCTGGACCTCGATCTGACGGGACTTCACCGTCGCCGTGCGCACGAGCAGCACGGCGACTAGGAGGAGGAGCGCGGCGCCGAGGATTAGAAGAATTCTTTTCATGATCTAGACCTTGTCATCGATGTGTTCGGAAGGGTATGCCCTTCGAGCCCTCACTCCCCGGCCCTCTCTCCCGACCCCTCCCTCCCACCCACACCGGGAGAGAGGGAGAGGTTAGTCAGGGTTAGTCTGCTTTTCTCTTCCAGCTAACTTCTCCTCCTCTCCCGGTGTGGGTGGGAGGGAGGGGTCGGGAGAGGAGGCCGGGAGGTGAGGGCCGCCGTCGGCAGGAACCGCGGCGGCTTCCGCGCCAGCGTCGCCTGCTCGAAGGCGTAGGCCAGCTTGATCAGCGTGGGCTCGCTCCACGCCCGGCCCATGAAGGAGATCCCCAGCGGCAATCCGAACGCGAAGCCCATCGGCACGGTGATGTTCGGATATCCCGAGACCGCCGGGAACCCGGAGCTGCCGCCGCTGGGCGAGTCGCCGTTGACCAGATCGATCAGCCACGCCGGACCGTTCGAGGGGGCCACCAGGGCGTCCAGCTTGTGCTTGGCGAAGACGGCGTCGAGGCCCTCCTTGCGCGAGAGGTTGCGGCAGGTCTCCAAAGCCTTTTTATACGCGGCGTCCGTGAGCGGTCCCTTCTTCTGGGACTCCAGGAAAGTTTCCTGTCCGAAATACGGCATCACCCGGTCGCGGTGGCGCTCGTTGAATTCGATCGCCTCCTGGAGCGAACGGATGGGCGCTTTCGAGCCCGGGTCGGACAGGTAGCGGTTGAGGTCCGCCTTGAACTCGTAGAGCAGCACTTCGAATTCGCTCTCTCCGAACTTCCCGGCGGTGGGGATCTTCACGCCTTCGACGATCGTCGCCCCGCCGCGCTTCATGACAGCCACGGCTTCGGCGAGGACGGAATTCGTCAGCGGATTATCGTCGAGCGATCCGGGGAGGTAGACGCCGATCGTGGCGCCCTTGAGGCCGTGCCGGTCCAGGATCTGCGGGAGGTCCAGCGTCTTTCCCTGACTCGCCCGGGTGGCCTCGTCGCGCTCGTCGACTCCCATCATGGCGGCCAGGAGGATGGCGGCGTCGGCCACCGTGCGGGCCATGGGGCCGGCCGTGTCCTGACTGTGGGCGATGGGGATGACGCCCGAGCGGCTCACCAGTCCCACGGTGGGCTTGATGCCCACGATGCCGCAGATCGAGGCGGGGGAGACGATCGAGCCGTCGGTCTCCGTGCCCACGGCGGCGGCGCAGAGGTTGGCGGAAGCGGCCACGGCCGAGCCCGAGCTGGAGCCCGAGGGGTTGCGGTCGAGCGCGTAGGGGTTGCGGCACTGCCCGCCGCGGCTGCTCCAGCCGCTGGTGGATCGCGAAGAGCGGAAGTTGGCCCACTCGGAGAGATTCGCCTTGCCGAGGAGGACCGCCCCCGCCGCGCGCAGCCGCTCCACCAGAAAGGCGTCGCGGGACGGGATCGATCCCTCCAGCGCCAGCGAGCCGGCGGTGGTGGTCGTCCGGTCGGCGGTGGCGATGTTGTCCTTGAGGAGGATCGGGACGCCGTGAAGCGGTCCGCGGGGTCCTTTCTCCTTGAGCTCCACGTCGAGAGCCGCGGCAATCTCCAGCGCGTCCGGATTGACCTCGATCACCGCCCGCAGCTCCGGTCCCCGGGTGTTCAACTCCTCGATGCGGACCAGGTACTGCTCGGTCACCCCGCGCGACGTCAGCTCGCCCGAGCGGAAGCCCGCCTTCATGTTGGAGATCGTCATCTCCTCCAGATCGAAGGGCTGAGAGGGGGTGACGACAGCCTCGGCCTGGGGCGAGGATGGGGAGAGGAGAGGCCCGGCCGCGGCCAGCGCTCCTCCGGCCAGACCGGCCTTCATCAGGGACCTGCGGGTGAACGCTCCCGGGGCGGAATCCTTGTCTTTCACGGATCTTCCTCCAAGATGTGGAGGAAGACTACCTCACAACGAGGGTAGGCGAGCGGTTTGGCGTCGTCAGTACGGTGGCGTATGGAACGACTGGCAGCAATTCAACAGGTCCGTGACCTTCGCCGCCCCAGGTTGAAACCATGGGGCTACCCGCGATTGTCCCTCAAGGGACGGTTCGAACCGTGCCTTCAGGCACATCCGTGGGTAGCCCCAGGTTTCAACCTGGGGCGGGAGGGGCGGGATACGCCACCTGGTCAATACGCCAGCGTATGGCATGGGAGTAGAATCTCAGCCATGGCCAAGCCTTATCTCAAGCCCAACCTGTCGGCGGAGTCCTGGGCTGAAGCGGCGCTGGACGCCATCGCCCGGGGTGGCGTCTCAGCTCTGGTGGTGGAGCCGCTGGCCAAGGAGCTCGGGGTGACCAAAGGGAGCTTCTACTGGCATTTCGCCAACCGCGAAGCGCTGCTCGACGCGGCGCTGGAGCTCTGGGAGCGGCGGGAGACCGAAGCGGTCTTCGCCAAAGTGCGGCGGGAGGACCCGCGTCTCCGGATCGAGGCGCTGTTCCGGGAGGTGACGGGGAACCGGCGCACGAGCCCGCTCTACCTGGCGCTCTCGACGGCCTCGAACGATCCACGCATCGGCTCGGCCGTCCGGCGGGTCGCGGAGCGCCGTCTGGCCTTCATGGCGGAGTGCTTCACAGCCCTGGGACTCGGCGAAGAAGACGCCCGCCGCCGGGCCATCATGGCCCACGCCCTCTATCTCGGCATGCTCCAACTCCAGCGCGACGCCCGCCACGCCCTGCCCAGGGCAGGGGAGGTACAGCGGTTCGTGGAGGAGGCGGTGGCGCTGCTGACGCCCGGATAGAGAGGTCTATCTTCCAGGAAGAGGAAGCAGGTCAGCGATGGCGATCCGCTCATTCCGGCCCAAAGGGGAGACAAAGCCGGGTTCCCGGAGGACGGTCTTCGAAGCGTACGTACCGTTCTCAGGGTTCCTATGGACTTCAAGCTGGCGCCTGCGAAGATCCAGAATCCAATACTCGGGAATCCCGGCCCGCGCGTAGATCTCGGCCTTTTCACGGTCGATCTTCATGGAGCTTTCCGAGACTTCGACGACAAGAACAGCGGAAGTCGGGTGGGAGAAACTGTAGTCCTCAGGTTCGCCCGGAACCACGGCCACATCGGGCTCGGGCTCCGAATCGGGATCGATGGCGAGCGGCAACTGGACGCGGACAGCAAAGCTCTCTCGGAAGACACGGCCCAGCGCCACCTGCACGCGGTTCACCCCAACGGCATGGAAGGTGGTTTGAGGGGCCATTTCGACAAGGCGTCCGTGGATGAGCTCAATCCTGGCGTCCGGCGCGAAGAAATCCTCCTCTACGAGGCGTTCGTACTCCTCGCGCGTCAGGCGCCGGGCGTCAGAGATCGCTACAGCCATGCCGATCAGGCCTCCTTTCGGGACCAGATTAGCGGCGTGTTCCGGGATCGTCAAGGCATGAGCCGGCGGGAAAAATATCCTGGGGCGAGATCCCCGTCAAGACAGGACATTCTTTACCGCACCCTGAACACGGGCCCCTGTGGCGTAAAGGGAAGTCCCGCGCCCGCGGGGATCAGAAAAGCGTGCTCCCGGCGTACCCGCAGCGAGTCGCAGTAGCCGTCCGTGATGATCAGCAACGGCCCGTCCTTCGGGAAATCCAGCGCCTTCTCCAGGAGATCGATCCCGGGTTGCAGCACCGTGCCGCCCCGGCCCTTGACCTTCACCCGGCCGGCAATGTCCTCGGGCCGCACGTAGCCCTCGTCGTACGGCGCGGCGTCGCAGAAGACCAGGCGGACCGCCTCGACCTCCCGCGAGAGGCTGTAGCTGGCGATCGCCCCCAGCGCTTTGGCCAGCAGCTTGCGGTCCATGCTCCCGGAGGTGTCCAGCACCACGCCGAAGGTGCGCACGGCGTCGTCAGCCACCGGCACGTAGCGCGGCCGGGGGATGTCCGGCGTGGCGGCCTGCCGCCGGCTCGGACGGGCGTAGGAACGGCGGCGCTCCCGGGGCGGGAAGTGATGGTCGAACCACTGCGCGAGCTGGACGTCCCAGGGGAGCGGCGGCTGATCCAGCGCGCGGATCTCCTCCAGCAGGCCGGCCGGGATCAATCCCCGGCACTGCTCCTGGTGGTAGAGGAGACCCTGGCTCAGGCAGCGGCGGTAGAAGGCGTCCAGCTCCACGCCCTCGCTCCCCTCCCACCACTCGGGCCGGCGGCCCGGCAGGATGTCGCACGCGCCCACGCCCCGCAGGGTCATCAGCTTCCGGTAGCGGCGCAGGTCGGCCACGATCCGGTCGTAGACCGTCTCGGCCGACAGTCCCTTGAGCTCGGCGTCGTGCAGCAGCCCGAGGCGCGGCGGCGTGCCCACGCCCATCTCCATCAGCCAGCCGTTGATCACGTAGTCGCAGGCCACGTTCCAGAAGTACGGGTCCCGCCCCTGGCGGCGGGCCTGATGGCGGAGCCCCACGTGGAGCAGCTCGTGGGCCATCACGAAGCGGCTCTCCATCTCGTCCAGGGCCGCCTGGGGATTCATGTAGACC
Source organism: Thermoanaerobaculia bacterium (assembly GCA_036376245.1). GTDB lineage: Bacteria > Acidobacteriota > Thermoanaerobaculia > Multivoradales > UBA5704 > DATARR01. The sequence goes on along the minus strand of DASVAS010000080.1, from coordinate 82,069 downwards.
TCCCGCGCCTCGGCATCCACCGCGGCGACGCTGATCTCCATGGCCTTGCAGACCTTGGCGTCCTCGATCAGATCGAAGGCCGCGGCCAGGGCGCCGAGCAGGGGATAGTTGGCGATGAACCACGAACGCGCCCGGATGGCAGGGCTCGTGGAGGTCCGCGCCGCGCCGAGGGTCGGGGCCACCCCCGCCGCCACATCCACCGCGCCGGCCACCGCGGCGCGCAACCCTTCCGCCAGCAGCTTCGGCCAGTCGGTGTACCCGGACCACCGGGGCTCCTCGACAAGCTCCATGTCCTGACCACCGGGGCCGGCCGTGCCGCAATCGCGCAGCGTCGGGGGCACGCCGCGCTCGAAGAGGTGGTCGTAGATGGCGTTCTCCGTGGACCCCGGCAGCGCCTCGGGAGCGTGGATGTCCGCGGGCCGGCGGCCGATCTTCAGGTCCGCGAGAAAGCGGTTGACGAAGGCGTCGCACGCCACGTTCCAGAGGTCCTGCCGGGCGCGCTTCTGGAAATGGCCGAAGCCGAGGTGGAGCAGACCGTGGGCGATCACCCAGGTCCACTCCTCGGGCGTCGCGCGCCGCTTCGGGTGGACATGGAGCGCGCCCGTCGAGCGCGCCACCAGCCAGCCGTCCGCCGGCCAGACCGGATCGTGCTCCTGGCGCACGATCGACACGCGGCGCAGGAGCGGCTCGAACATGGGATGGTTTTCCAACGCGGCGAGCCCGGCGGCGAACGCCGCGGTCGCCGGATCTTCGCTCGCCTTCCTGGAGCTACGCCGGGGCACCGTTGCGCTTCTCGACCAGCCGCGGCAGATCGCGCACGACCTCGACGAGCAGCCATCCCGGGAGCGCTCCGGAGTCGTTGCCGCCGGCGTCCTTCTCGTCGGCCACCACGAGCTGGGCCATCTCCAGGCTGATGGACGCCAGATCCTTGAGGAGCGCCTTGGCGCGGTGCGCGAGCTGCCGGTGCTGCGGATTGACCGCCTGCGGATCGGACGGCAGCTCCTTGGCGAGCTGCGCCCGGAGCGACTGCGCGAGGAAATAGAGGATGTCGCGGTCCTGGGGATCGCCCGGCCAGCCGATCTCTCCCTTGAGGATGCGGTGGAGGGCGAACTTGCTCCGCGTCTGCTTCACGAACGCCTTGAACTGGCCCGCGTGATGGGGCGACAGGCAGCCGAACGCCAGGGCCTCCAGCGCGTCGTCCGGCACCGGATCGCCGTACTCGTTGAGCGCGTCGCTCAGCATGTGCCAGGAGCGGGGAGTGGAGAAGGGCTCCTCGTGCTTGGGCGGCGCGCTCCACAGGTGGTCCGGCCGCAGCTCGAGGTACGACAGCACGTTGCCATGAATGCCGTTCGCCTTCGCCCAGGCCATCCAGTCGCGATGCGAGACCTGCAAGTGGACGTGCACCATGCGGTTCAGCAGCGCCGACGACATCGGCTTGACGATGGCGCTGTCCTGCGCCCGGTTCCCCGCGCCGATGACGATAGATCCCGCCGGCAACTGGTACTCGCCGATCCGCCGCTCGTGGATGAGGCTGTAGAACGCCTTCTGCACCTCATGGGAGCACGCGTTCAGCTCGTCGAGGAACAGGCAATAGGGCTCCCGCCGGGCGATCGACGCCGGCGGGCAGAACCGGCTGACGCCGTCCTCGATCTGGGGCACGCCGATGAGGTCCTCCGGAGCGAGCTGGCTGCCGAGCAGGGAGACGCACGGCAATCCCAACTGTTCCGCGAACTGGGCCACCAGGCTCGACTTGCCGATCCCGGGCTGTCCCCAGAGGAACACCGGGCGGACGACCGCCACGTTGAGCAGGAAGTCCGAGAGCTGAGACGGAGTGAGGCTCTTGACGGGGTTCATGCGCTACAGGGGCGCGACAGAACCCGAAGAAAAACCCGGCCCGTGAGGCCGGCAGGGAGAGAGGAGAAGAGCGTCATATGGGATTACATCATATCCCTGAAGAGTGGGGAGCGCAAGGCTGATACAATTTCGCAAGCCCCGAAAGGAGACCTGCATGGAGCTGGGCCGGGTGTTCATCTCGTCCGTCTTCGGTGGGATGCTGGATCTGCGGCGGAAGGCGGCGGAGTCGGCGAGGCTGATCGGGTTGGAGCCGGTCGAAACCGCGCATCACGTGGCGCAGGCGAGCGCGGTCGAGGGAACCCTCGGCCGTGAAATTGCGAATTGCGACACCTACATCGGCGTCTTCGACAAACGCCGCGGCACGATCCCGCCAGGAACGGGAGACCGGGCGATCACCGAAGAGGAGTTCCGCCTTGCCCGCGAGCTCGGTCTTCGCTGCCTGGTCTTCTTCTCGACCGCTGATTCCGAGGACCGCGAGCCCGGCCTTCAGGATTTCCTGGAGAAGGAAGTGGGAGATTACAGGACCGGAGTCTGGGCACGTCCCTACGCCGATCCGGCCTCCCTGACCAAGGAGATCGCGGCGGCGCTCTCGGCGAGCCGGCCGCGGGTGGTCCTGGCCCTGAGGCCCGCCCTGGGAGCGCTGGCATCCCTGCCGGCCAACTTACTTGAAGGCCGGCAGGATGCCGGCGCTCCCAGGGGAATGCAGGCCACCCTGCACCTCGGCGCCCTGAAGCCGGCGTGGACCGGCGACGCGGTCCTGGGTCCCGTGGCGCTGGATTTGGATCTGAGCACGGCCTCCCTGGAGGTGTTCCGGAAGTTCCAATCCGAGCCCCGGTCCCGGAACGAGCTGAAGGAAGAAGCCGTGCGGTACGCGGGGGCGGAGCTGGCCCGTCAGGCCTTTCCGGGAGCGATGGGGGAGGCGCTGGAGAAGATCCTCGAACTGGCGGCGCATGGCGGCCGGCTGGTTACGTTGGAGATCCGGAGCGGAGAAGGGGACGCCCTCGCATTGCCTTGGGAGCTGCTGAGCTTCCCGCGTCATCCCTTTCCTGTTCGCCAGGGTCTCCTGGAAATCGTCCGCCGCATTCCGTCCCCCGGAGCGGATCTCGAACCGGCGCGCGATCCCGCTCCCGAGATTCCGCCCGATCATCTCTCCGTCCTCGGCTTCACCGCCGCGCCCCTGGAGGATCAGGCTCCGACGGTCCGGCTCGGTGCCGGAGGAGGGATTCAGGAGGACTCCGACCTCTTCTGGGAGCGCGAGCAGGAGCGGCTCCTGTTCGCCCTCGACTCGCTCGTGCGGGAGAGGCGGGGCCGGCTGATTCTGCCGGACACGGGAGACGTGGAGGAGCTGCACAACCAACTGATCCGGAAGGATCGTCCCCGGGTCCTCCACCTCTCCTGCCACGGCGGAACCGAGAAGGGCCGTCCTGTGGTCTTCCTGGAGGACAAGGAAGGCCATCGCCAAGCCGTCTCTTCGGAGGATCTGCTCGGATGGATCCACGCTACTCCAAAGACGAACAAGATCGAGCTGCTGGTCCTCGCCGCCTGCGACACCGCCACCCCTGCCGGTCTCACCGAGACGCTGGTCCGCGGAGGCGTCCAGCGCGTCGTGGGCATGCAGAGCGCCATCTCGGACCACGGCGCCACCGTCTTCGCCGAGGCGTTCTACTCCGCCCTCGGCCGGGGAGCGGACCTCCCGACCGCCTTCCGGGCAGGCCGGATCGGGTTGGCGAGGGGGGGCGGACCTTACGAATGGGCCATCCCTGTCCTCACCGTCAGCCGCGATCCCGGACCGCTCACCACGCCGGAAGGGACCGCCGATCCGCTTCCCACGCCCTTCGAGGTGGCCCGCGAAGACTTCAAGATCGCGGGCGTCACCTATCTGGAAAAGGGGTACGTAGGCCGCCGCGAGACCGAGCGCCGCCTCCGCCGCGCCTTTGAACGCGGCGATCGGGCGATCGTGATCCACGGCCTGGGAGGCATCGGCAAGTCCACCCTGGCCGCCCGGTTCCTGGAGCGCCGGAAGGAGGAGGGAGCACGCCTGTTGATCGTCAACGCCGGCCGCGACCTGGCCCCAGCCGCGTTGCTGGAAGAGATTGCGCGCAAGCTCGGGGTTGAACGTAGCGCTGCCGCATCGGCTGAAGAGCAGTTCCGTGCCGATCTGCAGAACGCCCTTCGCGAAGTCACGCCCACGATCCTTCTCCTGGACAATTTCGAGGATCAGCAGGATCAGGACGGAAATCTTCGCAATCCCGATCTCGGTAATGCACTCGCCGATCTGGCGGTTCTCGGCGGAACCGGATTCCGACTGTTCTTCACCAGTCGCCTCCCTGTCGAGCTTCACGATGCTCCTTTCGAGGTCTACAACCTGGACCTGGGAGAACTGTCTCGATCGGGTTGCCGGAAGCTCCGTTTCCTCGATCCTGAAGGATTGGGCAGCTTGCAGGAGGATGCCTGGAGGCAGGTTTTGGATCATCTCGGAGGTCACCCGAAAGCGTTGGAGCTTCTTGGAGGTTACCTGCGCGGAAAACCCGACAGGGCACGAACACTCCTGAAGAACTTCGGCCCGGTGATTCAAACTGTGGACCGGAAATTGGCCGCAAAGCATCAGGATCGCGGGCGGAGCCTGCTCATTGAGACCGTCCTGTCGCAAGTCCCTCCAGAACGGCTTCCCACGTTCGATCGGCTCTGCCTTCTGGAAGAACCTCTGCCCGCGGAGGAGTTGGAGATCCTCCTGTCCGCGGATGGAATCAGTGATCCGGTCTCTGACATCGCATGGCTGCGGGATCATGGATTGCTGGCCCGCAAGGTATCGCAGTCCGCAATTGTCGGAGGGGACGCGGTTCACCGCCTGTTGTCATCTCGACCGGAGCAGCAGAATGCTTTGGCGAACCGGGAAGGAGAAGAAGCGACGAGGGCTTGGCATTTGCGGGTGGCGGAGCATTTCGAGAAAAGAGAGGGGCCGCTTTCTGATTTTGGAATCGCGGCCCGGCATCGCGATAGGGCGGAGGATCGGGCGGGGGCATTGGAAGACTATAACCAGTGGGCTATAGGTTTGAGAGAGCGCCACGCTTATACAGCCTGTATTCAGACTGCAAGAGAGGGGCTCGTCACCTACCCGCCGAGAGTCATTGAGGAAGAAAGAATTAAGGCTGCGGCTCTCTGGCTGAGGTCCAACGACGGACTTAGACCTCTTGGAGCCATCGCTGAAGCAGACCACTGTCTTGAGCAGGCTTTGACTCTTCTCACAGGATCATCCAGTCCAAGAGCCATATTCCAACTCGCCAGCACCCGTCTGCGAAAGGGCGGCGCTCTTATAGGTGCTGGTCGAGTCAAGGAGGCTGAGGCTGAGCTTCAGCTCGCTGCAGAGGAATTCGCTAGCGGCGGACATTCAAGAGACCGAGCCATTGCGCTGGGCGACATCGCTCGTCTGCGGGCGCAGTCGGGGGACGTGGCCGGAGCTCTGAAGCTGCACGAGGAGATGACGGAGATCTTCGAGCAGTTGGGGGATGTGCGGTCTCGGGCGGTGACTTTGGGCGACATCGCTCGTCTGCGGGCGCAGTCGGGGGACGTGGCCGGAGCCCTGAAGCTGCACGAGGAGGAACTGCGAACCTACGAGCAGTTGGGGGATGTGCGGTCTCGGGCGGTGACGCTGGGCGACATCGCTCGTCTGCGGGCGCAGTCGGGGGACGTGGCCGGAGCCCTGAAGCTGCACGAGGAGAGGATGGAGATCTTCGAGCAGTTGGGGGATGTGCGGTCTCGTGCGGTGACGCTGGGCGACATCGCTCATCTGCGGGCGCAGTCGGGGGACGTGGCTGAGGCGCGGAAACTCCAGACGGAAAGGTTGGAGGTTCATCAGAGGATTGGAGATCTGGACGGAATCGCCAATACCCAGTACCTGCTCGCTCAGCTTGACCTCGACGAACAGAAGTACCAGAACGCCTTCGACCGGCTGTCCGAGTCCTGGCAGATCAATCTCAAGCTAGGCCGAGCCGACGGCATCGCCATCGTGGGCCAACTCCTGGGCTCGCTTCTGGCTTCCGCCGGCATGTCCACCGAAGCGGCGACCGTTCTGGGGACCGCGAAGGACGCCTTTCAGCGGTTGGGGTGGCAGGCGAAGGTGAAGGAGATCGAGGCTCTCCTGGCGAGCCTTCCGGACAGTGCCCCGCCTTCAGAGACAGAACCAGCAACGGAATCCTGACGCCGCGGGTGCCTCACCCGGAGATTTCCGGGGCGGGACGCGGCGGAAGGACGCTCCGGGGGCTCCGTGATCGCCGGTAGCCTTCCGGGACCAGTGGTAAGGCTGAAAGAACGTCCCACAGCGTCTGCGGCCGTTTATTAGCCTTAAAAACGGCCGGAGAGCGTAAAAAACGGCGCCGGAGCTTGAAAAACGGCCGCGGAGCTTAAAAAACGGCGCCGGACGGTAAAAACTCGTTTTTTAGCTCCCGGCGCAGTTTTTAAGGCTCCGGCGCAGTTTTTTAGCTTCCGGCGCGGTTTTTAATGCTCCGCAGCCGTGTTTAGTGAATAGCGGTCGTTTTTTCAGGTTCCGGGGCCGTCTTCAGAGCTCCGCGACGGCTTGGAGGTGAAGCTCAGAAAGGACATAAAGGACTTAAAGGACCCAAGGGACCTAAAGGACAGCAAGGACGGCAGAGTTGTCGTCCTTTAGGTCGTTTAGGTCTTTTGGGTCCTTTATGTCCTTGCTGCTGACTCCTACCGCCCCGCCTCCTTCCACCCCTTCCAACCCGGCCCCCGCACCACCCGGCCGGCCTTGGCTCCCGTGGGCTCACCGTTCTTGAGGACCTGGACGCCGTTCACGAAGACGTGCTTCACGCCGGTGGCGTACTGGTGCGGTTTGTCGAAGGTGGCGTGGTCCTGGATCTTGGCGGGATCGAAGACGGCGATGTCGGCGAAGTAGCCTTCCTTGAGGAGGCCGCGGTCGCGGATCTTCAGGTTGCCGGCGGGGAGGGAGGTGAGCTTGCGGATGGCCTCTTCGAGAGAGATGACCTTCTCGTCCCGCACGTACTTGCCCAGGAGGCGGGCGAAGTTGCCGTAGGCGCGCGGGTGCGGATTGGACTTGAGGAAGACGCCCGCGTTCGTGGGAGCCTCGGCGTCCGAGCCGAAGGAGAGCCAGGGGAGCGAGACCTGGCGCCGGACGTTGTCTTCCGACATCAGGAAGTAGACCGTGCCCACCCGGGTGCCGTCCTCGATCACCAGGTCCATGGCGGTCTCCTGGGGGGACTTGCCGCGCATCTTGGCGACCTCGGCCAGGGTCTTGCCGGTCAGCGGCTTGAGCTTGTCGTTCTTGAAGCCGACGAGGATCATCTTCTCCGGACCGGCGGCCACGAAGAAGTTCTCCCAGGCGTCGGTGGGGGTGGCCATCTCCTTGGCGACGCGGGCGCGGATCTCCGGGTCCTTCAGGCGCTCGGCCCAGGCCTCATAGCCGCCTTCCTGTACCCAGGGCGGCATGGAGGCGTCGAGGCCGGTGGCGCCGGCGGTGTAGGTGTACATGTCGGCGGTGATCTTGAGACCGGCGGCGCGGGCTTCCTCGACCTTCTTGATGGCGGCGTCGAGCTTGCCCCAGTTGGGCTGGCCGGCGGCCTTGAGGTGGTAGATCTCGGCGGGCAAGTTGGCCCGGCGGGAGATCTCGATCAGCTCGTCGATGGCTTCCAGCAGGCGGTTGCCCTCGCTGCGCATGTGGGAGATGTACATGCCGTCGTACTTCGCGGCCTCCTCGCAGAGAGCCACGAGCTCGTCCGTGCCGGCGTAGAAGGCGGGAGCGTAGATCAGGGACGAGCCCACGCCCAGCGCGCCCTCTTCCATGGCCTGGGAGACCAGCTTGCGCATGCGCGCCAGCTCCTCGGGCGTGGGCGGCCGGTTGGCGTAGGCCACCTCGTGGATGCGCACCGTGGTCGCGCCCACGAAGGAGGCGACGTTGGGCGCGATGCCGCGCGCGACGAGCTGGTCGAGGTATTCGCCGAGGGTGGTCCAGGTGACGTCGAACTTGATGTCCCCCTGCTGCTCGACCATCTCCTTCTTCATGGTCTCGTTGAGGGGACCCATGGAGAAGCCCTCGCCCATGACCTCCAGGGTGACGCCCTGGCGGATGTCGCTCTGGGCGCGGCCGTCCACGATCAGCGTCTCGGTGGCCCAGCTCAGCATGTTGATGAAGCCGGGGGAGACGGCGAGGCCTTTGACGTCCACCTCGGTCTTCCCCTTGGCGTTGCCCAGGGAGCCGACGGCGGCGATGCGGTCCCCTTGGATGGCGACGTCGCCCGTGTAGGGCTTGCCGCCGGAGCCGTCGTAGATCGTGCCGTTGCGCAGGATGAGGTCGTAGGTCTTCGGCTGCTGGGCGGTCACGAGAGATGGGAGGAGAAGAAGGGCCAGGAAAAGAGGGACGGTGCGGGTCATGGAGGGGATTCTACTCTGGGCGGTCTGCCCTTCGAGCCCTCACCTCCCCGGCCCTCCTCTCCCAGCCTCCCCCCGGCCGCCCGGGAGAGGAGGGAGAGGTTAGCCAAGGACAGCAAGGACACCAAGGACTTCAAGGACGTTATCTGTCCTTGGTGTCCCTGGTGTCTTTGGTGTCCTTGGATGGTGAGGGCCTACCACGCCCCCGCGATCGGCAGCCACCCTCCGCGCCGGGATCCGAAGCGGAACATCAGGTCCGGGTTGCCCGCGGAGAGCGCGTTCCTCAAGCGGAAGGTGGCCGAGGCCGGATCGTAGACTCCCACGCCGTCGACGCCGTCGCCGTTCCAGTCGCCGACGACGGGCAGCGAATTCCTCCCCCGGGGACCGAAGGCGAGCTGGACGTCCACCTGGGAGTCCGGTGTTCCGTTCTCCAGATAGAAGATGGACTCGCGGGGATCGAAGAGCCCGACGGTGTCCGTGCCGTCGCCGTTCCAATCTCCCGCGATCGCGACGAGATCGGAGCCCGGGACGTCCGGGAATGTGGTGGTGACATCGAACCCCGATCCCGAGAGCGAATTCTTGAGGAGGAATTCGCCGGTGGCGGGGTCGTAGAGCCCGACGGTGTCGTCGCCGTCGCCGTCCCAGTCGCCCGCGATGGGGAGCGCGTCCGGCGAGGGGGCGTCCACCCGCAGGATGACGTCGGCTCTGCGTCCCTGGGACGTGTTCTTCAGCCGGAAGATCCCGGTCTCCGGATCGTAGAGGCCGATGGTGGTCTTGCCGTCGCCGTTCCAGTCGCCGGCCAGGGGGAGCCAGCCGGCGCCCGCCTGACCGAAGCGCACCGTCTGGATCGACGCCGAGGCGGTGTGGGCCGCCTTCAGTTGGAAGAGGGACGACTGGGGAATGAAGAGCCCCACGGTCTCCGCCTTGCCGCCGGCGGCGGGTCCGGTGAGCCGGAGCAGGCGCCCGCTCAGGGTGGCGGCGTAGATCTCACCCTGGGAGTCCTCGCCGAAGGTCGAGAGCTGCCCCACGTTGCCGGGGATCGTCCGCACGTTGAATCCGTTGCCTTGGCGCGCAGCCGCCCAGACGATGCCGGAGCAGAAGTCGCCGAAGAGGTAGGAGCCCCGGAGCTGCGCCAGGCGGCTGCCCCGGTAGACGTAGCCCCCGGTCACGGAGCAGTTGGTATCGTGGGTGTATTCGAGAACCGGATCGGTGAACTCCGGGGAATTGCAGGCCGGCGTCGAGGCAGGGCAGGCGTTGTTGGTGGAGCAGAGGGTTCCCTCCATGATCTTCCAGCCGTAGTTCTCGCCGCCGTTGGAGCCCGCCGGCTGGAAGTCGATCTCCTCGCGCTGGTTCTGGCCGACGTCGCCGATCCAGAGGTCGCCGGTCTGGCGGTCGAAGGAGAACCGCCAGGGATTGCGGAGGCCGCTCGCCCAGACCTCGTCCGGCGGGTTGCCGCCGCCGCGGAACGGGTTGTCCGACGGGATGCCGTAGAACGGCGCCGAATTGACGTTCTGGTCGACGTCGATGCGGAGCAGCTTGCCGAGCAGGGTGTCGGGCTTCTGGGCGCGGCAGTCGGGATCGAAGGCGGAGCCGCCGTCGCCCATGCCGATGTAGAGGTAGCCGTCGGGCCCGAACTGGAGCTGCCCGCCGTTGTGGTTGTTGAAAGGCTGGGCGATGGTCAGGAGGATGCGCGCGCTGGCCGCGTCCGCCCGGTTGGGATCGGAGGAGACCTGGTAGCGGGCGACCACGGTGTCGCCGTTGACGTCCGTATAGTTGACGAAGAAGAAGTCGTTCTGGTCGTAGTCAGGATGGAACGCCACCGAGAGGAGGCCGCGTTCGAAGCTGTTGGAGCTCACCAGGCCGCGGATGTCGAGAAAGTCCTGCGCGCGCACGGCGCCGTTCTCGAAGATGACGATCCGGCCTTCGCGGAGGGTCAGGAACAGCCGGCCGTCGCCCGCGTTGGTGATGCTGGTCACCCCGCCGAGCCCGGTGGCGATCTGTTCGAGGCTCGCGCCTGGCACGCTTCCCGAAACGGTGAACGGAGCCTTGGAAGGCCCGGGCTCCGCGGTCTGGGCGGTGGACCCGGGCAGGAACGTGGCGAAGAGGAGGAGCGTGGCGCTGAGGGCGAGCAGGACTTGGCGGTTCATCAGATCAGATCTCCTTCCGTCGTGGCGAGATCTTATACGGAAATGACATAAAGCTGAGTAAGGCTCAGCCGATCAGAGCGTCATAATCCGCGTGAGATCCGATCCAGAACCAGGTAATGGTGTCGTCCTCCAGCAGGCCGAGGGCTCGCCATCCCAGCCCTACTCGAACGGAGTAGAGCGGCTCGGTTCCATGAATCCGCTTGAAGTGGAGACTGGGATGACCGGGGTTTTGTCGCCAGAGTTGATAGTTTTTGCGCGCTCGCTCTCTGACGTCGTGAGGGAGTTTCTGGAAATGGGCGAGAAAATCTTCGGTGATGCGGGATCTCAAAGGTCTTCCACCGAAGTGTCCCTGATCCGGCCCGCACGAATGTCCGCTCGGACCTTGGCCGCCAACCGTCCCAACTGGTCTTGCGAACGCGCAAACGATTCGTCCCAGCGCTTCTCGTCCGCGAGCTCGTCGAGAATAATGGAGGCGATGGCATCCTGCTCGGCTGCGGGCAGCTTCTGGACTTCCTGGATGGCTTGCTCGAGGTTGGGCGTCATGACCGCTGGACTCCTTCGCTTACCTGGAGAAGGATAGCCTCCAGTTATGCCTGGTGACAATCTTAGACCCCTATGATCTCCATCACCGAGTATCTCGCCATCCCCGACGAGGAGGTCACCTTCACGACCTCCCGGAGCGGCGGTCCCGGCGGGCAGAACGTGAACAAGCTGGAGACGCGGGTGACCCTCCGGTTCGACCTCGCCGGCTCCGGCGTCCTCTCGGAGGAGCAGAAGGCCCGCATCCGGGAGCGGCTGGCCACGCGCATCACCAAGGAGGGCGCCCTCCTGGTGACCTCGCAGAAGCATCGCACCCAGGCGGCGAACCGGGACGCGGCGGCCGAGCGTCTGGCGGAGCTGATCCGCGAGGCCCTGCGGGAGGAGACGCCGCGCAAGAAGACCCGGCCGTCCAGGGCGGCCAAGGCCCGGCGGCTGGACGAGAAGCGCCGCCAGAGCCAGCGCAAGCGGGAGCGGACGGCGCGCATCCCCGCCGACTGATCCCTCTGGTATAGGATCGCTCCGGGATCTCCACATGAAAGCCGACCAACTCTTCACCGAGGCCGACCAGCAAGCGATCCAGGCGGCCGTGCGGGAGGCCGAGGAGCGGACTTCGGGCGAGATCGTCCCCTACGTGGTGGACCAGAGCGACGAATATCCCACCGCCGTCTGGAAAGGCGCGGCCCTCGGAGCTCTGCTCGGTCCCCTGGTGGCTCTGGCCATCTACGAGTGGGGCGGCCACTGGAACCTCCACGTGCCCCTCTGGATCGCCGTGCCGGCTCCGGCGGGAGGCGCGCTCGGGTACCTGCTGACCTGGTGGCTGCCGGCCTTGCGCCGCTGGATGGCGGGCGACGAGGTCCTGGAGGCCCGGTCGCTGCGGCGCGCCGAGGCCGCCTTCCTGGAGCAGGAGGTCTTCCGGACCCGCGACCGCACGGGCATCCTGCTCTTCCTCTCCCTGTTCGAGCACCGCGCCATCGTCCTCGGCGATTCGGGGATCAATCAGAAGGTCGAGCAGGGGAAGTGGGACGAGATCGTCCGCAACCTGGCCGCCGGGGTGCGGACGGGCCGTCCCGGCGCTGCCATGGTGGAGGCGATCCGCACCTGCGGCGAGCTGCTGGAGCGGCACGGGGTGGAGCGGCGGACCGACGACCGGGACGAGCTGAGCAACGAGCTGCGGCGGGGGACGGACTGATGCGGGCGCTTCCCCTTCTCCTCCTGATACTGCTCCTCCTGCTCGCGCCGGGGTGGAGCGCCGCCAAGGAAGTCCCCTTCCTGACGGGCCGAGTCAACGATCAGGCCAATCTCCTCACCCCCGAGCAGCGTCAGCGGATCGAGCAGAAGCTGGCCGAGTTCGAGCGGCAGACCACCAACCAGATCGCGGTGCTGACGGTGGAGAGCCTGGAGGGGGATCCCATCGAGGACTTCGCCCACCGGGTGGCCGAGACCTGGAAGCTCGGCACGGCGGAGAAGGACAACGGCGCTCTGCTCCTGGTGGCGAGCGGGGACCGCAAGATGCGGATCGAGGTCGGCTACGGCCTGGAGCCGGAGCTGACGGACCTGCAGACCAACGTCATCCAGAACGACGTGATCATCCCCTACTTCAAGCGGGGGGACTTCGGCGGCGGCATCGAGGCCGGCGTCGACGCCATGATCAGCACCGTCCAGGGCAAGGCGGTGGAGCCGGCCGTCCCGGCTCAGGGGCCGTCCGGCGGCGGGCGAGGAGGGGGTGGCGGGGGAGGTTTCCTGCTGTTCCTGGTCTTCCTCCTGTTCCCGTTCTCGCTGGACGCCCTGCGGAGCCGGAGCTGGATCATGTACCTCTTCCTGATCCCGTTCTATTTCTTCCTGGGATTCATCATCAGCCCGATCCTCGGGATGATCGCGGCGGGAGCCTGGATCGTCCTCTTTCCGATCCTGCGGATGGTGGTGCCGAAGAGCGCGCTGGGAAGCCGGCGCCGTGGCGGCGGCTGGTTCATCGGCCCCGGCATGGGCGGGGGAGGATGGCGTGGCGGCGGCGGAGGCTGGGGTGGAGGAGGGGGAGGCTTCTCAGGGGGCGGCGGGAGCTTCGGCGGCGGCGGGTCGTCGAGCAGTTGGTGATCAATTATGATGATCGGTTATGGAAGACTACACATCCATGGTCAAGCGCGTTCGAGAGATGATCTCCAAGGAGACCGGAGGGAAACCGCTGGACCCTCCTCCTGAAGAGGTCATCCGCAGAATGCGAGAGGAGCGGGATCAGCAGATCTGGGAAGCTCTACAGGATCGCTAACCGTACTCCGTTCCTTCAAACGCCTCCAGCGCCTCCCGGATCAGCGTCTCCTCTTCCTCGGTGTGCTTGGGAGAGAAGTGGAACGGGATCAGCCGCTTCGCTCCCGCCGCCCGGGCGAGCCAGCCGGCCTGCCGGGAGGTCAGATGGTACTTCTCGGCCGCCCGCCGCTCCTCCTCGTGCGTGAAGGCCGTCTCGATATAGAGGGTGTCCGCGCCCCGGGCCAGCTCCACGATGGCCTCGGCATTCTCCGGGGTATAACCGGCGTCCGTCACGTAGGCGATCTTCTGGCCCGGCACCACCCGCAGGACCTTCTCCCGCAGATCCCCGAGGGAGACGACCCGTTCCTGGGATACCCCGTTCTCGCGCCAGCTCACGGGCACCGGCATGTCGTCCGGCTCGCTCCGGGCCACCGCCGACTTGAGGTCGCGCAGCCATGGGCCGGTGGGGAGCCCCAGCTCCTCCAGGCCGCTCTTCCAGACGTTGACATGGAACTTCTCCTCCAGGGCGAAGGCGAGGCAGGGGATCTGGTGATCGAGGACGGCGGCGCGGACCTGGAAGGTGTCTTCGTCGAGCAGGACGCCGTCCCCGAACGCCTCCGAAGCGAGCGGCGTCCGCCGGAATCCGGCGCTGCTGCGCAGCTCCGCGGACGAGCTGCCACCGTTCAGGTCCACCTCCGTCGCCCGCACCACGAAGTCGCTCTCGTAGTTGGCGACCAGGTTCCAGGTGTAGGCGGCCAGCTTGTGCTCGACTCGGTCGATGAACCCCGGAGGACCGTAGAGGTGGAGGACCTTGTCGCGGCCGAGGAGGATGCGCAGCAGGGCGTCGAACCCCGCGAAGTGGTCCATGTGGGTGTGCGAGACGAAGGCATGGCTGACCTTGAGGAGCTGCCGTGGCGAGAGGGGAGAGAGGTCGCCCAGATCGAACAGCATCGCCCGCCGCTCGAAGAGGAAATCCACATAGAGCCCCGGATCGCCGAAGGGATCGTTGACGAGCCGGGGGTGGAAGAGGGGTTTCATGGGCGGGCGGCGGAGATTTTCTCCTACCGCTCCACCCAGTAGTTCGGCGCTTCCTTGGTGATCACCACGTCGTGGGCGTGGCCCTCCTTGAGGCCGGCGGGGGAGATGCGCACGAACTGGGCCTTGGTGCGCAGCTCCTCGATGGAGGCGCAGCCGGCGAGGCCCATGCCGGAGCGGAGGCCGCCGGTGAGCTGGGGCAGCATCTGGTGGACACTCCCCTTGTAGGGGACCATGCCCTCGATCCCCTCGGGCACCAGCTTGGAGAGCGAGCCGTCCCCCTCCTGGAAGTAGCGGTCGGCGCTGCCCCGCGCCATGGCCGAGAGCGATCCCATGCCGCGATAGGCCTTGAAGGTGCGGCCCTGGTAGAGGATGGTCTCGCCCGGGCTCTCCTCGGTGCCGGCGAAGAGCGAGCCGATCATCACCGAGTCGGCGCCGGCGGCGATGGCCTTGGTCACGTCGCCGGAGAACTTGATGCCGCCGTCGGCGATGATCGGGACGTCGTGCTCGGCGGCGGCGCGGGCGCAGTCCGCGATGGCGGTCACCTGGGGAACGCCGGCGCCGGTCACCACCCGGGTGGTGCAGATGCTGCCGGGACCGATGCCGACCTTGACGGCGTCGGCGCCGCGCTCGATCAGGGCCAGGGTCCCCTCGGCCGTGGCGACGTTGCCGATCACCAGCTTCACCTCGGGGAAGCGCTCGCGCAGCTTCGCCGCGGCGTCGAGCACTCCCTTGCTGTGGGCGTGCGAGGAGTCGAGGACCAGGAGGTCGACCTTGGCCTTGACCAGCGCCTCGGCACGCTCCAGGTAGTCGCCGGAGGCGCCCACGGCGGCGCCGGCCCGCAGACGGCCGAGCTCGTCCTTGCAGGCCATGGGGTACTGGATCGCCTTCTGGATGTCCTTGACCGTGATCAGGCCCTTGAGGTTGCCGTCCCTGTCCACCACCAGGACCTTCTCGATGCGGTGCTTGTGGAGGAGGGCCTTGGCCTGCTCCAGGGTGGTTCCTTCGGGGACGGTGACCAGGTCTTCCTTGGTCATCAGCTCGCCGATGGTCTTGTCCAGGTTCTCCTCGAAGCGGAGGTCGCGGTTGGTGAGGATGCCGACCAGGTGGCCGTCGTCGTCCGTCACCGGCACGCCGGAGATCTTGTAGCGGGCCATCATGTCGAGGGCCTCGCGGATGCTCTGCTGGGGCCGCATGGTGACCGGGTCGACGATCATCCCGGCCTCGCTTCGCTTCACCCGGTCCACTTCCTCGGCCTGGGCCGCGATGGAGAGATTCTTGTGGATGATGCCGATGCCGCCCTCCTGGGCCAGGGCGATGGCCAGGCGCGATTCGGTGACCGTGTCCATGGCCGCGGAGAGGATGGGGATGTTCAGGTAGATCCCGCGGCAGATCCGGGTGCGGAGGTCGACCTGGTTCGGGTGGACCTCGGAGTAACCGGGGGCGATGGAGATATCGTCGAAAGTGAGGGCGAGACGCGGCTCAGAGTCGATCATGGCGGGCGAGGATATCAAAAGGGCGGCCGCCGGGCCGCCCGTCAGTTCATTCCACAGCCGGGCTCTTCACCCGACCGGCACGGCCGCGCCGTGGCACTTCTTGTACTTCTTGCCCGAGCCGCAGGGGCACGGATCGTTGCGGCCCACCTTGGCCTCTTTGCTGGCGGCGGCCGGCTGAGGCCGTCCTCCGCCTTCGACCTTGGGCGGGGCGGAGAGCTCGATCCTGGGCGCCACCCGCTCGCGGCGGGCGCGCTGCTCGACCATCTGCTCCTCGCTGACGGGCTCGAAGCGGAAGAGCTTCTGGATGATGTCGTTCTCCACCCGCTCGCGCATCATCTCGAACAGCTCGAAGCTCTCCCGCTTGTACTCCTGCAGCGGGTCCTTCTGGCCGTAGCCGCGGAGATTGATGCCTTCCTTGAGGTGGTCGAGCGCCAGGAGGTGGTCCTTCCAGGCCACGTCCACGGCGTGGAGCATGATGGCCCGCTCGAAGGAACGCATGGCTTCGGGGGAGTGGCGCGTCTCCTTCTCGGCGTACTTGCTCTCGATGGCGTTCCAGAGACTGTCGCGCAGCTCCTCGATCCCCATCTCGTCGAGGTTCATGTCCCCGGCGTTGAGGTTGAAGTTGGCCAGCATGTCGGTGCGCAGGCCCGGCATGTTCCAGTCCATGGGATCGAGCTTCTCGGGGCAGTGGGTCTCGAGCGCGGCGTCGAGGATGTCCTCGGCGAGCTTGATGACGTACTCGCGCCCCTCCCGGCCTTCGAGGATGTCGCGGCGGAGCTTGTAGATCGCCTCCCGCTGCTTGTTCATCACGTCGTCGTATTCGAGGAGGTGCTTGCGGATCTCGAAGTTCCGGCCCTCGACCTGCTTCTGGGCGCGCTCGATGGCTTTGGAGACCATGCCGTGCTCGATGGCCTCGCCCTCTTCCATGCCCAGCTTGCCCATCAGTCCCTGGATGCGGTCGGAACCGAAGATCCGCATCAGGTCGTCCTCCAGGGAGAGATAGAACCGGGAGGAACCGGGGTCTCCCTGGCGGCCGGAACGGCCGCGGAGCTGGTTGTCGATGCGCCGCGACTCGTGGCGCTCGGTGCCGAGGATGTGGAGACCGCCGGCGGCGAGGACCTCCTCGCGCTCCCTGGCGCAGGTCTCCAGGTAACGCTCCAGGGCGGCCTGGTACGCCTCGGGCTCGGTCACCGGATCGGCCTCGGAGCGGGCGAGCCCCTCGGGGTTGCCGCCGAGGACGATGTCGGTGCCGCGGCCCGCCATGTTGGTGGCGATGGTGATGGCGCCCTTGCGGCCGGCCTGGGCCACGATGGAGGCCTCGCGCTCGTGAAACTTGGCGTTCAGCACCACGTGCGGCACCTTGGGCGGACGGGAGAGGAGCTTGGAGAGCATCTCGCTCTTCTCGATCGAGACCGTGCCCACCAGGACCGGCTGGCCGCGCTGCTGGGCCTCGCGGATCTCGTCGACCACCGCCTTCCACTTCTCCTGGGCGGTGCGGTAGACCAGGTCGGCGCGGTCCTCGCGGATCATCGGCCGGTTGGTCGGGATGACGGTGACGTCGAGCTTGTAGATCTGCCCGAACTCGGCCGCCTCGGTGTCGGCGGTGCCGGTCATGCCCGCGAGCTTCTTGTACATCCGGAAGTAGTTCTGGAAGGTGATGGTGGCGAGGGTCTGGTTCTCGCGCTCGATCTTGACCCCTTCCTTGGCCTCGACCGCTTGATGGAGGCCGTCGGACCAGCGCCGGCCCGGCATCATGCGGCCGGTGAACTCGTCGACGATGACCACCTTGCCGTCCTGGATCAGGTAGTCCACGTCGCGCTGGTAGAGGGCATGGGCGCGCAGCGCCTGGTTGACGCCGTGGATGACCTCCATGTTCTCCGGATCGTAGAGGTTGCGGATGCCGAGCAGCTTTTCGACCTTCTCGACGCCCTCGTCGGTGAGGCTCGCCTGATGGGCCTTTTCGTCGATGAGGTAGTCGCCGGTGGTGCTCTTCTTGCCGTCCCCCTCGTCGATCTCCTCGCCCTTGACCAGGCGGGGGATGACGCGGTCGATGACGTAGTACTTGTCGACCGACTCCTCGGAGGGGCCGGAGATGATGAGCGGCGTCCGCGCCTCGTCGATGAGGATCGAGTCCACCTCGTCCACGATGGCGTAGTGGTGCGCGCGCTGGACCATCGACTCGAGGTCGAACTTCATGTTGTCGCGCAGGTAGTCGAAGCCGAACTCGTTGTTGGTGCCGTAGGTGATGTCGGAGGCGTAAGCGTGCTTGCGGTCGGCGTCCGGCATGTCGTGCTGGATGACGCCCACGGAGAGGCCGAGAAAGCGGTAGATCTGGCCCATCCAGTCCGAATCGCGCTTGGCCAGGTAGTCGTTCACGGTGACGACGTGGACGCCCTTGCCCTCCAGCGCGTTCAGGTAGACGGGGAGGGTGGCCATCAGCGTCTTGCCCTCGCCGGTCTTCATCTCGGCGATGCGGCCGTGGTGGAGCACCATGCCGCCCATGAGCTGGACGTCGAACGGGCGCATCTTGACCGTGCGCCATGCGGCTTCCCGGGCTACGGCGAAGGCCTCGACCAGGAGATCGTCCACGGTGGCTCCGGCTGCGATCTTGGATTTGAGCTCGGCGGTCTTGGCCCGCAACTCGTCGTCGGAGAGCGCCTTGGTCCGCGGCTCCATCTCGTTGATGGCGGCCACGACCGGCAGCATCTTCTTGACCTCACGCTCGTGCTGACTGCCGAAAATCTTGGTCAGAATCGTATTGATCATCAGGGTCTCGCAAAGGTTCGGGGAGAGCTCGCGGTTCAGCTCGGCGGCATGCGGCTACAACCCCGAGTCTAACAGAAAGATTCCAGAGGACGCGGGAGCGGGGCGCGGCCCTGCGCGCCCCCGCAACCCGGACGAAGCGAAGGAGTTACGACGAGCCGGCGGCGGTGCCGTCGTCGAGGATGTAGGCGAGAGGATTGACCGGCTGGCCGTCCACCCGCACCTCGTAATGGAGGTGATAGCCGGTGGACCTTCCCGTGCTGCCGACCCGTCCGACCACGTCGCCCCGCTTGACCCGCTGGCCAGGCCGGACGTCGATGCGGGAGAGGTGGCCGTACCGGGTGGTGACTCCGAAGCCGTGGGCGACGAACACCGCCTGGCCGAGGGCGCCGAGGGGACCCGCCTGGATCACCACGCCGTCGGCGCTCGCCTGCACCGGCTGACCCGGGGGCGCCGCGATGTCCACTCCCTGGTGGATGCCGCGGCCGTGGGTGAGGGGGTCGCTGCGGTAGCCGTAGGCGCTGGTGAAGATGCCCTTGACGGGGGTGATGGCCGGGGTCGAGGAGATCCAGCGGACCTGCTCGTCGAGCCGGGCCTCGACCTGGTCGAGGGCGCCGTCGATCTGGGCCGCCCGGCTGGCAAGCTCGGGCAGGTCTGACATTTCAACCTCTTCGACCGGAGAACCGCCGATGCCCGCTTCCACTCCGCTCTCCAGGCTCTCGACCCCCGCCACGATGGCGAGCTGCCGCGTCCGCTCCTCGGACTCCATGAGCTGCTCCTGAAGCTTCTTCAGGCTCGACCCGAAAGAGTTGGTGGCGTTGCGGAGCTGCGCGTTCTCCTTCTTCAGACGGGCGATCTCGACCGGGTTGACCTTCTTGCTGAAGTGGGCCCAGGCGGAGAGGGCGGCGGCGAAGGTGAGGAGGAGGAAGAGGCCTGCGGCGATCCCGATCTGGAGGTTGGTGACCTGCCACTTGCGCAGCTTGGCGTGCGCGTGAGGGATCAGGATGATGGTGTGGTGCCGTTTTGCCATGAGAATGACGCGTCTACAGGGTGCCAGAGACTGGACACCAGTACTTCCAAAGCTTTCAGGGGCCGAGCGGCTAAGCGCTCGCGTATTGTAGTCCCTGGATCGGGGCTGTCAAGGGGTATATAAAATATGGGGAATCAGCATTGAAAAGTGTGTTCCGGTGTGTAAAAACGCCCACGCCTGGAGCAGCCAGTGCGCAGTGAAAGAGCGGGGAGGCGCCGCTCACGCCTCCCTCTCCTGTGTTTTGGAAGCCTTGCGGGACGGGCGTTTCCGGGGCTTCTTCGCCGCGCCATCGCCAGCCGGCTCGCCGGATTCCGGCGGCTGGCCCGGAAGCTCGTCATGCCAACGGGTCCTGGCGCGCTTGTCGGCGATGTGGACATGCACCGCGCCGTCCAGGGCCATGGCCAGCTTGACCATGGTGGTGAGAGTAAAGTTCGCGCCACCGGCAAGGAGCTTGGTGATGTAGGCGCGCGAGGTCCCAATGCGCCGTGCCAACTCGGCGCGGGAAACCTTCTTCTCCTTCATCAGCCGGCACAGGTCCTCGCAGAACTCGAGCTCCGGCCCCGCTATCCAATACTCGACCGAAGCTTCGGCCTCCTCGAACATCTTGCGGTAAAGCCCCGCGTTCACGACCTCGGACATTTCAAATCTCCTCCAGAATCTGAAGCCGCCGGAGACGTTTTGCCACGCAGTATTGCTCCTTGAGCCTCCGCGCCAGCTCAATCTCCGCCTGCGGCGTGGTTTCGGCCTTCGAGAAGGCGTTGGTGAAAACGATCCGGTGCCCCTCGTCATAAAAGAACAGGAGCCGTAGCTTCGGTCCTTTGGGTTGGCGTCGTAATTCGAAAATCCCTTCTCCCAGGGACTTGCAGAGCTGCGGGTTATGAGTCGGCGGGCCTTCCTCCGGCAATCTCTCCCGCAACAACTTGACCAGGACCCTCTGCACAGCGAAAAGGCTCGGACCGAGCTCCTTTAGAAACTCGAGCACCTGGCAGTGGCCTCGGGAGTCCACAACCGCCAGGACCTCCCACTGAGCCTTGCCGAGCCGAACCAGACGCATGTTAACTTCCTTGTTAACGAACGTCAAGACCCTGCTCATATCGTCACCCTCCGATCAAGGCTGCGGTATTGGATGGCTTCCGCGAGATGGGAGGCGCGGACGGCGTCGCTCCCGGCGAGGTCGGCGATCGTCCGGGCGACCTTGAGCACGCGGTCGAGGGCGCGGGCGGAGAGGCCGAGCTTCTCGAAGGCGGCGTCCAGGAGGGCGCGGCCGGCCGGGTCCACGGCGCAGAAGCGGCGGAGCTGCTCCGGTCCCATGGCCGAGTTGGTGGGCGTCGGCGTCGTGGACCCGAAGCGTTCCAGTTGGACGGCGCGGGCGGCGGCGACCCGCTGGGCCACGGTCGCCGTGCTCTCGCCCGCCGAGGAGCGCAGCTCCTTGAGGCTGACCGCCGGCACCTCGACGTGAAGATCGATGCGGTCGAGCAGGGGACCGGAGACCCGGCTGCGGTAGCGCTCGACCAGGGGTGGGGGGCAGCGGCAGCTATATCGTGGATCTCCTAAGTGCCCGCATGGGCAAGGATTCATGGCCGCCAGCAGAGAGAAACGGGCCGGGAAGGCGAGCCGGGCGCGGGCGCGGACCACAGTGACGAAGCCCTCCTCCAGGGGCTGGCGGAGGGCCTCCAGGGTGTCCCGCCGGAACTCGGGCAGCTCGTCCAGGAAGAGGACGCCGTTGTGAGCCAGGCTGGCCTCGCCGGGACGGGGATTGCTGCCGCCGCCGATCATCCCGGCCGTGCTGGTGCCGGTGTGAGGGCTGCGGAAGGGCCGCTGCCGGAGGAGACCGGCCGGCGGCTCCTCGGCCACCAGGGAGTGGATCTTGGTCACCCCGATGGCCTCGGTCAGCGAGAGCGGCGGCAGGATGCCCGGCAGGCGGCGGGCCAGCATGGTCTTTCCGGAGCCCGGAGGCCCCAGGAAGAGGAGGTTGTGCCCGCCGGCGGCGGCCACCTCCAGGGCGCGCTTGGCCGTCTCCTGCCCGCGCACCTCCGAGAGGTCCGGGATGAGGTCGCCGCCTTCGGCGGAAAACGGCGGGGCGGGGACAGGGGAGACCGGCGCCTCCCCGGTGAGGTGCTGGACGGCCTCGGCCAGTCCCCGCAGGCCGAACACCGGGACGGCTTCCAGGGCGGCGGCTTCGGGAGCGTTCGGCGCCGGCAGGAGCACCTCCCGGGCTCCGAGGCGCCGCCCCAGGTCGGCGATGGCGAGGCCTCCGCGCACCGAGCGGATGGCGCCGTCGAGGCCCAGCTCGCCGCAGATCAGCCGGCCGTCCAGGGCCTCCTGGGGAAGTTGTTCGTAGGCGACCAGCATCGCCAGGGCGATGGCCAGGTCGAGGTGGTTGCCCTCCTTGCGGAGGTCGGCGGGCGCGAGGTTGATGACGATCCAACGGGGATCCAGGTCGAAGCCGCAGTTCTTGATCGCGGTGCGCACCCGCTCACGGCTCTCGCGGACGGCGGCGTCCGCGAGACCCACGATCTGGACCTGCGGCAGTCCATCATGGACGTCGATTTCGATCTGGACGGGACGGGCTTCGATCCCCCAAGGGGTTGCTGCTGTGGCTCTGGCTAGCATCAACCCTATAAAGACGTAAAATCCCGGTCCAATCTGAAAGACCCTAGAACCATAAGGGTTTGAAGACCCCCTTTTGGGCACTCTTCGAGATTTACCGAAATGTCCCCAAACCGCCGTCGGGGCTGACCTAGAAATGTAGCTATGAAAGAATGTTAGCGGTATAGTATTTGGATCTTCTGAATGGACGGAAGATGAAGGCTCCTAGAGCGTAGGGAGAACCAGGTGCTTCCAACCAGTCTGAGAAAGCCCATCCTGCTCATGTTTGCTCTCTTTCTGACAGCCAGTGCTCTGCCCGTCTCAGCGACGCTATCCGCGTCGACGGCTCCGTATCTCAGCGAGCTTCTGGAGGAAGGGGAATGCAGCACATGGTGCTGCGCTGTATGTACTAGGTGCGCTAATGGGCATGAGCCCTCCTGCACCGATTGCAAGAGAGATTGCCCTAAAACGGAAGAAGAACCGTTAGAGATGTGAAGAAATTAATGGGACTAACGGGACAGGTGGGCAACCTCACCTGTCTTTCCTCATAGGTGTAGCGACCAAAGAGAGCTGACAGAATATTGGGACCTTGAACGTCCTCATTGTGGCCACCAAGGCCCCTTGGCCACCCATCGACGGCGGTCGGCTTCTCCTCAAGACCACCCTGGAGGGACTGGCCGCCTCCGGTTGCCGGATCACCCTGGTGGTTCCCGTGGATTCCGATCCGGAGGGGATTGCGGAGGCGCTTTCCGCATGGTGTGTCCCCCGGCTCGTCCCGGCGGCGCCCCTGTCTCCGGCGCGGGCGATACTGTGGCGAGCCCCGCTATCGATCGCCCGCCACTCGCTGGCGGCGGTGCGGCGGGAGGTGGGGCGGCTGCTGGAGACGGGGTGTTTCGACCTCGTCCACGCCGAGCAGCTCCAGGCGCTGCCCCAGACGGAGCCGGCCGCCGCGCGGGGGATCCCGGTCCTGCTGCGCGCCCAGAACGTGGAGAGCGACCTCTGGGCGGCGGCCGCGCAACGGGGAAGGGGGGTGAAGGGACTGTTGCTCCGCAGAGAGGCGAAGCGGCTGGCGGATTGGGAGGGGAGGGCGGTCCGCCGGGTCTCCGCCACCCTGGCGCTGACCCGCGAGGACGCGGCCCGGCTGCGGGAGCTTTCAGGCGGGGAGGGAGACGTGAGGGTCGTGCCGGCGCCGTTCCCGGAGCTCCCTCCGGGCCCCGGGACGCTGCCGGGGGAGCCGGCGGTGGTGGTCTTCGGCAGCCGGGGATGGCTGCCCAACGAAGAGGCGGCGGCCTGGTTTCACGCCGAGGTCTGGCCCAAGGTGAGGGCCGGGCTTCCCGGAGCGGTCCTCCACCTCTTCGGCATGGACCTGGAAGGGCCGGGCGTCGTTCCGCATCCGGCCCCGCAGGACAGCGGCGAGGCGTTCGCGCCGGGATCGATCCTGGCCGTCCCGCTGCGGATCGCTTCGGGGGTGCGGATCAAGATCCTGGAGGCGTGGGCCCGGGGCGTGCCGGTCGTGGCGACTCCCGCGGCGCTGGCCGGACTGGACGCGGAAGATGGAAGCGAGGCGCTGGCGGCGAGGGACGCCGGCGAATTCGCCGCGGCCATCGCGCGTCTTCACCGCGAGCCCGGGCTGCGGGACCGTGTGATCCAGGCGGGACGGCAGGCACGGCGCGACCGTCACGATCCAGAGAAGATCGCGGAGCGCCTGATCCACGAATACCGGGAAGTCGTCAGCCGAGCCTAGAGCTCGCCCACGAACGAGATCTCCGGCTCCAGACGGTAGCCGGTTCTCTTCTCGACAACCTCCTGGACGTGGGCGATCAGGGCGTGGACATCGGCGGCGGTCGCGCCGCCCGCGTTGATGAAGATGTTGGCGTGGCGGGGCGTGACCATGGCGCCGCCGATGCGGGTCCCCTTGAGGCCGCACTCGTCGATCAGCCGGCCGGCGCCGATCCCCTCGATCTTCTTGAAGATGGACCCGGCGCTGGGCTCGGTGTCGAGCGGCGGATGGCGCTCCCGGCGCCACTCGAGGTTCTCCGCCACGACGCGGCGCATCCGTTCGGGGTCCCCCGGCTCGAGTTGGAAGGTGGCGGTGAGGACGACGTCCGGCCGGTGGTGGAGGATCGAGGTGTCGTACCCGAACTGGAAGTAATCGGCGTCCACCGTCCGGCGCTCTCCCTCGGCGGTGAGGATCTCCGCCTCGCGTGTCACCTCGGCGATGAACATGGTCCGCTCCCGGGCGGGAGCGGGAGCGAGGAAGTGGAGGTTCTGCCACAGGGCGCCGCCCACGGTCGAGGGGATGCCCACGTAATGCTCCAGCCCCGAAAGGCCGTGTGCGATGGCGGCGTCGATCAGGTCGGGATGCACCACGGCGCCGCTCTCCGCCCGCACCCGGCCCTCCGGCAGGAAGTCGATCCGCCGCGCGGCGTTCCGGATCACCAGCCCGCGGAAGCCCCGGTCGCCGATCAGGATGTTGGCGCCCAGGCCGAGCAGGAAGCAGGGGACGCCGTGCCCGCGGGCGGCGAGGAGAGCGGCGGCGAGCTCGTCGGCGCTTCCGGCCTCGTAGAAGAGGTCGGCCGGCCCGCCGATCCGGAACGTCGTGTAGGGGGCCAGGATCTCGCCCGTCCGGACCCTGTCCGGTCCCAGGAGCCGCCGCAGGGATTCGAAGGCGGAAGTCACGAGGCGTCGATCATCTGGATGCGGCGGACGTGCCGGCCCCCCTCGAAGGGGGTGTCGAGCCAGATCCGCACGATCTCCAGGGCGGTCTCGAGCGGCATCATCCGCTGTCCCAGGGAGATCATGTTGGCGTCGTTGTGCTGGCGGCCGAGCCGCGCCGACTCCTCGTTCCAGCAGAGGGCGCAGCGGACGCCCCGGACGCGGTTGGCGACGATGGCCTCGCCGTTGCCCGAGCCGCCGAGCACGATGCCGCGCTCGGCTTCGCCCGCGGCCACGGCCTCGGCCACCGGGCGGATGAAAGCGGGGTAGTCGACCGTCATCTCGGAGTTGGTACCGAAATCCTGGACTTCATGCCCGAGCTTCTTGAGGAGCTTCTTGATCTCCTCCTTGTAGCGGTATCCGGCGTGGTCGGAGCCGATGCCGATCTTCATCTCCCTGTCTCCTCCGGGTGGTCTGGTCGGCGTATTAGACCACAGGTCCCAGGCTCCGCCGGCGCGCTTCGAAGAGCACCAGCGCGGCGGCCACGGTGGCGTTGAGGGACTCGACGGGAGGCTCCATGGGGATGGTCAGCCGGAGGAGGGCGCGCTGGAGAAGGCCGGGAGAGAGGCCCGGTCCCTCGGCCCCGATGGCGAGGACGAGGGTGCCTTCGAGGGCGGCGCGGTAAAGGCTCTCGCCGTCCCTGGGCACGAGGGCGGCCCAGCGGGGCCGGGCGGGAGCCAGATGATGGTCGAGGTCCTCAGGGCCGGCCCCCACGGCCACGGGCAGGCGCAGCAGGCTGCCGGCCGACGCGCGCAGGGCCCGGGGATGGTTAGGATGGGCGCACCCGGGAGAGAGGACGAGAGCCGCGGCGCCGGCGGCCTCGGCGACCCGGGCGAGGGCGCCGAGGTTGCCCGGGTCCTGAAGGCCGTCGAGGTAGAGATAGGGGCGGCCGGCGTGGACGGGCAGGGACCCGACGCCGGAGCGGGGCAGGCGCGCCACGGCCAGGATGCCCCGCGGGGAGTCGGCGTCGGTCAGATCCGCGAGCGCCTCGGGACTGACCTCCAGAGGGGCGGCGGGCAGCGAGCGGGTCAGCCGCCGTCCCTCGCCGGTCTCCAGAAAAGACGGGGTCGCCAGCACTTCCTCCAGGAGGAGACCGGCGGCCAGGGCCTCCTCGACCAGGTGGGGTCCCTCCAGGATCGCCCGCTCGCCTTTACTTCGGCGGAGGCGCCGAATATCCTTGAGCCTTTGATTTTGACGACTGGTAATCACGGGCATGGGTGGCATGGATCTTAAAAGTTTCTGGCAGAGGCTCCAAACCGGAGTCGAGGTGGCGGTGGCGGGGCACACCCCGGACAAGCTCCTGGGAGTGCGCGATGGATTCCTTCGTTTCTTTCACGACGGCCTGGACCGCGCGGTCTCGGTCGCCGTCGTGCCACAGTCGGTGGAGGAGGAGCCGGTGGGGCTCCTGGTGTCGGACGAGGAGGTCGTCCGGCAGGCGCGGAAGCGGGTGTCCGAGCTTCAGGAGAAGCTGCGGGACACCTACCACTTCTACATCGCCAGCGAGGGGGGCATCGAGGCGCTGGCCGTGGACGGCGAGAACCGGTACTTCATCCGCAACTGGACGGTGATCCGCAGCCCGCTGGGCGAGGCCTGGGGGTCGAGCGGCGCGGTGCAGCTCCCGGACCGCCTGGTGGCGGGGCTCGACAGCGCGCAGATCCCGTTCGCGGTTCCCGGCACCCGGCGCAGCGGCGGCATGACCAGCTCGCTGACCGGCGGCCTGGAGACGCGGCGCAAGACCATCGCGCTGTCCACCCTGCACGCGATCTCGACACTCTTTTATGGGGTCATGAAGAGCCGGCCCATCCGGTAGGCCGGCGTTTCCCTTTTTTCACCAGTCTGGTAGCCTTTCCTGTCTGGCTTCCGAGAAGGTCACGCTAGAGGTGCGAACGATGAGCGAACGAGATGTCCACCTGTTCACGTCGGAGTCGGTGACTGAAGGTCACCCCGACAAGGTTGCCGACCAGATTTCCGACGCGATCCTGGACGAAGTCCTGCGCCAGGACCCCACCGGCCGCGTGGCCTGCGAGACCACGGTGACCACCGGCATGGTCTTCCTGGCCGGTGAGATCACGACCAAGGCCTACGTCGACTTTCCCGGGGTGGCGCGGCGCGTCGTCCGGGAGATCGGCTACACCCGGGCGGAGTACGGTTTCGACAGCGCGACCTGCGCCGTCCTCTCGGCCATCGATCCGCAGTCGCCGGACATCGCCCAGGGGGTGGACACCGGCGGCGCCGGCGACCAGGGGTTGATGTTCGGCTTCGCCTGCCGGGAGACCCCGGAGCTGATGCCGCTGCCCATCGCGCTGGCCCACCGGCTGACCCGCCGGCTCGCCACGGCCCGCCGCTCGGGCGAGCTCCCGTGGCTGCGGCCGGACGGCAAGAGCCAGGTGACGGTCGAGTACGAGGGACGGCGCCCGGTGCGCGTCCACACCGTGGTCATCTCCACACAGCACGATCCCGACGCCACCCAGGAGCAGATCCGGGACGAGACCATCGAGAAAATCATCCGGCCCGAGATCCCCGGCGGTCTCCTGGACGAACGGACGATCTACCACATCAATCCCACGGGGCGCTTCGTGGTCGGCGGACCGCAGGGCGACTGCGGTCTGACCGGCCGCAAGATCATCGTCGACACCTACGGCGGCTACGGCCGTCACGGCGGCGGCGCCTTCTCGGGCAAGGACCCGACGAAGGTCGACCGCTCGGCCTGCTACATGGCCCGGCACGTGGCCAAGAACCTGGTGGCCGCCGGCATCGCCGAGCGGGCCGAGGTGCAGCTCGCCTACGCCATCGGCGTGGTCGAGCCGGTGTCGGTCCGGGTCGACACCTTCGGCACCGGCCTGATCGCCGACCGCCAGATCGAGCGCCTGGTGCGCGAGCATTTCCCGCTGTCTCCCAAGGGCATCATCGAGGACCTCGACCTGCGCCGTCCCATCTATCGCCAGACGGCGGCGTACGGTCACTTCGGCCGGGACGAGAAGGACTTCCTCTGGGAGAGCACCCACCGCGCCGCCGGACTGCGGGCCGCGGCCGGCCTCGAAGGTGTTGCGGTGGCCGCTTCCGCCTGACCCGGAAGCGGCGCCTTGATCACCCGGGAAGAAGGGACTTAGTCCCTCCGGTCATAACCGGAACGAAAACACTGAAGGCGGTCTCCCGGACCGCCGTTTTGTTTCACTGGACAAGGGCGCGAACGGGGTGTTAGCCTACGGGCTGTCGACGGCGGACAACCTCTGGCTATGGCAACTCTCGACCATCCTGAACTGCGGGAATCGCTCAATATTCTGCTGAAGAACTCGCGTCCTCGGCTGGAGCGGGTCCTCAAGAATTTCGAGATCCCTCCCGAGGATGCCGAGGACATCCTGCAGGACGCCCAGCTCACTCTGCTGTACAAGTGGGACAAGATCCGCAGCCCCGAGAGCTGGCTGATCGGCACCGTCAAGAAAAAGTGCATCATGTACTGGCGCAAGCGCCGGGGGAGCCTCTGTGAGGCCGTGGACACGGCCATCCTGGACCTCCTCGCCGTGCCCCAGGCGCCGGATCAGGAGAAGGCGGAGCTGACGTGCGATCTCAACAGGGTGCTGTCCCGCCTGTCGACGCGTTGCCGCTCGCTTCTGAAGCTGCGCTACGGCCTCGGCTACGGGCCGACGGAAGTGGCGGAGCAGATGGGATACAGAACCTCCAGCATCCGCAAGGTGACCAACCGTTGTCTCGCGGCGCTGACCCGGCAGCTTCTGGCCGTCGGATTCGACAAGGAACCGGTGGAAGGTGAGCCCTCGGATGGATAAGCATCCCGATCCCGTCCTCCTCGCCAGGCTCGGGCGCGGCCAGCTCTCGCGGCGCCAGAGCCAGCGGATCGTCCGGCATCTCATGGCCGGTTGTGAGGAATGCCGGCAGCTCACCATCCGGCTCCTCCCTCCGGAGAGCCCCTCGCGCCATGGCGAGGAGGGGAATCCGCGGGACTACAGCGGCTCGTTCTCCCGGGCCTGGCAGCGGGTGGAGCAGCGCCAGCACGCCCTGGCCGCCGAGCACGCCGAGGCCCCGGAGCTGATGCGCGGTCTGCTCTCGCAGCCCTACGAGCAGCAGTTGTCGCTGGTGACGCTGAGCGTCCGCTACCGGACCTGGGCGCTCTGCGGGCTGCTCCTGGACGCCGCCCGCGAGCGGGGGTTCCAGGATCCGGTCGAGGCGGTGGAGCTCTCCAGGATCGCCGTCGAGATGGCGACGCGCCTGGACCATGCCCATTATGGCGAGGAGCGCGTCCACGACCTCGCGGCGCGGGCCTGGGCGGCGCTCGGCAACGCGCAGCGGATCGTGTCGGACTTCCGGTCGGCCGAGAAGAGCTTCGCCCAGGCGGAGCGGCTGCTCAAGAAGGGGACCGGAGACCCGCTCGAAAAGGCGCAGGTGCTCCTCCTCAAGTCCTCGCTCTGCGGCAACCAGCAGCGTTTCCGGGAGGCCTTCCGCCTGCTCGACCGGGTGGTGGCCATCGGCCGCAAGCTCGACGACCCGCCGCTCTGCGGCAAGGCCATGATCATCCGGGGCTTCCTCCTGGGAGTGGCCAACGATCCCGAAGCCGCCATCCGTCACCTCCGGGAAGGAATCAGCCAGGTCGACCCGGCTTCCGACCCGCGTCTCCTGGTGGCCGCGCAGCATAACCTGACGCTGTTCCTGGCCGAAAGCGGCCGCTACCGGGAGGCGATGCAGCTCCTGGAGAGCGCGCGCCCTCTCTACCAGAGGGTGGGAGACCGGATGAGCCTTCTGCGCTTGCGCTGGCTGGAAGGGAAGATCGCGATCGCCCTGGGGCACCTCAAGGAAGCCGAGGATCTGCTCGAGGGGGTGCGCAAGGAGTTCGTGGAGATGGAGATCGGCTTCGACGCCGCCCTCCTCTCCCTCGACCTCGCCCACATCTACACCCTGCAGGGGCGGAGCGCGGAGATGCGCCGGCTGGCCGAGGAGATGCTCCCTATCTTCAAGTCGCGCGACATCCACCGCGAAGCTCTGGCGGCCCTGCTCGTCTTCCAGAAGGCGGCCGAGATGGAACGCGTCACCCTGGGGCTGATCCGGGACGTGAGCGGCTATCTCAAGGAAAGCCGCGCCACGAGCCTCGCGCGCTCCCGCGAGTCCCGCTGACACGCTTCCGGCGCGGCCGAAGCGCCCGCCTCCGTCGCCTTTCTCCTGTTTCTGGACATGGCGGGGGAGTGCTGATAAGCTGAAGCGTCAGATACAGTTAGACATCCTCATGAGCTACTCGGCGCCTTCCGATCTGGCGGAGCTTTCGCTGGAAGACATCCTGGAAAGGATGGAACCCAAGCTGAAGAGGGTTCTCGGCCGGTACAAGATCCCCGCCCAGGACGCGGACGATCTCCTGCAGGAGACCTTCCTGATCCTGATCACCAAGGCGGAGTCGATCCGGAACGTCGACGCCTGGCTGCTCGCCACGCTCGCCAACCGGTGCATCATCTACTGGCGGAAGCACCGTAGCCGTCTCTGGGACCTGGTCGACACCACCATCCTGGAGCTCCTCTCCGACGTCGAGACGCCTCCCCAGGAGCGCACCGAGCTGCGCTGCGATCTCGACGCCCTGCTGTCGGCCCTGCCGGACCGCTGCCGCTCCGTCCTCCGCCTCCGCTACGGGTTCGGCTGCAGCACGGCCGAGACGGCGGAGAGGACGGGCTACTGCAAGTCCAGCATCCGCAAGGTCACCCGCCGGTGCCTCGCCGCCCTCACCGAGCAGCTCCTCGGGGCGGGCTTCCACGCCGAGCCCTGAAGCGGGGCAGGGCGCCGCTCCCCTCCAGATCCACAACCTCCGCTGTTTTTTTCCAGGATCCGTGTCTTTCAGAGCGGGTGTGCGGTAACTCCTCTTAAGAGACCCGCCGCCGAGGCACGTGCCGGAGTGGCGATTTTCAAGGAGATAACGCATGTATGGAAAGAAGCTTCGCCTTGTCCTGGCTACCGCCATCACCCTCTCTCTGATGGCCGCCGCCGAGGGGAATGCCGCCGGGTATCCCCGCTGGCAGTTGGAACGACAGAGGGTGGCCGATGCGGTCGACGGCTTGCCGGGATATCGCATCTGGTCTTTCCTGAGCCAGCTCTGGCAGAAGTCCGGGTCGCGCATCGACCCCAATGGTCTCTCCGAGAAGGCCGGATCGCGCATCGACCCCAACGGATTGTTCGAAAGCAGCATCACCAGTAAAGACCCGGGAGGGCAGACCATCGGAACCCGCTTCGACCTGGACGGCAACCACTAGCCTTCCCGGGCTCACGGCCGGGCTCCTGGCGCCCTCGTTTGGCTGGACTTGTCTCCAGGAAGGTGGTAGTGTGTCATGAAGTTTGAAGAGACATGCTACAGGGAAGATGAGTGCACTGGATCATCCAAAAGTCGAAGCGTCTCTCGAGAGTTTCTTGCGAAAGGTCCAGCCTCGTCTCAAGACCTTGTTCGCACGCTACAGGATTCCCTCGCAGGACACCGAAGACATCCTGCAGCAGGCCCTCCTGGCGCTCGTCTACCAGCGCCCCAGCATCCGCGATCCCGAGGCCTGGCTGGTGGGGACGATCCGGAACAAATGCCTGCTCTACTGGCGTGACCAACGCCGCAAGCTCTACGAAGCGGTCGACGCCGCTGTCCTAGAGGTCATGGCCGAGCCGACGGCGCCCGCCCAGGAGGGAGTGGATCTGCGGCGAGACCTGGAGAACCTCCTCGAGCGGCTGCCCGAGCGCTGCCGATCTCTGCTGGCCCTGCGCTACCGGCAGGGCTATGAGCCCCCGGAGCTGGCGAAACGCCTGGGGTACAGCCCCTCCAGCATCAGCAAGATCACCACAAGGTGTCTTGCGGCCCTGACCCGGCACATGGTCACGGCTGGAATCTGCACCAAGAAAGCGGAGCATGACTGAAGACCATCCCTCTCCGGAAGCTCTCGAGCGGTTCATCCTGGGACAGCTTTCCCCCTTGGAGATGCGGGATGTCGCGCGACATCTCCTGTCCGGATGCCCGGAGTGCCAGTGTGTCACCTCCACTCTCTGGGAGCCGGAGGATGTCTTTGACGAACCCGAGCTGATCCTGGAAGCCGAGTGCGCCGCGGAGGCGACCGGCGACGAGTACGACGAAGTGCTCGACCGGGTCTTCGGGAAGGCCGCGGCGGTCGAGGCGCGTGTCGCCGAACAGAAGGAATCCGCTGACCGGCTCTTCGAGGAGCTGATGCAGGTTCCGGCCAGCCGTCGGCATCTGTTGCTGAGCAACAGCCACCGTTTCCGGGATCGTCTGCTCTGCGAGCGGCTCATCGAAGAGGCCCATGAGGCCGGGTTCGAAGAGCCTCGCCTGGCGGTTGAGCTGGCGCAACTCGCCGTCTCCCTGGCCGCCCGGCTGACGGCGGAGGAGTGCGGCGGGCAGGAATTCCTCCATGGCCTTCAGGCCCGGGCTCGGGCGCAGCTCGGCAACGCCTTCCGCGTGAACGCCGATTTCGCGAGAGCCGAGGAAAGCTTCGTGGCCGCCGAAGCCCTGCTCAACGAAGGCCGCCTCCCCCTCCTCGACAAGGCCAAGGTGCTCAGCCTTCTGGCCACATTGCGAAAGGAGCAGGGACGCCTCGCCGAATCCCTCCAGCTCTGCGACCGCGTGGCAATCCTCTACCGGAAGCTCGGACAATGGGGGCTGCTCGGGCGCACTCTGATCCAGAAGGGCTTCGCCTTCGCGGAAGCTGGCGACATCGAGTCCGAGATGAAGCTCTTGCGGCAGGCCCTGGACCTGATCGACCCCGAGGCGGACCCCCGCCTGTTTCTCACCGCCCGTCACAACCTCATCCATGCGCTGCACGACAGCGGCAGGTCGAGGGAGGCTTTCGCCCTGCTTTTCCACACTCGCCCGCTGTACCTGAAGATGGGGGACCGGGTAAACCTGCTGAGGCTCCGCTGGCTGGAAGGTCTCGTCGCCTTCGGCCTGAACCGTGTGGAGCAGGCCGAGGTGGCGTTCCGGGAGATCCGCGAAGGTTTCATCGAGCTCGGGCTTCCCTACGAAGCCGCTCTGGCCGCTCTCGACCTCGCCGGCGTCCATATCTCCAGAGGACGGAACGCGGAGGTCCTCCAACTGGCGGAGGAGACCCTTGCCATCTTCCAGGCGCACAACAGCCATCAGGGAGCCTTGGCGGCCCTGCTGGCCTTCTCCAGTGCCGCCAAGATGGATCAGGCGGGGATGGGGCTCGTGAAGGAGATCTCATCGTTCCTGAAGCGGGCCAGTAAAAATCCCGACCTCCGGTTCACCTACACATCCTGATTCTTTAGCCAGAGATCTACTGGAGCCCCTGGTTCGGGTGCGACTCTGCTAGAATTGTATCCGCTACTCTACTTGTTGCGGATCGGTTGAATAGCTGTCCCGGCGAAGCGGGTCCGATGTAGTCCCAGCCGGGGAAGGACTGTCTTCGAGGAGCTCCCATGACTGTTCGCTATCCGGATCCGTCCGCGAGCGCGAAATTCCTGCGGGGGGAGTTGCGCCAGACTGAGAACCGCCAGGTCCTCCGCTCCCTTCTGGCTTCGTGGCGGGCCTGCCGCGAGGAATGGGGAGAGATCTGGGGAGGAGAGGAAGGCTTGGCTTCCCTCGTCGCCTCGTGGTCAGCCGCATCCCAGGACTACGACCGTGCCTTCGCGAACCTGCCGGCCAAGCTCGCGGAGCCTTCCGGTAAAGCTCTTCAGGAACGGGAGAGGCTGGGAGCGTTGCTGGAACGATTCCAGTCGTCGACGGCCCAGGAGCGCAAAGCGCTCGTCGTGGCCGACGAAGACTTCCGCGACTGGCTGTTCTGCGACTGGTTGATCGAGAGCTGCCAAGATCTCGTCTATACGGACCTCTCCCAGGCCATCGAGAGGGCGGACAGCGCGATCTCCCTGGCCGAGAGGGTGCCCGAAACGGTCTACAGTCCGGCCTTGATTCATGATCTCAAGGCGCGCGCCTGGGCCTGCGTGGGGGAGACCCTGCGGGTGTCCTCCGACCTGCGGAGCGCCGAAGAGGCCTTTGCCATCGCCGAGAGCTTCATCCTCGAAGGAACCGGGGATGCCCTGGAGGAGGCCCGGATTCTCGAGCTGAAGTCGGCCCTCCTGGGAGACCGGCGCCGCATCGAAGAAGCCCACCAGCTCCTCGACGAGGTCATCGCGATCTATCGCCAGTACCGCGACTTCCATCTCGTCGGCCGCGCCTTCGTGCAGAAGGGGCGCATCCACGGGATCTCCCAGGACCTGGAGCCGGCGATCCACTGGTTGAAAAGGGGGTTGGGACTGCTGGACTCCTCCCGCGAGAGGCGCTTCGAGCTGGCGGCCCGGCACAGCCTGATGCTCCATCTCCATGAAAGCGGAAGGCACCGGGAAGCCCGCTTCCTGCTGACGGCCTCCGCCTCTGAATTCCAACAGCATGGAGGCGAGCTGCTGAACCTCGGTCTGCTGTGGCTCGACGGGAAGACCCGGGCATGCCTGGGCGCGACAGGGGAGGCGGAGAAGGCTCTCCTGGAAGCCCGCCAGGGCTTCATCCGGTCAGGGGTCGGCTTCAGTGCCGCGGCCGTCTCGCTCGATCTGGCGACGCTCTATGCGAGCCAGGGGCGCGCCGCCGAGATGCGGCAGCTCGCGGCAGAGATGCTGTCGATCTTCCAGTCCCGCGACCTCCACCGCGAGGCCATCGCGGCCCTGATCACCTTCCAGCAAGCCGTGCAGATGGAGAGCGTAAACGCCAGGCTCCTGACGGACCTCCGTTCCTACCTCGACCGCGCCCGGAACCAGCCGGGCCTCCGGTTCGAGGTCCCCTGACTCAAGTCTTCACTCCCAGGAACAGATATCCCGAGAGGAAGGCGAAGACCGCTCCGGGGCTCCAGACGGCCACGGCGGGAGGCAGGACTCCGGCCTCGCCCATGGTGCTGAAAAAGGCGAAGACCGCCAGGAAGGCGATGCCCAGGACGATGGAGATCCCGATCCCGTAGAGAGCCCCCTGGCGGCCGAGGCGGAAGGCGAAGGGGAGCGCGACCAGGGCCATGATCAGCGAGGTCACGGGGAGCGCGATCTTCTTCTGAAGCTCCACCTGCAGCTCGGGCACGGCCTGGCCGCTCTCCTTGAGCTCCTCGATGTAGTCCTTGAGCTCGCCGTACCGCATCTGCTCCGGAGGACGGATCTCCGAATCGAAGTAGTCGGGGGTCTCCGGATAGCGCACGATCTTCGGCTCCTCGAACCGGGTGTACCCGGTCACTTCGACGTCTTCAAAGGAGCGGGTCCAACCGTTCGTGAACACCCAGGCGTCGCCCAGGTATCTGGCGTTCTCGGTGAAGAGGCGCCGGGCCAGCCGGTGCCGCTCGTCGAAATCGAAGACCTGGAGGCGCTGCAGGCTGGGCTGCTGCGGATCGTAATGAATGTAGTTGTAGATGTAACGCCCCTGGCCGAAGAGCCACTGGCGGTCCGCCCGGCGGTATGTGCGGGCGGTCTCCCGGCCGCGGATCTGGTCCTTGAGCTTGGCGACCTTCTCGTTGGACGCCGGCAGGACCGACGATTCCAGATAGCCGCAGAACAGGGTGATCAGCAGCGTGGCGGCCAGCGCCGGCAGCGAGAGGCGGTAGAGGCTCATCCCGAGCGCCTTGCAGGCGGTGATCTCGTTGGTCCGGGAGAGCAGGCTGAAGGTCATCAGCGTCGTCACCAGCACGAGGATCGGCGCGATCTCGTAGAAGAGCTGGAGCGACAGGTACTTGTAATAGTTGAGCACCAGCCCCGAGCCGACCTTGTTCTTCAGGATCTCGTCGATGTTCTCGCTGAGGTCGAAGATGATCATCAGCGAGAGGCCTGACAGCACGACGAGCATGAACACCCAGGCGAACAGCCGGACGACGTAGCGGTCGAGGAGGTTGGGGAAGACGATCCGCGGGCGGGGGAGGAGGAGCACGATCCGCGGGACGCGCGCCTTCCGCTCCGCCCGCCTCGGCGCCTTCTGGCGCCGCTCCTCGCGCTGCGCCTTCCATTCCCGGCGCCGGTCGCGGCGGAGCTGCTTCAGGTGCAGAAGCCCGCCCCAGACGTCTTCGCGAACCCAGCGGTCGACCCGGCTCAACAGGAGGCTCTTGTCGCGGTTCCTGCGGACCAGCAGGAACAGGCCCGTGACCGCCAGGATGATATTGGGCGACCACATGGCCAGCCAGGGGGGGATGCGGCCATAGCGGGCGGCCTCCTCGCCGTTGCTGAGGAGCACGTAGTAGACGATCAGCACCGCGATCGACATGGCGAACCCCGAGGCCTTGCCGCCCCGGCGGTTGTTGATCCCCAACGGCAGGGCGAACAGACCGAAGACCATGCAGGCGACCGGGATGGAGAACTTCTTGTGGATCTCGACCCGGGCCAGGTTCACCTGTTCCTCGGAGGCCGCCGGGTCTTCCGCCAGCTCCTGGAGCTCGGGGATGGTCAGCTCGCGGATTCCCTTGGAGACCGAGATCTTCGCCTTCTGCTCGCTGGTGAACTGGTCTTCCAGGATCAGATCGAGACGCTTGTGGCGGCTGACCTCGTAGCGGTCCGGGGCGTTGAGGTTGACCTTGTGCCGGATGGCGTTGAAGAGCCGGAGCACCACGCGCTCGCCGGCCTGGTCGACCCGGACCTCGCCCCAGTCGGCCACGGTGACCTGGTTGTTCTCGCCGCTGGGGACGGACTCGGCGAGAAACACCCCCTTCCAGCGTTTGCTCCCGGGAGGCACCTCGAACACGTAGACGACCTTGCCCTCCCATTCCTCGTAGAAGACCCGGGGCTGGACCTGCTGCGAGATCGTCTGCGTGGCGATCTCCAGCCGCAGCTCCTGGAGGGCGTGGTTGCCCCAGGGGAGGGCGTAGACCATCAGGGCTGTGTTGATCAGGGTGAGGAAGCCCGAGAGCAGCAGGATGGGGCGGTAGAGCGTGAGCAGGCTGACGCCGCAGGCCCGCATGGCGATCAGCTCGCTGTCCGAAGACAGCCGGCCCACGGCGATCAGGGTGCCGAACAGTAGGGACATCGGCAGGGTCAGGACCACGATGTTCGGCAGCGTCAGCAGCAGCAGCTTGCCGACGATCGAGACCGCGAGACCCCGGCGGATGATCATCTCCGCGGACTGGAACAGGAACCGGACGAGAAGAATGAAGGTATAGACTGAGAACCCCAGCGCGAGGGGCCCGAGGATCTCGGTGAAGATGTAGCGATTCAGTCGGCTCCGCACGGGCGCCATTATATGGGGAGACGGGAAACCCGCCATGAAGATCTCTCTCGAGCGCCGCTACCGGTTCAGCGCCAGCCACCTGTACCGCCGTCCGGACTGGAGTGAAGAGGAAAACCGCGCCCGGTTCGGCAAATGCGCCATCCAGCCGGGGCACGGTCACAACTACAAGCTCTATGTGACGGTCCGCGGCGAGATCGACCCGGTCACCGGTTTCGTGGTCGACCTCGGGCAGCTCGACACTCTGATCCAGGAGAGGATCGTCGAACGCCTGGACCACCAGCATCTGAACTCGGCTCTGCCGGAGTTCGCGGCAGGACGGCGGATACCGAGCAGTGAGAACCTGGTCCGCTGGATCCTCGGCGAGCTGACGGACCGTCTCCCGGCCGGGACCGAAATCGCCAGGCTCCGGCTGGAGGAGGATGAAGACCTCGCCGCCGAGTGGTCCGCCGACTGAAGGCCTCCACGTCCAGATGTTTACATAATCTCCCTTATCAGACAAATCGGGCGACGGGAAATCCGCCCGGAAATCGCCGCCTTCTCAGGCTTTCAGGAGGCTTCTTTGCGGAGATCCGTGAGGATCTGCTCGAGGGCGCGGATGAGATCGTCCCGGTCGACCTCGCTCTGGCGGAAGCTCAGGGACAGACTGAAGGTGCGCTCCGGATCCTTGAAGCGGAACACGTACGGCTTCCTCCGGCCGGACTTGCCGCCTTTAGGACCGCCCCGAAGGCGCTGGCGGAGGTCGTCGCGGTTGAGACCGCGGCGCGCCACCTCTTCGAGCAGCTCGATCATCTCGTTCTCACTGCCAGCCTTGAGGACCTCCAGCAGCAGCGACTTCGAGGTGATCCCCAGGGCCTGAACGGTGTCGCGCACCCGCGCCGGCATCTGCAGGAGGGAAAAACTCTCCGTGATCACCGTCCGGGATTTACCTACCGACTCGGCGATCTCTTCATGGGTATAGCCGTGCATTTCGGCCAGGAGCCGGTACCCTTCGGCTTCTTCGAAGGGGGTCAGGTCCTTGCGCTGGAGATTCTCGATGAGGGCGATCTCGAGCGCTTCCTGCTCGGTCACGTCCATCTCGATGGCGGGCACCTCGTAGAGTCCCGCCTCCTGTGCCGCCCGGTAGCGCCTCTCGCCGGAAATGATCCGGTACAGAACGCCCGAGGGTCCCTCACCGCCGTCGGCCGGACGGGGGCGCACCAGGATGGGCTCCAGCACCCCCTTGTCCCGGATCGAGGCCACGAGATCGTCCAGATCGCCCATCACCGACCGCGGCTGGCCCGGATCCGGCTCAATGGCCGACAGCGGGATCATCCTGCCGACGGGAGCTTCGTTGCGGGCCGTGAGCTCCTCGACGAAATGGGTGTCGTGGCGCATCTTCACGCGCATCGGGAGGCCACCACGCTTGCGGACGGGATCAGACACGGCTCAGAACCTCCTCGGAAAGACGATAGTACTCATAGGCTCCCGTGGACTTGGGGGCGAAGGTGAAGATGGACTCCCGGTACGCGGGGCTCTCCTCCAGGCGGACGCTCTTCGTGATCACCGTCTCGAACACCTTGACGCCGAAGACCCGCTGGATCTGCTCGTAGATGTCCTTGGCCAGCAGCGTCCGCTTGTCGTACATGGTGATGAGGGCGCCCAGGATCTGCAACTGCGGATTGGCCCGGACCTTGATCTTGTCGATGGTCTCCAGCAGGTCGTCCGTGCCCTCCAGGGCGAAGTAGCTGGCCTGGATCGGAATCAGGACGTGGGTCGCCGCCACCAGGGCGTTCACGGTGATGATGCCCAGGGTCGGGGGCGTGTCGATGATGATGTAGTCGTAGTCTTCCTGGATCCGTTGCAGCTCGTCCTTGAGCCGGTAGTGACTGTCCAGCTCCCCGATCAGCTTGGCCTCGATCTTCGCCAGGGCGATGGTCGACGGCGCGATGTAGAGGTGCTCCAGCCGGTCGGCGGGCCGGACGACATCCGGAAGGTGGATGCCGTCGTCCGTGAGGGCCTCATAGATGGACATCGGAAGCTCATGGATGTCGAGGAAGGACATGGAGCTGTTCGCCTGGGGATCCAGGTCCACCAGGAGGGTCTTCCTGCCTTTGCTGGCCAGGGCCGCGGCGAGGTTGATGGCGGTGGTGGTCTTTCCGACTCCACCTTTCTGGTTCGCGATAGCGATGATCATAGATGGCCCGGAGTCTAAGAAATGGACATCCCGCGGTCAAGGACGAAAAACAGGATGTCGGCGCGCCGACATCCTGGGCAACTGCTTGATTTCCAGCGACTTACATCGTGTATTTCCCGAGATCCTCGGGGCTGATCTCCTCCAGCCACTTCTTCAGCTTCTCCTCGTCGGTGGCGTCGGTGGCGAGGTCGACCGCCTGAGCCTTGTCGAGCACGGAACGGAGCAC
The DNA here is from genome assembly GCA_036376245.1 of Thermoanaerobaculia bacterium. Lineage (GTDB taxonomy): Bacteria > Acidobacteriota > Thermoanaerobaculia > Multivoradales > UBA5704 > DATARR01. The sequence continues at coordinate 42,683 of DASVAS010000080.1, read as the reverse complement.
GAAGATGGGCGACTCGGTCCGCAGCGCCAGTGCGATGGCGTCGCTGGGACGGGCGTCGATGGTCAGGGAGCGGTCCTGGTTGCGGACGTGGATGACGGCGAAGAAGGTGCTCTCCCGGAGGTCGGAGATGACGATCTTCTCCACCGCGCCGCCCAACTGCTCCACCATGGCTCGCAGCAGGTCGTGCGTCATGGGCCGGGGAGGCTCGATCCCTTCCAGGCGCAGAGCGATGGCGTTGGCTTCGAAAACGCCGATCCAGATCGGCAGGAAGAGCTGGCTTTGAAGGTCCCTGAGGATCACGATCGGAACGTTGGACGAGGGGTCCAACATCAGGCCCTTGATCTCCACATGAAGTTCTTCATTCGGGTTGCTCATACCGGTATTCTGGGACCCCGGGCAGGCCAGGTCAAGGAAAAGCGAAGCCGGGTCCGGAGTAGTTTCCGGACCAGGGCGGAAGGTCAGCTCGCGGTGGAAACCAGGGCGGGCAGGCGGCGGCCCAGCAGGCTGTAGGAGAAGGCGGTCTCCACCTGGACGCGGGTGACGCCGCCGAGCGGAGCCGGTTCGGCGCCGGTCTCGAAATGGATGACCCGATGGCAGGGGGTGCGGCCGGTCTGGGTTCCCGGCTGCTTGCCCCAGCCCGTCACGATGACGTCGAACTCCTTCCCCACCAGTCCCTCATTGATCTCCCGCTGGATGGTCTCCTGGAGGGCGAAGAGGCGCTGCAGCCGCTCGGAGGCGACCTCCGGATCCACCATGCCGTCCAGCCGCGGGGCGGCGGTGCCAGGACGCGGGGAGTACTTGAAGGCGTAGACCACCGCGAACCGGACCTCGCTCACCAGGTCCAGGGTCGCCTGGAAGTCCTCTTCGGTTTCCCCGGGGAAGCCCACGATGAGGTCGGTCGAGAGCGCCAGGTCGGTCCGGGCGGCGCGGAGCTGGTGGACCAGACCCAGGTACTCGGCCCGGGTGTAGCCGCGCCCCATGCGGCGCAGGACCGGATCGGACCCGGACTGCACGGGCAGGTGTAGATAGGGGCAGATATTGGCGTGGCGCCCCACCTGCTCGACCATGCGCGGCGTGAAGTCCCGCGGATAGGAGGTGACGAAGCGCAGGCGCTCGACGCCGGGCGTCCGCGCCACCCGGTCGAGGAGGTCGGCGAAGTCCAGACCGCCCCCGGGCTCGCGCCAGTGGTTCACGGTCTGGCCGAGCAGCTCGATCTCCCGGAATCCATAGTCCACGAGATGCCCGACTTCCCGCAGGATCTCCGCCATCGGACGGCTCCGCTCGGGGCCGCGGGTCTGCGGCACGATGCAGAAGGTGCACTTCTTGTCGCAGCCTTCGATGATGGTGACCATGCCCTTGTATTCGCCGTGGCGCGAGACCGCGTCGATGTCGTACTGGCGGTTCTCGGGGAAGCCGGTGGCCACGACGCGCTCGCCGGCCCGGCGGCGGGCCACGACGTCCTGGAGCTCCCCAACGCGGGCGGGGCCGAGGACGAAGTCCAGGTCAGGAACACGGTCGAGGGCCCGCTGCCCTTCCTGCTGGGCCACACAGCCGCAGAGGCCGATCAGGAGGTCTTCCGCGGCGCGGCCCTTCTTCAGCAGCCGGTACTCCCCCAGCCGCGAATAGACCTTCTGCTCGGCCTTCTCGCGCACGCTGCAGGAGTTGAGGAGGATGATGTCCGCCTCCTCCGGTCGACGGGTGGGGAGGATCCCCTGCTGCATGAGCTGGCCGGCCATGCGCTGGCTGTCCAGCTCGTTCATCTGGCAGCCCCAGGTCTCGATGAAAAACCGGCGCGGACGCGTCATCTCCTACCTCCGTCGCCGCCGTCGTCGTGAAGGACCGGCGGCTCGATCGACTGCGGGGCCGGGAGCTTCTCCTTCTCCGGGTCCGGCGGGGGTTCCTGATCCTCCCCTTCCCTCAACCAACCGGGAAGGGCTCCGGCCATCCGGCCGTCTTCGTGGAGCTGAGCCAGGTCCTGCTTGGCCGCGTCTACCTCGGTGCGGGCCTGGCGCAGACGGTCGAGCACGCGGTCCCACTCGGGCTTGATCTGGTTGTTCCGCACGAAGTCGTCGGTCTCGGAATAGAAGCGCTGCCGCAGCTCCGTGGACCTCTGCTCGAGCTCCTTGACATCGTCGGCGGCCTGGCGCCAGCGCAGGCGGATCTCCAGCGCCCGGTTGCGCCAGTACGCCTCGTCGCGGACAGCCCCCTGCTCCGCCGCGGGAGCCGCAGCCGCCGCGGCCGGGGCGGCGGCGCCCTTCTTCTTCTCTTTGGGGTCGGCCACCGTGATCTGCCCCTTGCGGGCGTACTGCGGCAGGGTCTTGTCCGTGATCACCGCCACCGGCTTGCCGGCGCGGGCGCGGCGCTCGCGCTCGGCTTTGGCGGCCTCGGCCAGGGTGACGGGCCCACCATCCTCGACGCCGGGATCGACCACGACCGCCTCGTCGTCCCGGGCGGGCGCCGTTTCCCGCACGGGCTGCTGCGGCGCGGGTTTCTGCGGCTCGGCGGGCTTGGGAGCGGCGGCGGGGGGCGGCGGCGGGGGCGTGGCTCGCGTGACCGGCTCCGGCTTGCCGCTGCAGCCGGCGAGGGCCAGGAGCGCAACGAAGAGAGGGGGACCGGTTTTCTTAAGTCCTGCCATAGCGGTCTTCCAGCCTCACGACATCATGAAGCTCAGGCGTCGAGACCTCGATGATGTCGCAGCCGTTCTCGCCGGCGACCATCCGGTGCCGGGTGCCCGGCGTGATGTGGTAGGAGTCGCCGCCCCGCAGGACGGTGCTCACCAGGTTTCCATTCTCCTCCACCACGAGCTCGACTTCGCCGTCCGCGAGGTAGAGGGTTTCGTCCTTGACTTCGTGGTACTGCAGCGACAGCGCGTGCCCGGCATCGACGTGCAGGATCTTGCCCACGTAGCGGTCCGTGTGGGCGAAGATCAGCTCGTAACCCCAAGGCTTCTCGACCCGGCGAATGGGAAAACGCATCCAGGAACTCCGTTCAGGGATTGGTGACAGAAGTAAGCGAGCACTCGAAGAAGCTGTCCAGGTGCTTCTGGACCTCCGCCGCGGTGCCGTGCTCCATGCAGCGTTCGGCCAGCTCGGTCAGGCTGGCGATGGTGGTCTCGCGGACCCAGGCCTTGACCTCCGGGATCTGCCGCGGGCTCATGGAAATGCGCCGCAGGCCCAGCCCGATCAGCAGCAGGGCGAAGCGCGGGTCGGCGCCCATCTCCCCGCAGAGGCTGACCTCGATGCCGGCGGCGCGCCCGCTGTCGATCACGAAGCGCAGCATCCGCAGGATGGCGGGATGGAGCGGCTGGTAGAGGCTTGCCACGTGCTCGTTGTTACGGTCGACGGCCATCGAGTACTGGATCAGGTCGTTGGTGCCGATCGAGAAGAAGTCCGCCTCGCGGGCCATGACGTCGGCGATCATGGCGGCGGCGGGGACCTCGATCATGATCCCCAGCCGCACGTCGCGCCGGAAGGGCACCCCCTCGCGCTCCAGCTCCGCCATGACCTCGGCGGCGAAAGCCCGGAACTGCCGCACCTCCTCGACGGTGCTCACCATGGGCAGCATGATCCAGAGATCGCCGTAGAGCCCGGCCCGGAAGAGGGCCCGGATCTGCGGGCGGAACACCTCCGTGCGGGCCAGGGTGAGCCGGATGCCGCGCAGCCCCAGGACGGGGTTCTCCTCTTCAGTCGCCATCATCTCCCGGGCGAGCTTGCGGCCGCCCAGGTCGTAGGTCCGGATGATCGCCGGACAGGGCGCGGCCCGCTCGACAAGCCGGCGATAGATCTGGAGGTGCTCCTCCTCCGTCGGCATGTGCGGGCTCTTCTCGATGTAGAGGAACTCGCTGCGGTAGAGGCCGACGCCGGCCGCGCCGTAGGAGGCGATCTCCTCCACCTCCTCCGGCAGGTCGATGTTGGCCATGAGCTGGACCTCGACGCCGTCGCGGGTGACCGCCTTGAGCTCGCGGGTCGCCAGCAGGTCCTGGCCCCGGCGCTCCAGCTCCGCCTTGCGCGACCGGTACTGGCCCAGCACCTCGGGATCGGGGTGCAGGATCACCACGCCGGTCTCGCCGTCGACGATGATCGGCGCCTCGTCCCGCAGCAGGCCCATGACGCCCACCAGACCGGCCACCGCCGGGATGTTCAGCGAGCGGGCGATGATCGTGGTGTGCGAGGTCCGGCCGCCGCTCTCGATGGCGAAGCCGATGACCCGCTCCCGTCCCAGCCGGATGGCGTCCGACGGCGTGAGGTCGTCGGCCACGATGACGATGTCCTCGGGCAGATCCGAGAGATCATGGTGGGAGATCCCCTGGAGGCTGCGCAGCAGGTGGCGGCTGACGTCGGACAGGTCCTCGCTGCGTTCCCGCAGGTAGAGGTCGTCCATGTGCGCGAAGCGGTCGTCCAGCTCCTCGGCGGTCTTCTTCACCGCCCATTCGGCGTTGACGTGATGGGTGCGGATGCGCTCCTCCACCCTGCCCAGGAAGTTGGTGTCGGAGACCAGGAGGACGTGGGCGTCGAAGATGGCCGCGAGGTCGTTGCCCAGGTCCTCCTCGGCCTTGGCGCGGATCCGCTTCAGCTCGTTGCGGGCGTGGGCCGCGCCTTCGCGCAGCCGCGCGATCTCGTTCTCGACCTGCTCTTCGGAGACGTGGAAGCGGAAGACGTCCGGCCCCCGGGTCTCGATGCACACCGCCCGACCGATGGCGATGCCGCCGGAGACTCCCATCCCTTGCAGGATCTGCATCTCGGATTGCGGCATCAGCTCTCCTCGTCGAAGCGACTGGCGATCAGATGAGTCACAGCCCGCATCGCTTCTTCTTCATCAGACCCGTCGCAGCGGATCATGACGCGGCTCCCCTGCCCGGCGGCGAGCAGAAGGATGCCGAGGATGCTCTTGGCGTCGACCTCCTCGCCGTCCTTGCTGACCGTCACCCGGCTCTGGAAGCCTCCGGCCGTGTGCACCAGCTTGGCCGCCGCCCGCGCGTGCAGGCCCAGACGGTTCACGATCTCCGTCTCCGTTTCGATCATCGCTTCGGGTCCGTGTGCACCGGCGTTGGCTCCTTGGTCTCCTCCCACTTGCGGTTCTGGACGAGGTCTCCCGCCAGACAGACGCTCTTCTGCGCCTTGACCTGCAACCAGCGGGCGAGGTCCGACACGCTCCCCTCCTCCGCTCCGGCCTGGCAGGCCAGCCGCAACACCATCGGCAGGTTCACGCCCGTCAGGACCTCGACCTTTCCAGGCTGGAAGAAAGTCATCGCAATATTACAAGGAGTTCCTCCGTACATGTCGGTCAGGATCAGAACTCCCTGCCCTTGATCGAGCCTCTCGAGGGCCGCGGCCACTTCGGCGCGCGCCTCGTCGAAGCCGTCGCTCCAGTCCAGGGAGAGGGCCTCGAACCCGGAGAGCCGCCCCGAGATGACGCTCGCCGCCTGCAGAAGCTCGCGGGCGAGGCCCCCATGCGTCAGAATCAGTTTGCCGATCATCGTTTTCGTACACCGCGTCAAGAAAGACGCCAAGTCTCGTAACCGGCCCCGCCCGCCGGCGATTTCCAGCGTTACCTGGCGATATCGCGGTGGATCAGCCTCGCCGGCCAGCCCCGCTCGTCCAGGGCCCCCTTCAGCCGCTCGCAGATCGCCACCGACCGGTGCCGCCCCCCCGTGCAGCCGATCGCCACCGACAGGTAGCTCCGGTTCTCGCGGCGGTAGCGCGGCAACAGGTAGATCAGCAGGTCCGTCAGGCGCTGGATGAGCTCCTCGAAGTCCGGCTGCTGCTCCAGGTACGTCATGACTTCAACGTTCTGCCCCGTCTTCTCCCGCAGTCCCGGCACGAAGTGCGGGTTGGGCAGGAAGCGGACGTCGAACAGCAGGTCGGTCCCGTAGGGTATCCCGTATTTGAACCCGAAGCTTACCAGGGAAACGACCATTCCCGGCTCCTCGCCGGGGTGGGTGGCGAATTCGCGGTAGACCTGGCTGCGGATCTCGTGGATCGACCACTGGCTGGTGTCGAACACCATGTCGGCCTTGGCCCGCAGCTCGGCGAGGAGGTCGCGCTCCCGCTGGATGCCCTCGATGACCGGGCGGTCGGGGGCCAGCGGATGGGGGCGCCGGGTCTCCGAGAACCGGCGGACCAGCACCTCGTCGGAGCATTCGAGGAACAGCAGGGTCGGCTCGACCCGCTGGCGGTCGATCTCGGCGAACAGGCGCGGGAACTCGTCGGCGAACCCGGGCGCCCGCACGTCGGTGACCACGGCGATGCGGTCGTGCCCCCGCACCAGGTCCAGCGGATTGTCGAGGAAGGTGCGCAGCAGCGGCAGGGGGAGGTTGTCGACCGTGTAGTACGAGAGATCCTCGAAGCACTTGGCGACGACGCTCTTCCCCGAGCCCGAGAGGCCCGTGATGATGACGAGCCTGGCTCTAGCGGGTGGAGCCTTTTCGGTTTCGCTCAAGCTGGGCCTCGAGTTTGCGCGCGAACTCCCGGGCGGAGTGATGCCCCTGGAGCTTCAAGACGTGATTGCGGGCCGCGATCTCCACCAGGATGCTGATGTTGCGCCCCAGGGCGACCGGCATGCGGATGTAGGGGCAGGGGGTCTCCAGGATGTTGAACAGGGTCTCGTCCAGGCCGAGCCGGTCGTAGACGCGGCCGTCCTGCCAGTGCTCCAGCTCGATCACCAGGTCGATGGTGGTCCGCTCACGCACCGAGGCAAGGCCGAACAGGTCCTGGACGTTGATGATGCCGATCCCCCGCAACTCCATATGGTGCCGCAGCGGCCCCTCGCTGTAGCCGACCAGCTCGCCGTTGGGGTAGCGCTTGATCTGCACCTTGTCGTCCGCCACCAGGCTGTGGCCGCGGGTGATCAGGTCGAGGGCCGACTCGCTCTTCCCCACCCCGCTCTGGCCGATCAGCAGCACGCCCAGACCATAGATCTCCAACAGCACGCCGTGCATCGAGGTCGAGGGGACCAGGTGGTCCTCCAGGAAGTAGCTGACGCCCTTGATGACGGTGGACGACAGCGCCGGCGACGACAGTACGGGGACCTCGCGGTTCTGGCAGAGAGCCAGGAACCCCGGCAGCGGCGGCAGCCCCTTGGTGATGACGAAGACCGGCACCGGCAGGCTGGTGATGCGGTCCAGGCGCTCGTGCCGCTCGGCGTCGTCCAGGGTCTTCAGGTACTCGCTCTCGCTCTCGCCGATGATCTGGACGCGGCCGGGCTTGATGTAGGCGTAGTAGCCGGCGAAGGCGAGCCCCGGCTTCTGCACCCGCGGGTGGGTGATGAGGTTGTCGAGGTGCGACTCGCCGGACAGCACGCTCAGATGGAGGTAGTCCAGCTCCTCCCCCAGCAGCTCCGCTACCCGTACGGAGCCCTCGGCAGGCCCGTCTTCCGGCATCGTCAGCCCTCCTCCCGCCGAAGGAATTCGTAGATCTCCTGGGGGGCGCTCAAGGCGAGGATCCGCTCGGCGTGGCGGTCCGCCTTGACCCAGCGCGAGATCGCCGCCAGGACCTGCAGGTGCTCGGCCGGCGACTCGCTGGGCGAGATCACCAGGAAGAAGACCTTCACCGGCTGGCGGTCGGCGGCCTCGAAATCCACCCCCGCGGGCACCATGCCGATCGCCACCACCCCCTGCCGCAGCCCCTTGAGCTTGCAGTGCGGGATGGCGATGCCGGAGCCGACCCCCGTGGAGCCGAGCTGCTCGCGCTCCCAGAGCTTCTGGTAGAGCTCCGCGGCGTCGCGGACCAGCCCCTGGGCGGCGATGCGCTCCGCGAAGGCGCGCAGCACCCCAGGGCGGTCCGTGGCGGGCAGACCAGGGAAGATCAGCTCCGGCCGAGTCAACGACCCCAGGCGCACTTCACAGCTCGGGGGCGATCAGCCCGTAGTGTTGGTCCTTGCGCTTGTAGAGGACGCTCAGGCGGTCGTTGGAGGCGTCGCGGAAGACCACGAAGCCGTTCTCGGCCACGTCCAGCTCCAGGGCCGCCTCGTCGAGGGTCATGGGCTTGATGGGAAGATGGCTGGTCTCGATGATCCGCGGCGCCCCTCCCTGTCCCACGCTCCCCTGCTCCAGGACCTCGACCGGCCAGTGGTTGCCGCGCTCGGCCCGCCGCCGCTTGTCCACGTGCTTCTGGTGGGCCCGGCGCGCCTGCTCCTCCAGGGTGTCCGCCACCAGGTTGACGACGTCCTGGAAGTTGCCCTCGGTCGCCTGGTGGGCCTGCAGCATGCCGTGGCGGTGGGCGACGTGGACGTCCACGGTGTGGCGGTTGTGCTTCTCGACCGAGAGGGTGACGCGGGCCTCCGCCGGCTCCTCCAGGAACTTCTCCAGCTTGCCCAGCTTCTGCTCCACCAGCTCCCGGAGGCGATCCTCCACGTGCACGTTGCGGCCTACGATCTCGATGTTCATCGGTCCTCCCTCGCTCAAAAGATCTGCTTGCGGTCGGTCGAGGAAGGGATGCTCAGCTCGTCCCGGTACTTCGCCACCGTGCGCCGGGCGATCTGGATCCCTTCGCGGTTGAGGATCCGCATCAGCTCGCTGTCGGAGAGGGGCCGTTTCGGATCCTCGGCCTGGATGAGCTGCTCGATCTTGCGCTTGACCGTCAGGGAAGAGATGTTGTCGCCGTACTCGCGATCGATGCCGCTGTGGAAGAAGAACTTCATCGGGAACAGGCCGCGGTGGGTGTGGATGTACTTGTTCGACACCACGCGGCTGACCGTCGACTCGTGCATGCCGATGTCTTCGGCCACGTCCCGGAGCACCATGGGCCTCAATTGCTCGATCCCCTTGTCCAGGAACTCGCGCTGCTGGCGGACGATGGACGCCGCCACCTTGTAGATCGTGCGCTGGCGCTGGTCCAGGCTCTTGATCAGCCATACCGCCGAGCGGATCTTGTCTTTGATGAACTGCTGCGCCTCGTTCTGCCGCCCCTCGCTGCGCATGGTCTGCAGCATCCGGCGGTAGGCGCGGCTGACGCGCAGGCGGGGCAGCCCGTCGTCGTTGAGCTGGATCACGTACTCGTCGCCGACGCGGCGGACGAAGACGTCCGGCTCGATGTAGTGCGGCCGCTCGGTGCTGAAGCGGCGGCCGGGATGGGTTTCCAGGGTGCGGATCAGCTCCACCGCCGGCTCGAGCTCCGCAAGCTCCACGTTGAGCTTCTTCGCCACGGCCGGGAACTGCCGCCGCAGGAAGAGGTCCCAGGCCTCCAGGACCACCTGGCGGCAGAGGTGGTCCGCCGGCACCTCCCGGATGTTCATCTGGAGCAGGAGGCTCTCCCGCAGGTCGGCGCAGGCGATGCCCGGCGGGTCGAGGGCGCGGACGATGGCCAGGGCCTCCTCGACCTCTTCGAGGGTGTACTCGCGCCCCTCGTCCTGCCCCATGTCCCGGATCTCCTCCACGGTGGCGACCAGGAAGCCGTCGGGGTTCAGGTTGCCGATGATCAGCTCCGCGATCTCGCGCTGGCGGGGGGTGATCTCCGCCATGTGAAGCTGCCACAGCAGGTGATCGTAGAGGTCCGGCTCGCGGGTCAGGCTGTTCTCGATGGGAGGCTCTTCCCGCTCCTCCATCATCGACATGGTGCCCTGGCCCTCCCAGTAGTCGCCGAAGTAGGCGTCGAGGTCGATGTTCTCCATCGACTGGTTGTGGTCCAGGACCTCGCCGTTGGGCGGCGCCTCCAGGAGCTCCCGCTGCTCGCGCTCCCTCTCCACCTCCTCGCGCGGGGTCTCCTCCTCGCTGATCTCCGAGGACTCCTCGAGGACCGGGTTCTCCACCAGCTCCTGGGTGAGGAGCGTTTCGAGCTCCATGCGGGTCATCTGCAGAAGCTTGATCGCCTGCTGGAGAGACGGCGTCATCACCAGCTTCTGCGCCAGCTTCAGGGAAAGTTTTTGCTCTAACGCCATTCAGGAAACCAGTCTAGAGAGTGAAGTCTTCTCCGAGATAGATCTTTCGGACCTGCGGATCCGTGGAAAGCTCCAGCGGAGTGCCGGAGCGTAGGATTTCACCGTTGTTGATGATATAGGCCCGGTCGGTTATTTTCAATGTTTCCCGCACGTTATGGTCCGTGATCAGGATGCCGATACCCATCGACTTCAGGTGCTTCACGATCCCCTGGATGTCCAGCACCGCGATGGGGTCGATCCCGGCGAACGGCTCGTCGAGAAGGATATACCACGGGTTGATGACCAGCGCTCTGGCGATCTCGACCCGCCGCCGCTCGCCGCCCGAGAGCAGCGCCCCCTTGGTCTTGCGGACCTTGACCAGCCCCAGGTCGGCGATGAGCTGGTCGATGCGCCGCTCCTGCTCGGCGTGGGCGAGGTCCAGCGTCTCGAAGATGGCCCGCAGGTTGTCCTCCACCGACATGCGGCGGAAGACCGAGGGCTCCTGCGGCAGGTAGCTGATGCCGCGCTGCGCCCGCAGGTACATGGGCAGCTCGGTGATGTCCTCGTCGCCCAGCGAGACGGTGCCGGCGTCCGGCGCCGTCAGCCCCACCACCATGTAGAAGGTGGTGGTCTTGCCCGCGCCGTTGGGACCCAGCAGGCCCACGATCTCGCCGGGGCCGACGTCGATCGAGACGTCCTGCACCACGGCGCGGCCGCGGTAGATCTTGCGGAGATTGGAGGTGGAGAGCTTCCGGGGCTCCGTCATCGGCCTCCGTTCCCCCCCGTCCCGCCTGGGGCCGCCGGCGTGCCGTCGGGCGCCGCCGCCGGGGCCGCCTCGTCCTTGCCCTTGACCTCCACCCGGCCGTCCTCCATGAAGTAGACGACCCGCCGGCCGCGCACCACGTTGCCTTCCTTGTCGCGCATGACCACGGGCTCGCCGAAGATGTCCACCTGCCGCTGGCCCACCTGGTAGACGGCGCGCTGCCCCTCCACCCGGCGTCCCGCCCTGGGATCGTTGAGCTTGGTGTCGCCGGCGCAGGTCATGCGCTCGGCCTCGCGCTCCTCTTCGCCCAGCTCCACCTCCAGCCGCTGGCAGGTCAGGGTGCGCGCCTCCTGGTCCACCCGCACGTTGCCGGTGTAGACCAGCACGCCCTTCTGGTTGAGGAAATTCATCTCGTTGGAGACCACCTGGATCGGCCCTTTCTGTCCCCCGCCGGCCTCCCCTTCCTTGCGGGAGGCGGCCTTGGCCTGCTGCTCCGGGGTGGGGAACCAGAGGGTCTTGACGCCGCCGGTGGCGACCAGTTGGTCGGCCTCGCGGTCCCCGCGCAGCTCCGGCGCCAGCAGCAGGTTCTCCCCCTGCCAGGCGCGGACGTCGCCGCGGAACAGGAACGACGAAGGCACCTGCCGCCAGAAGGCCTCCTGGGATTCTACGTGCACCGGCCCCTTCTCCCGCGTGAGCGGGGTGCCGGCCATGGCCGTCTCCTCGGTCCGGGTCAGCAGGGCGCGCACGCCGCCCCGCGCGGTCACGATGCGGGTGTCCGTGTTGTAGACCACCCGCGGCGCCTCGACCTGGCCGCGGTCGCTGTTCACCACCACGGGAGCGCCGAAGAACTCGCCCCTCCCCTCGTCCATGTCCAGGGTCGCGCGGTTGCCGGTGGCGGTGACCTGGCCGTCCTTGTAGACCACGGCCTGGTTCAGCTCCATGCTGGTGACCTGCCCCTCCTGGTTGAAGCCCGCCGTGCCCCGCTGGCCCGAAGCCTGGCGGACCGCCGTGCGGCCTTCCACCTTCGCGGTCTCGCGGATCTCGACGCCGCCGAACCCCTCGGCCGAGCTGAGCACCCCCTCGGAGAGGATGCCCTCGATGCGGCGGGCGGTCAGCGTGCGCACCACGCCCGGCCCCACGGCCTCGATCGCGGCCTTGCCGCCGCCTTCCTTCGGCCCTTCCAGCTCCACGCGGCGGACCTGGTTCCCCTGCGGCTTGAGCAGGACGGCGAGGTCCTTGCCCCGGAAGCGGACCGTGGTCGGCTGCGGCGCCTCCCCCGTCGGTTGCACGGTGGAGTGGGTCTCGCCGTTGATGTCCCAGAACGCGTGCACGAAGGTCAGCGCGCTCTCGTCGTCCGACAGGTTGCCGAAGATGCGCCGGGCGCTCAGGCGGTCCCGGCCGCGCCGCAGATTGGCCCCGCCCTCGACGCGCAGCCAGCGTTTCACGCGGTCGTACACCAGCCGCTGGGAGGTCATGGCGACCGGCGGCTCCACGCCCGGCACGCTGTTGACCCGCGTCCCGCCCTGCAGCACGTACAGCTCGTCGCGGATGTCGACCTGCATGCGGCCGGCGTTGACGATGTATCTCGCGGCGTAGCGGATCTCCACCGGGCCGCGGCTCGCCACCACGTTGCCCTTCTTCAGCAGGTCGAGCCGGGCGGTGCGCAGCTCCAGGTTCCCCGGCCCCCTGAGCAGCACGTTGCCCTGGAGCTGCCCCTGGTTGGAGTTGCGGTTGAACGCCGCCCGCTTGCTCTCGACGTGGAACTCGCGGCCCTTCTTGTCATAGAGGGTCAGGGCCACCCCCTCCAGGAACAGGGTCTCCTCGCGGTCCGCCTTGATGCTGTCCCCCCGGATGCGGAAGATCGGCCGCTCGCCCTCGGTGAAGGTGTAGTCGAAATCCTCACCGATCAGCGTCATGCCCTTGCCGGCCTTGGTGCCGCGGTCGTCGCCGGCGGGCTCCCGCCGCTGGCCGGCGCGGCCGAACAGGAACAGGCCCGCCACCCCCAGCACGGTGAGGACGAACGCCGCCAGCAGCAGCTTGCGGAGGAGGGCGAAGGGTGATCGGGCTTTGCGGACCATGGGCGGTTGCATTCTATGTTCGTTTCAGTCCGCGCCGGGCGCGGCGGGCCGGCAATCCACCAGGCGCAGGACGGGGCCGCCGCGGTAGGAGTCGTTCTCGACGCAGGCCAGGACCTCGAACGATCCGGCCAGGCTTTCCGCGCGCTCCCCCCAGCGCCACCCCACCAGATCCACCGCCGCGCCGTCCTCCCCCCGCGCCCGGGCCGACAGGTGGCCGTTGCCGAAGGGACGCGGCGCGCCGTCGAGCCGCAGCGGGCCGGTGCGCACCAGCGGGCGCGGATTGCCCTGGCCGTACGGCTCCAGGGCGGCCAGTTGCGCCAGCAGCCCGTGCGAGATCTCCCGCGCCTTCAGATGGAGCTCGTACTCGACCCTGCGGGCCAGCAGCTCCGGGGGCCACGCGGCGCCCGCCTCCTCCCACTCCCGCCGCAGCTCCTCCAGCCGCTCCACCGCGATCGTAAGCCCAACCGCCTGCGAATGGCCGCCGAACCGCTCCATGCGCTCGTTCCAGGCCGACAGGAAGGAATGCAGCTCGATCCCCGGGATGCTCCGCCCGGACCCCGTGGCCTTGTCCCCGTCCACCGCCAGCAGCACCACGGGCCGGTGCAGGTCCTTGGCGATGCGGCCGGCCGCGATCCCCACCACTCCCTTGTGCCAGGCCCCGCTCCAGGCCACCAGGACCGGCGGCAGGGGCGAACGCGCCGCAAACTGCCGCGCCGCCTCCTCCACCACCCGGTTCTCCGTGGCCTGCCGTTCCCGGTTCAAGGTATCCAATTCCGCCGCCAGCTCCGCCGCCCTTCGAGGGTCCCGACTCATCAGCAATTCCAATGCCCGCTCGGGATCGTGGAGCCGCCCGGCCGCGTTGATCCGCGGGCCGATGCGGAAGCCCACGTCCGCTGCCGTATACGGAGGCTTCATGCCGGACTGTTGGATCAGGGCCTTCAGACCCTGCGACCGCGCCTCCTGCAGGGCCGCCAGACCGAGCGCCGCGATCACCCGGTTCTCCCCGCGCAGGGGCACCAGGTCCGCGATGGTCCCCAGGCAGGCGATGCGCAGCAGCGCCGCGGGATCCACCGGCTTGCCGCACCGCTCCGCGAACGCCAGCGAGAGCTTGAGGGCCAGCCCCGCCGCCGCCAGGTCGCGGAACGGATAGCCGCACCCGGGCTGGCGCGGGTTGATGTGCAGCGCCGCCGGCGGCAGCTCGCATCCCGGCAGGTGGTGGTCGGTCACGATCACGCCGATCCCCGCCGCCAGCGCCCCCTCCACCGCCGTGGCCGATGAGCTGCCGCAGTCGGCGGTCACGATCAGTCCACACCCCGCGTCCCGGGCCTTCTCCACGTGCACGGGCTGGAAGCCGTAGCCCTCGCGCAGGCGGTGCGGCAGGATGGCCTGAGCCTCCACGCCGCACGACTTGAACACGGCCAGGAGCTGCGCCGTGGCCGAGATGCCGTCGACGTCGTAATCGCCGACGATGGCCACCCGCTCGCCGCGCTCGCGGGCGTCCAGCAGCCGGGCCACCGCCGCCTCCATGCCGGTCAGCAGATAGGGATCGTGGAGCTGGTCGAGCGACGGCCGCAGGAAGCGGTTCGCGTCCTCGGAGTCGGACACGCCCCGCCGCGCCAGGAGGACGGCGAGCCAGGGAGGCAGGCCGTCCCGTTCGAGCCCCGCCGCGGCCTCGGGCACGGGCGCCGCCACCCACTCCACCGGGGCGGTCAGGTCAGCCCTCGTCGTGCGCGCCGAGAGACCGGAACTTCTGGTACCGGCGGGCGATCAGCTCTTTGGGATTGAGACGCTCGAGCTCGCGCAGGGCGCCTTCGACGGCGTCCCCCACGCGCCGGCAGGTGAGCGCCGGATCGGTGTGGGCGCCGCCCGGGGGCTCGGGGATGATCTCGTCCACCACGCCCAGGGCCAGCAGGTCGGGCGCGGTCATCCGCATGGCCTCGGCGGCCTCGGCCTTCTTCTCCTGGTCCTTCCAGAGGATGGCCGCGCATCCTTCGGGTGAGATCACCGAGTAGGTGCCGTACTCCAGGATGAACACCCGGTCCCCCACGCCCAGGGCCAGCGCGCCGCCGCTCCCGCCCTCGCCCGTGACGGTGACCACGATCGGCGTCTCCAGCTCGGCCATCTCGAGGAGGTTGCGGGCGATGGCCTCGGCCTGGCCGCGCTCCTCGGCGTCAAGGCCGGGATAGGCGCCGGCGGTGTCGATGAAAGTGAGGATGGGCAGGCCGAACTTCTCCGCCATCTTCATGACCCGGAGGGCCTTGCGGTACCCCTCGGGCCGGGGTTGACCGAAATTGCGGCGGATGCGCTCCTTGGTGTCGCGCCCCTTCTCGTGCCCGATGACGGCCACGCTGCGTCCCCGGAACGTGGCGAGGCCGGCGACGATCGCCTCGTCGTCCGCGAACCCGCGGTCGCCGTGCAGCTCGACCCAGTCGGTCATCAGGCGCTCGACGTAGTCGAGGGTGTACGGCCGGTCCTGGTGACGGGCGGTCAGGACCTTCTGCCAGCGGGAGAGGTTGCCGTAGACCTCGGCGGTGCTCTTGCGGAGCGTATTGCGGAGACGCTCGATCTCCTTCTCCTGCCCGCTCCCCGCCGGGAAGCCTTCCAGCTCCTCGATGCGGCGCCGCAGCTCGATCAGCGGTTCTTCAAATGTAGGATCGGTCCCAGCCATCGCGCCCGGCACGCTAGCAAAGCGGGGGCTGTAGGTCAACGCGGGGATTTTTCCTAGAAACTACGTGAAACGTATCGCTTGAAGAGTTGTCGGCGCGCCGACAGGGCTCCATCGCCATCCGCAGCCACCACCACCAACGAGCCGAAAGGGCAACACCCGGTAGAGACGCCACAGACGATGTGGCAACACCTACCGAGGCCACCGCCGGCGTGGCGTCTCCTTCGAAGGGCACGTGGGTCCCATCAGCAAGGCGGCTTGAACAGGCCCAATACCTGTCTCGTTCAATCGAAGGCGATGCAGGGTTCACGGGTTCCTGCCTTCTGGGGCGGCAGGCCCTTCGAGAGACGCCACGCCGTCCCCGCGGCCGCCGTGACGGTGTCGTTGATCGTCTGTGGACGTCTCTACAAGAACCAGCTTGGGATCGGCGGCAGCGACAAGTACCGTATATTGGTCCCATGTTCGAGGACACCGAAGATCCCGATTGCGCCTACCCGCTCCACGATCCTGCCCGCCTGTGATACCGCTTCGAGAAGCGACCGGACGGCGAGTTGGAGTGGATTCCCCTGACGCCCGCGGACCTGCTCGATCCCTGGCCAGGTTGGGAGACCTGCCAGGACTGGCCCCACAGCGACACGCTGGCCACCCTTTATAGGATGTTGAGAAGGCACTTCGAGGATGAGAACGCCCTGGTCACCATGCAGATGAAGATGATCTGGCACATCCCGGGCCTGCCGGAGCCGGCGCCGGACATCGCCATCATCCAGGGGATTCGGGAGGTCAACCCGCACCAGTGGTATTTCGACATCGTGGAGACCGGACTCCTGCCGAGCCTCGTCATCGAGATCGCCACGATGCTCGACCCTGAAGTCCGCCGCCAGGACTATGAAGAGAAAAAGGACATCTACGAGCGGATCGGGATTCACCGCTTAGGGGACGACGGACGATACTCGCCGATCGAGCCTGACTCCCGGGGGCGTCTCCGATTCAAGAAGGTGGTGTTTGAGTTTGGGGTGGCGGAGGACGGGAGTACGCTGGAGGTGTTTACTGCCAGCCGCCCGATTACTCAGCGCTTGGGAGTTGTCTGCCGAGGTTTGCCCGACTTCGGGCTGAGGTTGAGAGGCTGAGGCATGAGCCGAGTAAAGACTAATCCTTTGGACCGCCCCTTTCAGGGACTCGACAAAGCTCGACTCGGCCAAGTCGTAAAAGTTATGCTTTGCCCTTACGAATTAGGACTGCCAAGTCGAACTGCCGGATCTCCTATCAGGACATAGTTACGGGCATCGACAACGACCCTGTTTAAACGCTCGAACTCGAACTCATAAACGTCTTCAAGCCACTCTCGTTGCCAGAAATTCTCTACAAGTACAGAGCAGAGGGTGGTATATCGGTCGTGAAAGCGTCTCATGGCAAAACCGACGGGATAACCCTGCATGATCGCTTTCAGCATTTCAACATGACAGCTAAGTTGGCTTTCATCGCGGCTTAGAGATACGAAGGAAGTCGACCAAAGCTTATCGATATGTCCGATGACAGCAAGGGCCGGTTTGGCGACAGATCCAAGCATTCTTTTGGCAAGAGGAGAAACGAAGGCCATAGGAGCTATCTGAGTTTTGCGAGAAGAAGAATAGGTGAAGAAGTCAGAAGTCTCCGGTGTCCCTGCGCTATAGCAGGAGGAATAGAAGCCGATAAAGCCTTCCAAGTCGACAGTGGATTGGAGATCTTCGACAGCCATGTAATGATCCGAAGAGATTTTGTCACGAGTCTCAGTTCCAAGCCAATCCTGACAGAGCAGAGCTCCTTGGTGAAGCGCTTGAAGGACATCCCCAAAGGGGAACGGAACACCATGGCCAGCAAAGCAGAGTATCCCCGGATGTTCTCGTGAGTGCAACTCCACCAGTCGAGTCTTAATAGCTTCTTGAGGGTCGACTAAATCGATCTCCCAGTCTGGCATCTCACCCTTGAGAGCTTGTGCTAGAGGTTGGGAAAGTCTTGTATAAGATCGCTCTGTAGCTGGATCTCCTTGGTGATTTGGAGAAAATATGACGAGTTGTTGGCGTACCCCGGAGGGAAATGACCTCTCAAACTCAACAACGCTTCTGGCATAATGTGCATAGTGGGTAATTTCGTCAAAATCAAGGCGCCCTACGGCATAGCTGGAGGCCAGATTGAATTGAAAAGAGAATGGGATCTCTGAGGGTGGCCCTATAATCAAGAGATAAAAGGGTACCTTTTTTACATCCATGAAACCGAGATCTATACCGACGCGCCCGAGAAATTGAAGGGCCGTTTCATCTTTCCTATATCCGTTAGGCCCAATAAATTCCATGTAAAGGTCGCTTCGGCGGGTTGCCTGTTCACGTCTGAGATCAAGGAGTGGAGCCAGCGCTTCCCGAAGCCCGGCAGGTACATTCTGACAGAAAATGACTCCCCATCCTGCTGTTGCAAGGCTCGCCAGTCTAAAGTTCACTCGTGGAGCATGAACTTCAATTTTACTCACGAATTCGGGCTTTAGGCCTCGGAGGATCTGTTGAAGTCCCAACTCATAGGATCTGAATAGCTCAACCCATTGGTATTTCTTGAGGCCTAGATTCGAAGGCTGGCATCGCGAGAGCAATACCGGAATAAGGCAAATCTGGGAATCTGGGAATTCCTCGGCGAACACGAGGGCTTTCTTCACCTCTCTCTGTACAAAGCCTCGTTTGCTGACGGATTTAGCAGAGAGCAGCAGTAGATAATGAGTGGCGGTTTCCATCGCTCGTTGAATCTCATCTTCCCATTTCTGGCCGGGTAAAATGTCGTACACATCCATCCAGACATTAACACCGGCCCGCTGTAAGTCGGCATACAGCATCTCAGCTACAGGAAGATCTTCCCGGGCGTAGCTCAAAAAGACCTTCAGATCGGTCTCGCTATTAGTCGGCAAGACAATTCTCCTTCCCTTGACATTATCGTAGCCGAAAGCCTATCGACGCTGTTACCAAGGCGACATGCATTTCCTCGTTCTGCCAGGGACCGATTCCCTCGGGCCCTACGAATACGGCGCAGGTGCGGCTTTTGTCAAGCGCCTCTTCTAAAGCCTCCTGCCAGGGTTCTCCAGGAATGAGATTCCACTTGTCCAGGAAGGGCGTAATCCCAGCCGCTTCAAGCTTTCTGGCCAGGAAATTCGACCGCCGGCTTGTCCGCGCTGCTGTGGCTGAGGAAGACGTCGTAGCGGAATTCCATAGGGCGCGTTGTCTCAGAAGATGAGGCAATTCTACCCCGAGACGGGGCGATCTCCGGGGAATCTGGAGCGCCGGAGGGATTTGCGTTGCGTGTCCCTGAGCGCTGTCCCGTCTCCGGCTGAGCCGCCTCAGGAGGATGCAATCTGGTGCGAAGTGACTGGGGGACGGGCTGTCTCCCGGGACGTTGCGCCGTCTCTGGGGACTTTGCACCGCTGTTTCCTTACATTGCCTCATTTCCCGGGACTTTGCACCGAATCCCTGGACGTTGCCTCGTCTCCAGGGACTATGCACCGTCTCTGGGGACGTTGCGCCAGAGTCCCTGGACTCTGCCTCATTTCCAGCGACGTTGCGCCAGCTTGGCGGGACTTCGCCTCGTTTCCCGGGACGTTGCCTCGCTTCTGCTTACGTTGCGCCGGTGTCCCGATACGTTGCCTCGTTTCCCGGGACGTTGCGCCATCTCTGTTGACGTTGCACCAGAGTCCCGGGACTTTGCAACGCCGGCGGGGGCGTTGCCTCACCGAAGGGGACATTGCCTCGCCGCTGCTGACGTTGCATCAACGTCCCGGGACTTTGCGCCGTCTCCCGGGACGTTGCTTCATCTCGGGGTGGCGGTGGGCCGAATCTGCGGAGGTTGCGCCGTCTCTGGAGGGGTTGCGCCGGATTCACCGGAGTCACGGTGTCTCTGCGCACCTCGAAGAGGTGCCGGCATGTAGCCTGGGGCGCAAGCCCCAGGCAGGCGGAGTCCCCATGATCCACAAAAGCTCCGGAGGAGCGGCGGCGGTTTTGCGCGGCGGTCTGCCGTCGCCCCGCTGGGGCTTCTGGTTTCTGGGACGCCGGTTCCTGGGGCTCGCGCCCCAGGCTACATGCCGCCAGCCCTTCGGGCTTTACAGAAGCTGCTGCGGATCCACATCCACCACCAGGTCATATCCCGGGCTCTTCGGCAGCACCGCCTTCACCAGGTCGTGCAGAGCGCGGACGTCGGCGGAGCGGGCGAGAAGCTGAAAGCGCCATTGCCCCCGAAGTCTTTCAAGAGGCGCGGGAGCCGGTCCGGTAATTCGAATCTGCCGGGAAAGAGGATGATCCCCCAGCTTCTTCGCCAGATCGGAAATCCCCTCCAGGGCTTTGTCTCGGTTCTTATCCCTGACCAGGATCTGGATCATCCGCGTAAACGGCGGGTAATGGAAGACGCGGCGGAAACGCATTTCCTCGCGGGCGAAGCCTTCGTCGTCCTGGCGGAGGGCGGCCTGGATGGCGTAGTGGTCCGGATGCCAGGTCTGGATCACCACGCGGCCGGGACGCTCTCCCCTCCCCGCCCGGCCCGCCACCTGGACGAGCAGGTTGTAGGTGCGCTCCACGGCGCGGAAGTCCGGGAAGCTGAGGTAGGAGTCCGCGGCCAGGACGGCGGTCAGGGCCACGCCCGGGAAGTGATGCCCCTTCGAGACCATCTGCGTGCCGATCAGCACCCGGATCTCCCCTCTCGCGAAGCGCTCCAGCAGGGCGGCGGGGCCGCCGGGACGGCGGGCGGTGTCGCGGTCGAGGACGTCCACCGGCACGCCGGGGAAAAGCTCCTTGAAGTCCTCCTCCACCCTCTCGGTGCCGGCGCCGATCGGCTCCAGGGCCTCCTCCTGGCAGGTCGGACACTTCTGCGGCGCGCGCAGCATGGAGCCGCAGTAGTGGCAGACCAGCCGCCGCTCCCGCAGATGGTAGGTGCGCGGCAGGCCGCAGGCTTCGCAGCGCATGTCCTCGCCGCAGGCCCGGCAGAGCAGGATGGGCGCGTAGCCGCGGCGGTTGCGCAGGAGGATGACCTGGTCGCCGTCCGCCAGGGCCTGGGTGATCTCCCAGCGCAGGCGCTCGGAGAAGTGGACCTCCCCCGGCCGGCGCGAGACCCCCTCCTCCCGCAGGTCCACCAGGATCCCCTCCGGCAGGCTCCCCTGTCCCGCCCGGGCGGTCAGGGTCAGAAGCTCCAGCTTCCCCCGCTCGGCGTTGAGCCGGCTTTCGAGGCTGGGCGTGGCCGAGACCAGCAGCGCGGCGGCGCCGGCGTCCCGGGCGCGGACGAGCGCGAGGTCGCGGGCGTTGTAGCGGGGATCGATCTCCTGCTTGTAGGAGGTGTCCTGCTCCTCGTCCACCACGATGAGCCCGAGATCCGAGACGGGCGCGAAGAGGGCCGAGCGGGGGCCGAGGATCACCCGCGCCTCGCCGCGCCGGACCCGCTCCCACTCCTGGTGCCGTTCCCCTGTCCCCAATCCCGAATGGAGGATGGCGAGGTCTTCGCCGAAGCGCTGCTCGACCGCCCGGGCCAGGGCGGGGACCAGGGCGATCTCGGGCACCAGGAGGATGGCCGTGCGGTTGCGGGCCAGTGCCTCCTCCGCCGCCCGCAGGTAGACCTCGGTCTTACCGGAGCCGGTCATGCCCTGGAGAAGCAGGGATGCGAACTGACCCGCGTCGATCACGGAGACCAGCCGCTCCAGGGCGTGGGCCTGGTCCTCGCGGAGGACGATCGCGCTCCGCCGCTCGGGCGCGGCCAGCATGTGGCGGTCCAGGGAGAGGCGCTCGACCTGGGTGAACTGCCGGAGCACGCCCTTGCCCACCAGCCGGCGGACCACCGCCGGGCCGCACTCGACGGCCGCCGTGACCTCGCCCACGGTGGCGGGCCGGCCGACGGCGGCGAGGTATTCGATGACCGCCTTGCCCGCCGTCGAGCGTCCGGCCGCGGCGAGATGGGTCCCCAGCTCCCCCGGCGCCAGCTCGACGGCGTTGACATAGCGGGCCGAGCGCGACCGGTGCGCCTCGCTGCCGATCCGCCCCCCCTCGGCCAGGGCGGCCAGGACCTCGTCCAGGTCCGGCACGGCGGCCCGGGCCTGAAGCTCGGCCACGGAGATCCGCCCCACCTCGCGCAGCACGTCGAGGACGGCGGCCTCGGCGGGGCTCCGGGGCACGGCCAGAGCGCCGGCGTCGGTGATCCAGACCTTGCGGTCCCCCCAGGGCGGCAGGTCGGCGGGGAGCATGGAGCGGAGGACCTCGCCCAGGGGAGCGATGTAGTACCCCGCCATGAAGCCGGCGAGCTCGAGGAGGTCCTCTGTGAACACCGGCTCGCGGTCGAGGATCTCGTCGAGCGGGCGGACGTTCACCCCCTCGGGACGGCGGTCGTGGACCGCGACGATGACGCCGATGAGCCGGCGGTTGCCCATCCGCACCCGGGCGCGCACCCCGGGCTTCGCCTGAAAGGCCCAGGCGGCCGGGACCTCGTACACGAGGGGCGGCAGGGGGACGGGGAGGGCGATGTCGGCGAAGAGTTCGGACATCCAGAGAGAAGCAGGTTAGTGGGCCGGCGGGACGCCGGCGGTCCCAGGGGGACGCTACGCCTTCCCCCGGCACTCCTCGGAACAGAACACCCCTTGCCCCGCACCCTTCAGCGCCTTGGCCGAGGGCACGTAGGTCCCGCAGACCTCGCAAGGCACCAGGGTCGCCGTCACCGCGGGCCGGGACGGCGGGACGCGCCCCTTCGTGGGCGCGGCGCCGTCCGTGAGGATGCTCTTGAGACGGGAGGCGAAGTTGTCCACGGCCAGCCAGAGCGCCACCAGCAGCAGGACGAGGACGAGAAAACGCATCCTAGGCCCCGGCGCCGCCGCGGCTCTTGGCCACGGCCTCGGCCAGCCGCGCCACGTTCGGGTTGCCCGGCTGCAGCTCCTGGAGCTTGGCCAGGCTGCGGTCGGCCTCGTCGAAGCGCTTCAGGTCGAACGCCAGGACCACGACCTCGTTGTAGTAAGCCTGCCAGTGCTGGGGATCGATCGCCTGCGCCTTGTCGAACTGCTCCAGCGCCTGGTCGTACTGCTTGCTCTCCCGGAAGGAGATCCCGAGGTCGGTCATGACGTTGGGATCCCCGGGGCGCAGCTCCAGGTAGCGGACGTAGAGCTGCTGCGCCCGCGGCCAGTTCTGGATGTCGAAGTTGAGATCGGCCAGACGGCGGATCACGTCGGCGTCGTTGGGGTTCTGCTCCAAGGCGGCCTGGAGCTGCTGGACCTCGGCCATGGCGGGGCCGTTCCCGGCCGCCGGACCCGCCGCGGGGTCTCCCTGGGGCGCGGCGCCCTGCATGGCGCCGCCGCCGGCGTTGGGATCGGCCACGATCTGGGCCCGCAGCTCCGGCGTCAGACGGGGAGGCTGGCGGGCCACCATGACCTCGTGCATCATGTAGCCCCCGATGAAGCCCAGCAGGATTCCGACCACGGCGAATGTGAAGTTGTCTTTGGTCACTTAAGGATTGCCTTCCCGGACGGCGGTCCAGTTCCCGCGAGTGGGCTGGCCGGTCACGAGCTCGTTGGATTGCCAGAAGCCGGAGATCTGATCCTGGCCGACGACCCCCTCCCAGACGCTGTCGAGGCCGCCCTGGGAGTCGATGCGTTCCAGCCGCAGATTGCCTCCGGAGTAGGTACCGCGGAAGTTGCCCGGCGTGGACCCTTCCACTTGATAGGTGCCGCTGACCACGGCCCCGTTCAGCCGCAGATCGAAAACCGCCGTGCGGTTCTGCGGCAGGATGACCACCCGCCAGCGGCCGGTGATCGGATCGAGGTGCCGCGCCCCTGCCCCGGCTCCCCCGGCCGCCTCGGCTTCGAGGAGGCCGATGCGCCGCATGCGCTCCTGCAGGCGCTCGAGGTGGCGGTCCAGCTTTCCCTCGGCCGTGCGAGCGGCCTCGCGGGCGCCGGCCAGCTCGTCGTGCAGGAGCTCCAGCCCCCCCAGCGAGAGGGAGTCCCCGGCCATGGCTTCGTCGAGGGTTTCGAGGACCGCGTTCACCCGCTCCCGCGCCCGCCGCTCCCGCTCGCGGATCTCGTTGAAGGTGACGAGGTCCAGGGAGAGCAGCCGCCGCTCCAGCCGCAGCTCGGTCTGGATCTGCGCCCGCCCGTCCGTCAGGGTGGCGGAATCCTCCTGCGCCCACGCCGCCAGCGGCAGGAGCGCCAGGAGGAGGATGCACGAGAGGGTCGCGCGGCTCATCGGAAGAGGATTCTAGCAGGGGACCGGAAAAACGAAGGCCGCTCCGAAGAGCGGCCTCCGACAACCCCACGGGGTAGGCAAAACGCTAGCTCGCGACCTTGGCCCGCTGACGCTTCTCCAGGCTGGAGTTCAGCGCCCGCTCGACCAGTTCCTCGGCTTCGCGCTCGGTGATGCTCTTGACGTGCGCGACCTCGCTGACGATGAAGTACTTCGCGCGCTCGTACATCTTCTTCTCGCGGAAGGACAGGCTCTTGCGCTGGGAGACGAGGCGCAGGTTCTTCAGCACCTCGGCCACGTCGGTAAGCCGGCCGGTCTTCATCTTGTCGAGGTTCTGCTTGTAACGCCCCTTCCAGTCCTTGTAGGTGTCGATGTTGCCGTCCTCGAGGATGTCGAAGAGGGCGCGGACCTCGCGGGTGGCGCACAGCGGACGCAGGCCCACCAGCTCGAGGTTCGACTTGGGCACCATCACTTTGGAGTTGTTGGCTAGGAGGCGAAGATGAAAGTAGAGCTGCTCCACCCCGTCGATGTGGCCTGGCTCGATTTTTTCGACCAGGCTCACGCCGTGGTTGGGGTAAACCACTTTCTGACCGACTTTAAATGTCACGTCGTGAACCCCCTTGGATGAGGCAAATGAATGGGAGTGGCGGTAAGTAAGTCGCTGAGGGACTTCCGCTTACGGAGCTTGTTATACACCGGAACAAGCTCGCTCGTCAACTCCGTTCTTGAAAAAGGGACTGTGACGGGGGTGTTACGGACATGGAAAGCAGATATTCGAATTTATCGATAAATAGGCCGGGGAGAATGAGGGGAAGAGTGCCGGAAGTGGGAGTCGAACCCACACGCCCGCAGGGGGCGGCGGATTTTGAGTCCGCTGCGTCTGCCATTCCGCCATTCCGGCGCGGAGGGAAGGGAATGGTAGGGGGAGAGGCGGCAGGTGTCAACGGCCCCCGCCCGGACCCTCACCCCTGGCCCCTCTCCCGACCCCTCCCGCCCTCCCTCACCGGGAGAGGGGAGAAAGGATACCAGGGACACCAGGGACCTCAAGGACAACAGAGACAGCTTCTTCGTCCCTGGTGTCCTTGGTGTCGTTGGTGTCCTTTCCTGCTGTTCTCCCTCCTCTCTCCGGCGAGGGAGGGCGGGAGGGGTCGGGAGAGGAGGGCCGGGGTGGTGAGGGCCCCTCCCCTACTCGTACCGCAGCGCGTCGATCGGGTCGAGGCGCGAGGCCTTGGCCGCCGGGTAGATCCCGAAGAAGATCCCCACCATGGCCGAGAAGCCGAAGGCGAGGGCCACCGCCCAGAGGGGGACGTAGGCCGGCGGGAAGTTGGGGATCAGGTTGGCCACCAGGGCGCCCAGGCCGTAGCCGAGCGCGAGGCCGATGGCGCCGCCCACCAGCGACAGGGTGACCGCCTCGATCAGGAACTGCACCAACACGTCCTGCCGGCGCGCCCCCACCGCCTTGCGCACGCCGATCTCCCGGGTGCGCTCGGTCACCGAGACCAGCATGATGTTCATGATGCCGATGCCGCCCACCAGCAGGGCGATCCCCACCACCCCGCCCACCACGGCCGTGACGCTGCCCAGGATCGTGCCCACCGTCTCCAGGATCTCGTCCTGGGTCTGGATGTCGAAGTCGTCCGGCTCGCTCGCGGGGATGCGGTGCCGCTGCCGCAGCAGGCGGGTGATGCCGTCCTTGACCTGCTCCACCATCTCGGTGTTCTCGGCCTGGAGGCGGATCTGGATCTGGTCGCCGGCGTTGCGGCCGAACAGGGTCAGGGCCGAGTTGAAGGGGACGAACGCGATGTCGTCCATGTTCATCCCCAGGCTCTGCCCCTTGGACTCCATGACCCCGATGACCGTGGCCGGGTAGTTGTCGACGTAGACCTCCTTGCCCAGCGGATCGGGCCCGAGGTCCAGCTCGTCGATGACGTCCTCGCCGATCACCACCACCTTGCGCCGGTTGTCGGTGTCCACCTGGGAGAAGAAGCGCCCGCGGTCGACCGTCTGGTTGGTGACGTCCTGCCAGTTCTCGTCGGCGCCGATGATGAAGCCGGGGGTGTGCTTGCGGTCCCGGTACTTGAGGGTGGCGCGGCCGAAGATCGAGGGGGCCAGCCGCTTGACCCCGGGGATGCGCTCCTCGATGGCCTCGGCGTCCTCGGAGGTGAGCTTGACCTGCCGCGCCACCATGCCGGGGAAGTCGCGGTCGGCCTTGGGGGAGATCACCATGAAGGTGGCCCCCACCCCCTGGAGCTGCTCGGTGATGGTGAACTGGAGCCCCTGGACGATCGAGACCACCGCGATGACGGCGGCGACGCCGATGATGATCCCGAGGGTGGTCAGGATCGAGCGCATCAGGTTGGCGCGCAGCGCCGAAAAGGCGATGCGGAAGTTCTCGACTAGGACCAAGGGCCGTTCCTCTCTTCCCGCCTCAGGAGACCGGCGCCGCGGCCAGGGCGCCCTCGGCGCGGGCCGTGGGTTGGTCGGAAATGACCTTGCCGTCGCGCAGGGTCACCCGCCGCCAGGCGTGCTCGGCGATGTCGGCTTCGTGGGTGACCAGCACCACCGTGTTGCCGGCCTGGTGCAGCTCGTCGAAGAGGTTCATGATCTCCTCGGACGTGGCCGAGTCGAGGTTGCCGGTGGGCTCGTCGGCGAGCAGGATGGAGGGATCGTTGACCAGGGCGCGGGCGATCGCCACGCGCTGGCGCTGGCCGCCGGAGAGCTCGTTGGGCGCGTGGTGCATGCGCTGGCCCAGGCCCACCTTCTCCAGGGCCTTGCGGGCGCGGTCGCGCCGCTCGCTGCGCGACAGGCCGGCGTAGATCAGCGGCAGCTCGACGTTGTGCAGGGCGTCGGTGCGCGCCAGCAGGTTGAAGGTCTGGAAGACGAAGCCGATCTCCTTGTTGCGGATGGCGGCGAGCTGGCTGTCGTCCAGCTCCTGCACGGCCGTGCCGTTGAGGATGTACGACCCCTCGGTGGGGGTGTCCAGGCAGCCCACCAGGTTCATCAGGGTCGACTTGCCGCTGCCGGACGAGCCCATGATGGCCACGTACTCCCCCCGCTCCACGGTCAGGTCGACGCCGTTCAGGGCGTGGACCTTCTCCGCGCCCATGTCATAGACCTTGCGGATGTCCCGCAGCTCGATCAGCCCCATCATTCCTCCTCGTCGTCGGATGCCTTGGCATCCTTCTTCTTCTCTTCGTCCGTCGGTTTGGTGACCTGGACGGTGTCGCCGTTCTTGAGGTCGCGCAGGACCCGGTAGGGCCCGGTGACCACCTGCTGGCCGGCCTTGACGCCCGAGGCCAGCTCGACGTGCGTCTCGTCCGAGAGGCCGGTCTCCACCGGCCGCTGCACGGCCTTGCCGTTCTCGACGGTGAAAACGACTTTGACCTCCTCGTCCTTCCCGTCGCCCTTGGCGCCTTCGGCCGGCTCCCTCTCGACCACCGACTGGATGGGCACGGCGAGCGCTTTCTCGTGGGCGGCGGTCTTGATCTCGGCGCGGACCGACATCTTGGCCCGCAGCTCCGGCCCGGGCTGTTCCAGGAGGATCTTGACCTTGAAGAAGGTCACGTCCGGCTGCGCCGGGCGGTTGTAGCCCGAGTCGCCGATCTCCACCACCCGGCCGCGGTACTCCCGGCCGGGCAGGGCGTCGACCTTGAGGACCACCTCCTGCCCGGTCTGTACGTTGACGATCTCCGTCTCGTCCACGTCCACCTCGGCCAGGATCTCCGCCATGTCGGCGACGGTGCCGATCACCGAGCCGGGGTTGTTCATGGTGCCGGAGACGACCACCTCCCCTTCCTTGGCGTTGAGGGCGATGACGCGGCCGGTCAGGGGGGAGTAGATGATGGTCTTGCGCAGGTCGTCCTCGGCCTGGGCGAGGCCGGCCTGCATCTGATGGACGGACTCCTTGGCCTCCTCCAGGCGGAGCTGGGCGGAATTCTCGGCGAGCTGGGCCGCCTCGAACTGCTCGCGGGAGGCGATCCCCTCGGTCTGCAGCCGCCGCGCGCGCTCCAGCTTGAGGCGGGCGTCGGCCAGCGAGATCTCGGCCTGGCGGACGTTGGTGCGGGCGCTGGCGAGCTGCGCCGCGAACTGGTCGCGCTGGGCGATGAAGGCCTGCTGCTCCAGGCGCAGGAACGGCTGGCCGCGCTGGATCGAGTCCCCCTCCTCCACGTACAGGTGGTCGATCTTGCCGACGACGTGGGCCGAGATGTTGACCTGGATGCGCGGCTGCAGCTCGCCGCTGGCCTTGACGACCTGCGACACGTCCCGCGCCGCCGCCGGCTCGGCGTAGACCTTGACGCCCTTGTCGCCGTTGCCGGCGCGGACGCTGGCGATCACGATGGCCGCCAGTCCCAGGACGACGACGGCTCCAATGAGAAATTTCTTCAACGAAAGCTCCTTAGCGGAGAGCCGACAGCCCGACGCGCACGGCGATGAAGACCAGCGTCACGATGACCACCGTCACCGCCACCGCCCGGGTCGACAGGCGCGTCGACGCCCGGTAGCCGATGATGGAGAGCGCCAGGCTCCAGATGGCGAAGAAGTCCACGCTGGCGTACAGGGCTGCCATCCAGGCCGGAGCATCCTCCGGGGCCAGGAAGGAGAGGTTCGATTTCAAGAAGGTGCCGGACTTGACGTCGTCGTACCCCAGGGTGGGCCGGCTCAGGATGACGGGCAGGCTCAGCAGCAGGGAGACGACTACCGGCATGGAAGCGTGCAGGGAAGTGGCCAGGCTCGACTTGTAGCTGAGCTCGCTCCCCTGCAGCTTGAACAGGATCCAGTAGATCAGCGCCCCGAGCAGGGAGAAGAACAGGACGGCGACCGGGGCTCCGATGCCGGAGATGATGGGACCCGCCTTCTCCATCATCTCGATCTGGGATTCCAACGCTTGCGGCGGTATGTCACGCCCGCTGTCGCGGATGCTCTGGGTGATGACGTCGCGGTAGTCGGTCCGGGTTCCGGACACGTAACCGATGGCCGCCGAGGCGAGCAACAGGACGGCCAGCGCTACCGCCCAGGTCGGACGCTCCGCGATGGCGCGGAACGTCTTCCCCGGTGAAACGAGAACACCGATCAACCTCCCGAAGCTCGAGTTTTCCATGGTCTACCTCTGGGGCTCCGTCGTCGTGGAATTCGTCGTTCCGGAATCGGCCTCGAAGGGCGAGGCGCCCACGTCGAGCTTCTCGCCGGGCAGCGGCTCGCGGCGGAGCCTGAACCGGCGGGACGCGTAGTCGGCCTCCTCCGGATCGTCGATGGCGACGTTCTGCTGCTCCAGCAGCCGGCCGGTGGCGCGGTAGTACTCGGTCAGGGCCGTGCGGTACTGGATGCGGGCCGTGACCTCGCGGCTGAGGGCCTGGGCGAGATCCTCCTGCACCTGGGTGATCTCGAAGCTGGTGGACATGCCGTTCTCATAGCGCTTCTGCTGGGCTTCGAGGTTGCGCTCCTGGAACTGCCGCGAGGCGCGGGCGGCCTCGATCTGCTGGGCCGCCGTCTGCACGGCGCGCACGGCGCGGCGCACCTCGGTGGAGATGATCGCCCGCTGGTCCTCGACCTGGGTGCGGACGCGTTCCACGTCGAGGTTGGCGATGGCGCTGGCGGCGCGGGCCGAGCGGTTCTGGATCGGATAGGAGAAGTTGAGCGACGCGCTCCAGAACGGGAAGTCCAGTCCGAAGAGCGACGAGTAGGCGCCGCCGACGCCGTCGAGGTCGAGGCCGTCGAAGTCGTACTCGATGACGAGGTTGAGGTCCGGCCTGAGCCGGTTGCGCTGGAGCTCGGCGTCGAAGCGCGACTGATCGAGCTGCAGCTCCAGGGTCCGCAGCTCCGGCCGCTCGGCGTAGGCGGTGAGGATCGCTTCGTCCAGGTTCGGGTTCAGCCGCTCCTGGAGGTCGGGATCGGTGGTGGGCGTGATGGGCGTCTGCCACAGCGGGCCGGGCGGCAGGTTGAGCAGGCGCCGCAGCTCGTCCTCGGCGTCGCCGACGCTCGAGGTGTTGCGGATGATGTTCTCCTCGTTGGTGGCGATGGCCGCCTCGCTCTGCACCAGCTCCAGGGGGGCCAGGGTGCCGACCTCGACCTGGATCCGGTTGCGCTCGTGGAGCTGGCGGGCGAGGTCCAGGCTCTGCCGGGCGACGCGCAGTTGCTCGCGGGAGCCCACCAGGTTCCAGTAGGCGTCGACGACCTGCTGGATCGTCAGGGTCACCTGGCGCTCGAACTCCTGCCGGCTGATCCGGCTGTTGGTCCGCGCGACGATGATGTTCTGCTCGGTGGCCAGCCGGCCGAAGTTGCGCAGCAAGGGCTGGGTGAAGGAGAAATCCAACCCCGAGCCGTAGCTGACGCCCGCCTGCCGGGTCTGGGCGTTGCTCTCGAACCGGTTGCCGTCGACGCCGACCTCCACGGTGCCGCCCGTGGGGATCAACTGCTGGAAGCTGAACCCGAGGTTCTGGCTGTTGGCGGAAGAGGCCTGGGTGGCGTCGACGACCGCGGACTGGCGGTCGGTGGCCGACACGTTGGCCAGGGACAGCAGGTCGTAGATGCCCAGGTTCTGGGTGATGCTCAGGCGCCGCTGCGCACGGGTGTAGCGCTCGGCGACCAGGCCGAGGTTGTGCTGCAGGGCGATCTGGACCGCCTGTTCGAGGGAGAGCTGCACCGCGTTCTCCCGCACCTCGACGTTGGCCGGCGTGGTGGGCGGGACGGCGGTGGTGGTGACGACGTTCTGCTGGGCTCCGGCCGGGGACCCGGCCGCGAGCAGGCACAGCGCCAGGACGGCCGACGCCGCCCCGCGCTTCCGTGAATTCGGTCGGAAAAGCATGGTTCTCATCAAGTTAGGTCCCCTCACCTTAGGATGACTGCGCGACGCGCGTATTTCGGACATGCCATCCCCACGCCCGAGATGTACGGGACGGCCGCTCAAAAGTTCTTCTTCGGAGGCGGGCCGCATCCCCGCCTGGCATTACGACGCTCCCCGCCCTTTGCTTACATTATCCTTTTGCCGGCATCTCTCGCCAGCTCGCCAGGGTAGAAGCAAGCCGCCAGATGATCCGCTTTTTCTCCGCTCGGCGCCAGCGGCGGCCGTTCGGCCGCGCAGCGCGGGCGCGCGCTCGGGCAGCGCGGATGGAACGGACAGCCCGGCGGCGGCGCCACGGGGCTCGGCGGCTCCCCCGGCAGCACGATCCGGCTCCGCCGCCGGCCGGGGTCCGGGACCGGCACGGCCGACAGCAGGCTCACTGTATACGGATGCAGCGGCCGCCGCAGCAGCTCCTCGCGCCGCGCCAGCTCGACGATCCGCCCCAGGTACATCACCGCGATGCGGTCCGCCAGCCGCTCCACCGCCGCCATGTCGTGCGAGATCAGCAGCAGGGAGAGCCCCAGCCTTTCCCGCAGGCCGGCGAGCAGCCCGAGGATCTGGCCGCGCACCGAGACGTCCAGCGACGAGACCGGCTCGTCGGCCACCAGCAGGTCCGGTTCCGGGGCCAGCGCCCGCGCGATCCCCACCCGCTGCCGCTGCCCGCCCGAGAGCTCGTGGGGAAAGCGGCCGGCCAGCTCCGGCGCCAGCCCCACGTCCCGCAGCAGCTCCCCGACCCGGGCGGCGCGGCCGGCGCGGTCCAGCCGCGAGTGCACCTCCAGCGGCTCGGCCACGATCGATCCCACCCGCTGCCGGGGGTCCAGCGAGCCGTACGGGTCCTGGAACACCATCTGGAAGCGTTTCCTGCGGCGCCGCAGCTCGCCCCCCGAGAGCCCCAGCAGGTCCTCGCCGTCGAACGTCACCCGTCCCGCCGTGGGCTCGATCAGCCGCGCCACGCAGCGTCCCAGGGTCGTCTTGCCGCACCCGGACTCACCGATCAGCGCCAGGCACTCGCGGCGCTCCAGGTGGAGATCCACCCCGGCCACGGCCTGGACCGGCCCGTGGCGCGACGGGTACTCCTTGCGCAGCCCTTCGACGGTCAGCAGGGCGCTCATCCGCGCTCCTCCACCAGAAGCCGCGGCAGGGCCGACAGCAGCTCGCGGGTGTAGGGATGGGCCGGCGACCGGAACAGCTCGCCCACCCCGGCCGCCTCCACGACCTCGCCGTCCTTCATCACCACCACCCGGTCGCAGGTCTCGGCCACCACGCCCAGCTCGTGGGTGATCAGGAGCACGGAGAGCCCGAGGTCGTCCCGCAGGTCCATCAGCAGCTCCAGGATCTGCGCCTGGAGCGTGACGTCGAGGGCGGTGGTGGGCTCGTCGGCCAGCAGCAGGTCCGGACGGCCGGCCAGGGCCATGGCGATCATGGCCCGCTGCCGCTGGCCGCCCGAGAGCTGGTGCGGATAGTCGTCCAGGCGCCGGCGGGCGTCCGGCAGGGCCACCCGCTCCAGCAGCCGGACCGCCTCTTCCCGCGCCTCGCGGCGCGGCAGCCGGCGGTGGAGGCGCAGGGCCTCGATGATCTGGAAGCCGATCGAGTAGACGGGATTGAGGGCGGTGGCGGGCTCCTGGAAGACCATGGCGACGCGGCCGCCGCGCACCTTCCGCATCGCCGCGGGCGGCAGCGCCAGCAGGTCGGTCCCCGCCAGGAGGATGCGCCCCGCCGTCACCCGGCCCGGCGGCGGCACCAGGCCGAGCACCGCCAGGGAGGTGATGGTCTTGCCCGAGCCGGACTCCCCCACCAGGCCCAGGATCTCGCCATGTCCGATCGTGAACGAGACGCCGCGCACCACCGGGCGCCATCCGCCCCTGGGAACGGGGAACGCCACCTCCAGCCCCTGGACGTCGAGAAGCGGAGCGGCGGTCTCTCCCCTGGTGGCGCGTTCCACGGCGGGCGTGATTCTACGCTCCGGCGAGACGGCGCAGCCAGCTCACCGTCAGGGCGACGCCGAAGCCGGTGGCCCCCACCGCCGACCCGCCGTGGTCGGCCTTGACGTTCGCCACGCCGGCGATGTCCAGGTGGGCCCAGCGTTTCAGGTCGCCCACGAACTGCGAGAGGAAGGCCGCGGCCAGGCTGGCGCCCCCCCAGCGGCCGGCCGAGTTGCGGAGGTCGGCGTGGGTGCCCTTCATCTCCTCCAGGTACTCGGGATAGAGCGGCAGCCGCCAGAGGCGCTCGCCCCCCTCCTCGCCGGCCGCCGTCAGCTCGCCGGCCAGTCCTTCGTCCGGCGTGAACAGCCCCGCCGCCTCCGAGCCCAGGGCCACCACGCAGGCGCCGGTCAGGGTCGAATACTCCACCAGGGCCTCCGGCCGCTCCTCGACGGCCCAGGACATGGCGTCGGCCAGGATCATCCGCCCCTCGGCGTCGGTGTTGGTGATCTCCACCGTCTTGCCGTTGTAGCAGCGCACGATGTCGCTCGGCCGGTAGGCGCGGCTGCCCAGCATGTTCTCGGCGAACGGGGCGTAGACGGAGAGCCGCACGGGGAGCTGAAGGTCCGCCACGGCGCGGGCGATGCCCAGCACGGCGCAGGCGCCGCTCTTGTCGTACTTCATCTCGTCCATGTCGGCGGCCGGCTTGATCGAGATGCCGCCGGTGTCGAACGTGATCCCCTTGCCGACCAGGGCGATCCGGGGGCCGGCGGTGCCGTAGCGCAGGCGGACCAGCCGCGGCTCGTGGGCGGAGCCGGAGCCCACGGCGAGCAGGCCGCCCATCCCCCGGGTCGCCAGCTCGTCGGCGCCCAGCACGGTCGCCTCCAGGCCGCGGTCCTCGGCGAGCTTCCGCGCCTGCTCCTCCATCCAGGTCGGGGTGGCCACGTTGGCCGGCGAGTTGGCGAGGTCGCGGGCGAAGGCCACGGCCTCGGCCACCGGCACGGTTACGGCCAGCGCGTCGCGCCAGGCCGCCTCCTCGCCCGCGGGGGGCACCACCGCCAGACGCTCGAGGCGGTTGGCCTTGTCGGCCTCGCTCTGGTAGCGGTCGAACCGGTAGACGGCGAGAGCCAGCGCGCGCAGCACGCGCCCGGCGGCCTGGCCGGAGGTCTGCTCATGGGACGGGAGGACCAGGGTGAAGCGCCTGGCCCCGGCCTGCCGGGCTTCGTCCGCGGCGCGGAAGAGCCAGCGGCAGAGCTTGCCGAAGCTGAAGTCCTTCCGCGCGCCCAGGCCGTGGAGCGAGACGATCGGCCCGTCCGGCCCCGCCTCGGTCTGTACCGTATGCTCTTCCTTGCCCTTCCAGCCCGCGCGGGAAGCCAGGCGCTGCGCGGCCCGGCGGCTGGCCTCCTCCAGGCCGTCCGCCGCGGGCGCTTCTCCCTCGAAACATCCGACGGCCAGGAAATCCGCCTCCGGCCGCTCCGCGGTGATGACGTGCACCGATCCTATATACCCCATGAGATGCTTTCCTCCAGATCCTCAGAGCTTCGGCGCCCGATCTTAGCAGGGGCGCCGCCGCGCGGGCGGGCTCCGCAGGACGAAGCAGGGCCTTCCCCGCGGGTCTGGCCCCGGGAATCGCCATGATTCGTTGACCCGTTCGCCGGGCGGTATGGTATACGTAACCGCTCCTTCTCTAGCTGAAAAGAACGAAACGTCCGCGAGAGCGCGCATGAACCCGACGTCTTTCCTGCAGATGCTTCAGGGACCTTTCAACTTCCTCCGGCCCGATCCGGAGGAGGTCCGCCGCCTGATGCCCGACCTCCAGCGGGTCCTGCCCATGCCGCGCCCGATCTTCCTCGAAGACGAGAGCGCCACCCCCTTGCAGGGCTTCCCCCTCCTGCTCTCCCCCGGGACGCTGGAGCTGCGGGCCGCCCTGCAGGACTTCGTCGAAGCCGAGGAAGCCGTGCAGGTGGCCGGCCTGCGCCGGGAAGCCGCCGATCCCAAGTTGCACACCCAGGCCTGGGAGCGCTACGTCGCCAGCCTGACGCGGGCGGTCGAGAACGCCACCATATCCAGCTACGGCCGCCAATACCCCGCCGTCTTCTGGCTCCAGCACTCCCTGGACCTCGCGCGGCTCTTCAAAGACGTGCCCAGACGCATCCTCAGGCGGGACAGCGAGCTTGGCCGCCGCCACGGCGACGCCATCAAGTACCGCATCCTCGACCGCTATCTGGACCGCGTCCTCTCCACCACCTACGACCTGGTCCAGCGCGTGGCCGGCGCCACCGAGGAGGTCGAGGAGGAGCTCTTCCCCCGCCTGCTGACCCGCATGCGCGACAACGTCCTCCTGTTCACCGAGGACTATATCGGCCGCGACCTGGCCGAGCTTTCCAGCTACTTCACCGGCTCGCTGCGTATCGACGGCCGCGACCTGCGCAAGCGCCTGGACGAGCTGGGCCGCTGGCACGCCGCCCAGCTCGCCGGCGACGCCGAGCTGCGCGCCGCCGTCACCCACCTGCTCAAGCAGGACCCGCGCAACGACGGCCGCGACCTGCTGACCCGCCCCGGCTACGTCGCCTACCTGGCGACGCTCAAGGGCTATGACGCCTCGCGCCTGCTGACGCCCTCACTGATTCAGGTGTGGGAAAGCCTGCTTTTGAAGCTCAAGGAGTTCGAGCTGATCCACGCCCTGCGCCGGCTGATCGTCCCCATCCGGATGCAGAGTGAGCACATGGTGGCCTGCGAGCTGCCCCCGGGGCGGGCCGCCGGCCGCGGCGAGCTGCGCCTCTCCTCCGCCACCCGGCCCCTGGACTTCATGGAGCCCTGGGTGGTCGACCCGCGCGTCGAGCGCTACGGGATGATCTACGACATCAGCGACTTCTCGGCGACGCTCTCGATGCTCCACCGGGCCGGCGCCGCCAGCCAGGACGGCGCCTTCCTGACCATGTTCCGCTTCCAGCGGCGGGTCAACAGCCTGGCCATCGCGCACCGCGCCAAGCTGGAGAAGTACCTGGGCGACGGCGCCTTCTACTCCAGCCGCGAGGCCACCAACCTGCTGCTCTGCTCCGTGCACCTGCAGCGCTACTACGTGGAGGCGGTACGCGACGGGCTCCCCTTCGACCGCGGCCTGCGCATCGCCCTCAACTTCGGCCCCTACCGCCTGATCCCCATGGGCGGCCGGCCCGAGGAGGGGGAGCGCTACGAGTTCTTCGGCCCCGGCCTCGTCGAGCTCTCCCGCCTCACCACCGGCAAGGCGACCCAGGAGGTGGACGAGGTCAAGACCATGCTGATCAGCCAGGGCTATCCCGAGACCGCCGTCCACCGCTTCTTCGCCCCCCTGGGCGACAAGAACGTGGACGTGGTCGACAAGCGCGAGGAGTCGCGGACCTTCTACGCCTACATCAACCGCAACGGCACGCTCCACAACAACGGCATGGTGGCCACCGGCCCGTTCATCGCCCAGCTCGACCGCGAGCTGTCCGACCCGCGCCTCTACCGCACCCGGGACGGCGACCGCACCTACGTCGTGCTCACCCTGCTGGACGGCAAGGAGAGCCTGCCGGTGGGCATCCGCAAGCTCGGCATGGCGCACCTCAAGGGGCTGGAGAAGCTGGCCGTCTACGAGATCATCGACGCCGCCTCCCTGGACCCCGCGTCTCTGGAGGACCTCCACGGCGAGCGCCTGATCGCCGCCGTCGAACGGGAGTTCGCCAACCGCGGGAGCGGTCCGCACACCCTCTCCGCGGTGGTATAAATCGCTCCGCGAGGAGGTGCGAGGGATGGAAGGAGTCCTCTGGCAGAGCGAGCTGTCCGGCCTGCCGCCGCCGCGGCGGGGCAAGGTGCGGGACGTCTACGACCTCGGCGACGCCCTGCTGATCGTCGCCTCCGACCGGCTGTCGGCCTACGACCACGTGCTGCGTCCGGGCATCCCGGGCAAGGGCAGGATCCTCAATCAGCTCTCCAACTTCTGGTTCGGCCGCCTCGCCGGGATCCTTCCCAACCACCTGCTGGCCACCGATCCGGAGGACTTCCCCGCCGTCCTGGCGCCGCACCGGGGCGTATTGCGGGGCCGCGCCGTGCTGGTCCGCAAGGCGCGGGTGGTCCCCTTCGAATGCGTGGCGCGGGGCTTTCTCGCCGGCAGCGGCTACCGGGAATACGTGAAGGCTGGGACCGTCTGCGGCATCCCCCTGCCGCCGGGCCTGGATCGCGCGAGCCAGCTTCCCAAACCCATTTTCACCCCCGCCACCAAGGCCGAGCAGGGCCACGATGAGAACGTCGACTTCGCCACCGTCGAGGCCGCTATCGGCCCGGACCTCGCCGCCACCCTGCGCGACCTCACCCTGGCCCTCTATCGCGCGGGCGCCGACCACGCCAGCCAGCGCGACCTCATCCTGGCCGACACCAAGTTCGAGCTTGGCCATGCCCTGGACACCGGCGAGCTGCTGCTGGTGGACGAGGTCCTGACCCCCGACTCCTCCCGCTACTGGGACGTCAAGACCTGGCAGCCGGGCCAGGAGCCCGCCTCCTTCGACAAGCAGTTCGTGCGGAACTGGCTGGACGAATCCGGCTGGGACAAGGAGTCGGCGCCGCCGCCGCTGCCGGAGGACGTCGTGCGCGGCACGCTGGACCGCTACGTCGAGGCGTTCCGCCGGATCACGGGATCGGAGCCGGAGCTGTAGGCTCGTCCCGCTCCCGGCGCGCCCCGCGCACTTCTAGTAGAAGACTCGAACGCGCCTTGGAAGGTTGTTCAAGGTCATCTTGCCGTCAAAGGGGCTCTCCGTGAAGGAATTCTCGTCTCCCAACCAGGCCTTTCTCCGCTTTGTCGAGAGCAATCCGGAATGCCTCGACCGCTCCAGCTTCCAGCCGCTCGACGAGCCCAACAAGTACGTCAGGTACCCGCTCAACTCGTGGCCCACTTTCATCAGCGCCGCCGAAGCGTCCGAGATCGAGCGCATCGGCGTCGGCTTCAGCCGGCTGATCAAGAGCATTCCGCTGCGGTTCTTCGGCGGCGATCCGGCGAGGCTGCAGGAGTTCTACGGCCTCCCCCCCGCGCACATCTCCATGATCGCAAGGCTCCTGAAGCGTCCCGGCTGCCTGGAGGTGGCCATCGGGCGCGGCGACTTCATCGAGACCGCTCGGGGTCTTCAGTTCCTGGAGCTCAATTTCGGCAGCAACATCGGCGGCTGGAAGAACGAGATCTACGCCGACCTCTACCGGCGGGTGCCGGTCCTGCAACGGTTCTTCACCGGCAGCGGCTTCGATTTCGAGTCCGTGAAGACGGTCCAGCGGATGTTCACGCACGTCCTGATGAGTTGGACGAAGTACCGCGGCCCCATCCAGGACGAGCTCAACACCATGTTCCTGTCGCAGCGTCTTCAGGAGAGCCAGCCCGGCGCCCCCGCGGAGCCCGCGGAGCAGCGGATCTACCGCGAGACCCTGGCGAAGCTGGGGGTCAAGGGGACCCTGATCACGGCCTTACCGAGCGATCTCCAGGTCAGGGGCACCCGGCTCTACGTCGGAGACCTGCGCATCCACGTGGCGATCGAGAACTTCGAGCACCGGCCGTCTCCGGCGCTCATCCCGCACCTGCTCAACGGCGACAGCATCATCCTCAACGGCCCGGTCGCGCCCGTGCTGAGCGACAAGAAGAACCTCGCCCTGCTTTCCGAGCGCGCGGACTCGCCTTCGCTCGACGCGAACGAGCGGGAGCTGGTCCGCAACCACCTGCCCTGGACGCGGGCGGTCACACCCAGCTACACGACCTTCGAGGGGCGGCGGGCCTACCTGCCCGACCTGCTGGTGGCCGAGCGCGAACGCATGGTGCTCAAGACGCGCTTCGGCGCGCGGGGAGAGGGTGTCCTGATCGGCCGGTGTACCGAGCCGGAGCCCTGGGAGGAGGCCGTGCGGGACGCGCTGCAGAACGGGCGCCGGATCGCGCAGGAGTTCGTGCAGGCGAGCCCGCGGCTGCATCAGGTCGGCGCCTCGGGCGTGGCGCTCTGCGACGTGGTCTGGGGGCTGTTCGTTTTCGGAGAGACGTTCGGCGGGAGCTTCCTGCGTGTGGCCTCCAGCGGAAACCAGGGCGTCATCAATTCCGACCAGGGCGCCCAGGAGAGCGCGGTCTTCGTGGCGAAGGCCCCGGAGCCGGCGCTGTAGACGCGCCCGGGGGGCCGCCCTGCGCACCTCCCGTTCGAGTCGCGAAGCGCGGGTTAGAAGAGGGCGTCCAGGGAGGGGACTGTCGCTGAGCGGACGAGCAGTTCCCCCAGTTCCTCGATCGATCCGATAGACTCAATCCTCCGCCGTGCATCCTCGGGAAGAGGGCCGAAACGCTGCTCCAGCTTTGAGAGCAACACCTTGCGCAATCTCTCAGCGCTCTCTTCAATTCCCTTCTGAACCCCCTCCTGCTTCCACTCCTGTGTCCATTCCACGACTCGCTCCGCCAGCATCGACTTGACCTCCTCGAGATCCTTGGCCTCTGGGATCTGAACTCCCGGCAACCGCGACGGGAGCAGGATCTGGTTGACCCAAGTGGAGAACGAACGCCGCAACTCAGAGAGTCCCGGCTCGTTCAGCCACAGCGACAAGCTCTCCAGGACGCCCCGGACATCTTCCGGGTGGCGGCTCCTCTCCAGACGAATCAGCGCCGCCGTCAGGTTCCGTAGCGACTCCAGGTCGGAGAGCGCGATCCGCCCCTCGTCGAGGAGACAGTACCGCAGGCGAGGCCGGTAGCTCTCCAACCCTCCTGGGACCGTCTCTATCAGCTCCGCGATCTCCTGGGCGCCTCCCCAGAGGTCTTTTCCATTATAGATAACGATGGGCAGAACGGGAGGAAGCAGACCTGAAGGAGTCAGGTGATGCTGCCGGATCAGTTCCTGATAGAGCAGCCCCACGTAGGTCATGACCCGCACCGCCATGAAGGGATCGGGCTTGGACTGGAACTCCAGGAGCAGGTAGACGTACAGCCACTGGTCCCTGCCCCGCCAGCGCAGGCGCCAGATGATGTCGCTCTCCCGCTTGTGCCGCTTGGTGCTGATGAAGGATGCCGGCACCTTCTCCAGCGTCGAAAAGTCGAGCTGCGCCACCCAGTCCTCATGGACGAACCCTCGAAGCAGGTCCGCCACCATTTCCGGGTGAGAGAACAACATCTTATAGCCGGTGTCGTGGTCCGCCATCCGCACCCCTCTCGATCGTTTCTTGAGATGCCAGCATTTCTACAGGAGACAAGGGGCTGACGTCAAGCGTTGCGTCGCTCTTGTTGGCGATACTTTTGACTTCTTGACGATCCTTCAAGGGACTGCTAGGGTGGTCCAGGGAGGGATCTGTGTATGGCCATCACCATCCGAGATGACCGGCGCTGGACGCGGGAGGAGTACGAACGGTGTGTGGAAGAGGGCTTCTTTCACCCTGAAGCCCGTTTGGAACTAGTGTACGGGTTCCTATACGAGAGATCCCAGCACAGCCCTTTGCATGTAACCGGAGTCCAGTGTGCTTGGCAATTTCTCCGCTCCTTGTTCGATCACGAGGAAGGTTGCTTCATTCAAATCCTGGCCCCTTTGGCCTTGGGTCCGGATTCCGAGCCTGAGCCCGACATCTCCGTGGTTCCCGGCAGGATCAGGGACTACTTCTCCGCCCACCCCACCACTGCCATCCTGATCGTGGAGGCTGCCGAAGACTCCCTTCTCCACGACCGCGGGCTGAAGAAAAGTTTGTACGCCAGGGAGGGCATTCCCGAATACTGGTTGATGAACCTGATAGATAACTGCTTGGAGGTTTTCCGGGCTCCCCAGGACGGGGTCTATACCCAGAGCCAAATCCTTCGCGAGGAAGACACCGTCTCTCCTCTCGAACGGCCGGAGGCGAGCATCAAGGTCGCCGACCTACTGCCTTTCCGCCGGAGTCAAGCCTCTAAAACGCCGACCCCGCCAACCCCAACAAATATTTAATATTCTCATCCGTCCACCGGATGCCCCCGCCCAGGAAGAAGGAGCCCTCTTCCAGCGGATCGTCATAGCCGCCCAGGAGGTACAGATTGGGATGGAACTGATACTTCCCCGTCAGGCGCACGTGCGGGGCGAGGTCGCCCGGACGGTTGAAGTCGAAGGCTTCGGCGGAGAGCCAGAGACGGCGGTCCAGATAGGGGAGTTGATATTCGACCTGACCTCCCGCCGTGCTCTCGATCAGGCCCGCGTAGAGACGGAGGTCCGGCAGCGCGCGCAGACCGAACATGCCCGTGAAAGTGTAGTCCCGGCCTTGCGTGGTGGTCCTCACCGTGGTGGTGAACGGCACTCCGTCCGGTCCGACGACCGTGATGGTCTGGTCCTGCTCGCGGCGACGGCCGAAGGGCGGGCTCTCGACGCCCACGCGGTAGAGGCGGAGGTTGTCCTGCGGGTCGATGTCCAGACGGAAGCCGGCCTGGGTCAGGCCTTCGCCTTCCGCGTCCTCGAGGCTCGGCAGGTAGTAGCCGTGCATGTCGAGCTCGATCTTGAACTTGCTGAGCCCCCCGAAGGTGCCGCTCAGGGTCTCCACCCCGCCCTGGATGCTGTCCAGCGTCGACAGGACCTCGTTGTAGGCCGTCTCGTCGTTGACCAGCTTGCCGAGGGTGCCCTGGCCCGAGGCGATCTGGTTGGAGATCTTGTTCAGGTTGTCCGCCGAGGTCTGGAGCTTTTCGGTCAGCTCGCGAACGTTCCCCATGCTGGCGTTCAGGTCGCCCCGGTTCTCGTTGATCACCGCCGCGAGCTGGTCCAGGGTGCGGTTCATGCTGTCCGCCAGACGCGGCAGCTCGCGGGCGAGGGTCGAGCCCACCTGGTCGAAGTTGCGGACCGTCGAGGCCACGTTCGCCCGGTTCTCAGCCACCAGGGCGCGGATCTCGGCGCTGGTGAGCATGATGTCGCTCACCAGGCGGTTGATGTTGCCGCCGAAGTCGCCCCCTGAGAGGGAGCCGGTAACCTGCTGGATGGAATCCCCAATCTCGCTCAGCTTCGCCATGGCGTCGTCGATGCTCGGCGGCGTCGTGCCCACCAGCACCGTGCCCGGCGGCAGCGGCGCGGCGTCCGGCGGGCCGGGGATCAGCTCCACGTACTTCTCCCCCAGCAGGCCGAGGTTGGCGATGCGCGCCGTGGTGCCGACCGTCAGCGGCAGCGGCTTGTCCAGGCGCAGGGTGATGCGCGCCTTATTGCCCTGCAGCCCGACGCCGTCCACCTCGCCGACGCGCACGCCGGCCACCCGCACGGAGGCCTTGTCGTCCAGGCCGGCCACCGAGTCGAACACGGCGTCCAGGCGCTGGCCCGGCTTGACGAAGGGGTTCCAGTCCTCGATCTGCCAGATCAGCAGGCCGAGGATGACAAGGCAGATGGTCGCGAAGATTCCGACCTTCACCAGTGATTTCATAGTTTCTCCGGTCCGGCGCCGATAGCCGGCCTTCCCTCTCCCGTCGATCCCAGCTCGTCCCGCGAATCGCGAGGTCCGCGCGCCGGGGTGTCCTCCGAGAGAGGCCCTTCGGCGCGTCCGTGAATGAATTGCTGGACCCGCGGGTCGTCGAGCCGCCGGAACTCCTCCGGCGGCGCTTCGGCGATGATCTTACCTTTGTAGATCATGGCGATCCGGTCGCCGATCCGGAACGCGCTCTCCATGTCGTGGGTGATGGTGACGCACGTCGTGTGCAGCCGGTCGTTCAGGTCCTTGATGACGTCGTCGATGAGCGCCGTGGTCACCGGATCGAGGCCGGTGGTGGGCTCGTCGAAGAGCAGGATCTCCGGGCTGTGGGCGATGGACCGCGCGAAGCCCACCCGGCGCCGCATGCCGCCCGAGAGCTGGGACGGAAGCTTCTCCCCCACTCCCTCCAGCCGCACCATGGCCAGGCACTCCTCCACCCGGTCGTTGATCTCGCCCCGCGACATCCTAGTCAATCTCTGCAAGGGGAACGCCACGTTCTGCCAGACCGTCATCGAGTCGAAGAGCGCGCCCTCCTGGAAGGACATGCCGAACTTGCGCCGGAACTCGGTGATCTCCCGGTTGCCCAGGGTCTCGACCGCCGTGCCGTCTACCTCGATGGAGCCGGAGTCCGGCTTGAGCAGGCCGATGATGTGCTTGAGGAGCACGCTCTTGCCCGTGCCCGAGCCGCCGATGACCACCAGCGACTCGGCCGCGCCCACGTCCACGTTCAGCCCGTCCAGCACCACCTTGGGGCCGAAGGACTTGCGGAGGTCGCGGATGTGGATCTTGGGGTCGGGGGAGGTCAAGTCATGATCCTCCAGGGCGCCCCCGCCCGAGCCCTCACCCCTGGCCCCTCTCCCGACCCCTCCCGCCCTCCCTCACCGGGAGAGGGGAAAGGGACAAACCAGCTCCCCTCCTCTCCCGGTGTGGGAGGGAGG
>DASVAS010000076.1:0-48731 GCA_036376245.1 Thermoanaerobaculia bacterium | reverse complement strand
GAAGTTCGATCCTCTCCAGTACGCCACGCCTGAAGAGCTGGTCCTGTCGCCGTTGCCTTGCTGGAAGCATCTCCCTCCCGAGGAGTACAAGCGTCGCCTCCTCAAGATGCGGGATGAGATCGAGGCCGAGGCCGCCGCCGCAAGGGCAAAGACGGGTGTCCAGCCGCTGGGTCGGAAAGCGATCCTGGCTCAGCATCCGCACCATCAGCCGGAGACGCTGAAGAAGTCACCGAAGCCTCGGATCCACGCCGCGAGCCAAGCCACCCGCTGGTGGTTCTACGAGATGTACTCCTGGTTCGTGGCCGCCTACCGCGCCGCCGCCGCGAAACTGCGGGCGGGAGACCGAATGGTCGCCTTCCCGACAGGGAGTTTCCCCCCGGCCTTGCCCTTCGTGGGCGGGTGATCGCCGAAGTTGTTCTCGTCCTAGAGCATGGCGGAGCAGCCAACTCACGGAGTTGGAAAGGGAGAGGTGTGAGCGGAGAGTTGATTTTGGCTTGAAATCGATGGAATGGACCCCCGGTTTGGTGCGCAGGATCTGTCCTTGTCGCGAGTTTGGGGTCTCGGAACGGGACGGAGTCGAGCCGGAGTGGGGGATAAGAAGGCGGTTATCTATCAGGAAGCGCTGAGGTGTTTCCTGTTTACATGGCACCTAGCGGGGGCACCTAGCGGGGCACCTAGCGGGGCTAGCGGGACTAAGCCATTGACTTAGATGGGCGGGTCGTCTACCCTGCCAGGGTGAGGGTTGTCTGGGACGACGCCAAGAACCTGGCAAACCAGCGGAAGCATGGCGTCTCCTTCGAGCAAGCCGCTGAGCTTTTCGCTTCATCCTCCGACTATCTGGAGATCTTCGATGAAGCTCATTCTGAATCCGAGGATCGTTTCATTGCCATCGGCCCCATCGCTCAGGGCCTCGTATTGGTCGTATGGACGGAAATGGACGACGAAACTCTTCGCATCATCAGCGCCCGCTGGGCCGACCCGCGCGAGCAAGCGCTTTACCACTTCTATATGGATGAACGCCGATGACTGACATTCCGGAGCTGACCGAAGAGCAACTGTCCAGGGCGATTCCCGCGAGCGTTCGGAAGCGCCTCATTCTGGGAAAGTTTGAGTCAGGGGAGGATATCGCGGCCTTGCGGCGCTTTGTGGGGCTCACCCAGGAGCAATTCGCTCTCGCCATGAGCATCAGCGTCCATACCCTGCGGAATTGGGAACAAGGCCGGAGACGTCCCGAAGGTCCCGCCATCGCCTTGCTACGGATCGCCGCCCGGCATCCGCGGATCATTCGCGAGAACCTCACGGGCGTACAATCCGCGGCCTGAGCCCCGCGTCGTCCGGGCGCGCCGATCCTTCATAATCTCCGCCATGTCGGAAGAGATCCCGCCGAAGAGGCGCTGGCGCTGGCGCAAGGTGATCGGGTGGACGGCCCTCGTGGCCGTAGTCCTGCCCGTCCTGCTCCTGCTCGCGGTGCTGTTGAGCCTGCGGGCGGAGGGGGTGCGGGACCGCATCCTCGCCCGGGTCTCCGCGATGCTGGCGGAGGAGTACGGCCTGGCCCTCACGGTCGAGGACTTCACTCCGTCGTGGCGGAGCAGCCGGGTCAACCTGCGCAACGTCCGCGTGGGCGCGCCGGGGGCGGCTCCCCTGGTGGTCGCCGAGCGGGTGGGGATCGGCATCGAGCTGTCCTCGCTCCGGCGCCGGCCTCTCGTCCTGCGAGAGCTGGAGATCGAGGGGGTGCGGGCCGATCTCAACGCGCCGATCCCGAAGATCCCTGAGACTCCCGAAGAGGCGGGGCCGCCGGTAGAGATCCGGCGCATCGTGGTCCGCCGCGGTTCCGTCCTCGGCGCTCCTCTGACCGGACCGGCCGCTCAATGGCTGCGGGGCTGGACGGCCCGGGAGGTCGAAGCCACAGGGGCGTATCGCGGGGGACGGCTGGATCTCGACCTCAAGAACGCGAAGACCGTTCTCGACCGGCCCGATTTCGGACGCCAGGAGCTGAGCGCCCGGGGGAAGGTGGCGTTCGAACCGGAGAAGCCGCTGCGGCTGGACGACCTTGTCGTCACCGGCGACGGCCTCAAGATCGCTGCGTCCGGGTCGGTGGGGCTGGAGGAGGGGGCTCCGGTCTCGGCGGTCTTCGACGTCCAGGCCGAGACGCGCGCCCTGGTGGCCGGCGTGCCTCCCCGAGGACAGCTCCATGCCAGCGGCAACGTGGCCCTGCCGGAGAACCAGGGGA
The DNA here is from genome assembly GCA_036376245.1 of Thermoanaerobaculia bacterium. Lineage (GTDB taxonomy): Bacteria > Acidobacteriota > Thermoanaerobaculia > Multivoradales > UBA5704 > DATARR01. Next base: position 46,501 of record DASVAS010000076.1, on the reverse strand, counting down.
AGGTGACCCTGACGGCCCAGGACATCCCGGCCGAGGCGCTCCGTCCCTATGTCGATCCGAAGCTGTGGGCGGATCTCTCGCTGGCGGGCACCGCCGCCGATCTCCAGGCCGACGCGGCGATCGGTCCCGGGGAGTGGACCCGGGTGGACGGCAAAGCCGAGGCGACATGGCGGCGTGGGCGGCGGCGCTTCGCGGACGTCGAGGTGCGCGTCGCGCCGAGCGAGGCGCCGCTGGTCCTGGAGGTCGCGGGCGATCTGCTCCCCGGCTCACCGGGCCGGCGCGTGGTGCGGGGGAAGATCCTCGCGCAGAGCTGGACGGAGATGGCGCGGGCGACGGCGGACGGCCTTCGCGCCGAGGTCCGCCTTCCGGACGTTCGCGCCGCCGTGGCCGAGGTCCGGTCGCTGTGGCCCCGGCTGATCCCCGCGCCGCCTTCGGAGATCCCGCTCCAGGGCTCGCTGACGGCGGACCTCCGGGTCTCCGGGACGCTCGAAGCGCCCGACGCCGGAGCGGAGGCGACGTGGATTCCTCGGCCGGGCTCGCGGGTCCGTCTAGAAGCGAAGGGGAAGCCGCTGACGTGGACGGGAAACGCCAAGGTCCAGGCCGAGGCCCTTCCTCTGGAGATGCTCGGCGCGTTCGCCCCCGGTCTCGCCGGGACCTTCACCGGTACGGCGGACCTCTCGGGATCGCGCAAGGGATACCGGACCCGCGTCGAGGCCGCTACCGCCGCGCTCGCCTATCCGCCGGTTCTTGAGGGAGTGGAGAGCGCGAACGTGACCGCGAACGGCACGCTGACGCTCCAGCCCCTGGCGTACCGGGGCACGGTGAACGTCGACGGTTCCGGCCTCTTCGCGCGGCCGAACGCCTCGGGCACCGCCCGTGTCGGACGCTTCCAGGTCGCGGCGGACGGCCTCTTCAATGAGCGGTCCTACACCGGCCGGATCTCCTTGACGGGGGAAGACGTCGAGGCGCCGGGGACCGCCCTGGCGGAGAGGGTCGCGGCGGAGGCGGACGGCCGGCTCGTCTTCGCTCCCCTGGCGTACGACGGCGCGCTGGCGCTGGAGGGGACGGGCGTCGAAGCTCCGGGGACGGCGCGGGTGGACCAGCTCCGGGTCGCCGGGAACGGCAAGTTGACGGCGGACCTCCGCTCGCTGGCGGCGACCGCGCGGGTGGAGGCGGACCGGATCGTCCTCGCCGAATCGGGGACCGAGATCCGGAACCTCCACGCCGAGGGCCGGGGGGAGGGGCGCGAGGTCCACATCTCCGCCCTCTCCGGCGAGCTTCCGGAAGGGCGGACCTTCGCCGCCTCGGGCCGGGTGGTCACCGATCTCTCCGAGGCCGATCTCTTCCTGAATCTGGTCCGTCCCGTGGACGCCGTGACCGCGGCCGATCTCACCGCCCGTCTGCGGAGCGGCGTGGTGGACGTGGACGCTCCCCGCCTGGAGACCGCCAGCGGACCGGTGACGCTGCGGGCCAGCATCCCGCTGGGCTCCCTCGCCCAGATCCCGCAGCTCGCGGAGGCGATGAAGGCCCTGCCGCTGGAGAAAGCGCCGGGCCGGATCTCCCTCCAGGTGCGGGCGCCGGAGTTGGACTCCCAGCCGCTCCTGGCGGCTCTCGGGATGGAGCCTCGTCCCGAGCGGGTGCGGACCGGTCTGGACGCCGACCTCACCCTCGATCCCACGGCTCCGGCGGCCGGGAAGGGGGAGATCCGCCTGACCGGGCTGATCGCCGAGACGCCGGACGGCCGCGTGGTCGCCGACGGTCCCGCGGTGCTCCGCCTGGACGAGGGGCGTCTCGATCTCCTGCCGGTACACCTGAACGTCGAGGGAGGCGGCCTCCCGGCCACCGGCATCGACTTCGAGGCCGGCGCCGTTCTCGCCCGGTCCTGGAGTCCTCTGGAAGATCCGGTGTCCGCCGCCGTGAGACACGTCTTCGCGAAGGGGAGCGGCACGCTGGACGCGGCGCTGCTCAATCCTTTCCTGGAGGGCGGTGTGGCGGAGGGCTCGCTGTCGTTCGAGGGCGACGTCTCCGGTCCGCCGGACCGTCTCCAGGGCAACGTCCAGGCCGACGGCCGGGGCGTCTCCTTGGAGTTGCCCGGAGCCGGGGTCCGCGTCGAGAATCCCCAGTTGACGGCGCTGCTGAGAGACGGCGGCTGGCGGATCGAGCGCGGCGTGGCCGAGGTCAACGGCGGGCAGGTGAGCCTGGAGGGCGGCCTGACGCCGGCCGGAGCGGCGGACGTCGAGGCCCGGCTCACGGGGGTGCGGTACCGGCTGGACTACGGCGTCGAGACCGTAGTCTCCGGCAATCTCCGCTTCCAGATGCCGCCTGGCGAAGGGCGGAGCCGCCTGACAGGGGCCGTCACCGTGGACCGCGGCGTGCTCGACCGGGACGTCAACCTGGATCGCGAAGTGCTCGCGGTTCTCTTCGCCCCCGACGACACCCCGGGAACCGAGGAGAGCTTCCTTTCGACGGTCGATCTCGACCTCGACATCACGACCCGCCAGGGCGTGCGGGTGCGGAACAACGTGGGGGACCTGCGGGCCTCCTGGCAGCGGCTGGACGTGACGGGGACGCTGGAGGAGCCGGTGATCCGGGGGCGGATCGATCTCGATCCCGGCGGCCTGGCCTGGCTCTACAGCCAGACGGTGCGGATCGACCGCGGCACGCTGGTGCTCACGGGCGATCCCCTCGATCCCGTGAAGCTCGAAAACTTCTCCTACACCACCTCGCTGCAGGATCCCCGGATCGCCAGTCTGCGAGGGGAAAGCCCGCTGGACCTCCTGGAGCAGAACCGCCTGGAGGAGGACCTGGACGAGGACGCGAGGCTCGAGATGCAGAGGAACGCCCTGACCCAGGGCGTCGCCGGCTATTACAGCGCGCGGTTGGCCGGACGGCTGGGGAGGTCCCTCGGGCTGGAGGGCTTCTCCGTCCGCCCCACCCTGGTCTTCACCGAGACCGATCCCAGCGCCCGGCTGACCGTGGGGCGCGACCTCTCGCGCAACGTCTCCCTGGCCTTCTCCCTCGACCTGCGGAACGCCGAACGGCAGACCTACCTGCTCTACGTCCAGAACCTTACCGTCCTGCCGGGCCTGCGGATCGAGGGCTTCACCACCGACGCGAGCGAGGAGGGGGCCAGCCTCCAGCAGTCCTTCGAGCTGGGCGGCGGCGCACCGCGCCAGGAGACGGGGCCGCGGCTGCGCCGGGTGGAGATCTCCACCCCCAAGGGAGGGGTCTCCAAGCGGCGGCTGCGCCGGGCCATCCGGTTGGAGAAGGGAGATCCCGTGCCCGAGGGGGCGGAGTTCGGCGCCGAGCTGGACGTGGCCGAATACCTGCGGCGCGGGCGCAAGGTGCACCCGAGCCCCCGCATCGAGGTCCGCGCGGAGCCAGTGGCTTCCCGGCCCGGCTGGGTGGACCTCGCCGTGACGGTCGAGCCCGGTCCGCGGGCGTCCTTCGTCTTCGCGGGCGACCGGCCGCCCCGGGCGCTGCGCTCGGAGATCACCGCCCTCTATCGTGCGGACTTCTATGAGCAGCGCTCGCTCGAAGAGATGCGCAAGGCGGCGGTGCGCGCCTTCCGCAGCGCCGGCCATCTCCGTCCGCAGGTGGCGGTCGAGGTCCAGGCGGAGCGCCCGGAGGACCCGGACAGCCCGCGGACGGTGACGATCCGTTCAGACGCCGGGCGCCGGGCCTCCCTGGAGGAGCTGGAGATCGTGGGTCTTCCCGCCGAGGAGGGCCGGCGGGTGGCGGCCAGCTTCCCCGGGACGCTCTCCCGCGCCGAGCTGGCGTCCCGCGAGCCCGGCGCCGACCGCCGCCTGCTGAACGCGCTGCGGTCCCTGGGCTACACGGAGCCGAAGATCCTGACGCGCTTCGTTCCGGCGGACGGCTCGCGCGTGGCGGTCGGCGTCGAGCCGGGACCGCGCAAGGTCCTGACCGCCGTCGAGGTCGCGGGCGTCGAGGAGGGCGAAGGGCGCCGGCTTCAGCAGCTCGTGCCGTTGCGGGCGGGCGACCCCGCGCGCAACGATCTGGCCCTGGAGGGAGCCTTGCGCCTCGGGGAGGATCTGGCCAGGCGCGGCTACGCGGACGCTACCGTGCAGTTCGAGGTCACGGCGGAGCCGGCGCGGCTGGTCTACACGGTGACGCCCGGGACCCGGTATCAACTGGCCGGGTTCGACTTCGAGGGGGACCGCTGGTCGCGCTCGGGGCCGCTGCGCCGGTCGGCGGAGGAGGCGCTGGACGTCGGCGCTCCGTTCACCCAGGAGAAGGTGGAGGAGGCCCGGAGCCGCATCTTCCAGACCGGCGCCTTTTCCCAGGTGGACCCCGTGGTGGAGAAGGAGGAGAACGGCGAGGCCCGCGTCTCCTTCTCCCTGATCGAGAGACCCCGGTTCGTGCTCCGCTACGGCCTCCGTTGGGAGAGCGCAGGGGACGCCACGGATGCGGCCCGCGAGGGATGGGGCGCCGTCTTCGACGCCGTGGACCAGAACTTCCTGGGCCGGGGCATGATCTTCGGGTTGCGCGCCCTCTACCAGGAGGACGACCGGAGCGGCCGGCTCTACCTGCGGACCGGCAACCTGCTCGGCACCGATCTCTCCCTGGAGAGCTATGCCGAGATCCGGCGACGGACCTTCGGGGATTCGGAGATCGACTCCCTCCGGTTCATCGAGGATCGCGAGGAGGCCTCTCTGCAGCTCTCGAAGCCGGTCGGCCGGGCGGACCAGGCGAGCCTCTACGCCCGCTACCGCACGACCCATCTCTACGAGGAGGAGCCGGACCCGTTCTTCCCCTTCGACCTGGAGATCAAGCTGCCGTATCTGGGCGTCAACTACCTCCGCGACACCCGCGACGACCGCCTCGATCCCAATCGGGGCCTCTTCGGCAGCCTCGATCTTTCCGGGAGCGGCTCCTTCCTGGGCAGCGACTTCGAGTACGCCCGCCTGTTCGCCCAGACGTCCTCCTTCGTGGGCCTGCGGGTGGCGGGGCGGTCCTGGATCTGGGCGCAGTCGGTGCGCGTCGGCCTCGCCCACCCGTTCGGCGGCCAGGAGCTGATCCGCGACGAGCGGTTCTTCGCCGGCGGTCCCTACTCGGTGCGGGGCTACGAATTCGAGAGCCTGGGACCGCAGGAATTCCTGGATACCGGCCGCTCGGCGGGAGGAGAGGCGCTGTTCGTGCTCAACGAGGAGGTCCGGTTCGCCCTGCCCTGGGACCTGACCGGCCTCGTCTTCTTCGACGCCGGTCAGGTCTGGGCGAAGCCGGGCGACGTGGATTTCGATCTCGCGAAGGCGCTGGGGCTGGGTCTCCGGGCGCGCACCCCCGTCGGCCTGCTCCGTTTCGACGCCGGCTTCCCCCTCGACCGCCGCGAGGGGGATGACAGCTACCAGCTCTACTTCGGGTTGGGGAACACCTTCTAGCGCTTCACGGCGCGCAGGATGGCCTTGGCGCGGTCGGCCTCCGGAGCGTTGGGAGCGATGGCGAGGAAGCGCTCCATGTCGTTGACCAGGAGGTCCTTGCGTCCCAGCTTCTCCTGGGCGAGGCCGCGGTAGTAGTAGGCGTAGGCGAGCCCGGAGTCCATCTCGATCGCCTTGCCGAGCTGCTCGGCGGCGGCGGCCCAGTTCTCCTTGAACGCCTGGGTGACGCCGATCTGGTAGGGGATCAGGGCCGGCTCGGGGCCGCGGGCACCCTGGAACGTGGAGATCGCCTCGTCGTACTGCTTCAGCCGCTGCTGGGCGATGCCGAGGTAGTAGGCCGAGTCGGAGCCGCTCTTGGAGCGCGCGAGGTCGGCGGCCTTGCGGAAGGCTTCGTTGGCCGCGCCGTCGTTGCGCTGGCGCAGGTAGACCTCGCCGAGATAGACGAACGGCGCCGGATCGTTGCCGGCCAGCTCGGTGGCCTTGCGGAGCTGTCCTTCGGCCTCGCCGTACTTCTTCTCCTGCTCCAGAACGCGGCCCATGGCCATGGCGACGTAGGCGTTGCTGCCCGCCTGGTCGGAGAATTTCTGGACCGTGCTCCGCGCCTCGCCGGTCTGGAACCGCCACAGCTTGCCCTCGATGTCCAGACCCGGGGGAGGCGTCTGGGAGACCGGCGCCGGCGCGCTCTCCGGCTTGGGCTCCTGCTGCTGGTTCTGCTGCTGATTCTGTCCCGGCTTGGGCTTCCCGGGCTTCTTCGGAGGCTTGGCCTCGGCGAAGGGGACGAAGAGCAGGGCGGCAAGGCCCGTGGCGATCAGGGTGCGGAGAGTCTTGGCAGTCATGTCGATGTCCTCTCTCGGAGGTGGTCTCCGGCCACTATAACGCCGGGAGGGGGCGGAGACATTTCGCGCAGATGCGCCACGACCGCCCGCCGCAGCCGGCGGTCCACCCAGCGGTTCGCGATCCCGAAGGCCTTCTCCAGCAGCGAATGCCCGGCGGCCCGAGCCTGGAAGTCGAGGAGGGTTTCCCGGCGCTCCGGCTGGAAGGCGGGGAGATAGGGATAGAACACCGCCGCGTTCAGGGCGACCCGGCCGCGCATCAGCCGGCGGTCCAGCTCCCGGACGTGGTTGCCTACCTCGGCGCAGGACATGGTGTCGTGCTCCCAGTAGGGGGCCATGCTGCGGAGGTTGTCCTGGACCCGCAGGCCGAAGCGGGCGCGGTTCTCCGGCCGCAGCAGCGGCACCCCCGCCACCCGGGTGCTGAAGGTGGCCAGGAAGTAGAAGTCCGGCGGCGTCCCGGCCAGGAAGCGGTAGGTGCGGTCGAGGGTCTCCGCCGTCTCGCCGGGGAAGCCTACGATCAGGGAGACCACACTGGTGAGGCCGTGCCTCCGGCAGTTCCGCAGGGCGCGGGCGTTCGCCTCGACCGTGCAGGCCTTGTCCATGTTGGCGAGGAGCCGGGAGTCCCCGGACTCGATGCCGATCTGGACCTGGCAGGCGCCGGCCTCCTTCATCACCGCCACGGTCTCCTCGTCCGCCAGATCGTCGGCGCGGGCGTAGCAGATCCACTTCACCTTCACCCGCCGCTCGATCAACAGGCGGCAGAGCTCGCGGAGGCGGGATTTCGGCATGGTGAAGAGGGAGTCCAGGCAGGTGATGGTCTCGACGCCCAGCTCATCCACGTAGCGCTCCCAATCCGCGGCGATCCTCTCCGCGCTCTTGGTCCGGAACTTGGTGTCGTCGAAGAGGTAGGGATAGTTGCAGAAGTTGCAGCGGTAGGGGCAGCCGCGGACGCTCTCGTAATAGATCCTCCGCGGGCCGCCCGGGGCGAGGCTCCAGTCCGGGGTCGGCAGGCCGTCCAGGCTGAGATCCCTGGGCACGCCGCTGTAGAGGAAGGCGGTCGAGCCTTTGCAGATCAACCTCCCTCCCTCCGGCGGCTGGAGCGTCCGGTATCCCGAGCGGATCCAGTCCGCCAGGGGACCGGCGAGCCGCTCGCCGTAGCCGACGGCGAGGACGTCCAGCTCCGGCGCGCCCTGCCAGCGGTCGTGGAGGATGCCCGCCAGCGCGCCGCCCATGACGATCCGGTTGTGCGGGCGCTTGAGGCGGCGCAGCAGGGGCTCCACCTCCGAGAGGTCGTGGAGGTAGGTGCTGGAGAGGAAGACGCAATCCGTGGCCGCCAGCTTGCGCTCCACCTCACCAGGGGCCGAGAAGATCTCGTCCAGCTCCATGCGCTCGTAGGAGAGCCCCTCCTGGTGGAGGAGGGTGGCCAGCACGACCTCGGTGAGCGACGGCGGCTCGTCGTCCTGGGGAGTCAGCGCTTTCCGGACTTCAGGATGGCGGAGGGCTTCCAGGCGGGACGCCACCACGGGCTCGGCCATCACCAGCTTCACCTTGAGATCGAGCCAGGCGTCGTCCGCCGCCCGCCACTGCTCCCAGGTCTTGCGGGCGGCGAGGAAGACGGAGCGCTCCTTGCCGGTGATCAGGCCGCCCGTGGCGATGAGGATCCTGCTCACGCCGCGACCATCCGCGTGCCCTGCCGGGGGAGGACCAGCACCAGCCGGCGCTCCGGACGGCACTCCCAACCCGGAGCCAGCGCCAGATCGGCATTCCGCAGGAGCGCCGAAGTCATCAGGAGCATCTGCCGCAGCACGAACGGCCGGCCGATGCAGGTGCGGGGACTGAAGCCGAAGGGGAAGTAGGAGCCCTCGTAGCCGCGGCCCGCCAGGAACCGCTCCGGCTGGAAGCGCTCCGGATCGGGAAACACCTCGGGGTCGTGCTGGGCGAGATAGGCGGACGGAAAGACGCGGGAGCCGGCGGGCACGTCCCAATCTCCGATCCGTACGTCCCGCCGCGCCACCCGGGTGACGTGGGGCACCACCGGGCAGAGGCGCATGCTCTCCTTGAGGCAGGCTTCCAGATACGCCTCCTCCTCCCGCGCCCGCTCCAAGACCTCCGGATGCTGATGAAGGTGGGCGAAGGCCCAGGCCAGGGTGGCGGCGCCGGTGTCGTGGCCGAAGAGCAGGAGGGCCAGGACCTCGGTGGCGATCTCGTCGTCCGGCAGGCCGTTCCCTTCCCGCACGATGCGGGCGAGGCCGGCGTCCCCGGCGCCCTCGCCGCGCCTGTGCTCGGCGATCCGCTCCCGCAGGTGTTCGCGCAGGCGCCGCCGGTTGCGCAGGGCGCGGCCCCAGGGGGAGAACGGTCCGAGGTCCACGTGGAGGGGCTTGAGGAAGAGGACCCAGGGGCTTTCGAAGGAGAGGAGGAAATCGTCCACGAGCCGTGCCGCCGCGCCGCTCGCCGTGGCGCCGAAGATCAGCCGGACGATGGCCCGCAGGGAGATCCGCCGCGCCAGGTCGTAGAGCGAGAAGGGCTGCCCCGGGGGGATCTCCCGCAGGGCGTCAAGGGTGGCCTCGACGGTCATGCCGTCCAGGCGCTCGATCTCGCGGCCGAAGAGGGGAGCGACGATGCGCCGCCGCGCCGCGTGCTCGGCGCCGTCGAGGGTGATGAGCGAGCGATCCCCCATGATCTCCTTCAGGGCCGCGATGCCGCGCCCGGCGTCGAGGTCCGGGTGGCCGATCATTTCGCGGATCATCGCCGGATCGCCCGTAACCAGGGCGCGGCCGGCGAGGGCGAGATCCATCCAGAAGGTGGGCCCGTGCCGCTCCCGGGCCTCGTCGAGGACGGCGTAGGGATTCTTCAGCCAGCGGGCGCTACGGACGACGCTCCTCAATCCTCTCCTTTTTCCGGTACTTCCTCTCGTAGGCCGACAGCGCCTTGTGGAACGCCGCCAGGATCTTGCGGCTGCGCGGGTCTTCCGTCGCCGCGGCCCGCGCCCGCAGGGCCTCGATGCAGGCCGCTCCCCGCTCGTGCTCGGCCCGCAGCCATTCGCGGACCATCCCCCCTTCCAGCGCCTCGGCGGGGATGTTGATCAGTCCCTTTTTCCTGTCCTTCTCGAGATCGCGGACGGGCGAGACCCAGGAGAGCGCTCCGATCAGCTCCGGCTCTTCCGCCGCTCTCGTCTTCGCTCCCGACAGGATGAAGGTGAGATTGAACGAATAGAAGAAGGTTTTCCGGTGCAGCTCGGCCAGCTCCGCCGCCGGCAGGGCCCGCCGGGCATCCATCCGCCGCCGGTCCTCCAGGAGGACTTCGAAAAGATTTACAAGATCGTTCCGGGGATCGTCCCGCGCCGTCTCAAAGCGCGCCATTTCGCCGCTCACATATTCGGCGAGCTGCTCCGCCACGGAATCCCCGAACGGGGCCTCGCCCCGCAGACCGCGCAGGACGGCCTGGACATAGGCTTCGGGATCTCCCTTGATCTTGCGGTCCCCGTCCAGGACGTCGTCCACATGCTGGGCCAGACAGTAGGCGGCCCGGAGGAGGCGCGTCTCCCGGAACAGGGCGACGGCGATCAGGAGATACCGCGGGTGCCGGCGGGCGAAGCGGGCGAATTCCCGCAGGCAGAGACCCTCGATCCGCAACGCCTCCAGCGTCTTTTCCCGGGTGGCGCGGCGATGGACCACGCCGACGGCCACGAATCCCAACGCCCCTCCGGCCACGACGTCGAGGACGTGGTGCTCGTGCATCAGCAGCGCCGAGACGACCACGGCGGCGGCCCAGAGCCAGAAGAGCGCTTTGCCCAGCGGTCCGCACCGTCGGCCGAACACCAGGGCCACCGTGACCGCGAAGGCGACGTGGAGGGACGGTATCTCGTTGTAGTCCAGGTTCAGCTTGTCCGCGAGCTCGAAGGGCCACGCCCACGTTCCCGAGGCGACCCGCTGCGGGTAGCCCTGCGTCACCGGCGCCACCAGGAAGATCAGGCCCGCGACCAGGGTCTCCGCCGTCAGGGTGACGAAGAACGGCAGGAAGGCGCGCCACGTCCGCAGGACGAACGGCGTCAGCGCCAGCGCCAGCGGCACCGAGAGGTAGATCAGAGCCACGGAGGGGACGAACGGCAGGCTCAACTCCCAGTCGAAATAGAACGCGGAGCGCGCGCCGCGCATCCCGGCGAGGAGGCTCGCCAGGCCGTAGATGGAGAAGAAGATCTTGGAGAAGAGGTAGGAAAGCGGCAGCGTCAGCCGCAGGCTCGCCATCCCCGGCCATGCCAGAAGAGGCTCGGCGCCCCTGGAATCCCGTGCATCCATGAAGCTCTACTTTGTCTCCCGGTCCCGGTCATCGGGGCCTGTCTGGCGGATGAGAACAGGATCTCCAGCCGGAACCTTCCGCCCGGCTCATGCCATCGCCGCCCTCGCCTTCGCCCGGCGCCGCTTCCAGCTCCAGGCCATCATCAGCAGCCCGAGGACGAGACCGGTGACGAGACCGGCGATCCCGGCCTGGAGGGCCGCGGCCTTCTTCTGCAAGTCGAGGATGGGATTGTCGAAGACGTTCGGAGCGGCCTGGAAGCTGGTGAGGAGCCACTTGCCGTTTTCCCTCACCATGGAGGCGGTCCAGTTGGTGTTGACCGTGAACTCCAGGCCGTTCGTCAGCTTGTAGTGGCCCTCCGAGGTGCCGTAGGCCACCCCGGTGTTGCCGTAGATGTCCGTCAGGTTCGCCACGTCCAGCTTGAGATGGATGCTCTCCACCCGGCGGTCCGGTCCCTTGAGCATCTTGTTGAAATAATCCCGGATCTGCAACGGCCCGCGGACGATCTCGCCGTTCATCGGGGCGAAGATGATGTTGGGGTGCAGATGCTGGAGGATGCCCTCGATGTCGCCGCGGGCGAGCGCGGCCAGGGATTCGTCCCGCATCTGGCGGATCTCGTCATGGAGCTGCGCGGCCGACGCGGCGGTCGCGGGCGGCGCCGGCGCCTCGGTTGCCACTGGAGGCGCTGTCGGGGGCGCGCCGGGAGCGGGCAGGCCCTGGGCGAAGGCGCTGGAAGCCAGGAAGAGCAGTGAGACGGCGACGGCGGTCGGGTCAAGCCTCATGGGATCTCCCTCCTTGGTAGCGTGGACCGGCTGACTGCGCCGGATCTCCCTCGTCAATGTCCTCCGGGTCCTCCGGCAGTTGCCGCAGGTACTCCAGGAATTCGTTCAGGACCTCGTCGAACGGTCCGCCCCGGCTCGGGTGGAACCGCATGTCGTCCATGAAGGCGACGTCCTTGCGGATGAACCCCGAGTAGAGCCAGCGGGCGAGGCGGGCGCGGGCGGTGGCGAAGGGGCCCCGGTAGGCGCCGAAGACCGGCGTGATCTCGACTCCTTCGTCCACCGGCCGGAAGCAGAGCATCAGGGCGCCGCGGGCGCGTCCCAGATCGCTCTCGACCGTGACCACCGCGCCGCCGAAGCAGGTCACGGTGACGCGGATATGGTCGCCCGAGAGGAGCTGGACGGCGCGGTCCTCCAGGGCGCGGCCGGTGACCCGGGAGACGTAGCGCATGCGCAGGCGGTAGGGATCGACGCGCTCCAGGGCCGGCTCCATGCGCAGCTCGCGGCCATGGACGGTCCGCAGGTGCTGGACGTCGAAGCCGTTGGCCGCCACCGCCACCCAGGGGCAGCGCAGCCGCACAGGCTCGCCGGCCAGGGTGACGATCTCCCCTTCGGGAGCGGTGCTCCATTCCGGCGCCGGATAGCGGGGGACGGGGCCGTTGAACAGGAAGACGGAGCCGTACCGCTCGGCCACGGGATAGACGCGCTGGCGCAGGGATTTGGGCGCGGCGTCGGCGCCGGGGATGCGGTGGCACGCGCCGTCGCCGCTCCAGTCCCAATGATGAAGGGGGCAGCGCAGGCAGTCCCCTACCACCTGACCATGGGCGAGATGGGTGCCCATGTGGGCGCAATGGGCCGCCAGGGCATGAACCTGGCAGTCGTCCCGGCCGCGATAGACGGCGAACGAGCGGCCGGGCAGGTCCCACCGGATCACCTTGCCCGGCGGCAGCTCCCGCGACGCGCAGACCCGGTACCAGGACTGGAGCCGGTCCGGGACGTACCAATCCGATTTCATTTCATCGCTGATTGTAATCGCTAAAAACGCTGGACCATCCTGGGAGAGGAGAAAGAGCGAGAGGTTTCACGTCGCCGAGACGCTGACCCCGTTCCCGGCACCGCTGGACATAGCGGGCGAACGCGTCGCCTTCGACGAGGAAGACCCGCGCCGGGGCGAGCTGTCCCAGGGCCACGCAGGTCCGGTAGTGGGGATTGGCGGCCAGCTCCTCCTCGACGGTCCGCTCGAGCTCCGGCGGCACGGGAGCCTGGGCTTCCAGATAGAGAACGTACCCGCTCTCCTCGGGAGCCAGCATGGCGAACCGGGGCGTCACCCCGACCCGGAAGGCCCGCTCCAGGGCGCCCGCCACGAAGCTCTCGTGGAGCTTCTCGCCGCGCAGGTCCGAGACGTGCCCCTCCTTGCCCAGGAAGCGAAGGGACGGCGTGCGTCCCACGAAGCCCGTCACCTCCACACGGTCCTCCAGGCGGTACCGGTAGAGCCCGCCGCCCGTGGTCACCACGACCGAGTAGACGCCGCCCGCTTCGAGCTGATGGGCCATCCTTGATCGATCCCCATCGAGGAATTCGAAGAAGTGGGAGCGGATCGCCAGGGGATGCCGTCCCGCGAAGGGAATCGTCACGAACGACTCGGTCGCCAGGAGTCCTTTCGGCTGGATCTCCGCGCCCGGGAACGCCCGTCGAATTTCTTCGAGATGCAGCGCGGCGTGGGCGTCGCCCCAGCAGCTGATCAATCCCAGGCGGGGCCAGATCCCCGTCAGATCCCGTGGCCCAACGTTTCGCAACTCCGCCGCTCTCTTAGGATTCATCTCGCCGAGCAACCGCTCCCACAATAATGGCAGGGCCTCCATGAGGAGCATTAGGAAACTGGGATGCCAGACCGAGATCAATGTCAGGTCCCGCCGCCGGAGCAGGTGGAGCAGGGTGAGGAACCGGAATGTCTCCACATCCCGCGCGAACCGGACCGAGCCCGGCACGGCCAGCGTCGAATCCACCAGCCGTTTCCAGAATCCGCCGAGGTACTCCGAATCCTCCTCGAACCCGACCTTGACGGGGCCGCCCACCCGCTCTTCGTCCAGCGCGACCGGAGTGATGGACCAGTAGGCGCACCCCAGGGCAAGCCCGGGCCGGTCCTTGTAGAGATCGAAGACCCAGGGCGCCACGGCGCGGCGGATTTCTCTCTGCATCGCCACTGTGTAGGGGAGTCGCTTCGCCGCCGCGGAAGACCCGCTGGTCAGCTCCAGAGCCCGCACCGGAGAGCGCGTCAGGACTTTCATCTCTCCGTTGGAGATGCGTTCGATCCACGGCTCGAAGTCGGCGTACGTGGCGAGAGGAACCCGCGCCTGGAATTCCTCGGCGGATCGAATCTCCGCGAAGCGATGGACGCGCCCGAAGGCGGTCTCCGCGTTCTCCCGGAGGTAGCGGGCGAGGAGGGTGTGTTGCACCTCCTCGGGATCTTCCAGGGCGGCGCGGAAGCGGAGATAGCCGCCGAGGTTGGTGGCGATCCAGGGGAGGGTGATCATGGCGATGGCTCCAGATCGGGACCGTAGAGACGGAACTCTAATAAGCGCTGCCAGGGAACTTCTGTGGGGTAAAAGGTGCCATGAGGCGACGCGATGGCATAGAATGCAATGTCATGTTCCTGATCGAGTACACAAAAAGTGCCTTTGAGGATCTCCGTTTCCTCCGGAGATTCGAGCAGCGCCTCATCATGGATACTGTAGACAGGCAACTCGCAACGGAGCCTCTGGTTGAGACACGAAATCGAAAGCTGCTCCGCCCTAACGAGCTGGCTGAGTGGGAATTGAGGATCGAAGTTTTTCGAGTGTTCTACGATGTTGATGTCCTCGAAGGTGTGGTTCGGGTCAAGGGCATCGGCTGGAAGGAGCATAATAGGCTGCTACTTAGAGGGAAGGAGATGCATCTATGAAGACGATCAACGTGACAGCAGCCCTGAGAGTGTCAGAGGTGTTGGAGGATCTGGCGGAAGAGGAGAATCTTGTCCTCAAGACTCCAGAAGGTCGAGAGTTCCTCCTGAGGGAGTTGGACGACTTCGATGCTGAAATCGAAGCTACCCGGCGGAACCGTGAACTAATGGAACTCCTTGACGAGCGGTCACGGGAAACCGAAACCTACACGGCGGAAGAGGTCAGGAAGAAGCTCGGTCTTACCGACTAGATACCGACTCTTCAGCCCCACATCCGCCGTCCCGCCGGAGTCAGATTCGCCTCCGCCAACTCCGTCACGCACACCAACTCGTCTCCCTTTGACCATCCTGGGTTGGCCTCCAGGAAGAACGCCACATGGGGATCGCGAAGCCGGCCTTCCGGCACCTCGTCCAATCCTTCCCGGAGAACCTGGGGTTCGGGAAAGCGAACAACGCCAGCGTCATACAGGTCTCCAAAGCGCTCCCTCGCCAGGCGATCCCGTAGCTCCCGGACCTCTGCCGGAATGGCGTCGCCGTAACGCGGCCAGAAATCCCGCCAGAAGACCGGCAGGAAACGGTAGGTGCGGAACCCCGAAGTCAGCAGCAGCCAGATCAGCCGGCCCCGGGGATGCCGCTCGCGCAGGGTCCGCACCGCCGCGATCCAGGATTTCGGCAGTGCCGCGCTGGTCCACGCTCCCTTTTCCATGATGGTGTCGCCCGAGTAGACCACCGTCAGCGGCTCGCCGTTCGGTCCCGCGGTCTCGTAGATCGCGAGGGTGGAAAAGCCGCGGAGCCCGTTTTCGTCCTCCAGCAGCAGCACCCAGTTTTTATCCGCGAGGTCCGCCGCGAAGCGCTCCGGCGTCACGCCGTGGAAATGCGAATCGAGGAGGGACAGCATCGCCCTCCGCTCTTCTTCGGAAAGAGCTTCCCGGGGCACGAGCCGGCTCTTCACAGGAGCGCGACCTCCAGGTGGGGCATGCGGCCGTCCAGCGCCGCCACCGCGTCGGCCCCGTCCTCCCAGTGGACGGCGTAGAGCACGCTCCCGTACTCGCGGGGCCGGAACCGCCGCCGCAGCCAGGGCAGCCAGGGATGGCGCGCCGCGAAGCCGGTCACCAGGTAGACGTAGCCCCGGGCGCGAGCCTCGCGGTAGGCGGCTTCGATCAGGGTCTGGAACACGCCGGGGTCATCCCCGTCCACGGCCACATGGGAGATCCAGGCGTGCGGGAGCCGCTTGCCGGGATCCGGCAGCCGGGGCATTCCCAGCAGCGGCGAGATGCGGTTGATCCAGGGTCTCCAGCGCGCGAGGCGCGGCGCGTATCCTCGCACCACCACCTGCTTGAAGCGGCTCTGATCCCAAAGCGCGAGACATCCCCGCGCGTCGGCGTCCAGGAAGAAGTCCTCCGGCGCCAGCCCCAGACTCCGCTCCGGCGAGAGCAGGTCTTCCGCCGAGAACCGGGGAGCGAACTGGTACCGCCGGCGGTTCAGGCTCAGGCAGGCCGAGATCTCTGGAAAGGCCTCACGGGCGCCGCGCTCGACAGGGGGACCGGTTCGTGGCCGCGACGTTACAGGGATCACCAGCGTCGTGAACGCCTCGATCTCCCGGTAGGTGGGCAGCCCCGGCAGGCCGGCACTTAGAAGACGGCGGGCGATCTCGTTGTCCGCGATGACGGTGGTGAGGTCGAAAGGGAGCTCCTCCGCTCTCCGGAAGGACCGGATCAGGTCATAGCCAGCCGTCAGCAGGCGCTTGCGGCCCCGGTACGCCCGGTCCACCCGGAGCTGGCTCAGATAGCCGAGGCGGCAGGGCTCGCCGTTCACGAAGGCGTTCCAGACCGAGCGGCTTCCCATCCCCGCGATGCCGCCTCCGGGGAGCCGGGCCACAATGGTGCGGTGGGGCTTCCCTTCGACCGCCGCGGCCAGGAACGCGTTCGGCTCCCGCTCCAGGGAGACCCGGATCTCGCCGTCCATGGGGTTGTCCCGCAGCAGGCGGCGCAGCTCCGGATCGTCCTCCGGCGTGGCCGGCTCGACGACGATCTCTTCGGTCCCCACGCTCAGCTTGCCGGGAGGAGCGGGCCTTGCCAGTCCTCCTGGCCCAGGGGGAAGTGGTTGCGGCCGTCCACGTCCGCGCGGTGGTAGTAGTTGATCAGAAAGAAGTTGCGGAACATGAAGCCGTCCGCCCGGTTCACCGGGTCCACCGACCGGCGGAAGATGCTCGGCCACGAATAGAACTCCCGCCGCGCCTCCACGCATCCGCGTTCGACTTCTTCGGCGGTCATGCCGGCCGGCCGGAAGGGGACCTTGTTGTAGCTGTAGTCCTCGTCCAGCCACCAGGACTCGTAGACCAGCTTCCCCTCGGCCTCCAGGCGCCGGTAGAGCTCCGTGCCCGGGAACGGCGTCAGATGGTTGAAGGCCGCGATGTAGAACCCCTGCTCGCGGGCGAAGGCCACGGTCTCGCGGAAGTCCTCCGGCGTGTCGTGGTCGTAGCCGAAGATGAAGGTGCCGTAGAGGCGGATGCGGTGCTTCCGCAGGTTGTCCAAGGCCTTGAGATACCCGCCCCGCATGGTGTTGAACGTCTTGTTCATGGCCCGGAGGTTTTCCGGGTTGAGGCTCTCGAAGCCGATGAGCACGCCCATGCAGCCGCTGCGCCGCAGGAGGTCGAGGAACTCCTCGTCGTGGGCGGCGTTGATGCTCGCCTGGCTGACCCAGCGCACCTTCAGGGGGATCAGAGCGCGGAAGAATTCCTTGGCCTGCGCCATATTGGACGTGATGTTGTCGTCGACGAAGAAGAGGAGCCGTTTCTCGCCTTTGAGCGCGGCGATCTCGGCCAGGATCTCGTCCGGCGGCCGGCGGGTCTGGGTGGCGCCGAAGACGGTCTGGACGGCGCAGAAGTCGCACTTGAAGTGGCAGCCGCGGCCCGCTTCCACCAGTCCCACGGGGAGGTAGCGCTTGCCCAGGAAGATCCGCCGGTCCGGCCGCGCACCCGCGAGCGAGGTCCGCCCCTGCTGGCGATAGACCTTCTTCGGCGTGCCGTGGCGGTAGTCGTCGATCACCTCCGGCCACAGGGCCTCGGCCTCGCCGATCACAACAGAGTCGGAGTAATGCGCCACCTCGTCCGGGCACAGGCTGGCGTGGAAGCCGCCCATCACGACCGGCACACCGCGCCGCCGGAACTCCGAGGCGATCTGGTAGGTCCGCCGCGCCGTGTAGGTCTCGACGGACAGGGCCACCAGGTCGGTGGGCTCGTCGAAGGGCACGGCTTCCATGCGGTCGTCGTAGAAACGCACCTCAACGTCCGGCGGGGTCAGGCCGGCGATCAGGGCGGGCGGGAGGGGCTCCATCTGCCAGGTGCGGATGTAGGAGGAGTCGCCCGCGCGCCGGCCGATGCAGGGATGGACGAGCGTGAGCCTCATGCCGCCGGACGCTCCCGTCCGAGGCCGAGGATCCAGTCGCAGTTGTAGAAGCGGTGCAGGTTGTGGGCGTAGAACCGGTAGCCCAGATTGGTGCCGATCCGCACCGGCAGCGGGCTCGGGGAGGACGCCAGCCGCTTGAGCATGGAGGGGACGCTGTAAGCGTGCCGCCAGGCCGTTTCGATCCCCCGCTGGAGCTGCTCGATGGTCATCCGGGCCGGCTGGAAGACCACATGCTGGCCGTCGTACAGCTCCCAGTTGCGCGTGAGGATGCGTCCCTCATGGTCCAGCCGCTGGAACAGGGCGGTGCCCGGGAACGGGGTGACCACGGCGAAGCGGGGGAGGTCGATGCGGGCCTCGACGGCGAAGCGTGCGGTCTCCAGGAAGACCTCCGGCGTGTCGTGATCCATGCCGAAGACAAAGCATCCCTGGAGGGCGATGCCGTGGCGGTGGAGGATGGCCACCAGCTCCTTGTAGCGTTCCGGCGAGTTGAAGGCCTTTTTCGAGTCCCGGAGGTTTTCCCTGGAGATGGACTCCAGTCCCATGAGGATGCCCTTGCAGCCGCTCTTCTGGGCGAGGGCCATGAGGCGCGGGTCGTCGGCCATCAGCACGGTGGCGAGGCCGTACCACTGCACCTTCAGTGGGATCAGGGCCTCGAAGAGCCTCGCCGCGTAGTCGCGGTCGGCGATCAGGTTGAGATCGACGAAGATGAGCTTCCGCGCCCCTTTCTGACGGATGTCGGCCACGACCTCCTCGACCGGCTTCTGGAAGGGCTTCTGCCCCCAGGCGGAGGGGACCACGCAGAAGTCGCACTTGTGGATGCACCCACGGGTGGCCTCGAACACGTCGTCCGTGAGGTAGCGGGAGCGGGGGAGGAGGTCGCGCCGGGGGAAGGGCATGCCGGCAAGCGAGAGTCCCGGGCGCTGATCGTAGCGCCGCTTCAGGCGGCCGGCGGCGAAATCCCGCAGCAGCTCCGGCCAGGATTCCTCGGCGTAGCCCACCACGATCGCGTCGGCGTGCGGCTGGGCATCCTCGGGAATCAGGGTGACGTGAGGCCCGCCCAGGACCACCGGTACACCCCGCTCCCGGAACCGCGCCGCCAGCTCATAGGCGCGCATGGCCGTGCCGGTGATGACCGTCAGGCCGACCAGATCCGCCTCGATCCGCGCCGGATCGACCTCCTCGATCCCTTCGTCGTAAAGCCGCAGGTCCGCCCTCAGCTCCTCGGGCACGAGGGCCGCGAGGGTGGTCAGCGTGAGCGGCATGTAGCGCAGGGACTTCTTGAAGATGCCGCCGCGGTGGCGGTAGAGCGGACCCTTCGGGGAGATCAGAACGATGCGCATCGGAGGTCCTCCCAGCCTGCCGGCATCGTGGCCTCAAGCCTGCGGGAAGTCAAGGAGACGAGAGAGTAGCCCTTGAAAGGAACTCAGATGCTACAATCTATACTGTGAACCCGAAAGTTCCTCGCGGCCGGCGGAAATCTTCCGCCAAGCCGGTTCGTATCTCCAGAAAATCAATTGTGCAACAGCCTGTTGCACAATTGACTCTCGGCTATCCCGCTCTCCTGGAGGCCCTGAAGAATGACATCCGGGCGGCGCAGGTCCGGGCTTCGCTGGCCGCCAACCGGGAGCTGGTGATCCTCTATTGGGAGGTCGGCCAGAAGATCCTGGCGAGCCAGAAGCAGGAAGGATGGGGGGCGAAGGTCATCGATCGCCTGGCGGACGACCTGCGGCAGGCTTTCCCCGGGATCTCCGGCTTCTCACGCCGGAACCTGCAGTGCATGCGGGCTTTCGCTGAGTCGTTCCCCGACGCCCAATTTGTGCAACAGGTTGTTGCACAAATTCCCTGGGGGCATATCCTCCAGATTCTGTTCAAGTTAAAGGGCTTTGCCGAACGCGAGTTCTACATCCGGCAGACCATCGAGCACGGCTGGTCGCGGGCTGTTCTCGTCCACCAGATCGAGACCGGTCTCCATCGGCGCCTGGGTAAGGCCCTCAACAACTTCGACCGCGCTCTGCCAGCACCCCAGTCCGATCTTGCCCGCCAGACCCTCAAGGATCCCTACATCCTCGACTTTCTCACCCTCGGGCCGGACGCCCATGAACGCGACCTTGAGCAGGGCCTGCTCGCGCAGGTCCGTCACTTCCTTCTCGAGCTCGGAGCCGGCTTCGCCCTGGTCGGTACCCAGTACCTCCTGGAGGTCGACGGTCAGAGCTTCTATCTTGACCTCCTCTTCTACCACCTGCGGCTCCGCTCCTACGTCGTCGTCGATCTCAAGGTAGGCGACTTCCAGCCCGAGCACGCGGGGAAGATGAGCTTCTATCTCGGCGCCGTGGACAGCCTCCTCCGCCACGTAGACGACCAGCCCACCATCGGTCTCATCCTCTGCAAGACCAAGAGCCGCCTGATCGCCGAGTACACCCTCCAGGGCGTCCAGCGCCCCATCGGCGTCGCCACTTACCAGAGGATGCCCGATTACCTGCGGGAGACCCTCCCCAGCCCAAAGCAACTGGAGACCGGCCTTGCTGTAGTTGATGATTAGCAAGCTCTAATTGTGAAACAGCCTGTTGCACAATTGGTTTTGGACCGGGGAAGCCGCAACTTGCGCTATACTTACGCCCATGGCGGAGATTGCACCCCGCGGGCGAGGCGCGGCCCTCAATCCCACGAACCGGTTCGAGACGATCGCGGTGGAGCGCGATCCGGAGGTCCAGGGGCCCGAATCGATCGAGACCGAGCTGCTCCGGGACACCTCCCGGTCGCTGATCGCCTACAACGACAGTCCGGACGTGGGGTTCGACGCCTCGATCAATCCTTATCGGGGGTGCGAGCACGGGTGTATCTACTGCTACGCTCGGCCCTTCCATGAATATCTGGGGTTCTCGGCGGGGCTCGATTTCGAGAGCAAGATCCTCGTCAAGGAGGACGCCCCGGAGCTGCTCCGCAAGGAGCTCTCCTCCAGGAAGTGGAAGCCGCAGACCCTGGCCCTGAGCGGCGTCACCGATCCCTATCAGCCCATCGAGCGCAAGCTGGAGGTCACCCGGCGGTGCCTGGAGGTGCTGGCCGAGTTCCGCAATCCGGTGGGGATCATCACCAAGAACGAGCTGGTGACCCGCGACATCGACCACCTGTCGGTCCTGGCGGAGCACGACGCCGTGGCCGTCAACCTCTCCATCACCACCCTGGACCCTGAGGTGGCCCGGCGGATGGAGCCCCGGGCCTCCCATCCCAGGGAGCGCCTCAAGGCCGTGGAGCGTCTGGCCGCGGCGGGCATTCCCGTGGGGGTGATGGTGGCGCCCGTGGTGCCCGCGATCACCGACCACGAGATGCCGAAGATCCTGGAAGCCGTCGCCAACGCTGGCGCGAGTTGGGCGGGGTATGTGGTGCTGCGCCTGCCCGGGGCCGTCTCCGGCCTGTTCGAGGAGTGGCTGGAGCGGCACTTCCCGGACCGCAAGGAGAAGGTCCTGAACCGCCTGCGGGACCTGCGCGGCGGTCAGCTCTACGACCCCCGTTTTGGCAAGCGAATGAAGGGCGAAGGGCTCTTCGCGGACCAGATCCGCGCCACCTTCCAGACCTTCTCGCGGCGTTATGGGCTGGACGCTCCCCGGCCCGAGCTCTCCACGGCGGCCTTCCGCCGTCCGGGAGAGCAGTTGGGGCTGTTTGGCTAGCTCAGATCAGGCGTATTCGTAAAGAGGGACTGTACGGGCCGGTTCCGCACTCGTCCGGAGTAGGGTCTCAATGTGACGGACAGTATCTGGTGCGAGCAGGACATCCCCGCAGATGGAGCAGACTTCGGCTGGGACATGGTCGATCACTACGATTCTTCCCCTGTAGCGAACCGTATGGGTGATCTCCTTATGTTCGTAACCCCCAGGGCAGCCCTGGATGCTGCAATTCATGGCCTTGATCCTCTTCGCGTCGGCGTAATCCACTTAGGTGGACGGGGTTCGTAAACGGTAATCAAAATCAGCGTGGGCTGTGCCGTCGTACACACGACATGCAAAGGCCGCTGCTGTCGAGTATAGCCGGAGATAAGGCAGCACGGCCCCCTGAGGTGTTCCGGATAGTTTTCGAGAATCTGGCCGGAGAGGATCGCCTCCAGAGTATCCCCCAAGGAAATATCCTCCTCCGTCATCTCCTGCTGAGCATGCTGGGTGACGCGCAGAGCTTCTCTCTCGGCTTGCTCTTGGATTCTCTTGAGGGCCACCTCAACATCTTTCGGATCTTCTCCTTCTGTCACCGCCCCTCCTCTTCGATCGTTTATCCCCGCTTCCGCACCCGGAACGCCGCCACCGCCTGGGGCTTCTCGCCCTTGGGAAGATGGTCGGCCATGCGGCGGACCGCCTTGCTCCAGCTCGCCTGCGCCGTCCACTTCTTGGCCTCGATGGGCTCGGTCTCCAGGACTCCGGTCGTGAGACGCTCGGCGAGGTCGGGCCGGGGCTGGCCCTTGCCGTCCAGGGCCACGGCGCGCCAGTCCGAGCCGTCGCGGTAGATGGCCAGCAGGCCGAAGGTCTCCTCGTCGCCGGGGATCTGCAACAGGGCGACCTGGCCCCGGCGGCCCTCTTCCAGCTCGGTCAGGATTCCCTCCACCAGCGGATGGCCCGAGGAGAAGAAGTCCAGGGTCTCCTCGTTGACCGCCCTCTCCCGGCTGAAGGTGCCGAGATAGCTCGTCCCGGGCGGCACGCCGGGGATCTGGTCCACCAGCGCCTCGTAGCCGAACTCGATCAGCCAGGTCCGCTCGCCGCTCTGCTGGTCCACCTCGAAACCGAAGCGGGAGGCGGCCCGCACCACCACGCTCTCGTTGAGGGCGTCAAGATCCGGCGGCACGCGGGCCAGGATCTCCTCCGCCTTCTCGGGCAGGTAGGGATCGCGGTGGAGCTCGTGATAGGCCGCCTGCTGGACCCGGTCGTGGGCGGCCCGGGCCTCCTGGAGGACATCGTCGAAGACTCCGGGATCGATCTCCCCCGAGCCCTCCACCGCTGCTCTCTCCATGGCCTGGGCCACGTGGCGGAGCTCCTGCTCCAGGCCTCCCAGGGGCTCTTCGAAGAGGCCGATTCCCTCGTAGAGGCCGGCGACCGCGCGGCCGAACCCGGACGGCGGCCGGAAGTACACGATCTCCGTGGGGATCGTCCGGCCGATGCGGTCGAGACGCCCGATCCGTTGCTCCACGACGCCCGGGTTCCACGGCAGGTCGAAGAGCACCAGCCGGCGGCAGAACTGGAAGTTCCGCCCTTCGCCGCCCGCCTCGGTGGAGATCAGCATCGACGGTCCCTCGGGGAGGCGGAACTGCGCCACTTCGATGTCCCGCCGCTCGGGGGTGAGGTCCTCGTGGAAGATGCCGATCCGCCGCGCCTGGCGCTCGATGGTTCCTTTCAACAGATCGAGCGTTTCCTTGTGGGCCACGAAGACCAGCGTCTTCTCCTCGGGACCGATCCAGCGGCCGGACTGCTCCACCAGCCAGCTCACCCGCGGATCGAGGCGCTGGGCCTCGGAGGCCAGGGCATGCGTCTCGGTCTCCTCACGGTCCAGGATGGAGAGGAGGGAGGTGGGGGAGGCGAGAGCGCGGAAGACCCGCTCCGCCTTGCGCCGCCGGGCCAGCGGATTCACTGCCGGCTGCGCCCGCAGGTGCGCGACGAGCCGGTCCATGGCCTCCCAGCCCTCGTCCTCGACCTCCACCGGCGCGGGCACCCGGGGCGGCAGGCCGCCGATGTCCACGCGCCGCGTCGCGCTGGTGCAGGGCGGCAGCGGCTCGCGCCGGGCCAGCCTCTCCTCGAAGGACTCGTCCTCGGGAAACTCCTCCGGACGGAGGAGCTGCAGCAGCCGGAAGAAGCCGTGGGCGTCGTCCTCCAGCGGCGTGGCGGTGAGGAGCAGGACGTGCCGCCCCAGGGCCGCGACCGGCGCGACGGCGCGGTACGCCTCGTTGCCCGGATGCCCCTTGGGCCGCCGCAGGTGGTGCGCCTCGTCCACCACCAGCAGGTCGATCCCGGCTTCCACCGCCTGCTCGGTCAGCCGCCGCCGCTTCGTCAGCGTCTCCAGGCCCACGATGGCCCGGCGGTGGACGTCGAAGGGATTGAACCCCTCGCCGTGGTCCTTGATCACGTCGTCCAGCCGCTTCTCGTCCAGCAGCGTGAAGACCTGGTGGTACTTGCGCCAGAGCTCGCCGAGCCACTGGAGCGTCAGGGTCTCGGGCGCGACGACCAGGGTGCGCTCGGCGCGGTTCGTGTGCAGGAGCCGGTTGAGGATCAGGCAGGCCTCGACGGTCTTGCCAAGGCCCACTTCGTCCGCCAGCAGCCAGCGCACGGGATCGCTCTGGCAGGCGCGCTCGGCGGCGTAGAGCTGGTGGGGGAAGAGCTGGATGCGCCCGCCGAGGAACGAGCCGAGGCCGCCGGCCTGGCGGATGCGCTGGAGACGCAGGCCGTCCAGGCGGTTGGCGAAGTCTTCGAAGCCGTCGATGTTGCCCCGGGCCAGCCGCTCGACGGGCGACACCTCGGCGGGAAAGGGCCAGAGGACCTCGAAATCCACCTCGCGGCCGTCGGCGAGGAGGCATCGGCCCTCTTCGTCACAGGATTCGACGACCACGACTTCACCGGAAGGAGACAGGCGGGCCTTGCCCCCGGGCGTGATGGTCAGCGGGACGAGTGCGTCCGTGCCCGCGGCGAAGCTGAGGGTCTGCTGCACCTCCGGGAACTCGACGCGCAGACTGCGGCCCTGGATCGCGAGGATCCGGCCGGTGCCGAGCTCGGAGTGAAAACGATGAGTGACGCGGTCTCCCGGATTCCACATGGGAGGGGGATTGTATGCCCTGGAGGCTGCGGGGGAAAGGTCGTATACTTGGACATATATGTGGAGGTATAATGGACGCCATGGGCCAGGTTACCCTTTATCTCGATCCTGAGACTGAAGACAAGATGAAAGCGGCGGCGAAGGCTGCCGGAGTCTCGCAGAGCCGCTGGGTAGCGGAACTGATCCGGGACAAGACCGCGACCGAATGGCCAGCTTCGATCGCCAGGCTGGCCGGAGCCTGGACGGACTTTCCTTCTCTCGAAGAACTGCGCGAAGGTCATAAAGAAGACGTACCCAGAGAGCCTCTCTGATGTACGCCCTCGATGCCAACAGCCTCATCTACTTCTTCAAGGGCATAGGGAGGGTTGCTGAGAATCTCTTGCGGACTCCGCCCCGTGAGATCGCCCTGCCGGCTGTGGTCCTATACGAGTTGGAGACCGGGATCGCGAAATCCTCGTCCCCCGACCGTCGGCGCGCTCAAGTGGATGACATCGTCTCTCTCGTGACCGTCCTTCCTTTCGGTCCATCGGAAGCCAGAACCTCCGCACGGATCCGCGCAGCTCTGGAGAAGCGAGGGACTTCGATTGGCCCCATCGATACCCTGATCGCCGGTACGGCCCTGAGCCACGGGGCTACTCTGGTCACTCACAACGTGGAGGAGTTCGGACGCGTTGAGGGGCTCTCTCTGGTCGATTGGTTCTAGCTACTTGTATTTCGCCTTGATCTCGAAGCGGCCTGTCCCCTGGGCCCGCATCTCCAGAACCATTCCCTCCACCTCCTGGGTTCCCGACATCTGCAAGGGGCCTGACATCTCGACCTGGAGCAGCCGGCAACCTTCGGTGGCGACCTCGATCTCGCCTTTGAACTCGGCGCTTACTTTGAGCGATTCCTCCACTACTCCGGAGATCTTCATCTTCGCCTCGAAGATCCCGATCCTGGAGCCCCCGCTGGATTTGAACTTCCGGAACTGAAGCGTGAGCTCGTCGAGTGTCACGCCGTCCGATTCGAAGCTGGAGCCGAGGATCGAGTCCCTGATCACGGCGTCGTCGATCTTCTGGCCTTCGCTGAGAGTCTTCCCCGCCAGGTAGTCGCAGAGTGGGTCCCGCTGGCCGAGAGAGTCGAACTCGTCCTCGAGCTCCGCCCGGTCCTCCAGCCCGATCGTGGCGCCTTTTTCGTCGGTGATCTGGAGCCCCTCCGGGGTGAAGCCGACGATGAAGGTCTTCCCCTGCCGGGGATTGACCGTGCTCTGGGTCCCCTCGTCGCTGGTTTCGGTCTCCTCCAACTTGACGTAGTGGATCCGCACCTTGGTGGGGCCGTCCTGGTTCGCCTCCAGGATGTTCTGGCGGGAGAGCTCGCTCATCTGGAACTTGAGCTTCGATTTCATGAGCGATTCCCCCTCGGACAACACCTCGAGCTGGAAGTCCATCCTCATCTCGGCTTCCTGCTCCGCGGAGTCGCCCTTCGCCAGGGGCTTGTAGCGGAAGGCCGGGGGCTCGGCCGCCGTCGCCGCCAGCGAGCCGGTCAGGATCATCATCAGCAGGGAAGCGCGGATCTTCATCCCATCTCTCCTCTTGTTCGCCGTTCACTCCCCTGTGACGCGCGGCGGGGATTCATTTCGTCGGCCGGGACGATCTACGAAAGTCTTCGTTGACATCTACGAAACCCTTCGTATAATCTCTCTCCATGGCCGAGCCTCCCCGTCCCACCGATGCCGAGCTGGCGATCCTGCGCGTGCTGTGGCGCCGCGGGCCGAGTACCGTCAAGGAAGTCCACGACGAGCTTACACGCCGCGCACCCGCCGGGTATACCACCACCCTGAAGCAGCTCCAGATCATGGCGGAGAAGGGGCTGGTCAGCCGGGACGAGTCGCAGCGGGCGCATTTCTACGCCGCCCGCCTGCCGGAGGAACAAACGCAGAACCAACTCGTAAGAGACCTGCTGGACCGGGCGTTCGAGGGCTCCGCGAGCCGGCTGGTCCAGCGCGCCCTTTCGTCGCGTCCCGCGTCGGCGGAGGAGCTGGCGGAGATCCGGCAGCTCTTGGATCAGCTTGAAGGAGGGGAGAAATGAGCGGAATTGAATCGCTGTGGGCGCATCCCGCGGTCCAGGCGATCGCCTGGGCGCTGGTGCATTTCCTCTGGCAAGGCGCCCTCGTCGGCCTTGCCGCCGCCGGAATCCTGGCTCTGTTGAAGAATGGAAGCGCTTCCCTCCGCTACTCCGTGGCTCTTGGCGTGCTCCTGGTCCTGCTGCTGTGCCCGCTCGGCACCGCCCTGTGGATGAGCGGGACCGGCGGGGAGAAGCCGCTGGTCCGCGAGGCCAGCCCGGCCGTCGTGATCGCCGGGGCCCCGGTCCAAGACGCTCCCGTCCTCTCCTCGAACGCCCGGGACCTCCTGCCGGCCGCCCTTCCCTGGTTCTTTGCGTTGTGGCTGGCGGGCGTGGCCGTCCTCTCGGTCTATCACCTGGGGGGCTGGGCCCAGGCGCGGCGCTGGACGCGGCGCGTGACCCGTCCGCTTCCCGAGGAGTGGCAGGCGAAGCTGTGCGTCCTGGCCCGCCGGCTCGGCGTCGGCCGCGAGGTGGGGCTGCTGGAATCCGCCTCCGCCCAGGTTCCGGCCGTGATCGGCTGGCTGCGGCCGGTGATCCTGATCCCGGCGAGCACCCTGACTGGCCTCTCGCCCCAGCAGCTCGAAGCCGTCCTCGCCCATGAGCTGGCGCACGTGCGGCGGCACGACTATCTGGTGAACCTGCTTCAGACGGTGGTCGAGACCCTTCTTTTCTACCACCCGGCGGTCTGGTGGGTCTCGGCGCAGGCCCGGCGCGAGCGGGAGAACTGCTGCGACGACCTGGCGGTGGCCGTCTGCGGCGACCGGCTGGTCTACGTCCGGGCGCTGGCGGATCTGGAGGGATTGCGCGTCTCTTCGCCCCGCTTCGCCATGGCGGCCGACGGCGGCTCCCTGGTCGCCCGCATCCGCCGGCTGGCCGGCGTGCCCGCCCGCGACTCGCGCCGCTCCTGGCTGGCCGGCGTCCTCGCGCTGAGCCTGCTGCCGGCCGGCTTCGCGCTCTACGTCTCCTCCAGCGTCCTCGCCAGCGCCGACCAGAAGGAAGAAGGGCGGACGTCCCGCAGCGGCACCTGGACCCTGGAGAAGAAGACAGGGGACCTCTTCAAGATCAAGATGGAGATGAAGTGGCCGGGCAGCCACTGGGTCACCAACACGGAGGTCCACGCCAACGAGCTCAAGGGCCTCGCCACGGGCTCCAACGTCCGGTTCGAGATGCCCAGAGACCCCGGCACCTTCCACTTCCAGGGCAGCTTCGACGGCGAAGACGGCAAGGGCACCTTCACCTTCCAGGGGAATCCCGAGTACGCGCGGCAGATGCGGAGCCTCGGTTACGAAGTGTCCGATTCCAAGCTCCTGGAGCTCTACGTCCATGACATCTCCCTGGAGTTCGCCCGCGCGATGACGGCGCTGGGGAAGATCTCCATCGACAAGCTGGTCGAGCTGCGCATCCATAACGTGAGCCCCGAGTACATCCGCGAGATGGCCGGCCTGGGATATCGCGGCCTGTCGGCAGACAAACTGGTGGAGTTCAAGATCCACGGGGTGAGCCCCGCGCTGGTCCGCGCCCTGGTGGATTCCGGCTACGCGGACCTGCCTCCCGACCGGGTGGTGGAGTTCAAGATCCACGGCGTCACGCCCGATTACATCCGGGGTCTGGCGAAAGCCGGGTACCGCGACGTGGAGCCGGAACGACTGGTAGAGATGAAGATTCATGGGATCACGCCCGCCTACGTCCAGGGCGTGGTCGACGCCGGATACCGGAACCTGCCTCCCAGCAGGCTGGTGGAATTCAAGATCCACGGCATCGACGGCAAGTTCATCCGCGACGCCGCGAACCGGGGTTACAAGAACCTGACTCCCGGCGAATTGGTCGACCTGAAGCTCATGGGCCGGCTCGACCACCGCCGCGAGGGCTGAACGAAATCCGTTTTCGGGAGAGAATCGGCGGCATGAAGATCATCCTTCACGCCGCCGCGATCCTCATTCTCCTCGTCTCCTGTGCCACAGCCGTCCCTCCCAGCGAAACGCCGCCGCCTCGCGAGGTGTCGGTCGACGTCCTGCCCGTGCCGGCGTTCGACCGGTCCGGCACTGACAAGACGGGACCGTATTCGCTGGTGGAGGTCAGCTCCCGGCCCAACAAGATCACGGACGAGAGGGAGTGGTTCGAGCGTAACGGCCTGGCGCTCCCGCAGTACGGCCCGAAAGAGATGCCGGCCCGGATTCCCTATGAATTTCAAGGGGCGCGCCTCGGCCAGACGATCTTCGGCCCCGGCAACCTTCTTCTGCTCTATGACGAGGATCACAGCGGTGCGCGCTACGTCGTGGGCGTGGATCCCAGAAGTCACGTCATCCAGTACGCCTTCGACTTCGTCAATTTCCTGGTGGCCCCAGTCACCGAGAGCGGGGACCTCTACAAGCAGTCGGTGACCTGGGCGCTGGAGAGGGACGGCGTCCTCTACGTCTCCAACGGCCACCGTACCTACGCCTCCGAGTCCAAGGGGAAGAACGCCTACCTGACCGCGATCGACCTGAAGACGGGGAATGTCCTCTGGCGGAGCCGCCCGCTGGTCTCGAACACCAGAAACTTCGAGATCGTGGGGGACGTGATCGTCACCGGCTACGGCTTCACCCGCGAGCCCGACTTCCTCTATCTGATCGATCGCAAGACGGGCGAGGTGATCGCCAAGCATCCACTGAAAACCGGACCGGACTACATCCTGGAGAAGGACGGCAAGCTCTACGTCCGCGCGTATGACACGGATTACGTGTTCGAGATCAGGAAATGAAGACGAACACAGATTTGCTAGCCTCTCCGGCCTTCGTGGCCTCGGTCCTGCTGCTCCTGATCAACGACTTCGTTCTGAAGCCCCAGATCGGGAACGCGCTGACCGGCAAGCTGTCGGACTTCGCGGGATTGTTCGCGTTTCCGTTTTTCTTCGCCGCGTTCTTCGCGGGTTACCGCGTTCCAATCTATGTGGGCACGGCGGCCGCGTTTATCCTGTGGAAATCACCGTTGTCCGGTCCATGGATCGACGCCTGGAATTCCGTCTCTACCTTTCAGGTGGCGAGGGTCGTCGATCTGAGCGATCTGCTGGCTCTGGTGGTTCTGCCGCTTTCCTACTGGTTCGCCGTGAATCACCGAAGAGTCGCGGCGCGATCTCTGGCGACCCTGGCGATCGCCACGGTGTCCTTGTTCGCCTTCGCCGCCACCAGCCGGCCGATCACCGTGTCGTTCGATCACCGTTTTGTCTTCGAGGGCTCGGACCTGGCGCTGAAGATGCGGCTCAAGGACGAGGGGATCGAGATCCATGAGCGGAAGGGCGTCTTTTCCCGCGATGCCTGGCGCCTGAAGATCCCCGCTGAGTATTGCTATGACAGTGTATATGCCACCGTTTCCATCCGCGGCAAAGGCGCGCGGACCGAAATGCGCCTGCGGGAAATGAGCCACAACTGCCGGCCCATGCCCAATGAGGACGCGGAGCTCCTGGGGATCTTCATGACCAAGGTCGTCGAGCCGCTAGGGTTGCGGCGGTTGTAGATTATTGGGTCGGATCGATCAGACGAAGATCCTTGAAGTGGCTGCCGAAAAATCCGCGATCCCGGCTCAGAAGCGCGTCTGCTTGGACCTGTGCATGGGCACCAATGAGGAAATCGGCCACGATCCGATCCCGGTCTCGTCTATGTGTGTTCAGGCAGTATTCCCGCCACAACTGCCCGGCCAACTCAGCCGCTTCCTGCCGCAACGGCTCGTAGCTCATGCCCAGCTTCGTGAATGCGCTCAGGAAGCTGTAGTTTTCCGGGAAATGGGCGCGAACCTCACTCCAGACAACTTCACTGGCCACAAGAACGCCTGTGTCGTAGGCTCGGCGAAGCGCTTCGCGGGAAGCTGCCCCAAACTTCGGGTCGCTTGTAAGGACATCCAGGAGCACTGAGGAATCGACCGCGACCTTCACGTTTTACCCGGTCGGGGTCCCCGCATCTCATCGAGGATCTCGTCAACGGGGCGCTCGAGATGCAACGTCCCCCAGATCTGATCGACGGGGTGGCTGCTGGGGGCTTCCTTGCGGAGGAGAAGCCCCTCTTCTCTGAGCTCGAATTCGACCTGCGTTCCAGGGACCAACCCCAGCCGCTCACGCGCTTCCGCCGGTACCGTGACCTGGCCCGTGGAAGAGATGGTGCTTCGCATGTGTAGAGCCTACCGCACCTTGTCCCCGTACTTCAACGGCTGGCCCGTCTCCCACGGCCGGTACTCGTTGCAGAAGTCGATGCGCTCGCCCAGCGGCGGATGGGAGGAGCGCCAGATCTTGTAGAGGAGGCCGGGGCGCGGATTGCCGAGGTTCTCCTGCTGCAGCTTCACGAAGGCCTCGGCGCAGTCACGGTTGTCGTGGGTGATCTCCAGCGCGAAGCGGTCCGATTCGTGCTCGTTGTGCCGCGAGACGGCCAGCAGCACGGGCGACAGCAGAAGGCTGACGAGGCTGAAGAGCAGGGCCATCAAGGGCACCGAGGCCACGTCCGACAGCTCCGTGAACCCGAAGCGGTCCTTGTAGCGCGCGATCAGGCCGCCCGCCGTCCTGTGGATCACCCACAGGCCGACGAGGACCAGGGCGGACGCCAGCACGATGATCTGCGCCACGTGGCCCAGCACGTAGTGGCCCATCTCGTGCCCCATCACGACCAGCACCTCCCGGTCGTCGAGCTTCGCCAGCAGGGTGTCCCAGAGGACGATCCGCTTGGTGTTCATGAAGCCGGTGACGTAGGCGTTCACCGTCTTGGTGTCCACGCTCTTGTTGACCTCGAAGACGCGGCTCCCTTCGATCCCCGACCGGTCGGCCAGGGCGAGGATCCGCGACTCCAGCGCCTTGTCCTTCATCGGCCCGAAGTCGTTGAACAGGGGCTCGATCCAGATCGGCGTGACGAGCAGCATGACGACGATCAGCGGGATGGCGAGGAGGCCCGTGTAGAGCCACCAGCGCCGGGGGCTCTTGCGCAGCAGCAGGTAGGGGAGCCAGAGGAACAGGGCGCTGAAGACGCAGCCCAGGGCCAGCCCCTTGAGCGCGTCGCCCCACCACTTGGCCGCCGTCTGGCTCGACAGTCCGTAGTCATGCTGTCGGACGAAGCCGGTGTACCAGGCCAGCGGCAGGTCCAGGAGGAACGCGACGATGCTGAAGAGAACGGCGTAGATGGCGATGGTGAAGAACCAGTTGCGGCCGATCCCACGGGCCGCGTTGCGCATCCTGGCCGAGAAGCCGGTGAAGAGCAGCAGGGCCGGCACCGCCAGACCCCAGAGCGTGCCGATGATCCAGAGCACGTTGCCGCTCCGGTAGTAGCGCATGGCCTTCTCGCTCGGTTCCGGGACCGGCACGGGGCCGGAGCCCTCGGCGGAGGCGGATTGGACAGCCGGGTCGTCCGCGTGAGAGGCGGTCTGCGCGGAAAGGGACGGAGTGGCGACGGCGGCGAGGATCAGGATCAGAACGGCGAAGGCGGCGTGGCGCATCGGATCTCTCCTGTCGTTCCCGAACGGGTCTCAGAAGAGTACGACAGGAACGGTCCGGAGTTGCCCTACGCTTCGTAGCGGAATTCCGTCCCCTTGGACCGCCCCTTGCGCCCCAGCAGATCCCCGAGGTAGAGCGTGGTCTCCTCGGCGATCACCAAGTCGCCGCAGTCCGGGCAGATGTCCGCCGGGACGTTGTGGATCGTCACGGTACGCTCCTGATAGACCACCGAGTGGCTGATCTCCTGGGGCTCGTACTCTCCGGTGCAGTTCGGCGAATGGCATTTCATGTCGGTCGGCTCCTTCCGTTCCGTTCGATGAGAACCGCGCGTCGCCTCGCCGGATTCCTGCTTTCAAGGTCCGCGCCAGATCCCCTCGCCCGCTTCTCGCGGTAGACTCTGGGCGCATTCCGGCAACTTTCCGGGCTTTTTTTGCGTATGCCCGTCGAGATCTCGAAAGGAATCCCCATGCGCCGATTCGGTTTCGTCCTGTTGTCCATCCTGCTCCTGGGCGCTCTGGCCGCGCCGGCGGAGGCCAAGCCCTGGTTGCGGTCGCCGGCCCTCAGCCAGACGCAGATCGTCTTCACCTACGCCGGCGACCTCTGGACCGTGCCCCGGGAAGGGGGCGACGCCCGGCGTCTGACCACGGGGGCCGGCATCGAGACCCGGCCGGTCTTCTCCCCCGACGGCCAGTGGATCGCCTTCTCGGGCCAGTACGACGGCAACTGGGACGTCTACGTCGTCCCGGCCGCCGGCGGCGTGCCGAAACGGATCACCTGGCACCCCGGCGCCGACCGTGTGGAGGGCTGGACGCCCGACGGCAAGCGGGTGCTCTTCCGCTCCGGCCGCCTGAGCCCCTACGGCGCCGGCCAGCTCTTCACCCTGCCGGCCGCCGGCGGCGGACTGCCCACCGCGCTGCCGCTCCCCAGAGCCGAGCAGGGCTCCTTCTCCCCCGACGGCGACCGCCTGGCCTACGTGCCGCACTGGAACCGCCCCGGCGCCTTGACCTCCTACATCTCCTGGAAGCGTTACCGCGGCGGCCGCACGTCGCCGATCTGGATCGCGAAGCTCTCCGATTCCTCCGTCGAGCCGATCCCCCGGGAGAGCTCCAACGACTCCGATCCGCTGTGGATCGGCGACCGCGTCTACTTCCTCTCGGACCGTAACGGCCCCACGGGCCTGTTCGCCTATGAGCCGGCCAGCCGCAAGGTCTCCCAGGTCCTGCGCAGCGACGCGGACATCATCTCCGCCGCGGCCGGGCCGGGCGGCATCGTCTTCGACCGGATGGGGGAGATCCACCTGTTCGACCTCGCCAGCGGCGCGGCGAAGCCGGTCGCGGTGCGGGTGCAGGGCGACATCACCGCCGTCCGCCCGTACTACGCCAAGGCTGCGGACCGCATCATCTCGGCCGCGCTGTCGCCCAACGGCAAGCGGGTGGCCTTCGAAGCCCGCGGCGAGATCCTGACCGTCCCGGCCGAGAAGGGGGACATCCGCAACGTCACCCATTCTTCGGGCGTGGCCGACCGCTTCCCCGCCTGGTCCCCCGACGGCAAGCGGCTCGCCTGGTTCTCGGACGCCTCCGGCGAGTACGCGCTCCACGTCGCGGACGCCATGGGCACCGGCGACGTCAAGGAGATTTCGCTGGGCGATCCGCCGTCCTTCTTCTACAACACGAAGTGGTCGCCGGACGGCAAGAAGATCGCCTACACGGACAAGCGCCTGAACGTCTGGTACGTCGAGGTGGACAAGGGCAAGCCCGTGCGCGTGGACACCGACACCTACGAATCGCCGTTCCTCGCCCTCGAGGTCGCCTGGTCCCCGGACAGCCGCTGGCTGGCCTACAGCAAGGAGCTGCGGAACCACCTGCGGGCGGTGTTCGTCCACTCCCTGGAGACGGGCAAGTCCCACCAGGTCACGGACGGCATGAGCGACGCGCGCTACGTGGCTTTCGACAAGGGAGGCAAGTACCTCTACTTCACGGCCAGCACCGACGTAGGGCCCACCACCGGCTGGCTCGACCTCTCCAGCTACGGGCGCGCCGTCTCCCGCAGCCTCTACATGGCCGTGCTCGACAAGGATCTGCCCTCGCCGCTGGCGCCCCTGAGCGACGAGGCGGCGGAAGCGGAAGACAAGGACAAGAAGGACGCCAAGGCGGAGGAAGGTAAAGACAAGGACAAGGACGCCAAGGACAAGGAGGAGAAGCCGGCGCGGGTCACGATCGACTTCGACGGCCTCGACCAGCGCGTCCTCGCCCTGCCCGTCCCCGCCCGCAACTACGTAGGCCTCGCCGCCGGCAAGGAAGGCGTGGTGTTCTTCCTCGAAGGTGCGCCGTTCGGCGCCTCCGGCCCGCCGACCGCGACCGTCCACAAATTCGAGCTGGAGAGCCGCGAGTCCGACAAGGTGCTGGACGGTGTGAACGGCGCCTTCGAGGTCTCCGAGGACGGCGGATCGATGCTCGTCCGCCAGGGCGAGAGCTGGAAGGTCCTGCCTACCGGCGGCTCCCCCGAGCCCGGCAAGGGGACCCTCGCCCTCGGCGACATGCGGGTGCTGGTCGATCCCAAGGCCGAGTGGCGGCAGATGTACAACGAGGTGCTGCGGATGCAGCGCGACTTCTTCTACGACCCCAAGCTGCACGGCCTCGATCTCGCGGCGACGAAGAAGCGTTACGAGCCCTATCTGGAAGGCATCGGCCACCGGGGCGACCTCAACGCCCTGTTCAACGACATGCTGGGCGAGATGACGGTGGGCCACCTCTACATCCGCGGCGGCGACGCGCCCGAGACTCCCAACGTCAAGGGCGGGCTGCTGGGCGCGGACTACGAGATCGCCGACGGCCGCTATCGTTTCACCCGCGTCTACAACGGCGAGAACTGGAACCCCGAGCTGCAGGCGCCGCTCACCCAGCCGGGCGTCAACGTCAAGGCGGGGGAGTACCTGCTCGCCGTCGATGGCCGCGAGCTCAAGGCCACGGACAACCTCTACGCCACTTTCGAGGCCACCGCCGGCAAGTCGGTCCAGATCGAGGTCGGCCCCAGCGCCGACGGCAAGGGCTCGCGCACGGTCACCGTCGTGCCGGTCGAGGACGAGTTCGGCCTGCGCAACCTCGCCTGGATCGAAGGCAACCGCCGCAAGGTGGACGAGCTGAGCAAGGGCCGCCTCGCCTACGTCTATCTCCCGGACACGGGGGAGGGCGGCTACACCAGCTTCAACCGCTACTTCTTCGCCCAGGTGGGCAAGCAGGGCGCGGTGATCGACGAGCGCTTCAACGGCGGCGGCTCGGCGGCCGATTATGTGATCGATTACCTCCGCCGGTCGTTCCTCAACAATTTCTCCACCCGCGAGGGCGAGGATTTCACCACCCCCGTGGGCGCCATCTTCGGGCCCAAGGTGATGATCATCAACGAAGCCGCCGGCTCCGGGGGCGACGCCCTGCCCTACTACTTCCGCAAGGAGAAGATCGGCCCGCTGGTCGGCACGCGCACCTGGGGCGGCCTGGTGGGCATCTACGACTATCCCAGCCTGATCGGCGGCGGCATGGTGACCTCGCCCCGCGTGGCGTTCTGGGCCGAGAACGGCTGGGAGGTGGAGAACGCCGGCGTCGCGCCCGACATCGAGGTGCAGCTCGACCCCAAGGCCTGGCGCCAGGGACGCGACTCGCAGCTCGAAAAGGCCGTGGAAGTGGCTCTGGACCTGCTGGCGAAGAACCCGCCGCCGCAGTTGAAGAAGCCGGCTTATCCGAATTACCACAAGGGGAGCGTGGCGGCGGGCGGCAACCCGTAGGAAGGACACCAGGGACACCAAGGACACCAGGGACCTCAAGGACGGCGCTTTGCCCGTCCTTGGTGTCTTTGGTGTCCCTGGTGTCCTTGCCGTCCGAGATAAACTCCCCGCCATGGGAACCCCCGATCCGGGCCGCGAGACCTTCCGCCGTCTGACCTTCTACAGCATCCTCGGCGGCCTCTGCCCGCTGATCCCGGTGCCGTTCATGGACGACTGGGCGCTGTCGCAGGTCCAGCGGCGGATGATCGGCGAGCTGGCCCGCCGTGCGGGTGTGGCGCTGACCGAGGAAGAGCCGAAGATCCTCGCGGGCGCCGAAGATCCGGGCTGGCGCGGCTGCCTGGGCACGCTCGGCTGGGCCTTCCGCGAGGTGACCGGCGCCATCCTCGGCAAGCTGTTCCGCACGGTCTTCTATTTCCTGACCATCCGCAGAAGCGTCCGCCGCTCGGCCGAGACGCTGCATCTCGGATATCTCTTCGACCATGCCCTGCGCCTGGAGCCGGCGGTTTCGCCGGAGCGGGCGCGGGCTATCCGCGCCGCCGTGGTGAAGACGCTGGCGGAGGTGGACGCCCAGCCGATCTACCGCACCTTGTTCCGCGATTTCCGCCAGAGCCTCTCCCTGATGCTCCAGGCCGCGGCCCTGTTCCGCCGCTTCCTGCCGCGGCGGAAAAAGAAGAAGCAGACCGATCTGGCGAGCCAGGGCGAGGCCTTCCGCCAGCAGGAAGAGCTGCTCGGCGGCCTCACCGACCGCCTGGCAGCCGACCTGTGGGGAAACCGGGAGTACTTCGCGGGCCTGGAAAAGGTTTTCGAGCGGCACCTGTGATGTCCCGCGTCCCTCCCCCCGGGCTCCTCACCGGCAACGGCTGGATCTTCCTCTTCACCCTCCGCCCGTGGTTTCTACGCAACGGGCGTTTTCTTCCCCCGGAGCTGATGGGAGACGACTTCGAGGGCGAGCTGGGGGCCGTGATGCTGGTGAACTACGAGCGGTCCCCCGTCGGCCCCTACCGCGAGCTGCTGTTCCTGGCCGGCCGCAACCGGCGCTGGCGCAACCACCGGTTCTCCATCCTGCGCATCTACGTCTCCACCGAGGCGAGCGCGGTCAGCGGCCGCGAGAACTGGGCCATCCCCAAGGTGGTGGGGGATTTCGAGGTGATTCCCCAGAAGGACGGCTCCGAGCGCGTGATCGTGATGCGGGACGGTCTCGCGGAGGTGGACCTCACCGTCGCCTCGGCCGGCGGACCGCCGTTGCCAGCCTTCTCGTTCCTGGCGCCGCCGTCCTGGCGGACCCTCGAGCAGTATCGGGATGGAAAGGTTTACCAGACGCGCCTGAGCGGCACAGGGATCGCGAAGCGCGCCGAGCTGCGGGATTTCCGCGCGGAGCCCACCCTCTTCCCGGACGTCAACGAGGGCAGGCTCCTGGCGGGTTTTCGGATCGAAAGATTTCGGTTGCGGTTCCCTCGGCCGGAGATCGGGCCGGCCTAGGTGTAGCACTGATAGACGCTGTTGCAGTAATCCGTGACCTCGCACTCCTTGGTGTCGCCGCGCATTCCGCCCTTGACCTGATTCAGATCGCCCAGACGGATCACCGTCTCGCGGTTGAGCTGGAGCTTTTTGATCTCTTTCTTCACGATTGGATTCCTTTCTTCACGATGGGAGAGCCTTTTCAGCTCGCTTCCTGGAGAAAGGAACGTCCGCCGCCGGTCCTTCCCCTCACGCCCGGCGGAGCTTCGCGAGATCCTTGTGGCGGCCGAGGACGAGGAGGGAGTCGGACTCCTTGACGACGAAGTCCGCTCCCGGATTGACCCGCATCGTGTGGGTCAGCGCGTCGCGGACCGCCAGCACCTGGATCCCGAAGCGGCTGGGGAGCTCCAGCGCCTGCAGGGTCTTGCCGAGGAAGGACTCCGGCGGCGCCATCTCCTGGATGCCGTAGTCCTCCCCCAGGTTGAACAGCTCCAGCAGGTGCGGGCTGGAGAGCCGCTGGGCCAGGCGCACGGCCACCTCGCGCTCGGGGAAGACGACTTCGTCCACGCGGATCAGCTCCAGGAGCTTGCGGTGGTCGTCCGAGCCGGCCTTGGTGATGAGGCGCTTGACGCCGATCTCCTTGAGATGGAGGGAGACCAGCGCGGAGACATCCACGCGCTCGCCCAGGCTCACGATGACCACGTCGAAGTCGCGGATGCCGAGGGCTTCCAGCCGATCCTTGTCGCGCGCGTCGAGGACCACCGCCTTGGAGGTGTAGTCCGCGATCTCGTTCACGTTGTCCTGGTGGATGTCGATCGCCAGCACCTCGTGACCCGCCTCGTGGAGGCTCTTGGCGACGTGGAACCCGAACTTGCCCAACCCGATGACCGCGACCTGTGCCATGGGCTCAACCTACCATGACCTCTTCCTCGGCGTACCGCCAGTCGGTCAGGCCGCCGCGGTCGGTGGCGAGGGCGCTCGCCAGGGTGAGCGGTCCCAGGCGGCCGAGGAACATGAGCAGCGCGACGAGCAACCGCGAGGCCGGCGAGAGGTCGGCCGTGATCCCCGTCGAGAGGCCGACGGTGCCGAGGGCCGAGACGGTCTCGAAAAGGTAGTCGAAGAACAGCGAGCGCGCGTGCTCCACGCTCCCGTCGTCGGACTGGAGGAGGAGCAGGGCGAACAGGGCCACGATCGCTCCCAGGACGCCCCCGAGGGCGACGGTCAGGGCGTTGCGGACCGTCCCCGGCTCGATGGTGCGGTGAAAGGCGTTGACGTGGTTCCTGCCCCGCAGGCGGGAGATCATCGTCGCCACCAGGACGCCCAGCGTCGTGGTCTTGACGCCGCCGGCCGTGGAGCCCGGCGAGCCGCCGATGAACATCAGCAGCGTCATGAAGAAGAGCGATCCAGGAGCCAGCTGGCGCAGGTCCACGCTGTTGAAGCCGGCGGTGCGCGTGGTGACGCTCTGGAAGAGCGCCGCCAGCGCCTGCTCGCCGGCGCCCATGCCACGGAAGGAGTGGTCGCTCTCCAGGATCCAGATCACGGCGGTGCCCAATACGATCAGGGCGCCGCTGACGGCGAGGGCGAGCTTGGAATGCACCGAGAGGGTCCGGCGCATCCTGCGCGCTTCCAGGATCTCGTCGATCGTAA
Source organism: Thermoanaerobaculia bacterium (assembly GCA_036376245.1). Classification (GTDB taxonomy): domain Bacteria; phylum Acidobacteriota; class Thermoanaerobaculia; order Multivoradales; family UBA5704; genus DATARR01. Next base: position 7,646 of record DASVAS010000076.1, on the reverse strand, counting down.
AGAATCCGAGCCCGCCGAGAACGATCAACGACGAGACGGTGAGGATCACCGGCGCGTCGGCGCGCCACGGCGTGAGGTTGTCCGGCCGCAGGCCGAAGCCCGCGTTGCAGAAGGCGGAGACGGCGTGGAAGACCCCGTAGTAGGCGGCGCGGCCGGCCCCCATCTCCGGCAGCCAGCGGAGGAAGAGGAGCAACGCCCCGGCCGACTCGATGGTGAAAGTGAAGACGACGACCAGGCGCAGCACCGGCCGCAGCCGGCCGCCGAACCGCGCCGCCAGCGACTGCTCGAAGATCGTGCGCTGTGTCATCGACACCCGGCCGCCGAAGAGCGCCAGGATGAAGGTGGAGAACGTCAGCACCCCGAGGCCGCCGGCCTGGATCAGTCCCAGGATCACCCACTGGCCGAAAGTGGTGAATTCCGAGCCCGTGTCCCGCACGACGAGGCCGGTGACGCACGCCGCGCTGGTGGCCGTGAACAGCGCGTCGATCCAGCCGATCGGCTTGTCCGCCGGGGTCGACCAGGGGAGCTTGAGCAGCAGCGTGCCCAGGAGGACGAGGACGAGGAAGCTCCCGACGAGGAGCCGGACGGGGCCGGAGCCGGCGGCGCGCATGAGAGGGGGAGTCTATCCTTCCTTGACAGGCCAGAAAACGTCCGGTTACTCTCCACCCTGCAAGAATCCGACCACAACTGAAAAGAGGGAGTGCATGGCCGAGCACGGCGAGAATTTCGGAGCGATGCTCCAGGTCTTCGATGTCGCAGCCAAGATCCTGAACCTCGACCCCGGCATCTGGAAGATCCTGACCCATCCCAAGCGCCAGATCGTCGTGTCCTGTCCGGTGCTGATGGACAGCGGCAAGATCGAGGTCTTCACCGGCTACCGCGTCCAGTACAACATCACGCTGGGCCCCGCCAAAGGCGGCATCCGCTACCACCCCGGCGTCTCGCTGGACGAGGTCACGGCGCTCGCCGCCTGGATGACCTGGAAGTGCGCGGTGGCGCAGGTCCCGTTCGGCGGCGGCAAGGGCGGCATCATCTGCGATCCGTCGCAGATGTCGGCCCGCGAGATCGAAGCGCTCACCCGCCGCTACGTGGCGGAAATCATCGACGCCATCGGTCCCGACCGCGACGTGCCCGCGCCGGACGTCAACACCAACGAGCAGATCATGGCGTGGTTCATGGACACCTACTCCATGCACAAGGGCTACACGGCCAACGCCATCGTCACCGGCAAACCGGTGGCGCTCGGCGGCTCGCTGGGCCGCCGCGAGGCGACCGGCCGGGGCGTGATGATCGCCACGCGCGAGGCCTGCAACCATTTAGGGATGAAGCTGAAGGGCTCTACCGTGGCCGTGCAGGGATTCGGCAACGTCGGCTCCGTCTCGGCCGACCTCCTGGCCAAGGAGGGCGCGAAGATCGTGGCCGTCACCGACTGGAAGGGCGGGGTCTACAACAAGAACGGCCTCGACGTCCCGAAGCTCATCGAGTACGTGGGGCAGCACCAGACCGTGAGCGGCTTCCCGGACGGCGAGCCGCTGGCCAACGCCGACCTGTTCGGCCTCGACGTGGACATCCTGATCCCGGCGGCGCTCGAGAATCAGATCACCATGGAGAACGCGCCGCAGATCAAGGCCAGGATCATCACCGAAGGCGCCAACGGTCCGACGACCCCCGACGCCAACCGTTACCTGCACGAAAAAGGCGTGTTCATCATCCCCGACATCCTCGGGAACGCGGGAGGCGTGACGGTCTCGTATTTCGAATGGGTGCAGAACCGTTACGGCTACTTCTGGACCGAGCAGGATGTGAACACGCGCCTCGAACAGAAGATGGTCGAGGCGTTCGACGCCGTGCTCGAAAGCGCGAAGCGGTTCAACGTGGACATGCGCACCGCCGCCTATACGGTGGCCATCTCGCGCGTGGCGACGGTGACCAAGCTGCGCGGCATGTACGCCTGAGGGCGGGCTCCAGAGGACAAAGGACACCAGGGACACCAGGGACACCAAGGACACCAAGGACAAAGAAAGCACCGTCCCTGTTGTCCTTGAGGTCCTTGGTGTCTTTGGTGTCCCTGGTGTCCTGATTGTCCTTGACTACCCCGAAGCCCGCTCCAGGATCCGCCCGAAATCCGTCAACGGCGGCAGGGTCCCGAACGCCCGTCCCCCGTCTCCCGCGAGCCGGCTGGCGCAGAAGGCGTCGGCCACGTCCCCCGGAGAGTTGCGCAGCAGCAGAGAGGCTTGCAGCGCCAGGGCCAGCCGCTCCACCAGACGGCGGGCGCGGGCTTCCAGGTCGTCCGTCCGCTCGAGATCGTTCCGCAGCTCGTTCATGTAGAGGTCGAGCCGGTGATCGGCGCCCCGGGCTTCCTGGATCTCCTGGAACAGGGCGCCCAGGGAATCGGGGGACTTCTGGAGGGCGCGCAGCACGTCCAGGCACTGCACGTTCCCCGAGCCTTCCCAGATCGAATTGAGCGGCGACTCGCGGTACAGGCGGGCCATCCCCCATTCCTCCACGTAGCCGTTGCCGCCCAGGCACTCCAGCGACTCGGCGGCGTGGACCGGCGCCCGCTTGCAGATCCAGTACTTGAGGATGGCCGTGGCGAGGCGGCGGAAAGGCGTCTCCTCCTCCGAATCGTAGGCGCGGGCGAGGCGCATCATCGCCACCGTCGCCGCCTCGGATTCGATCGCCAGGTCGGCCAGGACGTTGCGCATCAGCGGCTGATCGATCAGCAATTTCCCGAAGGCGCGGCGGTGGCGGGCGTGGTGGATCGCCCGCGCCGTGCCGGCGCGCATGCCGGCGGCGGAGCCGATCACGCAGTCGAGCCGCGTGTGCATCACCATCTCCAGGATCGTCGGCACGCCGCGCCCCTCCTCCCCCACGAGGCGCGCCCAGGCGGCGCGGAATTCCACCTCGCTGGAGGCGTTCGAGCGGTTGCCCAGCTTGTCCTTGAGGCGCTGAAGATGGAAGCGGTTGCGCGCGCCGTCCGGCGTGAAGCGGGGGAGCAGGAAGCACGAGAGCCCGCCCGGCGCCTGCGCGAGGACCAGGAACGCGTCGCACATCGGCGCCGAGCAGAACCACTTGTGACCGGTGAGCTCGTATTCGCCTCCGGGTCCGCCGCTGATCGGCCGCGCCTCGGTGGTGTTGGCCCGCACGTCCGAGCCGCCCTGCTTCTCGGTCATCGCCATGCCGCTGAGCGCGCCGGCCTTGCCGTCCGCCGGGATCAGGCGCGGATCGTAGACGGTCGACGTGAGGCGCGGCTCCCACTCCGCCGCCAGATCGGGCTGGAGACGCAGGGCGGGGATGGCCGAGTAGGTCATGGAGAGCGGGCATCCCACGCCGGCCTCCACCTCGGCGAGTGTACGGAACATCGCCGCCCGGGCCACGTGCGCGCCCGGCCGGGGCTCGCGCCAGGGCATCCCGTGGAGCCCGTGCTCGACCCCCAGGGCCATGAGCGCGTGCCACGCGGGATGGAACTCCACCTCGTCGACCCGCTCGCCCGTCTGATCGTGGGTGCGGAGCCTGGGCGGATTCTCGTTGGCCTCGAATCCCCACCGGATCGTTTCCCGCCGTCCCACGATCTCCCCGAAGGACCGCGCCCGCTCCTCCGCCCACCCCGCCCCCTCGCGCCGTAGCGCCTCGACGAGGGCCGTGTCCGAGGTGAAGAGGTTGACGTCCTCGAAGGGAGGGGGCTGGTTGAAGACGGTGTGGGTGGCGTGGGCGACGGGGGTGTCGGCGAGGTGTTGCATGGGGTAAGGATACCCCTCCCCTGGGACCGCCGGCGTCCCGCCGGCACTTAGTTTGTTTTTTAGTTAGTTGCCGGCGGGACGCCGGCGGTCCCAGGGAGACCCAGGGCCTGATAATCTCTCTCTCCACACAACAGGAGATATACCGTGGCCATTCGTGAAGGCGCTTGGGATTGCCCCGCTTGCGGACGCAAGGGGAACCGTGGACCGGAGAAGTTTTGCGGCGGCTGTGGCAACCCGCGCGGCCCCGAGGTGAAGTTCTATCTGCCGGAGGACGCCGCCGAGGTGACCGACGCCGCGGCCCTCGAACAGGCCAAGACCGCTCCGGACTGGCACTGCCCCTACTGCGACGCCGACAACCGCGACGCCAACGCCTTCTGCTCCGGCTGCGGCGCGCCCCGGGACGGCGCCGCCACCCGCCAGGTCGTCGAGCACCGCTTCGACGCGCCTCCCCCGCCGCCCCCGCAACCCTTGAAGCCGCAGGAGCCGGGCAAGGGCGCGCTCTTCAAGAAGGGCTGCGCCATCGGCTGCCTGGGCCTCGTGCTCCTCGTCGCCCTCTTCGCCTGGCTGGGCCGTCCCAAATCGAAGGACCTCACCGTCACCGGCCATCACTGGCTGCGCTCGATCCAGGTCGAAGAGCTGCGGCCGGTGCAGGAGCAGGCCTGGGAGGGCGAAGTCCCGAGCGGCGCCCGGACCCTCTCCAGCAGCCGCGAGGTCTTCCGCGTCAACAAGATCCAGATCGGCACCGAGACCCGCACCCGCACCGTCAGCGAGAGGGTCCAGACCGGCACCGAAAGGGTCAAGGTCGGCACCCGCGACCTCGGCAACGGCTATTTCGAGGACGTCTACGAGGACCGTCCCGTCTACGAGACCCAAGAGCGGGAGGAGACCTACGAGGAGCCGGTCTACCGCGAGGAGCCCGTCTACAAGAAGCGCTACCGCTACGAGATCGACAAATGGGTGGAGGACCGCGAAGCCAAGGCCGAGGGAGAGGACCTGTTGCCCGCCTGGCCCGATCCGGAGCTGGACAAGAACGAACGGGAGGGGACAAAGAAGGAGGAGTACACCGTCCTCTTCCAGGACTCGGACGGCGAAGCCGCCCGCTACAAGGCGCCCAACGAGCAGACCTGGCGTTCGTTCGAGCCGGGGCGGAGCTATAAAGGAAAGGTGAAATCCGACGGCGAAGTGACGGAGATCGATTCCTCGCCGAATGGATAGGCAGGAGGCGGCCGCCCCGCCCACGGCCGCCCGAATTGGCAGGTAATAAGCTTCAATTGTCAAAGATCCAACGCGGGGAATCGGGACTCCAACCCTGATTCCCCGGCCTCGCCTCCGAATATACGGACGGCCCTGGAGGTCGTCAACAAAAATCTTCCCAAAAGCCCAAGGGATCTCGGCAAAAAGTCATTAGGCTGGACCAAAAGACCTTTTGCAGCCGCAAAAGACTTTTTGCTCCGGGCAAAAGACCAATTGCCGAAGATACTGGGTTTTTAGCGCGAGATTCCTCTTGCGCCCCGGTCCAAAAGACCTTTAGACTCCTCCCCGGTCGCAATGCCGCGAGGAAAAGATCATTGTCTGCGACCCTGGAAGCTTTTCCGCGAGCAAAAGGGTTTTAGGTCCGGTTTGGATCTCTATTCCACGGGCAAAAGGGTTTTACCTGGGACCCAAAGACTTTTTGGAACGATGTTGAGGTTATAGCCACGGGGAAAAGCTTCAGATCTCCGCGGCGGGACTCTTTGACAGACGAAGTAGATTGCGGGGCTCCCCGTCGTGGGCGGGGCGGGGGGCTCCGGATTTTTCTATGGGTGGGATTGATTCCGATTCCGCCCCAGATGGCGGCCCGGTTGATGCCCATAGATGAGCGCCCGAGGTTGATCCCGCCCCAGGTTGAAACCATGGGGCTATGTACGATTGTCCCTCAAGGGACGGTTCAGACGAGAATTCATCGGTCAGGCGGGTATGCCCTGTCCTGCAGGACCGCCCGGAACGGGCGGAATTTGAATAGCCCGGCGCTTCAGCGCCGGGTCGGTGAGCCATTAAATAATTCCATCCGCCCTGAATGGGCGGGACCCAACGATTCAGCCAGCCGGAACGTCCGGTTCCGCCACCTTCGGGGCGGGGATGGGTAGGGGAGATCCCGTCGACCCGGCGCTAAAGCACTGGTCTATTCAAATTCCGCCCATTCTGGGCGGTCCTGGGCGAGGCGGATTTCTCACTTCTTCGCCTCCACCCACGGCGGCACGGGCGGCAGATCGAAGAACGACGCGTCGTCCGGCAGCCGCAGACCGGGAACGAACTCATCGAGCTCGCCCACCTCGAACCGGCACAGGTTGATGGCATGCCAGAACCCGCCGGCGATCATGCCGCCGTACTTGTAGCGGCCGTCCGGAGTGAAGGCGACCCAGCCCTCGGGGAGGTGGGCGAGGATAGCGAGGCAGCGGCCGGAGGCGACATCCCAGAGGCGTACGGTGTTGTCGTCGGAGGCGGAGGCGAGGGTGTTTCCGTCGGGGCTGAACGCCACGCTTCTGACCCAATGCTGGTGTCCTTGGAAAACCCGGATCTCTTGCCCTGTGGCGGTATCCCAAAGCCGGACGGTTTTGTCGTAGGAAGCGCTGGAGAGTTTTTTCCCATCGGGGCTAAACACTACGCTGTATACACCCCCCTGGTGTCCTCGCAACGTACGGATCTCCCGCTTGGAGGTAGCGTTCCAAAGCCGTATGGTGCTGTCGTCCGATGCGCTGGCGAGTCCTTCTCCGTTGGGGCTAAACACCACGTTGTATACTCCTCCCCTGTGTCCGTGGAAAGTCCGAATCTCTTGCCCGGAGGCGGTGTCCCAGAGCCGTATGGTATTGTCGTAAGATGCGCTGGCGAGTTTTTGCCCATTGGGGCTGAACGCCACGCCGAAAATCCCTCCCTTGTGCCCTTGGAAAGTCCGAATCTGTTGTCCGGAGGCTATGTCCCAAAGCCGCACGGTTTTGTCGGAGGATGCACTCGCGAGGTTTTTTCCTTCAGGGCTATATGCCACTCTTAAAACACTCCCGCTGTGTCCTTGGAAAGTCCGGATCGCTCTCCCGGACGTGACGTCCCAAAGACGCACAGTCTTATCAGAGGATGCGCTGGCGAGGTTTTTCCCTTCGGGGCTGAAAACCACACTCCTGATCCAATCCTGGTGTCCTTTGAAAGCCCGGATCTCTCTCCCAGAAGCGGTGTCCCAAAGCCTCACGATGTTGTCGGAGGATGCGCTGGCAAGATGCCTGCCCTTGGGGTCGAACTCTACGCTTAAGACACCTCTCCTTTGTCTTTGGAAGCTCCGAATCTCTCTCCCGGAAGCGGTGTCCCAAAGTCTCACCATGTCGTCGGACAGGCTGGCAAGAAAGTTTCCCTCGGGACTGAATCCTATACTAGAAACACGCCGTAGGTGTCCTTGGAGAATCCGGACTTCTTTCCCAGAGTCGATATCCCAAAGGCGTACAGTCTTATCGCCAGATGCGCTAGCGAGGATATTTCCCTTAGGGCTGAACGCCACGTCTGAGACTGGCTGCTGATGGCCTTGGAGAACCTGTATTTCTCTCCCGGAGGCTATGTCCCAAAGGCGTACAGTGTTATCATCAGATGCGCTTGCGAGCGTTCCTCCGTCGGGACTAAAGACTATTTTGTTGACACCCTGCTGATGGCCTTGTAAGGCCCGGACCTCTCGGCTGGAGATTATACCCTAGCGTTGCATTGTCTTTGAGTCATCAAGCTGCTTGAAGCGTCTTAAGGTATCCCTGCAGGTCCTCTCGGACGGCAGGATTTGCGCTGAGCGTGAGAGTGAGAACGCCTTGGGGGCGAGTCAAGCGGCCAGCGCGCTGAATCAACCGTTGGCGCAGAGTGGCCAATCGCTCGAAAGGCCACAGGGCGGCGCGCTTC
>DASVAS010000068.1:0-61178 GCA_036376245.1 Thermoanaerobaculia bacterium | reverse complement strand
GGTCGCCTTTTTACATCAACTCGCCACGGGCGCAGACCTCACTTCGGGTGAGGTCTTGCCACACCCTCTCAGAAGAGAGCAAACGCCCGTCCTACGGGACTCCGCCTACGTTCATACGGTTTTTTCAATGCAACTGGAGGGAACAATCTGCGTCCGAAGAAGCTCGTGTTGAAGGTTGAGACCCTCCGGCAGCTCGAAGCGGATCCGCTCGCGGCCGCGAAGGGTGGCGGTGACGCCCTCACGGCCATCACGACGACTGTGTTTTCCGAAGGGGCCTGCGAAGGGTATAGCTGGTTGAGAAGGTGCTAGGTTCTGAGCCCTGAGCTGGGGGCCGTAACGCCCCCAGCTCAGGGCCTTACATCACATCAAGGCCTGCTGCCCGGATCCGCCGGATCGGTGCGGGCCTGCCGCTCGTCGCCGTCCCAGACGCCGTCGCCGTCGCGGTCCACGCCGACGCGCTCTCCGGAGCCGGGCGGCACGCAGGTGTAGGTCACGGGGCGGCCGGAGCTCGTGGCCAGAGACCGCAGCGCCGCCTCGTTGATGGGCTTCTGTCCGCGCCGGTCCCTCGCGAACAAGCCCGATCCCACGTACAGGAAGCCGGCTTCGTCGCCGGAGATCCGGGTCTTGGCCACGAGATCGCACTCCTTCGCGTCCGCGCGCTGGCGCAAGAGGTTGACGCGGGCGCTCACCGCCGCCGGGCTCGAAGCCGTGAGCGTGATCTGCTGCCCCACCGCGGGCGCCAGGTTGGTGGGGAACGCCAGGAGGAACGCCTCGACCTGCCGCCTCTGGACATCCCCCGCCGGCCCATCTGGGAAGCTGTTGCTGTTCGGCCCGTTGCCGAGCTCCGAAAAGCTGATCCCGTGGACGAAGCGGAACACCGTATCGACGCTCCCATCGTGGAGCATCCCGAAGCCGCGCACCTGATCCCCCTTGAAACCGTTGTCACCGCCGGGGAACCCGGGATTCTCGTGATTCCCGAACATCCCGACCTTCTGATAAAGGTTGCGCAGGTGGGCGGCCTTGAAGAGTTGTGGATTGAAGTCGAAGCTCGTGAGGCCGGACGAGCCGAAGAGCCCGGGCGCCTCGGTGTTGGGGTTGGCCTTGGGGTCGATCGTGTGGCAACTGGCGCACGTGAGGATGGCGCCGTTGAATTCCGGAGCCGACGGAATTCCGCAGTTGATGGTGTTGAAGAGCCGGCGCCCGGCCGCCTGGTCCGCGGTGAGCACGTTGTTGAGCGGCCGGTTGGGATTCGGCGGATACGTGACCTTCAGGATGAAGTCGGTGAACGCCTCCATGTCCTCGTGCGAGAGGGTCGCGTGGCGCCCGAGCAGATCGGGGAACGCCTCGTTGAACTGCTCGAACGCGGCGTGCTCGTCGAAGGTCCCGCGGTCGGGCTGTACGCTCGTGTCGTGGTTGCCGCCGGTGCGGTCGCCGCGCCAGTGCATCGAGCCGTGGTTGGCCATGCCGCGCAGGCTCTGCGTCGCCATGGGGCCCTTCATCGGGTGGAAGATGGGCTCCATGGGCTCCCCCGTGACCAGATTGACGAGGGTGCTGCTGAAGGGGCCGGGGTTGTTGATCACTTTTCCATCCGGATTTCCGAGATCCCAGGCCAGGCTGTCGAAATCGCCAAAGACGTGGCAGCTCGCGCAGGAGGACTCGCCGTTGCTCGACGAAAGCTTCGCGTCATAGAGGAACCGGCGGCCGGTCACGATGCTCCGCGGTTCCGGGTTGTGCATCCTCACATGCCCCGTCTCCGCCTGCTTCCCCGTGTCGATGATCGAAATCCCGTTGTCGAACCGCGTCATCACGTAGAGCTGCCTGCGGTCTTCGTCGAGGACGAGACCGGTGGGGCCGCCGCCGCTCACGGAGATGTGGCTCGCCGCGTTCGGCACGAACGTGTCGGTCTCGAGCTGCGCCGTGGAGAAGACCCCTACCTTGTCGGATCCCAGGGCCGCGACGTAGAGAGTCGCGCCGTTGCCGGTGACCGCCATGCCCTGGGGCAGGGCGAGGGACCGGGCGTTCTCGTCGTTCGGGGCCGGCGCGCAGCACTTGTCATAGTCGATGTGTTTGTTGAGGTGCCGCGGCGCCACGCGGCCCCCGGGGGAGAGCACGGTGATGCGGCTCTCGTGCAGGTGGCCGCGCAGACTGTGCCCGGCGAAGGTCCCCGGGCCTTCGAACCGGTCGAGGTTGTTCGCCTCGGTATTGGTGACGTAAACCTTGCCGTTCACGGGATTGATCGCCATCGTATACAGGATGGTGCCGACGCCCTGGAAAGTGCCGCCCGCTCCCGGGAGCTGGCGCGGCGGGTTGGCCATGGCGTTGATCACGAACACGTCCTTGTCGGGCAGCGAGAACTTCACGTACTGATCGCGCGGGCGGCCGAGCGCGTCCACCCAATTCTTTCCATTCCACTTGACGATGGCCCCGGTTTCGGGCGCGGGGCGGCCTTCGGCATTGGCGGCGGGTCCCGGGACGCCGTCCGGACCGAAGCCGTCCGGCACCCAGGTGTCATTCAGGATGGTGGTCTGGTTGCCCGTGTGGAAACCGGCGGCATAGACGCGGCTGCCGTCGGGCGTCACCGCGAGGGCGCGCGGAGTGTCCGTGAACAGGGTGACGATGGTCAGCGGCGTACCGCCCATAGTATTGCCAGAAGTACCGCCGAGGTTGTCCGCGTCGAAGACCCAGACGTCCGCGCGTCCCACGCCCGGAGTCGTGAGTTGGGGATCGAACGGGATGTTCTGGCCCCGGTGGGCCGTCGTGATGAACGCCCGGCTCCGCTCCGGTCCGGCGAAGACGATGTCGCGCGGCTCGTCGCCTACGAGGAGCGTGCGCACGACCTGCCCGGACGTGGCGTTGTCGTCGAGCTCGACGACGCTCACGCTGTCCGAAAGGTGATTGACCACCCAGACCTCTTGATTGGTCCGGGCCGCGACGGCCACCGGTTCGAGGCCTACCGGGATGGAGGCGATGCGGACGAGCCGGTTCTCCCGGATGCGGAAGACCTCGAGGCGGTTGTCAGGCGTGTTGACGGCGAACAGGTGCTGCTTGTCCGGAGACATCGCGAGCGGGCGCACCTGCCCGCTCTCGAAGAGCGTGTACGAGGAAGCGGACTGTTCCGAGCTGCGGATCAGGCCCACCTCCGTATCCGCCGACGCCTCGGCAAGACGGTTCGATCCGGGGGCGGAAGTGAGCGCCGCGACGAACGCGAGCGCCCCCAGGACCACGAGCGGCATCATCAAGCCGCGATAGGAACGTTTCGGACCCATGACGAAACCTCCTCTCCTCTCTGTCTGATGGTGTTTACCGCTGACTGCGATCGAGAGGAGGAACGCTCCCGCCTTCGACTTCCCCTCACCTTGATGAGATACGAAATGTCTTGGACTCAATGTTGCCAACGCACCGCTCGTCCCGCTGGACCTTCCCGGCGCACCAGTTTCATTAGAGGTGGACTGTGTCTCGCCGGATCCGGAGACGCATCCTTCCATAATCCTCTGAAAGGAGCAGTGATGACCGTGTCCAAGTCCTTGATCCGTTTCTCTGTCGGAACCGCCCTGATCCTCGCTTTGATCAGCGGCTCGCCCCTCTTCGCTGGGGAGACCATCCACAGCGGAGTCGATCTGTGGATGACCGTCGCCGGCTTCGCCCAGACGAACTTCGCGGACGCGCCCATTCCCGCGGGCTTCTTCTGCGAGAGCTCGAAGCCGTTCACCGACGTCGTGAAATTCCAGGGCGCGCCCCTGGCGGTGGAGCCCGCCGGCAGCCTCGGCACCATCGACACTGTCGTGCGCCGCCTCGATGACGCGAAATTCGACGGCAAGGGGGAGGCAGTCACCCGCATCCAGCTCATGGCCCTCTCGCTGGTGAGCACGCAGCCGATCGAGACGAGCTGCGGCAAGTACGACGTGGCGGTCAGCCTGACCGGAAAGCAGCCGGTCACCACGATGAAGATCTTCCAGGCCGACACCACCGGCGGCACCTACTCGGCGCCCCTGGCGCTCAACGTCAAGATCGACTTCACGCCGGTCGGCGGCGACAAGAGCGGCCGGCGCGAGCTGACCCGCCGCATCGACCTCGGGCCCAGCAACAACTCGGTCTGGGCGTACCTCAACCTGCCGCGCTACCAGGCGGAGGTCCGGATCGATACCAACGGCGACGGGCGGCCGGATTCGTTGCTGCCCTCCTCCTCGAACTTCCTGGCCGGCGTCTCGTCGGCCGTGCTGAAAGAAGCTCCGCCGCTCCCCCGGAAGGCTCAAACGGTCGGCGGCGGCTCCACCATCACCTGCCCGCCTGGCCAGTGCCCCTACCGGGCCTGCCACTGCGCCGCGATCGAAGACAATCCGCAGTGGGACCAGTCGTCCACCGGCTGTGAAGACGACCACCTCCACTGCATCTGGACCTGCGCCCCGGCCGGCGCCACAGGCCCGAATGGGTTGGTCGAATACTGCGCGGTCGCCTACGAAACCGAGTTTTAAGGACTCGCCGGCGGCGGTCCCCCGGGCCGCCGCCGGTTACTTCGAGCGCTTTCCTCCAGCGGTGTTTTGCGATACAAGGATTGCTTATGAGACATCCTGTCCGCTTCAGCGTCCTCGCGTTGCTCTCCTTCCTCGCCCTCGGCGCCGTTCTGGCCGCCAGTGACGTGGCGGAGCACCACTGGCCGCAGTGGCGCGGTCCGCGCGGCGACGGCGTCGCTCCCCAGGGCGATCCGCCGACGACCTGGAGCGAGACGGCGAACGTCCGCTACAAGGTGGAGATCCCGGGCCGCGGCCATGCCTCGCCGGTGATCTGGAACGACCGCATCTACCTGCTGACAGCGATCGACGCCGAACCGCCGGCCGCGGCGCCGCCCGCCGCTGGAGCGCCGGTTGCCGAGGCGCCGGCCGCTGGAGCGCCCGCCGCCGGAGCCCCGGCCGCCGCGCCGCCGGCCTCCGGAGCGCCGTCGTTCCGCGAGCGCGGCGTGGCCGCCGACCACGACCTGCGCTTCGTCGTCCTGGCGCTCGACCGCGCCACCGGCAAGACCGTCTGGGAGCGCACGGTGCTCAAGGCGCGCCCGCACGAAGGCACCCATACCGACGGCACCTGGGCGTCGGCCTCGGCGATCACCGACGGCGAGCGGGTCTGGGCGTTCTTCGGCTCGCGCGGGATCTACTGCCTGCGCGGCAGCGACGGCGAGCCGCTCTGGCAGCGCGACCTCGGCGACATGAAGACGCGGAACGGCTTCGGCGAGGGCTCCTCCCCGGTCCTCGCCGGCGACACCCTGGTGGTCAACTGGGATCACGAGGCCGGGAGCTTCATCGTCGCCCTCGACGCCCGGACCGGCGCCGAGCGCTGGCGGGCAGCGCGCGAAGAGCCCACCTCGTGGTCGACCCCGCACGTCGTCGAGGTGGACGGCGGGCGGCAAGTGGTGGTCAACGCCACCGGCAAGGTGCGCTCCTACGACCTCGCCACCGGCAAAGTCGTCTGGGAGGTAGGCGGGATGACGACCAATGCCATCCCCACGCCGGTCTCGGCCAACGGCCTGCTGTTCGTCACCAGCGGCTTCCGCGGCAACGCGCTCAAGGCGATCCGGCTGGCCGGCGCGCGCGGCGATCTGGCGGGGACCCCGGCGGTCGTCTGGAGCCATGACCGCGACACGCCCTACGTGCCGTCGCCGCTGCTCTACGACGGCGTGCTCTACTTCCTCAAGAGCAACACCGGCCTGCTGAGCGCGCTCGACGCCGCCACCGGCAAGGTGCACTACGGTCCGGCGCGGCTGGAGGGGATCGAAGGCGTCTACGCGTCGCCGGTGGGCGCCGCTGGCCGTATCTACGTCGCCGGCCGCAACGGCGCCACCGCCGTCCTCGCCGCCGGCCCCGAGCTCAAGGTGCTGGCGGTCAACCGCCTCGAGGACGGCTTCGAGGCCTCGCCGGCCATCGCCGGCCGCGAGATCTACCTGCGCGGCCGGCGCCACCTCTACGCTCTCGCCGAGGGGGCGCCTGCGGCCAAACCGGTGAAGTAGCTCCGGAAGCCCCTTCCCGCCTCCTCCCGCCGCCGCGGCCTGGCTCTCCCCGGCGGCGCCGAGCGGGCGCCCATGCGGCATCCGTTCCAGCCCTCTGGAACGCATCAGCGACACGGATGTCGAGATTCGCACGAGGAAATATGACCAATTGAGTTTCGATGGCTTCATCGACTCGCCGATGGGCGTCCTTTCTGTTAAAATAAAACTATCTGAGAAGACCAACTGACGAGACGGGCAGGCGAGGAGCGCCATGCAAAACGGCTCGGATCGAGGCGAGTCTTCGGACCAGAAGAGCGGCGGAACGCAGCTCCTGCCGCCGCGGTTGCTCGCGGCCCTCAAATGGCTGCTCGCTTCCATCGGTATCTCGGGCCTCTTCATCGCAACCGGCTTCCTGATCGACACGGGCTATCAATCGCGCCTCGGCTTCGACGCCGGGACCTCGGGAGAGATCCGCCATCTGTCCGTCGAGGCAGGCCGGTTTTTCGTCGACCTGCTGCTCATCAGCTTCAAGGCCGTCGCGGACCACTCCGTGCTCTTGGGGATCGTGGTCGTCCTGGCCACGCTGGCGGCGATCCGGCCCGGCCGCCGCCTGGCGTCCAGGCTGCGCGGCAAGCTCTCGTCCGCGGTCCCCAGGCCCCTCCTGCCTTGGCTCCTGCCGGCCCTGCTCCTGCTGGAGATGGGGGTGCTCGACCTCCCGGTAATGAGCCTCCAAGGCATGCTGATCCACGGCCTGCAATCGCCCGCCGAAGGCCGCCGGAGCATCGTGCTCAGCACCTTGGCCGAGCAGGCCTGGCTGGACGAGGTCTGCTCCCGCGTGAGCAGGAGCCACCGGCCGGCCCTGAAAAGAGTCTCGATCCAGTGCCCTCACAGCCAGAGCCGGCACCTGCAACGGCAGAAGGACCGCTTTGCCCTCAACCTCTTCCTGACCGTCGTCCTGACGGGCTGGGCGTTCGGTCTCAGCCAGAGGCAGCGCCACGGACCGGCGGCGCGGCGGGCCATGAGCGCCGCCCTCCTGCTCGCGTGCCTCGACCTCGTGCTGCTCCCCTACTCCTACGGCAAGTCGATCCGGTCAACCTACGTCGGCGAAGTGGTGCTGCGCCGGGAGCCGCAGGAGACGTCCGTCCACGGGCTCCTCCTCCAAAGGTCTCCGGACGCGTACGTCGTCTTCGAGAAAAGCGAGCTCCAGATCTGGGCCGTCCCGCAGGACGAGGTCGGCGTCATGCGCATCGAGAACGAGTTGGACGTGGTCCAGTTCTTCATCGAGAAGAAGCTCGAGGTTGCCGGGCAATCCGATACCGACAGCGCGTTTCCGCCGTAGGACAGGAGGCGTCAGCTTTTTCAAAGGAGGCCGTCATGATCTTCCGCCGAACGTTCATCGCAATGGGGATGCTGGTGGTCTGGTCCGTCTCGGCCGGTGTGGCCCATGGGCAATCCGAACCCGCCATCACGATCCCGAAGATCAAGTTCCTGGATGCACAGTACCGCGAGTTCGGGCTGGGCGACCTGTTCAAGGTGAACCTGAGCCCCGCGGACCTCAAGAACGCGGGAGGTGCCGCCGCCCTGCGCCTGCGGATCTTCCGTGGCGGCCGGTCGGACTTGCTGGGTGCCCTCGGCTACCCGGCCCGGGACGGTTGCCTGATCTACCGCACCGGCCTCTTCCAGGCCGTGGAGTACAACGGCGGCATCCGGATCCTGGCCGGGGACGCAAACGTGGTCTTCACGGACCGCTGGCTCTCCGCGGGTACGGAGGACTCTCTGGC
Source organism: Thermoanaerobaculia bacterium (assembly GCA_036376245.1). Taxonomy (GTDB): domain Bacteria; phylum Acidobacteriota; class Thermoanaerobaculia; order Multivoradales; family UBA5704; genus DATARR01. The sequence goes on along the minus strand of DASVAS010000068.1, from coordinate 53,423 downwards.
CGACCAGCACTACGTGCTCGTCCTGGAACGCAAGGAGGGGGAGGCCCGGCCGATCCTGAAGCTCCGCCAGCAGGATGCGAAGGCCTATTTCGAAAAAGGTTTCGAATTCGTAGTGAAGAGTCCCCGGAGGCCGCCGCAGCCTTCCCTGATCGCACGCCTTTTCCAGCAGGAGAAAACCGACCGCGAAGAGTCCAAGCGCGTGGTCCAGGCCGTGGCCGGCGAGACTCCGCCGCAGACGCGGTGCCGGGTCTTCTCGCCCGTCACTCTCGCGGGCGATTTCACCCTGATCGCGGAAAACTGCGCGACGGGCACAGCGGACCGGCTGCGGTAGAATCTCCAGATGCGACCTCTCAACCTTCTCCGCTTCGTTCTCTGCCTTCTGGCGGGCTGGACAACTCCCGGTTTCGGTCTACAGGAGCCGCCGGCGGCCTCTCCGCCGGCTTCCGAGGCCCAGGTCCAGGCTCTGGCGCGGGCGTTCGAGCTGATCTCGGACGGCAAGCTCAAGCAGGCGAAGGAGGAGGTCGACAGGGCGGCGGCGATGGGGAGCGGTCCTTGCGGGGAGTGCCTCCTGGGCCAGTCGCACATCTACGCCGCGGAGAAGAAATGGCAGGAGTCCGTGGACGCCGCGCAGCAGGCCATCCCTCTCCTGAGATCCCCCGGCTTGCTGGCCCGCGCCTACAACCAGCTTGGCCTCGCGAACGTCATGCTGAACACGCCGGACAGCCTGGTCCGGGCTGAAGAGGCGCTGCGGAAGGGAGCGGACGCCGGCGGCGCGTGGGGAGCGATGGCGCGCTACAACCTGGCGGAGTTCCTGTACCGGCGAAAGAACTGGGCCGAAGCGGCCGAGGCGGCGGACCGCTATCTCCAGGAGGCCGGGCCGGAAGGCACGGCCCTCAAGGAAGCGCGCGTGCTGCTGTGCCGGGCCCGGAATCTCCAGCCGGACCCGCCGGACCCTGCCGTGGATCCGGAACCGCTGCGGGTCGGAGGCGAGGTCAAGCGCCCGGAGATCCTCTTCCAGACCAAGCCCGAGTACACCCAGGAAGCCCGGAGAGAACAGGTGGGCGGGACGGTGATCATGGAAACGATCGTCGACGACGCCGGTTGCGTGCGGAATCTGCGGGTGATCCAAGGACTCTCCCACGGACTGACGGAATCCGCCGTCAACGCGGTCCGGCAGTGGGTCTTCACTCCCGCCACACTCGAAGGCAAGCCGGTCAAGGTGTACTACGTCTTGACGGTCAACTTCAGTGTTTCCCCCGGGGCGGGATCGTAGGAATCGCCAGACATCATCGTATCTCCGGAAGAACCAGCGTATCTCTGGAGAAATCGCGCCATCTCGCGGGAAACCGGCGTAGACAAGGAGAGGACGGCGATTCTCGGGGGAAACCGGGATTTCCAGGCTCAGACTGGAATTTCTGAGGCAACACCGCGCCGTCTCGCGGGAAACTGCGCCAGATGAGGAGAAGCTGGAGTTTCTCGCGGAAGACTGGGGATTCTCTACAGAGACTGGAATTTCTACGGCAAAACCGCGCCGTCTCGCGGGAAACCGGGCCAGATAAGGAAAGGACGGCGATTCTCGCGAGAGATTGGGATTTCCAGGCGTAGACTGGAAATTCTCGCGCAAAACCGCGCTGTCTGCCGGGAAACCGGCGCAGATGAGGAGAGGACGAAGTTTCTCGCGGCACACTGGGATTTCCAGGCGTAGGCTGGAGTTTCTGCAGCAAAACCGCGCCGTCTCTCGCCAGGATGGCCGGATTCTAGTTTGGACACGCGAATTCAAGCTCATCTGCGGGGATTTTTCCCGAGAAACTCCAGTTTCCCGCCATCTGGGCTGTCCAAGCTTGTGCTGAGCCGATCCAAGCCTGGACTGGTGCGTTTTTCAGAGTCAGCGTGGGTTTACGAAAGACAGCGCCTGACCCTACGGAGGGAGAACTTTATAGATCCGATCAGGGGATTGAGAGCGTTGCTTCTCCCGTTCCGGGCGTAGCCACCGATGCCCGCCAGACGCGACCATCTCCAGCGTCGACAATCACCGACCATAGGCCGGCAGGCACTCCTTCCACCGTCACCTTGCCGCCTTTGACAATCCAGTTCCGTTCGATCAGTCCTCCATAGCCGAGCGTCCAGAACGGATCCGTTTCCTGGCGCAGGAGTTGGAGCGTCGCGAGCAGGTTCTCGCTCGCCAGATCGGAGATCCTGATATGAAGGCGCCCCGCGGGCGCCAGTGTCAGGGTGACGGGTTCTCCTGGAACTGTAACCGTCCCCTTGGCCATGGCTCCTCCGGGGGCGCTCACGAACAGTTGCCAGGTTCCCGCCGGCAGGCTCGACAGCTCTGTTACGCCGGAAGGCTTGGGCATATACGAACCCTTGAGGATCGGCTTCCCCTCTCCGTCCAGGGCCAGGACGTGGACCAGAGCCGGTACCTGTCCGGAGGCGAGGTGGACAAGGATCTCGGCGCCGCGGGTTCGGGTCAGACCCAGCTCGAGACCCGCAAGCTCCTCTCCCCCCGCGACGGAGATCTCCCGTTCCAGCGGGGCGAAACCATTTGCCGCGACGCTGAGCCGGTAAGATCCCGGCGGAACGTGGATGATGCGGAAAGCACCGTCCTGCTTGCTGGCGTTCGTCATCAGGAAATCCGCTCCTTGCGTCGGACGGAGCGAAAGCAGGGCGCCCGAGACGGCTTCGCCGCTCGCTTCCTCTTCGACTCTGCCCGCGATCGTGGCCGCCTCGAGACGGATCTCCATTTCCCTGCTCTCATGGAGGTCCACGGTCGCGTTGTGAACGATCAGCCGCTGAGGGTTCTTCACTCCGAGCCAGTAACGATCCGGCTCCAGATCCTGCAGGACGAACCCGCCGTCGAAGTCGCTGGCCACGCTGCGCTCGACACTGAATCGCTCACCCCGGACCGATACGATGCTCCCGGCCAGCGGTTCATCGTCGAAGAGGACCCGGCCCGAGAGAGTCACTTTACGGCTGAACTCCAGATCGCGGACCAGCCGGAGGTCCGAAGGGCCGACCGGCACGCGGACCTCGACCTGCCGCTCCCCCTGCCACAGCGACGCCCGCAGCAGCCAGTCGCCCACGGAGAGGTCCCGGACCTCGTACAGGCCTTCCGAGTCGATGCTGACCGGACGCTCGCCCGCTTCGCCGTGAACAGTGACCGCGACGGTCGCCAACTCCTCCGCGGACAGGCCCAGCACCCTCCCGCCGAGGGTCGCTCCCTTGCGCAGCACGATCTCGAGATCGTCGACCGGCTGGCTCGCGACGACGACGGGTTGGTCCCGTGCCGCGGCGGCGAGACCGGGAGCGCTCGCCTTGAGACGATAGCGGCCCGCGGCGACCGGGTGCAGCAGGAAACGACCGTCCTCCCCCGTGTAGGCCCGATACGACCGCCGATCGGAGCGGCTCAAGTGGATCAGCTCGACTTCCGCCGCGACCACGGCCTTCCCCTCCTGGTCCATCACCTGGCCGGCGACTTCAACTCCGGCTTCGAGCTCGAAATCGAAGCGGTTGGCTCCCTCCTGAATCAGCAGGGGCCGCGCGATTCGCTTGTAGTGCGGATGAAAAACTCGCACCTCTTGCTGGCCGGGCGCGAGCCCGTCCACCGTGTAGGCTCCTTCGGCGTCGGAGAGCGCGGACCCTGTGTCGACCGAGACGCGAGCTCCCGGGACAGGCTTGCCGTCGGTGGTCGTCACCCGGCCTTCCAACCGCGCCCCTCGGCGGAGAGTCAGGGTCAGCTCCGGAGCGGTGTCCGGCCGCGGGATGGCGACTTCGAACGCCTCCAGAGGAATCAGGCCCGGCGCCCGCACGTCGAGCTTCACCTCTCCCTCGGGCAGGGCCGTGATCTCGAACCGTCCATCCGAGTTCGAGCGGGCTGACCGCAGGAGCGGCGTCCCTACCGTCCTCTCGTCCGGGTCCTCGGGCAGAACCTCCTGCCACTCCAGATCGATCACCGCGCCGCTGACCGCCTGGCCCGCCTCGTCGACGACGCGGCCACGGAGGAAGGCAGCCGGATCGAGGCGGATCAGGATCGGCCCACGGCCGGGCGGCCGCGCACCCTGCACCTCCGCCTCCAGGTAGCCGTCGGCCTTGACGAGCAGATGATGCGGAACGCCTCGACGAAGATCGGCCAGGGCGAAGGTCCCGTCGCGGCCGGTCACCGCGTCGGGCTTCCTTCCCCGCGGCGTCGCCTCCCGGCTCATCCGGGAAAGCGAACGGTCCACGAGAAAGACCTCCGCGCCCGCGATGGCCTCATCGCGGCGGTTCACCACCCGCCCCGCGAGGCGCGCGCCGGGCGCGAGAACCACCGGGCCGAAGTCGAAGGAGTCGCCGCAGGAAGGGCCGACGCGCAGGGTGCGGCGCTGCGCCGGAGCATAGCCGGCCTTCCGCACCTCCAGGTCCACCTCGGCGGCCGGGCTTTCCGGGAGCGCAAACCGTCCCGCCGCGTCGCTCTCGCTCACCGACGCCGTGGGATCGTGGGCATCGGCCTCCGGACCGCGGGCTTGCCGCTCCCGGCCGGGGCGTTGGGACGGCCGCAGAAAGACCCTGGCGGACGCCACCGGCCGGCCCTGCTGATCGCGGACCCAGCCATGGACGGCGCAGGCCGGCCGCAGCTTCACGACGACGGGCGGCGGCTCGGGACCCCGGCCGGGGATTACGATGCCGCGGGCTTCCGGGAAGAAGCCGGGCTTGCTCACTCTCAACTCGTACTCCTCACCCGCCCGCAAGCGCCGCAGGTCAAAACGGCCCTCTGGACCGGTCGTCGCGCGGTCGGCGACCGGGTCGTGGGGCGAAAAGGTACGCGTTCCGGTCCGCGAGGATTCAACGGCCGTCACGAACGCCCCGGCGAGCGGCTTGCCCTCCGGCCCGATAGCCGAGCCCCGGAGCCTGGCCGCGCGCTCGAGAGCCAGGGCCGGCGCGCGACCGCTCGCCGAGGCCTTGCCGGACACGGTCAGCCGGCCCGGCAGAAAGCCTGCCGCCCTGACCGTGAGCGACAGACTTTCTTTCGCGGAGGCCGCCACGGTGTACTTGCCTTCGCGGTCGGTGCGGACAGTGATCGCCGGGTCGGCGTCCCACCAGAGAACGGCGTCCGCCAGCCCTCTACCGCTGCTGGCGTCAAGCACCTTCCCTGTCACCTGGACGGGGGGAGGCAGCGTGACGATCCGTCTCCCGCCGTTCCGAGGTCCCTGGAAGCTGAAAAAGTACTGGCGTCCGTCGGGCGTCACGAGGCGCAGCTCGATCTCTTCGCCCTCGCGGAACGGCAAGCGCACGGTTCCGTCCGCCGCCGTCTGCCCGACGGGCCAGGATTGATCTCCCATCCGGACGAGGAGGCCCGCGACCGGCGCGCCGTCCGGCGCCGCGGCCTGCAAAACGAGACTCTTCTCCCGGGCGGGCTGGAGCCGGATCGTTCCCGTCTGGAAATCGGTCAGGCGCTCTTCAGACCGTCCGGGGGCGAAGACGCTCACCTGGAGGCGCTCGTCTTCGAGCCGCGGCAGGCTCAGGGATCCGTCGGACGCGGAGCGGCCCACCCTGAACTCGGGCCTCCAACCCCCGCCGCGAAAGGTGACCTCGCCCGCCGTCGAGGCGACGATCCAGGCCCCCGCCACCGGTTGGCCGTCCTCCGCGACGAGACGAATCCGAGCCCCCGCATCCTGAGGCAACCGGACGGCCGGCAGCTCCTCGGCTTCGAGCGCCAGCAGCGGACCGTACTGCATGGGAACCCTGCCCGCCGCTCGAACCACGATCTTCCACGCTCCCGCGTGCGGCGTGGCGAGCGAGAACCGCCCCTGCGCGTCGCTGGCCGCCGTGACACGGGGACCCGGGAGATCCCGCCCTTCAAGCCTCAGCCTGCCCGCCTCGAAGTTGGACGGCACCGGCAAGAGCTCGATCTGGGCGCCGGACAAAGGTTCGTTCCGGGTCCCGTGCACCACACCGGTGAGGACAGGCTGGGCGAGGAGGGGTGAAAAGGCGAGGATGTGAAACAGGACGGTCGAAAAAAGGGTGGCCTTCATGGTGGGCATGACCGCGCGTCCTGGAAGGGCCCCGGACCTCGCCTGCGGGCAAGGGCCGGGGCTTCGGAGATCCGGACTGGGCTTAATTGATCGTCTCGCAGGAGACGTAGGTCTCTCCCGAGGAGCAGGTATCGATTCCCGAGCCGCCGTCGAGGTAGTCGGTCTCCGAATTACCATGCAGCCGGTCATACCCGTCGCCGCCGTAGAGGGTGTCGTCGCCCTGGGCGCCCCAGAGATCGTCGCCACCGGCATCTCCATAGCAGATGTCCCAGCCGTATCCGCCCCCGACGATGTCGTCACCGAGCCCGCCGTCCAGATCGTCCCCTGAGGCACCGCCGTCCAGGTTGTCATTGCCCGGGCCGCCGAGAAGTGTGTCCACCCCGTCCGCGCCGCGGAGGGTGTCCGCCCCGGGCGGGAGCGTCACATAGTCGTGGTACTCGCCGATGATGACGTCATCCCCTTGAAGGCCGGCAAGGTCATCGTCCCCCTGCATGCCGAAGATGACATCGCAACCGCTCGTTCCGGAGATGACATCGTTGCCCGAAGTGCCGGTGATGGTGTTGCACTGCGCCTGGGAGGGAGTGGCGACTACAAGAACGTAGAAGGCAAACGCCAGTGGGATCAGAGAGATCCGCTTTCTTAGCATGCAATCTCCTTTCCTACTTCCGAGGAGCCTCTATGGCTTCGCAATTGATATTTTCAAATAAGTATACATGCCTGTCAAGGCTCTCACGCCGCCTCCGCCCACCCGCGGATCTCGACCGTCGAGAAGCCCTGCTTCTTGTTCACGATCACCTGTTGGGCGAACTCGTCCCGCAGCTCAGGGATGTGGGTGATGATGCCGACCATGCGGCCGCCCACCCGCAGGCTCTGGAGGGTCTCGGCAACCAGAGCGAGCGTGTCGGGATCGAGGGTACCGAAACCCTCGTCGATGAAGAGGCTGTCGAGGTTCACCGCTCCGACGGCGCGCTGGACCTGATCGCTGAGCTCCAGGGCTAGCGCCAGCGAGGTCAGGAAGGTCTCGCCTCCACTGAGCGTGTCGCTGATCCGCGTTTCGTCCGCGTTGTCGTGATCGACGACCCGGATCTCGTCGTTGTCGAACCGCAGCGAGTAACGCTCCTGGGTCAACAGCAGCAGCCGGGCCGAGGCGCCCTGCACCAGCTCGGTGAAGACCTCCTGCAAGACGTACGACTGGAACCTGTCGCTCCGCAGGTCGCCGGCCAGGAGGTCGTAGACGCGCAGAGCCGCTTCCTCGGTCTCCAACTGCTCGCGGATCTCTTTGGAGCGTTCGAGGCGCTGTTTCAAGCGTACGGTCTGCTCCGCGAGCGTCTTTTCCCGGCCGAACGTGTCCTCGACTTCGGAGCTCACCTTCGCCGCGAGCATCTCGGCTTCCGTCAACCGCTCTTCGGACACCCGCCCCTCCCCCAGCTCGGCGCTGAGCGCGGCGATGCGCTCCTCGACGGTGTGGCTCTCCTGCACGTGTCTGTGGACCTGCTCCCGGAGCCGGGCGGCGGTGGCGGCGTCCAGGAAGGCTGCGCGGACGGCGGCCTCGTCGTCGAAGCCGGCGCGCGCGATCTCCGCGTCCCGGCTCTCCGCCCTCTGGGCGGCGTCCCACTGAGCGGCTTCGGCGGCTTCGGCGGTGAGCCGTTGCGCCTCCTTGGCGGCCGTCAACTCGTTTTTGGAAGTCGCCGCTTCCTCGCTGGCCGCCTTGAGGCCGGCTTCGAGATCCCGGATCCGTTTCTCCAGGGCCGCGGCCTCGGCGGCCGGGTCGTCCGACTCGGTGACGGCACGGATCTCCTCTTGCAAAGTCGCGAGCCGTTGCAGACTCGCCCCGCGGTCCTCCTCCAATCGTTGCCGCGACGCTCCTCTCTCACCTAGACGTTCCCGCGCGGTGGTCTCCTCGGCTCTGGCCTTCTCCAAGGTCCGTTCAGCCGCCGCCTGCCGGGCCTTCGCGTCTTCACTCGCTTTGCGGCTTCTGGCGAGCGATGCGATCCGTGTTTCGACCCACAGCTCGACCATGGAATCAGGAGCGCGGTCGCCGAGAATGCGGCAGATCGCTTCCTCGCCCGCGACCACGCCGGCCTGCAATTCGGCGCAGCGCGACTCCAGCTCGACGAGGCTTTGCCGGGCGGCGTGGAGCCGCGCCTCGCCGCCCGTGAGCGCGGACTCGTTCTTTCTGGTGAGCGCGTCCGCTTCCTTTCGCTTTTCCCGTGTGTCCTGGAGCGCGACCCTGGCCGCTTCGACTTCGGGCGCCATCTGCACCGGAGGGGGTGTGTCCACGATCTGCTCGCACACCGGGCAGGGCTGGCCGGGGACCAGCCCCTCGCGGAGGTGATTGGCCTCGTTCAGGCTGATGGCGCGATGCAGCGCCTCCTCCGCCATCTCGAAGCCGCGATGCGCCTCCTCCGCCGCCTTCCTGGCGGACTCGGCCTGGGCCTTCAGCAGCTCGACATTCCCGGCCTGCTCTTCCACCTCTTTCCGCTTCCCGGCAAGCTCGGCCTCACGTGCCGCCGCGCTCCGGCGAGCGGCGCCAAGCTCGACCGCCCGGTCGCGGACGCTTTGTAGCAGCTCGTCCAGCTCCGGGTCATAGCCGGAGGCCTCCGCGGCTTGCCGGGCCTCGTCGACGGCGGTCTGTTGCCGCGCCTGCACGGCCTTCGCAGATTCCACCGCCGCGGCGAGCGCGGACATCTCCTCTTCCAGAGCCTTCAGGTCCCGCGCCTGCCGTTCGATGGCGGCCTCGAGCCGCCCCCGTTCGGGGAGGCGCCCGAGCACCTGGTGGAGACGGGCCACCTGCTCCCGCATCGCCGGGATCGCATCGGCGGCTTCATCCGCGGACTTCGACGCGGCGGACTTCTGCTTCCAATCCTTCTGCGCGGCGTCATGGCGGGCCTTGGCGTCTTCAGCCGTCTTGGCGGCCGTCTTCGCGGAGCTCGCGGCGCGGGCCGCTTCGTCGAGCAACGGCAGCAGCGGCGCCGCGCGGGCCGCCGCCTCGATCCTCGCCTGATCGCGGCTCACCTGCTCGGCCTGTTGCCGCAGAGCCGCCTGCCTTTCTTCGACCTGCCGCAGCTCCAGGGTCTTCGCGTGCAGACCGCGCAGCCGGGCGAGCCCGGCCTGGATTTCGTCCCGATCCTTTCTCCAGACTTCAAGCGTCTCGACGACCCGGGCGTGCTCCGCCTCCAACTCGGCGACGGCGGCTTCGTCGACGCCCGCGTACTCGTCGGTCAGGAGCTTCCGCAGCGAATCGACAGAGAGATTCTTCGCGACCGCCACACGCTGCGCCTGTTCCCGCATCCTTTCGTAGACGTCGAGCCGGAGGAGCGTGCGGAGCATGCTGCGCCGGTCTCTCGGCTGCGCTTTGAGAAACCTTGCGAACTCGCCTTGCGGCAGGATCACGGACTGCATGAACGCGGACGCCCCGAGCCCCAGAATCTGGACCACCTGATCGTTGGCGGCGCGGACCTGATCCGCCAGGTTTTCGAAAGCGCCGCTTTCGTTGCGCTTCTCCAGGCGAACCTGCTGAACGCCGCTGCGCCGGAGGGTGCGCGCGATGCGGTAGCGGTCCTCGCCGAGATCGAAATCCAGCACCACGGCGACCCGGTCCCGGCCCGAAGAAATCATTTCGGTCCGGTTGTAGGTGTTGACCCGGGGGATCTCGCCATAGAGGGCGAAGATGATCGCGTCGAGCAGAGTCGACTTGCCGGCGCCCGTCGGCCCCGAGATGGCGAACAGCTCGAGCGCGCGGAAATCCAGCTCCTGCTTTTCCCGGAAGCACGCGAGACCTTCGATGGAGAGACGGACAGGGCGCAGCGCTCAATCCTCCACGGACGCCGCCTGGTCGTAGAGATCCTGAAAAGTATCCAGGACGGCCAGGTCCGCCGGTTGCTGGTGCATGCGGAGATGATAGTTCGCGTAGTGTCCCACCGGTGGAATTCCCGATTCCAGGCGGATGTCCGGCGGCTCCTCGATCTCGGGCAGCTCGGCGCGCACGACGAGCGCGTTGGGAAGCAGCTCGCGGACCTTTCGATTGATATCGGGATCCTTCTCCGGCAAGGGAACGGTCACGCGCAGCCAACCCGTGCGGTGCTGGTCCGCGCTCTCCTCCAGCTCCGCGAGCGTGGCGCGAAGATTGACAAGCGGCAGGCCTCCCTCATACGGAACATGCTCGACCGTGGCCGGTTTGCCGGGCGACGCCGTGACGACGACGAACGTCTTCTCCTCCCCGGCCTCGCCGAAGTCCATCTGGAGCAGCGATCCGGCGTACCAGGCGGGCACGAGCACGTCGATCCGCTGCGGCCTGTGGATATGCCCTAGGGCAATGTAGCTCGCCGTGGCCGGCAGGGACTCCGGCGAGGCGGCCCAGTCCTCGCCGATGTGAACGCGGCGCTCCGATTCGCCGAACTGGGCGCCCTCGATGTGCGTATGCGCCATGAGGAGGTTGACCGCGTCCGGCCGGAAGGCGCCGCAGAGGTCCTGGACGGCGCGCTCGAACATCTCGGCGTACCTGGTGCGGGCGCTCGGCTCGTCGCCGGCGAGATCCAGCGCCGACACCCAGGCGCCCGGGGAGGCGAACGGCAGCGCGGCGACGACCGCCGTCTCGCCCGAACGGGTCTCGATGGTCCGGGTCCCGCCCCAGAAGGCGGAGCGCGGGCGGCCGACGATCTGCACGTTGACGAATTCCGTGAGCAGCGAACGGGCGTCCAGCCGGAGCGGATCGTCGTGGTTACCGGCGACGACGAGCATCTTCGCCCCGGTCCGGCCGACGCGGATCAGGAACCGGTTGACGAGCTGCTCCGCCTCGGCCGGCGGGTTCCGGCTCTCGAAGACGTCCCCGGTGTGGAGGACGAGGTCGATGGACTCCCTCTCGATGAAGCCGGCGAGGTGGTCGAGCACCGCCTCCAACTCGTCGAGGCGCTGGATCCCCTTCCATCTGCGGCCGATATGCCAGTCACTGGTGTGGACGATCCTCACAGCCGGGGCAGTCTACAGGATCTACCCCGGCAATCGCCCTGGCGAGATTACAATGAAGCCGGCGAGGTGGAATGATGAAAACAGTGACTCTTGAGGTCCGTGCGCCGGAGGATGTCATGTCCGACTTCGTCAAGGTCTGGAAGTCCGGCAAGGCACAAAAGACCGATCGGATCAGCTTCGCGACGCCCGAGCTTCTCTGGAAGGTTTTGACCGCCAAGCGTTGGGAGCTGCTGAAAGCACTCTGCGGTGCGGGTCCTGTCTCTATAAGGGAGGCGGCGCGGCGCGTAGATCGCGACGTGAAGGCTGTTCATAGCGACATCACAGCGCTTTTGAACGTCGGTTTGCTGAACCGCGCCGAAGGCGGAGGCATCGAGTTCCCGTATGAGGCTGTGAAAGTGGAGTTCCTCCTCCAAGCCGCATAGTCAGTCCTCCTGGGAGATCTCTCTGCCGTCGGGTCTCGCCGGAGACGCCCCGTAGGGCGCCTCCGGATCGGGCGGTGATCCTCAGCGCGGGAGCAGCGCTTCCAGACGCCGGATGCGGGCTTCCTGCTCCTCGAGCAGCGCCTTCTGCCGTGCCAGCTCGGCCGCCTGCTCCTCGACCTTGGCGTGCTGCTTCTGCAGCTCGTTGAGGAGCATGGCGTTGAGGGCGTGATAGCGGACGGTGAAGGGCTGCCCTGTCGGATCGTACTGGACCAGCTCCGGAGCGACCTTCGCCACCTCTTCGGCGATCAGGCCGTACTGCAGGAGGCGGGCGCCGTCGTCGTAGGGCGCCTTGTAGTGGAAGGTCACGGGACGCAGCAGCAGCAGGGCGTCGCTCGTCTCGCCCATGTCGCGCACGTCCTCCTTGAAGCGCTTGGAGGAGGTGAGGGTGCCGAGCTGGCCGGCGGCGTCCACGAACACCTGCACGCCGCCCGACGCGGTCGCGCCGTTGATCCCCGCGATGAACGTCGCCGTCTGGGTGTTGCCGATGCGGATGGTGTTCGATTCGTTGCCCGGCGCGATGTTGCCGATGTGGATGTTGTTGGTGCCGTTGATGATGTTGAAGCCCGCAGACCGGCCGAGGGCGATGTTGTTGGAGCCGGTGGCGTTGCCCAGGGCGTTCGCACCCACGCCCGTGTTGCTGTTGCCCGTGACGTTCGCGAACAGCGCCTGGAAACCGAGGGCCGTGTTGGAGCTGCCCGTCGTATTGGAGTTGAGGGCGTTGACGCCGAAGCCGGAGTTGGCCACGCCGGAGGTGTTGGCGGGCAGGGTGCCCGAGCCGACCGCCGTGTTGACCTGGCCGGTGGTGTTGGAGGCCAGGGCGAAGGAGCCGACGCCCGTGTTGGAGTTGCCGTTGGTGTTCGCGAGGCAGGCGTTGGAGCCGACCGCCGTGTTGTCCGAGCCGGAGGTGTTGGACGACAGCGCGAACTCACCGAGGGCCGTGTTGCGGTTCCCCGTCGAGACGCCGGGATTGCCCGCGCCGGTGCCGAGATAGAGGTTGTTGAAGCCTTGGGCCTGGAGGGAGGCCGCGCTCAGCGAGAGCGCGGCGAGCAGGACGACGCTGGAACGAACCATGGGCAGACCTCCTGAGTCGGTGCCGCCCTGGGCCTGGGCTCAACCGGGGGCCGGAGGCGGCGGGTGGATGCTTCCTCTGGCCCCATGATATGAGCTTTTCACGATTCCTTCAATGACGAGCAACTCAGGGCTCCGGCAGGACCAGATCGGAGCGCTCGGCGTCCTCTGAATACAGGAGCTCCACGAGACCGGCGCGGCGTTCGAGCACGGCGCGCTGGTTGACGTAGCCCTTGTCGGTGATCTCGCCTCGTCGAACTGCTCGCGGGTGAGGTCCAGACGCCGCCAGTAGCCGGGGGTCACGTTGGGGCCTTTGACCCTCAGCTCGAATTTGTTGCCGGCGGGGGCGAGCTTGATCTCCGTGCCGGCTCCCGGCAGACCGATCACGCCGGCCCGCTCGATGTGGAAGTGGATCTGGGTCGCGCTCGGCGCCGTCTCCGTGGAACCCCAGGCCGAGAGCATGACCACGCGCCGGCCCGTGGCCTCGATGGCAAGCCGCTCCAGCTTCTCCCACAGGTGCTGCGGCAGCGCCGCGGCGGCGTAGAAGACCGCGTCCAGATCCTGGAAGAAGGTCGCGCGCAACTCCCCGTCCCGCTCCAGCCAGGAGATCAGCTGGAATCGCTGCGGGCGGAGCTGCGGCGCAGCCTGAATAAGGGGGACGGGGTGGCGGCGTAGCAAAACTCTTGATTGACATTGCCTCCCTCCTCTCCTCGCGGAGAGGAGGGAGGCTCAGTACGTTCAGTTACAGACGCAGCAAGCCCCGTAGGTCACCGGCGGTCCGGCTTGCGAGACCGCCGTGCAGTTGCCTGGAACCCCCGCGATCGAGCAAGACTGCCCTGCCGAAATCTGAGTCTGCGACAGGAGGCGAGGGCAGGAGCAGGTCTGCGGGCCGGCTGAGTTGCTGATGCAGATCCCGAAGAACGCACCCGGAGGCGAGGCCGAGGTCTGCACTGTGCCATCCGGAAAGACGATGCCATGGCCGGTGCCCACGATTGCAACGTCGCCGCCGACGTCGAGGGTGTGCCCCGGCTGGTCCACGCCGATGCCCACCCGGTTACTCTCGGTCGCCACCATCACGGTCGTACCAACCTGACCTTGAGGTGTAAGGCTGGATTGATGGGCGAGACGGAAGAGTGAAGCATCGTTCACCATGTGCCATGCCGGACTGGCGGCGCTGGTGTCCCGGGCCAGGAGGAGCCGGCTGGTCGCGATGATCTCTCCCCCAACATCCAGGTTGGAGCGGGGATCCCCGGACCAGAGGCCTGCGCGGCCCGGCACTCCCAGACCACCTCCTTGCAGAGTGAAGTTCAGTGATGGCAGGAGAACGTTCGCCGTCATGAACCAGTTATAGGAGTAGATATTGAAAGACGTTCCGCGGCTATCGATTTTATAGTAGGGCCGAAAAGGCGGGGGAAACGGTGGCGGAGGGTAGGGGTAGGAGGGTTCGTCAGGGTTCGGGAATTCGATCTCATTGGTTCGCAAGCGGTTGATCGCTGTGAGAAAACCGTGCACGTTGAGGGCTTTTATCACGTCCACATCGGTCGAGCTGGCCGTCAGGATCTCTGTTCCGTTTGCGTTGAAGGCCGGCTGGTAGAAGAGGCGGAAGCGCGACGAGGAGTTGTCGAGCGACCAGGTCGACGACGAGGTGGTCGAATCCTGCGCCAGAGTCACCCGGTTGACGGCGAGAGTCCCGTTGAGGTCGAAGTCGGTGCGAGGTGCGATCGTCCTCAGTCCGAGGAAGTAGCCGTTGTCATACAGAACTGAAGGGCCGATCGTAGCCGGCGCGGTGAACTTGGCAAGATAGTTTATGGGGGCCGACCCATTGGGCCCATAGATCGGAACCAGCGCCTTGGGGATCGCACTGAACTGCCGGCCGGCCTTGGCCTCGGCCGGCGGTGGTTCCTCAGAGGCCTTTTCAGCCCGCAGGAACGAAGAAGCGGGCCAGCCGCCGAGGGTCTCGGCGTCGGCTGCCTTGAGCGCGTACGGGACGCTGACCAGCATGACCGGCAGTTGTTCGTGCTGGCCTTCCAACTGGACCCCCAACCAATGAGCGTCCATGCTGGAGAACAGCGGGAGAGGGATGCCACCTTCGGTTTCAGCTCCCAGCAGCACCGTGTAGCGCCCCAAGGGGGCCACCTCGACCGTTTGCGTCTCGGACCAGAGCGGCGTCGTCCCCTCCTGATCCTGATACAGCGTGAAACGGATCGTTTCCTGCGAGGGAACCGTACTGGCGCTGAGCTCCGTCAGGGTGCCACTGATGCGGATCGTACGAGGGACCTGGTTCTCCGCGGCCAGACTGAGAGGAACGAGGAGGAACGCGGAGAGAGTGAGACGGATGGAGAGATTCCGAAGCATAAGAACCTCCTTGCTGACGTGGAAAAATGCCTGATTCAAGGTGTGCGCGGCGTGTGCTCTGCGGCTACGCGCGCAATCACCTACTTGCCAGTATTTGATTTCAACCGAAGTGTTAAAACGTCCGCCGGGGTGGGGACGAGCCACCCCTCTTTGGGGGGGAAGCCGGCTTGCGGTCGCGACCTCACCAAAACCCCTCTCCTGAAGGAGAGGGGCTTTTTGTTTGGCTTGCTTTTCTCTCCCTCTCCTTAGGAGAGGGAGCCGGAGGGTGAGGTCACCGCCCCGCCACCGCCTGCCCCGCCAACGCCAGCCGGAACGCCACCATCTCCTCGCCGTTGCGGACCAGCAGGACGTCGCCGGCCAGCACCGGGTGGTTCCAGGTCTTGCCCTCGATCGCCGGGATGCGCGCGAGCTCCGCGAACTGGCCGGAGTCCGCCTTGACCAGCGCCAGCTCACCCTTCTCCGACAGCACCAGCAGCAGGTCCTGGTCGGGCAGCAGGACGAGCTGGCCATGGCCGTAGTGCCCGTCCTTCCACTTGCGCTTGCCGTCCTTGAGGTCGATGCACGCGAGCCGGCTGCCGTCGAAGCCGAAGGCATGGCCGTTGTGGACGACGAAGTCGTTGAAGTAGGGCTTCAGCCCGTTCGAGGTCCAGCGCTCCTGGGTGGTCCAGCCGCCGGGGCCGCGCGTGACCGCCACGCGGCCGAGGTCCTGGCCGGAGCCGATCAGGACGTCGCCGTCCGGGGTCAGGGCCGGCTGCACGATGCGGGCGTCCGCCGATGCCTCGTGTTTCCAGAGCACCTTGCCGTCGGCCGGCGCCACGCTGATCGCGCCGTCGCCGTTCAGCAGCAGGACCTGCGGGACTCCGCCGATCGTCACCAGATGGGGCGAGCTGTAGCCGCCGCCGCCGTCCGGGCCTTTCCAGCGCGGCTCGCCGGTGGCGAGGTCGTAGGCGGCGAGCTTGCCGGAGGTGGCGACGATCACGACGTCGCCGACCACCAGCGGCGAGCCCGAGAACCCCCAGCCCGGCAGCTCCGTTCCGGTATCGGTCGCCGGGTTGCGCGACCACACCACGGAGCCGTCCCTGGCGTCGAGCGCGTTCAGGATTCCGGTCGCGCCCAGCGCGTAGACGCGGCCGTTCCGGAGGGTCGGCGTGGCGCGCGGACCGGCGCCGCCGTTCGACTCCCAGAACCGGGCCGCGTCGCGGTGCATCCACACCGGCTCGCCGGTGGTCATGTCGTAGCAGGAGACGACCTCGTCCTCGCCGCGCTGCTCCTGGGTGTAGAGGAAGTTGCCCTGGACCGCGAAGGACGACCAGCCCGGGCCGATCGGCCGGCGCCACAGCTCGACCGGCGGCGACGCGGACCAGTCGGTCGCGATCCGCGCGCCGCGAGCGACGCCGTCGCGCTGGGCGCCGCGGAAGCCGGGCCAGACGGCTCCCGTTTCCGCCGCCGGAGCCGCCGGGCTGGCCGCCAGTTCCTCTCCGGCTTGGGTCACGGGCGCTTCCTCGGGGGCCGCCGGCGCCGGAGCCGCCGGCTCGGCGCTGGCCGGGGCCATGGGCTGGGCTCCGGGAGTCTTCGCCGCCGCCGGAGCCGCCATCGGCTCGTCTTGGGCCTGGGCCAGGAGCCGCTCCTCGGGGGTCTCCGACCATCGCCACGCGAAATCGTTGTCGCCGGCGCCGGTGAAGCCGCCGGTCCTCAGGAGCGTCCACCCTCCGCACGCCAGCAGGATCGTCGCGGCCATGGTCGCGCGCCGGAGCCTGTCCGGCAGGCGGTGGGTGGCCACCGCCCAGGCGACGAAGGCGAGGCTGAGGATCGGGAACGCCAGGATGGGGAACAACATCCCCATCGCCCCCTTCGCGATCGACTCGTCGAGGAGGAACCAGGTCGCGAACATCGCGGCGATCATCAGGGCGACGGCGCCCAGGCGCTCGGACCAGGGCGCCCGGCTGAAGAACAGCCACCAGACGACGACCGCCAACCCGCAGACTAGTCCCCCGAGCATCCCCAGGAAAGCGGCTTCGGGAGCGACGACGGGGACGACGAACTGGAGCAGACACTGCAGGATCGCGATGACCACGCCGGGCCACAGCCGCAGGGGCTTCCGGGGAGTCGGCGAGTCGGTCTGAGCGATGGACATGGCGGATCTCCCATCTGTCGGAGGTGGATATGGGCACTACGCCCGATAGCCGCGAAATGTTTCGGGGTATCATGGGCCACTTTGCAGGACGAGCTCCTACGGGCCGAGGCCCTCCTCGAAGGCGAACGGCGGCTGCTCGAGATGGTGGCCTGGGGGTGTTCGCTGCCGGTGGTCCTCGACGTCCTGTGCGGTCTCGTCGACAGCTCCGCCGACGGATGCCATTGCAGCGTCCTGCTGGTCGATCCCGGCCACACGAAGCTTCAGCATGGGGCGGCGCCGAGCCTCCCTCCCAGTCTCAACGACGCCATTCACGACCGGCCGGTGATTCCCTATTGGGGACCGTGCGCGATGGCGGTCCACCAGAGGACGCAGGTGATCGTCCCGGACGTGGACGCCGATTCCCGTTGGGCGACCGGCGAATGGCGCGACCTGGTGCTGGGTCTCGGGCTGCGATCCTGCTGGACCACTCCCATTCTCTCCCTGGCCGGGAAGGCGCTGGGCACTTTCGCGATCTATCAGCGCGAGCCCGGAAGTCCGACGCCGCCGCAGCAGGGCCTCATCGAACGGTTTACGCACATCGCCAGCATCGCGATCGAGCGCGCGCAGAATGAAGCCGCCCTGCGGCGGAGCGAGGCGTTTCTCGCGGAAGCCCAGCGCCTCAGCTCGACGGGCAGCTTTTCCTGGTGTATCGAGACGAACGAGATCGTCTGGTCGGAACAGACCTACAGGATCTATGAGATCGATCCCGCGGTGCCCGTCACGTTCGAGATCGTGGGCACGCGCCTCCACCCCGAAGAGATCCTGTGGTTCCAGGATGTGGTCGACCGCGCCCGGCGCGACGGCGACGATCTGGAATTCGAGCACCGGCTCCTGATGCCGGGCGGCGCCGTCAAGCACCTGCACGTCGTCGCCCACGGGACCCGCAACCAGGCCGGCCAACTGGAATACATCGGCGCCGTCCAGGACGTGACGGAGCGCCGCCTCTCGGAAGACGCGCTCAGCGCCGCCCGCTCCGAGCTGGCGCGCGTGGCCAGGATCACGACGCTCGGAGCCTTGACGGCGTCGATCGCGCACGAGGTCAACCAGCCGCTGTCGGGCATCATCACGAACGCCGACACCTGCCTGCGGATGCTGGCCGACGATCCTCCCAACCTCGACGGCGCGCGCGAAACCGCGCGGCGCACGATCCGCGACGGCAACCGCGCGGCGGACGTGATCGCGCGCTTGCGTGCCCTGTTCCAGAAAGAGGGCGCCACGGCCGGCTTCGTGGACCTGAACGAAGCCGCGCGGGAAGTCCTGGCGCTGTCCTGGAGCGAGCTCCAGCGGTACCGGGTCGCCGTGCAGGAGGATCTCGCGGCGGATCTCCCGCCGGTCACCGGGGATCGCGTCCAGCTGCAACAGGTCATCCTGAACCTCCTCCTGAACGCCCTGGAGGCGATGAGCGGCGTCAACGACCGTCCGCGGCGGCTGGCGATCAGCACCGGGCGGGACGAAGGCGACCGCGTGCGCCTGACCGTCCGGGATTCGGGGACCGGCTTCGATCCAGGGGAGCTGGACCTGCTCTTCGAAGCGTTCTACACGACCAAAGCCGGCGGCATGGGGATGGGGTTGTCCATCAGCCGCTCGATCATCGAAAGTCATGAGGGCAGGCTCTGGGCCGCGCCCAACGAGGGGCCGGGCGCCGCGTTCTCCTTTTCCATTCCCCGCAGTCTCAGCCGTCCCCCGGAGATGAAGCCATGGCGGTTTCCCGGCGCCGCGGCGAGACCGGCGCCGATGTCTCAGCCCCCGCCGGTCGTCTTCGTCGTCGACGACGACGTCTCGATGCGCGAATCTCTGGAGTCGCTGATCCGCTGGGCCGGCTGGAAGCCGGAGACCTTCTCCTCCGCGCGGGCATTCCTCGCTCATCCCGCCGTCGACGCGCCGTGCTGCCTGGTGCTCGACGTGGAGCTACCCGATCTGAACGGCCTCGATCTCCAGGATCGCATCGCCGCCGACCGCAGCGACATGCCGGTCATCTTCATCACCGGCTACGGCGACGTGCCGATGTCGGTGCGGGCGATGAAGGCGGGAGCGGTGGAATTCCTGCCCAAACCCTTCGCCGCCGACGCGTTGCTGAACGCGATCCGGCAGGCGTTGGGGGCGGCGGCGGAGCTCAAGGATCTCCATGGGCGTTACTCCTCCCTCACCCGCCGCGAGCGGGAGGTCATGGCCGGGGTCGTCGCCGGCTTGTTGAACAAGCAGATCGGCGCCGAGCTGGGCACCAGCGAGATCACCGTCAAGGCCCATCGCGGCAGGATGATGCGGAAGATGAAGGCGGATTCGCTCGCGGACCTGGTGCGGGCGTCCACGAGGCTCAACCTGCCGCCGCCGTCCAGGCCGTAGCTCCTCCCTCGAACCGATACCTTCGTCTAATAGCGTTGCCGCCGCACGCATGATGCAATGCGCGCAAGGAGGACGCGCGCCATGCCGACGATCACGACGACCGACGGGACGGAGATCTACTTCAAGGATTGGGGCCAGGGGCAGCCGGTGGTCTTCAGCCACGGATGGCCCCTCAGCGCCGACGCGTGGGACGACCAGATGGTGTTCCTGGCGTCGCGCGGCTACCGCTGCATCGCCCACGACCGCCGCGGCCACGGGCGGTCGAGCCAGCCGTGGGACGGCAACGAGATGGACACCTACGCCGACGACCTGGCGGCGCTCGTCGAGGCGCTGGACCTCCGCGGCGCGGTACATGTCGGTCATTCCACCGGCGGCGGGGAGGTCGCGCGCTACATCGGCCGCCACGGCACGAAGCGCGTCGCCAAGGCCGTGCTGATCGGCGCCGTGCCGCCGCTGATGTTGAAGACGGCGGCCAACCCCGGGGGCTTGCCGATCGAAGTCTTCGACGGGATCCGCGCCGGGGTGCTCGCGGACCGCTCGCAGTTCTTCAAGGATCTGACCATCCCGTTCTATGGCGCCAACCGGCCCGGCGCCAAGGTGTCGCAGGGCGTGCGGGACTCGTTCTGGCTGCAGGGGATGCAGGCCGGCCACAAGAACGCGCTCGACTGCATCAAGGCATTCTCGGAGACGGATTTCACGGAGGACCTGAAGAAATTCGACGTGCCCACCCTGATCATGCACGGCGACGACGACCAGATCGTCCCGATCGGCGCCTCGGCGCTGTTGTCGTCGAAGCTGGTCAAGGGCTCCACGCTGAAGGTCTATCCGGGCTTGTCGCACGGCATGTGCAGCATCAACAAGGATCAGATCAACACCGATCTGCTGGCCTTCATCAAGGCGTAGATCGCCTTACAGGAGGAGACCGATGCAAGAAGAAAAAGTCGCAGGAGCGGATGGCCTTCAGATCTTCATCCGGTCGTGGCGCCCGGAAGGCCAGGCTCGCGGCGTGGTCGCCATCTGCCACGGCGTGCTCTCCCACAGCGGGTATTACCTGTGGGCGGGCGAACAGCTCGCGGCCCATGGCCTCGCGGTGTACGCACTGGATCTGCGCGGCCGCGGCCAGTCGGACGGCGAGCGCTTCTACATCGAGAAGATGGCGGACTATCTCAACGACGTGAACACCCTCGTGACGCTGGCGAAATCGCGCGAGCCGGGGCTTCCCCTCTTCCTGCTCGGCCACAGCGCCGGCGGCGTCATCTCCTGCGTCTACACCCTCGAGCACCAGGCCGAGCTCGCCGGACTGATCTGCGAGAGCTTCGCCTTCCAGGTGGCGGCGCCGGATTTCGCCCTCGCCGTCGTCAAGGGGTTGAGCCACATCGCGCCCCATGCCCACGTGCTCAAGCTTCCGATCGAGGAATTCTCGCGCGATCCCAAGGTCGTGGAGGCGATGAACAACGATCCGCTCATCGCCCACGAGGTCCAGCCCACGAAGACCGTCGCCGAGCTGGTCCGCGCCGACGAGCGGCTCAAGAAGGAGTTTCCGCTCATCACCCTCCCGGTGCTGATCCTCCACGGCACCGCCGACAAGGTCACGAATCCCAAGGGCAGCCAGCTCTTCTACGACACGGCCGGTTCCACCGACAAGACGCTGAAGCTCTACGAAGGCCACGTTCACGACCTTCTCAGCGACTACGGCAAGGAAGGCGTGATGGCGGATATCAAAAGCTGGATCGACGCGCGCCTTCCCGCGGCCTGAGCATGCCGCTCACGGAGATCGCCGCTCTCGACGGGTTGCTGCGGGCCCACGCCGCGCAGTTGGGCGACGACTTCACGGCGTACAGGAACCACACCTACCGGGTGGTGAACCTGTGCGCCGCGCTGTCGTCGAAGGATCCCGAGCAAGTCGAGAAGATGGCGACCGCCGCCGCGTTTCACGACCTGGGGATCTGGACCGACGGCACCTTCGATTATCTGCGGCCGTCCATCCGGCTGGCGAGCGCCCATCTCGCGCGGTCCGGCAGAGCGGAGTGGGAGCCCGAGATCACGGCGATGATCCTGGAGCACCACAAGATCTCGGCCTGGCGGGGGAATCCGGACTGGCTCGTCGAGCCCTTCCGTCGGGCGGACTGGGTGGACGTCACGCGGGGGCTCCGCCGGTTCGGGCTGCCGCGGCGGCTGCTGGGCGAGATCTTCTCGGCCTGGCCCAGCGCCGGCTTTCACAAGCGGCTCGTCCAGTTGGAGCTCAAGCGCCTGCGGACCCATCCCTGGAATCCGCTGCCGATGGTGAGGCTCTGAGCCCGGCGCAAGCTTCTAGCCCAACTTCCACGCTTTGCGGCGTAAAGTGTTGAGGCATAACGATCCGTGGTAGATTTTCGTCACTATTCCGCCTTGGACGCCAATTTTTGACGGGGGCCATGAGCTTCTATATCAGAAACTCGAAAGTCCTGGTTTCGTCACTATTTCTGGAATCGGGATTCTGCCTCTCCAAGAATCAACAACTTACGGCCCCGAAGACGCCCAGATCGTCCACTTTGGGGCCAGAGGCTGTGGAAGTTGGGTTAGACCGCCCAGGACGCTTCCGAATCGAAAGCCGCCTTCTCCGGCCGCACGGAAATGTGTACGTGCTTGGAGTGCGGGTTGCTGCCGGTATAGGGGCGCCAGGTCCAGGCCGCCACTCCGCCGATCACGGACGAGCTCGCGATCCTCCGGTTCCAGATGATGTACTTGACCCGGGCGTCCCGGCTGGCGCGGATCGCCTCCGCGAGCGCGCCGGCGTCGCAGCCGTTCGCCGGATCGTGCGTGATGTCCATCGCCGTCACCACGCCCATGGCGCCGTCCCGGACCCAGGGATTGTGATCGGAGTTGCGGGTCGCGTGGGCCGCGTCGCCGATGGTGCCGTCGCTCGCCTTGCTCCGCCTGGGCGCCTTGGCGTTCACCTGGTTGCGCAGGGCGAGGAGCGACTTCGCCACCCGCCACGCGACGACTGCCTCGAGCTCGACGGACGGCATCACCTTCACCGCGTCCGGCTCGGCGTAATCGTCGTCGCCGCTGTTCGGAGTGGGGCGTTCGATCTCCTGCCGGGCCGATCCCGCCACGAGCTCGATCCCCGCCAGACCGCGCACCGCCTCGCCGATCTCGGTGTCCGCCTGGTCGGCCTGGTGCACCACCCCGGGGAAGCGGACGTTGCCGAGCAGCTCCTCGAGGTCGCCGATGGCGATCATGTGCTCGCCCCAGGCGCCCACCGCGAATTCGATCGGCACGTCGCTGAGGTCCTGGCGGAGGACGAAGGCGAAGGCGCGGAGCTCGCCCTCCTCTTCGGCCAGGATGACCTTCCAATACTGGCGCGGGATCTGGACGCGCACCGGACCCTCGTCGTCGACGCCCACGAAGATCGGGTCGTCGTCCGCCAGCACCGGGCCCGCGAAGATGCTGAGCCGCTCGCTTCCGGCCTCCGAGGACACGTACTTCTCCAGGTCTCCCCAGTTCTCGCTGCCCGACGGCTGGTTGAACCCGGCGACCTGCGGAGTGCAGTTCGGGGTGTGGAAGGTGTCGCCGTTGGCGAACTGGACCTCCTGGTAAGAGGCCCCCCACGCGACGTCCTCACGCCGCACCACGTGGCCCCTGTCGAACGCTCCCTTGTCCTTCGAGAAGAAGCGGTCCGGGAGCTGATCCTCCGCCGCGATCCTGGGATCGGTGAACCAGAGCTCCATATCGTTCTTGCCGAGCCCTCCCAGGGCCTTGCGCGTGTACAGCTTCCCCGGCTCGGGCTCCTTCCTGTCCGGGCTGGCGTCGAGGTTCGAGGCGGCGATCAGGGTCAGGCGGCGGCCCTTGTGCATGACCAGCGAGAAATGGTGGTAGGGCAGGACGTAGCCGCTGCCGTCCAGCAGTTGGGCGCAGAGGGTCTCGTCCACCGGCTCGGGCATCGGCACGTCGATCTCCAGGAAATCGCTGACGTACCCCTTCCGGGTGGAGTAGTCGGTGTCGTGGACCGGCATGACCGGCTTCTCGGTGGGAGGCTCAACCACGGTGGGCGCGGGAGCCGGTGCGGGGACCGCCGCGGCCTCGCCGCCGAGGCGCACCGTGATCTGGAGCGGGATCGTCCATGTCACGCTGTCGCCGGCGCTCAAGGAGACTCCCTGGCCCGTGCCGGCCGGTCCCGGCGCGGCGGCAGGGTCTGGCGTGACAGCCTGCGCCGGGGCGGTTTCGACCGCGCTCCACCACTGGTCGGTGACGCGGGCATCCCCTACGACGCGGCTGCGGAACTTCACTCCCGCCTCGATCACCCGCTGGTCCCTCGCCAGCTCCGAGGCTGGGACCGTGAAGTTGGCGTCGAGATAAACCCCGGCGAAATGGAGCGCCAGGATGTTCCCGTTCGTGACGTCGATGACCGCCGAGCCCGAGTTGCCGCCGAGCGTGGACGCGTCGTGCGTCATCGCCGAGACGGTGTGATCGAAGCTGCGGACCGCGCGGCGTCTCCCGAGCAGCCCCGGCTGGAGCCGCTTGACGTTGTAGACGCTGTTGAACACCCGGTTCTGCACGTCGGCGGGGTTGCGCGGGTCGAACGCGGGATAGCCGATGACCGCAACCTCCCGGTCTCTGAGCTGCTCCGGCGTCTCCAGCGCCAGGACCAGCGGCGGGTTCCGGTCCGTCAGGCCCTCGACCTGAAGGATGGCCATGTCCCAATGGGGATGGATCATCAGCACGCGCCGGACGTGCAGGAACTGCTTCTCGTCCCGGCCGCGCTCGCGCTTGAAATCGACGCCGGCGCGGATCCCGGGCCGGAACGTAAGACCGCGGCGGCCAAGCCCGGAGGAGAACAGCCCGGCCACGTGGCGATTGGTCATGAGGAGTCCCGAGCCGACGACGAAGCCGGTGCCACCGAAGGGCAGGCCGGGGATCCCCGCGACCTCCACGCGTCCGATCGACGGCAGCACTCTGCGGAGGGTCGACCTGATGGGGTCCGTCCCGTAGTGCAGCCAGAGCGGGTGCTGCACGGCGAAATCGCCGTTCACGACGTCGATCGCGGGCCGTTTATCGGGAATGATGATCGCCTCGAGCGCGAACTCCTCGGGAGGCGTAAGCTCCCGGTTCGACGCGAGCTTCTCGAGGGTGTTGCGGACGAGCTTCCGCTCGGGAGCGGGCGCCTGAGCCCTCTCGCTGATGGACTCGGCTTCTTCCACACCGCTGACGGCGGCGGCTTCAAGACCGCCGCCCGGCTGGACCTTCGCTAGGAATCGCTTGGCAAGGTTGCTCCGCTCGGACATCGATCCTCCTTGTTGCCGCCATTGGGACGCCCCCCTTGGGATCGGCGGGGCTCGCCGGAAGGGGGGCTACTTGGTAGACGGACAGAGGAGACGGAATTCCGATGCGACTGAGGAACTTTAGCCTGCCCGGCGTGGCCTACGGCACCCGGCGCCCTGGGGTCCAGGGCGCTCCCGCCGCCGCGAAGGCCTCCTCCAGCTTCGCCAGGTCTCCTTCGATCAGCGCCTTCAGGTCGCGCTCCAGCGCATCCAGTCCGGCGGTGGCGATCTCCAGGTTTCGCTTTTGGGTCGCCGTCGGCATTTGCCGCGTCTGCCAGTGGCCGTCCCGGATCGCCCACACGCGCTCGCCGATCGACACGGTGTCCGGCTCGGAGAGGTTCTGCCGCGCCGGGTCACCCTGGAGCCGCCGCTCGAGCTCCGCGACCGTCTTCCCCACCGCGTCCAGCCGGGCGTAGAGCGCCAGGTCCGCCCGGGGGGTCTCTCTCAGCGTCGCCCGCATCTGCCGGAGCTGGTCCTTGACGCGGCCGAGCTCCGCCGCAGCCGACGACAGCCGCCGCGCCGCCTCCGCCGTCTCCCCCTGGAAGGCGGCCACCGCTGCCGGATCGGTTCCTGGCGGCAGGTTCGGCACCGGCTTCACCTCGAACGACTGCGCCGGACCCAGCGATCGGGTTCCGCTCGCCGACACCACCACCAACTCCGCCGAGTAGCGCCCGGGCGCCACCAGGGGACCCACCGGCGCAGCGGCCCAGGGGGGCTGGAAGGCCGGCGGGTCGAGCACCACCGGGTCCGGGACCGGACCGCGCAGGTCCCAGCTCACCCGGTGCAGCCCTTCCTTGGCCGGCCCTTCGATCCACCGCACCTTGCGCCCGGCGGCGTCCGAGACGATCAGCAGTACCTTCGGGTCCGCCTCCAGCGCTTCGGCCCGCAGCCGGTCGAAGCCGGGAAAGGATACGTCGGCTCCCTTCTCGCGCAGCTCCTTCTCGCCGGTCTTCCGCGCCTCGCGCGCGGAGGTCGGCGCCTCGCGCAGGAAGTAGGTGAAGAGGGCGCCGTGGGGCGGGTTCGGGGCGGTGAAGTCGTCGGTGCCGAGCTCCGGACGCCCCGGAGCCTGTCCCGGCTGATAGGGCACGAACCACCAGGCGTCACGGACCGGGAAAAGCGCACCCTCTTCCGCGACCGCCGCCGCCATCCCGCGGAGCGGCGTGTAGTCGTCGAGCACATAGACGCCGCGGCCGAAGGTGGCGCCCACCAGGTCGTTGTCGCGCCGGTGCAGCTTCACGTCGCGGAACGGGATCGTCGGCAGGCCGCCCATCTTGAGCCAGTGGGCGCCCCGGTCGAGACTGAAGTAGAGGCCGTGCTCGGTGCCCACGAAGAACAGGTCGGGCCGGACGTGATCCTGCTGGATCGCCCAGACGATCGTCCCCGCCGGCAGGTCCCCCGCCATCGAGCGCCAGGTGCGGCCCAGGTCGGTGCTCTCGAAGACATAGGGTTTGAAGTCGCCGGCCTTGTGGTTGTCGGCGACCACGTAGAGGGTGGCGGCGTCGTGCTGCGACATCTCGACGTCGTTGACGAAGGACAGCGCCGGCAGCCCGGGGATCGCCGCCGCGCGGCGCCAACTCCCGCCGCCGTCGGTGGTGACCTGCACCAGGCCGTCGTCGGTGCCGACCGCCAGCGTCCCCTCGCGGAGGGGCGACTCCGAAATCGCCGTGGTGGTGGCGTACTTCGACATCGCGTTGTTGTCGTGCAGCGCGTCGACGCTCCAGACCCGCCCGAAGAACTTCTGCTCGTAGCGAGCCCGCCCTTGCGTCAGATCGCCGCTGATCGGGGTCCAGGTGCCGCCCCGGTCGTCGCTTCGCCAGATCCGCTGCGAGCCGTAGTAGATCCGGTCGGGGCGGTGCGGGCTCACCAGCAGCGGCGAGTCCCAGTTCCACCGCTCCGGCGCGTCCCCCTCGGCGGGCTGGGGGCGGATCATCAGCGCCTCGTCGTTGCGCCGGTCCCTGCGGAAGAGCATCCCCTCCTGCCACATCAGGTAGAGGAGGTCGGGATCGCGCGGATCGAAGGCGACGCCGTAGCCGTCGGCGCCGAGCGGCGCGTACCAGTCCTGATTGCGGATGCCGTCCATGTTGAGGGTGCGCGACGGACCGTGCAGGGTGCCAAGGTCCTGCGCCCCGGCCAGGACGTCGTAGAACGGCTCGCGGTTGTTGAGCGCCACCTTGTAGAACTGCGAGACCGGCAGGTTCGGGAAGTGCCGGAAGGTCCTCCCCTCGTCGAAGCTCTCGTAGAGCCCGGCGTCGGTGCCCACCAGCAGGTGGTTGCCGTTGGCGGGATCGATCCACAGCGCGTGGTTGTCGCTGTGCTTGTCGTGGCCGGTCTCGAGGATCTCCATCGTCGCGCCGCCGTTGCGGGTCACGCGGAGGAAGACGTCCATCTGGTAGACCCGGCCGGCGTCGAGGGGCGAGGCCTCGATCTCCTGGTAGTAGTGGGGGCCGGTGCCGCCGGAGATGTAGCGGTTCCGCTTCTCCCAGCTCTCGCCCCGGTCGCGCGAGCGGTAGAAGCCGCGCTCCTCCTCCCCGGCTTCGATCGTGGCGTAGACCAGGGACGGGTCGGCGGGCGTGACGGCGAGGCCGATCTTTCCCATGTCCCCGCCGGGCAGGCCGGTCTTCAGTGGACGCCAGGTCTTGCCGTTGTCGACGGACTTCCAGAGCCCCGAGCCGGGTCCCCCGCCGAGGAATCCCCAGACGTGGCGCCGGCGCTGGTAGGCCGCGGCGTAGACCACATCGGGATTGGAAGGATCGAATTCGAGATCGGTGACGCCGGTGTTCTCGTCGATCTGGAGCACCGGGGTCCAGGTGGCGCCGCCATCGGTGGAGCGGTAGACGCCCCGCTCCCCGCCCGCGGCCCAGAGCGGCCCCTCGGCGGCCACGAGGACCCGGTTGCCGTCGCGCGGGTCCACCAGGATACGGCCGATGTGCTCCGACCGGGGCAGGCCCATCCGCTGCCAGGAGCGGCCGGCGTCGCGGCTACGGTAGACGCCGTCTCCCCAGCCGACATGGCGCCCGCTGACGTTCTCGCCGGTGCCGACCCAGACCACCTCGGGGTTGGTGGGATCGAGAGTGATCTCGCCGATCGAGTACGAGGGCTGGTCCTCGAAAATGGGCGTCCAGGTGGTGCCCGCGTTGGTGGTCTTCCAGACCCCGCCCGACCCCGCGGCCACGTACCAGACGCCCGGAACCGTGGGGTGGACCTCGACGTCGGAGAGCCGGCCGCTCATCAGGCCGGGGCCGATGCCGCGAAAGGGCAACGCCGCGGCGGCCTTGGCCAGCGGGGAATCAGGAGGCTTGGCGGACTTGGAGCCCGCGGTCTGGGGGGCGAGGGGAGAAGCAAGGACGGTGGCGATGGCGACGGCGAGAAGGAGTCTGCGCATTCTTCGAGTCTATGACTGGAGCCCCCGGGCGCCAAGGTGCCATAGGCGAGGGTCACGCTCGCGGGCGAAGTATCGACGTTGTGGTCACCAGAATCAGATCGAGCGCCATACAACGGGCTCTCCTACGACGGCGCACCCTCGGCCCACCTTCCCGCCGGGGTGGCGGATCAGGTCCGACATGCTGTTGGAATCTAGCAGGTACCTGAAGATCACCCATCTCACAGATTCACGTCATCCACCGGCGGAGGATCTTCAATCTCGGGGAAATCCTCGTCGAGAGGCTCCCAGGAGGCCAGAAGCTCCAACACAGACGGTCTCCGGATCGGCTCTACAATCAGGCGGTTTCCTTCTTTGTGAAGGACGGCTTCGTTGCCAGGCAATTCGAGGTCTCGCGGAATCCGCAAGGCCTGGTTCCGGCCGTTCCGAAACAAACGCACAATCCGTCCAGTCTGCACGGTGGCCCTCCTGGCCGCCGGAGCGGCCGATGTCGAGACCTATGCTAGTACGGGCCGGCTCCCAGGACGACGTGTGTCCCTCTGAAGCCCGAGTGGGTGCATTCCGTCGAAAGGAGCTTCCTGGGCGGCCCATGGATTGCCTCCTTTCCAAATCACCGCTGGGGGAGGTCCGCACAGCGCTCCTCGACGTTCTCGGACTGGAATGTAGTCCTGAGGCGTAGACCAGGGACGGATCACAGCGGACCCTCGGCGGCCACGAGAACACGATTGCCGGCGCGCGGGTCCACCAGGATGCGGTCGATGTGCTCCGACCGGGGAAGGCCCATCCGCTCCCACGTGCGGCCGGCGTCGCGGCTGCGGTAGACCCCGTCTCCCCAGCCGACATGGCGTCCGCTGACGTTCTCGCCGGTGCCGACCCAGACCACCTCGGGGTTGGTGGGATCGAGAGTGATCTCACCGATCGAGTAGAAGGGTTGGTCTTCGAAAACGGGCGTCCAGGTGGTGCCGGCATTGGTAGGCGCCAACTCATCCCAGCCCGGCGGCGCTCAACGAGACTGGCGAGCCACGTAGTCTCGCAACACCTCATCCATTCGCGCCTGCCAACCTTCGCCGGTCGACTTGAAGTACTCGATGACCTCGGGGCTGTAGCGCACCGACAGCAACTGCTTTCTGCTCGCAGACTTCGGCCGTCCGCGGACTGCACGCATTGGCACCATGGCCTGCAGTTGCTCATCTGTAAGAGGCTGTGCGTCAGGATCCGCCTTGGCGGCGGCAACTATGGCGGCGTCCTCTTCAGGGGTAGGGTACCGAATGGCCGATGGCTTAGACGTTTTCGACATAGTACTTCGCCTCGCGACGCTCGGCTCGGCGCAGGCTCATGATTCGCAGCACCTCGCCAAGATCCACGAAAGCCACGTAGTAGAGGGTATTGGCGGCGGCGATGACAACGGCGAGGAGGAGTCTGCGCATTCTTCGAGTCTATGACTGGAGCCCCCGGGTGCCAAGGTGCCGCTCTGCAAGTCAGGCGGCAAGCCAGTTTTCGATCAAAAGTCCTGGAACGCGGGCGAATTCATCGACGTTGTCGGTCACCAGAATCAGATCGAGCGCCATACCACGGGCTCTCCTACGACGGAGAACCTTCGGGCTACCTTCCCGCCGGGGTGGCGGATCAGGTCCGACATGCTGTTGGATCTAGCAGGTACCCGAAGATCACCCATCTCACAGATCCACGTCACCCACCGCCGGAGGGTCTCAATCTCGGGGAAATCCTCGTCGAGAGGCTCCCAGGAGGCCAGAAGCTCCAACACAGACTGTCTCCGGATCGGCTCTACAATCAGGCGGTTTCCTTCTTTGTGGAGGAGGGCTTCGGCCAACTGTGGATCAGGCAGGGTCAGGATTCAGCCATTTGAGAAACCATGGACATCCTGTGCTTGTGAATTGCCGCTACGAGGTTGGTCAAAAGTGGTCTGAACCCGCTGAAGTCGATCGTGCCGGCTTTCGGCCGAACGACCTTGTGCGCGAACACCACCTTGCCGTAGTGCTTGGCTGGATCGAAGTCTTTCCCGAGGTGGAATTTCTTCCCATCGATCACAGCCTCCTTGATCGCGGCGTCGAAGAAGTCTTCGATCACTGAGGCTTCTGCATCCCCAACGATCGGGGTAGCAACGACATATAAGTTCTTCAGCACGTGGACGAATTGCTCTTTATCGGTCACGGTTACCTTAGCGATATTCTTGATAGCCCTTTTGATGCTAGCGCCACCTGAATCATTGTCATGCAGCATGATGACCGGGTTTGCTAAGGCAGGGGCCGTGAAGTGACTGGTTGCATTCTTGTACAGGTTGATAAATCCGCTCAGCGATGCGCCGCCGCCATCCCCGAAGCCAAGGATGCGCGTAGTACTTGATTTACCATGCTTAAACAGCCTCACCTTGAGATTTATTTTACTGTCAGGCATTACTTCGGCCAAATCAGGGAATTCTGCCGCAAGACTTCGAATAGCGTGTGTAATATAGATGTTGTCCGTCCTCCCTTCGCAAATAATTATTGGCATCGTGGCCGCGTAGAATAGACTGTATACAAGAAAGTCGCGGTAGCTCTTCTCACTCGAC
This sequence comes from Thermoanaerobaculia bacterium, assembly GCA_036376245.1. Classification (GTDB taxonomy): domain Bacteria; phylum Acidobacteriota; class Thermoanaerobaculia; order Multivoradales; family UBA5704; genus DATARR01. Next base: position 22,775 of record DASVAS010000068.1, on the reverse strand, counting down.
GACATGCCGGGTGAAGAGTCGGGCGTCTTGGCTTTGTTGTAGACCTCGATACTGTCGATAAACCCGAGCATGCCGTGGAGTTCGTTGAGCGTGCCTGGTCTTTTCTCCAGCGCTGCCCCCTCTTCCTTCTGTGTCACGCCAAGGAGGTCAAATTTGCCAGTTTTTACGAGACTATGCACCATTGCGCGCACATTGTGGCGGTACTCCCAGCGAATGTTGATCTTCTCGTTGACGACGAGACCGGTCACGCTCTGGCGCGACGAGCGGTACATAAGGTGCGTCTTCGCGGCGTTGATTTGGAAGCCCGTGCGCTCAATAACCTTTCGCAGTTCTTCGCCAGGCAGCCACACATGCGCGGCAGCGTCTTCCGCTTCAACTCGCACGGCTATGGCGGTTGGAAACGCCTTCTTGTTGGTAGAGAAAGTGAGATCGTCAGCGTATCGCGAGTACGTGCAACCGACTTTAGATGCGAGCTTGACAAGGCGCATATCTAGGAGGTTGGCGACGAGGTTGGAAATGATCGGCGAGCAGGGACTTCCTTGAGGCAAGGAGTTCTCGTGACACGCAATCTGCGCAATAACGGTGGCGACTTCCTCGTGAAGCGCGAAATCACGGTTCTTGAGCAGAAAGCCGCGCACCCTTCCGAAGTGGATCGAGGGAAAGAATTCCTCCAAATCGAGGTTGAAAACCCATCGGCGGTGACGGTGTTGGCGAGCGTTGGTGATGATCGAGCGGTTGCGCTTGAAGCCGTGAGCCGTTCGGTCCTTTCGTTGTGTGGCCGTGTTGATTTCGTCGATACAGTCCTGCAGGAGATCGGCCAAGTGGCGCTGTAACAGTTTTAGGCGATCTGACGGAGAACTAATTGTTCGTTGCCCGCCGTTGCGTTTGGGAATCTGGAAGGTCGTGTACTTTGTCGCTTCCGGCTGCTTGTACAAAATATAGGAGACAGCCTTCGGCTTAAAGCCTAGCAGCTTCGCCAAGTCGCCGAGCGATGTCGCGGCCTTTAAGGTTGCAAGTCTGGACATACGTCGTGAGATAGGTACGACTCACCGGTACTCCTATGCGTAGTCATAAGGCGATAGGATGAGGCATGATCGCACACGCTACGTGCCAGCATACCCCCTCACAATTGTTTCAAATGCCACGAAACATGGCACAAAATCTGCCGGTGAGTCTAGGCAAGACTACCATAGGAGAGGCCGACGCATCAACAGCGCGAAACCTCGACAAGACGAAGAGGCTCCGCTCCAGTTCCTCTGGCCGCCGACGCACCGGCCGACGCGTTGGAGGCCGATCGGCCGGCCGTGGTTGCGCGCCATGGTCCCGCGCGCGGCCTCGTCGCTGCCGGGCCGGCGGCGAAGTGCCTGCACCTGTGTAGGCTAGGCAGCGGTCGCCGACCGCGCAGCGCCGACGAAGCGCCTGGCACCTCTCCCGGGCCAGATCACCCCGAATGCTACCGTTGGAGAGTATAGGCGCCCCATCTCGACTCCTCTGGCACCTCATAGGAAGCCTTGGGCTCGTCGCTGATAGGGATCAAGGTATAGATAGCGGTCGGACCAAACCCCGTCCGGCCAGTCCGTCAGTCGGCCGACCTCGCGGGCCGCGTTGGTCTGGAAGTACCATATGAACTTGGACCTGCTCTTGGTGTCTGGAACCACAGGATCAGGTGGTAGTGCGACGAGGAAGGAGAATCCGCAGATCTCGGTTGGGTAGAGATACTGGACCCTGCCGGGGACACCCAAGAGGAGGTCGTCGCTCACTGGGTCGGGCAGCAAGAGGTAATGGTGGCTTACTATGGAATCGTCACGCCCTAGAGACAGTTACCGAGGCCAGAGCCAGACGCCTGACGAGTTGGTTAGCAGAATTGTCGCCTACCTCGCGCAGCAGCAGACAGCCACCCCTGAAATGATCAGGAAGGAGCTAGTGCGATTCACAAATTGGGGGCCACAGCGCACCGTCAAGAGCATCCTCCGGCTCGCCAGAGACTTTCGCAGCAAGGGTAACTATGGGAGGCTTCGATGCGCATTACTGGCAGGTATTACATACAAAGGCCAAGAATTCCTCACGGCATTTGAGCGAACCGGCGCACTACTCAGCGATGGCCAACCTCCAAAGAAATTCGGGACATTTCTCAATGACCTCCAAAAGGCGATTGCGAAAGCCCGAGAGCCCGAATGGCATATTCTCGAACAACGGCTCAAGACATACCAAGCCTACCACCAGCTCACGCTCTCGGTCGCTGATGATGGCCAGACCGCCATGCGTCTTCTCAAAACAAGGCCACGCCACATCATCAAGCAAGTCTTGGCGCTTGCAAATATCGCATTTCTTCGCGCTTACTTCGCCTACCATGTACCTGACGATGTAGCAACAGTGCTGGATGAAATGGGAGAGCCCGAGGACGCGGCTCAAATCGCGTCGCTTCTAGTATCTCTCGCAAATAAGATTAAGCCTCTGGACTCCTGGGATCTTGGCCGGCCCAGTATAGGCGATCTCAATGATCAAAATCTCATCACACTCGTGCGTTGCGGCCGAGCCCTCGTCGCTCGACACCGCATCGCTAAGGAAGTCTCTCTATTCGGCTATGACTTGCAACACCGAATGGCTGCAAGCGGCGACCTTTATATCGTCACACCTCCTTCGTCGGCTTTCGAGTATGGAATGAGCCTCGGATATATCCGCATGAGAATCGGCACTGGGCCATCCGTGGCGACCGATAAGAAAAGATCAAAACTTATTGATTTAATGACAGCGGCTGAAAATATCTTCAACAGTAATCACGAGCGCATTGCCGAAATACGTGGCGCGAACATGGAGTCTCGGCGAATTCGGGTCACGTTGCCAATCAGTTCGGATCTCTATAAAGTGCTCGCAGAGATAGAGCTCTACGACGATGCATTGCGTGATGATCACCTAGCGCAGAACTTTCTACTTCCGCTGCGCACCCCTTCAGGAGAGCCAGTAGTACTCACTCAGACAATGACAGTGGAGGAGTTCCTGCGTATCTGGCGGCTCATGCAGTTCCTCAGCCTTATGGACATCGCCGCATTACGTCATTACCAAAAAATCGAACCGACAGCAACGCGCAATTCTGTTGTCCGAGTGATAAAAGCCGACGATCTAATCGAGATGATTGCCGCCTTAGACGTGGACCCCGAGCGTGCCCGGGAATTCCTCTGCCTTGTAGCAGCAAACGTGAACTCTCTTGGCTACTATGATCTCCAATATCGGCCGTTCCTCCAGATTGCAGCGGTGGACATGCCCGAAGAAAACTTCCGCTCACCTATGGAGTTTGTCGTAGTGCCTGCGGTCGTGGCAACGGCAAATGTGCTACGAAACGTGCAAATTGCCAACAAGATTCGCTTGGCAGACCTACCTCAGCAGTTTGTGGAGGTTGTGGCCGACCTCCTTCGGCAACATTTTACTCTCGTCACTATCAACCGAAGGGTCAAGACAACCGAAGGCGCCACTGACATCGATGTCGTTCTACTACACAACGAGGACCTCATTCTGTTCGAGTGCAAGCACTCTGTATTCCCAAGCGATCCTCACGAAGTGCGAGATGCCTGGGAAGACATTGAGAAAGGGATCCGGCAATTGCAGTTCGCAGCCAGCGTCTTGGCTGACCCTAACCGATGTCGTGCCTACTTGGCCGGCTGGTTCCCGAATCGCCAGCGGCCTCACCCAACTTCAGTGCGTGTCGTGCCATGTGCGATTTCTTCACATCGTGTCTTTTCGGGAATTCACCACAATGGTGTTGCGATCCGGGACTATGCCTCCCTCTCCCATCTAGCCACCGAAGGAATCGCATTCATGGGTCCCGTTGAGGAGGACGGCAGTACGTTGCTGCGCCGATTTCGTATTACCGAGGCAGCAGGTTTTTCGGCCGCCGACTTGCTCAACTACCTCAGTCCGGAATCCAGATATTTTAAAGTCTTTGCTGGCTTTATGCGCCCTGTTTCTCGATTATTCCGCGTGGGCAGCCTAACGATCGCACATGAGACGTACGTGTGGCACCTCTGCGTTGATGAGTGGATTAAGTATATGGAAGCCACGGGCTTCCACAGGCTCCCCGATGTAGCGGGCACTATGGAGGTGCCACTCTCGCTGGAACAAGTGCCTGGTGATCTGAAGCAACCAAAAGAGGAGTGAGACGGCGCTGATGGGCGCCGGAGGAAGCGTTTGAGCGTCGCGAGAACTCCGGCACACCACAACGCGGCGCCGCAAGAGGGCGAGGCCGTTGTAGAGGGCTCCGGCGTTCCGGCGCGTGGTCCTGGCGGGTGCCGTCGGAGGAAGACCGCCCGTCTCAGAGGTGGAGAGGAGCCGGGCTCGGGCGCCGCCTCAAGCCTTCGCTTTCGCCACACTCCAAAGGCGGCCCAGGTCGATCTCAAGCCCTTCGAACCCTTCAGGCCGGAAAATGGCTGAGCCTTCAAGCGCCTCGACGAGGCTGTAGGCGCCCTCCCGCAGCACCAAGCGCTCCAGGGTGCGGGCCTCCGGATCGATCAGCCAGTACTCAGGAATTCCAATCGAGGCGTAGTCGTAGAGCTTACGCACGCTGTCCTTGGACCGGCTGGAAGGAGAGATGACTTCGATCGCAAGGTCAGGATGTCCGTGCTCCAGACCCGCCTCCTGGCCCGCCGCGGGGTTGCCACGCCGGTAGAACTGGATGTCCGGCATCGTCCCCCGTCGATCCTCGATCCGGACCTTGTACGCGGAACTGACGACGTCTCCAGCCTCGGAGCTCCAGGCCCAGGTCTCCAGGACAGCGATGACGGCGGTCACAATGCGTTCGTGACCCCATGTTGGCGCTTCGATCTCCACCAGCCGTCCGTCCAGCAGCTCGCGCGGATCGTCCTCCTCGAGCTCGATGAAGTCCTTCCAGGTGTAGGGACCAAAGTCTCGGGGTTGGCTGCTCTTACGCATGGCTGTCAGTCTAGCACCCGCCTTGAAGCAGCCTTGAAGCTTGGCGGTGCGAGGAGCACCTTCTACGCTCTGAGCAGATCGACCTCGTAGGCCGCGAACTGACCGTCGGCCGTGAGGATCTTCAGACCCTCCAGTTGGGCTTGTGCGATGAACAGCCGGTCGAAGGGGTCTGCATGATGAAGCGGGAGGCTGCCGGCGTGTAGCGTATGACTGTGCTGGATCGGCAGAGGCGACGTGCCGCTGGTCGCCATCCGGCTGAGGACGTACTCCATCGGGGGCAGGGGGAGAGGGAGCTTCCCGAGCGCGTATTTGATCGCGATCTCCCAAGAGCTCGCGGCCGAGAGGAAAAGCTGGTTCTCGGAATCTTGAAGCAGCGTCCGGACCGGCTGGGAAAAACGCTTCGACCGGGCCTGCATCCACAGCCAACATTGCGTGTCGAGGAGGATTTTTCAAGAGCGGAACAGGGCCAGAACCTCGTTCGGCAACGGTGTGTCGAAGTCATCGGGGATGGCGAAGAGGCCGTCGTCCTGACCGATGAGGCGCTGCGGCTTGGATTCGACCGGAACCAACTTCGCGACCGGCTTGCCGGCCCGGGCGATCACGATCTCCTCGCCGGCGGCGACGCGCAGAAGCAACCGGGACAGATGCGTCTTCGCTTCATTGACGTCGATCTCAGCCATGGCCACCACTCTCGGCTAAGCAGCGGACTAAGTCAACACAAGTTCATGTCCGCCGGCGAGCGGCCGCGCGGTCCGGCTCAAGCGCCCGCAGGTACTACCGGTCGAAGGCGGCGAGTTGGCTCTCAAGATTGGGAGAGGAGCCGGGCTCGGGCGGTTTGGGAGCAGATCTTCTCGTGCTCACCGCAGCGACAACGCCGAGATCATCCACGGGAAAGCATCGGCCTGAAGCAAGACGAGGACGCCAACCAGGGAGGCTAGCACTACGTCCCTCAAGTTCGTTCCGGGTTCGAACAGCCTTTCCAGAAGCGGAAGAGGCTGTTCAGCGCCTGAACACCCTGATCCGCCGCGGAACACCCTGCTCCGCAGAAAAAACGCCCTCTCCAGGGGACAGGCGTGCCTTGGCAACCAACCCGGAACGAACTTCGGGGATGTAGTTCAGGCCCGCCGACGGGACGTCCGGCTTGAGCACACCGGTAGCCTTCCGGGACCGGCCGCAAGGCTAAAAGAACGTTGCACAGCTTCCGGGAACGTTTTTTAGCCGGAAAAACGTCTGCTATCCACTAAAAACGGACGCAGAGCGTTAAAAACGGCCGCGGAGCGTTAAAAGCTGCGGCGGAGCGTTAAAAACGGCCGCGGACGGTAAAAACTCGTTTTTTAGCGTCCGGCGTGGTTTTTAATGCTCCGGCGCCGGTTTTTAGCGTCCGGCGCAGTTTTTAACGCTCCGCGGCCGTTTTTCCGGTTCCGCGACCGTCTTCAGCTCCTGGGAGGAAGGCATTGGGACAGCTGGGTACACGACGCCCATCGCGATGGCGTAGCATGGACCGACCTCCGTGCTGCGCCGGGGGCGGAGGACGCGATGACGAAGCAGGCAGCCGGATGAAGCACTTCCTTCTGGACGCACTCCCCACCCCCAGCCTCCTCCTCGAGGAGAGCCGGCTCCTGCGGAATGTGGAGCGGCTGCGCGCGCACCTCGACGCGCTGGGCGTCCCGCTCCGGCCGCACCTCAAGACGCCGAAGTCGGTGGACGTCGCGCGGCGCGTGCTCACCGGCGGCAGCGGCCCCGCCACCGTCTCCACGCTGCGGGAGGCGGAGGTGTTCGCGGCGGCCGGCGTGCGGGACATTCTCTACGCCGTCGGCATCGCGCCGCAGAAGCTCCCGCGCGTGCTGGCGATCCGCGCAGCCGGGTGTGACCTCTCCATCCTGGTGGACTCGCCGGAGCAGGCCGAGGCCGTCGCTGCCGCCTCCCGCCGATCGGGCGACGCCATTGCGACCCTGATCGAGATCGACTCCGACGGCCACCGCTCGGGCCTCCTGCCCGACGATCCCCTCGTGGTGGCGGTCGGCCGGATCCTGCACGAGGGCGGGGCCGAGCTGCGGGGCGTCGCCACGCACGCGGGGGACAGCTACGGCGCCGTGGGGGCGGAGGCGCTGGCCGCGTTCGCCGAGCGGGAGCGGCGGGCGGTCGTCACCGCGGCGGAGGCGTTGCGGGCGGCCGGGCTCCCCGCGCCGGTGGTCAGCGTGGGCTCCACCCCGACGGCCTGCTTTGCGCGCGACCTCACGGGCGTCACCGAGGTGCGCGCCGGCAACTTCATCTTCTTCGACCTCGTGATGGTGGGGCTCGGCGTCTGCACCACGGACGACATCGCGATCTCGGTGCTGACCACGGTGATCGGCCACCAGCGCAGCCGCGGGCTGATCCTCGTGGACGCCGGGTGGATGGCGCTCTCGCGCGACCGCAGCACGGCGTCCCAGGCCGTCGACCAGGGCTATGGCGTGGTGTGCGACGTCGAGGGGCGGGTGCTGGAGGACCTCATCGTCACCGGCGCGAACCAGGAGCACGGCCTCGTCGCGCTGCGGCCGGGGAGCGGCGCAACCCTCCCGGATCTGCCGGTCGGGACGCGGCTCCGCATCCTCCCCATCCACGCCTGCGCGACGGCCGCGCAGTTCGACGGCTACGAGGTGCTGCCGGCCGAACCCGGCGCACCGATGGCCCACTGGCCCAGCTTCCGCGGCTGGTGACGGCGCACTCACGGCAGCTTGGCGGCGGCGCTGGATTGAAGCACCAGATGAACGTCGGCCACGCCACCGTCCTCCAGTTGGACCGTGGCCTTGGCGGGTTCAAAGCCTTCCTTTTCGACCACGACGGTATAGTGCCCCACGGCGACGTTCTGAACGGTGAAGACGCCATCGGCGTTCGTCCGGGTGCGGGCCGCCTCGTAGCGGCCACCATTCAAGGTCACGTCAGCCCAAGGGACCGGTGAGGAGTCCGCGGCGTTGACGACCCGGCCGCTCAACTGGTTGGTCGGCAGTGTGATCTCGATGTAACGGTCGCTTGGCAGCTCGATCTGTTGCTCGTGCAGAAGCGCGCGATCGCGGCTGAAGATCCCGAGCCTGTACGAGCCGGCATCGATGCCTTCGAGACGGAACTCGCCGCGCTGATTGCAGGCCGCCGAGGCCCAGGAGGAGGTCCTCGGACCTTCCAGGACTCGGACCGTCGTCTCGGCAACGGGCTCGCCTCGACGCAGGATCTTTCCTGAGACGCTCACCCCGGGTGGGAACTCGAGATCGAGATGAGCTTCGCTACCAGCCGCCGTCAGATTCGTCTTGACTTCGATCCTGCGGTGGCCTGTATCTGCGGACACGGTCCACTCTCCGGGCGCGAGGCCTTCGATCCGATACTCGCCTCGAACGGTGACTTGCGAGCTCTTGGAGGTCCCCGGCGGCTGGTAAGCATGGACGGCCTTGATCTTTGCCAGCGCCTTCGCATCGAGCCCGAGGATGCTCCCACTGATCGTTCCTTTGTGATCGTTCTCGCGCTCCGGCCGGTCTGCGGAGTCCACCTCCTGGTCTTCCGCTTCCGCCCCGCGCTCGAGGCGGATGTCGAACCGGTTTTCACCGGTATGCACCTCCAGGTCCCGTAGCTCGCGCCGATATCCATGTGCGTCCACAGAGACACCCCACTGCCCCTCGGTCAGGCCTTGGATGCGGAAGCGCCCGTTGCTGTCCGTTCGCGGCAGCTCGACCGGACCGGGTGAGAGTCCCCTTCCCGTTCGTTCCTTCTCGTAAACAGACACGTAGGCATCGCCGACGGGCTCGCCCCCGGGTCCCGTCACTTGCCCGACGATCACCGCCGGTGCGGTCTGCAACGTGATTTCCAGATTCTCGAGGTCTCCTTCCTCGGGGATCTCGATGTCGACCTCTCTCGGAAGGTAGCCGGTCGCCCTGGCCTGGATGGTCACGATCCCGGGCTCGGCGCTCTCGTGCTCGTAGCGTCCTTCCTCGTCGACCTGGGCGTCGTTTCCTATAAAAGCAATGTCCGACATCATCCTCATCATCCTTTTCATTTCTTGTGTGAAAAAGGACAGCGTGGCTCCGGGGATGGGCTCTCCCTTCTCGTTGCGAACCGTATAGAGAACACGGTGACGGTGCATTGGTGTCAGCCTGATCGTCACCAATTCCTGGGTGGGAGCTTCGACACCTTCGAACCGGCCATCCCCGTAACCCTGCTTGCCGGCCCACAGATTGATCCGCGAGCCACGCCTGAACTCTGCCATCACGAAACGGCCGTCCGCCCCTGTCTCGATCACGGTATCATCTCTCGTCTCCTGGTCGTAGGCCTGAACGATCGCTCCCGCAACCGGCCGGCCTTGCTGATCAACTACGCGCCCTTCAATCACCGCGCCATGAGAGAGCCGCAGGGCGCCGAGCTCCGTCACCCCGCCGGCTCCGCCGACCTCCACCGGTATGACGAGCAGGGGAGCAAAACCCCGCGCAAATACATACAGGTCATATCTCCCAGGCGGCAGAGAAGAGAATCTGAGATGTCCCTGGGCATCGGAAAAGGCTTCAGCCCTCGGCACATAGTGGAGTCCTTCCTCAGGCACGGTCAGAATTCCATTCGCGTCGGCGATCGGCCGTCCGGCCTCGTCGATCAATCGTCCGGACACAACGTGGCCTCGCTTGAGCACAATCCCGGCCTTCAGTTGCTCATTTTTCTGGAGGGAGGCGAGCGAGAGAGTCATGGGCAGGAAATCCCGATGGGTGATGACGAATTGGGCTAACCCACCCGGAGAGAGGAGCAGCCCGAACCTACCCTTCTTGTCGGTCCTCGCAATGACATCCCCGAAAATCTTGACCTCCGCCCCCTCGATGGGACGTGCCGCCTCATCCGTCACGGTGCCGCTGGCCGCGAGCGCCGGCTGGAGAAAGAAAGTCGGTCCCCCGGAACCGAGAGCGATGAGGTTGTCATGAGCGAACACGATGCCGTCCGCGGTGGCCATGAGCGGCGAATCCTGGATCGCCGGCGCGCGGAGGGTGAACCGCCCTTGCTCGTCCGACCAGGTGAAAGCGGCGGGAGCGTCGGCGGTCCACACCAGGACTCCCGCGAGCGGCTTCTTGCTGTCCGCCGCCAAAACTCTTCCTTTCAACCTCGCGGCTCGCGGTGGCAGCTTGAAACGGACCTCCGAAGACTCTTCTTTCCGGATTGGACGCAACACCTCGCGAGCTCGCCGGCCGTCCCGCGTCAGCAGGCTCACGGCGGCCTCGGCTCCGCAAGGCGCAGTGATCTCCACCCGGCCGGATGCATCGGTGATCCCAAGGGTCCAGCGCCCGGACTGCGCGATGACTCCCGCGGCCGGCTGGTTTCGCAGGTTCACCACGTTGAGGACGCGCCGGCAGCCGCGGACCAGAGTCACCGTCGTCACACCTTTGTTCAAACGTTTGTATGCGCCCTTGTATGTGCCCTCCAAATAACCGTCCGCCAGGACCGTTATGTTCTCCAGTTCCCCAACCGGAATCGAGACCGTGCCGTCCGAGCCGGTCTTCGCGAAGGGAATGGCCGAAGCCGGGAACCGGAAATCCCTCGTCGGCTGGTAGGAATTCTCGGGCCGTGAAGCGCTCTGCAGCCGGGCTCCGGCAATGGGCCTCCCGTTGTCGTCGACCACCTTGATTCTGGCCGTGCTCGCCGGTCCGAGCATGATCCTCAACAACTCGTCGGATCGAAGTATGGGAACAAAGTCGAACTTCTGGGGGGCGAAACCGCTGGCGCGGATCACCACCCGCCACATTCCAGGCTTCGGAACGGCGACACGGAAGCGTCCACGCGCATCGGAGAGCGCTGTCGCGACCGGATCCCGCTTTTTCTCCTCCAACTGCGTCCGCGCCTCTTCGTAGGGGCTGGATGGCCGTTCGATCTCGAAGGACGCCCCCTCGATCGGCCTCTCTCGCTGATCGAGGACTTCGCCACCCAACGTGATCTCAGCGGCGTGAGCGGCAACGGAGATCCAGAGCAGCAGCGGCAGGAATCGAAGAGCTCGCTGGAGCATGGCTGAGACGCCACGCTGTGCAAACCGAATACCAGGCCAGTATTCCTCGAAATGCCAAGGGAGCGACCTCGAAACCTCTCCCTTACGCTGTGCGAAAACGTAGACACTACTGTCTGTTCAAGCGGAAACAGGTGTCACCCCATTCTGACCTGAGATAGAGAAGGGGGCCGCGGCACTTCCCCTCCAGACAGTCGGATCCTGGAACGTGGAGAGCCAGGGTCGACACCAACACCCCCAAGGGGAAAATTCAGAAAGGAAGCTCAGATGGCCAACGTTCTGTATCAAATCACCATGGGTACGGGTCTCGCCTTGGCGATCGACAAGAACCACGCCCAGGAGGGCGGCGAGCTCATCGTCATGGAGCCCAACCGCGCCGATCCCGATCAGCAGTGGACCTGGGTCTTCAATCCCGCCACGCAATCTTCAGTTCTCTACAACCCGGGCCGCAACCTGTTCGCGGCGCCCGCCGTCCTCAGCCAAGGCGCGAACATCGTCCTGTGTCCGATGTCGCAGGCCCTCAGTGGCGCCAACACCTTCCAGGTCCTGGGTGCGACAAAAGCGGCGGTTCGTCCCCCGGACAACATCGATCTCAACATGAATGTGTTCGGCAACACATGGCCGGCGGGTACCAAGGTCGGACTCTGGACCTGGGACGGTGGAGCCTCGAACGAGGTGTGGACATCCACTTCCGTCTAGTTTGTCACTCGCCTACCGAGGGGGCCTTCGCCCCCTCGGCCTTGAATTCCACCGTCACAAACCGCGCCCGGCCCTTGCCCGTGTTGGTCAGCGTGTGGGTGAAACCGCCGGGCAGCCACTTGACGTCACCGGATTTGAAGGCGCCGGTCTTCGGACCCTGCCCTTCGACGTCGCTGCGGAGCTCGAGGTCGCTCACGGCCACCAGCAGGTGCGGGCCGTCGTGATGGTGGCTGGGCACCGTGGCTCCCGGTTCGAGCTCGACGGAGGAGACGCGGGCGCCGTCACGGACGAAGAGCGCTTTGATTCGGCCGCCCGGAAACTCCTGGTCGCCGGTCTGCGGCCAGGGAGAGGGTGCGTCGCGAAGCTTTTCATCCTGCATCAGCTCGATGGTCACGTTGCGGAACGGCTGGCCGGCGAGGTTCCTGGCCACGTGCGCGAAGTTGCCGGGCGTGAAGCGGGTCTCGCCGTCCGCGAGCTTCAGCTCGACCGGCGGCTTGCCGAGCACCTCGTTCGAGACATGGGAGTCTCCCAGCGTGACGAAGATGTAGTCGTGCCTGTGGCTGTGCGGCAGCGTGGAAGCCCGCGGTGCCACCTCGACCTGGAAGACGCGAACCTGTTCGTTGGCAAGAACCAGGTGATGCACGGGTTCGGCGGTGATCTCGACGGCCTCCGTCGAGGGCAGGAGCAGACAGAACAGGGACAGAGCAACGGAGCCGGTCATCCTCATCGTCCTACCTCCACGGAAGGTGGGGCAACGATATCAGGGGGGCGTTCCGGCCGCCGCGCTCTTCACGCCCGCCGGCGGGCGGCGGCCGCCGGAGCGTCCGGCTCGAGCGCTCGCAGGTACTGCCGGTCGAAGGCGGCGAGCTGACTTTCGAGATCCGAATAGGGGCCGGGTTCCCAGGCGTTCGAGGCGACGCCCTTGTGCGCGTTGGCGCACAGCTCCCAGTCCTGGCGGTTGGTCAGGTCCCAGAAGTCGATGGCGGGCTGGGGATCGAAGCCCGGCGCGGTGATCGCGTCCGGATGGAAGTACCAGTCGCAGGTGATGCGGGTGCGATCGATGCCGAGCGACAGCGCCCGATGGATCAGCACGTAGTCGGGATGGAACGACAGGAAGGCGCTCGGGAAGACCGTGTAGTAGTAGACGCGGCTGCGCTCCTCGGCGGAGAGACCGGCGAAAGGCGTGGCGCAGCGCGCGCCGCCCATCGTCATGCTCCCCTCGGGATTGCTCATCCACATCGGCCCGCCCAGCACCGGCCCTTCGTCGAGGTCGTTCTCGGTGTTGCGGTAGGGCGTCAGCTTGTTGAGGTGCGGATGGACGGTCGGGCAGTGATAACACTCGCTGTAATTGTGGAAGAAGAGCTTCCAGTTGGCCTCGACCTCATAGACGCTCTGGTGGACCGACCGCAACTCGGGAAGCCGCCAGGCCTCGAACTTGCCCTGGAGACCCGGCAGAGCCTCGGCGAAGGGGACCGGATCCTGGGCCAGGTTCAGGAACAGCAGGCCCTGCCAGTCGGCGAGCGCGACCGGCTTGAGCCCGTGCTCCCGCGGGTCGAAGCCGGCGACTCCGGCCATGGTGGGCGCGGCGCGCAGGGCACCGTCCAGCCCGTAGGTCCAGGCGTGGTAGGGGCATTGGAGGGCATGGCCGAGCTCTCCCCGCGGAGTGAGGCAGAGGCGGCTGCCGCGATGACGGCAGAGGTTGTGGAAGGCGCGAATCGTGCCCTCGCCGTCGCGGAGAACCATGACGCTCTCCCGGTCGAGCTCGAAGAGGAAGAAGCTGCCGGGCGCGGAAAGCTGCGAAACGTGGCCGGCGAGGAGCCATGAACGGTGGAAGATCCGCTCGCGCTCGGCGCGGAAGATCTCCTCGGAGGTGAAGTATTCGCCGGAAAGGGTGCGTTGGCCGAAGGAGGAACGGGGTTTCATGGCAAAGGGGAAGTTTAGCACCGGTGTCCTGTGTGCCCACACCACCCGGGCCCTCACCTCCCGGCCTCCTCTCCCGACCCCTCCCTCCCACACCACACCGGGAGAGGAGGAGAAGTTAGCCAAAAGAAGCAGAAGACGGGTGGGGGCGCCCTCTCCCGGTGTGGTGTGGGAGGGAGGGGTCGGAAGAGGGTCGGGGTGAGGGCCCGGGGCTGCGCTCCCCCACCGGGTTGATGTACACTCTCCCGCCGCCCAAACGGAGCCGACCGACGCCGATGCCGATCCCTTCGCCATTCCACGAGCGCACGCAGCCCCTGTGCACCAGCTACCGGTGGAAGGACTGGGCCGGCTACTGCGCCGTCTCCAGCTACGATACGACCCACGAGCGCGAATACTTCGCCTTCCGCGAGTCGGCGGGCCTGCTCGACGTCACGCCGCTCTACAAGTACGAGGTCTCCGGCCCGGACGCCCAGGCCCTCCTGACGCGCATGATGGTGCGCGACGTCTCCAAGCTCAAGGTGGGCCGGGTCGCCTACAGCTGCTGGTGCGACGACGACGGCAAGGTGATCGACGACGGCACCGTGTCCCGGCTGGGCGAGACCCACTTCCGCGTCACCGCCGCCGATCCGACCCTGCACTGGCTGCACGCGCTCTCCCGCGGCCTCGACGTGACCATCGAGGACTCCAGCGCCCGCCTGGCGGCGCTGGCGCTCCAGGGTCCCACGTCGCGCAACATCCTGCGCGACGCCAGCGACGCCGACATGGACGCGCTGAAGTTCTTCGGCGTCACCCGCGCCAGGATCGCCGGCGGAATCCCGGTCTGGATCAGCCGCACCGGCTACACGGGCGACCTCGGCTACGAGGTGTGGAGCGAGCGCGAGGACGCCCTGGCGGTGTGGGACGCGTTGATGGCCGCCGGCCAGCGGCACGGCATCGAGCCGGCGGGGCTGGACGCCCTCGACGTGGTCCGCATCGAAGCCGGCTTCATCCTGCTCGCCGTGGACTACTTCAGCTCGCACAAGGTCGTCCTCGAATCCCGCAAGTCCACGCCGCTGGAGCTGGGCTTCGGCTGGATGGTCGACTTGGAGCGCGGCAACTTCATCGGCCGCGACGCCATCGCCGCCGAGATGAAGCGCGGCTCGGTCTGGCATCTGGTCGGCCTGGAGGTGAGCTGGGAGGAGCTCGAAACGCTCTACGGGAGCTTCAACCTGCCGCCGAGCCTGCCGGCCACGGCGCGGCGCGACGCCCTGCCGATCTATGACGACAACGGCCGCCAGGTCGGGCAGGCCACCAGCCACACCTGGTCGCCGCTGCTCAAGAAATATCTGGCCATCGCCTCGGTCCGCCCCGGCTCCGAGGCGAAGGGGACGAAGCTCCAGATCGAGCACACCGTCGAATACGAACGGCGCAAGGTCACCGCGACCGTGGCGCCGCTCCCCTTCTTCGATCCGGAGAGAAAGCGCAAGCCATGAAGGGCACGCAATACGACGCCATCGTGGTCGGCGCCGGTCACAACGGCCTGGTCTGCGCGGCCTATCTCGCGAAGGCCGGCCGCAAGGTGCTGGTCCTGGAGCGGCGGCATCAGGTCGGGGGCGCCACCACGAGCGAGGAGATCTACCCCGGCTTCACCTTCACCTGCTGCTCCTACGTGGTCTCGCTGCTGCGGCCCTGGATCATCCGCGATCTGGATCTGCCGCGCCACGGCTACGAGATCCTGCCGCTGGAGGCGACCGTCACGCCGTTCCCGGACGGGCGCTACCTGGTGCGCGACAGCGATCCCGAGCGGACGCGCCGCGCCATCGCGAAGTTCTCGCCGCGCGACGCCGAGGTCTACAAGCGCTTCGGGCAGAAGATGGCCGAGCTCGGCCGCCTGATGCAGCCGATGATCGATCAGCCGGTCCCCGATCCGCTGTCGCGCGATCCGCGGGAGCTGCTGCGCATCGGACGCCTCGGCAAGCAGATCCGCGGCCAGGGGGACGAGTGGCTGTACGCCAACGTCAAGATGATGACGATGAGCGCGGTCGACTTCCTCTCGGAGTGGTTCGAGTGCGAGCAGCTCATCGCGCCGATGGCGATCTCCGGCATCATCGGCACCTTCCTCGGCATACGCTCGCCCGGCACCGCCTACGTCCTGCTGCATCACTACATGGGCGAGATCGACGGTTCGTTCCGGGCCTGGGGACTGCCCAAGGGGGGCACCGGGGCCATCGCGAACGCCATAGCCAGCTCGGCGCGCGAGCTGGGCGTCGAGATCCGCACCGAGGCGCCGGTCGCCCACCTGCTGATGAAAAACGGCGAGGCCGCGGGCGTGGTGCTCCAGAACGGCGACGAGATCCGCGCCAAGGCGGTGATCTCGGGGCTCGATCCCCACCGCACCTTCCTGAAGCTGGTGGGCGAGGAGAACCTCGATCCCGAGATCGCGCAGCAGGTCCGGCGGTTCAAGATGAGGGGATCTTCGGGCAAGGTGAACCTGGCGCTCGACGGTCTGCCGCGGCTCGCCGCCGTCCCCGACTACGGCCCGCACATGCAGGGCGGCATCACGATCGCGCCGTCCATCGACTACCTGGAGCGCGCCTACGACGACGCCAAGTACGGCGCCTTCTCCCGCCGGCCGTTCATGGACGTCCTGATCCCCTCCATGACCGATCCGACGGTGGCGCCACCGGGCAAGCACGTCATGTCGATCTTCGTCCAGTACGCGCCCTACCACCTGAAGGAAGGGGCCGCGGACTGGCCGAACCAGCGCGAGGCCTTCGGCGACGCGGTGATCGACACGCTCTCGGAGTACATGCCGAACCTCAAGGACCTGATCCTGCACCGCCAGGTGCTCACCCCCTGGGACCTGGAGCAGATCTACGGTCTGACCGAAGGCAACATCTTCCACGGCGAGCTGTCGCTGGAGCAGCTCGCCTTCCTGCGCCCGATGGCCGGCTGGAGCCGCTACCGGACGCCGGTTCAAAACCTCTGGATGTGCGCTTCGGGCACCCATCCCGGCGGCGGCATCATGGGCGCGCCGGGGGCTCTCTGCGCCCGCACGATGCTCGAAAAGAGGGCGGTCTGATGGGCGGCGACGTCCTGGTGATCGGCGCCGGTCCGAATGGCTTGGCCGCCGCCGCGCGGCTGGCCGGCGCGGGACGCAAGGTCGTCATCCTGGAGCGCGCGGAGGCGCCGGGTGGATTGTCGGCGAAGTATGAGTTTCACCCCGGCTACGCGGTGCCCGGCCTCCTGCACGACGAGGGCCTCGTGCCGCGCGCCGTCGCCGACCAGCTCGGCCTCGGCAAGCACGGCCTCGCCTTCCGCCGGCCTCCGGCCACGTACATCGCGGAAGCGAACGGACCGGGAATCCTCCTGCCCGGCGACGCCGCCGGAGCCGCCGAAGCGATCGGCCGGCGCTCCCAGCACGACGCCGAAAACTACCAGCGCCTGCAAGCCTTCCTCGGCCGCATCACGCCGCTCGTCAGCTCCATCCTCGCCGCGGCTCCGCCGCCCTTGACGCCCGGATCGGCCGGCGATCTCTGGCAGCTCGCGCGGCGCGGCCTGTCGCTGTGGAAGGTCAGCCGGCGGGACCTCGTCGAGCTGGCGCGCGTGGCGCCGATGTGCGTCGCCGACTTCCTGAACGAGCGGTTCGAGACGCCGCTCCTGGTCGAAGCGCTCGCCGCGCCCGCGGTCGCCTCCACCTGGTCGGGCCCGTGGTCGGCCAGCACCACGACCAACTTCCTGCTGCGCGAGTGCGCGGGCGGCGAGGCCCTGCAAGGCGGCCCGCCGGCGCTGATCCGGGCGCTCCTGGGCGCGGCCGTCGCCGCCGGGGCTGTCCTGCGCACCGGCGCCGAGGTGAAACGCATCCGCGTCGACCGGGGGAAGGTCGCGGGCGTCACCCTCGCTTCCGGCGAGGCCCTCGACGCGCCGGTCGTCCTCTCCTCCGCCGATCCGAAGCGGACGATGCTCTCGCTCCTGGCGCCGGGCACCCTGCCGCTCCGGATCGAAGAGGAGTTCCTGCACGTGCGCAGCCGGGGCACGGCCGCCAAGGTCCACCTGGCGCTCTCCGGCCCGCTGGAGCTCGCGGGCGGCGACGGCCGGCTCGACGAAGCGATCCGCATCGGCGGCGGCCACGTCGACGACCTCGAACGCGCCTTCGACGCCGTCAAATACCGCCGCTTCTCCGAGCGTCCGCACCTGGAGATCCGCGTCCCGACGGTCGCCGATCCGAGCCTCGCGCCCGCCGGCCACCACGTCGTCTCCATCCTGGCGAGCTTCGCGCCCTATCAACTGGACGGCGGCTGGACCGCGGAGGCCCGGGAAAGCCTGGGCGACGCCGTGCTCTCGGTCCTCGAGCGGCACGCTCCGGACGTGCGCCAGCGGATCGTGGCGCGCGAGGTGTTGACTCCCGCCGATCTGGAGACCCGCTTCGCCCTCACCGGCGGCCATCTCCACCATGGCGAGCTGGCCCTCGACCAGCTCCTGGTGATGCGCCCCTCCCCCTCCGCGGCGCGTTACCGGACCTCCGTTCCCGGCCTCTTCCTGGGCGGCAGCGGCAACCACCCGGGCGGCGGCGTACGGCCCACGAGCGGGCTGCTGGCGGCGGAGGCGGTGCTGGGGGTCTGAGCGGCAGCGAGGACCTCTGGAGCAGGTGCGGAACCAAGCGCCGCCGGCCAGCGAGTTGATCGGAAGCCGGCCCCCTCGGCGACGGTCCGCAGGGCTATAGGCACTACACCTGACCGCGAGGAAATGTTTCGGGGGATTTGGTGGCTGGAGTGGTCTTTCTACAAAGGTAGCCTGCAAAACCAAGCTCCGTGTGAGAAGGCAAGACCACTACTTACTTCGGAAAGTTTCTATAATTTGCCTGCATCTTGGTCCGGAGCGCGTTGCCCTTACTGGCGATGGCACTTAGCCCTAGGCTTGCCGCGACACTGCCTAGATAGAGTATAATGCGTCCTTGCTTAAGTGGCCGAGGGGGTGATCCCGGAGAAAACCACGGAGATCTGCGCATGCGGATGCGTTTTCTGCCTGATGAGCCGATCCAAAAGCACGAAGCCGATCTCCTCGGGCTAGGCGAGTTCGTCCAGCTCATCCAGATGGCAGTGGAGGATACTACTCCACCCTTCGTTTTCGGCCTGCTGGGCGACTGGGGGACTGGCAAGACTTCTATCCTTCATCTGTTAGCTGACTCTTTCGCTCCGCGATTCGTCTCCATCCGATTCAACGCTTGGTTGTACGAGAATGAGGCGAACGTCGTCTATCCGCTTCTCCACGCCATTAAAAAGAGCTACGAAGAGAACGTTCCCCAACGGGTGCAAGAGGAGAACTTCCTGCGCTCATTCACTAGGGTAGCAAGTTCCGTGGCCGTAAGCCTCGCGGATCTCGGCCTGCGCGTCGTTACCAAGAAGACGACTGGAGAATCTCTGAGCCTCAAAGACATAGCCGAAAATATTGAACGCGTCGAGGCAGAGGAGGACGAGCCGATCGAGAAGATTTTGGGGAAGTGGGTCGATGAGGTAAATAATCTCCAGAGTGCCTTCCAGCAACTCCTAGAGGTCTATACCCAGGAGTACTCTCAGTCCCGGCAGATCCCTGCCTCAGAGATCCGCTTCGTGCTCCTGATTGACGACCTCGACCGCTGCCTACCTGAATCGGCCTTGAGCCTGCTAGAGCGTATCAAGAATTTCCTCGCTGTTCCCCCTTGTATCTACGTCTTCGCTCTGAACCCTCGAACCGTCTATCGCGGGATCCAGATCAAGTACCAAGGATTAGAAATCGACGGCCGCGAGTATCTTGAGAAAATCCTGAGTTACTCCTTCTATGTCCCACCGCCAGCGCCTCAAAAGGTAGCCGCTTTTGCCTCGTCTAGACTGGCTGAATTGATAGCCGAGACCGATAACAAGAATCGTTTCGAACCCCACTTTGCCACATTTGGGGAGACTCTCGAGAGATGCGGCTTTCTAAATCCAAGAAAAATCAAGCGGATCCTGAATCGTTTCCTGCTGTTCCTCAGCCGATACGAAGTTGAGCTTGCGAAGTTTGATCTCAGCAATGTCGTGCGTCTCCTCATCCTCGCAGAGTACTATCCTGAACTCTTCCGCTTCACGATCGAAGGCGGTCCAGCTCTGGCTGATCTCAGGGCCCTCAACAACGAGGAATTCAAAGTAAAGGCATTTGAAGAGAAGACTGGCGTCTCCCTCGGATCGATTTATCTCGAGCTCCGACGGATGCATGCTCTTTTTAACCTCACCGACCCACTTCCAGCTGAAGAAAAGTGCAGCCTCGCGGAACAAGCCAAGAAGGTCTTCTCGATCGCGCGCATCTGAGCCATGGTTTCATTGGAAGCTATTACTCCAGCGCTCTATGCTTTTGCAGAGGCATTCGCACAAAGAGTACTCAGCGAGCGGAAGGAATCGCTTCGGCAGTTTCTGGCTCAGGAAGAGCTAATCTACCAAACCGCGTTTAAGTTCTATGTATTCGCCCTCCAAATTGGTATGGCAAGAGAGGATTCCTACCTTTCCTTTGCCGATCATCTATGCAATAATGGGATCCTAAATGGTGACAAAGAGGGTATCAAGAATCTCTCGCGACCGGTCCATGACGAGTATTGGCGGATGGCGCAGTCGGATTCTTATTGGATTAATGGTAGATTTCGTTCTTTTGAGGGCATTGATAAGTTCAGCACCGTGGTGGGTAAGTGGCGAGAGAGCGAGAAGAAGAGGCTAGAGGATAGACAGGAGTTATTAAATCGTCTACGGAGCACACTCGCGGGATGAGCCGCCACGATCTCACTTCCGTACTTAGGCAGGATCCTTCGCCGCAGGCGGCAGGAGCAGCCGAGGCGCAGCTTACTGCCCGACTTGCCAAGGAACTGGGCTTAAAGAAACTCGCGGACGAGGGTTTGCCGGCGCTCGCTGGTTCGACTCAGTTGGCGATCCTTAATGATCAGCCAGCAACCGATGACCGCTTTGGTTTCGGGCCATTTGTCCGTGCTCTTTGCGATATTGTACTCTCAGAGTCGAGCCAGACACCGCTCGCACTTGCACTTGACGGTCGTTGGGGAACTGGTAAGACCAGCGTTATGCGGATGGTGGAAAAGCAGGCCCGCCTCGCTGGCTTTCCCTGTATCTGGCTCAACGCATGGAGCCTCGAGGGCACTGAGAGCCTCTTGGCTACGGTCGGAGCCGAGATTCAGCGTGAAGCCCGAAAGCTGGACAAGGATGGAGGCAAATTTACAGAGGGTGTCCGCAGCGCCTTACGTGCGGTCAGCAAGGCTATCGCCTCGCTTGCTGGCGGTGGGGGCAAACTGGCGGAGGATCTCTTCGATCGCGTAACGGAACGAGAGACCGATCTCAGAGAACTGGCGTCGGTGGTCACGGCGAACCGCTCCTTCGAGGAGCTAGTTCAGATCCTCCTCCGCGGCCCCTCGGGTGGGAAGGAGATCTCCTCGCGGTTAATTGTCTTTATTGATGACCTTGATCGAGCCCTGCCGGATCAGATCGCAAACACCTTACGCACCCTAAAGCTCATCCTCGAGAGTCCACGCTGCGTGTTCCTCCTCGCCATGGATATGTCAGTTGTGGCTAGGGCAATCGAGCAGCACTACAACAGGACTACCATCACCTCGCAAGGTCCGATGGATGTGGGCGTTGCTCTCCCTATAGAGCCAGAACGTGCTCTCCACGAGGGGCAAGGCTTCGGCTTCAACTACCTTGAAAAGCTGGTCCAGATCAGGGTTGAGATTCCACGATTGACACCGCGGGTAGTGCGTGAGTTTCTTGAGGACCAGCGGTTCAACCCCCACATAATTGAAATCGTCAAGTGGGCTCCGGCCGAGGAGACCAACAACCCTCGGCGTCTAAAGCAGTACCTCAACTGGCTAGCAATGAACCTTCAGTTCATCGTTGGAGCAAGTTTGCCAGAAGGACTCACAAATTACCTAGCTCTCCGGTTCTTGGCATTGCGGCGAAGCTACCCCTTGGCTTATCAGCAGCTCCTCGGCACCCGCACTCGCCAGGAGTCGCGGGAGATCCTCTATAACGCTCTGAGCGCTGGGCGCGAACTCAGTGAATTTGAAGAAAGCGGTGACCGAACCAGCTTGCGCGTCTACTGCGAAGGAATCGCCTTGCCGCACCTCGCGCGCAGCTTCGCAGATTTTCTCGCAAATGAGCCGCTCTTAGTGGGTGCTATTGGAAAGGCGCGGCCGCAACCCATAGCCAATTCGCTACAAACCTTGCCTTCATCTCTCACAGAGACAGAATTCCGGCGAGCGCTAGGCCAAGCCGACTCCCTTCTCCTAGTCGACGCCGCAGGATTGGAGCGGGTCCTCCTTGGCGCTGAGAAGCTTACCTCGGCCGTCAAGGGCACTCTCGGACCGCAGGTCCGGCAGGTCGCGGTGACTGGCAAGGAGTCGGCTCCAAGATTCCTTTCTGACGGCCTGAGTATTGCTCATAAGGTCGTCCTCAGGGAACCTCTTGAAAACTTCGGCGCTGCGCTGGTCCGCGAGGCAGGGGCTTATACGGCTGCAGCGGTGGGCGATGGCGCCACAACAGCAATGATTCTCACTTGCAGCATACTACGGGAGGCGATCCAAGCTGTGAAGGGAGGCGCCAACGTCATAGCCATTAAGCGAGGAGTGGCCTTAGCTGTCAAGGCAGCGATAGCGGCGGTTGAGGAAGCCGCCTTCCCGATCGACCAGAGACACCTGCGCCAAGTAGGTGCCGCTGCCGCAGCGGCTGAAATTGAACTAGAATTCGGTACGGTCATCGCCGAAGCGATGGAGAAGGTCGGCAGGGACGGCGTGATCACCGTCGAAGAGGCCCGCGGCCTCGACACCACCCTGGAGGTGGTCGAGGGCATGCAGTTCGACCGCGGCTATCTCTCCCCCTACTTCGTCACCGACGCCGAGCGCATGGAGACGGTGCTCGAGAACGCCAAGCTCCTCCTCCACGAGAAGAAGATCAGCTCCATGAAGGACCTCCTCCCGATCCTCGAGCAGGTGGCCAAGCAGGGCCGTCCGCTGCTCATCATTGCCGAGGACGTCGAGGGCGAGGCGCTCGCCACGCTGGTCGTCAACAAGCTCCGCGGCACGCTGCATGTGGCCGCCGCCAAGGCCCCGGGCTTCGGCGACCGCCGCAAGGCCATGCTGGAGGACATCGCCGTTCTCACCGGCGGCCGGGTCATCACCGAGGACCTCGGCATCAAGCTGGAGAACGTCCGCTGGGAGGACCTCGGCGACGCCAAGAAGGTCGTCCTC
>DASVAS010000066.1:0-42232 GCA_036376245.1 Thermoanaerobaculia bacterium | reverse complement strand
GCCAGGCATAGGTCTCGGAGGTCTCGCGGCAGGCGGCGTCCAGGCGCGCGGACATGGCCTCCGGGTCGAACTGCAGGTTGTCGAGGTCGATGCCCCGGATGTAGGCGGCGTTGGTCGCGGCCCGCGGATCGTCGAGCACGGCGGCCGTAACCTGGGCGATCGTCCAGCGCGCCAGGTCGCGCAGGTTCTCGAGCTGCTCGTCGAGCACCTGGCGCGCCTCGTCCAGGCCGACTCCGACCTTGTAGAAGGTCAGCTCGGAGGACGCGAGGGCTCCCACTTCCATGAAGTCGAAGAAGACCGGCTCCGGGGCTTCCAGGACCACGTTCTCCTTCTTCCACCGGTAGTAGTCGGCCAGCACGCGATGCATGCCCTGGTTGATCGGACCGAGCTGGCTGAAGCGGCGCAGGAACCCGGGCAGGAACGACTGGTTGGTGTGCAGGTCGTTGATGAACGGGAAGACGTAGAAGGCGAAGTAGATCGTGAGCTCCCAGACGTAGCGCAGGGAGAAGCACTCCTGGTCCCCCAGCGTGTTGTAGCTCACGGCGAAGCTGGGCACGTAGGCCTCGTAGATGGCGCGGGCCAGCGGCTCGTAGAAGCGGATCTTGGCCTCCAGCTCGCTCTGGCCGGAGGTCAGGATGGCGTCCGTGATCAAGGTGTTGTAGGTCGAGATCAGGTCGCCGCCCGGGCTGTAGAGCGGATCGGTGAAGCGGCAGGCCTCGCCGCAGAGCGCCCAGCGCGCGGGGGAGAGCATCTGGCCGTTGTCGAGCGCGAAGCTGGTGAGGCCCGAGTGGTAGAGGATCTTCCGGTTGGGCAGGTCGCGGGCGAAGAGCGGGTACTCGCGGCAGATCCACTCCACGAGCTTCTCGGGCGAGGACACGTCCTTGAACGCGACGTTGGCGGAGTCGAACACCAGTCCCAGGCTCGTCTTGCCGTGCAGGGGGATCTCCCAGAACCAGTAGCCCTCGCCGCAGTAGTGGTTGGTGGCGAGGAAAGTGGGGAAATGCCCCAGGGTCCCCCGCTCGCGCCGCACGCGGACCCGCTTGCGGTCGAGGTTGGTGATCTTCTCGGGGTCCAGCAGCCCGTCGACCCAGAGGAACGAGGAGCCGTGGCGGATGGGGCTGGGGCGGTCGAGCTTCTCGCGGCGGACCAGGAAACGGCCGCGGCCGGAGGCGTCCACCACCCAGCCGGCGCGCCCGGAGATCTCGCGGCCGCCGGCCTCGAAGCGGAAGGCGTGCGGCCCTTCGTCCGCGCTCTCGGCCAGGTCCACCTGCAGGTTCGTGGTGGGATGGATCAGCTCGAAGTTGGGGCTCTCGCGGTTCTTCTCCAGCACCGCGCCCTCGAACTTGTTGCGGTCGAGCTGGTAGGTGGCGATGTTGGAGATCTTGCGGATGTAGGACTGGCTGAGGTCCTCCCAGACGTCGCCGCCGCGCTGGGTCTTCCAGTAAAAGCGGAGGTTGTACTTGAGGAAGTGCTCCCGCAGCAGGTGCTCTTCCATCTCGAGCACCCGCGAGTAGTAGTAGCCGCTCACCTGGACCGTGGCTTCCCCCACCTTCTGCTTGGGGCTCGGGATCTCCGCCTGGCGGTCGATCATCAGGATGTTGATGTCCGGCTTCTCCAGCAGCAGGTGGCGGGCCAGGGTCAGACCGGCGAGGCCGGCTCCAATGATCAGGACATCCACGTCGCGAGACTCTGTCGACATCTCGATTCCCCCTGCTTCGTTGAATTCAGCTTTCCGGCGCGGCGAGGACGACGGCGCAGGCATGGCCGTCGGCGCTGAGGGCGGTCAGCAGGACCCGCCGGGCGGCGACGTCGCGGCTGTCAGGACGGACTCCCTGTAGCGGAAAACCCTCCTCGGTTTCTTCCAATCCCGCGATGCCCGGCAGCACGCCCTGGCGCAGCACGCCGAGCGCGGTCACGGCCTGGAAGCCGCCGGAGGCGCCCAGGGCTTCGCCCAGCATGGACTTGACCGTGGTGGCCGGCAGCT
The DNA here is from genome assembly GCA_036376245.1 of Thermoanaerobaculia bacterium. Lineage (GTDB taxonomy): Bacteria > Acidobacteriota > Thermoanaerobaculia > Multivoradales > UBA5704 > DATARR01. Next base: position 40,248 of record DASVAS010000066.1, on the reverse strand, counting down.
CCGCCGCGCGGTCCCCCAAGGCCTCGGCCACACCCCGGGCTTCGGCGCGGTCCCCTGACACGCTGCCGTTGGCCGAGCAGATCAGGGCGTCGATCTCCTCCGGCGCCAGCCCGGCGTCGCCGAGGGCGAGCCGGACGGCCCGGGCCACCGCCAGGGCGGCTCCCTCCTCCGTACCGGCGGCGTCGAAGGCCGAGCCGTGGCCCAGCACCTCGGCGATCACCGCGGCCCCGCGCGCCGCCGCCGCCTCGGCGTCTTCCAGCATCAGCAGGGCGGCGCCCTCGGCGAGGGCGAAGCCGTTCCGCCGGGCGTCGAAGGGGACGGGGCGCCCGTGACTGTTGGAGCCGCAGAGCCTCCCCGCCCGCAGGTAGCCGACGAAGGACTCGAAGCAGAGCTCCTCGACGCCGCCGGCCAGCAGCGACGCGGCGCGGCCGGAGCGGATCAGGTCCACCGCGCAGCCGATGGCCGCCAGTCCCGAGGCCTCGCCCGCCGAGACCGTGGAGTTCACCCCCCGCAGGCCGTGCCAGATGGCCGCCTGCCCCGCCGCCGCGTTGATGACGCTGTTGGCGAAGTCGAGCGGGCTGGCGTACGAGGGGCCGAGCTGGAGCCCGCGGCGGTCGAACTCGGCGATGGTGCGCACGCTGCAGAAGGTGGTGCCGAGGATGAGCCCGACGTCGGTCCCGGCCCGCATCTCGGGCGTCCAGCCGCTGGCGTCCAGCGCCTGCTGCGCCGCCACCAGGAGGAGCCGCGAGGTGCGGTCCACGGGGCGCAGGTTGCGCTCGCCCAGGTACTCCCGGGCCTCGAAAGGCCGGATCTCGCCGGCCCGGTGCTCGCCGAGGCCGTCCATCGGAAACAGCTCGACGGGCTTCAGACCGCTCCGCCCTGCGCAGAGCGCGGCGTGGAGGCCTTCCGGCGAATCGGCCAGGGGCGAGATCGCTCCCGCCCCGGTGACGGCGATACGGCGGCGCACGTCAGGCCTCCCACTGGCGCAGGATCACGGAGGCGTTGTTGCCGCCGAAGGCGTAGGCGTTGTTCATCGCCAGCCGGACCCGGTGCTCCCGCGCGGTATTGGGGACGTAGTCGAGGTCGTCCTCCGGGTCCTCCAGGTTCATGGTCGGCGGGATGCGCCCCTCGGCCACGGCCAGGGCGCAGACCGCGGCCTCGATGGCCGACGCGGCCCCCATGGTGTGGCCGATCATCGACTTGATCGAGCTCATGGGCGTGCGGCGGGCGGCGTCGCCGAAGACGCGCTTGACCGCCAGGGTCTCCAGACGGTCGTTGGTCGGCGTGCCGGTGCCGTGGGCGCTGATGTAGGAGATGTCCTCGGGAGCGACGCCGGCGTCGGCCAGCGCGCGCTCCATGGCCCGCGCCGCCCCTTCGCCTTCGGGGTGGGCGGCGGTCATGTGGTGGGCGTCGCAGGAGAGGCCGTAGCCGGCCACCTCGGCGTAGACGCGGGCGCCGCGGGCCAGGGCCCGCTCGGCGGGCTCCAGCACCAGCACGGCCGCGCCCTCGCCGGGGATCATCCCCTTGCGGTTGCGGTCGAACGGCTGGCACCTCTCCGGCGCGATGGCGCCGAGGCGGTGGAAGCCGGTGTAGGTGATGCGCGAGAAAGCGTCGGCGCCGCCGGCCAGCATGACCTCGGCGCGGCCGCTCCACAGCACGTCCAGGGCGTGGGCGATGGCGTAGTTGCCGGCGGCGCAGGCGGTGGGGATCATGGTGTTCGGACCGGCGAAGCCCAGCTCCCGCGCCACGTGCGCGGCGATCAGGTGGCAGGGGTAGCGCGAGATGAACTCCGGCCCCACGCGGTCCGTCTCGCCGGCCAGGTAGCGGTCGTCGAAGCGCTCCACCTCCCGCGGCTCGCCGGAGGTCGTGCCCATCGCCACCCCCGCCCGCTCCGGCGTGACCGCGCCGGGATCCAGCCCGGCGTCGTCCAGGGCCATGCGGGCGGCGGCGATGGCGAGCTGCGAGGCGCGGCCGAGCTCGTCCGGATCGAGGGTACGGACGTACCCCTCGGGCCGGAATCCCCGGACCTCGGCGCCGACGTGGACGCTGAAAGCCCGGGTGTCGAACGATTCCACCGGCGCGAATCCGCTGCGGCCGGCGAGGAGGCCTTCCCAGACCTCCCGGCGGCCCGCGCCGATGGGGGTGACCAGCCCGAGGCCGGTCACCGCGATGCGCGTCCTCACGCCTGGACCGCCTGCAGCTCGCCCAGACGCCGCTGCACCAGGTGGACCATGGCGGGGATGCTGTCGACCTCGCGGTACTTCTCGTCCGGCAGCTCCAGCTTGAAGGCGAGATCCACGTCCACCCCGATCTCCAGCATCGACAGGGAATCCAGCTTCAGGTCGTCCCGCAGGGTGTCGTCATCCCCGATGCGGCCGGCGTTGAGACCCGCGACGTTCGCGATGATCTGCTTGATGCGGCTCCGGATCTCCTCGGTATTCGTGCTCATCTCGATCCTCCATCATTCACAGGGATTTCAAGGGGCTCAGCCAGCAGCCCGAGGTCGTAGGCGATGCGGACGGCCTCGCGCCGGCGGTGAGACTGAAGCTTTTCCAGGATGTTGTGGACGTGGTTCTTGACGGTCTGGACGGTGATCTGGAGACGGCGGCCGATCTCCTTGTTGCCCAGCCCTTGCGCCAGCAGGGCCAGGATCTCCCGTTCGCGGGTGGTGAGAGGCTCGGCCAGGCCGGGCGGCGCGGGCGGCCGCAGGCTCGCGAGCGCCTGGATGCGCGCCAGCACCGCGGACACCACGCGGGCCGGGCAGAGGGTGCGCCCGGCCTGGACCTCCCGCACCACTTTCAGCAGGCTGTCGGGCGAGGAGCCTCTGAGGACATAGCCCTGGGCGCCCGCTTCCACGAAGTCGACGACGTCGTCTTCGCGTTCCAGCCCGAAGACGACCAGCCGGGCGTTGGGCCACCGCTCCCGCGCCTCCCAGGTGCGGACGAGGCCCGCGCGGCTGTCGGGCCCGCCATCGATCAGCATGACGTCGGGCTCCTCCTGTCCAGCGCCCCCGTCGGGGACGACCTTCAGGCCCTCCCGTCCGTCGAGGGAGGCCGCGAGGGCCTCGCGAAGCATCCGGTCCTCGCTCACGACCACCACCCGGATCGCCGCTTGCATGGAGATCCAGTAGAGACCGGCGGGATGGAACCGGCAATGAACCGGGGGGACCAAAAAGGATTCATCGCCGCCTCCGGTCCCGCAGCCAGCCGCGCTCGATGGCGTAGCGCACCGCGGCCGTGCGGCTGCGGACTCCGAGCGTCTCCAGGATCTTGTGGACGTGGTTCTTGACCGTGTGGACGGACAGGAAGAGCTGGCCCGCGATCTCGCCGTTGCTCAAGCCTTCGGCCACCAGCCCCAGCACCTCGAGCTCGCGGGGGGTGAGCGTCAGGAACTCGAGCCGCTCGCGCCGGCGGCGCTCGCTGCCGAGGCGGGCCAGGCGGGAGAACAGGAAATTGGCGATGCGGGGAGAGCAGGCGGTGTGGCCCCGGACGACTTCCTCCAGCGCCGAGCGCAGCTCCGAGAGGGACTGGTCGCGCACCAGGTAGCCGCTGGCCCCGTCCTCCAGGAAACCGAGCACCTTCTCCTCGGGCTCGTCGCGGCCCAGGAGCATCACCTTGACCTCCGGATGCCGGGCCAGGAGCTCCCGCAGCCACCCGCCGTCGCCGTCGCTCCGGTCCAGGCCGACCAACAGGACGTCCGCGCCGGTCCGCGCCAGCCTCTCGACCGCCTCTTCCCGCAGGGCGACGCGGCCGACGACCCGGAACCGGCGGTCCTCCGCCAGCGCCGAGGCCAGGCAGTCTCTGAAAAGATCGTGATGATCCACGATCAACAGCCGCAGGGCCTCTCCACTCACCTCTCCTGCCCGCCTCTCCAGGATGACATCTCCCAGGGTCTGCAGCATGCCGTCGCCTCCCTTGTTCCAGAAAGATCGTCTGGCGCGAGAGCGGCTCCGAGGATGCCGCCCGTGCAAGGGTATAGGCGACCGAGTATAGCTTCCGTTACATGAGTGCCAGGATGGATCTACGAGCGGGACGCGGAATCCGCGACGCCGAGCGAGCGCAGGAGGCTCTCCAGCGCCCGGAGCGGCCCCGCGACGAGGGCTCCGCCGGTTTCCACCAGCACCCGTGCCACCCAGACCAGAGAGGCCGCCCCCATCCACACGAGCAGCCAGAGCGCGATCGGGGGAGAGCCCAGGAGGGCGACGGCCCACACCCGTGCCTCCGGCGTGGCGAACCGTCTCACCAGGGGCGTGCTGGCGGCGAGCTTGCGCCAGAACCGGACCCCGCTGGACGGCGCCGCCAGGCATTCGCATTCCCGCTCCAACGCCTCGGGAGCCGGCAGGGCGGCGGCGAAAGTGGACTCGAAGCGGCTCCGCCGCCGGCCCGCCACCTCGTAGGCGTCCTCTTCCATCGGATGTCCCTTGTACTGGAACCGGTTCGAAGCGCCACATGCGAAGTAAAGCGCCAGAAACGGACGGAAGGGACCAAAGCCCCAGCCGGACTCCTGGATCTGGAGGGCGTGATAGGCCTCGTGGACCAGGGTGCCGATCCCCTCCACCGTCTCCGTGTCCCAATGGCGGGGATCGATGTAGACCCGCGTGCGGCGCGGCAGCCAGAGGTCGGGGATGGTGATCGCCTGGCTGCCGACGAGGCGGATCAGGTGCGGCACGCCGTGGTGGAAGATCACCCGGTCGAGGTCCAGGGTGGGCAGGACCGCGCGGATCACCCGCTTCACCTCCTCGGGCAGCTCGACGCGCTCCGGGAAGAACCAGCGCCAGAGACGAAGACCCCGAACCCTCACCCCCGGCCCCTCTCCCGACCCCTCCCTCCCTCCCTCACCGGGAGAGGGGAGAAGAAAGCTTCAGTATCGCGGCTCACCGGCGTGGCGCGGCGTAGGTGATGCGGTAGATGGCGTCCGCGCCGTCGTCGGAGACCAGCATGGAGCCGTCGGGCAGCACCTCGACGTCGACCGGCCGGCCCCAGGCGGAGCCCCCGGTCAGCCATCCCTGCGCGAACGTCTCATAGGAGACGGCGCGGTCCCCCTGGAGACGCACCAGGGTCACGCGGTAGCCGATGGGCTCGGAGCGGTTCCAGGAGCCGTGCTCGGCGATGAAGATCTGGCCGCGGTACTCCTCGGGGAACATCTTCCCCTCGTAGAAGCGCATCCCCAGCGCCGCCGTGTGGGGCGCCAGGTTCTGCACCGGCGGCGTGAATTGCGAGCACGGCCGCTTCTTGCCGAATTCCTTGTCCGGAACGTTCCCGCCGTGGCAGTAGGGGAAGCCGTAGTGAAGGCCGGCCTTCGGGGCCCGGTTCAGCTCGTCCGGCGGCGCGTCGTCGCCCATCCAGTCGCGGCCGTTCTCGGTGAACCACAGCTCGCCGGTGCCCGGATGCCAGTCGAAGCCCACCGTGTTGCGCACGCCGCTGGCCACGATCTCGGGCTTGCCGCCCTGGGGCGAGATGCGGGTGATGGTCGAGTAGATCGGGTTGTCCTTCTCGCAGATGTTGCACGGCGCGCCGACCGGGACGTACAGCTTGCCGTCCGGGCCGAAGCGGATGAACTTCCACCCGTGATGGGTGTCCTTCGGATAGGTGCTGATCACCACCGTGGGCTGCGGCGGCTTCGCCAGCCGGTCGTCGATGCCGTCGTAGCGCAGCACGCGCGAGACCTCCGCCACGTACAGCGCGCCGTCCTTCCAGGCGACCCCGTTGGGCACGTTCAGCCCCGAGGCGATGGTGTGGACCGTCTCGGCGCGGCCGTCCTTGTTGGCGTCCACCAGGGCGTAGACGCTCCCATTGCCGCGCGTCCCCACGTAGAGGATGCCCTTGGGCGACAGCGCCATGGAACGGGCGCCGGGGACGCGGTCGGAGAAGACGGAGATCGAGAACCCGGGCGGCAGCTTGATCTTGTCCAGGGACAGACGCTTTCTCCCTTGGGAGACCGCCTCCGGAGCCGAACACGCGAGGGCGACAAGGGTCAGGAGCAGCAGGACGAATTTTGGATTTTGGATTTTGGATTTTGGATTGGCAGCACCCATAACGCGCGTCCTCCCGGGTCCGTCCGGCCCCATCCTAATCCAAAATCCAAAATCGAAAATCCAAAATCAAGTCAGGATCAGCCCCACCCCGACCGCCATCAACGCCACAGCCAGGACTTTGTAGACGGTCACCCGCTCGCGGAAGAAGATCCAGCCGGAGATCAGGGCCATGAAGTTCCCGATCCCCCGCTTCAGGGTCTCCACCGTGCCCACGAACACCATGGGCAGGGCCAGGAGCTGCAACGCCAGCGCCAGGAAGCTGACGACCATCCCCGTCACGAAGAGGCCGGGGACCCTGCGCAACGCCGCCAGATCCCCCAGGCGGCGCTGCGCCACCAGCACCACGAAGACGCAGACCGCCACTCCGGCGTTGAGGGTCACTCCGTGGAGCTGCGCCGTCGCGCGCTCCAGCGCCAGCTTGTCGAGAGGGATCGTCAACGACCAGAACAGCGCGGTGAGGGCCATCATGACGGCGCCCTTGAACCTGCTCCTGTGGTCTTCCAGGCTCCCCGTCTGGCGCGGCTGCCAGTTGAGCCAGAGCGCGCCCGCGATCACCAGCAGGATGCCGACGGTGGCCTGCAACGAGGGCCGCTCCCCCAGCAGCGGGATCGCCAGCAGGGTGGCGAAGACCGGCGTCAGCGAGAGCAGCGGCACGGTCACCGAGAGCGGCGCGATCCGCATCCCTTCGAGGAACAGGAGGTTGGCGACGACGTTCAGCCCCACCGAGGCGAGGGCGGGAACCCAGTAGCCCGGCTCCACCCGGGCCGCCCCGCTCGCCACCATCCAGGCGGCGAACAGAGGCGTCCCGGCGGCCGTCTGCAGGAACACCAGCGCCACCGGCGGGATCTCCTTGACCAGCAGCTTGCGCAACAGGTCGAACCCCGCCCAGCCGAGGCTGCTGGCGACGACCAGGAGAAGAGCCAGGGGGGGAATGGACATGGGGCGGGAGTGTATATCGGACGTTGCCGGTTGAGGCGGCATACCCATGTGACCGGCCGTTCAAGGGCGCCCCGCCTCAACCACCACCCCTGAGTGAATCCAGAAGAGCCTCCAGCGTCTCCGGCTCCACCGGCTTCACCAGATGATGATCGAACCCCGCCTCCTGGGCGCGGCGGCGGGCGTCTTCCTGGCCGTAGCCGGTCAGGGCGATGAGGGTTGTTTCCTGGAAATCCGGCTGCTCGCGCAGGCGGGCGGCCACTTCGTAGCCGTTCATCCCCGGCAGGCCGATGTCGCACAGCACGGCCTGGGGGTTGAAGTCGCGCGCCGTCTCCAGAGCCTCCAGACCGTGGTAGGCCGTGCGTACCTGATGGCCGCGGAGCTCGAGCAGGAAGCTCATCATCTCCGCCGAATCCACGTTGTCTTCCACGACCAGGATCCGCAGCCCTTGCGCGGCGGCCGGGGCCGGCTCCCCCGCCTCCACGATTCCCGCCGCGTCGCCGGGCGCCGCGACGGGGAGACGCACGGTGAGCTCGCTGCCCTTTCCCTGACCTTCGCTCCACGCTTCGACCCGCCCGCCGTGCAGCTCCACGAGGCGGCGCACGAGCGTCAGGCCGACTCCGAGGCCGCCCTGCGAACGGTCGAGCGAACGGTCCGCCTGGGTGAAGAGATCGAAGACGTGCGGCAGCAGGTCCGGGTGCAGGCCCATCCCGTTGTCGCGCACGCGGATCACGGCCTCGCCGTTCTCCGCCGCCGCTTCGACATGAATCCGTCCGCCTTCGTCCGTGTACTTCGCCGCGTTGTTCAGCAGGTTGCCCAAGACCTGCACGAGGCGGGTCAGATCGCCCTCCAGCCGCACCGGCTCCTCCGCCAGCGCGACGGTCAATTGGTGCTGGCGCGCGTCGATCAGGGGACGGCTGGCCTCGACGGCGCGGTGGACGATCGTCGCCAGCTCGAGCGGCTCGCGGGCGATGTTGACCTTGCCCCGGGTGATGCGCGAGACGTCCAGCAGGTCGTCCACCAGGCGCGTGAGATGCTGCGTCTGGCGCTCGATGACCTCGCGCGCCCACCGTTGCCGGCCGTCCTCCGCCGCGCCCACCAGCTTGAGCACCTGCGCGGCGTTGCGGATGGGCGCGAGCGGGTTGCGCAGCTCGTGCGCGAGCATGGCCAGGAACTCGTCCTTGCGCCGGTCGGCCTCGCGCAGCGCCCGCTCGCTCTCGCGCAGGGCCGCCTCGCTGCGCAGCCGCTCCACCGCCAGCCACGTCCGCTCGGCCACGGCTTCGAGCAGCCCGATCTCCCGCGGCGTCCACGGATACGGCGTCTCCTTGTTCACCCATAGCGACGCGATCCAGCGCCCCTCGCGGGTCAGGGGAACGACGGCGTAGGAGAGGTAGCCGTAGGGCTCGTACTGGGTCGCGAAGAGGGCGGCGGTGCGCTCGTCCGTCTTGGCGTCGGAGACGACGACGGTGTGCCCGGCCCTGACCTCTTCCAGGGCCTTCGGGCTGAACGACGCGATCGGCCACTCGCGGGGACCGGGCTCCAGACCGGGGGCGAAGTAGTCGCTGTGGACCCTGGCGACGCCGGCCGCGACGTCGACCTCGTCGAAGGCGCAGCGCGCCAGCCCGAGCCGCTGCCCGACCACCCGCGCCACGTCGCCCAGCAGGGTTTCGGCGTCGTCGGCCAGACGGATCTTCTCGCCGATCTCCATCAGGAGCTCCTGCGTCTGCTCCGCCAGCGCGTCGCGCTCGGCGGCCTGGCGCCGCAACGCCGCCATCTTCAGCGACGCCTCGATGCGGGCCAGCAGCTCGCGGGCGGCGAACGGCTTGGTCAGGTAATCGTCGGCGCCGGCGTCCAGCCCCTCGACCCGGGCCTCCCCGCCCGCGCGGGCCGACAGCATGATCACGGGGATCGTGGCGGTGCGGGGATCGGCCCGCAGCTCGCGGATCAGATCGAAACCGTCGAGCCCCGGCATCATCGCGTCCGACAGGACCAGGTCCGGCGCGCGCTCGCGGACCGCCCGCAGGGCCGAGAGCCCGTCGGACACGACCTCGAGCTCGTATTGCGAGCCGAGCAGCCGCCGCATGTACTCGCGCATGTCGGCGTTGTCGTCGGCGAGCAGGATGCGGCCGCGGCGCTCCTGGGGCGTCTCAGCCGGTTGCGCCTCGACGTCGTCCGTCCAGCGCTTCGCCTCTTCGATGTAGACCTCGCTCCGCAGGGCGGTCGGCGCCAGCGTGCGCGCCGCCCCGATACGGTCGGCGGGGAGATGGTCCCTGCCGGTGGGGATGCTGACGATGAACAGGCTCCCCTGGTCCACCTCGCTCTCGACGTCCACCGCGCCGCCGTGCAGCCTCGCCAGCTCCTGCACCAGCGCGAGCCCGATGCCGCTCCCCTCGAACGTGCGGCCGCGCGCGTCCCGGACGCGGTGGAACCGCTCGAACAGGTGCGGCAGCTCCTCGGGGGGGATGCCCGTCCCGGTGTCGCGCACCGCCAGCGTGACGCAATCGCCTCCGCGCCGCAGGCGGACCTCGATCTCCCCCTCGAAGGTGAACTTGAAGGCGTTCGAGAGCAGGTTGAGGACGATCTTCTCCCACATCTCGCGGTCCACGTAGACCGGCTCGTCGAACGGCGGGCAGTCGACCACGAGCCGCAGCCCGGAGCGCTCGACCGCCGAGCGGAAGCTGCTGGCGAGGCCCGCCGTGAACATGGCGAGGTCGGTCGGCTCGTACGCCGCCTGGAGGCGCCCGGCCTCGAGGCGCGAGAAATCCAGGAGCGTGTTGACCAGCTTGAGCAGGCGCAGAGCGTTGCGGTGGGCCATCTCCAGCCGCTCGCGGTCCGCGGCGGGCAGCTCCCCGGACTCCGCCAGGGTGTCTTCGAGCGGGCCGAGCATCAGGGTGAGGGGGGTGCGGAACTCGTGCGAGACGTTGGAGAAGAAAGCCGTCTTCGCGCGGTCGAGCTCGGCCAGGGCTTCGGCGCGCCGGCGTTCCTCCTCGTAGGAGCGGGCGTTGGCGATGGCGTTGGCGAGTTGGCCGGCCGCGAGCTCCAGGAAGCCGCGGTATTCGTTGTCCAGACTCAGGCGCGGGCTGATCCCGGCGACCAGGAAGCCGGCGGGCTTCTCCTGGACTACGGCCTTGGCGAGAGGCAGCACCAGCGCGCGCGTGGTCCGGTCGTCCGCCCACGGACCGGCGGGCCACCGTCCGAACCGCTCGTCCGGGTTGTCGACGATCTGGCTCTGGCCCGTCGCGACGACGCGCTGGAAGCCCCAGACGTCGTCGCCGCTGAAACCGGGGAAGTTGACCGTCTCGCAGAGGCGTACGCGCTGGCCGTCCTCCTCGAGCAGATAGATCAGCGCGAAGGGGAAATCGTGCGGGTTGCCGGCGAGCTCGTTGGCAGCGGCGTGGCAGACCTGATCGACGGTTTTCGCCTCCTCCAGGCCGCGTTCGCTCATATCGCGCAGCGTCCGCAGGCGCCGTTCGCCCAGGACGCTCCGGGTGTCCTCCGTGCAGACGCAGAAGACGCCGCCCACGCCGCCGGCGTCATCCGGCGCGGGGCTGTAGGAGAAGGTGAAATAGGTCTCTTCGGTGTAGCCATGCCGCTCCATGAGCAGGAGCGCCTCTTCGTTCCACGTCGACCGGCCTTCGTTGAGCACGATCTCCGCCTGCGGCCCGACCGTGCCCCAGATCTCCCCCCAGACCTCCGGGGCGGACCGGCCGAGGGCCTCGGGATGGCGCTTGCCGAGGATGGGTATGTAGGCGTCGTTGTAGAAGTTGATCATCTCGCGCCCCCACCAGATGAACATGGGGTAGCGCGAGTGGAGCATGACGCGGACGGCGGTGATCAGGCTCCGCGGCCAGGACTCGATGGGGCCGACCGGCGTCTTCGACCAGTCGAACGCGCGCATCCGCTCCCCCATCTCCCCGCCCCCGGGGAGGTGGTCGGCGGCTGTCTTGCCCTGCTGCATGGACGAAGCGGTCATCGGGCGCCCTTCGAACGCAAGAAGCCTTCCAGGCCCTGAATCCGGGTTCTACGGTCCCGGAAGTCAGGAAAGATACAACGCGTAAATGTAGCAGGAGGCCGGCCCTGGCGTCTGCGGGGGGCGGGGGCGGTCATAGACGACCTCCCGGGAAGGCGGTAGAGACGGTCCCTGCCCGTTTCAGAACACCCTCCGGAGGCCTCCCACGTCGGGCCGTCTCCGGGACGGAGACGGCGCCGCGGATTCACGTCTCCGTCGGACGAGGGGAAGGGAGATCCGATTGCGCCCCGCCGACGGGATGGCCCAACGGACCGGCCTTCCCGCCCCGAGACGCCCCGACGTGTGCGGCCTGCCGATGGCGTTCTGAAACGGGCAGGGGCGTCTCTACCGCCTCGCACAGAGGTCTTCGTATCCGAACGAAATACTTCCGCCCCCCTGGGACCGCCGGCGTCCCGCCGGCCCTCTCACCACAGCCCCTGATAAACTACAGCCACCCATTCCAGGAGGGCACTGTCCTGTCCGACGAGACCTTCGACGTCTTCTTCAGCTACAACAGCAAAGACCGGGACCTCGTCCGCCAGGTCCGCGACGCGCTGAAGAAGCGCGGGGTGCGGGTTTGGATGGATGAGGAGGTCCTCCCCTACGGCCGGACCTGGCAGCCGAAGGTCGAAGCGACGCTCCAGAAGGTGGACGCCGCCGCCATCCTCCTCGGGCCGTCCGGATTCGGGGATTGGCAGACGCAGGAGGCACAGCTCTGTCAGACCCAGGGAGTGAAGCGCGGGATTCCCGTAATTCCGGTCCTGCTTCCAGGTGGCATGGGACCCGAGGATCTGCCCTCCCTCCTGGCCGAGCGGACCTGCTGCGATCTCCGGGAAGGGCTGGCGGTGGACAAGCTCGACCGGCTGGCGCGGGAGATCCAGGGAACTGCTGGCGCGGCGTTTTCAACACCGTCCGGGATCAAGATCCAAGCCCCGCGCCTCCACAATCTCCCCTTCTCCACCCTCGGCGATCTCCTCAAAGGGCGCGACGAAGAGATCGCGCGCCTCCAGGCCAGCCTCCAGAGCTCCGGGAATCCTACGGCGATCACCCAGGCGCAGACGATCCACGGTCTTGGGGGGATTGGAAAGACCCGGCTGGCCGTCGAGTACGCCTGGCGCTCCGGAGACCGCTACGACCTGGCGCTGTTCGTGGTGGCCGATTCGCCCGAAGCGTTGCGGCTGGGCCTCGCCAGCCTTGCGCGTCCTGGACTCCTCGCCTTGCCCGAATACGAGGCCAGCGCGGAAGCGAAAGCTCTGGAGGCGGTTCTCCGCTGGCTTCAGGATCACGACCGCTGGCTGCTGATCCTGGACAACGTTGACAGCAAGGAGGCGGTTCAGGAGGTCGCGAAGATCCTTCCTCTGCTTTCCAGGGGCCACGTCCTCATCACCTCTCGTGTCCGGGAATGGCCTCCAGGGATCAAGAGGCAGCCTCTGGAGACCCTGACGCCTGACGAAGCGCAGCGTTTCCTTATCGATAGGACACAGGAGGATCGGAGCCCGACCGACGATGATCCAGCGCAGGCTCTAGCCCTGGCTGAGGAACTTGGCGGTCTGCCGCTGGCTTTGGAGCAAGCGGGAGCGTACATTGCCCATCACCAGATGACGTTGGCTGGGTACCTGGAATCCTGGAGAGCTGAACGCGACAAGGTCCTCGTCTGGCACGATGCCACGATCATGCAATATCCCGCCTCGGTCGCGGCTACCTGGCAGAAGACCTTCGAGCGCCTCAGTCCCACTGCGGCTGCGATCCTTCGCCTGGCGGCCTTTCTCGCGCCTGAGCCCATCGCTCAAGAGATGTTCGAGAAGGGAGAAGAGTTCGTCCGGGAAGCCGTCAAGATGTTTTGCAAGGAGACCCGGAGGAAAGCAGGGAAAGAGTCGATCAAGGATGGGATTGCGGAGTTGGCGACCTACTCAATGATTAACCGCAAAGGAGACATGTTCACGGTCCATCGTATGGTCCAGCAGGTGATGCGGACCCGGATTCCGGCGGAGCGTCGGAAGGAATGGGTCGAGCGTTCGCTGCGAGTGGTGAACCGGTTTGCACCTTTTGAGGCCTCTGATGTCCGCACATGGCCGGTGTGGGACCGTCTTCGTCCTCATGCCGTGGAGGTGGTCCAGCTTGCTGATATATTAGAAATTGCCCATCCCACAGTTCGGCTTATGTCACAGTTAGCGGTTCTGCTGCACGCAAAAAGTCTTTACACAGAGGCCGAGTCTTTGGTGCGACGCGCCCTCGATATCGACGAAAGTGCTGTAAACCTCAACAACCTGGCTCAGGTGTTGGCAGCCACAAACCGCTTGGCGGAAGCCGAGCCGTTGATGCGGCGTGCCCTCGACATCGACGAACAGGCCTTCGGGAACCAACACCCCAACGTCGCCAGAGACCTCAACAACTTGGCTACGTTGCTTCAGGACACGAACCGCTTGGCGGAAGCCGAGCCCTTGATGCGGCGCGCCCTCGACATCAACGAACAAGCCTTCGGAAACCAACACCCTAACGTCGCTATCGACGTCAACAACTTGGCTACGTTGCTTCAGGACACGAACCGCTTGGCGGAAGCCGAGCCCTTGATGCGACGCGCCCTCGACATCGACGAACAGGCCTTCGGTAACCAACACCCTAACGTCGCCAGAGACCTCAACAACCTGGCTCTGTTGCTGAAGGCCACGAATCGCTTGGCGGAAGCCGAGCCATTGATGAAACGGGCGGTGGAGATCTGGGAGGCGAGCTTGGGGGATGATCACCCGACTACTCAGCTTGGGCAGCGGAACCTCGCTTTGCTACTCGCCGAAATCAAGGAACAAAGCGATCCAGGCTCCGGACCTTTTGAAGAGACGGGTCCGGATGATTAACCGTCCCTTCAGGGACAATCGCAGGTAGCCCCACGGTTTCAACCTGGGGCGGGTGAGGTCCTCCAGGCCGATCCTGCCGGAAACGGCATCGCGGGACGGCAACGGGCGCGGCCGTCTCCGCCCCAGGTTGAAACCGTGGGGCTACCAACGGATGTGTCTGAAGGCACGGTTCGGAGGAGATCTCAGACTCGTTCGGAAGCCGGAAGACGGCTCCGCAAGCTCCGCGACGCCCCCAATAGACTCCACGATGATTTTTAGCGTAAAAAACCGTCGCTAAGCTTCCGGCGCCGCGGCGGAGCGTTAAAAACGGCTTTTAAGCCTAAAAAATGATTTTTAGTCGTCCGGCACGGTTTTTAACGCTCCGGGAAAGTTTTTTAGCTTCCGGCGCGGTTTTTAAGGCTCCGGCGACGTTTTTAACGGTCCGGCGGGGTTTTTAACGGTCCGGCGGGGTTTTTCAAGCTCCGCGGCGGCTCCGGAAGCTCCGCGGAGGTTTTTCCGGCTTCCGCGGCGGTCCCCGGAGGGCCCTGCGAGAGAATTACGCGAGCGGCCGCAGCGAGTCCAGCAGCGCCTCCAGCGCATCCGGCTCGACCGGTTTGACGAGGTGGTGATCGAAGCCGGCTTCCTGGGCGCGGCGGCGGGCTTCTTCCTGGCCGTAGCCGGTGAGGGCGATGAGCGGTGTGCGTTCAAAGGCCGGGTGCTGGCGCAGGCGCTCGGCGACTTCGTAGCCGTTCATCCCCGGCAGGCCGATGTCGCAGAGCACCGCCTGCGGCTCGAAGATCCGCGCCTCTTCCAGGGCCTGGTGACCGTCGTGGGCCGTCCGCACCTCGTGGCCGCGGAGCTGCAGCAGGAAGCTCATCATCTCCGCGGAATCCGGGTTGTCTTCCACCACCAGGACCCTCATCCCCCGCGCGGCGGAACGGACGGGCTCCCCCGCCGCCGTTCCCGCGCCGGCTACGGCCGGGGCATCCAGCGCCGGGAGCCGCACCGCGAACTCGCTGCCGTGGCCGGGACCGTCGCTCCTGGCTTCGACGCGCCCGCCGTGCAGCTCGACGAGCTGCCGCACCAGCGTCAGGCCGATGCCCAGGCCGCCCTGCGAACGGTCGAGCGAACGGTCGGCCTGGGTGAAGAGGTCGAAGACGCGCGGCAGCAGGTCGGCGGGCAGGCCCATGCCGTCGTCGCGGACGCGGATCACGGCCTCGCCGTCTTCCCGCGCCGCTTCGATCCCGATGTGGCCGCCGGGATCGGTGTACTTGGCCGCGTTGTTCAGCAGGTTGCCCACGACCTGCACGAGACGGGTGAGATCGCCTTCCAGCCGCACCGGCTCCGGCGGCAGGACGACGCTCAGGTGATGACGGCGCGCGTCGATCAGCGGGCGGCTCGCCTCCACCGCGCGGTGGACGACCGTGGCCAGGTCGAGCGGCTCGTGCGCCAGCGTCACCTTGCCCCGCGTGATGCGCGAGACGTCCAGCAGGTCGTCCACCAGGCGCGTCAGGTGCTGCGTCTGGCGCTCGATGACCTCGAGCGCCCATTCCCGCCGGTCGTCCGCCGGGCCGGACAGCTTGAGCGCCTGGGCGGCGTTGCGGATCGGGGCGAGCGGGTTGCGCAGCTCGTGCGCGAGCATGGCCAGGAACTCGTCCTTGCGGCGGTCGGCTTCGCGCAGCGCCTCCTCCGTCCGCTTCTGCTCGGTGACGTCGGTGACGAAGCCCTCCCAGAACACGATCTCGCCCGTGTCCGCGAAGACCGGCGAGGAACGGTCCCAGACCCATCGCGTCTCGCCGTCGGCGGCGACGATCCGGTAGGCGATCCGGATCGGGGACCTCTCCTCGATGTGGTGGGCCGCGTCCGCCCGCACGCGGTCGAGATCGTCCGGATGCACCAGGCTTTCCCAGGTGACCCGCCGCTCCAGGAAGTCGTCAGCCGCGTGGCCGGTCACCTCGCGCACGCCGTCGCTGATGAACACCATGGTCCACACGTCGTCGTTGAGGCATCGGAACGCGAAGCCCGGCAGGTTGCTGATCAGCGTGGAGAGGGAAAGCTCGCCGGTGGCCCGCACTACTGCCTCGAAACCCCGGAAGCCGCTCCCGGCAACCCGCTCATGGTCCGCGCCGTCAGATCTTTCCTCCCCACCACGTCGACTTCGATCTTCCCCCGGCCGGCGGCGGTGTCCTCGGGATAGAAGCCGAGGGTGTACTGGCTGCGCAGCTCGGAGAGGATCTGCTGGTAGACGCCGGAGAGATCCTGGTCCCTTTCGATGAAGTAGACCTGCCCTCCCCCGGCTTCGGCCAGGCGTTGGAACTTGTTGGCCGAGGGCTCGGAGAGGAAGCCGCCGTCCTCCTTGCGCGCCGCGCGGGGGTTGGCCACGATCAGGTAGATCGGGATGCGGCTCTCGCGGGCGGCGTTGAGGCTGGAGGAGAAGGAGGCGCGGCTCCCCTCGTCGATGCCGTCCGAGTAGACCACCAGGGCCTTGCGGCCGTTGATGCTCCGGAGCTGGCTCAGCGAGAAGGCCACGGCGTCCCAGAGGGCGGTCTTGCCGTCGGCCTCGAGAAGGCGCAGGGACGAGGTGACCGCCGTCAGCTCGCGGGTCACGGGCTGGACCATCCGCGGCTCGGAATCGAAGTCGATCAGCATGGCGCGGTCGCGCTCGGTCAGGCGGGTGTCCAGCAGCGAGGTGACGGCGTTGCGGACGTCCGGGAGCTTGAGGAACATGCTGGCCGAGGAGTCGATCGCCAGGGCGAGGGTCAGCGGCAGCTCGCCGGCGTTCTCGAAGGCGGAGATCTCCTGGTCGCGGCCGTCCTGGCGCAGGCGGAAGGCGTCCTTGGGCAGCCCGGGCACCGGCTTGCCCGTGGGATCGGTGACCACCACGGCGAGTTGGACGAGCCGGACGTCGATGCGGTCTCCCAGCGCCGAGGCGTTGAGGGCCAGGGCGTCCTCGGCGGTGGAGCCGTCGTCCAGCCGGGCGGCGACGCGCAGGTAGCCCACCGGACGCTGGCGGGGCACCCGCACGCGGCCCCGGTACGGCGGCTCGTAGGCCGTGCCCGCCAGCTCGTCGTTCCAGAAGAACTCGACCTTTTCCACGCGCCGGCCGGCGGGGGTACGGACGTCCGCCTCCACCTCGACGGCGCCCACTCCCTTGCCCGAGGCGGGCTCGACGATGCGGACCTGGAAGGCCTCGTCGGGATCGTTGACGTGGATCGAGTCGCGCGCCAGCTCCTGGCCGTCGATGCCGTAGGCGACGCCCACGAGGAGCTGCGGGCGGGCGCGGCGGCCGAGGTCCACCTCGGCTTCGCACGGCAGGGTCGGGCAGCTCGCGGCCTTGCGGCCCCCCAGCAGGAGGTCGACGCGGGCGATCCCCTCGCCGCCTCCCGCCACCCGCACCTGGATGCGGCCGGTCAGCTCGGCGCCGGGCGGGAGCACGAGCCGCAGCGAGGGACGGTCCACGGAGACGGCGGGCTCTTCGGCCGGACCGAGGGTCACCACCGCGCCGCCCCAGCCGCCGTCGTCCAGGGTCTCGATCAGCACGCCGAGGGATTCGGCGCCGGCCGGCGGGGTGTACGGCACGCGGTAGGCGCCCGGTTCGGCGCCGGTCAGGTCGGAGGGAGACAGCAGGAAGTGCGTGGCGGCGCCGTCCGGTCCGGACGCCACGGTCAGACGCAGAGGACCTTCGACGTCCGGCGAATCGATCCGCAGGTCCAGGTTGCCCTCGGTCTGGATGCGGGCGGAGATCTCCAGGCTGCCGGTCTCCTCCTCGCCGTCCAGCACCCGGCGGGCGCGGGCGGCGCTGATGGTCTCGGGAAAGCCGGAGCCCTCCCAGCGGCGGGCCCGCGACGACGCGACGTCCGACCGCAGGGCGCGGACTTCCACCGCGTGGGGCTTGCCGTCCTCCGCGCGCGGGGTCTCGTAGGTCAGCCACAGGCGGGAGCGGATGCCGGCGAGGGCGGCGGGGATGTCCTGCGGCAGGAGGATCAGGCTGCCGCCGCTGGCCTCCGCCATGAATTCCAGCGGCTCCGTACCCTTCGTGACCACGGGCGGCGGGGGCGGCTCGGGCTTCTTCTCGTCCTTCTTCTTTCTGCCCAGGGTGATGGTGCCGCCGATGGGCGCGCCGCGCGGACCGCCGGGCCGGATCCGCAGGTCCGGGAGGTTGGCGCTCCCGACCGGCAGCGGCAGGACGGTCCAGCCCAGGGTGGCGGCGGTCTGGGCGGTCTCCAGGGCGGTGCGCTCCAGGACGCCGTCCCCTTCAGCCTTGACGCCGTAGAAGGCGGCCGGGTCTCTCTCGTAGCCGTCGGTCACCAGGAGGAGGAGCTGGGGTCCGTCGCCGCTGCGGGAGGAGAGAAACTCGGCCAGCCCTTCCTGCTGCCGGCGGACGAGTCGGGTCTCGGTCTCGACGGCCTCGGCGATCTCCTCGGGGGTGAGCCCCTCCTCCCCCGCCGCCGCGCGCTCCTCCAGGAAGCGACGGCGCAGGGAGGACAGGTCGTCCCGCCCCTCGCCGGAGAGCCAGAGGCGCGAGAGGACCTCGTCGATGGCCCGGGGCTCCCGAGTCGGCGAGAGGAGCACCCGCGGCTCGGGCTCGGCCACGACGATCTCCACTGTCCCGAGGGCGGCGAGCTCCCGGGAGCGCTCCGCGAGCACGCCCGCCGCCGCCCGCATCGTGCGGGAGCCGGTGAGGATGCGGTCCACATAGAGGACGACCCGCCACGGCTGGGAGACCGGAGCGACGCCCGCCACCGGGCGGGAGACGCCGTCCTCGGTGACCGAGAAGTCCTGGGCGGTCAGGGTCTTGGGGATCTCCCCCTTGCGGTCGAGGACCTGGACGGGGAGGCCGGCGCGATTAACCGCCGGAGGCGCGGGAGCCTCCGGCGGAGTGGTCTGCAGGAAGGCTAGAGCGGTGGCCAGAAAGAACGTCTTGGTGATCACGGGGATATTGTACGAGGCTGGCGCTCGAAGGACCTAAAGGACACCAGGGACACCAAGGACCTCAAGGACCTCAAGGACAACGACTCTGCCGTCCTTGGTGTCCCTGGTGTCCCTGGTGTCCTTTATGTCCTTTCAGGCTGTTGGGCCTCCCCCTCCCCCCGCAGATCCGCCACCATGGCCAGCAGCTCCTTGGTGAACGGCCGCAGGAGCGGGAACTGGAACACCGAGACCAGCCGCAGGACCAGCTTCACCGACCGCTCCATCAGGCGGTAGCTCCTGGCGCACCCGGGCGAGTTGTCGTGGATCCAGTAGAGGACGACCCCCATGTGGTAGACCCACAGCAGGTTGGGCAGCTCGGCCGTCAGCTCGGGGCTCAGGCGGGTGTCCGATCCCGTGATGACCTCGGCGAACAGCTCGGTGGACTGCTGGCGCACGGGCACGGAGTCGTCGCTGAACGGGTTGAGGGGGCTCTTGGGATCGGCGGCGGTCTTGAACAGCACGCCCGCGAACTGGTGATAGGGCATGATCGTGTCGAGCTTGGCCCGCATCACCCCCAGCAGGCGCTCGCGGAGGTTCTTCTCGCGGGCCAGCAGCTCGCGGCTCGCCTCCATGTGCTCCTGATGGGTCCGCTCGTAGAAGGCCTGGATCAGGTGTTCCTTGGAGCGGAAGTAGTAGTAGGCGTTGCCCACCGCCACCCCGGCCTCCTCGGCGATGCCGCGCATGGTGGTGTCCTCGTAGCCGCGCTCCCGGAACAGCCGGAGGGCGGTGTCGAGGATCTGGGCGCGGGTCTGCTCGCCCTTGCGGCTCTTGGTCTTCCCTGGCGCGGGGGCGTCGATCGTCTTTATGTCTTCCATGCTTCGGACATCCTGAAACGGTTTCTGGAGACCCAGGCGATGACCCGCCTGGCGCTGGGCATCAGCTCGGGGGTGGCGAGACGCAGGGCGGTGCCCCGGTATTTCTTCAGGGCCCAGAGGCACATGATCCACGCCTTGGCCCCGTGGTAGACCTCGCCGTTCATGCCGACCACCGTCAGGTCCACCAGGGTGTTGTCGTGGTCGAGACCGGGGAAGCGCCGCCGGGCCTCCTGCGATCCGGCGGCCAGGTAGTCCAGGGGCACGTACTTGGCTTGCTCGTCCAGCCAGGCCCGGGCCCGGCGGCAGAGGGCGCAGCGGATGTCGTAGAGAACGGTCAGCATGGCAGTCCTCTCTTTCTGGTCTATGGGAGATGCCGGGAGGGATCGCGAGCCTGCAGAGATCCGCCAGACCAGCCAGGCCGTGGCCATCCCGCTCAGGACGCCCGCGGCTAGAAGCACCACAAGGCCAGGCCAGTCCTCTCTTCTAGCGGACTGGACGCTGAGGAGGAACGGGAACCCTCCCAATAGACCTCCAGTGACCTTCATCACCCGCGGCCGGAAAAGATCGAATTTCCGGAAAGCTAGGGACAAAGGGATTCCGACGAACAGCGTCACCAGATAGTCCGCACAGAGTGCGACCAGACCAGCCACGAGGCTAACTCTTATGGCGCATCCAAGGCCGGTTTCTTGGACAAACCCCTGCCAAAAGGACCCGAGAACGACGATGCCCGCCGTGATCGGGAAGGCCACCAGGGGGCTGACCATGAAGGAGAATGGGAGACGCTGCCTCGGATTCATGGCTCCCTCCGTCCAGTTAGCGGCCCACCGCGATGCACGCGTCCGGCTCCACGGGCGGCGGCGCCATCTCCAGGTAGGAGCGCCGGCGGATGCGGCTGAAGACGTAGAGGTTGAAGAAGTGCATGCCGCCCAGGACCAGCAGCACCCAGCCGACCTTCTGGGAAAGCGCCTCGATGGAGCCGCGGGCGCTGGTGACGTCGTAGCCCATCTTCAGGGCCAGGGTCACGTATCCGAGGTTGATCAGATAGAAGCCGACCACCAAGAGGTGGTTCACCGAGTCCGCCAGCGAGGTGTCGCCGTGGAAGACGTCCACCAGGAACACGCGGCCGTTGCGGAACAGCGTGCGGGCGACCCACACGGTAAGGGCGATGCTGATGGCGAGGTAGAGAAAGTAGGTGACGACCAGGAAATCGATACCCATGACGTCCCTCCGAGAGGAAACGCGCTCGTTTTGAACGCGTTCAACAAAAGCGTAGCCCCCTCCCGAGGGCCTGTCAAGGGGTTTTGAACGCGTTCAGATCATGTCTTTAGAGGTCTGCGCTCGGGTATCATGAACCCCATGAGCGACAATCGACGTTCGCTGTACCCAGCCGCGGCTTTGCTTTGCGCCGCGGTCCTCTTCGCCGTCGGGCCGGCGCCCGCCTTCGCCGAAGCCGACGGGTTCCGCTGCCAGCAGGTGACGTTCCCCGTTACTCTCTCCCCGGCCGACCCCACGGTCTACGACGTGGCCGGCTTCCTCTGCGCCGAGGGAAGCGTCCATCGCAAGACGATCCAGATCGCCATCCATGGCGGGACCTACAGCCACATCTACTGGGACTGGCCGTACCAGCCCGAGACGTACTCCTACCTGCGCCGCGCCACCGCGGCGGGTTACGCGGTGCTCAACATCGACCGCATCGGCATCGGCCTGAGCGACCGGCCGCCGGCGGAGGCGGTCACCTTCACGTCCAACGGGTACGTAGTCCATCAGATCGTGCAGGCGCTGCGCGGCGGGAACCTGGTCGTGCCCTCCTTCGGCCGCGTGCGCGCCGAGCGGGTGGTTCTGGTCGGCCACTCGATGGGCTCGTTCACGGCGGTGGTCGAGGCGGGGGCGTACGGAGACGTGGACGGCGTGGTCGTGACCGGGGCGATGCACGCGCCCGGCGCGGACGCCGCGAGCGTCGTGACATCCTTGATTCCGGCCAGCCTGGACCCGCGCTTCGCCGGGCAGGACATTCCCGACGGCTATCTGACCACCGCCCCCGGGACGCGCGGCGGCCGGTTCTTCTACCGGGCCGGGGCCTTCGACCCGCAGGTGCTGGCGCTGGACGAACAGACCAAGGAGACCGTCACCACGGGCGAGCTCACCGACCTGGCCACCTGGGCGCCCTTCTCCGCGGCGATCCGCGTCCCGGTGCTCGTCGTGGTGGGCGAGTACGACACGCTGGTCTGTCCCGAGCCGAGCTGCACCGCCTCCGGCACGGTCGCCGCCGAGGCGGGCTTCTACGCGCCGGAAGCCTGCCCGGAGGTGGTGGCCATCCCGGACACGGGGCACAACCTCAACCTCCACTTCTCGGCCCCGGCGACGTACGACCTGATCCTGGAGTGGCTGGACCGGCGCGTGGGAAGCGACCCGCGGGACCCGGTGGCGCAGCCCTGCGCGCCGTAGATCCTAGATGTACCCCCTCTCCAGGGCCTTGAGGACCGCTCGCGTACGGTCCCGCACGCCCATCTTGGAGAGGACGTTGGAGACGTGGTTCTTGATGGTGCCTTCCGTGGTGCCGAGGGCTTCCGCGATCTCCCGGTTGCTGTAGCCGCCGGCCATCAGGCGGAGGACCTCGGTCTCCTTGCGGCTCAGGGGATCGGGCAGGTCGAGGCTCTCGAATTCGGGATGGAGGTTTTCGAGGCCGCGGAGGACGCGCTCGGTGATGGCGGGGCGGATCAGGGTCTCCCCCGCCGCCACCTGGCGGACGGCCTAAATTAAATGACCGTAACGTTAAGATACTTGGAACGCTATTAGGAACACGATCAAGCTAAGTAGGACAATAACTGAGCTGGTCACATGGATATAATAACTTTTCGCCCTAGATAAGACCACAAATATAACTAACCAACCTAAACGGCATATATTCTTCTCGTTGATGACACCTTGTTCAGGATAGACCAAACATTCGTAGATGAACACATCCAAGGGCAAAATAGCCGCCAAACCAAATATCCATTGTCGGTTGGCTTCATAATGATCCTTAAGACTTACTATTCTTGGAGAATCCAACTTGGGAAACATAAGTTCGCTAATAATATATAGCAAGGCTGGGTATAAGATATAGATCGCATAGGGGAGCGGAGTCCATTTAAATTCTCCCTGCATTTGCCATGACGCCAACCAAAATTGCCCCAGAGCGACACAGATAGCCAAAGCCCAAAATAGCTGTGGCCAATAGAAGTTAACCCGGGATACATTTTCAATCCAAGAAGCAAAATTAGAAAGCAGGCTTGTGACTCCCAGACCAAGCACAATAGATGTAAGAATAAGAGAAAAGTCAAAGGACATGTCATTCGCTTGAATCATGGCTGTACCCCGGTATTCAACTGCATAAAAGTTCCTCAGATTTTTACCGGCTCCCTTTCTCCAACGGCGCGCCACCGCCGGTCCCGCTCGCCCACGTACGCCGACTCCGGACGGATTAGGCGGCCGTGGGCGAGTTGCTCCAGGGCGTGAGCGGTCCAGCCCGCCACGCGGCCGATCGCGAAGGTCGGTGTGAACAGCTCGACAGGCAGCTCCAGGCCGTGCAGCAGCAGGGCGGTGTAGAACTCCACGTTGGTGTCTAGCCGGCGGTCCGGCTTGCGCTCGCGCAGCAGGCGCAGGGCGGTCGCTTCGACCGACCGGGCCAACTCGTAGAGCGCCTCGTCGCCGCCATTGCGGTAGAACCTCTCTGAGGCGGCGGCCAGCACGTCGGCCCGGGGATCGCGGACGCGGTAGACGCGATGTCCGAAGCCCATCAGCCGCTCGCCGCGCTCCAGCTTTTCGCGCAGGACCGCCTCGGCCCGCTCGGGCGTTCCGATCTCGAAGACCATGTCGAGGGCAGGCCCCGGGGCGCCGCCGTGGAGAGGACCTTTGAGGGCGCCGACCGCGCCGGTGATGGCCGAGATCAGGTCGGACTGCGTGGAGACGATCACCCGGGCGGTGAAGGTCGAGGCGTTGAGGCCGTGGTCCGACACGGTGTTGAGGTAGGTCTCAAGTCCCCGGACCCGCTCTGGTGCCGGCTCCTCGCCCGACAACTGATAGAGATAGCTCGCGGCGTGGCCGAGATCCTTGCGGGGTGCCACCGGCTCCTGGCCCTGGAGCAGGCGCCAGTAGGCGGCGACGATCGATGGGAACGCCACGACCAGCGTGACGGCGTCTTCTTGCAGGTTTTTCCCCGGCAGGGCTCCGGCTCCCATGCGCAGGGCGTCCATGACGGGCACGCGCCGGCGGGCCGCCGCCCGCAGCAGGTCCACGATCTCTTCCGGCAGCGCCCGCCGGTCAGCCAAGCGCCGCTTCAGATCTTCCAGCTCCCCGGCGTCCGGCAGCGCGCCGTTCCAGAGCAGGAAAGCCATCTCTTCGAAAGTGGCCTGGGGAGCGATTTCCTCCACCGGGTATCCGGCAAGGATCAGCTCGCCTGCGGCGCCGTCGACGCCGCTCAAACGGGTCGCGGCGGCCACGACCCCTTCCAATCCCTGTTTCATGTCCGTGTTCATCTCGGATCTCCTTCCAACCTCATACTCCTCTCGGCCGCACAGGTTGTCAATCTTGATTCTCCAATCAATGTATGGGAACTTTGAAGTATGACGGAGGAGCGCTTTCTCACCGCGCAGGAGGCCGCCGCAGATCTGGGGATCTCCCTGGCGACTCTCTACGCCTATGCCAGCCGAGGGATGTTGCGTTCGGAGTCCGTGCCGGGCGATCCCCGGGCTCGCCGCTATCCTCGCGAGGACGTCGTCCGCCTGAAGGAGAAGAAGGAACTGCGGAAAGAACCGGAGCGGGCCGCTCCCAAGGCCCTTAATTGGGGGGCACCGGTGCTGGAGTCAGCCATCACCCTAGTGCGGGACGGCAGGCTGTACTACCGGGGGCGGGACGTGATCGAGCTGTCGCGGTCGTGGACTGTCGAGGAGGTGGCTGCGCTGATCTGGACAGGCGATCCTGCCGATGGCGAGCGGCTGTTTCAGGAAGAACCACCGCTTCCACCAGCCTTACCGGAGGGCCTGCTCCCCGTCGAGTGCTGCCAGGCGGCCCTGCCACTGGCGGGGGCGGCGGACCTGGCGGCCTGGGATCTCCGGCCGGCGGCGGTGGCGGTCACGGGGGCTCGCATCCTACGCTTCCTAACCGGGATCGTCGTAGGCCGGCCCGCCTCCGGTTCCATCGCGTCCACTCTCCAGGAGAGCTGGGCGCCGGGACGTCCTGAGGCCGCCGTGCTCATCAGCGCCGCCATGATCCTGTGCGCGGACCACGAACTGAACGTCTCTGCCTTTACGGCCCGCTGCGTGGCCTCGGCAGCGTCCAATCCCTACGATGTGGTCTCTGCAGGTCTTGCAGCCCTGAAGGGCGTGCGGCACGGCGGTCATACCGAACGGATGGAGGCGCTATTTCGGGAGGCGGGCTCGGCCGCGGAGGCGCGGCGGACCCTGGCGAATCGTCTGCGGCGGGGCGAGACGATCCCCGGCTTCGGCCAGCCGCTCTATCCTGAGGGAGATCCCCGGGGCGCGGAGCTGCTGGACCTGGCGGCCCGCCTCGTGCCGGGATCGGAGGCCGTCGAGCTCGCCCAGGCCCTGGCCGAAGCCGGCCGGCACCTGCTGCGGGATCACCCCACGGTCGATTTCGGGCTGGTGGCGCTGGCCCGCGCCCTGGATCTGCCGGAACGCACGCCGCTGGCGATGTTCGCCCTGGGCCGCACCATCGGCTGGATCGGCCACGCCATCGAGGAGTACGGATCGGAACGGCTGATCCGGCCCCGGGCGGCGTACGTGGGCGAGCCACCAG
Source organism: Thermoanaerobaculia bacterium (assembly GCA_036376245.1). Taxonomy (GTDB): domain Bacteria; phylum Acidobacteriota; class Thermoanaerobaculia; order Multivoradales; family UBA5704; genus DATARR01. Next base: position 14,856 of record DASVAS010000066.1, on the reverse strand, counting down.
GAGTACAATCCTGAAAATCGTGAAGCTTCGAAAAGCTCTCTTCGTCCTCCTGCCGCTGCTCTGCGCCCCCGCCGCCCGGGCCGCCGATCCCGTAATCGCCGCCGCGGGCGACATCGCCTGCGATCCGGGGGACGCCAACTACAACGACGGGAACGGGACCGCCGCCGGTTGCCGCCAGCGAGCCACCTCGAACCTGCTGACGGGGGGCGGCTGGGACGCCGTGCTCCTCCTGGGGGACAACCAGTACGGCGACGGCGCGCTCTGGAAATACCGCGCCTCCTTCCATCCGACTTGGGGACGTCTGGGTCCGCTCCTGCGTCCGGCGGCCGGCAATCACGAGTACGCAACCCCAGGAGCCGCCGGGTACTTCGACTACTTCGGCGCCGCGGCCGGGGAGCGCGGCCAGGGGTACTACAGCTACGACCTGGGGACCTGGCACGTGGTCGTCCTCAACTCCAACTGCGGAGACATCGGCGGCTGCGGTCCGGGCTCGCTCCAGTTCCGCTGGCTGGAGAAGGACCTCGCGGACCATCCCAGAGCCTGCACCCTCGCCTACTGGCACCACCCGCGCTTCTCCTCGGGCCAGCACGGGGACGCCGGAGCCTACGACGCCTTCTGGCAGGTCCTCCACCGCGCGGGAGCGGACGTCGTCCTGGTCGGTCACGATCACGACTACGAGCGCTTCGCCCCGCAGAATCCCTCGGGCCACGCCGATCCGGAGCACGGTATCCGCCAGTTCGTGGTCGGCACAGGGGGCCAGGCGCTGCGCCCCTTCGGCATCGTCCGTCCCAACAGCGAAGCCCGGAACGACCGCGACTGGGGCGTGCTGAAGCTCCGGCTCCGGGTGGACGGCTACGACTGGGAGTTCCTGCCCGTACTGGGCCTCTTTGCCGACTCCGGCCAGGGCACCTGCCACCACGGGCCGGACACCGCCGTCCTCCCCCTCCAGCAGGGCCGCTTCCGGGCCGAGGTGACTTGGCGGGACCACGACGGCAACACCGGCACCGGCAAGGCCGCCGCCCCCGCCTCCGACGGCTCAGGGCTGTTCTGGTTCTTCCACAAGGACAACTGGGAGCTGCAGGTGAAGGTGCTGGACGGCTGCGCCCTCAACGGCCACCACTGGGTCTACTCCGCCGCCACCACCGACGTGGCGTACACCCTGACGGTAACCGACACGCGGACGGGCGAGAAGGTGCGGTATGAGAATCCGCTGGGCCGGCGCTCGCCGGCGGTGACGGATTCGTCGGCGTTCGAGTGTCCCTAGGCCACGCCCTTCATCGAAGGCGGTAGAGACGCCCCTGCCCGTTTCAGAACGCCTTCCGCAGACCACCCACGTCGGGGCGTCTCCGAAGGGGCAACGCCGCCCCGAAGGGCAACGACCTCCGGGGGCATACCTCCGTTTCTCGCTCTTCATCACCTGTTTGACGTGACGTCTGGCGAAGGCGTTGGTGTGCCCTTGTAAGGCGTACGCATCAACCAGCGGCGTTGCCTCCGAAGAGACGCCCCGACGTCGAAGGCCTGCGGGCGGCGTTCTGAAACGGGCAGGGGCGTCTCTACCGCCTCCGCCGATCTGTCTCGGTGACAACAAAAGACAGACTGCGCAATATCCACCATCTCCTACCTCCTCCTTGTCTCCAAAAACTGCTCTCCCGAACTTTTCCGCAGTTTTTCCAAGCCCCTCTACCTCCAAATTGTCTGCATTGTCTTGCCCCTGTCTTCCTTGTCTCCTACCATGAAGACATGTCCAGGAAGATCCGCAGCCCCTCCTTCCCCTTCATCAGCCTGCCGGAGGCCCTGGAGCGGGCGCGGGCGTTCTTCGACCGGGAGCACCGCCACGAGACGGAGCCGGAGGTGGCGGTGCGGCACTGGGGGTACTCGCCCCGGAGCAGCGGCGGGAATCAGACCCTGGCCGCGCTGCGGGCGTTCGGTCTGCTGGAGATGGTGGGAGAGGGGAAGGTCCGGCTGACGGAGCGGGCGGTGCGCATCCTCCTGGACGAGCGCGAGGAGTCGCCGGAGCGGGAGCAGTTGCTACGGCAGGCGGCCCTCTCCCCCGCTCTTCATGCCAGGATCTGGGAACGCTACAAAGGCGTGCTCCCGTCCGACGCCACCCTCCGCCTCTATCTGGTGGCGGACGAGGGCTTCAACGAGAGGTCGGTGGACGAGTTCATCGCGGAGCTGAAGGAAACCCTGGAGTATGCGGGGATCGAAGCTCCGAAACCCCAGAGGCAGGAGCCCCCGCTTCCCCAGGCGGCGATCGAGGTGGATCCGGTCGTCTTCCCGCTGCTGGACGGCAACGCGGTCGAGCTCCGGATCCGCCGGAAGATCTCACCCGAGGAGGCCGAGGACGTCCGGACGATGTTCGAGCTGTGGTTGAAGAAAATCGTCCAGCGGTGATCCCAGCAGCTCCTCCCGCACCCGCACCACCTCGCCGATGACGATCGTGGCCGGCGCGCGCAGCCCGGCCCGGGCCACGTCCGCGACGATCGTCGCCAGCGTGCCGGTGACGATCCGCTCTTCCGGCAGCGTCCCCTGGGCGATGGCGGCGGCCGGCGTCTCCGGATCGCGGCCGTAGAAGAGGAGCTGCGCCGCGATCTCCGGCAGGCGGGAGAGCCCCATGAGGATCACCAGCGTCTCGATGCGCGACAGGGCCGACCAGTCCTGACGGTCCCCCTCCGCGCAGTGGCCGGTGACCACCGCGAAGCTGCACGCGCGCTCCCGGTGCGTCACCGGGATGCCCATACGAGCCGGCACCGAGATGGCGCTGGTCACGCCGGGGACCACCTCCCATGGCACCCCGGCCTCGGCGCAGGCCAGCGCCTCCTCCGAGCCGCGGCCGAAGACGAAGGGATCTCCCCCCTTCAGCCGCACCACCACCTTGCCCTCCTGGGCGTGGCGGATGAGGATGCCGTTGATGTCCTCCTGCCGGCAGGAGTGGGCGCCGGGCTCCTTGCCCACGAAGATCCGCTCGGCCCGCGCCGGGGCTTCGGAGACGAGGGCCGGGGAGACCAGGCGGTCAAAGACCACGACGTCCGCCTGGCGCAGACGGTCGAGGCCCAGGACGGTGATGAGCCGCGGGTCCCCCGGCCCCGCTCCGACCAGATAGACGATCCCCCTCACGTCGCGGCCTCCGGCCGCACGCCGAGGATCTCCTCGAAGCGGTTGAGGGCCGTAGCCTCGTCGCCGCGGCGCAGCAGGTGGATGACGTCCGAATCGATCAGCCGGTACCAGAGCTCCTTGCGGGTGGCGAAGTCGGGCCAGAGCTGCGCCAGCGGCTTGCGCACCTTGCCGGCCAGCTCCAGGAACTTCGCGTGCTCCTCCCCCAGCTCCCGCTCCAGCCGCTGGCGCAGGCGCACCGCCATCACGGGCGCCTTGCCGCCGGTGGAGATCGCGACGGTGAGATCCCCGCGCCGCACGATGGACGGCGCGATGAAATCGCAGTGCGGGACGTCGTCCAGAGTGTTGACCAGGACGTTGCGCCCCCGGGTTTCCTCCCAGACGGCGTCGGTGACCGCCGGCGGCTGCCCCACCACGATCACCAGGCAGGCGTTCCGCAGGTCCCCGCGGCGGAAGCGGCGGGAGATCCAGTCGATCCGCCCCTCGGCCGCCATGCGGTTGAGCTCTTCGTTGAGGTCCGCGGAGATGACGGTCACGCGGGCCTTGGATTCCAGCAGGCCCCGGACCTTCTCCTCCGCCATGCCGCAGCCGCCGATGACGAAGCAGGCGCGGTTCCGCAGATCCAGATACACGGGATAGTGCGACATGGATCAGACCTCCAGGCTCTCGACCGTCACGCCGTGGCGGTCGATCTCGAGGGTGAGGCTGCAACGGTCGGTCTTGATCCCTAAGCGATAGACGCCCGGGCCCTGCACGGTGAAGAGCGCGCCTTCGAGCGTCTGCCCCTGAAGGCTCGCGAGAGCCTGGTTGACGGCCTCGGTGGCGCGCCGGGCCGCGGCGCCCCGGGGCGTCTTGTGGAACAGGCGGAGCAGGGACTGCTCGGCCTCGGCGCCGTGGAACTTCCGGACGCGCCCCGTCTGGAGCGCCATTTCCAGGAAAGCTTCGAGCCGGCCGAGCAGACTTTCCTCCACCTCGCCCGCGTCCACGGCCGCCGCCAGCTCCTCGTAGGAGGCGCGGGCGGCCGAGTCGCGGATGGAGACCACCAGCGTCGCCAGCTCCTCCAGCAGGATCTCCCGCTGGGCGGCGTCGACGGCGACGGCGTTCGGAAGCAGGGTCGCGGCGTTCACACGTGAGCCCTCCGCGGTCCCGGCTTGAGCTGCACCAGCGACTCCAGCTCGTGCTCGAAGGCGCCGGTCTCGATCGGGCAGTGGATGCCGCACTCCTTGGGCGCGTTCTTCTCCCACCACCAGCGTCCGGCTCTGGGGTCTTCCCCCGCCGCCGTGGCCCGCGTGCAGGGAGCGCAGCCGATGCTCGTGAAGCCCTTGGCGTAGAGCGGGTGCTCGGGGACGTCGTGGGCCTGGTTGTACTCCTTGACCTCTTCCAGCGTCCAGTCGGCCAGCGGATTGATCTTGGCCAGACCGCCGTGGTCGTGATCGATCTCGATCTTGCGGATGTTGGCGCGGCTCGCCCACTGGTCGCGGCGCAGGCCGGTGATCCAGGCGTCGAGGCTCTCCAGCACGCCGCGGATGGGCTCGACCTTGCGCACGTTGCAGCACATCAGGCGCGCCTCGACGCTCTTCTGGAAGAGGTTCGGGCCGTGGCGCCGCACCATGTTCTCGATCTGCCGGGCGTCCGGGAAGTAGACCTCCACCTCGACGCCGTAGCGCTGCCGGACCGTCTCCATGACGTCGTACGTCTCCTGGTGGAAACGGCCGGTGTCGACGGTGAAGATCCGCACGTTGGGATCGATCCGCCAGGCCATGTCGAAGATGGCCATGCCTTCCGCCTGGAAGCTGGTACAAATGGCGACCTGGGATCCCCAACGCTCGAGGGCGTAGGCGATGACCTCCTGCGGAGTGGCGTCGTCGAGCTCGACGGCCAGTTGCCCGGCGTCGAACTCGTCCAACAGGTCACGCTGGTCGATACGGATCGCGGTCGCTCTTTCCAACATCACGTTCTCCTCAGGCTTGCACGGCCAGGGCCTCGCCCTGACCGATCGCCAGCAGGTCCTCGTCGCTGTGACGGGTGAAGAACTGCTGGATTCGTTCTCCGTCCTGCCGGCCTTCGAGATAGGCGCGGAACAGACGCTCGACGACGAAATGGACCTCCGTGCCCGGCACCCGCTTCAGGATGGGCCGGCCGATGGCCGCGTCCCGTCCCAGACCGCCACGGAGGAAGAGGTCATAGCCCTGGATGCGCTCGCCGGCCGGGCCGCGCTCGCGGAGCGTGGTCCCTTGCAGGCCGATGTCGCCGATCCAGTGGTGGGCGCAGGAGTGCGGGCAGCCGTCCAGGTTGACGCGCAGCCCCGCGGCCGCCTGGCCGAAGGTCGTCTCCAGATGCGAGACGATCTGCTGCAGCCGCGTCTTGGTCTCGGCCACCGTGTAGTTGCAGAAGGGATCGCCCGTGCAGGCGATGCTCGCTCCGCGCAGGCCCATGCCCTCGCGGGGGAAGCCCAGCGCCTCGACCTTCGCGACGACCTCGTCCAGCTTGCCGGCCGGGATGTCGCTGACGATGAAGTTCTGCCGCCGGGTCAGGCGGACGCCGCCGCCGTAGGACTCGACGATGTCCGCCAGGCGCAGCATGGTCTCGCCGTTCATCAGCCCCATGTAGACGGGGAAGCCGGCGTAGAACAGGCCGTCCTGCTTCTGGGGATGGACGCCCATGTGCTCCTTCTCATTTTCCGGGGCCGTGGGCGCGGCGCCGTCCGCCAGCTTGCGGCCCAGGCGCTCCTCCACGCGGGCGCGGAGGGTCTCGGGGCCGATGTCGTTCACCATGAACTTGAGGCGGGCCTTGGCGCGCGACATGCGGTACTTGAGGTCGGTCCGCCAGACGTCGAGGATGGCCTGGAGCACCGGGATGGCCTCCTCCGCCGGCACCCAGACGCCGAGGTCGTCGGCCAGCCGCGGCCAGGTCGACAGGCCGCCGCCCACCTTCACCGCGAACCCTGGCCGGCCGTCGCGCACCACGCCGAGCAGGGCGATGCAGTGGATCTCCGGCGCGTTGCACTGGTGCGGGCAGGCCGAGATGGTGATCTTGTGCTTGCGCGGCAGGTCCGAGTACTCGCGGTTGCGGATGAAGAAGTCCGTGGCCTCGTCGATCAGGGGCTGGACCTCGAACAGCTCCGCGCCGTCGATCCCCGCCACCGGGCAGCCGGTGATGGTGCGCACGTTGTCGCCGCAGGCGCCGACCGTGGTCATGCCCGCCGCGTCGAGGATGCTCATGACCTCGGGCAGCTTCGCCAGCTCGATCCAGTGGAGCTGGATGTTCTGCCGGGTCGTCAGCTCGCCATAGCCGCGGCCGTACTTCCGGGACAGCTCGCCCATGACGCGCAGCTTCGCGGGGGTGAGCACGCCGCCCGGCATCTTCACCCGCAGCATGAAGTACCCGACCTTCGGCTTGTCGTGGTACAGGCCGTACCACTGCATGCGCACGAAGTCCTCTTCGGGCACCTCTTCATAGCCTGCCTCGATCATGGCCGGCAGGTCGCGGATCACGTCCAGGCCGCCTTTTTCGGCCTTGAGGCGCTCCACGAAGTTGCGCTTGCGGACCAGGTCCCAGTTGATCTCGGCGGCCTGGGTTTCACTCGGCGACATGCAAATCCTCCAGCGACAAGCTCGGGCGGGCCGAGCCGGCAAGATGCACCTCCAGCGTCCGCCTCAGCGGCGCGGGATGCGTTCCAGATGTTTCGTTCTAAGGGGCGTTACTTCGGAGGAGCGGGTGCGATCGGCCTCAGCCGTTCACACCCGCTTGCGACAGGTGCAATACACCCGGTGGGGCGATGGGGTGATTGCGGTGGTCATGGTCCTGGCGCTCATTTGTGACTAGGTTAGTATCTTTCTCTCACTTTGTCTAGTGCGGGCGGGTCACCATAGCGTGACAACGTCTGGAACCCGCCCGAATCCTCACCTCTATGTTACGGACTTGGAACCGGAACGGCTTTCCCCGGCCGCGCCGCCGACCAGTCGACTTTCCGGGTCAGATACATGACCAGGGCCAGGATCACGAACAGGCCGACCGAGCCCAGCAGCAGGGCGTAGTCCTCGAGCTGCAGGAGGACGTAGAGGTAGCCGTAGAGACCGCCCAGCACGACCGTCATCAGCAGGGCCCGCAGGGCGCCGCGCAGGATGGTCGCAGAGTAGCCGCCGATCAGCAGGACCGTGGCCGCCGCGGCGACGCCATAGGCGAGGCTGAAGGAGAGGTGCTCCGAGAGGGACAGCAGGAGCAGGTAGAACAGGCAGATCGCCGAGCCCACCAGCAGGTACTGGATGGGATGGAGCGAGAACGGGTTGAAGACCTCGTACAGGAAGAAGGTCAGGAACGTCAGCAGCAGGAAGAGGACGCCGTACTTCACCGACCGCTCCGTCTTCTGGTAGGAGTCCACCGGCAGGAACAGCTCGACGCCGAACGCCGAGGCGAAGACGTTCTCGCTCTTCACGTCGTCGCTCCGCCACTGCTGCGGATAGCCGCGGCCGAGCCACGAGACGTTCCAGGTCGCGTCGAAGCCCGTGCCCGTGACCCGGCGGGAGTCGGGGAGGAACGCGCCGGCGAAGCTGGGGGACGGCCAGGGGGACTTCACCGACACCCGGGTCTGCTTGCCCAGGGGCAGGAGCTCCAGCTCCTGGCTGCCGTTGAGCCCGAGATCGAAGGCGAACGCGTAGACGGTCCCCTTCTCCGCCGTCTCCAGATCGGGCATGCGGACGCTCAGCCCGGAATCCCAGAGCCCGCCGCCGCCCGCTCCCGGCTCGAACTGGAACGAGCGGCCGCCCCAGGTCAGCGCCACGCCGGAGCGGATTCCCCGCAGGTCCGGGATGCCCACCGAGAGCCAGGCGTCCTCCCAGACGATGTCCTCGGGAGCGATCCGCCAGTTGGAGAAGTCGGGGCGGAGGAACGTGCCCTTCCAGCTCAGGTCGGCCCGGTAGACCGCCACCTCGAAGATGCCGCGGTTGCGCCGCTCGGGTGCGATCCGGCCGTCGATCTCCAGGGTCTCGGGGAGGAAATGGGCGTAGGAGGTCCAGGTGACGTCCTTGCCTTTGTCGTCCTTGCCGTGGACGAGATAGGGGACGATCAGCGCGGGTCCTCCCAGCACCTGACTGCTCCCCCACGAGGCCGCCACCTCCTCGGCGACCTGGTTGCGGCGGGCCTGCCGCTCGGAGATCAGCGAGCTGACCATCCCCAGCGGGATGAGCAGGAGCAGGGCGAGGAAGCCCACCGCGAGCAGCTTGAAAAGGGTGGAATCGCGGAGACGGCGCTTCTCGGGCTGGACGGGGTCGAACATGGGCGGTATCCCTCCTTGGGTTTTATGGAGAGATTCCATCGCCCCGCCGCGCCCTCCGTACGGCGCGCTCGGGGAGACATCCCGCAGGATTGTGGCGGAATTGTGGCGACCGGCCGTCCTCCGGGGATCTGCGTTACATTGTCGGCATGACTTCCCCCGCGCCCGGCGGATGGATCGCCCTGGTGGACGACGAGGAGAACCTGCGGGAGACCGTGGCCTTCGCGCTCCGCCGCGACGGACACCGCGTCGAGACCTTCGCCGACGGCCTGGAGGCCTGGCGGGCGTTCGAGCGGGGCCTCCCCGACCTCGCCGTCCTCGACATCCTGATGCCCCGCATGGACGGCCTGGAGCTGTGCCGCCGGCTGCGCGCCCTCTCCGAGCGGCTGCCCATCCTCTTCCTGACCTCCAAGGACGACGAGTTCGATCGCGTCCTGGGCCTGGAGCTGGGGGCGGACGACTATCTCTGCAAGCCGTTCTCGATGCGCGAGCTGGCGGCCCGGGTCAAGGTGCTGCTCCGCCGCGCCGCCCACCGGAGCGAGCCCGCGGGCGCCGACGAGCGCGTGCACGAGGCCGGCCGCCTGCGGCTCGACCTCCGCCGCTACCAGGCCCACTGGAACGGCGCGCCCGTCCCCCTGACCGTCACCGAGTTCACCCTGCTCCACGCCCTCGCCCGCCACCCCGGGCACGTCAAGAGCCGCGCCCAGCTCCTGGAGGAGGGCTACCCCAACGACGCCTACGCCAGCGACCGCACCATCGACAGCCACGTCAAGCGGCTGCGCAAGAAGCTCTGCGAGGCGGACCCGTCCTTCGACGCCATCGAGACGGTCTACGGTCTCGGCTACCGCTTCCGGCCGGAGTGACGCGTGCCGTTCCTCTCCAGGATCTCGGTCCGGCTCCTCCTCTTCAACGTCCTGCTGGTGCTGGTGCCGGTCGCCGGCTTCCTCTACCTCGACATCTTCGAGGACCAGCTCCTGAACGACCAGGAGCGCTCGATGGTCCAGCAGGGGCGGCTGCTGGCGGCGGCGCTCGGGAGTCAGGGACCGCTGGACGGCGCCCGTGCCCAGGACCTGATCCGCCGCCTGGAACAGCGGACCGAGGCCCGGCTGCGCATCTTCGGCGGCAACGGCGGGCTCCTCGCCGACTCCAGCCGCCTGGGGCCGAAGCGGGGCGACGACTCCCCCGCCGCTTCGAAATTGCCGGGAGGCCGGGCCCGCGACAACTTCCTGTACCGGGTCGCGGCCGGGATCTACCGCGCCTATCGCGACCTGAGAGACCCCGGCCCGGCCCGGAGGACACCGCCGCCCGCCCATCCCTATCCCGAGAAAGTCGTCCGGGACGCCCTCGCCGGCCGTTACGGCGCGACCATCGGTCCCACGGGCGGCGAGCGGTGGCGGCCCTCCGTGACCCTGCACAGCGCGATCCCCATCCGCAGCGGCGGCGAGGTGATGGGAGCCGTCCTGGTCTCGCAGTCCACCGTGCGCATCCTGCGCGAGTTGGACGAGGTCCGGCTGGACGTCTTCAAGGTCTTCCTGGGATCGGTGGGTGTCGCGGCCGTGCTCTCGCTGCTCCTCGCCGGCACCATCGCCCGCCCCTTGCGGCGGCTGCGCGACGAGGCCAACGCCCTGCTCGACCGCCGCGGCCGGCTGCGGGGCCGCTTCCGGGGCTCGCGCCGCAGCGACGAAATCGGCGACCTGGCACGCGCGCTGGAAGGCTTGACGGCGCGGCTTGAGGAACACCTCCGCTTCGTCGAGTCCTTCGCCGCCGATGTCTCGCACGAGTTCAAGAACCCCCTGGCGGCCATCCGCTCCGCCACCGAGCTGCTGGCCGAGAGCGAGGACCCGGCCGACCGCGAGCGCTTCCTCGGCATGGTCCAACGGGAGGTGGCGCGCATGGAGCGCCTCCTCTCCGGCGTGCGGGAGGTCTCCGAGATCGACGCCCGTCTGGAGACCGAGGAAGCTGGTCTGGTGGACCTCGCCGCCCTGCTGCGCGAGCACGTGGAGAGCCTGCGCGGGCGTAGCGGGACGGTGGGCTTCGAGCTGCGCGCGCCCGGTCATCCCGTCTGGGTCCGCGCCTCCCCCGAGCGCCTGTCGCAGGTCTTCGAAAACCTGCTGGACAACGCCCGCGGCTTCTCCCCCGCCGGCGGCGCCGTGACCGTCGGCCTCGCGGCCTGGGACGGCGCCGCCGCCGTCCACGTCGAGGATCAGGGTCCAGGAATCCCCGAGTCCCACCTGGGACGCATCTTCGACCGCTTCTTCACCTGGCGCCCGAACGAGCCCGGGGCCCGCGACGGCCACACCGGGCTGGGCCTCGCCATCGCCAAGGCGATCGTGGAGGGTTATGGAGGATCGATCGTGGCCGGGAACCGGCCGGAGGGCGGGGCGCGGTTCGAGGTCAGGTTGCCGCGGGCGGGGCTCTAGGATTTGCCCTGTATTCCGCTGCGTAAACGGGCCAGCTCTTCCTCCAGGGCTCTCACCTTCTCTTCCGCAGCTCTGCGAGCAGCCCTCTCACGCTCGAATTCATCATCCCGCTCTTCGTCCCAGGGCAACACCTCGCCGGTCCCGGCATCCACCAGCCTCAGCATCTCCCCTTCCCGTCGCAGGAGCAGGCCTGTGGTGAGACTCCTCAGAGAACCGTCGGCCTCCGGTTCGATCGAGCGGTATCGACCGTCCGTCAAACGATGCCCCTGTAGAGATGGACTGAGATAGTCCTCGTACGGATCGAAAAGGAAGTACTCGTCGACTCCCAGGCGCTCGTAGATGTTCTTCTTCTTGTAAACGTCCTCGTCCGGGGTGCTGTCCGAGGTCAGCTCGATGACCATCGACGGCACCCGGCCCTCTTCCCAGAGCTTGTAGGTCCGCCGCCTTCCCTTGGGAACCCCTTTCACCAGGAAGAGGTCCGGCGCCACCACGGCCCTGGGATCCCCTTTGACAAAGTAGAAGAAGAGGTTCCCGGTGACGTAGACGTCAGGCTCGTCACGGTAGCGGCGCCTGAGCGCCCGGATGAGATCCACCATGAGATCACGGTGGAGATCGGTCTCCGCCATCGGCTGGCCGTCGGACTCCGGATAGAAGACTTCGTCGCGCTGGAGAGGAATCGCGGTCATACGTGCCATCCTTTCCCCGGCAGGTCGCGGGATGATGCCACACGAACCTGTCGGGAGGCAACTCGTGCAGCCAAGTCTAGCATGCCTGGAGGAGATCATTGACTTCGCCCTGGCAAGGAGTAGTCTCCTCTCAATTCTTTACAGACCAGGAGGGAGGGTATGAGGAGAGCGCCTAGGAAGGGAGCCGTCCTGCTGATCTCGGGCCTGTGTCTCTTGAGCCTGGCCGGCTGCAGGCCGAAGGACCAGACCCCACCCGCCGGACAGCCGGCCACGGAACCGGGAGGCCAGCCGGCCGCCTATCAGCCGACCGTGGACACCACGTGCCTGGCCTCGCAGTCCTGGATCACCCAGCCGAACCCGCCCGGAGACGTGCCCAAGAACGCCAGCAACTGCGAGTTCCAGCAGTTCTCCTGGCAGTGGTTCCTCAAGCTCGTCTCCCCCGCGCAGCCCGGCTCGAACGAACGGACTTTCGAAGACAACACCCAGTACCCCGTCCTGGGCGTCGATGCCTGCCCCGGCAAGGTGTCGTCGGTCCAACTCGCCCAGGAATCCCGGGGCCTCGGGGTGCGCATCCGCAAGCAGAGAGGGCCGGCGCCGTTCAAGTTCGTCCTGCCCGAGGACATCGATCAGGCCGGCTCGGACAATCCGCTCTTCGACCAGAACGGCAAGGTCGTCTACTACAACACTCAGTACACGCCCAACGAATGCGGGATCACGCAGGGCATCGACACGGGCTTTCCCAACAAGCCGGGCGACACCGTGACCGAGCTCAAGCTCTCCTGGCGCCAGATCACCCCGGCGGAAGCCCCCCGCTACTACAGCATCCAGGCGACGATCGTGTCCGGCGGCACGAGCCAGCAGGTTCTGCTCGGCCTGGTCGGCTTCCACATCGTCAAGAACGCGCCCAATCATCCGGAGTTCATCTGGGCGAGCTTCGAGCACAAGGACAACGCGCCCGACTGCGACGGCACCGAGCCGATCCCGGCCGCGGGCTGGTCGTTCGCCAGCGCGAAGTGCGCCGCCTGCCTCAACAACCCTTATGACGGAGACTGCGGAAGCTACCTGTCCGACGTCTGCAAGTTCAACATCTACCAGGGTATGAACAAGGCCGCGAACATCTGCCGGGCGATCCCCAACGGCGGCGGCAGCCTCGAGAACCAGACCAACATCCAGAGCCTGAACACGCAGATCGCCGGTTTCCTGAACAGCCTGCCCGCGGACAATCCGATGGCGGTGTTCAAGAACTACTTCCTGGTGGGGACTTTGTGGATCAAGAATCCCAACAGCCCGATCGCCCCCTGGTTCCAGGACGGCTCGACCGCGCTGCTCAACACCACCCTGGAGAGCTACGACCAGCTCGGCGGCCCCAACAACACGGCCGCGAACTGCTTCACCTGCCATAACTTCAACGGCGCGGAGAACACCACCGCGATCAGCCACATCCTGCCCATCCCCACGGCTCAGCAGCGGCCGGGAGCGGGAGGGCCGAACACCACGCAGCAGATGAAGAAGTAAGGTTTTTCGGGGAGCTTCAGGGCGCCGGCTCGATCATCACGTACTCGAAGCTCCCCGAGATCCTCTCTCCCCCGGGCGGGATCTTCCCCGGTCCCGCCACCTCGCAGAGGATGTAGTAGCGGTTGCCCAGCCGGACGTACGCTTCGTCCGGGCCGGGCTTGCCCTCCACCCCCACCAGGGCGTGCTCGGGGAGGAGGATCAGGATCGACCGCCGGGGCAGGTTCCGCCACATCGCGCAGAAGGCCGCCGACTTCGAGTCGCAGTCGCCGGCGCCCCGGGCCAGCACCGCCGTCGGCACCCGGAAGCCCAGGGTCTGGCGCCCGCCTTCGACCTCCGGCGGCAGCTCGTAGCGCAGCTCCTGGAAGAAGGCCAGGAAGAGACCCAGGAGACGCCTCTCGCTGTCCCCATTCCCCGCCTGGCGCAGCGCCGCGTAACAGTCCCGCAGCGGAGACGTGGCCCGGTCGACGATTTGCCCGTAGTCCACCGAGATGCCGTCCTTCTGCAACCGGAAGCCCCGCTCCCGCAGGTATTGGTCCATCAGCTCGTCCCGCTTCCGGTCCAGGTCCTGATCGAGCCAGTCGTCGAAGTCCTCCAGGGCCTGCTTGATTCGTTCCTTCTCGTCGAAATCGAGACCGGCGGGGATCTCCGAATCCCAGCGGTACCCCGTGCCGCCGTAGGTCTCGAAGCGGACGTACCGCAGGAGCCCGCGGGCCTCTGCTTCCTGAAGGAAGGCGTCGCGGATCCGCCGCTCCAGCTCCCGGTCCATCTCCTTCTGGAAGTAGCCGAAGGAAGCGATCTCCCGCTGGTAGTCCCGCTTGCTGAGCGAGCACGAGACGTGCTGCTCCCGGCCGTTGTAGTCGAGGAACCCGAAAGAGAGCTGGAACCGGGCGCCGTCGTCCTCGCGGTCGAACTCCTCCAGGGAGTCCACCTCGACATAGGCCTCGGACTCCGGGACCTCCGCGAGCTCGGGCTCTTCGGCGAGATCCGGGAGCCATTCCCCGACGCGCTGGACGACCCAGAGCAGGGAGACGAAGAAGAGCACCAGCAGGCCCGCGCATCCCAGGATGGCGCAGCCGGTTCCTTTGCTGACGTTCTTCACGGCAGGCGCACGACCCCGCTCCGGCCATAGGGGATGAGCGAGCGCGAGAGGTCCTCGATCCCTTCGTTCAGGATGGCGGTGATGGCCAGGAGCACGAACGCGAAGAAGATCGCCACCGCCATGTTGTCCTTGAAGATCTCCTCGTGCTCGGGCAGCTCGCCGGTCAGCCAGTTGAACAGCCAGTCGGCGAGCCAGACCGAGCCGATGGAGACGACGCCGATGATCACGAAGAACACCGCGCACTGGAGCGCCACCGTCACGATCGTGGAGAACGAGGCGTGCTCCACGAACAGGTCGCGGATCACCGCCATGACCGGGAACACGGCGTGGCGCATCAGGATCGCCTGGCTGAGGATCGTGGCGCCCAGCGCGATGGCGATCGAGCGGTGCCCGGCCAGCAGGAGCCGCGACTGCTCGCCCCGCCGGCGGATCATGGAATTCAGCCGGAAGGTCACGAAGATCAGCGTCGTGCTGACCAGGACGGCCACGGCGCAGGCCAGGAGGCCCGCGAGAAGGCTGGGGAGGTCGAAGTGAGGGGTGTTCATGGGCGAGAGCAGTGTATCAGGGGAGGCCGGGGCGTCCTGCCCTTCGAGACCTCACCCTCGGTCCCTCTCCCATCTCCCTGCCCCCCGCCCCCGGGAGAGGGAGGGCCCTGCGATTGAAGTCTTCTTGATCTCGGCAAGACCGCCGACTCATCGTTCCCCCTCTCCCGGTCGGGGGGGTGGGCGCTGGGAGAGGGGGCCAGGGGGT
>DASVAS010000064.1:0-19219 GCA_036376245.1 Thermoanaerobaculia bacterium | reverse complement strand
CAGGAGGCAGTGCTCGATGCGGCTCACCTCCTCGGCCGTGATGGTGAGCCCCCCTTCGGCCAGCAGGTCGTAGGTCTCGTTGATGCTTCCCGCCGTCGTGTTCTCGATCGGCAGCAGGGCGCGGTCCGCGGCCCCTTCGCGCACCGCATCGGCCGCGGCGCGGAACGTCTCAAACCCTTCGAGGAGGACGCCTTCCGGAATCCCCGCGTACCGCCGCTGGGCCGTGAGATGGCTGTAGGACCCCTCGACGCCCTGATAGGCAACGCGCAGGGGCGTCGAGTCGAGGGAGCGCACGTGGGCTTTCTGATGGGCTACGGACATGTCGAGGATCACCCTGTAGAGCCGCTCGATCTCATGGGCGTCGAGTCCCTGCTCGACCGCCGCGTGCCGCACCCGTTGCAGGATCTGGTCCTCCCTGGGCTCGTCGCGGAACGGATACGCCGCCCGGATCTTCGTCGCCGCCACCTCCTCGGCGAGGCTCATCCGCCTCCTGAGCTGCGCCAGGATCTCCCGGTCGATCGCTTCGATGGCCTCGCGGATGGCCTGGAGGTCGCGGGTGTCCATGTTCAATTCCAAGGGTTGAGGATCTGAACGCCCGACCTGATGAAGTCCTCTTCGTTCCGTGTCACCAGCACAAACCCACCCAGGAGCGCCGAGGCGGCGATGAGGGAATCAACCGCTGGCATCGGGCTTCCCTGAGATTCGAGCCGGCCCGTCAACGTGCCCCACTCCAGCATGGCCTTCAGGTCCAACTCGACGAGCCGATCCCTGAAACGGACCAGCAAGTCGTCCTGCAGCCAGCCCTCCAGGCGCTCTTTCTTCGCGGGATCTCTCTGCTTCTCGATCCCTTTCTGGATCTCGCCCACGGTCACGACGCTGAGATAGATCCGGTCGGGATCGATGCTGTCGATCCAGGTCACCACCCTGGGCTCGGGCCTTTTGGCGGCAAGCTCCGAGATGACGCAGGTATCTAGGAGGAACTTCACAGCTCAGGCCCAGGTCTGACCGGGCTCCGGTCTCTTTCCAGGTCCAGCTCTCCGAGAGGAGACTGCCGGAAGAACTCGGAGAGCGGCGTCTGTTGCTTCCTGAGCTTGAGGTACTCCGAGAAGGAAAGCACGACCGCGACCTCGACGCCCCTGCGGGTCAGGATCTGAGGCCCCTTCTCGATCGCCTCCTCGACGACCTCGCTCAGCTTGTTCTTCGCTTCCTGGATCTGCCATGTCCCCTGCATTAGCCACCTCCTGGCTAGGCTGTCTAGATTGTACCTTGTGGGCGGGTCTGGCGCAATGGAACTGGTAGGCTCTCTGAGAACTGGAAAGGACACCAGAGACACCAACGACACCAGGGACATAAAGGATTTTCCGAGCATTTTCGTCCTTGAGGTCCTTGCCGTCCCTGGTGTCCTTTATGTCCTTTACGTCCTTTGGGTCCTTTATGTCCCTGCACTTCGAAGTCCTCGGCCATCACCTCGAATACCGCTGGATCGGCCCTCCTCCCGGCGAGGCGCCCACCCTCATCTTCCTCCACGAAGGCCTGGGCTCCGCCGGCCTCTGGCGCGACTTTCCCGACCGCGTGGCCGCCGCCACCGGGTGCGGCGCGCTCGTCTACAGCCGGCTCGGTTACGGCGCCTCCGATCCGGTGACCGGCCCGCGTCCTGTCCGCTTCATGCACGACGAGGCCCTCGACGTCCTCCCCGCCGTCATCGCGCATTTCCAACTGAAGGACGTCATCCTCTTCGGCCACAGCGACGGCGCGTCGATCTCCATCATTTACACCGGCTCGAAGATTGGAACGGTCCGCGCGCTGGTTCTGGAAGCGCCGCACGTCTTCGTGCCGGTGTGCGTCGAGAGCATCGCCCGCATGGAAGAGGCGTACGAGACGACCGACCTGAAGCAACGCCTCGCGAGACGCCACGGCGAGAACACCGATTCGATGTTCAGGACGTGGACGGACGTCTGGCTCCGATCGGAATTTCTACGATGGAATATTGAAGAATACATTCCCGCCATCGATTCTCCCGTGCTCGTGGTCCAGGGAGAAGACGACGAATACGGAACCGTCCGGCAGGTGGAAGCGGTCGTGTCGCAAGTCAAGGGCCCGGCGGAATCGCTGGTGCTGCCGCGCTGCGGCCATTCGCCCCACAAGGACCAGCCGGATCGGGTGCTGGACGCCGCGGCCGGGTTCATCCGGCGGGCCTTGCTGTATACTTTCTAGACCGAATCAGAGTTGGAGGAGCCGGAGCCATGGAATCCCTGGCGTCGCCGGAACCGTTCCGCGCGGAGGAGGTCTCGGCATTGAAGAGCGAGAGCCCCCGGTGGGGGCTCTCGAAGCGGATGCTCTTCCGCTTCGGCTTCGCGTATCTCGTCCTGTATCTTCTGCCTTTTCCCCTGAGCGCCTTCTACTTCCTCTTCGGCGCCGGCATCCGGGGGTACGACAGCCTGTGGCATGCCGTCGTGCCCTGGGTCGGCAAGCGCCTCTTCCAGGTCGATGCCACCGTCCTGCCCAACGGCAGCGGAGACACGACCTACAACTACGTCCAGGTGTTCTGCTTCCTGGTGCTCGCCGCTCTGGCGGCGCTGGTGTGGACGCTTCTGGACAGGAGGCGGGCCCACTACGCGAGGCTTTACGAGTGGCTGCGGGTCTACGTCCGCTTCGGGCTCGCCGCGGCCATGATCTCCTACGGCGCGGTCAAGATCATCAAATCGCAGTTCCCCGACCCTTCCATGGACCGTCTTCTGCAGCCCTTCGGCGACTCCTCGCCCATGGGGCTGCTCTGGACCTTCATGGGCGCGTCCGTCAGCTACAACGTCTTCACCGGCCTGGGAGAGATGCTCGGCGGCCTGCTCCTCACGGCCCGCCGCACCACGCTGCTGGGCGCGCTCGTGAGCCTCGGAGTGCTCGCCAACGTCGTCATGCTCAACTTCAGCTATGACGTGCCGGTCAAGCTGTACTCCTCCCATCTGTTGGCGATGGCGTTGTTCCTGACGCTTCCGGACCTGCGGCGGCTCGCGGATTTCTTCCTGTTCCACCGCTCGGTGAAGCGGGACGAGGTGCGTCCGCTCTTCCAGAGAAAAGGGCTGCACCGCGGCGCTCTGATCCTCCGCGTGTTGTTCGTCGCCGGCGTCGCGATGGTCTCGTTTGCCGATGCCTGGCGGAACTACCAGTGGTACGCCGGCCGCGCGCAGAGCTCGCCGCTTTACGGCGTCTGGGAAGTCGACGAATTCGAAGCCGACGGACAAACCCGGCCGGCGCTGGTCACCGATACGACCCGCTGGCGGCGGGTGATCTTCGACTATCCCGGGATGCTCGCCATTCAATCCATGGATGATGACCGCCAACGCTACTTCGTCGAGCTGAACGCCGCCGACAAGACGATCGCGCTGGTCAAGCGCGACGATCCGGGCTGGAAAACCTCTATTTTTTACGAGCGGCCGGCGCCGGCGCTGCTGACGATGCGGGCGAAATTTGACGGGCGGCAGATCCACGCCCGGCTCCATCGCATCGAAAATCCGGAATTCCTGCTTACCAGCCGCGGCTTCCATTGGATCAATGAATATCCTTTCAGTCGATGACGGACCGGCAAGGAGGGAAACATGTTCATCGGCCATTTCGCGCTCGGGATGGGGGCCAAGAAAATGGTTCCGGAGGTCTCGCTGGGGACGCTGTTCCTGGCCGGCCAATTCGCCGACCTCCTCTGGCCGACGCTGCTCCTCGCGGGCGTCGAGGTCGTCCGGATCCAGCCCGGGGTCACCGCCGTCACGCCCCTCGACTTCGTCCGCTATCCCTACTCCCACAGCCTGCTCGCGCTGCTGGTCTGGGCCGTTCTCTTCTCGCTCGCCTATCTGGCGTTCCACCGCTCCCGGACCGCGGCCGCGGTGACGCTGGGCGCGCTCGTGCTCAGCCACTGGCTCCTGGACTTCGTGGTCCATCGGCCCGACCTGCCTTTGACCCTTGGAGGCTCCGAGCTCTTCGGGCTCGGCCTGTGGGATTCCCTGCCGGCGACCCTGGCTGTCGAGCTGACGCTCTTCGCCGCGGGCGTGGCGCTCTACGCGCGGTCCACGGAGGCGCTGGACCGCCAGGGGCGCTGGGGCTTCTGGAGCCTGGTCGCCTTTCTGCTGATCGTGTACTTCGCCAACCTCTTCGGCCCGCCGCCGCCCAGCGTCGACGCCGTCGCCTGGACGACCCAGGCGATGTGGCTGCTCGTGCTCTGGGGCTGGTGGGTGGACCGCCACCGCCGGCCCCGGGATCTGATGCTTCTCAATTTTAATAATGCATGAATGTGTGACAGAGCTGTCGCGGCTCGCTTAAGGGGAGGGCGCACACCATTGAAAGATAGAGGAGATTCGAAATCGGCATTCCGTGCTTCCTCGGTCGCGGTTTCCAGCCGGCCCTCCCTTTCCAGGCGGACGCCCGAGGTCCGCCAAGGGCCGGTATGCCAGGGTTTCCAGCGTCATCTTCGCTGATCCCAAACCGCTCTCCAAACGAGGAAAATCCAATGAAAAAGCTGTCCTTGTTTACGATCATTGCTTTCGTTGTTCTTCTCGCGGCGCCGGCCTTTGCCGCCGACCGTGTCATCGCCAACGGCATCGATCTCTGGAGGACTCCGGGAGACGGCACGACGTTCGCTGACTTCTCCAAGCAGTCGCTCCCGGCCGGATTCTTCTGCCACAAGTCCGAGCCCTTCACCGGCCGGGTGGTCCTCAAGGGCATTCCCATCGCCTCTGACGGCGCCGTGGGGAACGCCGACACCATCATCCAGCGCCTGGACAACGCCACGTTCAACAAGCGGGGCGTGGCGCGGACGCGCATCCAGATGCGGGCCATGCAGTTCGAGAGCGTGGCGCCGGTCGAGACCGCCTGCGGCCAGTACAAGCTGCGGGTGACGCTGGACGGCCAGCAGCCGATCACCACCATGCGGATCGTGCGCGACAACCAGAAGGGCGGCCGCTTCTTCGCCCCGATCCACGTCAACGTCAAGCTCACTTTCGAGCCCGTCGGCCGGGTCAGCACCGAGGTCCTGGAGATCCGGAAAGAGCTGCGCTTCCCGCCGGCCAAGCTTCAGGAGTGGGCGGCCGGCAAGCCCGTCGTCGACGGCTTCGTGAAGGTGGACACCGACAGCGACGGCATCCTGGACACCTTCCTGCCCGGCGGATCTGCGGGCTTCGTGGCCGGCCTGTCGTCCTCTCCCCAGAAGTACTGGGACGCCGCCAGCAACTGCCACATCGAGGATGAAGGGCAGCACTGCCCGGTGATCTACTACGTCGACGTTCTGGAATAAAAGCCTGCCGATCCCCGGGCCGCGCGGCCCGAGGATGACAGCGAACCTCGGGGCGGCGCCCGCCGCCCCGCCTGTTCAAGCGACTCGTTCCCACCTGACCGGGTGGCCTCCGTTCGGGGGGTTGCTTTCTACGATATTCCCAGGAGGTCCCACCGAGATGGCGGGACCTGGCGCCCAAGGCGTCCGGACCCGCGTCTCCCTTCTTTCCGAGGTGAGGTCATGGCACACAAAGGGCTGGGTCAACTGCTCACGGAATACGAAGTCGCAGGCACGGCGGATTACTATGCGCTTCCCCCCGGCAAGCAGTCCATGTTCGTGTCGCGGCTCTACAGCGAGCTCGAAGAACACGCGAAGGAAGGGATCGAATCGCTTAAGAGTGGACGTGGCCTGAAGCTTCACTTCGTGGTCAAAGAGTTGCCCGATGAAGGCTTCTCCAATCTTCCCTCCGACGCATTCTTCCGGAAGACCTGCTTCTATGCCAATCAGACACTGGTGACTTTTCCGTTCCGCGACAGTGAGAAGAGTAGTCAGACGGTCATACGGCGGGGGCATTCCGCCACAGTAAAGCGTAACAAGGAGATCGTGTCGTTCGGAAAGTACCGGGCGCAGCGTGGCGGAGAGGTCCAGGAGATCGGCAAGAACCATCACCTGTACCGGGCCGAGTTTGACACCTTCCTCCACCTGCTCTGCACGGCCCATCCTTTCCTGGATTCTGGCTACCTGACCATCGTCCCCTCCTATCAGCCGGAGGCGAAGCGGTTCGATATCCGCACCAAGGCGCGGCTTGGTCTGCACTCGGCGAACTTCCGCAGGGAGGATCTCCGCAGACAATTTGAAGAGGAGGGGTATAAGGATCTGGTCATGGGATCGGGGATCGCACCTTATCTCTATCTTCCCTATTTTTCCGATCTCAACGCGGAAGAGGTGTTGAAGGTCCGCAGGGAGGAGTGGTACCTCTACAACGATTTTCAGCGGAAGCTCGCCGATCTGCTGGGAGGCTTGCCAGAACAAGACACCGAGAGCAAGCTGTTCGATCTCCTGAAGGAAATCGACCGTGGCGTCATCCACCTCGTAGAAAGAGCCAAGGAGATCCAAAAATCCGAACGGAAGCGGGATGTGATATCTTTAATCGGGTTTGTATCCATCGGTCTTTGCATGCTGCTGTCTCCGGCCTCGGCGGCGGCGGTCGCTGCGCTCCTGGGAACCGGCAGCTTCTCGGCCTTCCGTTATATCGAAGCGCGCCGGGAGACGGACCCGCAGAAGGCCAGGCTGAAGGAAGACGAGTTCTATTTGATGTGGAGGCTCCTGAAGCCCGAAGAGAACCGGATCTGACGAAGAGCCGACGGACCTTTTTCGGTCCCGTTCCATCATCCGCCCAGGTCGGGGTGGGCGGCTCCAGAGCTGGAGCCGCCAGTACTTCGGGTACTTCATCCAGGGGTGAAACGGCGGCGATGACGAAATGGAACCCTCCTTTGGCGCATACCTGAACGAAGTCTCCTTTTCACGCAGGTCTGCCCAAGGGAGGGTGTCATGCCGCTCAAGCCGTGCTTTGCGCTCACGGGTCTGGCCATCCTGTTCGCCGGGATGAGCTGGGCCGCCCCGCGTCCGTCCCAGGAAAGCTCCGCCGCGCGGATCTTCGCCGCCAACGCGGGCGACGAAACGATCGAGGTCCAGGTGGAGAAGTCCCGCGACGGCAGCTCCAGGATGGAGAGCCTCCGCCTCGCTCCGGGCGAGATCGCCGAAGTCGGGCGCTCGTCCGCTGAAGAGGTCCGCATCCCCGATCACCGGGACCTCCTCATCATGTCGGCTCCCGCCGGCTTCGAGCCTTCGGCGGTCCGCTTCGGCCGGCCGGAGCGTGCCGTCTTCGAGAGTGGAGACGAGGCGCGGATCCCATTCCGCCAGAAAGCCGCCGCCGGTCCCCGGCTGAACCGGGGCGAAACCGCCGCCTCGCAGATCCTCTGGACGGGCACTGGGTCCATGGCCTTGACCCTGGGCCTGCACGGCAACGCCGCGGCTGAGGTCCGGGCCCTGGGGCCGGACGGCTCCGTCCTCGGCTGGGTCTCCGTCGGCGCCTCCCGCGACCTGGAGGTGACGGTGGACTTCGGCGGCTTTCCGAAGATGAAGAGTCATGGCGGCGTCGTGCGCCAGGAGGTGATCGTGCGGCGGGGCCAGGTCTCGACGGCCAGGGCGGGCGGCGAGAGCGGTGGGCTGCAGAGGATCGCCGAGGCCGTTACGGTCGGGACCGGCTCGTTCAACACGCGTCTCAACTGGACCGTGGGTCCCTATTATTGGCCTCCGCTGTACTACACCGTGAGCAACGGGCCGGCGAGCACTTGCGGCGAGCTCAACACCTACCGCAACAACTCGTGGCTCTTCGCGCCCGGTTGGCTGTGCACGAACGCCTCCGGCTACAAACAGAACGGCCCCTGGACTTCGGCGCCTTCCAACCAGACGGACGATCCCGCCTTCATCCGCTGGCCGGACGGCTCCACGACCACGAACGACTGGCACATCTGGGATACGACCTGCCCGACGGTCCAGATCACGTCGCCTCCTCCGTCTTCCTGGGCCGGCACCGCGGCGGATACAACGTTCGGCGCCTGCTTCAAGAGCCAGACCGGTGCGTCGGTGGGAGCGTACTTCCAGAATCTGACCACCGGGCTTTACTACCTGTCCAGCAAGGGCACCTACTCGGAAACCGGCCAGTGGTACCACGGCGGCAGTCTGAGCAACCAGGCGAACTGCGGCGCCAACTGGAGCACCTCACGGCCTTCCCTCGGCGCTCACGTTTCCGGCCACTCCTACCGCTGGACGGTCTGCGTCAGCGACGGCGGCTGCTTCACCTGCAAGGACTACAACTTCACCTACTAGAAGACTCTTGCGAGAGCCCCTCTCCCTCCGGGGGGAGGGGCTGCTCCACCTCGCCCCGCCGCTGGAGCCAGCGGGCCAGGAACCAGCAGAGCAGCGCCCAGATGGCGCCCGCGGTCCAGCCGGCCAGCACGTCCGTCGGCCAGTGCACGCCGAGGTAGACGCGGCTGAACCCCACGACCAGGGTCAGCAGCACCGCGAAGACGATCAGGAACGTCTTGATCCGCCGCCGGGGCTGTACCCGCGCCAGCAGCGCCCCCATGCTCAGGTAGGCCGCCGCCGCCAGCATCGAGTGGCCGCTCGGGAAGCTGTGGGTGAAGACGAGCTGGCCGTGGGGGACCAGGTCCGGCCGCGCCCGCTGGAAGCCTTCCTTGAGAAGCGGGCTCCAGATCATGGCGCCGCCCACCGCGATCAGCACCAGCAGCGCCGCCCGGTACTTGCCGTCCAGGGCCAGGAACGCGCATACCCCGAGGGTCAGCAGCGTCACGACCCCATGGGAGCCCAGGGCCGTGAAGTCGCGCATCATCTCCTCCAGCCATCGCGGTCCCACGGGATCGGCCCGGTTCGCCGGCTCGCGCAGCGAGAGCAGGACGGTCTCATCGAACGACCGCGTGCCGCCCTCCCGCACCTCCGCCGCCAGCCCGGCGAACGCCAGGACGCCGCCGGCGACGAGGATGAGGACGATCAGGGGGAGGATTTCGGTGCGCTGCGGCATTCCGGGTTCGGTTTGCGAAGGCGGTGCCAGGGTGGGCGGCATGCCCTTCGAAGCCCTCCCGGCCTCCTCTCCCGACCCCTCCCTCCCACCCACACCGGGAGAGGAGGAGAAGTTAGCGGGAGGAGAAAAGCAGACTAACCCTGACTAACCTCTCCCTCTCTCCCGGTGTGGGTGGGAGGGAGGGGGCGGGAGAGAGGGTCGGGGAGTGAGGGCTCGAAGGGCAGACCCTGCCGCGTCACGTCGACTCTACTGAAGCCCGACTCTCCTCTTCCTCCTCCAACTCCGCCGCCTCCCACCGCCCATTGAGGAAGTCATCCAGGGCCTCCACCCCGATCCCCAGCATGTCCGCGGCCTTGCGCTCGTCCCCCTCGGCGAAATCGAGGGTCGCCGCGGCCAGCTTGCTCCTCACGTCTCGAAGCGTGGCGCCGACCTCGGCGTAGACGGTGCGCCGGGAATGGGTGTCCAGCTCGCGCGGCAGGTTGCGGGGGAGGATCTCGGCGTCCGCCATGATGAAGGCGCGGTGGACCACGTTCTTCAGCTCGCGGACGTTGCCGGGCCAGGGATAGGCGCGCAGGCGGTCGAGCGCGTCCCGGGACCAGCTCCT
Source organism: Thermoanaerobaculia bacterium (assembly GCA_036376245.1). Classification (GTDB taxonomy): domain Bacteria; phylum Acidobacteriota; class Thermoanaerobaculia; order Multivoradales; family UBA5704; genus DATARR01. The sequence goes on along the minus strand of DASVAS010000064.1, from coordinate 9,754 downwards.
GGAGGTCCCGTGCCGCTCGTTGAGATGGTTGAGGAAATACCGGGCGAGGAGCGGGATGTCCTCGCCGCGCTCCCGCAGGGGCGGCATGTGGACCGGGAAGACCGCCAGACGGTAGAGCAGGTCCTCGCGCATCTTGCCGTCCTTCACCGCCTGGTAGGGATCGCGGTTGGTGGCCGCGATCACCCGCACGTCCACGTCGATGGGGGAGTCGCCGCCGACGCGGATGATCTGCCCGGTCTCCAGGACGCGCAGGAGCTTCACCTGGAGCTCGATCGGCATCTCGGTGATCTCGTCCAGGAACAGCGTGCCCTGGTGCGAGCGCTCGAAGTACCCCTTGTGCCGGCGGTCGGCGCCCGTGAAGCTGCCGCTCTCGTGGCCGAACAGCTCGCTCTCGATCAGCGTCGGGGAGACGGCGCCGCAGTTGAGCGGCAGGAACGAGGCCTTGGCCCGGCGCGACAGCAGATGGACGGTCTGGGCGGCGAGGTCCTTGCCCGTGCCGCTCTCGCCGATCACCAGGACCGACGCGTCGGTGGGCGCCACCCGGTTGAGCATCTCGTACAGCGCCTGCATCGGCGGCGACTCGCCGATCATCAGGCCGGCGGGTCCTTGCCTGGCTTCCGGCGGGGCCGCCTCCGGCCCGGGCTCTCCTTCCGGCGCGGCGGGCGCCGGCTGCTCGGCCAGATCCGCCAGGATGCCCTTGAGGCGGCCGATGTCGAGCGGCTTGGTCAGGTAGTCGCTGGCCCCCAGGCGCAGGGCCTGCACGGCGGTCTCGACGTCCGCGTGCCCGGTCATCAGGATGACCTTCGCGGCGGCGCCGGACCCCAGGGCGGGGAGCAGGTCGATCCCTTTGCCGTCAGGCAGATAGAGGTCGACCAGCGCCAGGTCCGGGGCGCGGTGGCCGATCAGGCCGCGGGCGTCCCGGAGTGTGGTGGCTACCCGGATGGTGTACCCCTGGCTCTCGATGAGATCGGCAAGGGCGGAGAGGAAATTCGGATCGTCGTCGACGGCCAGCGCGTGCGGCATTGGACGATAAGTCTACAAGGTTGCCGCCGGGGAAGCGAGAATGAGTCCGCCTCAGCCCGCGCCGGCCAGGATCAGGACGGACACGGGGGGTGACGCCCCGCCCGTGTCCGGCTGAACGGATCGCCAGCAGTACGGAATCAGTTGCAGTAGGTGTCTTCGTCGTTGAAGACGCAGGCCGTGACGACGGAAGTTTGGGTGCTTCCGGGGCCGCGGCCGCCGGTGAGCGAGTGGAGGACGTCGTCCGCGGCGGTCTCCGGGCCGGCCGGGTGCTCGCCGAGACCGGTGCGTTCTTCCTCGGTGAGGATCCTGTAGCGGTCGTAGTTTCTCCAGGCGCGAGCTACATCGGGCTTCTTCATCCGGTTGCTCCTCTTGCGGGTCATGGTGTCCAGGCCCGCCGTACGGCAGGCCCCCCTCGTCGCACCAACCGAGAGCTTTCGCTCTCTCTCCCTTCAAGGTGTGTCAGCCGTCCCCTGGCGAGCCTGCCCATGCCGGAGGAGCTACTCCCGCAGCGCTCCCCTCACCGCCGCCACCGTCCGCTCCAGGTAATCCGGCCGCGTCACCGTGTACCCCATGTGGCCGATCCGGAACGACGTGGCGCGCACGGCCGGGTGCAGCCCGCCGGCCACGATCACCCCCCGGGCGGCGATCTTCGGCAGCAGCGAGGCGTCGACCCCCTCGGGGAAGAACAGGGCGCTCAGCGTGTCGGCCGTCACCGCCTCGCTCCGGGGGACCGGCCGCATCCCCAGCTCTCCCAGGGCGGCGCGCACGAACGCGGCGGCGCGGGTGTGGGCCTGGACGCGGGCCTCGACGCCGTCCGCCAGGATCTCGCCGAGGCTGGCCTCGAGGGCCATCACCAGCGATGTGGCCGGGGTCGCGAAATAGCTGGGCCGGCGCTCTTCGTAGGCCTTGTGGATGGGCAGCCAGGACTCCCAGTCCAGGAACAGCGGGGGAGGGGCGGCCCGGCGCGCCGCCCGGGTGGCCAGGGCGCGCTCGCCGGCCACCATCAGCGCCAGGCCGGGTGGGACGCCGATCGCCTTCTGCGAGCCGGTGAAGTAGAGGTCGGCCCCCCACGCCGCCATCTCGAAGCGCTCGCCGGCCGTGGCGCACACGCCGTCGAACACCGAGAGGACGCCGGCCTCGCGGGCCAGCCGGCAGAACGGCTCGGGATCGACGCGCACCCCCGTCGAGGTGTCCACGTGGGTGGCGAACAGGGCCTTGAACGGTCCGCCGCGGCCGAGCGCCTCGCGGACCTCCTCCACGGCGGGGACCTCGCCCACGGGAGCGCCGACCTCCACGACCTCGGCGCCGGCGCGGCGCAGGATCTCGGTCATGCGCTCGGAGAAATAGCCGGTGTCGACCACCAGCACCCGCTCACCCGGCTCGACGAGGTTGGCCGCCGCCACCTCCATGGCGAGGGTGCCGCTGCCGGCGACGATGAACGGCTGGCTCGCGGCGTCCGCCCGCCAGACCTGGCGCATGCGCTCGATGCACGTGGCGAACGCCTCGATCAGCCGGGGCGTCGTATGTCCCGGAGGCGCCCCTGCCGCCGCGGCGAGCACGGCGGGGGAGAGCTCCACGGGACCGGGGATCATCAGAAGAGGGGTAGGGGTGGACATGGCGGCGTATGGTAGCAAGCGCCGAGCCCGCCAGCATGCAGCATCTATGTAGCTACAGTATCTCCATCCTAGATTCATGATCCCGGCCCAATGGGAACCTCCCCTCTTGACGCCTCCTCATTGTGTAGCTATTATGTCTCCACATTGCGCAATGTGGTTCGAGTAGCAAAGATCCGGCTCCATTCCGGGGTCGAATCGAACGGGTCATTGAGCCCACAGGAAAAGAACGTATGAGTAGAGAGACGACGTACAAGGGCATCCTGGGCGACTGGGAGCAACTCCACCAGATGCTGGTGGAGAACAGCGCGGAGCTTCCGCACCTGGAGGCGAGCCGCGTCAAGCTGGAGGGATTCCTGAAGCAGGGCCTGGAGATCGCGGCGAAGCAGTCGATGCTCCGGGCGGAGAAGCAGGACGCTTCGCAGCAAATGAAGGGGGTGATCGCGAACGGCCAGCGGCTGGTGAAGGTGCTCCGTCTGGCGGTGAGAGAGCACTACGGCTTCCGGTCGGAGAAGCTGGTCGCCTTCGGGGTTCCGCCGTTCCGGGGCCGGAAGCTCAAGCCCAAGCCGGAGCCCGAGGAGCCGGGGACACCCACCGAGAATCCCAACCCGCCGGCTGCCGCCAAGCCGAAACCCTGAAGCTGAAATTCCTCTGATCTGTCTGGGCGCGCTTCGGCGCGCCTTTTTTTGTGCCCTCTCTATCCGCGACGGTCCAGCGTGGTGTGAAAACGGCTTGCCTCACCTGGCGACGGTCTGCCTGGAGTGACGACGGTCCGTTTTCATCCCCGGCGACGCGTTCTCGCGTGAGGCGGACCGTTTTCAAGTGAGACAGCGCGTTTTCACGTGAGGCAGTCCGTTTTCAGTTGAGACAGCCCGTCGTCACTCCCGGCGGGCCGTTTTCATGTGAGGCAGCCCGTTGTCAGATGAGGCGGCGCGTTTTCACATGAGGCGGGCCGTTTTCAACTGAGACAGTCCATTCTCAAGTGAGGCAGCCCGTTTTCACTCCCGGCAGTCCGTTTTCACGTGAGACAGCCCGTCGTCATGTGGGGCAGAGCGTTTTCATCGTCGCCGGTGAGCGCCCTCCGCAGCCAGAGACGGGCTTCGCACCAGTCGCGTTTGACGGTCGAAAGCGAGACGCCACACGCCGCCGCCGTCTCTTCGGTCGTCAGGCCAACGAAGCAACGCAGCGCGACGATCTTGAAGCGCTGCGGGTCGATCCTTCGTAGATCGAGCAGCGCGTCGTTCAAGGCCCCCTGCTCGTCGCAGGGTACGGTCGCTTGGTCGGTCGCCGACTCCAAAGGAAGGTGCTGGACCCCCCCGCCCCGTTTCATGCGCCTGCCGGCCCGGGCATGATCGACCAGGATCTGGCGCATCAGGCAGGCGACGGAGTTGTAGAAATGAGCGCGGCTTTCCCAGCGAGCCGACCGCAGGGCATGGAGCCGCAGGTAGACCTCGCTCACCAGGGCGCCGGGTTCCAACGTGTGGCCCTCCGCCTCCCGCCGCAGCAGGGATCTCGCGAGCCGGCAGAGATCATCGCAAACGAGCGGCATCAGCTCGGCCAATGCCCATGGCTCTCCCGTTTCCCAGGACCGTAGCAATTCCAGAACTTCCTCTTCAGGTATCATCATGTCGACTCCTCGCCCTTAAATAACTGTGGCGAGTCGCATCTGGCGGCGGAATCGCTTCGGGATCGTGCAGACAGTGGATAAAGACTCCGGGTTCACACGTTTCCTGCGGAATCTCGAGTCCGGTGGGCCACTGGAACGGGAGAACGGCGACTTCGACGAGGTCTGGGCGGCGTTGCGGCGGCTGCTGGTGAGCGAGTTGAAGCGGCGGTCTCTTTGGTCGCTTCCTCCGGCCTATCTGGGGATCTACGGCTACGCCACCTGGGGCGATCCGGAGGCGGTCGAAGAGCTGGTGGCCGATTGCTTCGTCTTCATCTTCGCGGAGCGCTTCCGCAGCCTCAAGGCCCAGCTCCGGTACAAACCGAACGTCGAGGGATTGATCCTGCGCAACGTGCGGAACTTCCTGCACGAGACGCAGAAGCGGCACGACCCCATAGGCTTTCGCGTGTTCACCGTGCTACGGACCGTGGTGCGCGATGCGCTGTCCGCCGGCAAGCTCCAGGTCATCGCTGGGAGCCCGGCCCTGCGACACAGTACTGTGCTGGCCTTCCGCCTCGGGGCTTCCCTGGAGGAGACCGCCCGGCCCGAGGAGCTGCGCCCACACGTCCTGGCCTGGAACGATGACCTGTTGCCCGACCTGATCACCGCCCGGGGCTGGGATGTCCGGCAGGTCACAGCGCGCCTGGAGCGGCACCTCTGCCACTTGGCGGCCAAAGGCATTCGCGCCGTTCGTTTTCACGATCTCGTCGACGCGCTACGCCAGGACGCCCGGGCCCGCTGGCGCTCCGTCTGGGTCCACTCGCCCGAAGGGATTCCGCCCCGGCTGGAGGAGGACGGCTTCGCCGCCGTGGCCCGCCTGGTCGAGCTTCCCGGAGAGGATGAACGCGAGAGCCTGCACAGGCTCCTCGCCTGCCTGGAGCAGTCGGTCGAACGGGTCGCGGAGCCGCCGGCCCGTTCGCGCGACTATCTCCGCCGGCTGCTGGTGTTTTTGAAGAGCCATGCCGCGGATGCCCCGGAGGAGCGGGACGCGCCAGGGAAGGGGCTCCCGTCCCACCGCCAACTCGCCCAACTCCTGGCCATTCCGCGCGAGCGCCTGCCGGACATCTTCCGTACACTCCAGGCTCTCGCCGAGGCCTGCCGGCGCAAAATCTCTGGGGAGGAGTCCTCATGAAGCCGCGAGACCCGAAGGCGCGCAGCCGGGAAGCGCTGCGGCAAGCCGTGGACCGCTACGGACGAGAGCGCGCACGGTCGGTGGCGCGCGGGCCGGAGCCCTGGCCGGGCGACCTGTACATGCTGGCCGAGACCGCCGGCTTTCCCATGGAGTGGCTGGTGGTCGAGCGGGCGCCGGGCCATTGCCGGCTGGTGGCCGCGGACACCAACCCGGCCCTCGGCGGCGCCGACGTGCCGGTCCCCGCGGAGACCGAAGGCGGCCCGCTGAGCGTGCGCTGTGCCGTGAGCGTCCAGGTCGGCGTCGAGACCCTGCGGCGGGGAGAGCGCACCGGCACCGTGGATCCGGAGATCCTCGATCGGGTCCGCCGGCGCCTGGAAGAGCTGGCCGCCGGATCGCTCGACGCCACTCCCGATCCAGAGCTGGAGGACTGGCACGCCGAAGTGCTGGCACCCGCCCGCGCTGCTCTCCTCCCCACTGAGCTGAAAGCGCTCGGGCTGCCATCGCGCCTCTTCGGCCGCCGCGCGGCCGTGGCGGCGATCCTCCTTCTGCTGGCTGCCCTGGGTTGGTTCTCGACGCTCTCCTGGCGATTTCATCGCGGAGAGCTCCAGGCGCGGCACGAAGTCGAACGCTTGGTTCAAGAGCGCCGTGTGCTGGAGGCGGAGCACCAGCGGCAGCTCGCCGCCTTGCGGGAAGCTCAGACCCAGCCCCGGCGCCCTCCCGAGCCGCCGCCTCCCGTTGGCGAGCCGCTCCGGCCACTGATCAACCTGGCCTACTACAGTTTCTATCCCGACGAGACCCGAGGGACTCTGCGGGAGATCGCGGTCCCCAGCCAGGCGATGTATCTCTTCCTGCTGTTCTACGTCGGTGAGGGACCGTGCGACGAATACAGTCTGGAGATCGTACGCCGCGGCGCGCCTGCGGCTTCCTGGACAGCGAAAAAACTGCGGCTACTGCCCAGCCGGGAGGTGAGCGTGGCGGTTCCCCGGGCGCAGTTGCCGGATGGCTCCTACCGGCTCCGGCTCTACGGTATGTGCGATGGCGAGCGCAGAGAGCTGCGTACCTATGAAGCTCGCCTGAAGGAGGACGCACAGTGAGGAAGCTTCGTCCGCTGCTCTGGCTGATCCTGGTCTTCTTTCTTCCCGCTTCCATCCTGAGCGCGCAGGGGGTCGTGGTCGAGGCCGTGGCCGAGGCCTCGGCGCCGGAGAAGGCCGGAGTACGAGAAGGAGACGTCTTCCATACCTGGACGCGGCTGGCAAATCCCCCTGTCCATCCCGAGCCAGCCTCGGGGACGCTGGAGTCACCGTTCGATTGGCAATGGATGGAAATCGAGCAGGCGCCGCGAGGCCCCGTCGAGCTCCGCGGCGAGCGGCAGGGAGAGCCGCTCGTCCTCCAGGTGCCGATCGGCCTGTGGGAGACAGAGGTGCGGCCTGTGCTGCCCGCCGAATTGGAGGAGCCCTACCGGCGCGGCAAGGAACTGGTGGACAAGGAACAGGAGGGGGTGACCTGTTGGCAGCAGGTGGCGGAGCGTGCCGGCGAAAGCGAGGCCTGGCGTCTGCAGGCCTGGATCTGGCTGCGGATCGGCACCGCCTGGGACAGGGCCGGTGACTTCGAGCAGGCTCGGTTCGCGTACGAGGCGGCACTGCGGGAAAGCCGAGATCCTCACTCGCGGGCCGCGGTCCTGGATGTGATGGGAGGGAGCTTCGAGAATCAGCAACGTCTCGACGAGGCCGAGGCCAGCCACCGTTCCGCCTTCGAGCTGAAGGAGGCCACTTGGGGGGAAAGCTTGCAGTTGGCCCGTAGCAGGAACAGCCTGGGCTGGGTTTCCTATCTGCGGAGCGATCGGGCAGAGGCTGGCGAGCAACGCATTCGACAGGTCGCGGTGGCTCAGGAGCAGATCGCAGGCGCTCTGGTCATTCAGGAACGGCTGGCTCCTGGAGGGATCGCAGCGGCCAGAAGCCTCAACAATCTCGGAACGATCGCTCTCCAGCAAGGAGATCTGAGCAAGGCGGCGATGTACTTCGACAGAGCTCTCTCGATCAGCGCACTGCTGCAGCCAGTCAGCCGGGAAATGGCTGCGACTCTGTTCGACCTCGGCCGGATGGCCCACGTCAACGGAAACCTTGAAAAGTCTCAGACCTTTTTTCAGCAAGCCCTTTCCACGATCGAGCGCACCAGGTCTCCAGGCTCGTTGAAGGAGAAGATTCTGATCGTCCTGGCAAATTCGGTCATGGAGCGCGGAGATCTGGTTGGGGGAGAGGATTATCTGCGGAGAGCCTTGTCGCTCCAGTCGAAGCTGGAGTCAGAAAGCCTGCCTGTATCATTTACATGGGACCTCCTCGGTCTTGCAGCTCTTCAGCGGGTCGATCTGGACTCTGCACAGGAGTACTTCGAAAGATCAATGCAGGTTCGTTCACGAACGGCCCCCGGATCCCGTCTTTACGCCTTGAGCTTGACTTCTTTGGGTTTGGTGGCCAAGGAACGCGGCGATCTTGACTCGGCGGAGCGATATCTTCGAGAAGCCTGGGCGATCTATGAAAAATCTATCTTGGTCCAAGATGTGATGCTCGACGCCGCCCGGATCGGTTTGGGGGAAATCGCTCGGGAGCGCGGAGACTTGGCGGCGCTGGAAAGTTATTACCAGCGCTCTTTGGAAGCCGGACAGTCGAGGGTGAGCAGAGCAATCCTGGTGTCCCTGGGGGAGGCTGCTCTCCAACTCGGCCGATTGAAGGAAGCCGAGAGCTATTTGCGGGACTACCTGGGCGACGACAGATCGCCTTCGATCGATGTGGGTTACGCCAATGCTGCGCAGGCCCTGGCAAACACCCTTCGCCGGATGGGCCGGCTGCAGGAAGCGGCCCGGTACGCAGATCTCTCGATCGAGACGCTGGAAGCGCAGATCGACACGCTCGGGGGGACGCAGGAGGCGAAGGGCAAGTTTCGCGGGCGGAACGGCGACATCTATCGCGATGCGTTGCGCCTACGGGTGGAACTGGGCCGTCCGCAGGAGGCTTTCTACTTTCTGGAACGTTTTCGGGCTCAGGCCTTCCTGACCCTGCTGGCGGAACGGGACCTCTCCTTTGCGATCGATCTCTCACCCGAGCTCGATCAGGAGCGTCGCCGGCTGGCTGTCTCGTACGACCGTAACCAACTGCGGCTTGCCGCGCTCGATCCGGAAAAAAACGGGGAAGCGATTGAGGAGCTCCAGCGTGAACAGGTCCAACTGCGCCGCCGGCGCGACGAGATTGCCATCGAGATGCGCCGGACCGCTCCCCGGTTGGCTGCCCTGCAAGATCCCCAGGCCCTGACTTTCGAGCAGGTCCGAGAGGCGCTCGACCCGGGCACGGTGATGCTGTCCTACAGCGTCGGCAAGGAGCAGACCCACCTGTTCATCGTCGCCCGTGGGCGCGACCTCCAGGTCGAGACGCTGGAGGTCGGGCGACAGGCCCTCGGGAAGGACATCGACCGCTTCCGCCAGCTCATCGATCAAACCCAAACTGGCGCGGGTCTCGGCGCGGAGGGCCTGAGCTGGTTCAGCCGCAAGCTCTACGGCCTGCTGATCGAGCCGGCAGAACCGTGGATCGCGGCGGGTGATCGCATCGTGCTCGTTCCTGACGGCCCCCTGCACTTCTTGCCTTTCGCGGCCTTGATCCGGAAGGATAGGCGATACCTGGTGGAATGGAAGCCGCTGTCCACGGTCCTGTCGGGCACTGTCTTCGCCGAGCTGAAGAAGCAACGGCGCGATGCGGTTGCCGGGGCTGAGGCCCCCTCCCTTCAGTGGGTGGCCTTCGGAGATCCCTGGTTCCCGCCGCGGCTGGCCCAGAGCGGGACTGAGGACATCGGTGAGGCCCGGCTGCGCTCGTTCTCCACTCGCGGGCAGCTTCAATGGCAGCGCCTGCCCCAGAGCCGCCGGGAGGTCGAAGAGATCGCCACGCTGTTTCCCCCTGACCGGCGCCGGACCTACCTCGACCGCGAAGCCTCCGAAGAGCACGCCAAGGGAGTCGGGAAAGGCGCGCGGATCGTCCACTTCGCCACCCACGGCTTCGTGGACGACCGTTCGCCGTTCGACTCGGGGCTGGTGCTGAGCATTCCGGAGGAGCTCGCCGAGGGGCACGACAATGGCCTTCTCCAGGTCTGGGAGATCTTCGAAAGGGTACGGTTGGACGCGGATCTGGTGGTGCTCTCGGCCTGCGAGACCGGGGTCGGGGAGATCCGCGGCGGCGAAGGGATCATCGGGCTCACACGGGCTTTTCAATACGCGGGAGCGCGCTCCGTGCTGGCCAGCCTCTGGAGCGTCGAGGACGAGGCCACGGCCGAGCTGATGCA
>DASVAS010000062.1:0-45908 GCA_036376245.1 Thermoanaerobaculia bacterium | reverse complement strand
GGTCCCAGGGATCACTCCACAACCACCCGCTTATTCACCGGCAGCCCCTCGAAGATCTGCACCTTCCCGCCCCGCCGCACGATCAGGCGGTCCACCTTGCCGGCCTTGCCGAGGCCGAAGTGGACCGTCAGGGCGCTCTGGGACTGGTAGGAGGAGCCGGTCTTCACGTCGCGGATCTGCCGCTTCCCGCCGGACTCCAGCTCCACCCGGGCGCCGACGCCGAAGCGGTTGCCGGCCGGCGCGGCGATGTCCACCTGGAGCCAGTTCCCCCCGGCGCCGCGGTTCTCGTAGATCTCGCAGAGATCGTTCGAGTTCCCGATCGCCACGTCCAGATCGCCGTCGCCGTCCAGATCGCCGGTGGCGAGCCCCCGGCTGACGCGGACGACGTCCATGCCGGTGGCCTTGTCCTCACGGAACCTGCCGTCTCCCTGGTTCTCGAAGATCTGGTTCCGCTGCGCGTACCGGCTCCCCTGGAGAAACTCGGCGGCGTTGTCGTTGATGTGCCCGTTGGCGACCACCAGGTCGAGGTCCCCGTCCTGATCGAGATCGGCGAAGACGACGCCGAACGCCAGGAACATCAGGGAGGGCTCGGCGATGCGGGCCGGGGAGCGGACGTCCACGAAGGCCCCGCCGCCCAGGTTGCGGTAGAGGGCGTTGGTCTCCAGCTCGAAGTTGGTGACCACGACGTCGAGCAGGCCGTCGCCGTCGTAATCCCCCAGATCGGTCCCCATGCCGGCCTCGGGCTGCCCCGACTCCCCCACCGACGTGCCGGAGAGCAGCGAGATGTCCTCGAACGTGCCGTTCCCCTTGTTGCGGAACAGGAAGTTGGGCCGGGTGTCGTTGGCCACGTAGACATCCTGCCAGCCGTCGTTGTCCACGTCCCCGAAGACTACGCCCATCCCCGGCGCCACCGCGCCGCCGAGCCCCACGGCCCGGGTGGCGTCCTCGAAGGTGCCGTCCCCCCGGTTGCGGTAGAAGCGGTGGGGCTGGCCGTTGTAGACGTCCGGATGGCAGTAGCCGCGCAGGTCGCGCTGGCGGTCGCCGCAGAACTTGTGATTGGCCGTTGAAAAATCGACGTAGTTGGCCACGTAGAGGTCGAGGTCGCCGTCGTTGTCCGTATCCGCGAACGCGGCCGAGGAGCTCCAGAAAGGATCGCCGAGGCCGGCCGTCGCCGTGACGTCGGTGAAGGTGCCGTCGCCGTTGTTCCGGAAGAGCTGGTCGTCCACGAAGCCGGTGACGAAGAGGTCGAGGTCGCCGTCGTTGTCCACGTCCCCGGCGGTGCCGCCGTTGCCGTAGGTCGCGACCTTGATCCCGGAGCGCTCGGTCCAGTCGGTGAACCGGCCGCCGTCGTTGCGGAACAGCCGCGACCGGGCGGGCTCCCCCTGGTAGCCGGGGAGGCTGCCGCCGTCGACGAAGAACAGGTCCTCGTCGCCGTCGTTGTCGAAGTCGAAGACCACCACGCCGCCCACCATGGTCTCCACCATGTAGCGCTGCCCCGAGCCGCCGTGGTGATGCCGGAAGTCGATCCCCCAGTCCCTGGAGACCTCGCGGAGCTTGATTCCCTGGGCCTCCAAAGGCGCGGCCAGAAGAAGGAGCACGGCAAGGATCCTGCAATGAAACATGTGTTCGGAGAGACTACCACGCGCGTCTTCGGGTTACGATCTCTCCAAGGATGTATGCCATGAGACCCCTTCGCCTCCTCCCCCTCGCAGCCCTCGTCCTGGCTCTGGCTTCGGCCCTCGCGGCCCAGGCCCAGGAGGCGAAGAAGCCGGCGGTCCTCGTGCTGGAGTCGGTGAAGGTGGAGCCCGCCTCCCCGAAGGCGGAGACCCTCTGCCGGCTCAGCGTGACCTTGCGCAACTCCGGCGAGCGTCAGGCTTCGGCCATGGAGTTCACCGTCAAGGTCAACGGCAAGGAGGTGCCGGCCTACAAGAGCCGGCTCTTCCTGGAGCCCATCGCGCCGGGCGCCACGCGGGAGATCCGGCTCCTGAGCTTCTGGAGCACCGAGGCCGGCCGGCCGCTGCCCGCGGACGGCAAGCTCGCCCTCGAAGTCACCCTCGCCCGCGCCTCCTGGATGGGAAAGGAGGCGAAGGACGGCGCCGAGGTCTGGACTCCCCTGGGCGTTGCGGACGGCCTTCCCCTGACCCGAAGCCTCAGCTTCAACCTGGCGGGGAGGCCCCCCAGGTAGGAGACCACGCGGCAGAACCCAAGGACCTAAAGGACGTAAAGGACCCAAAGGACCAGGACGCGCTCGTCCTTTAGGTCGTTTAGGTCCTTTATGTCCTTTAGGTCCTTTCAGGCTTGGCATCCCCTCTGACCTCTTTTTGGAGATCCTGTTTTGCAACCTGGCCGCGAACGACGACTTGTAACTTCCGCCATCCTGCTGGGCTCCTTCCTGGCCGCCCTGGAGGCCACCGCCGTGGCCGCGGCGGTGCCCACCGCCGTCGGCGAGCTCGGCGGCGTTTCCCATTACAGTTGGGTCTTTTCCGCCTATCTGCTCACCTCCACCACCACGGTCCCCATGTTCGGCAAGCTCGCCGACCTCTACGGCCGCAGGCGCACGTACCAGTGGGCGGTGTTCTTCTTCCTGCTCGGCTCGGCCCTCTGCGGCGTGGCCCAGTCCTTCGGCCAGCTCGTGGTCTTCCGGGCCGTCCAGGGCCTGGGCGCCGGCGGTGTCATGCCCGTTGCCATCACTGTCATGGGCGACATCTACAACCTGGAGGAACGCGGACGCATCCAGGGGCTCTTCTCCGCCCTCTGGGCCGCCTCCAGCCTGATCGGACCGCTGCTGGGCGGCTGGATCACGGACGCCCTCTCCTGGCGTTGGATCTTCTACCTCAACGTCCCGTTCGGCATGCTCTCGGCCTGGATGCTCCACCGCTGGCTGCGCGAGCGGAAGGCCCGCACCGCGCACCGCCTGGACATCCTCGGCACTGTCAGCCTGACGGCCTCCTGCACCTTCCTGCTCCTGGCGCTGATCGAGGGACCCGGCGCCTGGGGATGGAGCGACCCGCGCACGCTGGCCCTGCTGGCGGGGACCGTGATCTGCCTCGCGGTGTTCTTCTGGCAGGAACGGCGGGCGCCCGAGCCCATGCTCCCGCTCGACCTCTTCCAGAACCGCCTGATCGCCGTCTCCAGCGCCGGCAACGCCCTGCTCGGGGCCTTGCTATTCGCCCTCACGGCCTACATCCCCATGCTCGGCCAGGGCGTGCTCGGCGGCACGGCCGTGGACGCGGGCACCATCCTCGCGCCCATCCTCATCGGCTGGCCCATCGCCTCCACCCTCGCCGGCCGGCTGCTGCTGCGGGTCGGCTACCGGACGATGTCGCTGTGGGGCGCCGTGCTGATCCTGGTGGGATGCTCCATGCTCATCATGCCGGGCCACAGCACCGTCCGGATGGCGGTGATGATCTCGATGATGATCATCGGACTCGGCCTCGGCTTCGTCTCCATGCCCTACATGCTGGGGGTGCAGAACGCCGTGCCGTGGCACCGCCGGGGGGTGGCCACCAGCTCCGTCCAGTTCTTCCGGAACATCGGCGGCGCCGTGGCCGTGGCCGCGCTCGGCGGGCTCCTGAACACCCGCTTCCAGGCCCTCGCCGGCGCGGGCACGGACGCCAACGCCGCCCTGGAGCCCGCCCTGCGCGCCAAGCTCGCGCCCGCGGTCCTCCAGCGGCTCACCGGCGCCCTGCTCTACGGGCTCCAGGGTGTCTTCGTGGCGCTCGCGGTCCTCGCGGTGGCGGGCCTGGTGGTGGCCCTGCTCTTCCCGCGCGGCAGCGCCCAGTCACAGATCTACCGCGAGGGGGATTCGGCCGTGGAGGCCTAGTCGGCGGAGCCGGATTCCGTCCTCACCAGGGACTCGTCGATCGCCCTCATCCTCGACTCGTCCAGCAGGTCGAACCCGTCTCCGACCCTCCAGAGCAGACCGGCCCGGAGGAAGGCCTCCTCCGCGCCCTGCCGATTGCCGCCGGCCCGGCAGGCGTTCCCGAGGTGGGCCCACGCATAGCCCCGGAGGTGGGAGCGCCAGGCATCCGGTCCCGGAACCCTCTGCGCGATCGTCACCGCCAGCCCGGCGAGCTCCGCCGCCCGCCCGGGGCTCATGCGAACCAGCTTCGTGCTCTCGTGGCAGATCAGCTCGCACAGGGCCCACTTCCAGTACTCCTCCCCCTCTTCGACAGCGAGGCTCCGGCTCTCCGGTTCCAGGCTCTGGAGCCGCGCCCAGAGCCCGGGCGCCTCCTCCCGGTCCTCGGGCCGGGGAGGCGTGAGGTCCGTCTGCGGCTCCTGCCGTCCTTTGAAGACCAGCTCCAGAGTGGCGCGGACGAGACTCTCCGTCACCGCTTCGATCCTCTCCTCGGCGATCTGCCGGCGCGCGCTCCGCTCGACGACTCCGCCCTCCACGGATTTCTGGAGGGACCGTAGGGCCGGGAGAATGGCCTCGATCGCGGAGAGAGGCACTCCAGAGGCCTTGGAGAGCCGCTCCAGTGTCTTGGGAGAGGGATTTCTACGGCCCCGTTCGAACTCCGAGAGCATGCTGCTCGTCACGCCGGCGGCCCTCGCCATCTCCGTCTGCGACCAGCCCCGGACCGTCCGCATGAGGAAGATGGCGAGACCCAACTCCCTGGACGTAGCTTTCGCCATGTCGTCTCCTTCCAGAGAAAATTCGCGCCCGCAGGTGTATTTTCCCACCTCTCCAGGCAGTATACACGTTTGGAAGACACCGCGCGGCCATGGAGGCCGTACTGCGGCACGACTTCCTGGGAGAGATTTATGTTGAACCGTAATTTCCGTCAGTCCGTGGTCGCCCTCGTCCTCGTCGCGCTGCTCGGAGCGCCCCTGACCTCGTCAGCGGCCCCCCGCCGGGCCGCCGGGCTCCTCGGGGAGCGGGCCGTCTCCTCGGGTCTGTTCACCTGGCTGCGGGAGTTCCTGGGAGAGTGGGGGGCGAAGAACGGGTGCAGAATCGACCCGGACGGCTGTGCGACCAGTTCCTTGGAGACCGATGAAGGGTGCATGATCGACCCTAGCGGCCGTTGTGTAACCAGTTCCGAGGCGACACCAAAGGAAGGCTGCCGCATCGATCCAGATGGCCGTTGCCTACCCTAAAACGGATCTCCTGGACTGATTATGTGGATGATCTGCCGGGCCGGGAGTTCCGGTCCGGCTGTTCTCTAACTTATCCCGCTCTTATGCTGCGACTTCGAAACGGAGATTAGGGTTGTACTGGGCCCGGTAAAGATAAGCGAGGACTTTCCGAGTCAACTCCAAGGTGATCGCCTCCTGCTCAGCGGCTTCGCAGAACAGCCGAAGAGCTGCGAGAGTCTCGCGGTGGATCTTTTGGGCCTGGAAGATCCACATCATCTGCCGAGCCAGGGTGCGAACTTCCTTGGTTCGGCCTTCTTCGAGATACAGGACTGATAGCTCTAAGGAAGCCAGAGCGGCTTCGAAACCGATTTCGCGAGCGGTAAAATCCTCCTGTACCTGCGCGAAGGCGGCGATCGCTTCCTTAAAGTTTCTCAATCCCGCTGCCAGACGCCCCTCTAACCAGTGGAGCCGGACCAAATCTAATCCCTTTCCGAGTTTGACAGCCAACTTCCGTAGGTCAGGAAGCAATCTCTCCGCCTCTTCGTATCGCTGCAGAAACCAAAGGTTCACAGCCAGGTTGAACCGCAATGCAAAGAGGAGTTGAAGATCGCCCGAGACTTCTACCTTATGGGCGGCCCGACGCAAAACCAAGACCGCTTCTTCGTAGGCGCCGAGGGCTTCGAGAACTGTAGCTTTCTTGAGCAAAATGCGCTCTACCCGAACTCCTCGATCAACTGATAGCGCTTGGTCGAGCAAATCGAGAGCTTCTTTGAAGCGCCCTTGCGCTCGTCGAAGCGAAGCTTCTAGATCCCACAGACGCGCTCCATCCAGGATGTCAGACTCGGTATCTTCTCCGTCCTGCCAAAATTTACTCGCATTCCGGAACGCCTCGTCCGCAGCAGGCAAGTTACCCTTGACCCGGCGCGCATTCCCCACATGAGCCCAGGCGTAACCCTGAACCCGGGAGCGCCAAGCCTCGTCACCAGGAGTCAACTCAGCGATGTGGAGGGCCAGGTCGGCCAACTCTAAAGCCCGGTCCGCGCTGTCCCGGGCCGCGTCGACGCTCTCCCGGCAGACCAGCTCGCAGAGCGCCCAGCTCCGGAACCGCTCCGCCGCCTCGACGATTTTCCGGCGCTCCGCAGGCTTTCTCGTCTTGAGCCTGGCCCACAGCGCCTCGGCTTCCTGGCGCTCCTCCTCGGCGCGGGCCGCGGTGGTGAGGCGGGCCAGAGCCCAGCGGACGAAGTCGCCGGTCTTCGCCGCAATGTCGGAGGCGACGAGCTCGATCCGCCGGCGCTGGGCGTCCGAGGGGTGGCCGGCGACGGGAGCCGCGACGCTGGACTGCCGGAGATAGGCGAAGGCCTGCTCGATGGATTCGGCCGTCAGGCCCATCGCGGAAGCCAGCATCTCCAGCCTCTCGCGGGAGAGAGGCTTCCGCCCCCTCTCATAGTCGGAGAGCAGGTTTCCCTGGACGCCGGAGGCCTGGGCCAGCTCTTTCTGGTTCCAGCCATGGGTAACTCGTAGCAACAACAGGGCAAGGTTGTTCTGGGAAGGGGTCTTTGGCATGGCTCCCTAGTTTAGTCGCGCTTTCTGAAAATTGGGAGAGGCCAATGACCTCAAGAGGTCACCCCCGGACCGGAGCCATGGGCCGCGGGCGTGAAATCAAACCGCAAACCGGGAACACCCCTATCGTTCTCGGGTGGACAAGCTCACCTCCCCTTGGACATGCCTGGAAGTTCTTTTAGGGTCGGCGGTTATGGAACGGGAACACGAAGCCGCCGACGCCGAAGCCGCCGCCCGGGAGCAGCTCAGGAGGATCGCCGCCGAGTTGGAGGGGATCCGGTTCCGCCTGCTGGGGGTCCACACGAGCCTCGCCGCGGAGTCCAAGGAGGGCCGCCTGCTGACCGGGCAACCGCGAACGGAGGTCTCCGCCGAGATCCTCTCGGCCGTCGAGTGCGTCCTGATCGACCGGATCGAGCCGGCCCTCGATGCCCTTCGGGAGGCGGTTTGGGAGGAGAGGAAAGGTTAGCCAAAGGACGCCAAGGACACCAGGGACACCAAGGACCTCAAGGACGGCGCCCGCATTTGTCCTTGAGGTTCCTGTCCTTGTTGTCCTTGGTGTCCTTGGGCCCCCCCTCTCCCGAGGACTGGGAGAGAGGGGGCGGGAGTGAGGGTCCTCAGTTCGCGTTCTGGCCGGCCAGGAAGTTCTGCTGCACCTCGCTGGAGGTCAGAGCCCGGCCGTAGACCGCGAGCAGGAAGTAGTCGCCCCGCCAGTTGTCCGCCAGCGAGAGCTTGTGGTCCGTGGCCCAGCCGGAGAGGTTGCCGCTGGCCGTGCCGCTCGTGACCTGGGAGCCGTTGATGTAGTACACGGTCTGGCCCGCGCTGTTGCGGGTGTAGACCAGGTGGACGAGGTCGAGCGTCACGCTGCTCGCCGGGCTCAGCAGCGAGGGCGTGCCGGTGGAGGTCTTGAGCTGCGTCTCGTACCGGTTGCCCGACTGGCCGAAGACCAGGTTCCGCTGCGAGTTGTTCTTCCACAGTTGCAGGATGCGCGCGGGACCGGTGAGGCTCGTGCTGTCCGGCGTGATCCAGGCTTCCACCGTGATCTCGTTGCTGGCGCGGACCGCGTTGATGATCTTGGTGGCCGCGTTGTTGTTGGTGATCGCCGTAGCCGTGTTCACCGACAGGCCGCCCGACAGCCAGGTCACCGACGAGGTGCTGCCGATCGTCAGGTTGAGCGGCGTGCCGACGCCCGACGTGTCGTTCACCGTGCTGCCGCTCCCCTCGTTGAAGTCGTACCGCGTCTGGATTCCGGACGTCACCCGGGCCGGAGCCTGGAGGGTCACGTTGACGGTCCCGGTGGTCGTGCCGCCGTTGCCGTCCGAGATCGTGTAGGTGAAGCTGTCCGAGCCCGAGAAGAGCCCGGCCGTGTACGTCACCGTGCCGTTGGCGTTGATCGCCACGCTCCCCTTCGCGCCCTGCGTCACGCCGGTGATGGTCAGCGACGGGCTGTCGATGTCGGAGTCGTTGGCGAGGACGGAGACCGTCACCGCCGCGCCCGCCGCCACCGCAGCCGAGTCGTTGACCGCCACCGGGGCGTCGTTGACCGCCGCCACCGACATCGTCACGGTCGCCGTGGCGCTGCCGCCGTTGCCGTCCGAGATCGTGTAGGTGAACGAATCCGCGCCGTTGTAGTTGGCCGACGGCGCGTAGCGCACCGTCTTGTCCGGATTGATCGACACCGCGCCGAAGGAGCCCTGCGTGACGGCGGTCACCGTCAGCGTGTCGCTCTCCGGATCGCTGTCGTTGCCCAGGACCGCCACGTTGACGAACCCGTCCTCGGCCACGGCGGCCGAGTCGGCGTTGGCGGTGGGCGGATCGTTGACGGCGCTGATCGTGACCGTCACCGTCGCCGTATCCGTGCCGCCGTTGCCGTCGCTCACCGTGTAGGTGAACGAGTCGTTGCCGTTGAAGTTGGCGGACGGCGTGTACATCAGGGTGCCGTTGGCGTTGATCGAAACCGCGCCGCTCGCGCCCTGCGTCACGCTCGCGACGCTCAGGCTGTCGCCGTCCACGTCGGTGTCGTTCCCCAGGACCGCGAAGGAGGTCGAGCCGTCCTCGTCCACGGTGGCGATGTCGTCGTTGGCCACGGGCGCGTCGTTGACCGCGGAGACGGAGACCGTCACCGTGGCCGTATCCGTGCCGCCGTTGCCGTCGCTGATCGTGTAGGTGAACGTGTCGCCGCCGTTGAAGTTGGCGGCCGGCGCGTAGGTCACCGAGCCGTTGGCGTTGATCGTCACCGCGCCGTGCGCGCCCTGGGTGACGGACGTAACGCTCAACGTATCGTTCTCCGGATCGGAATCGTTCGCGAGGACCGTGATCGAAACCGAGCCGTCCTCCGCCACCGCCGCCGAGTCGTCGTTGGCCGTCGGGGCGTCGTTGTCCGCGTTGACGGTGATGGTCACCGTGGCGAGGGCGTTGCCGCCGTTGCCGTCGCTGACCGTGTAGGTGAAGGTGTCGCCGCCGTTGAAGTTGGCGGACGGCGTGTATTTCACCGTGCCGTTGGCGTTGATCGAAACCGTGCCGCCGTTGCCCTGGGTGACGGAAGTCACCGTCAGGGTGTCGTTGTCGGCGTCGGTGTCGTTGGCGACGACGTCGATGTCCACGAAGCCGTCCTCGGCTACCGTGGCGGCATCGTTGTTGGCGACCGGAGCGTCATTGACCGAGGCGATCGAGACGGTCACCGTGGCCGTGGAGCCGCCGCCGTTGCCGTCCGCGATCGTATAGGTGAACGAATCCGTTCCCTTGAAGTTCGCGGCCGGGGTGTAGGAGACGGTGCCGTTGGCGTTGATCACCACCGCGCCGTTGGTCCCTTGAGTCACCGATGCCACCGTCAGGCTGTCGCCGTCCGGATCCGCGTCGTTGGCCAGGACCGCGACCGCCACCGTGCCGTCCTCGTCCACCGCGGCGGCGTCGTTGACGGCCACCGGAGCGTCGTTGGCGGAGGTGACGGTCACCGAAACCAGGGCCGCCGAGGTTCCACCGTTGCCGTCCGAGATCGTGTAGGTGAACGAATCCGCGCCACTGAAGTTGGCGGCCGGTGTGTACGTCACCGTACCGTTGGCATTGATCGCCACCGTGCCGTTCGTACCCTGCGTGACCGCCGTGACGCTCAGCGTGTCGTTCTCCGGATCGGTGTCGTTCGCCAGCACCGAGATGTTGACCGAGCCGTCCTCTGCAACCGTCGCGGAATCGGCGTTGGCCGTCGGAGCGTCGTTGACGCCGGTGATCGTCACCGTCACCGTGGCCGTCGACGTCCCGCCGTTGCCGTCCGAGATCGTGTAGGCGAACGAATCCGCGCCGCTGAAGTTCGCGGCCGGCGTGTACGTCACCGTGCCGTTGGCGTTGATCGCCACCGCGCCGTTCGTCCCCTGCGTGACCGCGGTGACGCTCAGCGTGTCGTTCTCCGGATCGGTGTCGTTCGCCAGCACCGAGATCGCGACCGAACCGTCCTCCGCCACCGTCGCGGAATCGGCGTTGGCCGTCGGAGCGTCGTTGACCGCCGTGACGGTGACCGTCACCGTGGCCGTCGAGGTCCCGCCGTTGCCGTCCGAGATCGTGTAGGTGAACGAATCCGTGCCGCTGAAGTTGGCGGCCGGCGTGTAGGTCACCGTACCGTTCGCGTTGATCACGACCGCGCCGTTCGTCCCCTGCGTGACCGAGGTGACGCTCAGCGTGTCGTTGTCAGGATCGGTGTCGTTGGCCAGGACCGTGATCGCGACCGAGCCGTCTTCCGCCACCGTGGCGGAATCGGCGTTGGCGGTCGGAGCGTCGTTGGCGCCGGTGACGGTGACGTTCACCGTTCCCGTGGCCGTGCCGCCGTTGCCGTCCGAGATGGTGTAGGTGAACGAATCCGTGCCGCTGAAGTTGGCGGCGGGCGTGTAGGTCACCGTACCGTTCGCGTTGATCACGACCGCACCGTTCGTCCCCTGCGTCACCGCGGTGACGCTCAGCGTGTCGTTCTCAGGATCCGTATCGTTCGCCAGCACCGAGATGTCGACGGAGCCGTCCTCCGCCACCGTCGCGGAATCGGCGTTGGCCGTCGGAGCGTCGTTGACCGCCGTGACCGTCACCGTCACCGTGGCCGTCGAAGCTCCACCGTTGCCGTCCGAGATCGTGTAGGTGAAGGAATCCGTGCCGCTGAAGCTCGCCGCCGGCGTGTACTTCACCGTGCCGTTCGCATTGATCACGACCGCGCCGTTCGTGCCCTGCGTCACCGCCGTCACGCTCAGCGTGTTGTTCTCCGGATCGGTGTCGTTGGCCAGCACGGAGATATCGACCGCGCCGTCCTCCTCCACCGTCGCGGTGTCGTTGTTGGCGGTCGGAGCGTCGTTGACCGCCGTGATCGTGACCGTCACCGAGCCGATGTCCTCGCCGCCGTTGCCGTCCGAGACGGCGTAGTCGAAGCTCGCGGTGCCGCTGAAGTTGGCGGCCGGCGTGAACGTCACCGTCCCGTCAGGATTGATCACCGCGCTACCGTTCGTCGCCGCGGCCACGGCGGAGATCGTCAGCGTGTCGTTCTCGACGTCGGTGTCGTTGGCGAGGACGGAGATGACGACCGAGCCGTCCTCGTTCACCGTCGCCGTGTCGTCCACCGCCACCGGCGCGTCGTTGACCGGCCGGACGATCACCGTCACGGTGCCGAGGGCGAGGGCGCCGTTGGAGTCGGAGATCCTGTACTCGAAGGTGTCGGTGCCGTTCCAGTTCGGATCCACCGCCTCGTAGGTCACGCCGGCGTAGGTGTAACTCGAAGCGCTGATGGTGCCGTGCTGCGCCCCGCCGGGGAATCCGACGAAGGTCACCGGATCGTTGTCCGGATCGGTGTCGTTGAGGAGCACGTCGAACGTGGCGCTGCCGTCCTCGTCGACGTACATGGTGTCGGGATTCGCCACCGGCGGCTCGTTGGCCCGGACCACCGTCACGGTGACCGTGCCGAGCGACTCGTCGCCGATGTCGTCCCGCGCGATGTAGGTGAAGGTGTCCGTCCCCACGAAGCCGGCCTCCGGCGTGTAGGTCACCACGTCCAGCGGACCGATCACCACCGAGCCGTGGGCTCCCTGCGTCACTCCTCCCACGGTCATGTAGGTGTTGATACCGATGTCGTTGTCGAGCACGCGGATGACGACCGGCTGCTCTTCAACGGTTTCCGCGACATCGTCCGTCACCTCCGGAGCGTAGGTGCCGCGGAAGGTGACCCGGGCCGTGATCGGGAACGGGGAGACGGGGCTCGAATGCCGCGCCTCCGCCATCTGGCCCGCGACCACCGACAGCGTGCCGTCGTACTGGCCGGCGCCGGCGATGTCGGATTCGGGCAGCGAGCCGAGGAAGACGCCCGTCGCGGCGCCGGTCTCGGTCATGACGATCGATTCCCGGTCTCCGGTGCCGAGGGACTCGATCTCCAGCGGGAAGGAATCGACGCCGCTGGTCTGATCGCGGTAGCGGTCTTCGATCCGCACCCGCACGATGGAGCGCAGCGGATAGGACGTGACCGCCTCGCCGCGGACGCCGAGGAAGGTCACCCGCGCGGCCACGGTCCGCGCCGTGGCGCTGTACGGGCCGTAGCTCGCCGTCAGCCGGTCGCCCAGGTACTCCGGCGCGCCGCTGGTCAACGTTTCCAGCCTGCCGTTGCCCGGGCTCCCCGGGAAGCCGGGGGAGAGTTGGACCGTACCCTCGAAGACGCCGGTGTCCGGACCCGTCTCGCTCAGGAACACGGTCTCGAAATCCCCGGCGTAGAGGCTGGCGACCTGCACCTGCACGGAGTCCGGCGAGGACGGGTTGCCGTTGTCCTGCGCGCTGTACAGCCGCACCCGGGCGACGCCGCCGTCCAGCACCTCGGCGGCGGGATTGCCCGCGTCGTCGACGAATTCCAGGGCCGCGGCCGCGATCGTGGCCTCGGCCGGCTCGGCGACGAAGGAACCGTCATCCTCCACCGCCGTGATGGTGGCGCCGGGGCCGGCCTGGAGAGCCTGGTCGGCGGCCGGCGGATTGACGCTGTCCAGCAGGACCGAGCCTTCGAAGATCCGCGAGTTGGGGGCGGTCTCCTGGACCTGGATGAGCACCGTGTCACCGGAGCTCGAGGTCAATCGGGCGCCGATCGTCACGGTCGAATTCGGAACGCTGTACCGGTGGTCCTCGATCCGCACGTAGACCCGCGCGCCCTGGACGTAGGAGTCCGTCACCTGGCCGAAGGCGTCGAGGAACCAGACGCGGTAGTTGCGCGTCGTGGCCGTGGCCGTCAGCTCGTCCGTGGGCGACAGGTAGAGCCGCGCCGTCATCGTGTCGAACCGGTGCGGCGGACCCTGCTCCTCGCCGATCTCCAGCGTGTCGTTGTACGGCGACGGAGTCACGGCGGTGCGCAGCTCGAAGGAGCCCGTGAAGACGCCCGTGTTCGGACCCGTCTCATACAGGATGGCGTTCACCTGATCGCCGGTGATGTCCGACACCACCTGCACGCCGTAGAGCGTGTCCGGGGAGACGGGGTCGGAGTTGAAATTCGCCGACTCCGTCCGCAGATACGCCCGCGAACCGTTCAGGAAGACGCCGGTGAGGTTGCCCTGGGCGTCGGTGAAGGCCAGCGAGCCGCCGCCGAACGACGCCTGCGCGGTCACCCAGGAGGGCCGGCCGAGGTCGGACCAGCGCGCCTCCACCGTGCAGCCGATGAAGCCGTTCAGCACGCCGTCGCCGGAAACGCCCGAGCCGGACGAGCTGTTGAGGGAGCCCTCATAGACGCCGGTGTTGAAACCGGTCTCCAGGAGCGAGAGGACCTCGCTGTCGCCACAGCCCGACAGGTCGATGGAAGGGCTGTCGCGGATCAGCGGATCGTTGCGGCGGAAGTCGGTCACCCGCACCCGCACCGGCGAGCCGGGGGCCAGAGAAGAGGTCTCCCGCCCGAAGGCGTCGAGGAAGACCACCCGCGCGCCCGCCGTCCGCGCCGTGGCGCTGTAGGGGCCCGAGCGCGCCGTCAGCAGGTCGCCCAGATACTCGGGCGTGCCGCTGTTCATCACTTCCAGCGTGCCGTTGTCCTGGCTGCCGGCCGCGCCGTAGATGAGCCGGACCGAGCCTTCGAACACGCCGGTGTTGCCGCCCGTCTCGGTGAGGGTCACGAGCTCGCGGTCGTTGCCGTACTGGCTGCGGATCTCCACCTGCGTCGTGTCCACGGCCGGGCCGGTGTTGCTCTGCGCGTTGTAGAGCCGCACCCGCGCCAGGCCGTTCTCCAGCACGGTGGCCGTGGGCTGGCCCGCGTCGTCGATGAATTCCAGGGCCGCGAATTCGATCGTCGCCTGGGCCGGCGAGGCCGCGAAGGAGGAGTCGTCCGCCACCGCCGTGATCGCCGCGCCAGGACCGGCTTGCAGGATCTCGTCCCCCGCCGGCGGATTGACGCTGTCGATGGGCGCCGAGCCCTCGAAGATCCCGGTGTTGCGGCCGGTCTCCAGAAGCTCGATATACACCTGGTCGCCGGAGCTGGAATTCACCCGCGCGTAGCCCCGGTCGTACGTCGAGGGATTGTTGTACCGGTGGTCCTCCATCCGCACATACACCCGCGTGCCCTGGGCGTAGGAATTCACCACCTGGCCGAAGCCGTCGAGGAACCAGATCCGGTAGTTGAGCGTCGTGGCCGTGGCCGTCAGCTCGTCCGTGGGCGACAGATACCACCGCGCCGTCATCGTGTCGAACCGGTGCGGCGGACCCGGCTCCTCGCCGATCTCCAGCTCGTCGTTGTACGGCGACGGGGCGCCCCGGCTCAGCCGGTAGGAGCCCGTGAAGACGCCGGTGTCCGGACCCGTCTCGTACAGGTTCACGTACACCTGGTCGCCGGTGATGTCCGACGTCACCTGGACGCCGTTGAGCGTGTCCTGGTAGCCGGGATTGTTGTTGCTCCCGGCCGCCTCCACCCGCAGGTACGCCCGGGTGTTTTCAAGGAAAACGCCGGTCAGGTTGCCCTGGGCGTCGGTGAAGGCCAGCGAGCCGCCGCCGAACGACGCCTGGGCGGTCGCCCAGTACGGCCGGCCGAGGTCGGACCAGCGCGCCTCCACCGTGCAGCCCACGAAGCCGCTCAGCACGCCGTCGCCGGGGCCGCCGGAGCCGAACGAGCTGTTGAGGGAGCCCTCGTAGACGCCGGTGTTGAAACCGGTCTCCTGGAGGGTCAGGACCTCGCTGTCGCCGCAGCCCGACAGGTCGATGGGATGGTTGTCGCGGAGCTGCGGATCGTTGCGGCGGAAGTCGGTCACCCGCACCCGCACCGGCGAGCCGGCGGCCAGCGAAGAGGTCTCCCTCCCGAAGGCGTCGACGAAGACCACCCGCGCGCCCGCCGTCCGCGCCGTGGCGCTATAGGGACCCGAGCGCGCCGTCAGCAGGTCGCCCAGATACTCGGGCGTGCCGCTGTTCAGCACCTCCAGCGTGCCGTTGTCCTGGCTGCCGTAGATCCCGTAGAACAGCCGGACCGAGCCTTCGAAGACGCCCGTGTTGCCGCCCGTCTCGGTGAGGGTCACGAGCTCGCGGTCGTTGCCGTAGAGGCTGCGGACCTCGATCTGCGTCGTGTCCACGGCCGGGCCGGTGTTGCTCTGCGCGTTGTAGAGCCGCACCCGCGCCGGGCCGTCCTCCAGCACGGTGGCCGCGGGCTGGCCCGCGTCGTCGATGAATTCCAGAGCCGCGAATTCGATCGTCGCCTGGGCCGGCGAGGCCGCGAAGGAGGAGTCGTCCGCCACCGCCGTGATCGCCGCGCCCGGACCCGCCTGCAGGATGTTGTCCCCCACCGGCGGATTGACGCTGTCGATGGGCGCCGAGCCTTCGAAAATCCCGGTGTTGCGGCCGGTCTCCAGCAGCTCGATATACACCTGGTCGCCGGAGCTCGACGTCACCCGCGCGTAGGTCCGGTCGTAGGTGGAGAAGTTGTTGAACCGGAAGTCCTCCATCCGCACGTAGACCCGCGTGCCCTGGGCGTAGGAATTCACCACCTGGCCGAAGCCGTCGAGGAACCAGATCCGGTAGTTCAGCGTCGTGGCCGTGGCCGTGATCTCGTCCGTGGGCGAGAAGGACCACCGCGCCGTCAGGGTGTCGAACCGGTGCGGCGGACCTTGCTCTTCGCCGACCTCCAGCTCTTCGTTGTAGGGCGACGGGAGACCCCGGTTCAGCCGGAAGGAGCCCGTGAAAATGCCCGTGTCGGGACCCGTCTCGTAGAGGGCGACGCTCACCTGGTCGCCGGTGAGGTCCGACACCACCTGCACGCCGCCGAGCGAGTCCTCATAGCCGGGATTGATGTTGCTGCCCGCCGCCTCCACCCGCAGGTAAGCCCGGGTGTTTTCGAGGAAGACGCTGGTCAGGTTGCCCTGGGCGTCCGTGAACGCCAGCGAGCCGCCGCCGAACGTCGCCCGGGCGGTCGCCCAGTACGGCCGGCCGAGGTCGGACCAGCGCGCCTCCACCGTGCAGCCCACGAAGCCGGTCAGCACGCCGTCGCCGGGACCGCCCGAGCCGAACGAGCTGTTGAGGGAGCCCTCGTAGACCGCGGTGTTGAAACCGGTCTCCTGGAGGGTCAGGACCTCGCTGTCGCCGCAGCCCGACAGGTCGATGGGATGGCTGTCGCGGAGCTGCGCATCGTTGCGGCGGTGATCGGTCACCCGCACGCGGACCGGCGAGCCGGCGGCCAGAGAGGTCGTCTCCCGCCCGAAGGCGTCGAGGAACACCACCCGCGCGCCCGCCGTCCGCGCCGTGGCGCTGTAGGGGCCCGAGCGCGCCGTCAGCAGGTCGCCCAGATACTCGGGGTTGCCGCTGTTCAACACCTCCAGCGTGCCGTTGTCCTGGCTGCCGGACATCCCGTAGAGCAGCCGGACCGAGCCTTCGAAGACGCCCGTGTTGCCGCCCGTCTCGGTGAGCGTCACGAGCTCGCGGTCGTTGCCGTAGAGGCTGAGGATCTCGATCTGCGTCGTGTCCACGGCCGGGCCGGTGTTGCTCTGCGCGTTGTAGAGCCGCACCCGCGCCGGGCCGTTCTCCAGCACGGTGGCCGTGGGCTGGCCCGCGTCATCGATGAATTCCAGGGCCGCGAATTCGATCGTCGCCTGGGCCGGCGAGGCCGCGAAGGAGGAGTCGTCCGCCACCGCCGTGATCGCCGCGCCCGGGCCCGCCTGGAGGATGTTGTCCCCCACCGGCGGATTGACGCTGTCCAGGGCGATCGAGCCCTCGAAGATCCCGGTGTTGCGGCCGGTCTCCAGAAGCTCGATATACACCTGGTCGCCGGAGCTGGACGTCACCCGCGCGTAGGTCCGGTCGTAGGTGGAGAAGTTGTTGAACCGGAAGTCCTCCATCCGCACGTAGACCCGCGTGCCCTGGGCGTAGGAATTCACCACCTGGCCGAAGCCGTCGATGAACCAGATCCGGTAGTTCAGCGTCGTGGCCGTGGCCGTGATCTCGTCCGTGGGCGAGAAGGACCACCGCGCCGTCAGGGTGTCGAACCGGTGCGGCGGACCCTGCTCTTCGCCGATCTCCAGCTCTTCGTTGTAGGGCGACGGGAGACTCCGGTTCAGCCGGAAGGAACCCGTGAAGACGCCGGTGTCGGGGCCCGTCTCATACAGGCCGACGCCTATCTGGTCGCCGGTGACGTCCGACCGCACCTGCACGCTGTAGAGGACGTCCTGGTAGCCCGGGTTGAGGTTGCTCCCGGGCGCTTCCACCCGCAGGTAGGCCCGCGAGCCTTCGAGGAAGACGCTGGTCAGGTTGCCCTGGGCGTCCGTGAACGCCATCGAG
The DNA here is from genome assembly GCA_036376245.1 of Thermoanaerobaculia bacterium. Lineage (GTDB taxonomy): Bacteria > Acidobacteriota > Thermoanaerobaculia > Multivoradales > UBA5704 > DATARR01. The sequence goes on along the minus strand of DASVAS010000062.1, from coordinate 28,541 downwards.
CCGCCGCCGAACGTCGCCCGGGCCACTACCCGGTTGGGCCGGCCGAGGTCGGACCAGCGCGCCTCCACCGTGCAGCCCACGAAGCCGTAGAGCACACTGTCGCCGGGGCCGCCGGAATTGAACGAGCTGTTGAGGGAGCCCTCGTAGACCCCGGTGTTGAAGCCGGTCTCCTGGAGGGTCAGCACCTCGCTGTCGCCGCTGGCGTTGCAGCTCACCAGGTCGATCGGATGGTTGTCGCGGAGCTGCGGATCGTTGCGGCGGAAGTCGGTCACCCGCACCCGCACCGGCGAGCCGACCGGCAAGGACGTGGTCTCGCGGCCGAAGGCGTCCACGAAGACCACCCGCGCGCCCGCCGTCCGGGCCGTGGCACTGTACGGGCCGGACCGCGCCGTCAGCAGGTCGCCCAGATACTCGGGCGTGCCGCTGTTCCGCACCTCCAGCGTGCCGTTGTCCTGGCTGCCGGACACCTCGTAGAGCAGCCGGACCGTGCCTTCGAAGACGCCGGTGTCGCCACCGGTCTCGGTGAGCGTCACGAGCTCGCGGTCGTTGCCGTAGAGGCTGAGGATCTCGATCTGCGTGGTGTCCACGGCCGGGCCGGGGTTGCTCTGCGCGTTGTAGAGCCGCACCCGCGCCGAGCCGTTCTCCAGCACCGTCGCCGTGGGCTGGCCCGCCTCGTCGATGAATTCGAGAGCCGCGATCTCGATCGTGGCCTCGGCCGGCGAGGCCGCGAAGGAAGAATCATCCGCCACCGCCGTGATCGCGGCGCCCGGACCCGCCTGCAGGAGGGTGTCCGCCGACGGCGGATTGACGCTGTCCAGGGCGACCGAGCCCTCGAAGATCCCGGTGTTGCGGCCGGTCTCCTGCAGCTCGACGAACACCTGGTCGCCGGAGCTGGCGGTCACCCGCGCGTAGGTCCGGTCGTACAAGGTGGGGTTGTTGAACCGGAAGTCCTCCATCCGCACGTACACCCGCGTGCCCTGGGCGTAGGAATTCACCACCTGGCCGAAGCCGTCGATGAACCAGATCCGGTAGTTCAGCGTCGTGGCCGTGGCCGTCGCCTCGTCCGTGGGCGAGAAGGAAAGCCGCGCCGTCATGGTGTCGAACCGGTGCGGCGGGCCCGGGTCCTCGCCGATCGCCAGCGCGTCGTCGTACGGCGACGGATAGCTCCGGTTCAGCAGGAAGGAGCCCGTGAAGACGCCCGTGTCCGGACCCGTCTCGTACAGGGAGACGCCTACCAGGTCGCCGGTGAGGTCCGACGTCACCTGCACGCTGTAGAGGGCGTCCGGGTAGCCCGGGTCGAGGTTCTTCCCCGCCGCCTCCACCCGCACGTACGCCCGCGTGTTTTCGAGGAAGACGTCGGTCAGGTTGCCCTGGGCGTCGGTGAAGGCCAGCGAGCCGCCCGTGAACGTGCCCCGGGCCGTGACGCGGTCGGGGCGGGCGGAATCGTTCCAGGGGGCCTCCACCTGGCAGCCCACGAAACCGTTGAGAACGCCGTTGCCGGGGCCGCCGGAATTGAACGTGCTGGGGAGGGCTCCCTCGAAGACCGCGGTGTCGAAGCCGGTCTCCTGGAGGGTCAGGACCTCGCTGTCGCCGCAGCCCACGACGTCGATCGGATGGCTGTCCCGGATCCCCGAATCGTTGCGGCGGTAGTCGGTCACCCGCACCCGCACCGGCGCGCCGAGGGCCAGGCTGGAGGTCTCCCGCCCGAAGGCGTCGAGGAAGACGACCCGCGCGCCCGTCATCCGCGCCTGGGCGGTGTACGGGCCGTAGCGCACCGTCAGCTCGTCGCCCAGGAAAAGCGGCGAGCCGCTGGTGGCGAGGTCGAGCACAATCTCGCCCGGGGCCGCCGGGTGGGCGATGCGGGTGCGGATCGCGCCCTCGAAGACGCCGGTGTCCGGTCCCGTCTCGGTGAGGGTCACGAAGTCCTGGTCCGGGAAGTAGAGGCTGGAGATCTCCGCCTGCACGACGTCGGCCACGAAGGAGCTGCCGTTGGCCTGCGCGCTGTAGAGCCGCACCCGCGCGTAGTCGTCCTCCAGCAGCGTCCGGGTGGGCCGGCCGTCGGCGTCGATGAACTCCAGGGCCGCGGCTTCGATGGTGGCCTGGGCCGGCGAGGCCGCGAAGGAAGAGTCGTCCGCGATCGCCGTGATCGTCGCGCCCGGACCCGCCTGCAACATGTTGTCGCCGCTCGGCGGATTCAGGCTGTCCAGGGCGATCGAGCCTTCGAAGATCCCGGTGTTCCGGCCGGTCTCCAGCAGCTCGACGAACGCCTGGTCGCCGGAGGAGGAATTCACCCGCGCGTACGTCCGGTCGAACGAGGTGGGGTTGTTGAACCGGTAGTCCTCCATCCGCACGTACACCCGCTGTCCCTGGGCGAACGAGGTCACCACCTGGCCGAAGGAGTCGACGAACCAGATCCGGTAGTTGAGGGTCGAGGCCGTGTCGGTCAGCTCTTCCGTGGGCGAGACCGGCAGCCGCGCCGTCAGGGTGTCGAACCGGTGCGGCGGGCCCTGCTCCTCGTCGATGTCCAGCCGCTCGTCATAGGGCGACGGCGCGCCGCGCCACAGATGGACGGACCCTGTGAAGACGCCCGTGTTCGGACCCGTCTCGTACAGGTACGCGGGACCCTGGTCGCCGGTCAGCGTCGACTGGACCGTCACCGAGTAGACCGCCTCCACATCCGTCGGATTGAGGTTGTAGACCGGCGCCTCCAGCCGCACCCAGGCGTTGGACCCTTCGAGGAAGACGCTGGCGGGGTTCCCTTGGGCGTCGACGAATTCGAGCGTGCCGCTCGTGTACGTGGCCCGGGCCTCCGTCCACGTGGAAACGCTCGGGTTATCGTACCTCGCCACGACCTCGCAGCCCGGGCTGGCGGTCAGGACTCCGGGGGAGTCGACCGTGGCGCTGGGGATCTGCCCCTCGAACACGCCGGTGTCGAGGCCCGTCTCCTGGAGGGTCAGCACCTCGTCGTCGGCGCAGCCCTGGAGGTTGATCGAGACGGTTTCCCGCCAATAGGAAGCGGAGTTGCGCCCGTAATCCGTCACCCGCAGGCGCACCGGCGAGCCCGCCACCAGACGGTCGGTGACGCGGCCGAAGGCGTCGAGGAATTCCACCCGGGAAATCTCCGTCCGCGCCGTGGCCGTGGCCGTGCCGTAGAACGCCGTGACCTCGTCGCCCAGGAATTCCGGCGGCCCCACGGGCCGGACCTCCAGTCCGGGCAACAGGTTCGAGGTCAACCGGAACGTCCCTTCGAAGACGCCCGTGGCCGGTCCCGTCTCGGTCAGGGTCACGGTCTCGCTGTCGCCGCCGTAGCGGCTCGTCACCAGGACCTGGATCGTATCCAGGCTCCCCGGCGCGCTGTCGCTCGGGCTGAAGACCCGCACCCGCACCGTGCCGCGCTCCAGCAGCCTCGTCGTGGGACGGCCGTCCGCGTCGACGAAGGTCACGCCGGCGTACCGGATGGTGGCCAGGGCTCCGGACGCGAGGAGGCCGTTGGCGTCCGTGTGCATGGCCTGGATGGTCTCGCCGGCGCCGACCTCCAGACGCCCGTTGTAGAGGCTCGGGGCCACGCCCACCCGGCTCTCCAGGGAGCCCTCGAAGACGCCGGACTCACGGCTCGTCTCGTTCAGCGTCATCTGCTCGGCGTCCTGGGTGGTGAGCGACTGCACCGTGGCCGAGAGGGTGTCGAACCCGAACCCGTAGTTGAAGTTCTGGTCCTCCACCCGCACGTAGATGCGTTCGCCGCCCACGTAGGAGCTGGTCTCGTTGCCGTAGGCGTCGAGGAACGAGGTCAGGGAGCCGAGGGTCGCGACCGAATCCGAGGAGCTGCCGTAATTGCCCTGGAAAGTGACGTTCAGCGTGTCGAACTGGTACGGCGGCCCGGAGACCTGGGTCTCCACCACGCCGTTGTTCAAGTAGGGAGAGCCGTAGACCGTGCTGAGCTGTATGGAGCCCGTGAAGACGTCCGTGGCCGGCCCCGTCTCCTGCAGGGTCAGGCCCTCCGAGTCCCCGCCGTTGACCGACGTGACCGTCGCGTTGATCGAGTCCACGTTGGACGAGGACAGGAAGGGGGAGTCGTAGAAGACCCGGACGTAGGCCCGGCTCCGCTCCAGGTAGTACTCGGCCTCGGCGCCCTGGGCGGTCACGAAGAGCGTCCGGCTCTCCCCCACCGTCGCGACCGCCTGGATCGACGTCGGCACGTCGGAGTCCTGGTACGTGGCGGTCACCGGTCCGCCCGTGAGGCCGATCTCCAGAATGCCGTTGTTCAGGCTGCCGGCCCCATAACGGGACTCGATCCAGTACTCGTAGACGCCGGTGTCGACGCCGGTCTCGATCAGGTAGAAGTTCTCACTGTCCTCATCGGACTGAAGGACGACCAGCAGGGAATTCTGGTTGATGGGATCGTTGGTCAGCGGCGCTTCCAGGCGCAGGTACAACCGCTCGCCGCGGCCGAAGGCCGTGGCCGGCCGGCCCTGCGCGTCCTGGAACCGCAGGATGGAGCCCACCATCGTGGCCGTGTCCGTGACCTCCGGGGCCGGGCCGGGGTTGTAGCTGGCCTCGATCGTATCGCGGGTATAGGGAGGATCGGGATCGGTGCCGGTCTCGAGCACCCCGAACTGGTTGCCGCCGCCGGCGTCCGGGGCGAGAGGGATGCTGCCGAGGAAGACGCCGGTGGCCGCGCCGGTCTCCGTGAGCTGCAGGATCTCGTAGTCCCCTGCCCGGCTGGAGGTCAGTTGCACCGAGACCGTGTCCCAGCCGGTGGTGACGTTCGCCGCCGGGTGCTGGACCCGGACGTAGGCGCGTCCCGCCTCCGCGTAGACCGCGGCGGCGGCTCCGTTCGCGTCCACGAATTCGACGGTCTGCCCGAAGGCGGCCGCCGGCAAAATCCACAGCAATCCCAACAAGACGACGGCAAGGCGTCTGCTCGACATGGCTCCTCCTCCAAGACGCAGCGCCGCCGGTACGGCGGTACTCCGTCACAACCAGATTCCCGAATGGGGGGCTACGGGCTCAGAGTGCCGCCAGCCGCCCCAACGGGGACAAATCCACTGGGGTCCTGCTTAAAACCTGATGCGCGTTTTGCGGTCTGATCTGGTCACGCTCTACGCGCGAGTGAAGCTTTTGTTTCACCCAGGGTGTCCGGAGGCTTGAATCCGTTTCGGGAGCAGACGCTGAAATGAGGAGGCCGGAGGGCGTCCTCCTCTGGTAGGATCGTTGTCGGGAGGAACATCGGGATGGCGATCCAGGTCGGGGACAGGGTCCCCAACGTGAAGCTCTATACGCTCAAGGATGGCCGCTTCTCCGCCGTCTGGACGGAGGACTTCTTCAAAGGCAAGAAGGTGGTGCTCTTCGCCGTGCCGGGCGCCTTCACCACCGTCTGCTCGGACCACCATCTGCCCGGCTTCATCGAGCTCGCCGAGACCCTCAAGGCCAAGGGCGCGGACGTCGTGGCCTGCACGGCGGTCAACGACATCGAGGTGATGAGCGCCTGGTTCAAGGCTCAGGGCGTGGGCGATTCCGTCGCGCCGCTGGCGGACGGCAACGGCGATTTCGCGCGGGCCATGGGCATGGAGCTCGACTCCCGGGACTTCGGCATGGGCATCCGCTCCCAGCGCTACGCCGCCATCTTCGAGGACGGCGTCCTCAAGATCCTGGCCGCGGACCCGCCCATCGAGGTCGCCCGCAGCAGCGCCGCCTCCATCATCCAGTCGCTGTAGCGCCGCTCAGCGCTTCGGCGCCCGCATGTCCCGGCCGTTCTGGTGCAGCACCACCGCCACCACCGTGCCCGCCGGATCGCGCTCGAAGGTCAGCGTGGCCTCGACGACGTCGTACTCGAAGCGGTCTTTCCCGACGTTGAAGACGGGGAACGCCGGCTGGCCCGTCAGGGTCGCCACCAGCGTCTCGGCCTTCGTCTGGACCGTGATCGTGGCGCCGGGCTGGAACTGGCCGAAGTCGTACTCTCCCCCGTACTCCCCCAGGGTGGCGGCGTCGGGAAACTCGATGCGCGGGGGCGGACCGGCGTCCCGGGAAGCCGGGATGTCGCGGCCGTTCTGGTGCAGCGTCAGGCCCTTGACCTTGCCCGCCTCGTCGCGGTGGAAGCTGAGTTGCGCGTCCACGACCTTGTAGAAGAATTCGTCTTTCGCGCTGGCGAAGATCGGCCAGAAAGGCTGGCCGGTAAGCCGCGCGACCAGACCGTCGCCGCGCCGGATCAGCGTGAAGCGCGCTGAATTGTTGATGGTGTAGACACCCGGATATTCATCGAGCGCCGCGGCCGGCAGCGCGATCTCCGTGCGGGGCGCGGACGGACGCGCCGCCGCTTCCCATGCCGCGAGCCATGCCGAAGGCTGCGCGGCGCCATTGCTCGCCAGCAGGATGAAAGCCCGGCCGCTGCCCGGCCGCACCAGCAGCGTGCTCGCGAAGCCGGCCGTCCCGCCGTCGTGCCCGTAGCTGTCCTCGCCGTAGATCTTCGAGTGGCCCAGCGCGAGGCCGATCTTGCCCCCACCCGGCATCTCCACATAGTCCCCCGCCACCAGGGGCCAGACGGCGCCCAGCGGACCGTCGGCCCCCGCGAGCAGGGCGTCCGCGAACCGGCTCATGTCGGCGAGCGAGGAGCGTAGCGCGCCGGCTCCCGCCATGGCCTTGAACGTCCATGGCTGCGCCCGCTGGTCTTTGTTCCAGGGCTCCGCGAAGCGCGACCGCTGCGCCGGCGTCAGATCCTGGGCCGTATCCGGCATGCCGAGCGGTCCAGTGATCTTCTCCTGGACCAGAGCGGCCCAGGGCTTGCCGTAAGCGGTCTCCAGCACCACGCCGAGGATGCCGAAGCCGAGGTTGGAATACACCGACGCGCAGGGCGGCTTCTCCTCGAGCTTCGCGCTCGCCAGGTACTCGAACATAGCCTTGTCGTCATAAGGCGCGTACGGATCGGGATCGATAGTGGTCGTCATGTTGCCGGGAAGGCGCGGCAGACACGAGGTATGGGTCGCCAACTGCCGGAGGGTGATGCCGCCGGTGGAGGCCTGGCTGAATTTCACGGGCAGGCGCTGCGCCAGGGTGTCGTCGAGGCTGAGCTTGCCCTCCTTCACCGCGTGAGCCAGCAGGATCCCAGTGAAGACCTTGCTGATGGAGCCGATCTCGAAGATCACGTCCTGCGGCGCCACCTCGGCATGTTCCGCCGCGAACGGCTGGCCGCCGATCGCGAACGTCCATTTTCCATCGCGCTTCTCCGCCGTCGCCACGGCGCCATGCTCCAAGGCCGCGGCCCAGGCCGGCGCCTGCTCGCGCAGCGACGGCTCGTCCGCGGCCAGAGCCGTTCCGCAGGGCACAAGGAAGAGGAGGATGAGAACGATCTGTCGAGTGAGCATGTCCAGAAATTACCACACCTGCTCCAGGCCTGGCTTGCCACCGTGCTACTATCCAAGCATTACAAAAGGAGATGCGGATGAACCTGAATCCCCGGCTTCGCGCGGCATTCCTCCTCTGCGGCCTGTTCCTGGTCGGCGGAGCGATCTCGGCTCCGTCCCAGGGTAAGAGTTGTCCCCCATGCGACAACGCGGCCTGCTATCAAGGTTGCGGGGGAGGGTGCGGCTTCCATCCCCGGTTCAACTGCGAGATCTGTATCTGTCCGCCTCAGTAGTGGTCCGTCTACCATTCAGACGCTCACTCCAAAAGGTCGGGAGGCCTGACCATGCGCGCGCGCTCTTTCCTGTCCATCCTCTTTCTACTGCCCACGACCCTCATCGCGCAGCAGCCGGAGGCCGCGGAATTCGCCATGCGCTGGGATATCGCGGAGGGAGGTCCGCAGAGCGCGCAGGAAGTGCTCAAGGCGCTCAAGCTGAAGGCCAAAGATCCTGACAACTACGAGATCCGGTATTTCGACTTCACTCCTCCGCGGGATGCTCCCGACGGATTCACCGCCATCCTGCGGCAGCGCAAGACCAAGAAGAAGCATGAACTGACGTTCAAATATCGCGGCGCCGGGGAGTTGCCGGCTGTTGACTGTCCGATCTCCTCCAAGCCGGACGAGGAGAAAGAGGAAGTGGACATTTCGGTCCTCGGCGAGGGCAAGACCAAGCGCTCGAGCTCTTACAGTTGCACCGTGGAAAGCAAGGACGGTCCCGTCGAGCCGCCGCAAAAGTTGAAGGCCCAGGCATTGGAATGCGCCAATCAGATGACGCGCTACAAGGCCGGCGATTTGAAAATCGAGGAATGGCATCTTCCGGGAGGAGAAACCTTCATCGAGGTGTCCCACAATGGCTCGGACACGCAGAAGGACCTGAAGTCGTTCCAGGAGATCGTGGCCAAGCTGGTCAAAAAAGGAGCGAAGCCGTCCGATCGCAGCAAGACCGAGCTTGGGAGCAATTGTCCGTGATGAAGTGCCCTCATACGCCACTTCACTGTACCTGCATCTCGCTCTCCGGGGTGATCCATTCGAGAGGCATATCGTGCATGAGAGACGCGTTCAGGACGTCCATCGCCTGCTCCTCGTCCAGGAACGGATACTTCTTCCGGACGTAGTTGTACAGACCGCTCTTTACCGCCACCGGGCCGGTGATCGCCGCCGTCGCCTCCGGATTCCTGATCAGGTCCTCCGGCCCTTTCTTGTTGACCTTTCTTACCACCTCCTCGATCACCTCTTCCATGGCCTCTGTGCCGGGAGGGGAGACAATGAAATTGTTGTTGACCACGCCTCGGCCGATCCGCCGGGTCGCCACTTCCTTGACCATTTCCGGCCTGATCTTCGTTTTCGCTTTCAGCCCCAGTTCGTCTCTGACCGCTTCCTCGTCCCGGATTTCGGGAGCCAGCAGTGGCAGGTTCGGCCGGAAGCTCGACTCCGGGTTCAGGCTGAGATCTCCGGGTCCGATGTCGACATCCACGTAGACCCCGCCGTACTTCTTCAGGATCGAATACCTTGCCACGTCCGAAGCCGCCGGATAGTTGCGGCCCTGAATGAAAGTGTCATAAAAGGGCTGCAGCCGCTCGTCGAGCACGCTCTGGTCGATTCCCTTCAGGTTGACGTTGCTCTTCCCCAGGTCCTGTCCCGCCTCCATCCAGTCCGAATCCTGGGGATCCGTCCAGACGTTGATCTTCCAGCTCGACTTTCCGGCTAGCTTCGCCCACTTCTGGATATTTTTGAGCGCTGATTTGCGGATCGGCTTTCCCGACCAGATGAAGTGCAGCTCATGAGGAAGCTCCGAGCGCATCGACGGATCGTTCTTGAGGTGCTTTCCGGCCAGGGTCATGCGCTCCGTGCCGAGGTTCGCCAACAGGCTTCTCAAGGCGGAATGGTTGTACTCGGGGACGCTCCGATCCTCGAGAGCGGGATCGACGAGATCCTGGATGTCCTGCAAGGTCCTCAACTGCGATTCATACCATCCGGATGGATAACGCTCGCTTCCGTAGAAATCCGGCCTCACCTGATCATCGCGTTTGTTGTACTGGTTGATCAGGATCTTGAGGTTGTCCTTGAGTCCATCGATGCCATAGAGGTCGTCGAGCAGGAGCTCGTTGACGTAGCGTTGCGCCACCGGGCCGCTTTGGCGCTGACCATGTTTCCGGCTCCAGGCCTCGTTCAACGTCGCTTCCAGCGACGCCAGACGGGCCTCCTTTTCCGTCAACTGGGAGACCGGAAGAGCTCCCCGGCTGCCGGTCCGGTCCTGCTGGTGGGAAATCGCGGGCTTTGAGATTGCCTGAAGCTTCATGGCACCTTCCTTTTGAGCTTGACAGACACCCTCAGTGCATCGGGCATGCCAGGCCAGGCGCCCTCAGAACCGCCGATTCCCGCACGTTGGTTCGTCAGGATCTGTCAGGAATCGTCGCCCGACAGATCAGGATATCGGCAGGGCCTTACCCGTCCTGCCCCATATCCGGCCGCCACGGCGACACCTGCACGCTCTTGTAGCGGTCGAGGAGCACCTTGCCGGCCGGGAAGCCGCGGGGCTTGCTGACGTCCTCGCAGCGGCAGATGTGGACGGAGACCCGCCCGCCCTTCTTCCCCTTGCTGTAGCCCGCCGCCAGGGAGGCCGCGAACTGCTCGGTCTCCCTGGGCAGGCGATCGAGCCCCTCGGGATTGCGGACCACCACGTGGGAGCCGGAGTCGCCGGCCAGGTGGAGCCAGAAGTCGCGGGGGCTCCCCAGCTTGAAGGTCAGGACGTCGTTGTCCTCGGCCGTGCGCCCCACCAGCACGGTCAGGCCGTCCGGCGAGACGAACCGCCGGGCCACGGACCGCCCCTGCCACATCCCGTTCTCCGGGTCCGGCGGGGGCGGGGCTTTGCGTTGGGAGGGGGGCATGTCAGTCCACCGGCTCTCCCGCCAGGCGCCGAAGACCCTGGCAGAACTGCTGAAAGGAAGGTGACCGGTTCGCATCCCCGCCGCGCCAAGATGTCCCGAGGTGAAGCCCCATCCTCTCAGCCCAATCCACCTTGTCCTCCCAGGAAGCGCCAATGACCTCCTGGAAAACTTCCCAGGTGCCACAGACGCTGTCCTGAACATAGTTCTTCATCCGCTGGAGCCTGGCCTGGGGAAACGCCCGGCGGATCGCCGCGGGATCTCCGAGGTAGAACGCTTCGGTCTCCTCGATAGCGATCCGGAAGAGCACCACCGGCTTTGGATCGCAGTCCTCCAGGACCGCCAAAAGTCGTTGTTTGAGGTCGAGACAGGAATCGTCGTCGAGATCAAGGAAGACGAGAAGACGGTCGGTCACGGGATTGAGAGCGCGGCCGTACGCTCTCAGCTTCGCCGGCAACTGGTCGAGGAGCCCTTCGCGCCTGGCATGAGGCCGGGCCTCAGCTTGCACGGGCAGGCGACCCTTGCCCCGATGCGGGATGACTTTCAGGACATGTTGAGGAAGAAATCGGGGAAACCACGCCCGCAAGAAGGCGTCCTCGGAAGCCCCCTCGACAAGAACGTGCAGGATCAATTCGGAAAGCGCTCCTCGAAATGATTGCTGTACCAGAGGCTGCCCAGGGGAATCTCCTCTTTGGTCATCTCCACGATGATGGGCATATCCGCCGTCCTCTTCACTTCCGTATAACCCTGCTCGTTCTTCTCCATCAGCCACACTTGTTCGGGTTTCAGGGCATCCACGAAGTAGGGCGAATGAGTGGTGACGAGGATCTGCGTCTCTCCACGCGACTGCTCGGCATGCCGGATGAATTCGCGCGCCAGCCCGTCCAGAAGCTTGTGATAAAGCCCGTTCTCCGGCTCCTCGATGCCAATGAAAGGATTAGGCTCGGGATCTTCAAGGAGAAGAAGGTAGGCGAACATCTTGAGCGTTCCGTCTGACATGCTCTGCTGGTAAAAGGGGTCGATGTACCCCTGTTCATTGAACCGCAACAGCAGGCGGCCGTCCGGACTCATCTCGGTTGCGATGCTGCGAATTCCTGGAATCTTCCTGGCGATCCGGTCCAGGACGCTACGGAACCTCTCAGGGTGAGTGCGCTCCATATACTGGACGACGTTGCCGAGGTTCTCTCCCGTCAAGTCCAGGTGCTTCTGCGCTCCAGCGGAAGGCAGTTTCCTCGCGGCATCCGGAGTGAAGTAGGAGAGATACCAGCTTTCTATGTAAGAACGCAGCCCGACGATCCGGGGATGCTCTTTCAATTGACCGAGGGTTGTAATCCCAAGCCGCCCGACATCGTCCAACTCGATCTCCAAAGACTTGGCGCGTTCTTCGTCCTCGGCTCCTTCTCCTGCCCAGACCCGCCCCTTGCCTCTCTCCAATTGGAGGAACAACGTCCGTTGCCGAAGAGTTTCCTCGACCACGGCGGGTACTCCATGGATCTCGTCCACCGCGAAGCTATAGGTGATCGGCCGGGCCTGGAGGTTTTCGCGGTAGTACAACTCGAAGCGGACCGGGCCCGTTCGGCCTTGAGTCCTCAGCTTGAGGAATCCCCCTCTCTGGGGCTTGTCGCAGGCCCCTTCGACCCCCTCTCGCAGGCAATCCGCCAGGAACCCGAATGCGTCCAGGAGGCTCGATTTTCCACTCCCGTTGGGGCCAATGAAACAGCTCAGGGAGGGCAGGGCCGTACCCTGCCCATAACCCGTCTGCCCCAGGCTGACCTGAGCCAGGGACTTGAAGTTCTCAATCCGCAATCCAAGCAGTTGGGGCATTCTTCACAAGCCTAGCATGGCGACCCTAATCCTTCACAATCTCGATCAACTCCACATCGAACACCAGCATCCCCTCGGGCTTGTTGGGCGCGCCGCGGTAGGCGAGCTTCTTGGGGATCCAGAACCGGCGCTGCTCCCCCACCGTCATGAGCTGCAGGCCCTCGGTCCAGCCCGGGATGACCTCGTCGAGCTGGAAGGTGGTGGGCGCTCCCTTGGAGATCGAGGTGTCGAACATCTTGCCGTTCGTGGTCCAGCCCGTGTAGTGGACCCGCACCACGCTGTTCTTGCCGGCGGGACGGCGGTCGCCGGTGCCGGGCTTCAGGACCTTCCAGGCCAGGCCGGACTCGGAGCGCTGGGCGTCCGCGGGCGGCGCGGCCACGTCGGGCGGCGGCGGCGGCACGCGCAGGACGTCCATCAGCTCGACGTCGAAGACCAGCATCCCCTGCGGCCGGTCGGGGCGACCCTCGTAGGCCAGCTTGGCGGGGATCCAGAAGCGCCGCTTCTCCCCTTCCACCATCAGTTGCAGGCCCTCGGTCCAGCCGGCGATGACCTTGTCGAGGGGGAAGACGGCCGGCCGGCCCCTCTGGACCGAGGAGTCGAACATCTGCCCGTCGGTGGTCCAGCCCGTGTAGTGGACCTTCACCAGGTCGGTCGGGATCGGATGCTCCGTGCCCGTGCCGGGCGAGAGCACCTTGGAGGCCAGGCCGCTGGCCGTGGTCTGGGCGTCGGCGGGCGGGGCCGCCACGTCCGGGGGAGCGGGGATGGGGGCGGCGGCGGGCTCCTTCTGCGAAGACGCCGCGGCGAGGCTCGCGGGAGCAAGGACGAAGAGAAAGACCGGAATCCAGGCAAGGCGTCGCGTGTTCATAGGCGGTAAAGCTACCGCGCCGGTCACGGACAGGGCAACCCGGGAACTTGCGCGGAAAGGATTCGTACACAAGAATCCACTCCTGGTGTCTTTGCCGTCATCCCCCATAAGGAGAAACCGGATGCTGAAACAGAAGATCGCGTGTCTCGCCGGGCTGGGCCTGCTGGCGTTGACCGCCTCGCCGGCGCCGGCCGCGGAAGCCCTCAAGGTGACGCCGCCGAAGCTGGAGATCAAGGAGCACCAGCTGCCCAACGGGCTGCGCGTGCTGCTCCACGAGGACCACTCGGTGCCCGCCGTCAACCTGCAGATCTGGTATCACGTCGGCTCCAAGGACGAGCGCCAGGGCCGGAGCGGCTTCGCGCATCTCTTCGAGCACATCATGTTCAAGGGGTCCGCGAACGTGGCCGCCGAGGAGCACAAGAACTTCCTTTCCGCCATCGGCGGGCGGTACAACGCCGGCACGGACTTCGACAGCACCTCCTACTACCAGACCTTCCCCAGCAACTACCTGGAGCGGCTCCTCTGGATGGAGGCCGACCGCATGCGCTCGCTCGACGTCTCGGAGGAGAACTTCAAGTCCGAGCGCGACGTGGTGAAGGAAGAGCGCCGGCAGCGGATCGAGAACCCGCCCTTCGGCCGCCTCCTCGAAGTGGTGATGGCCAACACCTACAAGACCCACCCCTACCGCATCCTGCCCATCGGCAGCATGGCGGACCTCGACGCCGCCACTCTTCAGGACGTGCGCGACTTCCACAAGACCTACTACGTGCCGAACAACGCCACGATGGTCATCGCCGGCGACTTCGACCCCGCCCAGACCATGCGCTGGGTGGAGCAGTACTTCGGCTCCATCCCCAAGGGCAAGCCGATCCCGCGCGAGACCCCGCAGGAGCCGGCCCAGACGGCCGAGCGCCGCACCGTGGACTACCACGCCAACACGCCCCTGCCGGCGGTGGTGTTCACCTATCACATCCCCGAGGCGGGCGCCGCCGACACCTACGCCCTGGAAGTAGCGGGCAACATCCTCTCCGCCGGCGAGAGCTCGCGGCTCTACAAGCGCATGGTCTACGACAAGCAGATGGCGGTCGCCGCCGGCGGCCAGGCCATCACGCTGGACGACCCGGGCGTGTTCTTCTTCTTCACCATCCTCAACGGCGGCCAGAAGGCCGAGGACGGCGAGAAGGAGCTGCTGGCCGAGGTCGACCGTTTGAAGAGCGAGCCGGTGTCGGAGACGGAGCTCGCCAAGTCCAAGAACCAGCTCATCTCCAACCTGGTGTTCGGCCGCCAGACGGTGCAGGAGAAGGGCAGCGCCATCGCCTACGCCGACGCCGTGCTCGGCGACGTCTCGCTGGTCAACCGCGAGCTGGCCGAGTATCAGAAGGTCACCGCCGCGGACGTCCAGCGCGTGGCCCGGAAGTACTTCAACCCCGAGAACCGCACCGTGGTCTACATGCTGCCCGAGGCGATGCGCCCGGGGGCCGGCGGCCAGGGCGGCGACAACCAGAGCGGCAACAGCGGCAGCGAGGTGAAGCCATGAGCGCGTCGAGATTCCTGAAGACCCTGACCGCGGCCGGCCTGCTGCTGGCGGCGGCTGCCAGCGCCCCGGCCCAGCAGGCGCCGGCCAAGGCGACGCCGCCCGCTCCCGGGCCGGCCAAGGAAGTGCGCTTCCCCGAGTTCCAGGAGAAGGCCCTCGCCAACGGCCTGCGGGTGGTGGTCATCGAGCAGCACGAGCAGCCGGCGGTGAGCCTGCGCCTGATCCTCCCCACGGCGGGTCAGACCTTCGAGCCGGACGGCAAGGCCGGTCTCGCGGGCGCCGCCGCCGGCCTGGTCACCAAGGGCACCGCGACCCGCTCGTCGCAGCAGATCGCCGAAGCCATCGACTTCGTCGGCGGCGGCCTTTCCGCCGGCGCCGGCCTCGAATCCGCCAACGTGACCGCGAGCGTGACCTCGGACCAGTTGGATCTCGGGTTCGAGCTGATGTCCGACGTCGTGCTCCATCCCAGCTTTCCCCAGGACGAGATCGACCGCTGGCGGCGGCAGGCCCTGAGCAATCTCCAGGTCCAGTACCAGAACGCGGGCTACCTGGCCGGCGAGGCCCTCGGGCGGCTGCTCTACGGCGACCATCCCTACGGGCGGCCGGGGGACGGCACGCCGCAGTCGCTCCAGGGGCTCACCCGCGACGACTTCACGGCGTTCCACAAGCGGACCTGGATCCCCAACAACGCCATCCTGGCCGTGGTGGGGGACGTCAAGCCGGCCGACGCCTTCGCCCGCGCCGAAAAGGCCTTCGGAGGCTGGGCGAAGGGCGAGGCGCCGCGCGTCCCCACCCTCGACGCCGCCAAGGCTCCCCAGGGCCGCAGGATCCTGGTCATCGACAAGCCCGACGCCGTCCAGACCGAGATCCGCCTCGGCCAGATCGCCCTCCCCTACCGCGACCCGAACCACTTCGCGGCCCAGGTCTACAACTCGGTGGTGGGCGCCAACGCCAGCTCGCGCCTGTTCGACGAGATCCGCCGCAAGCGCGGCCTCTCCTACGGCGCCGGCAGCTTCTTCCTGATGCCGAGCCTCCCCGGCCCGTACCTGGTCTCGACGAACACCAAGACCGAGACCACGGTCGCCGCCCTGGACGTCGCCCTCGAAGTGCTCAACGGCGTGCCGAAGGAGGCGGTCCAGCAGAAGGAGCTAGACGCCGCCAAGACCTACATCACCGGCGCCTTCCCGCTGGTGATCGAGACCCCGGAAGGCATCGCCGAAGAGGTGCTCGACGCCATGCGCTACGGCTATGGCCGCGACTGGCTGGAGAGCTACAACGCCAACATCTCCAAGATCACGGCGGCGGACGTCCAGAAGTTCGCGCAGAGCCAGATCCATCCGGACAAGATGGCCATCGTGCTGGTGGGCAACGCGGCCACCTTCGCGGACGCCCTGAAGCAGAAGTACGGCGCCTTCGAGACGATCCCCGTGGCCGAGCTCGACCTCCTGCGGGCTGATCTCCGCAAGGCCAAGACCGAGCAGCCGGCGGCTTCGGCGGCGGACCAGGCCCGCGGCATGGAGCTGCTCAAGAAGGCGCAGCAGGCCCTCGGTGGCGCAGCCTTCACCGGCCAGAAGACGCAGGTCATGAAGGGCTCCGGGACGATCAGCCCGCCGGGAGCGCCCCAGGCCATGCCCGTCTCGTCGATGACGGTCTACCGCGTGCTGCCGGACAAGGAGCGTGGCGAGCTGACCCTGCCCATGGGGCAGATCGTCCAGGTCGAGGCCGGCGGCCAGTCGTGGGTGAGCTTCGGCCCGCAGGTGCAGGACACCACCGCCCAGAACGGCGATCAGCAGGCCTACGGCTACGACATCCTCCGCCGCGCCGGCCAGCCGGGCTACACCGCCCGTCCGCTGCCCGACGCCCAGGTGGACGGCAAGGCTGTGAAGGTCGTGGAGCTGGCCGACGCCCAGGGCCGCGCCACCCGGTTCTTCCTCGACCCCGCGACGAACCTGGTGGTGAAGCTGGAGTACACCCGGGACGGTGAGTCCCCGGAGATCTTCCCCTCGGATTACCGGGATGTCTCCGGCGTGAAGGTCCCCTTCAAGACCCGCGTCCTCCAGGGCGGCCAGCAGTTGCTGGAGATGACCTACACCGACGTTCAGGTCAACGTGCCGGTGGACGAGAAGCTGTTCCAGAAGCCGCAGGGCTGACGCTTTCCTGAAGGAAGCCGGGCGGGAGAATGCCCATTCTCCCGCCTCGGCCGGCCTTATTCCTCGGGGCTTTCCAGGGTAAAATAGTCATACTTCTATCTCGCCCTACTGCAGCCGGAATCTGCGGAAGACGAGATTCACGCCGGAGTCGCTCAGGCGCCTTCCCTGCCAGAGGACGGTCAGCACGCCGCTGTCGGAGAGGACGGCGGAGACGCCGTGGGCGCCCTCGTAGTCCCGGTTCACCTGGAAGCGCTCTCCCCGCGGCTGCCCGTCGGCATCGAAGAGCTGCGCCCAGATGTCGAGCCGGGTCGGGCCGAACGGAATGTCGGTCCGGTCCACGAACCACACCACCGCGAACTGGCCGGAGGCGTTCATCGCCAGAGCGAGGGGGGTCTCGCACCAGTGGTCGCGGTCCGGATCTTCGAGGCAGGGCGCGCGCTTGCCCACGATCTTCCGGGAGCCCAGGGGATCGCCCTCCGGAGAGAAGACCTGGATGGAGTTGCGGCCGCCCCTGAAGAGCGCCGCCGAGCTCGCTTCACTGGCGCCCAGACCGGCCAGCGTCCAACCTTGGCCGTCGCGCTGGCCGTCGCTGAGCCGGAAGGGAGCGCCCACCGGACGCCCGGCCGGGGTGAAGCGGGCGATCACGGGCGTGATTTCGGAAGTCTGCGAGACGATCGGATCGTACTCGGTCCATCCCACCGAGAAGCCTTCCGGGGTCATGGCGACAAAGATCTCGCGGCTGAAGGAGTCGCCCGCCTCGAGGTCCACCTTGACCTCCGGTCCCTTGCGCGCACCGGCCGCCGCGAAGCTCTGGGCGCGGAGACCGCAGTCCAGGGTCGAGACCGGACAGTCGTACCAGGCGACCACGAAGGAGCCGTTCCGGTCCATGGCCACGACCGGCGACACTTGATAGCCGGCGATCTCCCGGTTGACCCGGATCTGGCGTCCCTGCCTGCGGCCCTTGGAGTCGAATCTCTGGACGAAAATGCCCGTGAGGTCGCCGTCGCCGCCCGGGGTGTTATTGCCTACCGTGGGGCCGCCGCCCTGCCAGGCGACCACGAAGTTCCCCGCTTGATCCGCCGCGACCTTGGGGTTCGTCTGGTAGCCGAAGATCTCCGAATGAGCCAGGAAAACCGGTCCCCTGGGTCTGCCGGCGGCATCGTAGAGCTGCGCGAAGACGCCATGGCTGGAGGAGCGGTCGTCGATGGCCTCCCAGACGATCACGAGGTCTCCCCGTCCGGTCACCGCGATGGCGGAATTGCCGAACGACGAGCCGCTGTCGCTGACGACCGTCTCGGCCGCGGCGGAGGCGGTCAGGACGAGGGACAGAGAGAGCGCTGCGAATGCTGCTTTTGAGGTCATCGATGTCTCATTCCAGTGGGAGTTGACGGAAGACCAGATCGGATATGGGTGGATTTTTGAAACGCCGGCCTGCCCATACGAAGGTCAGGACGCCATCGTCGGACAGGGCGGCCGCGCGGCCGCCGATGACGCCGAGGCCGTCGTAGTCGCGGTTGATCTGGACGCGCCCTCCCAGCGGCCGGCCGGCGGCGTCAAAGAGCTGCGCCCAGAGCTCATGGCGAAAGTTGGCGGAGCCCGGCACGTCGTACCGGGTCACGAGCCAGACGACGGCGAAGCGTCCCGACGAGTCCATGGCGGTGGCGACGACGTCCTCGCACCAGCCGCGGTCCGAAAGGCAGGGCGCGCGCTTCCCCACGACCGTCCGGGTTCCGTCGGGATCGCCCGCGGGGGAGAAGAGCTGGATGGAGTTGCGGTTGCCATCGAAGAGAGCGACCGCGCCCGCCGCGCTGGAATCGAGCGTCCTGAGCCGCCAGCCGTTGCCGTCCTCGATGCCGTCGAAGAGCCGGAAGACCGGAGCCGCGGGCTGGCCGTCCGGAGTGAAGCGGGCCACTACGGGGACGATGTCTTTCCTGTCGTGGTGGTCCTCCGCGGGCGCCCGCTCGTTCCAGGCGACCGAAAAGCCCTCCGGGTCCACGGTGACGAACGGGCCCTCGTAGTACCCCGTCCCGATCTCCATTCCGATCTCCGCGCCTTCCCGGCCCCCCGTCGCCGAGAACCGCTGCGCTCTGAAGACCTCCGGGTACAGCGGGGCATCCAACCAGGCGACCACGAACGAGCCATCGCGGTCCATGTCGACCACCGGCGAATTCTGATAGCCCGCGGCGGCGCGGTTGACCTGGATCGGGTCGCCCACCCGTTTGCCACGACGGTCGAACCGTTGGGCGAAGATGCCGGTCTGGTCCCCGTCGCTCGCCGTCCAGACGATGACGAAGCTTCCTCCCGGACCGGCCGCGACCGCCTGCTGATAGCCAGTCTCGACGCCTTCCCGGACCAGGAACGCCCGCCCCCTGGCTCCGCCGTTCGCTCCATAGAGGCGGGCGTAGACGCGCCGCGGATTTGTGTTGGCGTCCTGCCAGACGACGATGAGGTCCCCCTGGCCGGTGACCGCCATGGAGGAGTACTCCCCGTTGGAGGCGACGACCGTCTCGGCCGCGGCGGTGGCGGTCAGGGAGAGCGCGAGCAGAAACCCGGCGAGACCTGTCTTCAAGGCCATAGGAACTCCTTCAAGCTGCTGACGAGCTCATTATGTCCTTACGGCATAGAAGAATTCAAGATGGGGTGATTAAAGAGCTGTCTTAGCCGTCCCGTCAGGGACAAGGGCGCCTAGCCCCAGGTTTCAACCTGGGGTGGGGAGGCGGACTCGGCGCTCTTCACGGCCCAGGCCTGAAGGCCTGGGCTACGTCCCCACGCCCTCCGGGCGCATCTTCGTCCGCGGTTTTGATAGGAGCTCTAATCCTCATGCTCCCCCGCCGCCCTGGGGCTCGCCGCCGCCTCGGGCAGGCGCGCCGGCAGCGGCACCTCGCCGGGATCGAACACCGGCGCCGTGACCGGCGCGGGGCCGAGGGGAGCCCCGTCGGACCGGCCGAAGCCGACGATCTGCTTCCAGGTGCGTTCGAGCTTGTCGCCGAAGATCACCAGAAGGTCCCCCGGCTGGGCGGTCTCCAGGGCGCGCTGGATGGCCTCCTCCTCGCCGTAGATCCCCGGCGAGACGCGCTCCGCCGGGAAGCCGGCCTCCAGCAGGCCCCGGCGGACCAGCTCGCCCGACTCCCCTGACTTGCGGCCCCGCAGGTGGTCGTCCTCGCGCAGGATGATGAAGTCGAAGGCCGGGGCGGCGGCGCGGGCGATGTCGAGGATGTCCTCGTCGCGGCGGTCGCCGGGCGCGGCGAGGACGCCGATGCGGCGGCCGGTGACGTTCAGCTCGCGGACCGTCCGCGCCATGGCCGCCATGCCGTGGGCGTTGTGGGCGTAGTCCAGCAGCACGCGGAACGGATGCTCGTTGTAGAAGTTCATCCGCCCCGGGGTCTGGAAGAAGTCCGTCGTGAAGGTGCGCAGGCCCTGGCGGATGTTCTCCAGGCTCATCCCCATGGCGTGGGCGATGGCGGTGGCGAACATCGCGTTCTGGACGTTGTGCAGCGCGTGTCCCTCGATGGCGGCCGGGATCTGCCGTGCCCACAGGAGAGGGAGCTGCTCCTCGCCGTTGTAGAGCACGATCATGCGGCCGTTCAGCCCCTCCTCCAGCGCCACCGCCAGCCCCTTCTCCCGGATGTGCCGGCGGACCAGCTCGTTCTCCCGCCGCATGGTCACGTAGATGGGCTTGCCCGGGCTGTGCGCGGCCATCGGCGCCACCCGCTCGTCGTCGGCGTTGAGCACGCACCACTCCTGGGCCACCTCGACGACCACGCGCTTGACCTCGGCGAGCTCGTCGAGATCGTGGATGCCGCCCATCCCCAGGTGGTCGGAGGCGATGTTGAGCACCGCGCCCACCTTGCACTTGCGCCAGCCCAGGCCGGCCCGCACGATGCCGCCGCGGGCCGTCTCCAGCACGGCGGCGTCCACCGACGGGTCGCGGAGCACGAGATGGCTGGCCCACGGGCCGGTCATGTCGCCCGAGACCGTCAGCTCGCCGTCGATGTACACGCCGTCGCTGGTGGTCATGCCCACCGTGCAGCCGGAGAGCTTGAGGATGTGCCCCACCATGCGCGTGGTGGTGGTCTTGCCGTTGGTCCCGGTGATGGCCGCAATGGGGATGCGGTACGGCGTCCCCTGGGGGAACAGCATGTCGATCACCGGTCCCGCCACGTCCCGCGGCACCCCTTCGGTGGGCGCCGTGTGCATGCGGAAGCCGGGCGCGGCGTTGATCTCCACGATCGCGCCCCCGACCTCCTTGTAGCTGCGGCTGATGTCCGGCGAGATGTAGTCCACGCCGCCCACGTCGAGCCCCACGGCCTTGACCGCGCGCTGGGCCATGATCCGGTTGTCGTAGTGGATCGCGTCCGTCTTGTCCACGGAGGTGCCGCCGGTCGAGAGGTTGCCCGTGGAGCGCAGGTAGAGGAGCTGGCCCTCGGGGATCACGGACCCTGGGGTGAGCCCCGCGGCCTCCAGCAGCCGCTCGGCCTGGTGGTCCAGCTCCAGGCGGGTCAGCACCTTCTCGTGCCCGATGCCGCGCCGGGGATCGGCGTTGACGATCTCGACCAGCTCGGCCACCGTGTGGACGCCGTCGCCGGTCACATGGCCGGGCACGCGCTGGGCCGCCGCCAGCACCTTGCCGTTGACCACCAGGATGCGGTAGTCGTGCCCCTCCTGGAAGGTCTCGACGATCACCACCGAGGAGTATTCGTAGGCTTCTTCGAACGCGGTCCGCACCTGCTCGGGGGTCGTGAGATTGATCGACACGCCCTTGCCGTGGTTGCCGTCCAGCGGCTTGACCACCACCGGAAAGCCGATGCGCTCGGCGGCCTCGACGGCGTCGTTGGGGCCGCGCACCCGCATCTGGCGGGGGACCGGGAGACCCAGATCCGAGAGGATCTGGTTGGTCAGCCGCTTGTCCGAGGCGATCTCGACCGCGATGTGGCGGGTCTCGCTGGTGACCGTGGCCTGGATGCGGCGCTGGTACCTGCCGTGGCCGAGTTGCACCAGGGAGCGCTCGTTGAGGCGGATCCACGGGATCTCCCGCTCCTCGGCGGCGCGCACCAGGGAGGCCGTCGAGGGGCCGAAGGCGCGGCGCTGGGCCATGCGGACGAAGTCCTCCATCTCCTCCCGGAAATCCCAGGGCCCGGGGAGATGCGCCGCGCGCTCGGGCGGCAGCAGGTGGCGGATGATCCGCAGCCCCAGCTCCCCCGCCTCCAGCCCCACCGCTTCCTCCTCGAAGCTGTAGATGACGTGGTACTGCCCGCGCGGGAGATCGTGGCTGCGCGTCTTGCCGTAGCTGACCGGTGTGCCGGCGAGGCACTGCAGCTCGATGGCGACGTGCTCCAGCACGTGGCCGAGCCAGGTCCCCTCGTCCTCGGTCATGCGGCGCACGAAGCCGCCCGGCTCGCCGTAGGAGCAGGAGTGCTCGCGCAGCGTCGGGATCAGCTCCAGGAGACGGTCGGCGAACCCGGGGAGGCGGCCGGTGGGATAGTCCTCCAGCTCGCCGAGGTCGACGCGCAGGCGGATGACCTTGCGCAGGGCGTAGAGATTGGGACCCCGGTAGACGCGCGTGTCGAGGATCTTCATCGGTATTGACTCCCGGCCGGGCTTTCCACGGCCACGGCCTCTCCGGCGGGCTTCTCCGCGGAGGCTTCGGCCGGTGGCAGCCCGGTCCGCTTCCGGACGTCGTAACGGCAACCGCTGGTGAGGAAGTCTACCTTGAGACCCAGCATGGCGATGGGCTGGCCGCGGTGGACGGCGTGGCTGCTGGTGAAACGCAGGGCCGAGGCGTCCACCACGGTGACGGCGCCGCTGCCGAGGACGGTGAGGACGCCGTCGGCGTCGAGCATGGCGGCGGTGTCCTCGTCCACTCCCAGGCCCAGGGGCTCGGGGTTGTAGGAGAGGGCGGTGACGAGCCGCCCCATGCGGTCGCGCCGCCGGAAGTGCTGGTCGATGACCATGTCATGGGTGAATCCCAGGCCCTGGGCCATCTGGACCAGCCGGCGGCGCGGGGTGCCGCCGCTCTCGCCCATGGAGATCATGTGGCGGGAGATGGCGGCCGCGCCGGCGCTGGTGCCGGCCACCACCATGCCTTCGGCGTGGCGGCGGCGCAGGGTCTCGGCCAGGATCGTGCCGCCCAGGGCCGAGGAGATGCGGAGCTGGCTGCCGCCGGTCATGAAGAACCCCGTAGCCCCCGCCAGGAGGTCATGGGCCTCGTCGCCGGCCTCCAGGGCGTCCTCGCGGGTGCGCACGCGCAGCACCTCCACGTGGCTGGCGTTCATGCCGTAGAACAGCTCGGCGTAGCGCTCGCCCGTCTCCGGCAGCTCCGAGGCCGTGGCCAGCACCACGACCCGGGCCCGGTCGCCGCCGGAAGCTTCGACGAAGCGGCGCAGGATGATGCGCTCGCGCAATTTGTCCTCGGCGCCGCCGATGGCCATGAGCAGGCCCGGCCGCGCGCCGGCAGGGGAACCGATGGTCATGCACTCTCCTCTTACCCCGCGCACCGGTGTACGCGGGCCCCGCCAAAAAAGATTTCGGGGGCGCCAGAAGGCGGGGGAATCGTAGCATGGGTGACTGGGGCGGCCTGCCCTGCGAGACCTCATCCCCTGTCCCCTTCTCCCATCTCCCACCCGCCCTTACCCGGGAGAAGGGGAACGATGAGGAGGCCGTGTTGCCGAGCTCGAGAAAACCTTGATCGCAGGGCCCTCCCTCTCCCGGGGGCGGGCGGCAGGGAGATGGGAGAGGGACCGAGGGCGAGGTCTCGCAGGGCAGGCCGCCCCCGTCGGCAAGGGAGGAAAAAGGGCCTCTACG
Source organism: Thermoanaerobaculia bacterium (assembly GCA_036376245.1). Taxonomy (GTDB): domain Bacteria; phylum Acidobacteriota; class Thermoanaerobaculia; order Multivoradales; family UBA5704; genus DATARR01. The sequence goes on along the minus strand of DASVAS010000062.1, from coordinate 5,086 downwards.
GCCCTACCCCACCCGCACCGGCTCCCCCGCCCCCTCTCCTCTTTCCGGGATCTCCCAGTCGGTGTGCGCCTCCTTGTTCCGCACGAACCATCCCCAGAGCATCTCCCGGTAGGTGCGGTTGCGCAGGCCGATCCGCTGGTAGAACGGCTGCAGGTCGCGGTTCAGGCGGCGCAGGTTGTAGAAGGGCACGCGCTGGTAGTAGTGGTGCTCGACGTGGAAGTTCGACCACAGGAACAGGAAGTGCCAGACCGGGTTGCCGTTGACCAGGGAGGTCCACTTGGCGGGGTCGGTCGCGTCGATGTCGTAGTGCTGGCCCAGCCGGTTGAGCACGAAGGCCGGCGGGAAGCAGAAGAACAGCGGCAGGGCCCAGACCCGGAACAGGGTCCAGCCGCCGCCGAACGCGAAGATCGTCCCCGCCAGGGTGAGCTGGAAGGTGATGTTCAGCAGCCGCTCCCTCCGGATGACCTTCTGCGTCGCCGGCGGATAGGTCTTCACCTCACGGCCCGCCCCCTTCATGTAGATGACGAACAGCGCGGGCGTGCAGTACAGGAGCTTGACCCAGCGGGAGTTCTTCTTCGGGCTCAGATGCGCCCGCTTGGGATCATCCTCCGCGTGGCCGAGCTCGTTGTGGTGATCGAGGTGCCAGATGGAGAACTGGGTGGACGAGACGTTCGCCGGCATGCCGTAGAGGAGGCCCAGCAGGCGCTCCAGCCGGGGCCGGCTCTTCGCGAAGATGATCTTGTGGACCTGCTCGTGCAGCAGGATGATGAAGCCGAGGACGTTGAAGCCCTGGACGATGGCCGCGGGCGCCCACAGCCACTTCCACTGCGTCTGCCAGAGGGCCCATCCGCAGAGCCCCACCATGAGGAGAAGACGGCCGACCGTGAGGAAATGGCGGGCGGCGCTCACCCGGTGGAGGTCCCGCAGCTCCTCCCGGGGAATGGCCTCGCCCAACCGGCGCTTCAGGTCGCCGATGTGCTGGTAATAGAAGCGATCCTTGGACATGGCCGGGGAGTATAAGGCCAGGCCGGCGTCTGGCCAGATTTCCTGGGGAGCGCCGCCGCCTAGAGCCAGCGGCGGATCGCGTCCTCGATCTCCAGGATGGCCCGTCCCCAGTTATCCCCTTGATGAAACGTGATGACTACGCCCAATTGCAGGTTGGGGCTGGGCGCCGCAGTGAGCGTGAGCCAGTCCGGATAGAGGACCGATAAGGACTGGACCATCTCGGAGCCCAGGTAGAGGCAGATCCGGATCGGAGTCTTCAGCCACTCCGGCATCTTCCAGTTCGTCGGCTTGTTGGTATGCCGGCCGCGAGTGGTCACGCCGTTGGCTATCGCCATCACGGATGCGCAGAGCGGACAGCATCCGCCAGCCTTCGAAAGGCCGATGTAGCCCCCGTTGACAGCGATGTTCGTCGCGTCCAGGAGCTTCATCTCCGCGTGCTTCGTGCTGTCGGCGCCCCCCACCGCCTGCAGTTGGCCGCGCCAGAGCAGCCGTGTGGGATCGGCCTCGTGGGGATCGGCGAGCAGCCCCGGCTTGGGACTGTTCCAGGCGATGTAGGACTGTCCGGCCACGGTGCAGACCGCGGAACAGTTGCGAGAGACCATCCCGTTCCCGTCCGGCGGGTCGAAGGCGGCCGCCACGTTGTCCAGAACGCCGGGGTTGTCTCCTCCTCCCTGGAGGAAGCCATCGAGCTTGGCATGCAGGAGACGGCGAAAATCGTCGTGCGCCGAAGAGGGCACCAGACGCCGGGAGCTGCGCCGGGTCGGCTCCTTCCCTCCCTCGCCGCCCTCTCCTCCCCCGGAGAGATCCATGGCCACTTCTTCCATGCGTTGGATCACCGGAGCCGTAGCTCTCACCGGCTGAGGCCGGGGAGGAGGAGGCGCGGGCGAAGGGACCGGCCTTGCCGGCAACGCCGCCCGCGGCTGGACCGCCCCGGGCTGCCGCCCCGCGGACTGAACGGCGCCAGCCACGTGGGGCGCCAAGCGGCCCGGCGCGGGGACCGCGGGCCGGGCCGCCCGCGGTTGAGCCACGGCCTGCACCGCGCGGGCCACATGGGGAGCGGGGCCGCCGCTTCCCACCGGCCTCGACGGCTGCACGGAGCCCGGCCTGCTCATCGCGGCCTGCACCGCCCGTGCTACGTGCGGAGCCTGGGGACGATCCGGTTTGCGGGACACCCCTCGCTTGTAGCAGACCGCCGGGAAGGAAGCAACGGCCGGAGCTTCCAGGGTCTCAGACTATCCGGACCGAGCCGGCGCGACATTTGCCCAGGTGATCCCTGGGAGCGCCGGCGTCTCGCCGCCGCTCCCAGGGTGCTCAGGTCGGCCGGAGCTCAGATCGGGCAGATCCAGTGCGGGTTGCCGCTCAAACCCATGCAGTCACAGCCATACGACAGCCCATCCGATCCCCAGCAGGACGTCGTGGCGCCTCTGGGAGAGCAGGAGGTGCCGTTCAACTGCTCGCAATAAGTCCCTGCCGGGCAGATGAACTGGCAGCTCGTTTTCACGCCGTTGCAGACTACATAGCCGTTTGTCGAGGGGCAGTTGACGTCCACGGCTGTACAGCTCCCCGAGCAGCTCACCGAGATCTGCGTGCCGCCGGAGCACCACGCCGAGCAGCTCGCCTTGTCCGTAGGCTTGCCGCCCGCCAGCCAGACCGCCTTCTCCACCCCGGGACTGCACGAGGGGGGCGCACTGTCCGCCAGGAAGGAAGGGAGCTGCGCCTGCGTCTGAGATGCACCCACGAGCACGAGACCGGAGACCATCACCATCTGAAAAAGTCGCTTCAAGACTGCCTCCTTTCTCTACCAGTTGTCAAGCCTCCTGGCGCCATCTCCTACAGATCGCGCAAAGAATCAGGAGACCCGCCTCTACTTTTAGAGGTACAGGAGGTCGCTCGAAGCGAGCCGGTCACTTCGAAATTCAGCGATACCCTGCCGCCTGGAGCTCGAACAGCTCGGCGTATCGCCCGCCCTGGGCCAGCAATTCCTCGTGGGTGCCCATGGCCTCGACCCGCCCCCCGGCCAGCACGAGGATGCGGTCCGCCATGCGGACGCTGGAAAAGCGGTGGGAGATCAGCACCGCCGTCTTCCCCTCGCTCAGCTCCTTGAAGCGCTGGAAGACCTCGAACTCGGAGCGGGCGTCGAGGGCCGCGGTGGGCTCGTCGAGGATCAGCACCTGGGCGTCCCGCATGTAGGCGCGGGCGATGGCGAGCTTCTGCCACTCGCCGCCGGAAAGCTCCACGCCGGCGCGGAAACGCTTTCCAATCATCTGATCGTAGCCTTCCGGCAGCTTTTCGATCACCTCGTCCGCCAGGCTGCTCTCGGCGGCGTCGACGACGCGCTCGCGGTCGTCGCGGGCCTCGATGCGGCCCACCGCGATGTTCTCGGCGGCGGTGAGGTGATAGCGCACGAAATCCTGGAAGATCACGCCGATGTTGGCGCGCAGCGCCTCCAGGTCGTACTCGCGCAGGTCGTGGCCGTCGAGCAGGATGCGCCCCTCGTCCGGGTCGTACAGCCGCGCCAGCAGCTTGACCAGGGTGGTCTTGCCGGCGCCGTTCTCCCCCACCAGGGCCAGCACCTCGCCGGCGCGCAGAGAAAAGCTCAGGTGGCGCACCGCCCAGCGCTCGGAGCCCGGATAGCGGAAGCCCACGTCCTCGAAGGCGAAACCCTCGCGGACCGGCTTCGGAAACGGCCGGGCGTTCGGCGGCGACACGATCTCCGGCTCGATCTCGAAGAACGAGAACAGGTCGTCGAGATAGAGCGCCTGCCCCGCCACCTGGGAAAAGCCGATCAAAAGGCCTTCCAGCAGCGTGCGCAACCGGCGGAACGAGCCGGCGAGGAAGGTGAGGTCGCCGATGCTGAACTCGCCGCGCAGCGTGCCCCAGGCGATGTAGGCGTACGCCACGTAATACCCCAGCGTGCCGACGGCGGTCAGCAATCCGCCCCAGCCGGCGCGGCGGGCCGCGAGCCGCCGGTTCTCCTCGTAGATCGCCTCGGCCAGCGCGCGGTAGCGCTCGATCAGGAAGGCGTTGAGGCCGAAGATCTTCACTTCCTTGGCGGTCTCGACGCTGGCGCCGGTCTGGCGCACGTAGTCGAGCTCCCGGCGCTGCGGCGTGCGGACGTAGTTGAGCGAGTAGCTCTGGGCGTTGAAATGCGCCTCGCCGAGGAACGCCGGCACCAGCGCCAGGATCAGCAGCACGATCAGCCACGGCGCGTAGACCACCAGCCCGGCGGCGAAGCTGACGATGGTCACCACGTCCTGCGCCTGGCCGAACAGTTGGCTCATCAGGACCGCCCGCCCTGTGGTCTGCCGGCGGGCGCGCTCCAGCCGGTCCTGCAGCTCGCTGTCCTCGAAGTCCTCGAGGTCCAGCGTGGCCGCGTGCTCCATCAGGCGCACGCTGGACTCGTTGATGAACTTCTCCGAGAGCAGGGTGTCGAACAGCGAGACGACGCGTCCCAGGAGGTCGGAGACGATCGCCAGGGCCAGCTCGGCCGCCAGCAGCCAGAGCAGGCGGTCGACGAGCCCGCTGGCCAGCCAGTCGTGCAGGCTGCCCGGCGGACCCGCGATCCGGGCCAGCCTGACCACCTCGTCGATGATCAGCTTGCCGACGTAGAGGGTGACGACCGGCAGCAGGGCGCGGACCAGGCGCAGCAGCAGATCGCCCACGGTGAGACCGGGGCTGGTCCGCCAGATCATCTTCAGGAACGGTGGCAGGTTGCGCATGGCGCCGAAGCGCTCGCGCAGCGACTTCGGCCCCGGGCCCGGCGGCGCGCCCCCATGCGGCCCCGGAGCCATCGCCGCCCCGGCGGCGCGTCCTCCCATGCTGTATTGCTTCGGCATCCGGTCCCTTTCCTCCCCCTCCTACGAAGCTAGAAGGATGCCACATCGGCGCTACCCGCCGCGTGGTGACTGGGGCGGGGTGCCCTTCGAGACCTCACCCTCGGTCCCTCTCCCATCTCCCTGCCGCCCGCCCCCGGGAGAGGGAGGGCCCTACGATTGAGGTCTTCTTGAGATCGGCAAGACGCTTCCTTATCGTTCCCCCTCTCCCGGGTGGGGGACGGGGGATGGGAGAGGGGGCCAGGGGG
>DASVAS010000061.1:0-104907 GCA_036376245.1 Thermoanaerobaculia bacterium | reverse complement strand
CTCTTCGCGCCAGAGCGGCTCTTTTTCGGTGCTTTTGAGGGTTACCATGCTTCGGCCTCCCGAAAATCCCACATGAAATCGACGACGTCCAGCACCAGCGCGGGCTCCTCGGGCGGGAGCATCATGTAGACCTTGGTGGTGACGGTCTGGCGGCCGAACTGGAAGACGTTGGAAGGTTTTTCGCGCCGCTCGCGGGCGATCGTCTCCGGAGGCACATAGGCGAGCGCCTGGCTCGGGCAGACGGTGGCGCACATGGGGCGCTTGCCGACCGACGTGCGGTCGTAGCACATGTCACATTTCATCATCAGCTCGAGCTTTGACATCATCTTGGGGATGCCGAACGGACACGCGAGCACACAGTTCGAGCAGGCGATGCAGCGGGGCTTCAAGGCGGACTGCACCACGCCGTCCTCCCCCTTCTTGATGGCGTCCGCCGGGCAGACCTCGGCGCAGGTGGGGTCGTCGCAGTGCATGCAGACCGCCGGCACGGTGGCGATGCTGTTGGGGCGGTCCAGGTAGTCCACCGAGATCATGGGGACGCCCTTGTGGGTGTCGCACTCGGCGCAGGCGTTGACGCAGGCCTGGCAGCCGATGCAGCGCTCGGGATCGATGTAGAACTCGTAGCCGTACATTCACGCCCCTCCCTTGGCGGGATCGGTGGGGAACGCCTCCAGCCGCGAGCGGTCGCGCCGGGAGGCGCCGTCGGCCAGCGGCGGCGGCGAGCCCGGCGAGACGATGGGCAGACCCTTGCCCGGCCGCGGCAGCCCCGGCGACATCTCGGTCCGCACCCACTCCGGCGGGCCGTCCGCCTTGCGCAGGCGGCAGGCCGAGACCTTGTACTCGGGGATCTTGCTGCGCGGATCGAGGGTGCGGTGGGTCAGGCGGTTGGCGCTACGCCCGCCGGGCCAGTGGTAGGGGATGAAGACGGTGTCCGGCCGGATCGTCCGCACCACCGTCGCCTCCAGGGTGATCTCGGAGCGGCGGGTCTCGATCGTCACCCAGTCGCCGTTGGCGATGCCGTGCTTCTCGGCCAGGCGCGGATGGATCTCCAGGCGCGGCCAGGGGAACTGGTCCACCAGCGAGCCGATGCGCCGCGTCTGCGTGCCCGAGAGGTACTGGCTCACCACGCGGCCGGTGGTCAGGTAGACCGGGAACTCCCCGTCCACCGGGTCGCCGCTGGGCCGCCACTCGGTCACCTGGAACCTCGCCTTGCCGTCCGGGTGGAAGAAGCGCCCGCCCTCGAAGAGCCGGGGCGTGCCCGGGTGGTCCTCGCTGGGGCAGGGCCAGAAGACGCCGAGCTGGCGGTCGATCTTCTCGTAGGTGATGCCGTAGTAGTCGGCGTAGCCGCCGCGCGAGGCCTCCCGCAGCTCCGCGAAGATCTCCCGCGGGTGCGTGTAGGGGAAGAACTTCTCCTTGCCCAGCCGCTTCGCCAGCTCGATGTAGATGCGGCTGTCCTGCCAGGCGTTGCCCGGCGGATCGACCGCCTTCTGGATGTGGATCACCCGCCCCTCGACGTTGCAGACCACCCCCTCCTCTTCCTCCTGGAGGCTGCCGGCCAGGACGACGTCGGCGAACTGGGCGGTCTCGGAGAGGAAGAAGTCCACCACGCCGAAAAATTCGAGCTTCTCCAGCGCTTCGCGGACGTAGTTGGCGTCCGGCAGCGAGACCAGCGGGTTGAAGCAGATGGAGAGCAGGGCCTTGATCTCGCCGCGATGGATGGCCTCCATGATCTCCATGGCCGAGACGCCGGCCTGGGGGATCTCCTCCGGGGCGATGCCCCACACCCGGGCCACGTGCTCGCGGGCCGCGGGGTCGAGGATGGAGCGCTGGCCCGGGAGCTGGTCGCACTTCTGGCCGTGCTCGCGGCCCCCCTGGCCGTTGCCCTGGCCGGTGATCATCGCGCAGCCGGCCCCCTCGCGGCCGATGTTGCCGGTGGCCAGGGCGATGTTGATCACCGCCAGGCAGTTCTCCACGCCCTTGGACTGGTGCTCCAGGCCGCGGGCGTGAAGGAGCATGGCCCGCTCGGCCTCGCCGATCCAGTGCGCCGCCTTCTCGATGGCCTCCGGCGGCACGCCGGTCGCGCGGGCGGCCGTCAGCGGGTCCCAGGCCTTCACGGACTCCGCCACGGCGTCGAAGCCGCCGGTGTGGGCGGCGATGAAGTCGCGGTCCTCCAGGCCGTCGCGCAGGATGACGTGGAGCATGCCCATCAGCAGCGCCAGGTCGGTCCCCGGACGCAGCGGCAGGTAGAGGTCGGCGTTGCGGGTGATCGGGGTCATCCGCGGGTCGGCCACGATGAGCCGGCCGCCGGCGTCGCGGCAGCGCCAGACGTAGTTGGTGGTGATGGGAGCGCACTCGCCGATGTTGGCGCCGATCACGAAGAGCGTCTGCGCCTTGGGGATGTCGCTCCACGGGTTGGGCGAGCGGTCGACGCCGAAGGCCAGCTTGTAGGCCGTGCCCGCCGAGACCATGCAGAGCCGGCCGTTGTAGTCGATGTGCCGGGTGCCGAGGGCGACGCGGGCGAACTTGCCCAGCAGGTAGGCCTTCTCGGTGGTCAGCGAGGCGCCGCCGTACATTGCCACGGCGTCCTTGCCGTGTTTCTCCTGGATCTCCCGCAGGCGGCCGGCCGTGAAGCCCAGGGCCTCGTCCCAGGTCGCGGCGCGGAAGCCGGTGGGCGTCCGCATCAGGGGATCCAGCAGGCGGTCCGGGTGATTCCCCTGGAGGTAGCGCTTGACGCCCTTGGGACAGAGCATTCCCTGGTTGAACGGGAAGTCCTCCCAGGGCTCGAAGCCCACCACCTTGTTGTCCCGCACCTTGAGCTGGATGCCGCACTGCTGGCCGCAGAAGCAGCAATGGGTCTTGACCAGCCGGTCCGGCGGCAGCTCGCGCTGCTCGTCCCACCCGCCCGGAGGCGTGTAGTTGAGGTGCGGGCCGTAGAGCCGGATCATCTCCTCGACAGGCAATGGACGTTCAGCCACCTGGGATCACCTCCTCGGGTTCGTAGATGGAGCCGGCGGCGTCCAGCGACCGGTCTTTGAGCCGGAGCTGGGCGCCGGCGACCGTCCGGCGCTTGCAGGCCGGGCACAGCTCCTGCCAGTGCCCCGCCGGGCCGGGCAAGCGGTAGTCGAAGCCGAGCTGCGAGAGCCCGAGCTTGAGGTCCTCGACGTGCATCCGCGACGCGTACCGCTCGCCGCAGCGCGCGCAGAGGGCGCCCTCCCCCTCTTCGCCGGCCTGCTGGTAGAGCTTGACGCCGAGCTGCGCCGGCCGCTGGAAGATGTGGAAGAACTTCCCGAACGGCAGGAACAGCAGCGCGGCGATGACCGTCACCGCGTGCAGGATGGCCAGGAAGCCGTAGAAGCTCCCCCGCAGCCAGAGCGTCGAGACGGTCAGCGCCAGGCCGGTCACCGAGATGGCGAAGAGCAGGATCAGCGGGAAGAAGTCGCGGCCGAAGTCCTGCACCGCCCCGGCCCCGCGGTCGCGCATGCGCCGCCAGAGGGCGAGCGAGATGCCGCCCAGGACCAGCACGGCGGCGATGTCGAGGCCATGGAACAGGAGCCACGCGGCCACGGTGCGGATCGGCACCGAGGCCGTGGGAAATCCGAACAGATAGATCACGTAGGTCATCTGGTCCTGGCCGGCGCTGCCGAAGTGGATCCAGCCGAACACCAGGGGGAAGGTGATCGCCGCCGCCAGCAGGCAGCCCCAGAACAGGAGCTGGTGCATCCACCAGCGCAGGACCGAGCGCTTGCGGATGAACGTCTGCGCCGCGAGATGGGTCCACGCCAGCGGTATCAGCCGCCCGAGGCTCCGCAGGACTCCTCTTTGGCGGACGAGCTGCCATCCCCGCCGCCAGTAGATCCGCGTCGGCGGCTTCTGGAGCCAGACGTAGTAGTGATAGGCCACGCCCCAGGTGGCGAAGACGACCGCGAAGGTGTAGATCACCAGCGCCGGATCGAAGTTCTGCAGGTTGCGCGAGCCCACCACGATGGACGCCGCCAGCAGCGCCGTCCACAGCGTCGCCCAGGCGCCGGCGCGGACGCGGTCGGCGGCGCGGGAGAGCTCGGGCGGCAGCGCCAGCTCCTGCGTCTCCTGGCGCGACAGGAAGACCCGCCGGTTGACCCAGGCGAGCAGCGCGGCGAGGGCGGCCAGCAGGACGAAGCCCGGCCAGACCACGCCCAGGCGGTCGCGGAAGAAGCCGAGCAGCAGCGGCGGGAAGAAGCCGCCGAGCCCGCCCATGGCCCCCACCAGCCCGGTGACCGTGGCGGTCTCCTTCGGGAAGTACTGCGGGACCAGCTTGAAGACCGCGCCGTTCCCCAGTCCCAGCAGGGCCGCGGCCCCCAGGGCGCCGACGGTGAACGGCACCATCGCGGGCCAGGTCAGCAGCAGGGCGAAGGGGACCACCCCCAGGAAGACGCCCGCCAGCACCCGCGCGCCGCCGATTCTGTCCGCCAGCCAGCCCCCCAGCGGCCTCATCAGGGTCGCCAGCACCACGAAGCCCGCGGCGCGAAACCCGGCGTCGGCGGGCTTCAGGCCGAACTGGTCGCGCAGCAGCGTCGGCAGGTAGATCGAGAACGCCACGAAGCCGCCGAAGGTCAGGAAGTAGAAGAGCGACAGCACCCAGGCCAGCCGCTCGCGCGTCAGCACGCGGACCATGTCGCCCACGCCCTGGGGCCGGGCGGCCGACGGGGCGTTGCGGGCCGTCAGGCCGAACACGACTCCCCACGCGATCAGCAGGACCGCCATGCCCTGGAAGACCGGCTGCCAGCCGATCCGCGCCGCCAGCAGCGGCCCCAGGAAGACCGCCGCCGACTGCCCGATGTTCCCCAACCCGTACACGCCGAGGGCCGATCCCTGGCGCGCGGGCGGGGTCCAGCGCGAGACGTAGCCGACGCCGATGGGGAAGGCGGCGCCCGCGATCCCCAGGAAGAAGGCGACGAGAAGGAGGTCCTGGTAGCTCCCGGCCGTGGGCACCAGCCAGGCCGGCGCCGCCACCACCAGCAGCAGGACCGTGAAGACCGCCCGGCCGCCGAAGCGGTCGGCCAGCATCCCCACCGGCAGGCGCGCCAGCGAGCCCAGCAGCACCGGGACCGCCACCAGCAGCGCCGTCTGGGTGGCGCTGAGCGAGAACATTTCCCGGAAGCGGGGCGCGAAGGCGCTCACCAGGCCCCAGGCGGCGAAAGAGACGGCGAAGGAAAGAGTGGCCAGGGCCACGTGGCGGGTGTTCGAGGGCGTCTTCGGTTCGGCTCCCATCCAGGTTTCCTCCTGATCGGATGACCGCAGCCTAGAGCCTGGCGCCCCCGCTTTCTTTGCGCGGGAGCAAAGACAGGCGTCGAGGCCGCGCCGAGAATATCCCAATGAGAGGTACTCTCCCCCACCCTTTCGAGTAGGCCCTCTCGCGGCAAAACCCCTTCCGCCGCGTGGTGCGCGCGAAGGCCCGGCAAGGTACAAAGACTTCATGAACGCTCCCGCACCCTCCGCTCTCTCCACCGGCAAGACCGAGGGCGCGAAGCTCCTCCCCTTCCCCGGCCCCGGCGCCCAGCCGGCCGCCGAGACCGTGCTCCTGGTGGGCAATCCGAACGTGGGCAAGAGCCTGCTGTTCAAGAACCTCACCCACCGGTACGTCAACGTCTCGAACTTCCCGGGCACCACGGTCGAGATCACCCGCGCCCGCGCCGCCTTCGGCGGCCGCGAGATCGACGTCGTCGATTCGCCGGGGATCAACGACCTGGCCCTGCGCAGCGACGACGCGCGCGTCACCGTCCAGCTCCTGGAGAAGAACCCCGGCGCCACGGTGGTGCAGGTGGCGGACGCCAAGAACCTCCGCCGCGCCTTGCTGCTCACCCTGCAGCTCGCCGAGATGGGCCGCCCCATGGTCCTCGTCCTCAACATGCTGGATGAGCTGGCCGCGCGCGGCGGCAAGATCGACCGGGCCCGGCTCTCCGAGCTCCTGGGCGTGCCGGTGGTGGGCACCGTGGCGGTCAAGAATCAAGGGACCTCCGAGCTGATCGCCGCCCTCCGGGGGGCGCGCCCGGTCGCCCTGTCCGAGGAAGGCGCGGAGAGCATCGACCCCTACGAGCGGAACCGTTCCCGGCTGGCCCGGGTCCACGAGATCCTGGCCGAGACCTACACCCTCGATCAGCCGCGGCACGCGCCTCTGAGCGTGCGCCTGGGCTTCTGGGCCATGCACCCCGTCAAGGGGCTCTTCTTCCTGGCGGCGGTGCTGGGCCTCGTCTTCTGGTTCGTCGGCCTCTTCGGGGCCGGCACCCTGGTGGACCTCCTGGAGACCGGCGTGTTCGAGCAGCGGATCACACCCCTCGCCATCCAAGCCGTCGATACGATCCTGCCGTTCCCGCACACCCACGCGACCACAGAGAGCGCCGCAACATTCGCCCTGCCGGTCACGCCGGTCCACGAGGTCCCCCTCGGCGTCATGGAGAGGACCGTAACCTCGCCCGCCTACACCCTCGCGCCGGACGCGAAGCTGGGCACGGGCGCCGAGGTCGGCCGCTTCGTCCACGACTTCCTGGTGGGCGAATATGGGGCCGTCACCATGGCCCTCTCCTACGCCTTCGCCATCGTGCTGCCGATCGTCACCACCTTCTTCCTCCTCTTCAGCCTGATGGAGGACTCGGGCTACCTGCCGCGCATGGCGATCCTGGTCAACCGCACCTTCCGCCTCATGGGCCTCAACGGCAAGGCCGTGCTCCCCATGATCCTCGGCCTGGGCTGCGACACCATGGCCACGATGACGACGCGCATCCTGGAGACCCGCAAGGAGCGCGTGGTCACCACCATGCTGCTGGCCCTGGCCGTGCCCTGCTCGGCGCAGCTCGGCGTGCTGCTGGCGATGATGGCCAGCCTCTCCCCCTTCGCCGCCCTGGCCTGGACCGGCATGATGATCGCCATCGTCTTCCTGGTCGGCGGCCTCACCGCCCGCGCCTTCCCGGGCGAGGCTGGGGACTTCATCCTGGAGATCCCGCCCATGCGCCGGCCGCAGCTCGCCAACGTCTGGCGCAAGACCCTGGGCCGGCTGAGCTGGTACCTGCGCGAAGTGATCCCGCTCTTCGTGGCCGGGACCACGGCGCTCTTCCTCCTCGACCGGCTGCGCGTCCTCCCGGCCATCGCCCGTTTCGGCGAGCCGCTGGTGACCGGCTGGCTGGGCCTGCCGAAGGAGATGTCCAACGCCTTCCTGATCGGCTTCCTGCGGCGGGACTTCGGCGCCGTCTACATCCTGGACGCGGCCACGGGCCCGAACCCGCTGTTGACGCCGCTCCAGATCTTCGTTTCCATGGTGACCATCACCCTCTTCATGCCGTGCATCGCGAACTTCCTGATGATCGGGAAGGAGCACAGCATGAAGACCGCCTGGGCGATGGCCGCGTTCATCTTCCCGTTCGCTTTCTTCGTGGGCGGCCTCGTCCACCATCTAGGGTCATGGCTGAGCAATTTCTGATCTGCCCCTTGTGCGGCTTCGAGTTCCAGAAGACCGAAGCCCTCTGCCATCACGGCTGTCCCTTGGGAGCCATGTGCAACCTGGCCCGCTGCCCGGCCTGCGAGTACGAGTTCCCCGAGCAGATGCCTGCCGATTCCTGGCTCCGCCGCCTCTTCCGGAGAAAGGAAACGCCGATGGTCCCGCCGATACCCGAAGAGGGCCTGCTGACCGTCAAGGCCCTGGCCGCGGGGGAGAGCGTGGAAGTCCTCTGCCTGGGAGGCGACAACCCCTCCCGCCGCAACCACCTCGCCGTCTTCGGCCTCGTCCCCGGCGCCCAGATGCGGCTGCTCCAGCGCTACCCTTCGTTCGTGATCGAGATCGGTGAGACCGTGCTGGCGCTGGATGAGGATGTGGCGGGGGATGTCGTGGTGAAGCGGAGGGAGGCGGCATAAATCACAGGCTGCGGCGGATCAATCATAGGCGCAATACTGTCAAATGCCGCCCGTTCTTCTCGACCTGGTCGATCGAACAACGCTCCGGTACTGGAGTCGCACCGGAGCGGGTGTCAAAAAGGATCAATGTTCCAGAATCCAGACCTAACCTGTCGAGGTAGGACGAGAGTTGGGTGAGGCCTTCCTCCAAGGGATCAGGCCGTCCGTTTCTCCATACTTTGAGCTCGATCGCCCAACGTTGAACACCTCCCGGAGAGCCGGGGTCAGGCCAGCGGACACAAAGGTCGATCCGGCCTCTTCCGACGCCGTACTCTCGATCGATGAATCCGCCGCCGTTGACGACCCGCTGTAGATAAGCCATGAAGATGAGCTGAGCAGCGGCTTCAGAGTAGGGTTGCCGGTTCAGAAAGAATTCCGCGTGCTCACACCAAAAAGCGCGAAACTCGTCGAGAATCTTGTCTATTCGCAGACCGCCGTCCGGGCCGATAAAAGGCGCCCGGGCAACCGGCAACGACTCCTGGACGATCGAGGTCAGGGCACGAGGAATGACTTCCCGGTAGATCGGATTGGCGATCTCCAGCCCGCGAGTTCCCGGAGTTACGAGACCTAGATCCTTGACGAACTGAACATCGTCGTCCAATAGATCGGGAGGCAGCAGCTCGCCTACAAGAATCGGTTCGATCACGCGCCGAACTCGCGGCTCGCGGAGACGGTCGATCAATGAGTCGAGATGCGTGTCCCGTCGTTCAATGAGAATTTCCTTGGCCCGTTCAATGTGGGCAGGCTCGATAGAGACCGAGCGGTCACGCACCAGCTTGTCCACAACCTCAGCCGCAATCGCGTTGACTAGCCAAGGTTGACCCTGCGTGAGCCGCCAGGCCAGATCGACGGCCTCGGGAGCAAAGTGCTGGCCGGTCTCTTCGGTGTGCTGGCCATAAAGCGTGGCGATCTCTTCCCGCGTGAAGTTCTCAAGTGTCAGAGAACGCACCTTGATGTTGAAGGGAGATGAGGTGCCGAGGCTCTCGGCATCTTCCCGAACCTGAATTCGGTAGTCGCGAACATCGCGCAGGCCGACCAGGGCGACGGATTGGGGAAAATGTGAGGGACGCTCCGGATAACCAGCGCGAAGTTGGCGGAGAACGGAGAGGAGCGTGCTGTCCCGAAGGGCGTCGATCTCGTCGAGGAAGAGCACGACAGGCCGGGCGGAGCGCTCGCTCCAGCGGGAGAGATACCGGCCCAGCCGGTTCTCCGCTCCGATTCCATCAAAGGCGTTCAGGGGCTCGGGACGTAGCTCGGGAGGGAGTCGCTCGGCCTGAGCCGTGATCGCCTCCAGGACCGCGCGGATGCCCCGCTCCAGATCGTCGCCCGCGGGCTGGCCGGTCTCGCAGCTCACGTAGACGGCCATATAGCGCCCTTGGGATGTCAGGCTCTGGGCGAGGCTGCGGATCAGCGTCGTCTTGCCCGATTGGCGCGGCGCATGAAGAACGAAGTAGAGCTCGCGGTCAATGAGCCCCCCGATGTCGGGAAGGCGCTCCTCCGGAGGCAGCATATAGTGCCGGGACGGGTCGCAGGGGCCGGCGGTATTGAAGAAGCGAGTCACGTCAACAGCCTAGCACGGCGGGGAGGAAGCCCAAAGGTGCCGCCAAGGCACAGGGAACGGGCATCAGGAAGCCGCGCTCAGCCGGGTCGTCCCGCGCCACCTTTCCGCGCTGCGGCAACCACCCCTATAGGTAGGCCCGGCGCCGTTTTCCCTCGGTAGCATCAAACAAGGAGGCGCAACCGTGCGAAGATCCCTCCTGGTTCGTCAGGTTATTCCTTTTCTATTCTGGTACGCGCTCCTGATCCTCGCGGCCATCGGCGCGGACGGGTTGCTCCACCGCGCCGGCCTGTACTGGATCGGGCGTTATCTCGGTATCGTCGGGTCCGTCCTGATCCTCGGCTCCTTCGCCTACTCGCTGCGAAAGCGCAAGATCATTCAGCGCGGGTCCCCGAAGGCCCTGCTGGAGATGCACGAGTACATGAGCTGGGTCGGAGTCTTGATGATCCTCATCCATGCGGGAGTGCATTTCAACGCGGTCCTGCCCTGGGCGGCCGTGGCGGTCATGCTCATCGCGGTAGCCAGCGGATTCACGGGCAAATACCTTTTGAAGAACGCTCGGGAGAGGCTCCGGACCCGGGAGGCGGGCCTCCGCGAGGCGGGGCTGAAGGACGAGGAGGTGGCCGACCGGCTGTTCCTGGATTCCACCACGGTCGACGTCATGAAGCGTTGGCGCACCGTCCACATCCCCATCACTACCGTTTTCGGGACGCT
This sequence comes from Thermoanaerobaculia bacterium, assembly GCA_036376245.1. Lineage (GTDB taxonomy): Bacteria > Acidobacteriota > Thermoanaerobaculia > Multivoradales > UBA5704 > DATARR01. Next base: position 94,715 of record DASVAS010000061.1, on the reverse strand, counting down.
GGCGGCGCTGCACGTCCTTTCCATCCTGATCTTCTGGAGGTGGTGAAATGCGCCTCCTTCTGATCCTGGCCGTCACTCTGATCCTGTCGCTCGCCCTGGCCGTGGCGTATCCCGACGTGATGATCAAACCCGGGGAGCTCTCCGCGGGACACCGCGGCCTGGAGCGCGCCTGCCTGGGTTGCCACGCGCCGATCCGAGGGGCTTCCAGCGCGAGTTGTCTCTCCTGTCACAAGCTGGACCGGATCGGCCGCGCGACCACGGCCGGCCTCCCTCTTCCCGCGGAACGCTTCGCGAAGCTCCGGTTCCACGCGGGTCTGAGAGAAACCGACTGCATGCGGTGCCACACCCTGCACGCCAGCGTCAGGCATCGTAAGGAAGCCACGTTCCAGCATGCTCTCCTGGCTCCGGCGGTCCGCGGCGACTGCCGGTCCTGCCATCTGGACCGGAAGCCGGCGGACGAGCTCCATTCCCGCCTGAACGACGGCTGCGGATCGTGCCACAATACGGCCGCCTGGAAATCCGCCGTCTTCGATCATCGCGCCCTGGCATCCGGAACCGACTGCGCCGCATGTCATGGCAAGGACAAACCGGAAGACGAGCTGCACCCCCGAGTGACGAAGAGCTGCGTCTACTGCCACACCACCAAGCGCTGGCGACCCGCCAAATTCGATCACAACCGGTATTTCCGCTTCGACGCGAACCACCCCGCGGATTGCCAGGTCTGTCACACCGACGGGAGCACGTTCTCGATCTACACCTGCTACGGCTGCCACGAGCATTCCCCCGCCGGCATCCTCGCGGAGCACAGGGAGGAGGGCATCCGCAACGTCGAGAATTGTGCCAGGTGTCACCGCAGCGGACAGGAGAACGAGGCGGAAGGCGGGGGCGAACAGCGGGAGGGAGAGGAAGAAGATGATGACTGACATGCCGGAGACGAAAGCCGCGGACAAGCAGCCCGCGCCTGAGCGCCATTTCACCCACCGGATCGGCTGGCTGCGCGCGGCGGTGCTGGGCGCCAACGACGGTATCGTTTCGACCGCCAGCCTCGTGGTCGGAGTCTCGGCGGCGCAGACCTCCGCCCACAACGTGCTGCTGGCGGGCGTCGCCGGCCTCGTCGCCGGCGCGATGTCGATGGCGGCCGGGGAGTACGTTTCGGTCAGCTCCCAGGCGGACACCGAGAAGGCGGACATCGAACGGGAGCGCAACGAGCTCGTCACGGACGAAGCCTTCGAGAAGGCGGAGCTGACGCAGATCTACATCGAGCGGGGCCTGGAGCCAGCCCTGGCCGCGCAGGTCGCGGAGCAGTTGATGGTCAAGGACGCCCTCGCCGCACACCTGCGGGACGAGCTCGGCTACTCCGAGATGGCGACCGCCCGGCCGATCCAGGCCGCCCTGGCCTCCGCGGCCACCTTCTCGGTCGGAGCGGCGCTGCCGTTGCTCGCGGTCGTGCTGTCCCCCGCCGCGCACCAGATCCCTGTCGTCGCCGGCTCTTCTCTGCTCTGCCTTGCTTTCCTCGGCGCCCTCGCCGCGGTCACAGGAGGCGCCAGACCCCTGATCGCCGCCGCCCGGGTCACCTTCTGGGGCGCCATCGCCATGGCCCTGACCGCCGGAGTGGGCGCGCTGTTCGGAACGGCTGTCTGACACGGCGACGCAGCGCTGTCTCCCGGGATATCAGCCGGCTCCACGCTTGGGACGCCGTATCTCCCGCCACATCCCGCTGTATCCCCGAAAACCGCCATGACTCCCGCCGAATCGCCGTAGATCCCGGGAAGTCATTGCGGCTCCCGCGAAACCGCGCTGGCTCCGCGGACGGCGGCGAGATTTCTCCCTGAATCGCCGCGGCTCCCGCGAGATCGCGCTGTCTCCCGGGATGGCGTCACGGCTTCCCGGGGAATTGCCGCATCTCCAGGAGAATTCCGCTGTCTCCCGGAAGAACGCCGCGTATCCGGCGACGGCGGCACGGTTTTTCCGGACGACGCGGCAGATCCCGCGGCATTCTCATGGCTCCCGGGAAAACGTCTTGACTCCGGGGAGGCTGGCGCGCCGCCCGCGAAATTCCTTTAGATCTCCGGAAGGCGCCTTGTATCCGCTTACCGCGGCTACGTTTCTCCAGAGAACGCCTCGTCTCCCGCGGTATCCCGCCGGCTCCCGGGATCTCGCCCTGGTTTCCCGGGAAGCTGGCGAATCTCCAGGAAAACTTCCGTGTCTCCCGGTACGTCGCCGCGTCTCCGCTCGCGGCGGCACAGGATCTCCAGACGACGCCGCGCCTCCCTGCATCTTCCGCCGAATCCCGAGAAGCCGCCGCGGTGTCCGGAGATCCAACGCGATGTCTCCAGATCCAGGGCGATGTAGCCGGAGACAACACGGTTTCCGCGGATCTACAGCGCTGCCGCGGGATCCGTGGCGGCGCGACGCTCGTCACGCCATCTTTTCAGGGACTAACGACGAAGGATCGAGAGATACTCCCGCCAGACGCCGACCTCCCCCGTATACCGCTTCGCCATGACGCGCGAGATCTGGGCGATGTGGTTGAGGTCGTGAACGGCCCATGTCGCCAGCAGCTCTCGCAACGTGACCGCGCCAAGCTCGGGATGGCGGCCCGGCATCTCCAACTGAGCCTCGCTGAGCTGCCAGCTCCGGACGATGTCGAGATTTTCCCGGCGCAGCTCCGCGAACCTGTCGAGCAGGCGCTCCAGCGACCAGTCCGCGAAGCGGCCGAACTGGGCGAAGCGGTCGAACGGCTCGAACGGACGGTTTTCGCCGTGCTCCAGGATGATCCGGGCGCGAGGAACCCAGTCCGTCTCTTCGCCGTGGATGAGATGCCCCACCACGTCGATCGCGCTCCAGGTGTCGGGGCCTTCACTGACAGCGTGCCAGGACGCGCTCGTGCCGCGGAGGAGGGCGCCGATCACGGTGGGGGTGCGCTCCAGGAAGTCGAGGGTTTCGGAAAGATCGAAGCTCATCGGCTGTCCTCATCCGCGGCCACCGGGAGCACCGTCGCGCTGGCGGCCAGTTGCCCGGGGTGCGCGCGGAAGACCGCGTTGGGAGTTCCGGCGGCGGCCCAGACGACGTCGTGGCGCAGGATCGCCGCATCGATGACGATCTCGACAGGCCTTTCGTGACCGAGAGGCGGCACGCCGCCGATGGCGAAGCCCGTGGCCTCCCGAACGAACTCAGGGCTCGCCCTCTCCACGGCGCTCCCGATGTGCTCAGCCAATCGCTGGGTGTCGACGCGATCGACGCCGCGAAGCACGACGAGGACCGGCAATCCCGTGTCCACCCGCCGGAACACGACGGACTTCGCGATCTGCTCCACCTCGTAGCCGATCGCGGCCGCGGCTTCCTGCGCGCTCCGGGTCGTCTGTGGCAGCTCGACGACCCGCGACTCGATTCCGGCCGCTGCGAGGGCCTGTTGGACACGAGAGGCGGATCGGGAGAGGTTGCGTGTACTGGCGCTTGATTGGCTACCTGTCATAGGGGCGTTCCTCGGGGAGGAGATGCCTTCCGACGTACAACATGGTTGCGACCCTGCGCAGGATAGGCTCGCCGTGATGAACGCCGTCCGCGAAATCGCCGCGGGTGGCCCAATCTTCCACCGACCTCAAGAAACTTGCGGTGGAGCGTGTTTCCCAATGCTGTCCAGCCACGCAATCCCAGTAACTCCGGGATTGGCAGTCCCGCTCGTGGCTCTCGCAGTCTTCACGAAGAGCGGTCAAGAACTGATTGAATGATTTCTCGTCCTTGACCTTTTCGAGCAATTCCGTCAGTTGGTTGGCCATAGCGTCTCCTGGGATTCGGATGATGGCCCCACCCCCGCCCGGGCATAAATGCCCGGGCTACCCCGAAAACAGCCGGGTAAACCCGACTGAGAGAGTCCCCTTCAGGGGGCTCTTTTGACTAGCCCGGGCATTTATGCCCGGGCGGGGCCGGGAAGGAACATCGGCCGGATTCAACGGGCGCCATCTTATCCCGTGATCTCCGCGCCGCCCCTACCCCCGCGCCAACCCCTGCAACACCGGGTCCCCCGGGAACCGCCCCATCGCGTACCGCAACAGCGCCGTGGCCGAGCGGGTATCGTTCAGGATGCGCAACGTTTTCACCGCTTCGGCGTAGGCGGCGGGGTGGGGGTTGGTGTCCACCATGCGCTTGAGCGTCGGGGCCACCTCCGGCGTGCGGCCGGTCAGGGCGTAGAGGATCGCCAGGTTCGAGTAGGCGCGGATGCTGTCCGGCAGGAGCTCGATTTCCTTGTTGAAGGCGGCTTCGGCCTCGGCGGCGTTGCCCTGGTCCGCCAGGACCTTGCCGCGCAGCAGGTAGAGACCCCGAATGACGTTCGGATCCTTGGCTTCACGCTGGTTGTACGCCTCTTCGGCCTGGCGGAGCAGGTCCAGGGCGCCGGCGCCGTCCTTGCGCGCGTAGCGCACCTCGGCCAGCGTGATCATCGGACCGACCCGCTGGCTCTCGTCCGTCATGGCGGCCTTGGCATACTTCTCCGCCTCGTCCAGCTTCTTCCGCTGGAGCGCGATCTGCGCCAGCAGACCGTTGGCGAAAGAGGAATGCGTCGCCAGGGCCATCTTCGCGTGGGTCTCGGCGTCGTCCAGGAGACCGACGTCGTAGAAGAGCGAGGCCGCGCCCACGGCGATCTGCGGCGAGCCGTTCGAGATCTTCAACGCCTGCTTGTAGGCGGCCAGGGCGTCGTTCGATCTCCCCATCCGCTGAAGCGCTCGCGCCAGGTACTCCCAGGCGTCCACCATCTTCGGGTTTTCATCGATCACCCGCTGGAAGGCGGCGGCGGCCTCGGGATACTTGTGCGCGCCCATGAGCTGGAAGCCGCTCTTGAGGTCCGCCAGGGAGCCGATCTTGCTCTTGGGGTCCGGCAGAGGGCCTTCGCTCGTGCCGGCGCCCGAGCCGACGTAGCCGAGCGCCATCATGGCCTGCCGCGTCTCCTCGTCCACGGCCTCCGGGGCCACCAGGCGCTTGTCGTACTTCCCCAGCTCGTCGCGCATCGAGGCGTAGGCGCGGCGCTCGTCGCGCAGGACGTTGTTCTTCTCCGCCGGGTCCTTCGCCCGGTCGAAGAGCTCGGGGTCCGGACCCTCGATGTAGTGATGGTTCTCGTCGATCAGGGAGAACAGCTCGTTCCAGCCGAAGTGCAGGCGTGGATAGAAGGTCTCGGAGTAGATCCGCCGCGCCGGCGCGTTGTCGGCGAGCAGCGAAATCCCGGGCATGGCTTTGGGGACGTCCACCTTCAGCAGGCCCAGGACGGTCGGCGCGACATCCGCCAGCTCGACGGGGCGCGGCACGGTGGAGCCCGACCGCTTCGCGTCCGGTAGCTTGACGATCAGCGGCACGTGGATGGCCTCGTTGTAGAGGAAGACGCCGTGCTCGTCCTCGCCGTGGTCGCCCAGGCCCTCGCCGTGGTCGGAGAGGAGGATGACGATGGCGTCGTCGTAGACGTCCTGGTCCTTCAGCTCCTGGATCAGGTCGCCGACGATGCGGTCCGCGGCGGCGATGTCGCCGTCGTACTTCAGGGGATAGCGGTCGAATTCCGCCGGCGGCGAGTACGGGGTGTGCGGCTCGTAGATGTGGAAGAAGAAGAAGAACGGCTTGTCCTTGACCGAGCGCAGCCAGTCGCGCGAGAGGTTCAGGGTCTCGCCGCCCGCCCGCTGAAGACCGCCGAGGCCGGTGTCGGTGCGGAACTCGACGTCGTCCTGGTAGAAGTCGAAGCCCGTCGAGAGGCCGGTCTTGCCCTGGAGCACGTAGGCCGAGACGGCGCCGCCGGTGGCATAGCCCGCCTTCTTGAGGATCGCGGGCAGGAACGGGATCTCGCCCTTCTCCACCTTGGTCCGGTCCAGCCGGTAGCCGACGTTGTCGCGCACGCCGTGGGCCGCCGGCAACACGCCGGTCAGCAGGGTGGCATGGGACGGCAGGGTCAGCGGCGTGACCGCGTAGGCCCGCTCGTAGAGGATGCCGTCCTTGCGCAGTGCGTCGATGGCCGGAGTCTCGACGCCCTGGTAGCCGTAGGCGGGCAGGTGGTCCGCCCGCAGGGTGTCGACGGAGATGACGATGACGGGCGTCCCCTTGGGGACGTCCACGGAACCGCCGCCGCTGCCGGAACGGTCGCAGGCGGCGAGGAGGAGCAGGGGGAGGAGAGCGATCAGGGTTCTTTTCATGGTTTGACCTGCCGCAGGAAGGCGCGGGCCTTCTCGATGTCGGGACCGTACGGGTCCGCCGGAGCGCCGGCGGCGAAGCGCTCCAGGGCTTTGCGGGCCTGCGCCGGGCGGCCCAGCTCGGCGGCCTTGGTGCCGAGGTTCCACCAGGCGTCCCAGAGGTCGGGCTTGAGGTCCACGGCGTTCTGCCACGCGTCCAGGGACTGTTCCTTCTGCCCGAGCTGATAGAGGGCCACTCCGAGATTGTTCCAGGCCAGAGGCAGCTTCGGATTCAGCTCCAGGGCGCGGCGCGAGCGGTCGCGGGCCTGGGGCCAGTGGCCGAGCCGCAGCTCCACGAGCCCGAGCTGCTCGAAAGCCTTGGGATTGTCGGGGTCTTCCCGCAGCACCCGTTGCAGAATCTCGAACGCCTCTTTCTGGCGCCCCATTTCCGAGAGGGCCAGAGCGTAGGCGTTGAGGGACTGGGGATCGCCCACCTTGTCGGCCAGGGGCTGGAGGACTTCGATCGCCTCCTTGGAGCGGCCCATCTCGGAGAGCGTGAGGCCGAGCTGGCGCCGCAGCGATTCCGAGACAGCCCCCAGCTTGCGGGCGTTGAGCATCACGTCCAGGGCCTCTTTCTTGCGCCCGGACTGCAGGAGCGACTGGGCGAGCAGCGAGTGGCCGAGGGACATGGAGGGGCGTTCCTGCACCAGCTCCCGCGCCAGCCGCGTGGACTCCTCCAGCCGGCCCCGGGAGTAGAGATCGATGACCTCGTGGATCTTGTTGTCGAGGCCGATCAGCCGCTTGGGATCGTCCTCGGGGCCGTAGCTCTCCTTGGGGCTGGCCGAGCCGGAGATGTAGCCGAGGCTGCGCAGGCGCTCCTCGTCTCCCGGCTTCAGGTCCTCCCGCCGGGGCGGCCAATTCGATTCCTTGGGCAACGCGGCGAAGATGCCCTTGGCGGCGGCGGTCTCCCGCTCGAAGACGTTCTGCGCTTCCTTGGGGTCCTTCGGCAGGTCGTAGACCTCGGCGAGCGGCAGGGAGATGAACTTCTTGCCGCCGCGCAGCAGGCCGCGCAGGGGGGCCCAGCCGCGATTGAGCGTGGCCGAGAGGGACTCGAAGTAGGAATCCCCGGCGTCGGCGGGCGGCGCCATGAGGGAGCGGCCGGCCCGGCGCAGTCCCGGCGCGGCGGGCGCTTCGATCCCCACGGCCTGGAGCACGGTCGGGAAGATGTCGATGTGACGCGCGGACCGGGCATCCTTGCCCGGCGCGATCCCGCGTCCCCAGAGGACCAGGGGCACCTTGAGCGTGGCCTCGTAGGTGAAGAGGCCGTGGGTCTTCTCGCCATGCTCGCCCAGGGCCTCGCCGTGGTCGCTGGTGACGGCCACCAGTGCGGGCTTCTCCTTACCGTCCAGCAAAGGAGCGAGCAGGGGCGCCAGGAACGAGTCGGTGGCGGCCACCTCGCCGAGATAGGGATTGTCCTTGAATCGGGAGGCGAAGGGCTCCGGCGGATCGTAGGAGGCGTGGGGATCGTAGAGGTGGATCCACAGGAAACGGGGTTTCCCCTGCTGCTTGCGCCACCAGTCCAGGGCTAGGCGCACGACCTCATCCCCCCGGCGCTCGGCGAGGGAGAAGCTTTCCTCGTTCGCTCCCTTGGGATAGCGGTCGTCGTAGACGTCGAACCCGCGGTCGAGCCCGAACTGGGAGTCCAGCGGGAAGGCGCCGACGAAGGCCCCGGTGGCGTAGCCCGCGCCGCGCAGCACGGTCGCGAGCGTAGGCAGGTTGGCCGGGACGCGGAATCCGGTGTTGTCCCGCACGCCGTGCTGGAACGGATACAGCCCGGTGAGGATGTTGGTATGCGAGGGCAGCGTCACCACGTTGTGGGCGTGGGCGTTGGTGAACACCCGGCCCTGGGACGCCAACCGGTCGAGCACGGGGGTCTGGGCCCGCTTGTTGCCGGAAAACCCGGGCGCGTCGGCCCGGAGGGTATCGATGGTGATCAGGACGACGTCGCCCCGGTGAGGCCGCGCCGGGGCCTTCGCGGGCGGCGCCGCCGCGAGCAGGAGCCCTGCCAGCGCGGCGAGGACCGCGAAACGACTCTTCGACATGGGGCGGATTCTAGCAGGGCCCTCACTCCCCGGCCCTCTCTCCCGATCCCTCCCTCCCACCCACACCGGGAGAGAGGGAGAGGTTAGTCAGAATGAGTCCGCTTTCTCTTTTGGCTAACTTCTCCTCCTCTCCCGGTGTGGGTGGGAGGGAGGGGTCGGGAGAGGAGGCCGGGAGGTGAGGGGGCGGGCGTACGGCCTCAGCCGTACGACCCCCGCAACCGCTGCACCACCGGCTCCAGCCGCTGGATCAACGCCGCCAGCTCCAGCAATTCCAGTCCCATCCCGGCCAGCAGGTTCGGCCCGGAATCGGCGGTGGGCTCGAAGCGCTGGACGACGCGGGCGCGCACCAGGATGGGCTCGGCGTACGGCAGCGGCGGGTAGAGCTCCACGTTGACCGCTTCCTGGAGGCGCGCCGGATAGCGCGTCGAGACGAACAGTCCGCCCTGGAGGATGTCCCGCCGGTAGACCTCCATGAACTCCTCCGTCCCGGAGAAGCGGACGGAGAAGGTGCCGCCCACGGGCGGCAGCGGACCAGCCGGCTTCTCCGGCTCCGGCGCGGGAGGAGGCGGCGCGGGCTGGACAGCCTCCTGAGGCGGCGGCTCAGGCGCGGGCGGCGGATCTGGAGCCGGGGCGGGAGACTGCACCGCAGGCATCGGACGGGTGGCCGACAACTGGGCGATCTCCTCGGTCTCTCCGAGGCCGGCCGGGAACAGCTCCCGCACCAGTTCCTCGACCGAAAGGAAGCGCACGCCCATCCCCGACTGGTTCAGGCGCGCCAGATCGCTGCGCATCTTCCGCGCATGGGCCACGAGCCCTTCGACCATGAAGCCGCGGTCCCGGTCGACGATCTCGACCCGGACCCGCACCCCCGACGGCATGGGGCTGTTGGTGGCGATGAACATCCCCGTGGTGGAGATGTTGGTGGTGTAGCCGATGTAGGCGGTCGGCTCGCCGTGCTTCCAGAAGTGCACCTGGACCCGGCGGGGTCGTCGGACGGCTCTGCGGCGGGACATGGAGTTTTATTGTACCGTGCCAGGAGCCCTCAAAGGACAAGGACCTAAACGACCTAAAGGACCTAAGGGACATAAAGGACTGCGTTGTTGTCCCTGGATCCTTGAGGTCCTTTATGTCCCTTAGGTCCTTTAGGTCGTTTAGGTCCTTTGAAGCCCGACGAACTTCCGCGCCCCTGTACTAGGATTCCGCTCGACATGGAGACCTCGATGACCGTGGCCGCCTGCGCCGAAGCGGGGGGAGTGCGTCTGGAGACCCGCCCGCGGCCCGAGCCCGGCCGCGGCGAGATGCTCCTCCGCCTCCGCTGCGCGGGCCTGTGCGGCACCGATCTCTTCAAGCTCCGCTACGGCACGGCCCCGGCCGGCGCCGTGCTGGGCCACGAGGTCGTGGGCACGGTCGCGGCCCTGGGCGAAGGCGTCGCCGGCTTCGCGCCCGGGGACCGCGTCGTGGTGCCGCATCACGCCGCCTGCGGCGAGTGCGATCTCTGCCGGCGCGGCAACGAGCCCCTCTGCCCGGCCTTCCGCGAGAACCTCCTGTCGCCGGGCGGCTTCAGCGAATGGGTGCTGGTGCGCGAGCGGGCCGTCCGCCAAGCCGCCTTCGGACTGCCGCCCCACGTCCCGGACGACGCCGCCGTGTTCCTGGAGCCGGCCGCCTGCGTGCTGCGCGGGCTGCGCCACGCCCGCCTGCCGGAGACCGCCCTCGGCGGCCCGTCCCCCGGCTGCGCGGCGGTCCTGGGCGGCGGCGGCATGGGCCTTCTCCATCTCCTGGTCCTCAAGGCGGTCCATCCGAATCTCAAGGTCCTGGTTTCCGAGCCGGTCGCGGAGCGGCGGGATCTCGCGATGCGGCTCGGGGCCGACGCCGCGGCCGAGCCCGGCGCCGCGACCCTGGAGGCCGTGGACGCCATGACCCGGGGCCTCGGCGCGGATGCCGCCTTCGACACCGTCGGCGGCGCGGGACCGCTGGAAGCCGCGCTCACGGCCACCCGTCCCGGCGGCGCCGTGGTGCTCTTCGCTCACGCGAGCGAAGGCGAGACCGCCGGCTTCGATCTCAACGCCTTCTTCAAGACCGAGCGCCGCCTGCTCGCCACCTACTCCAGCTCCCTGGCCGAGCAGCGGGAGGTGTACCGGCTGCTGGTGTCAAGCCGGCTCGATCCGTCGCCGCTGGTCACGCACCGGCTGCCGCTGTCGCGCTTCGAAGAAGCGGTGGAATTGGCGCGGGAACGGCGGGCGTTGAAGGTGCTTTTGACGCCATGAGAATCCGGAGCGCCATGCCCTTCGAGACCTCACCCCCTGGCCCCCTCTCCCACCGCCCTCCCATCCGCCGGGAGAGGGGGGACGCATGCGAGCGTATTGCTGATTCAATGCAGGCAAGATGGTTGACTGTTCGTTCCCCCTCTCCCGGTTGGGGGGAGGGCGGTGGGAGAGGGGGCCAGGGGGTGAGGTCTCGAAGGGCACGGCGCTCCGGAGTGCAATTCCTATGAACCTTCAGACCACCGCCTTCCTCGTCGGCCCCGAGCGCCTGGAGCTACGGGAAGTCCCCGTTCCGGAGCCCGGTCCGGGCGAGCTGCTGCTGCGGGTCGGAGCGGCCACCACCTGCGGCACGGACCTCAAGGTGTTCCAGCGCGGCGGCCATCCGCGGATGCTCAAGGCCCCCACTCCGTTCGGGCATGAGATGGCCGGCGTCCTGGCCGCCGTGGGGCCGGAGGTGGAGCGCTGGCGCGTGGGCGACCGCGTCGTGGTCGCCAACTCCGCGCCGTGCCTGGTCTGTGAGTGGTGTCAGCGGGGCCGGGAGAATCTCTGCCCCGACCTCCACTATTTGAACGGCGCCTTCTCCGAGTACGTGCTGGTGCCGCGCCGCTTCGCCGAGCTGAGCACCCATCCCGTGCCGGAAGGCGTCCCGTTCGAGATCGCCGCCCTGGCCGAGCCTCTTGCCTGCGTGCTGCACGGCCTGGAGATCTCGGCGCTGGAGCGGGCGTCGGAGGTCGTGATCTACGGCGCCGGCCCGATCGGGCTTCTCTTCGTGGACGTGCTGGCCAATTCGCCGTCCGGCTTCCTCGCCGGCTTTCCTGAAGGCAGTGGGCATCACATCGTGCTGGCCGATCCCAATCCGGCGCGGCTGGAGGTGGGGCGGGCGATCGGCGCGGACGAGGTCGTCCAGGTCAGCCGCGACGGCGGCGAAGCGGCGCGCCTGTGCGGCCATTCACGGACCCGCGACGGCTTCGACCTCGCCATCGAAGCGACCGGCTCCCCCGCCGCCTGGCAGGACGCCCTGGCCTCGGTGCGTCCCGGCGGGCTCGTCCAGCTCTTCGGCGGCTGCCCGCCCGGCACCACCGTGCCGCTGGACACCCATCGCCTGCATTATTCGGAGATCGCCGTACAGAGCGCCTATCACCACCGCCCGGCCACCTTCCGCCGCGCCCTCGACCTGCTGGCGAGCGGCCGCCTCCACCCCGAAGCCCTCCTCTCCGCCGAGCGGCCGTTGGCCGAGCTCGAAGCGGCGTTGCGGAGCATGCGCCGGCGGGAGGCGCTGAAGGTGGTGATAAGGCCTTAGCTAGGTCAGAGAGAGGTCTTGCTCCTCATTTGCTGGAGCCTACCGTAGCGGGAAACTCCAGGATCGCCTTCCTCGCCGCGTCCTCGACGCGGATCACGAACTTCCCCGCCGGGAGCATCAGCGTGGGGGCTGGCTTGTCCGTATCCACCATAACCTGATCGATCGGGATGGCGTCCTCCCCTTCCTCCACGGGCCGCGCTTTGACGAGGCAACGGGGAACCTGACCGCAGATCTCTTGGAGCAACGGATAGGGCGAGCGCAGGCCGCCCATCCGCAGCCAGTGAGGCCGGCCGTTCTCGTAACGGCTGCGGGGATGGAACAGCGTCACATCAAATCCCCTTCCCCGGGTCCACAACTTCCCGTCGGCTTTCCGGAAGACCACCGGCTCTCCGATGAGTCCGCTCTCCACCGCCCAGCGGTAGGTCGGATTTTCATACTCCGGAGCGCTGTGCTCGGTCATCCAATATTGATTGATCGTCAGCGGATCGATCCCCGTCATCTCCTTGAACACGACCGCCATCATCTTCGGAATGCCCGCGGGCGAAGGCTCCTCGCTGATATGACCGTAACCCGCGTGCACCACCACCCGGGCCTTCGGATCCTTGTTGAGGATGCGCTCGACGAGATGGCGCGCCTGTTCGTTTTCCCGGACCTGGGGGTCCCGATCGAACGACTCCGACTCGTACGGCACCACCTTGTAGCCCAGGCGCAGAGCCGTCCGGACGAGATCGCCATAAAGAGGCTCCTGGATATACGCGCCGGTCATTCCCGTCGGATAGCCCCGCTCGGCGAGACCCGGGTCCTCCTGAAGGGTCTCGGCGGCGAAGTAGGTGAAGCCCTGTTTCCTCAGCGCGCTCAAGAGCTCGATCGTGAAGGCACGGTGCTGCGGCACGTGGTGCGCCTCGTTGATCATGACGACCTTCCGCGTCCCGGCCGCCTCCGCGATGGCCTGGAGCGCGTTCACGGGAGTGTAGCTTTCCAGCGGGGAGGGGGGCTCCGGCGCGCGGCTCTTGTCCGCGAGGAGATCGGCGTACCGGTGCGCTCCGGCGTAATCTCCCATCCGCGGCAGCAGCAACTGGGCGACCGTGGTCCGGATATAGCTGAGCGCATGTTCATTGTCGGCGTATTCGGCCTCCATGGTCTGTAGAGCCGCGAGCTCCGCGAGCGGTCCTCCCTTTCTCGCCTCGCCCATCCTGGCCGAGATTCTCTGGCCGGCCTCATTCATCTTCTTCAACTCCAACTCGCTTTCCGTCTCGGCTTTCTCGTCACTGATCGCCTTGATGATCACCGTCCCCTGCACTTTGCTGGAAGGAGTCTGAGGGGCAGCGGGGCCCACCAGCGCGAGACAGGTCAGGCTCAGGATGGCAAGCTTTTTCATCGCGGTCTCCTTTCTGATCTGCCGTGAGCTTAGGCCGGCGCTGGATCGGAGTCTTCAAGGAGAAGTATGGTTACTGTAAGAGATGTAAGGTCACCCCGTGAACCGGTACCCCCGTCTATGCACCGTCAGGATGTGCTCCGGGTGCGCCGGATTGCGCTCCAGCTTCTGCCGCAGCGAGGCCACGTGGACGTCCACGGTGCGGGTGGTGGGCATGGCGTCGTACCCCCAGACCTTGTCCAGCAGCTCGTCGCGGTTCAGCAGCAGGCCCCGGTTCTGGATGAAGAAAGCGAGGAGCTTGAACTCCAGCGTCGACAAGGAGACCGGCGCATTGTTGCGGAACACCTCGGCGCGGCGGAAATCCACGCGGATGTCACCGAACGTGTAAGTCCCGGCAGGCGTCGAGGCCGTGGCCCGGGAACGGCGGAAAAGCGCCTCCACGCGGGCCAGCAGCTCCGCCATCTCGAACGGTTTGACGAGGTAGTCGTCGGCGCCCAGCTTCAGGCCCACGACCCGGTCCACCACCTGGCTGCGGGCCGTCAGCATCAGGATCGGGACCTGGAAGCCCTGCGCCCGCAGATCGCGGCAGACTTCGAAGCCGTCGCGGCCGGGGAGCATGACGTCCAGCAAGATGAGATCGAAGGGACCGTCCAGCGCCCGCGTCAGGCCCGCGTCGCCGTCGCCGGCTGTTTCGACCTGATATCCCTCCTTGCGCAGGCGGTCGCTGACCAGGCGGACGAGGCTCGGCTCGTCTTCTACGAACAGGATGCGCCGGGCGACCGTACCGTTGCTTCCCGTCACGCGCCCGCCTCCGCTGCCGGCAGGTGAAGTGTGAACGCGCTCCCCTGGCCCGTCTCGGAGGTCACGCTCACCCGTCCGCCGTGCGCCTGGGCGATGTGCTGGACGAGGTCGAGCCCCAGACCGCTGCCGGGCACACTGTTCGCCACGGCGTCCCGGCCGCGATAGAAAGGTTTGAACAGGTGCGGCAGGTCTTCCTTGCGGATGCCCGGACCGCGGTCCGCCACCGTAATCTCCACCGCGCCGGGCTCCCCTTTGCGCGCCTGCAGACCGATCCAACCTCCCCCGCCGCCATGCCTCGCGGCGTTTTCGATCAGGTTTCGCACGGCCCGCCGCACCGCCGCCGCGTCCGCCAGGGCCGACGGTAAATCGGGAGGCACGTCCTTCTCCACCGCGATCCGTTTCTCCTCCAGCAATAGGCGGCAATCCTCCAGGGCGCTTTCGAACACCGCGCCGACCTCCACCGGCTCCGGCCTCCAAATCCGGCGCCCCGACTGGATGCCCGCGATCTCCAGCGTCTGCGCCACCATGTTGGAGAGCCGCCGCCCCTGGTTCGCGATGAGGGTGCCGTAATCCCGCGCCTCCGCGAGATCCGTCACGACGCCGTCCGCCAGGTTCTCGCCCGCGGCGCGGATCACCGTGAGCGGCGTGTTCAGCTCGTGCGTCACCCCGGCCACGAACTCGATCTGCTGGCGGGCCAGCCGCTGCGACCGCTGGGTGGTCGCCACCATCAGGATCGCCGCGGCGGCCAGCAGCGTCAGGATGCCGGCGCTGAGAGCCAGGTTGCGGCGCCGAAAGGCTGCCACGGCGTTCTCGACGGCCCCTTCCCGCTTGCGGACGAGCAGCAGCCACTCTCCCCCACCCAGCCGCGGGTTCTCACGCGGGAGGGCGAGGACGCGGAATCCGAACTTGTCCTGAGGGTACAAAGGCATGAGCCTGCCCCACTGATCCTTGATGAAGATGTCGAACGTCGGCGGCCGGAACCAGAGATCCTTCGGCCCCTCGTACGGCAGCACGCCCAGGATTCTCAGGCGGACGTCGGTGGCACGAAAGAACCCGGCGGGAACGTTTGAATCCGAGCGGAAGATCACCCTGCGCGGATCTTCCGCGTCCACAACCTGTACAACGGGCGCCTGGGCCGTCCCGAAATGGCGCTGGACGAGATTCGGCAGGATTTTCTCAGCAATCAATCTCTCGTCCAGCCGCACAATGACCCATTCGGAGGGAGTCGAGAGCACCGGCATCGCCAGCACCGGAGGAGATCCTTCGATCAGGGTGGCGGCCTTCGAGCCGCCGACTTCCGCCAACAGTCGCCGCCGCACTCCCTCCAGATCCGCCGGCCATGGGGACGATTCGAAGCTGCTCAGAACTGACAGATCGAGCCTGCCCTGCGCGTTTCGGTGAACGTAGAAAACGTCCCGGACGATTTCGCGATTCGGAGCTTCACTGAGCCAGTTATCGTGCTGGTGCGAGACATCCGAACGGTTGGTCCTCGAGATCGCGGGAGAGAGGGGGTGGAAATAGAGAAAAACCCGCGTCACCTCCAGATTGAGGTCGTCGGCGAGGCGGTTGGCGCTGGCGCGGAGGTTCTCGTCCATCCGCCGCCGCTCCAGAGCGCTCAGCTCCCCGATCCACCGGTACTGGAGCGTGGCGAGCACCGCCAGGAGGAGCAGCAGGACGGCCGCGACGGCGAACGGCAGGTGCCGGGCGAACCCTCTGGAGCGCATGCCCCGAGTCTAGCAGGCGCCCGGCCGGAGCCTTCGAAAAACTTTACATCCCTTACAAGTCCAGCACTTCGTAGTGGGTCACCGTGGGCTCGCGCTCCAGCAGGTAATCGTCATCCTCCGGGTAGTACCGCGCCACCTCGACGTCTTCGCCCGCGAAGGCGCGGATCGCATCCCAGGATTCCCACAATGTGGTCAAGAGGTAATGCGTGATCTCCCCCTCGGCGCGCCGGAACACGAACACGCCCCGGTTGCCGGGCGTGGACGCGTAGTCCGAGAGGCCCGTCCGTTGCAGGTAGGCGTAGTACTCGTCGGCCTGGGCCGTCCGCACCCGTCCGTGCCATTGGCGGGCGATCATGATCCCTCCCGCAGCTCCACCTCCGCCTCGACCTCCACCGGCACGCCGAAGGGCAGCTCCGCCATGCCGACCGCCGACCGGGAGTGCGCGCCGCGCTCGCGTCCGAAGACCTCGATCAGCAGCTCCGAGAAGCCGTTCACGACCCCGGAGATCGCCGTGAAGCCCGGCGCCACGTTCACCATCCCGAGCACGCGCAGCCAGGCGTCGATGCGGTCCAGGCTCCCCAGCTCCAGCCGCAGGGACGTCAGCATCGCCAGACCGCAGGCCCGCGCCGCGGCGTACCCCTGCTCCGCCGTGACCTCCCCGCCGACCTTGCCCTTCAGGATCACACTCCCGTCCGGCTCGAGCGGCAGATGGCCCGAGATCAACGCCCGGCGGCCGCGTACGCGGACCTGCGAAAACGGAAACGGCTTGCCGGCCGCGCTCTTGAACGGCTCCGGCAGCACCAGACCCAGCTCCTTGATCCTCTCCTCAATGGACATGCTGTCACCTCCGGGCGGGAGCATATGACACCCGGAGGGATACCGGCCTAAATACAGAACAGCGGGACGCCCGGATAGAGGTAGGTGCAATGCGTTCCAGGGCAGCACACCGCCGAAGGAACATACCGTGGATCGCACGTATACCCGTAAGGAACACAGGTATCCGCCTTGACCGGAGCCGGGGTGACGGTGGCGGCGAACATTCCTACGACCAGAAGAACCGCGAGGACGGCAATCTTTCTGCGCATGGGAATCTCCTTTCAGAGGACTAGCTCCGTTACGTCCGAGGCGTCCCAAAGTTGCATCCCCGACGGCAGATCATTCGGCGCCCGAAGCTTCATTGCACCTATGCTAACATTCGACTGCCTCGTCTTGAGAAAGGAGTCTTCATCATGCCCGAGCTCCCTCACCGCCTCCTCCAGACTCTCGGAGTCGTAGCGGTCCTTCTGAGCGTGTCTCTCCTGCCAGCCCGAGTGGAGGCCGATCCACCGTGCCCTTACACCAGCTTCCGGCAGACCGCCGTGATGGCTGGTTACGGCTATACCTGTACGGATGCGACCAATGACCTGCGGAGCAAGGTCGACGCCGCCGCCGCGGCGGACTGTGGATTCCTCGACGGCCAGGTGATCCTGCCCAGCCTGGTCATCACCGAGGAGTGCCACGCGTACAGCGGCTCTCAGGTCGAGGTGAAGGGGTACCTCCAATACCGCTGCATGTACTGCTGATCAGACGGGTTCGTCCGGCGGAGCTGTCAGGTTCTATTGGCAGCTCCGCCGGTACTCTGCGGGCATCTCCTGTTCAGACGTGACTGAGCTCGCGCACGATGACAAGCCCTTCCTCTTTGTCGGGCAGATAGGAAAGGAAGATCTGGACCAGCCGCTCGCCGCCGGAGAAGCGGAAGAGATACCGGAAGCTCTCCACCGCGGGCAACCCTGCGTGCACCATGCGCTCGTAGCGGCCCGCGAATTCCTGGACCGCGGTACACGGCGCGACCTCGTGAAAGAAGTTGCGGCCCAGCACGGTCCGTGGATCGAGACCGCTCGCGCGGGATTCATAGGAATTGAAACGCACCACGTTGCCTTCGGTGTCCAGCCGGATGAAGCCGAAAGGCAGAGACTCCACGACCTCAGGGGCCAGATCCCGCAGATCCTCGACCGGCACGGCTCCAAACTCCCCCGCGCAGGATCCGCAGAATCCGAGAGCCGGCGTTCCGCGGCCCCACCCCGGCGGAAGCGCTCGGCCGCAGATCAGGCAGATGTTCCCTTGGATGACGAGCCTGTCGTCCATATCGGCTCAGGAATCTCAGGTGCGCGTTTTTCGGGGCCTCTCACACCTTTAAGCTTGAAGGAGTGTTCTAACGAAAGGAGGAGACTCATGACTTGGAACCGCGTGATCCGTCCCGCTATAGTGGTCTCGGTGCTGCTCTTCGCCCTGGTCGCCTCGTCTCCCGGCGGAATCGCGGCCTGCGAGTTCGAGACCGAGTGGCATCAGACCTTCTACTCCGGTCCCGATTACGCCTGCGCGGTGGGAGAATGCCACCGCTACTGTTTCGGCTGGGCCACTTGCTCCGGCCAGCGAACGGACTACTACACGCTGGTCAGCTACTCCTGCGGCGGCGGGGCTTGCTCGCCGTAGATCTTCCAGCGGCGCCCCCGCAAGGGCATTGGGACCAGTCGGGGCGCCGCCTTCAGAACGCAGTGGAGGTTACTTGCCTCCTCGTTTTGCCACTTCACGCTGCTCGTCCAACTGCTCTTTAGCGGCCGAACCGTGCTGCCGGAAGAATTCGATCAGCTCCGCGGACGACATATCCTTGGTTTGCTCGTAAATATCGTCACGGATCTTCCTTACGACTTCAACGGCATCGAATTCCTTACTCATACGACGCCTACTCATATCGCAACGCCTCGATAGGATCCTGCCGCGCCGCCTTCATCGCCGGCCAGAGTCCCGCCATCAGGCCCACGGTGGTGGAGACTCCGAAGCCCAGCACGATCGACCATAGCGGCGCGGCCGCCTGGAAGTTGAAGGCGACGCGGGCCAGGAGGGCGGTGCCGAGACCGATGCCGATCCCGATCGCTCCGCCCACGCCGGTCAGCGTCACCGCCTCGGCGAGGAACTGGATCGCCACATCCCTCTTGGTCGCGCCCAGGGCCTTGCGGAGGCCGATCTCGCGCGTTCTTTGCGTGACGTTCACCAGCATGATGTTCATCACGCCGACGCCTCCCACCACCAGGGCGATGCCGGCGATCAGGATCATCACGGCCGCGATGCCGCCGGTGATCTGACGGAAGTTGTTCAGCATGCCCATGCTGGTGAAGGTGGCGAAGTCGTTCTCCTGATTGAAACGGAGCTTGCGGCGGGCGCGCAGGATGGAGGTCTCCTGTTCGATCAGGGCGTCGATGTCCTTGGGGTTCTTCGGTACGGTGGCGATGTGCAGCGTGTCGCCGCCGCCGTCGCGGACCTGGGGGAACTGCTCATCGAAAGCCGGGAGAGGGATGATCAGCAGGTTGTCGTTGCTGCCCCCCATGAAGGCGCCCCGCTTCTCCAGCAGGCCGATCACTTCGAAGGGACGGCCGTTGATCGTGATCTGGCGGCCGATCGGGTCCTGGAACGGAAAGAGGGCGTCCACCACGTCGGCGCCCAGCACGACGACGCGGGCGGCGTGGGTCAGGTCGGCGTCGATGAAGAAGCGGCCGTCCTCGATGGCGGCGTTGTTGGCCACGGTGTATTCCGGCGTGGCGCCCACGATCCGCGGGCTGTTGGCGATGGCGCGGCCGTACCGTACCTCGGCGCCCATGCCGTAGTAGCGCTCGGGGGAGACCGCGCCGGCGAGCGTCGCCAGACGCTTGAGCGCCGCCGCGTCTTCCAGGGTCAGGTCGGGGCGGTTGCGCTGCTCCTCGGGAATTCCACCCGGCCCGCCGTGACGCGGCTCGTACTTCTGGAATTGCACCAGGTGCGTGCCGAAGCTCGAAAAGGCGTTCGCGACCGAGCGGTCGAAACCGGCCACGAACGAGACCATCATGATCACCGTCGCGACGCCCGCGACGACGCCGAGCAGGGTCAGGAAGGTGCGCAGCTTCTGGGCGCGCATCGCCACCAGGGCGAAACGGACGTTCTCGGTCCAGGAGAGGCGCAGGCGGGAACCGGGGCGCGCTTTCATCACTCGGCCCTCAGGGCGTCGACAGGCAGCAGTTTGGAGGCGTGCACCGCGGGCCAGTAGCCGGCCACGATCCCGACGAGGATGGACAGGGCCAGCCCCAGGGTGGCGATGCCCGGCGTCAGGTTGGCCGGAAAGTGAGCGATGCGGTCCACGCCCATGACGATCAGGGAGCCGGTCAGGACTCCGAAGGCGCCGCCTACCAGCGAGAGCAGGGCCGCTTCCAGCAGGAACTGGCGGCGGACGTCCCGCTGGCGCGCGCCGAGGGCCCGGCGGAGGCCGATCTCCTGCGTGCGCTCGGCCACGGAGACGAGCATGATGTTCATGATCACGATCCCCCCTACGCCCAGGGAGACCGAGGCGATGAGGATGGTCAGGATGAAGGCCGCGGCCGAGATCTGGCGCCAGATCTGCTGGAGGTTCTCGGCCGTGACGATGCCGACCGGGTCGGGCGCGCGGAAGTCGGTGTGGCGCATCGCCCGCATCAGGGAGCGCACCTCGTCGGCCGAGTCGTCCACGCCCACGACGCCTCCCTTGGCCTGGATCAGCAGGTCGATGGAGTCGCGGGTGCCCTTGGCCTTGCGGTAGGTGTCGATCGGCACGATCACCACGTTGTCGCGGCTCTGGCCGAGCATGTTCCCCTGCTGGGTGAGCAAGCCGATGACGCGGTGGGGAACCTCGTCGATCAGGATGTCGCGGCCGACCGGGTCGAGCTGCGGGTAGAGCTCGGCCTTGACGTCCCAGCCGATCACGGCCACGTGCTGCCCGGTGCGCGCCTCGCTCTCCAGGAAGAACCGCCCGGTGGCGATGTCCAGGTTCATCAGGTCGGCGTAGTTGGCGGTGACGCCGTTGAAGTTGACGTCGGCAAGCCGGCGGTCGCGGAACTTGACGACGCCCCGCCCCTGGAGCGAGGCGCCGACGCGCTCGGCCTTCTGCAGGCTGGTGCGGACCCGCAGGTAGTCGTCCCACTGGATGTTCGGGCGCTTCAGGGCGTCGAGGAACTCCTCGCGGCCGCGGATGATGCCGAACTTGCTGACCACGAAGACGTCCGGGGCCAGCCCGAAGAGCTTGTCGCGGACGAAGACGTTGAGCCCCGAGATGACGGAGATCACGCCCACCAGGGTGGCGACGCCGATGACGATGCCGAGCAGCGTCAGGAAGCTGCGCAAGGCGTTGGTCCGGATCGCCCGCAGGGCTTCGCGGAACAGCTCCGAGACGTCCATCAGCTCTTGGGGCTCCGCCCCTCTCCCTTCTTCTCCTTCTCCAGGATCACGGCGTCGCCCGGCTCGATCTCGCGCAGGGCCTTGAAGGGGCCGGAGACGACGGTCTCGCCGCCCTTGAGGCCGCTGACCACCTCGATCGAGAGGTCGCCGATCAGGCCGGTCTTCAGCGGCTGGAAGCGGACCTTGCCGTTCTCCATCACATAGACGCCTTCCTCCTCGCGCGGAGCGTCGGGGGCGATCGTCTGGCCCGGCTTGCGCTCGATGTCGCGCACCACCAGGGCCTGGAGCGGCACCACCAGGACGTCGCCGCGGAAACCGGTGAGGATGTCGGCGCGGGCGGAGAGGCCCGGCTTGATGTCCGCCGGCGGGTCCACGAGCCGGACCTTGACCTTGAACTTGATCGCCTGGTTGGCGGCGTTGACGATCGGGCTGCTCCCCACCTCGGTGACGATCCCCTTGAAGGTCTGGTTGGGATAGGCGTCGAGACGGACGCGGGCCTCCTGGCCGAGCTTGACGTTGGGGATGGAGGTCTCGTCGACCTCCAGCTCGGCCTCCACGACCGACATGTCGGAGATGGTCAGCAGGACCGTGCCCGGGCTGTTCTGGACGCCGATCACGGCCACCTCGCCCTCCTCCACCCGGCGGGCGGTGACGACGCCGTCCATGGGGGAGACGATGGTGGTCTTGGCCAGGGTGTCGCGCGACCCTTGCAGGGTGGCGCCGGCCTGCTGGACGCGCTGCTCGGCGGCCTGGAGCGCGGACTCGCGGGTCATCACGTTGGTGCGCGCCCGCTCGTAGTCGGCGGCGGGGATGATCCCGGCCCGGAAGTTCCCCTCGGCGCGCCGCATCTCGTCCTGGGCCTGGAGCAGGGCGGCGCGGGTCGACTCGACATCCTTGCGCAGGGCTTCCACCGAGTATTCGTTGCTGCGGGTCGCGGCGCGCGGGTTGGTGGCGTCGATCTGGAGCAGGAACTGGCCCTTGCGGACGCGGTCCCCCTCCTCTACCGCCAGCCGGGTGATCTGGCCGGCGATGGTGGCCGAGATGTCGACCTTCTTCTGCGCCTGGATGTTGCCGTTGGCGCTGACCTTGGCCTGCAGGTCTTCGCGGCCGATCTTCGCGATCTGGACCTCGGTGGGCTTGGGGCCACGGCGCGAGGCGGCGAAGCCGCCGAGCATTACAAGGATCAGGCCGGCGATGACCAGCCACAGGAGCTTGCGTTTCACGGGAAGTGCCCTCAATGGCCGCGTCGGAAGTCCCGAAGCGCGCCCCCCCGCCGCGGCCGACCCGGGAGCTCGCTGTCAGTCATACGCGAAAGCCGCGCGGAAGTTACGACCGGGGGACCGAGCCCTACTCCCGGCCGAGGTCGTCGAGCTGGCGTTCGGAGAGCACCAGGGACAACGACGTGGAGAGCTGGCGGGCGGCTTCTCGGAATTCGCGCGCGAATCTCAATTCTACCAGCCCCGGGGTCCTGTAGGGGATCTCCGTCATGGCGTTGATGCTGCGGACGTGGAGATCCAGGTGGGCATCCAGGATCCCGGGCTTGAACTTCGCGTCGACGATCTCGCTGAGGGGAAGGCGGACCTCCCGGACCTGTTTCCTGCCGAAAGACCGCCAGGATCGCTCCAGGAGCTCGAACGTCAGGTACGGCTGTTCGAGGCGGACCACTCCCTTGTGACCGAGGCCGACGGGGAGGTAGACGGGGAGGGCTTCCATGCCGGGATTTTCTTATACAGGAATTGTGCCCTCTGGGGCGGCATGCCCTGCGAACCCTCACTCCCCAGCCCTCTCTCCCGACCCCTCCCTCCCACCCACACCGGGAGAGAGGGAGAGGTTAGTCAAGGACGCCCCCTGGCAGCGCCGGCATCTTGCCGGCTGACTTACTCTGGCTAACTTCTCCTCCTCTCCCGGTGTGGGTGGGAGGGAGGGGTCGGGAGAGGAGGCCGGGAGGTGAGGGCCTCGCAGGGCATGCCGCCCGGAGCGAGCAAGAACCGCTAGAATCCCCCCGGCACGTTTGAGAGGAGGTTGAACATGTGGGCTGCCATCGTTACCACCGCTCTCCTGATCGCCCCGTCCCAGG
Organism: Thermoanaerobaculia bacterium; assembly: GCA_036376245.1. Lineage (GTDB taxonomy): Bacteria > Acidobacteriota > Thermoanaerobaculia > Multivoradales > UBA5704 > DATARR01. The sequence continues at coordinate 71,715 of DASVAS010000061.1, read as the reverse complement.
CTCCGGCTCCGGCCGCTCCGGCGAAGCCTGAAGCTCCCCAGGCGGCTCCCGCCGCGCAGGCCACGCCGGCTCCCGCCATGCCCCGCGACGAGAAGCTGCCGCCGGCCGAGCAGCAGGCGAAGGCCGCGCTGGAGAAGTCCCCCCGGCACGGCGAGTACGTGGACATCAAGCTCCCCTCCGGCGGGGCGCCGATCCGCACCTGGGTCTCCTACCCCGAGCGCAAGGACAAGGCCGGCGTGGTCATCATCATCCACGAGATCTTCGGCCTCAGCGACTGGATCCGCGGCGTGGCCGACCAGCTCGCCCGCGAAGGGTTCATCGCCGTGGCGCCCGACCTGATCTCCGGCCTGGGACCCAACGGCGGCGGCACCGACTCGGTCTCCAGCCGCGACGACGTGGTCAAGCTCGTGCGGGCCCTCACCCCGGAGGACGCCACCGCCCGCCTGAACGCCGTCTACGCCTACGCCACCAAGATCCCCGCCGCCAACGGCAAGGTGGCCACCATCGGCTTCTGCTGGGGAGGGGCCAGGAGCTTCGCCTACGCCGCCTCGCAGCCGGGCCTGGACGGCGCCGTCGTCTACTACGGCACCTCACCGGAAGCGGCGGACCTGGCCAAAATCAAGGCGCCCGTCCTCGGCCTCTACGGCGAGGACGACGCCCGCGTCAACGCCACCGTCGGACCGGCGGAGGCGGAGATGAAGAAGCTGGGGAAGAAGTACGAGCCCAACACCTACAAGGGCGCAGGGCACGGATTCCTGCGCGCGCAGGACGGCCGCGAGGGCGCGAACCTCAAGGCCACCCAGGAGGCCTGGCCGCGCACGATCGCCTTCCTCAAACAGAACCTGAAGTAGGCCCCCGCTATCGGCCCGCCATCATCAACCCGGTCCTCCTCTCCCGAGGCGGGCCGGGCTACACGATCTCGACGAGCTCCAGCTCGAAGGTGAGATCCTTGCCCGCCAGCGGATGGTTGGCGTCCAGCGTCACGCTGTCTTCGGAGACCTCGGTCACCGTCACCGTGAAGCTCTGCCCGTTCTGCGACAGCTCGAGCTGCTGCCCGGGCTCCGGCTCGATGTGCTCGGGGAAGTTCTCGCGGTCGACCACCAGCACCCACTCGTCGTTGTGGGCGCCGTAGGCCTCGCCGGAAGGGATCTTGACTTCTTTCTTCTCCCCCGGCTGCATGCCCTCGACCGCCTGCTCGAAGCCGGGGATGACCTGGCCCGAGCCGAGCGTGAACTCCAAGGGGTCCTCCCCCTGAGAGCTGTCGAAGACGCTGCCGTCGCTGAGGGTGCCTGTATAGTGAATTCGGACCGTATCGCCGTTCTTCGCTTCCGCCATGAATACCTCCTGTCTACGGGAACGATAGCCCGACCCGGAGAGACCTGCAAATCGGATACCGCGCGGGTGCGCTAAGATCGGGCGCGACAGGAGGCGTTGGTTTCCATGACCCAGGTTCTGAGGGCGCTGTGGCGGGCCGATCTCGAAGAGGAGAGGCCGGCCGATCCTCTCGTCGAGGCTCTCCGCCGCATCGTGCGCGTGGTCTCCGGCACGCTGGAGCTGCGCGAGGTCTTCGCGCGCGTGGCTGAGGCCGCGGCCGGCATCCTGCCCTTCGACCGCATGGGCGTGGTACGCGTCAAGGAACAGGACACTCTGGAGCTTCACTCCATCACCGGCGCGGTCCTGGACCCGCCCGTCACCATCCGCCTGGAGGACTTCTCCCCGGCCACGCGGCCGTTCCTGGACCGCACCAAGCGGGTCGACGACGCGCTGAGGCTGCTGGACCTGGACTTCGCCATGGACCGGCGGATCCAGCAGGAGGGCATGCGCTCCGGGCTCTCCGTGCCGCTGCTGCGGGGCGAGCAGCTCGAAGGCTACGTCATGGTGGGAGCCCGGCGGCCGAACGCCTTCACGGCCGAGCACGAGGCGGCCCTCCAGCCTTTCGCCGAGCTGCTGGTCCTGGCCCTGGAGCACGAGCGGCTGTGGAGCCTCGACGCCGAGCGCCGGCGCCGCCTGGACGCCATCGACGCCCTGCTCCCCATGATGGCCAACGTGCTCGACATCCGCGAGATCTTCAACCAGGTCTCGACGGTGGTGAAGCCCGTCCTGCCCCACGACCTGGTGCTCCTCTCCTCCCTGAGCGCGGACCGCACCGTGATGACGGTCGACGCCCTCTCCGGCGAGCCCGAGCCCGATCTGTGGAAGCCGATGCCGGTGCGCGAGAAGGACCTCCAGCACTTCGGGCTCGATCCCGTGCTGATCCCCGACGTCGAGGCCGAGGCGGACACCGAGCCCGAGCGCTGCCGCAAGTGCCGCGCCCTCGGCGTCCGCGCCCTGCTCAAGATCCCGCTGCGCCTGGACGGCGGCTTCATCGGCGCGCTGGTCTTCTTCTCGAAGCAGCCCGGCCAGTACACCGAGGAGGACGTCGTGGTGGCCCGCCGGGTGGCGGACCACGTCAGCCTGGCCATCTCCCATCAGCGCCTGGCCGAGGAGCAGCGCGAGGCGGCGGAGGCCCGCGAGCGGGCCACGCGCCTCGAAGAGCGCGTGCAGGCCCTGCGCGACGAGCTGGAGGCCACGCGGGGCTACCACCGCGTCCTCGGCGAGTCGAAGAGCTGGAAGGACGTCCTCACCCAGGCGGCGAAGGTGGCGGCGACCGAGACCACGGTCCTGCTTACGGGCGAATCGGGCACCGGCAAGGAGGTCGTGGCCCGCTTCATCCACCGCGGCTCGCGGCGGGCGAAGGGTCCCTTCGTGGCCCTCAACTGCGCCGCCCTGCCCGAGACGCTCCTCGAATCCGAGCTGTTCGGCCACGAGAAGGGCGCCTTCACGGGCGCGCTCAACGCGCATCCCGGCCGCATCGAGCAGGCCGCCGGCGGCACGCTCTTCCTCGACGAGGTGGGCGAGATGAGCCCGGCCGTGCAGGCCAAGCTGCTGCGCGTCCTCCAGGAGCGCGAGTTCCAGCGCCTGGGCGCCACGCGTCCGATCAAGGCCGACGTGCGCGTGGTGGCGGCCACCAACCGCGACCTCGCGGCGTCCATCGCGCGCGGCGAGTTCCGCGAGGACCTCTACTACCGGCTGAGCGTCTTCGAGATCCGCCTGCCTCCGTTGCGCGAGCGGCGCGAGGACATCCTGCCCCTGGCCGAGGCCTTCCTGGAAGAGATCGGCCCCGCCGTGGGCCGGCCGGCCGCGGGCATCTCCCGCCAGGCCCACGAAGCCCTGCTCTCCTATCCCTGGCCCGGCAACGTGCGCGAGCTGCGCAACGCCCTGGAACGGGCCACCATCCTCTGCGACGGCGGCCTGATCACACTGGAGCACCTGCCGATGACCCTCGGCCAGCCCGCCGCCGCGCCCGCGCATCCCGAAAACGCCGGCGCCTTCCCGCCCGGCGGCGTGAACCTGGAGACCGTGGAACGCGACCTGATCGCCAAGGCGCTGGACGAGGCGGGCAACAACCGTTCAAAGGCGGCCCGCCTGCTCGGGATCACACGTTCGCAGCTTTATTACCGGATGGAGAAGCACGGCCTGGCGGCGGGTTAGGCCGGCCGTGGCCGCGCCCCCGCCCGGGCATAAATGCCCGGGCTACGTGAAAAGCGCCGGGTGAACCCGACGCAATTTTTTGAGTCCCCTTCAGGGGGCTCTTTTCGACTAGCCCGGGCATTTATGCCCGGGCGGGGCCGCGGCCGGGCTGACCGTCCCTACCCCGCGTACGCCTCCTTCAGCCTGGCGATGTCGATCTTGCCCATCTGCATCATGGCTTCCATGACCCGCTTCGCCTTCTCAGGGTCCTTGTCCTGCAGCATCTCGGGCAGGATCCTGGGGGTGATCTGCCAGGACAGTCCGAACTTGTCCTTGAGCCATCCGCATGCCGACGGCGAGCCGCCGTCCGCGGTGAGCTTCTCCCAGTAGTAGTCCACTTCCTCCTGCGTCTCACAGTCCACGGTCAGCGAGATGGCTTCCGTGAACTTGAACGCCGGACCGCCGTTCAGCGCCAGGAACTCCTGCCCCTCGAGCTGGAATTTCACCACCATCACCGACCCCTTCGGCCCCGGACCCGCGTCGTTGTAGCGCGAGACCTCCAGGACCTTCGAGCTCTTGAAGACGGAGATGTAGAAGTTCATCGCCTCTTCGGCGTTGTCGTCGAACCAGAGAAACGTCGTGATCTTCTGCCTGTTGGACATGGGCGTTCTCCCTTTGGGTTGCGAGCCGGAATTCCGGCTCTACCTGGAAGACGAACGAGGGGCTGAGGAACCGACATGGCGAAAGAACTTTCTTGCTGGGTGGCGCCGCAGACCCTCCCCTCACCTAGGCCCATCACCCTCGGTCCCGCGCCGATGTACCCAATCATGAGGTCTCTAATCGACCCCAGCTGTCCCTCCGGTACGATCAATCGCATCGTGGCGACACCGAGAAAGTGGTCGCGCTTGAGACTTCGACTAGCGCAACCAACATGTCGAGCCTCCCTGGTCTTGTATCACCAACTCTTCGCCGCCTCGGTCGCATCGGCGAGTTCTCCATCCCGCCGGTGGTAGCCATGTTTCTCGATCAGGCGGCGACCCTCAGCCAGAGCGGTGCGGTCGCGGAAGAGACGGGCGCGATAGAGGTGGATGTCAGCCTGAAACAGCGACATCGGTCCCCGCTCGGCGATCTCCCACGCTTCGTCCAGGTCGGCCCGGCAGCCCGGTTCGTCTTCTGAAAGATAGCGCCACCATGCACGTGTAAGCAAGCTATGGGGGAGGCGGCTCAGTTCCCCCATTGCTCGGAAACCGCCGACGGCGGCAGCGAAATGGTCGAGATCAGAGTCCAGAACGGGAAACATTAATATAATCTTGTATAACGTGACTCGGGCCAAGGTAAGATTGTCATGCGCGATATCGCGAACCCAGTTTTTCCGTGTTGCTAATGCCAACGATTGCAAAGCTCGTTCGCTGACATTATGGATAACAGCAATGGATGACATTAGTGATTCCCTTGCGGAATTACGGAGGACACGGTGCCACGCCGCACGCTCTGCGTTAGACAACAGGAGATCACAGTATTTAAATCCGCGTAACGAGATCAGTTTAGGATACTCCGGCAAAATGGCCACTTGGCGCGACTCCGCTTCCTCGAATAGACCCCGCGATTCATTGCAACGACCCATTTGGTGTAGGACGTCGGCTAACCATGCTCGCGTACTCAACTGGCGAAACTGATCCCCGCTTTGGTCCGCATACTTCACCGACTGCTCGCCAGCCGTCACCGCGGTGGCCAACTCACCCCGCGTGAGATACAACTCGCACAGATTGCTGGCGCTGATTGCAGCGCCCCCCCAGTCCTCGCTTTCAATACTCATCTCCATCGATGCCCGCATCGGCTCAACCGCCTCAGATAGCCGGCCGAGGGCTCCTAGTTTGTAGGCCGCATCGTTGAGCAGCTTCCCTTGAACGTCGGACTCGAGGGATGGCGTGAACGTGGACCAAGGTCTTGAAAAAAAACACGCTAGAGCCCCTAAGTCCGCACCGATGGCCCCAAGACTGTCCATGCTGTATTGCCAGTCCGCCCTCGTGCTCCGCAGGATGCGATCGAGGTAGACCTCATTGTATGCTCGCTTGTGCAACCCGGCTAAGCAGCCGTGAGCCACGGCCTGATAGAGCGGCTGGAGCCCCTCGATCCCCTCAGGCCAGTATGGAGTCGTACCGCTCAGATGTTCGAAGAGCCGCCGGTGACCGGCCTGCCACGCCACCGAAAACTGTGTCCTCACCTGCTCGGCGAAACACTCACGCAGCAACGGATGAGCATCCACGGCCGGTGACGTGCCCGGGCCGGTGAAGTCGATCAACCGCAAGTCGCGCAACCGGTTGAGCACGCGGAGCCACTGAGTCTGCGAGAGATCCAGCAACGGCGTGACCAGCTCGGACAGCGCGTCCTCGATACACTTTGACCGAGGCCGTTTCTTAGCAGGTTCACCTTCTTCCGGCCACTCGTAAACCACCGCCTCCCGTGCCCGCAGCACGTCGAGGAGTTGCCGTTCGGCGGCGCGGTCGAAGAAGCCGAGCAGGCGCAGCACCACGACTTCCGGACTGTCCTCGCCCAGGTGTCGCACGTAGGCCGCGAACATCTTCCGGGCGTGGCTGCTGTGCTCGGTATCCTCCTCCAGCAGCAAGACCTCGCGTCGGCGGCGGATGTCGTGGTGGTCAGTTGCGTTCTTCAAGAATGAGCCCAGCAACATCAGCGAATAAGCATGGCCGTGAAACTCGTCTGACACCTGCCGTAGCTCCTCGTTCGGACCGACGACTTGAAACTGTCGCAACAGCTCCGCCCCATCGTCACGATGCAGATGATCCAGTGACTGCTGAACGACTGTCACACCTGTGCGCTCATGCAGTTCAATCACCGGCTGCCGCGATGTGATCAGGCATTGTCCCAACGCTTTGTTATACGGGGTGCTGGCCAATGACAGCAGTAGCCGTGTAATACCGGGGTCCTTCAGCCGGCCTCGCTCTGCATGCAGCGGCGGATGCTGCAAAGGTTCGAGGCCGTCGAGAATCAGCAACCCATGATGCTCGACGAGCAAGCGGGCCAGCATCCGCCCCTTTTCATCAGCCGATGTGATCGGCTCGCCCTTATAGCCGAAGTAGGCGAGAGCCTGCTCGAAGAACAACTCCGACGACGCATTACGTCGTTCGTCGCTACCTTGGCTATAAAATGAATGGACAAACACCCGCCCCACCCCAGGCCAGCCTTTATCACGCATTCGCCTCAAAAACTCAACCACTACCCGAGTTTTACCCGCTCCGCCCTCAGCATACAGTACAAAAATCCGCACTCCTTCCACCCACGCCCCATCTAATTCCAACAGTTCCTCCTGGCGCCCGACAAAGCCCTCGCCATAGATGCGGAGCTCGTCGGTCCATTTTATTGACGGGTTTGTCAGCGCCGTGTGTTGTAGGCTCACCGGCGATGCGCCGGCGGGATCCGGTGAGCCAGTCAAGGGGTTACTGCATTTTTGATCTCCTCACAAACTCGAACCCATGCCTGATCGCGCTCCGCCTTCATTTCTGCCAAGGGCTTGGATGGCGGTGAGACAACGGCCTGATAATCTTTGAGAGGTGTTTCCTTGTAGCTCGACGCACGAATTTGGACCCACAGGAGCTTAACGCCCCCTGCTTCAGCTTCCTTCAGCAACGGCCCGAGTTCATGTTGGTGAATGAACTCCGAGGCCAGAAACTCTGGGCTCACGAGCAACACCGCAGCACGGGTCTTCGCTAAAGCCATCCGAATCTCGTTGAACCACTTCGATCCCGCAGCAATCTGCTTGTCAGACCAAGCTGTGATGGAGCCGGAGCGCAAATAGGGCTTCAGATGTGTGAGAAGCTCTTCCATGAACTTCTTATCGCGGTGGCTGTAGCTGATGAAAACTTGATCTCGCATGGAGTCCCTCTCGAATGGGCACCCGGAAGTTGGGCACATCCATTATTATGCAAGATACGGAAGCCAAAAAACAGGGTCACTCCCGTCGCCGGTTCGCATTGTCTATGTCCGACATGATGAGCCACCGCCCATCCTTTCCCTTCTTCAAGGTCAGCGTGAATCTCCTGATATCCAGCCTCCTCACCGTGCGATTTTGATCTCCCTCACTCGAAGCGCGCCATCAGCGCCTGGAACCGGGGATCTTCTCTGAGCGGATCGAGGTCGGAGTCGTGCTCCATCCAGTCGCGGAAGCCCCGGCCGGAGGCGCCGAACTTTTCGAGCGCCGCCAGGGCGCGGGCGTAGTCGCCGATGTTGGCGTAAAAACAGCCGAGGTTGTAATAGTGCACCGGCTCCTCGGGAGCCATCTGGTGGACGCGCTCGGCCCAAGCCAGGGCGCGCTCGCGGTCGCCGAGGCGGAGGGCGCAGAAGGCGGCGAAGAGGGTGGCCCGGGCGTCCTCCGGATGACGGTCGAGATGGCGCCTGGCGCGCTCCAGGCAGACGCGGCTGGCGCGCACCATGGCCTCGCGGTCGCCCCGGCTCTCATGGAGCTGGGCGGCGAAGCTCAGGGACTGGTAGTCCTCCGGGTCCACCTCCGCTGCGCGCTCGAAGAACGCCAGGGCCTCCTCCAATTTGCCCTGGTGCCAGGCGGTGCGGCCGGAGAAGTACCAGGCGTCCCATAGTCCAGGATCGAGCTCGCGGGCGCGGGTGAGGTGACGCTCCGCTTCCTGGCCTCGCCCGGCGTGGGCATGGGTGACACCGGCGCCGACATGGGCCTCGGCGAGGTCGGGAGCCAGCTCGAGGGCGCGGTGCGCGGCCCTCTCCGCCGCCTCGCGCTCCTCCTCGCGGTGCCCGAGCCAGGCGTCCGACCAGGCATGGAGGATGGCGATCTGCGACCACGCCCGCGCGAACGTCGGCTCCAGCTCCACCGCGCGGTAGTAGAGCGCCCGGGCCGGCACATACCGCTGCTGCCAGAAGAGCTGGCGCCCCTGGAGGTAGAAGTCGAAGGCCTGGGGCGAGGTCACGCCGACGCCGCGCAGCACCTCGCGGTCGTCCTCGCACAGGACGCCGCACAAGGCCTCGACCGAACGCTCCGCGATCTCCTCCTGGATGGCGAAGACATCGACGAGCTGACGGTCGAAGCGCTCCGACCAGAGGGGGTAGCCGTTGGCGACGTCGATGAGCTGGGCGGTGATCCGCACCCGGTCGCCCGCCTTGCGCACGCTTCCTTCCAGGACCGAGTCCGCGTTGAGCTGGCGCCCGATGTCGCGGATGTCGAGGTCTTTCCCCTGGAAGCGGAAGGCCGAGGTGCGGGAGATCACCTGCAGCCCTTCGACGCGGGTCAGCGCGTTGATGAGCTCCTCGGCCAGGCCCTCACAGAAATAGCTCTGGTCATGCTCGGCGCTCATGTCGGCGAAGGGCAGCACGGCGACCGTGGGGCTCCGGCCCGGCGCCCGCCGGAGGCGTCCCTGGAGGGCTTCGAGGTCGTGGCGCAGCTCGGCGGCGCTCGACAGGCGCCGGTCCGGGTCCTTCTCCAGACAGCGGTCGAGGAGGCGTTCGAGCTCGCGCGGAAGGTCCGGGCGCAGGCGCGACAAGGCGAGGGGCGCGTCGCGCAGGATCGCCAGGCTGCGGGCCGCTGAATTCTCGGCCGGAAACGGATGGCGGCCGGTCGCGGCCTCGAACAGCAGCAGACCCAGGGCGAACACGTCCGCGCGGGCGTCGGCCCGCTGACCGCGGATCTGCTCCGGCGCCATCTGGCCGGGAGTGCCCATCACCGTCCCTTCGCGGGTGGCCGTCTCGTCGTGGACCGCCGCCGCTTCGAAGACGAGGGTGTCGGCTTCGTGATCGACGCTACCGGCCAGCGGCGCGCGGAGCTTCGCGAGCCCGAAGTCGAGGATCTTGAGGTGCCCGTCCCAGGTGACCATCACGTTGTCCGGCTTGAGGTCGCGATGGGTCACTCCCCGCGCGTGCGCCGAGGCGACGGCGTCCGCCAGCGGCACGGCAAGGCGCAGCAGCTCTTCGAGATCGAAGCCGGTGGGCGGAATGCGCTGGCGCAGCGTCTCCCCCTCCACCAGCTCCATGACCAGGAACGGCAGGCCGTCGGCCTCCTCGATGGCGTGCAGGGTGACGATGTTCGGATGCTTGAGAGCGGCGACCGCGCGGGCCTCGCGGTGAAGGCGGGCGAGCCGGGCGGAGTCGGCGAGGGCCGCGGGGAGCATCTTGAGGGCGACCTCGCGCTCCAGCCGGGTGTCGAACGCGAGATAGACCTCCCCCATGCCTCCCGCTCCGAGGCGGCGCAGCACGCGATAGTGGGAAAGGGTGGCGCCGACCATACGATCCAGCGGCATCTTATCGCGTGCGGGTGTGACCGCCGGTCAGCCCCGCCCGGGCATAAATGCCCGGGCTAGTCAAAAAGAGCCCCCTGAAGGGGACTCCTCAGTCGGGTTTACCCGGCTGTTTTCCGGTAGCCCGGGTATTTATGCCCGGGCGGTTGCTGCCGGGCGCGCCTGATCAGCCTCACTCCCGCCGCCGGTTCGCGTTGTCCATGTCCGACATGATGAGCCACCGCCCGTCCTTTCCCTTCTTCAACGTCAGCGTGAACTTTCCGATATCCGGCTTCCCCGCCGTGTCGGTATATCCGCCGATGACGTATCCCACCCCGCCCTCGGTCGCGTAGGCGAGGGCGCGCAGCGACAGCGGCCCGCCATGACCGGTGTAGTACTTCTGGATCTCCGTCCTCCCGCGCACCGGCGTCCTTCCATTCGGCAGCACGAAGCCGTCTTCGGCGAACAGCGCGGCCAGGGCCGCCGCGTCCTTCTTCGACCAGGCCGCCTCGTAATCCGTCAGCACCCGCGCCAGCTCCGGAGGCAGGGTCACGGACGGCTCGGCCGGCGGCGGCGTCTCCTGCTGCCCGGCCACCGAAGCGGCCGCCAGCAAGGTCATGAGGAGGAAGGTTGTGGTCGCTTTTCGCATGGTCTGGATCTCCTGAAGTTGGCTGTCCGAGTCTAATGCGCCGCTGACTGCTTTCCCACACCTGTCTGTTTTCAGACACCTCGATCAGCCGCCGTCTCTGCATAGCCAAGCGCTCCCAACCAGCGCTCCTGCAATCGTTTACCTCCCTTCCCGCCCCTCCCCCGCCGCCATGGCACGCGCCGTGAGATAGGAGGGTCTGCGCAGGAGGGCGAGGACGATGTCACAGCGCAGCGTGGAACAGGTGATCGGCAGGCTGGCCACGGACGAGGGATTCCGCCAGCGATTCGAAACGGACCGGGAGGCGGCTCTCGGAGAGGCGGTCGCCGATGGCCTTCAGCTCACGCCAGTCGAACGGCGCGCGATCCTCGATCTCGACATGACCGCGTGCGAACGGTTCGCCTGTTGCCTCGATCCACGCATCCAGAAGATCAATCTCCGGAGGAAAGTTTCGTGAAACCAATGAAAATGTTTGCAGTGGCTCTTCTCTGCCTCGCGGTCTTCGCCGGCTGCCGGCAGGAGGCTCCACCCGCGTTCGAACGGCCGCCGGCGCCCGTCTCCGTCGTGGAGGCGGTCTCGCGCGACGTGCCCGTCTACCTCGACGAAGTGGGCAAGGTCGCCGCTCGCGAGGTGGTCTCCATCCAGCCCCAGGTCTCCGGCAGCATCACGGAGATCCACTTCACCGACGGCGCTCATCTGAGGAAGGGTGCTCCCCTCTTCACCATCGATCCGCGGCCGTACCGCGCTCAGCTCGCCGCGGCCCAGGCCAATCTCGCGGAGGCGAAGGCCGCGCTCGATCTCACCCGCATCCAGTTCGAACGCGCCGCGAGCCTGATCGAAACCCAGGCCATCGCCCAGCAGGAGTACGACACGCGCAAGAACGCCATGGACGTGGCCGCCGCCCGCGTCGAGCAGAGCGAGGCCGCCGTGCAGACGGCCCGGCTCAATCTCGATTATTGCTTCATCCGCTCCCCCATCGACGGCCGGGCGGGAGAGCGGCTGGTGGACCGCGGCAACGTGGTGACTACGAACAGTGGCTCGCTGCTGGTGATCCAGCGCCTGGACCCGGTCTACGCGGATTTCACCATCACCGAGCACGACCTCACGGCGGTGCAGCGGAACATGGCCGGCGGGAAACTGAAAGTCGAGGTGCGCCTCCCCGATCAGCCCGACGAGCCGCAGATCGGCGCGCTCACGTTCGTCGACAACGCCGTGCAGGACGGCACCGGCACGGTGAAGCTGCGCGCCACCATCCCCAACAACGATCACCGCTTCTGGCCGGGACGGTTCGTCAAGATCCGCCTCGTCCTCGACACGCTCCAGCAGGCCGTGCTCGTGCCCGCGGCGGCGCCGCAGACCTCTTCCGCCGGCCAGTTCGTCTACGTGGTGAAAACCGATTCCACGGCCGAGCAGCGGAAGGTGACGCCCGGACAACGGCAGGAGGAGCTGGTGGTCATCAGCCAGGGCCTCCAGCCCGGCGAGCGCGTGATCGTCAACGGCCAGCTCGGCGTGACGCCCGGCGGCAAGGTGCGGGTCGAGGGCGACGCCGCCGTTTCGTCCGCGCCGGTCAAGAAAACGGAGGGCAAGTCGTGAATCTTTCCGAACCCTTCATCCGCCGTCCCGTGATGACGGCGGTGCTGACGGTCGCCGTCATCCTCTTCGGCGTGCTGAGCTATCTGCGGCTGCCGGTGAACGACCTGCCGGCGGTGGACTACCCCGTCATCGAGGTGCAGGCCAGCTATCCGGGCGCCAGCCCCGAGACCATGGCGAGCAACATCGCCACGCCGCTCGAACGGCAGTTCATGCAGATCAACGGCCTGGAGGTCGTCACCTCCAAGAGCACCCAGGGCTACACGAGCATGACGCTCCAGTTCGCCCTGGACAAGAACGTCGACGCCGCGGCCACGGACGTGCAGACGGCGATCTCCCAGGCCACCGGCAGCCTGCCCGTGGACATGCCGTCGCCGCCGACGTTCTCGAAGACCAACCCCAACGATCAGCCGATCATGTACATCGCGCTGACCAGCGACTCGGTGACTTCGGGCCAGCTCTACGACTACGGCAGCACGCAGGTGGGCCAGCGGATCAGCATCCTGCCGGGCGTCTCGCGCGTCAACGTCTTCGGCACCAAGTCGGCCATCCGCATCAAGGCCGATCCTTCGAAGATGTGGGCGCGCGGCATCTCGGTGGACGACCTCTCCGCCGCCGTGCGCGCCGGCACCAGCTACACCGGCGCGGGCCAGTTCGACGGCTCGTCCGGCACGGCGCTGCTGCGTCCCAGGGGCCAGCTCGAAAACGCCGAGGACTACGGAAACCTGATCGTCGCCACCAAGGACGGCGCGCCGGTCTACCTGCGCGACGTGGCCGAGGTGCGCGATTCCGTGCAGGACGAGCGGATCAACATGCGGTTCTGGGTGCGCGGCTATCCCGTGCCTTCGGCGACGGTCGTGGTGGCCGTCAACCGGCAGGCCGGCGCCAACGCCGTGGAGGTCGCGAAGAGCATCCGCGAGGCGCTGCCGCTGATCGGCGCCGAGCTGCCGGGCTCGGTGCGGGTCACGCCCATCTATGACCGCTCGCAGACGATCGTCCACTCGGTGGCGGACGTGCAGGTGACGCTGCTGATCGCCTTCGCCCTGGTGGTGATGGTGATCTTCGTCTTCCTCGGACGGGCGCGGGACACGCTGATCCCGGCCGTGGCGCTGCCGCTCTCGCTGCTGATCACTTTCATCGCGATGCGGCTCCTCGACTACAGCCTGGACAACCTCTCGCTGATGGCGCTCACGCTGGCCATCGGCTTCCTGGTGGACGACGCCATCGTGTTCCTGGAAAACACCGTGCGCCGCATGGAGCGCGGGGAAAAGGCGTTCGAGGCGAGCCTCAACAGCGCCAAGGAGATCAGCTTCACCATCCTCTCGATGACCATCTCGCTGGCGGCGGTGTTCCTCCCGCTGCTGTTCATGACCGGGCTGGTGGGCCGCATCTTCCGCGAGTTCGCCGTCACCATCGTGATCGCGATCTTCGCCTCCGGCCTGGTGTCGCTGACGCTCACGCCGCTGATGACCGCGCGGCTGCTCAAGGAGCGCGGCCCGGGGTTCCAACAGACCTGGATGGAAAGGATTTTCGGCGGCGCCGAGAAGCGCTTCCTCGCCGTCTACGGCCGGTCGCTCTGGTGGTTCCTCAAGCACCGCTGGGTCTCGGCCGTGGTCTGGGCGATCTGCCTGGCCGGCACGGTGTGGCTGTTCATGGCCATCCCCAAGGCCTTCCTGCCGCCGGGCGACAGCAGCGTGGTGTTCGGCGTCTTCATGGGCCGCGAGGGCTCGTCGCCGGAGCAGATGCGGGCCATCCAGGACCGGGTGGACGAGACCCTGCACCAGGATCCCAACGTCCTGATGGACTTCACGATGACCGGCAACGGCCAGTTCCTGCCGTCCAACCAGGGCATCACCTTCACCTTCCTCAAGCCGGCGGACCAGCGCCAGCCCATCGATCAGGCCGCGGCCGAGATGATGGGCAAGCTGAGCAGCATCCCCGGCGTGTTCGCGTTCCTGCGCCCCTTCCCGGTGCTGGAGATCAGCACCGGAGCGGTCAACACCAACCAGGGGCAGTACGCCTTCTCGCTCTCCGGCGTGAATTCCGATCAGGTTTATGAAACGGCCGGAAAGCTGATGGGCAAGCTGCAGGGATATCCGGGCTTCCTGACCCTGTCGTCGGACTACTTCAGCAACACGCCCAACCTCGACATCGACATCCGGCGCGACCAGGCCAAGATCCACGGCGTGTCGGAGGCGCGCATCCTCGAATTGCTGCGCAACGCGTACTCGCAGAACTACCTCTATCTGATCAAGAAGCCAGAGGACCAGTACCAGGTCATCCTGGAAGTCGCGGACGCCGCGCGCTCCGAAGCCCAGGACCTCTCGCTGCTGCACATCAAGTCCGACGACGGCGCCAACCTCGTGCCGTTGCGCCAGCTCGTCACCTGGAAGCCCTCGCTGGGGCCGCAGGCCGTGAACCACATCAACCAGTTCACCAGCGTGACGCTGTTCTTCAACCTCAAGCCGGGCTGGGCCATCGGCGACGCCACCGACTTCATCACCAAGGCGGCGGCGGAGGTCGTGCCGCCGACCGTGCGCGCCAGCCTCCAGGGCGAGGCCCTGACGTTCCGCAACACGGTGCGCGACCTGACGCTCCTGATGCTGCTGGCCGTGTTCGTGATGTACGTGATCCTCGCCATCCTCTACGAGAGCTACGTGCATCCGCTGACGGTGCTCTCGACGCTGCCCACGGCCCTGGTGGGCGGTCTCCTGGCGCTGTGGATCTTCGGCGAGCAGGCGTCGCTGTACGCCTTCGTCGGCATGTTCATGCTGATGGGGATCGTGAAGAAGAACGGCATCCTGATCGTCGACTTCGCCCGCCAGCGGGTCGACGCCGGCGAAGAGCCCGAGCGGGCGATCCACGACGCGAGCATGGACCGCTTCCGGCCGATCCTGATGACGACGCTGGCGGCGGTGATCGGCGCGGTGCCGATCGCGCTCGGCTACGGCGCCGACGGCGCCTCGCGCCGGCCGCTCGGCCTGGTCATCGTCGGCGGCCTGATCGTGTCGCAGCTCATCACCCTGTACGTCACTCCGGTGATCTATCTATACCTCGAGCGGTTCCAGGAAAAGGTGCTCAGGCGCGCTCCCTTCCGCTCCAGGCCCCAGGCCGAGCCGCTCATCCCGGCGCCGGCCATGGAGACGAGAATCTCATGAACCGAAAAATCCTTGCTTTTCTGATCCTCCTCGGCGCTACGCTCGCCGGTTGCACCGTGGGTCCCGAATACCAAAGGCCGCCGCTCGCCGCTCCCGAGCAGTTCCGGGGCGAGACCGGCCCGGCCGAAGCGGCCTCGTTCGCCGATCAGGCGTGGTGGGAAGTCTTCGACGACGAGGCCCTGGAGGGCCTGATCGCCGAAGCGCTCCAGAACGGCTACGACATCCGGCTCGCGGCCTGGCGCGTGGAAGAGGCGCGGGCCGCCGCGGGCCTCGCCCGTTCGCAACGTTTTCCGGCCGTCCAGGCCACGGCCGGCTGGTCCCGCGGCCGGGTCGCGGGAGTCACGGAAGACCTTTACGACGTCAACCTCGGCGTCGCCTGGGAGATCGATCTCTGGGGACGCATCCGGCGCCTGAACGAGGCGGCGCGGGCGGACGTCCTGGCCACTGAGGAGGCGCGGCGCGGCGTGCTGCTCTCCCTCGTCTCCGAGGTGGCCACGAGCTATTTCCAGCTTCGCGAGCTCGACCTGGAGCTGGAGATCGCCCGCCGCTCGGCCGGCACGTTCCAGGAGACCTACGACCTGTTCAACCGGCGTCTGAAGGCCGGCGCCGCTTCGGGCCTCGAAACCGCCAGCGCCGGCGCGACCCTGGCCTCGACCCAGTCCGTCATCCCCGACCTGGAGCGGTTGATCGTGGAAGAGGAGAACCGCCTGTCGTTCCTGCTGGGCCGGCATCCGGGTCCGGTCGCGCGCGGCGCGGAGCTGGCGGATCAGCTCCTGCCGCCGGAGATCCCGCCGGGGCTCCCTTCGGACCTCCTCCAGCGGCGGCCCGACCTGCGCGAGGCCGAGCAGAGGCTGGTCGCGGCCAACGCCGATGTCGGCGTCGCGGCCGCCGATTTCTTCCCCCGTCTCAGCCTGACCGGCGCGCTGGGAGGCCTGGCGCCCGAGGTCGAGGACCTCTTCGGGGACGGCAAGACGTGGTCGGTCGGCGGCGGCTTGCTGAGCCCCCTGTTCCAGGGCAAGCGGCTTCAGGATCAGCACCGCGCGGCCGTGGCCCGCTGGGAGCAGGAGAAGGTGCGCTACGAGGCGAGCGTGACCAACGCTTTCGCCGAGGTCTCCACGGGGCTGGTGACATACCAGAAGCTCGCCGAATCCGAGCGGGAGCAGGCCCGGGCGGCGGACTCCTACCGGCAGGCGGTGCGGCTCTCGAACGAACGTTACATCTCCGGCCTCGCGGATTACCTGGAAGTCCTGCAAGCCCAACGGCAGCAACTCGCCGCCGAAAGCTCGCTGGCGCGCACCCGCTTCGACCGCCTCGCCAGCCTCGTCCAGCTCTACAAGGCGCTGGGCGGCGGGTGGCGGTTGGCTGATCAGGAATTCGAGCGAAATGTAGCGACCTTGCCGTAGCGACCTCACCCCGACCCTCTCCCAGCCTCCCTCCCATCCTTCCGGGAGAGGGCGCCCCCACCCGCATCGGAGCAGTCTCCCTCCTCTCCCGGCGGACGGGAGGGAGGCTGGGAGAGGAGGGCCGGGGTGGTGAGGTCGCGCGGGCAGGCCAGCTGAATCCGGGAAACGATTTCCAAGCAGAACCCCTAGGAGAACCCACATGTTTCTCAACCGATGGCCGGCCGCAGCGGCCATCGCCCTGGTCGTCCTTGCGCTGGCGGCGACGCCGGCGCAGGGGCAGACCGAGCTCATGGGACCGCTGCGCATCCGTGACATGACACCGTTCGACATCCTGCGCCTCGACATGCCCCCGGCCCACGCCGTCACCGGCAGCCCCGGGACCTGGGCGATCGAAGCCGGGATCTCCTACGCCAACAACTTCATGATGAGCGACAACGTGAGGAGCTACCTCGAGCGGCAGGGAGATCGCCGCGCGCTGACGCAAACCGACATGGACACCATCCTCGGGCTCGGGGAGGACGCTTACTACGTGGACGGCGAGCTCGCCCTGCTGGACCTCACCGTCCACTACGCGGCCTCGCGCCGTACGTCCGTCTACTTGACGCTTCCCTTCTACGACTTCACGGGCGGGCGTCTCGACAGCACGGTCGAGGGCTTTCACAGCACTTTCGGGCTCGGCGACGCGGGCCGCAAGCTCGTGGCGCGCAATCGCTTCCAGGCCGTGGCGGCGCTCGGCGGGGAGCGCGTCTCCGTCCTCGACTCCCCCGTAGACGGCGGCGTGGGCGACCCGGTCGTAGGGGTGCGCCATGACCGGCCGTTGGGGGAATCCCGCTGGAGCCTGGTCTTCGACGGCGCGGCCAAGCTCGCCGTGCGGGGCGAGCGGCCGTTCCTCTCCACCGGTTCGAACGATTACGGCGTGCAGGTCTCGCTCCAGGGCGAATTCGAACGCTACGGGATCTATCTCGGTGCCAGCGTCGTGCGCACCGACGGGCCGGTGCTGGGGGTGGACCTGGGGAGCCACCTGATCCCGACGGTGATGGTGGCCTTCGAAGCGGGTCTGACGCGCTCGACGAACGTCATCCTCCAGCTCCACGCCAGCGAGAGCGCCGTCCGCGACACGCCCATCGACGAGATCAAGGCGAACAAGTACCAGGCGAGCCTGGGCCTGCGCAGCCGCCGCGGCAACCTCCTCTACGGCTTCGCGGTGACCGAGAACGTGGCGAATTACCAGAACACGCCGGACATCGGCCTGTCGATCACCCTGGCGTGGATCGCGCCGCAGCCGTGAGGCGCCGTCGTCAGCATCTAACAAAACCGGCCCAACGGGCCGGGAGAACTAGCCCAGGGCCGAGGCCGAAGGCCGACGCCCTGGGTAAGAGCCCCCATAGATTTCAGTAAGAGCCCCCATAGATTTCAGCGGCCTGAAGGGGCGCGAGAATTTATGCCGGGATCAGCTTGACTTCTGATTCTCGCCCCCTAGGGTGGCCTTTCAGGGCTCGAACCTGCCCGACGCGAACGTGCTCGGGCATCAGGGGCGGCGTAGCCGTCCTCTGAATGCCTCGGAGTTAGACGCCGCCCCTTTCAGGAACCGGTCTAATATGGCCGAGCCGCGCTAGAAGAATCAAGTAAATTGCCTCCGCATCTCTGTAATCGCGTTCGTCAGTTTCGATCCAAGGCCTTTCCCGAGCATACTTCCCGGGATGAACATGATTGCGCATCAAGCGAAGTAGGTGTGCCAAGCCGGCAGGGTTATAGTCGGCTACTGGTGTTGAAACTGGTGGCAGCCAACCAGCCTTGAGGCACACTTCTATGAGGGATTCAAAGGCCCATTTCGTGGGGTCCTCCGGGGGGCGTGGCCGCTGTCGTCTTGGAAGTTCCTGTGCCACTTTACAAGCCTTGTGTCTAGAACGAAGGCAGCGGAGCAAGAGAAGGCCCTCAACTCCTGCTCCAAGCAACGTAACCGCCGCTGAATAGGCGTTGACCGAAGCCGCTCGCCGTGCATCGACTTCATATCGGACCACAATATCACGAAGTGCTGGAATCAGTTCTTCTTTGTGAAAGACCGACCGCCGCCCTCTCTCTCGGAGCCTGTAAAATTCGTCAGGAGACTTCTCGAAGAGATCTGCAAGATCATCGAGCCCAAACTCTCGGAGAGCTGCCACGAAGTGGCGATCAAGTATAGCATCATACTGGCGACTAAGACGTGCGTAATCCTCGGGAGCTTCACCGACTGGCCAGTATTCCTCTTTACTGAGACCGAAAGCTTGACTGATCTCCTCCATTGCGTTCGAGATCGGTTCAAGTTCATTTTCGTAGTAACCGTCCATGCATCGAGCATCGTGGATACTCTCAACCGGCGCGGCTGCAAACATTACGTACTCTTGTGTTGAAACCCGCCTTGATACATAAAGAGCGCGAGCAAGTGCCACTGATTTTGCAACCGAGTCAGAATCCGTCCAAGCCCTCGACTTTCTGTCCTTGCGCGTGTCATCAAAATTATCACGTAACTGAGGGAGGACATCCTCGCCTAGAGAGCGATGATCTAGACGCTGCAGCGCATCTATGAGAGCTTTCCGATCGGCAGTGCGTTGCCGCCGCCGAGCAAGAGGCTTTAACAGGAACTTCCTAAGCCTAGCTTCCAAGTGATACGCCTAACCAGTGATACGTTTAACGGTGATGCCCTTCAGCGGCGGCGCTAGACTTCCGCTAGAAGGACCGGAATAGGCGACACGAGTAATGCGGAAGTCATTCGGGTATCTCCGGATCTGCTGGGTCTTCCTCCGCAACTCGCTCCATATCACTTGCGATAGCGCGCCGTATCTGAGTCGCAGCCTCTAAAACACCACCACTCGACCACGTTGAAATTACCGACTCAGTATCCAGCACAGAGTTTATGGTGGCCCGCTCGTAGTCAAGCAGAGGCCGGCCCGACAGAAACAAACGCCCCCCATCGACCTGGGGCCAGAATATACCAACATCTGTTGAGTTGAGGTACTGATATACCTTAACTGCTTGAGGGGCGCCACCAATACTGTCACTAGCAGTGCACTTCTTCAACATATCGCGGATTATTTCAAATGGCTCCATGTTGAATCTGGCGGCACGGGGTTGCCGCATGTCCTTGCCATACCTTTGCTGCGCCAAGGCCCTCAAGCCGCTGCGCATTACATCAGACCACTCTGGATCACCAGCAATTTCGATTTTCCCCAATGACCCGAATTTGTTACTTCCTGTACGTTCATGAGCTATGAACTTCTTTTTGCCTTTATCGAATTGTAGGCGCCATAGCCGAAAGCGCTTACCCCACCAGTCATAACCTCCCAACAGGAACGTCACGTCGGGAATGTTTTCGCCCAACACGAAGTTGTGCACCTCTCGCTGCATCTGATTCAGTATGTTGGTGACATGTGATTTGAACTTAGCTAGACCCAAGGACCGCGTCTCAGACGGCAAGTGGAGGTCGGCCGCCTTGATTGCAGCAATGATCATCGGATAAGCCCAGTCTGTGCTACCAGCAAAGCAGATTGCTGCGTCAGTCCGTGCGAACCGAAATACCTTCTGGCAATGATCAAACCGCTTTCCCCCGCTAAGGCGGCTGTCAGAGCAAAAGATCAGTTCCTCCGCTCCATTCTCAAGCCTTCGGACCCACGCTACCGCAATCGTCACCGTATATCCTCAAGATCCTCAACGGATTTAGCCGCCCGAATGCTATCCCGGTGAGCGGCGGGAACCGCGCTGTTTGCGGTTGCCGTCTGCTCGATTGGCAGGGTTAGGAATTCTACTACTGCGCTCACGATAGATCTGCCTAATTGGCCCAAAGTCTCTTGTCGAGACTACCGGCAAGAGAAGTGCCTTTCTCGGCTCAAGCAGGCAGGACTGGGGCAAATCCACTTTGTGCGAAGAAATAACAATCAGCCAAGCGATGCCGAGAAACGCTACTACATAGCTTCGGTGACCACCTACTCTGAACCTCGCCGGGGTTACAAGAACCTTGTCGTCCGGACCATCAGTTTCAATGTTTTTCAGCACGTAGCCAAAGACGGAATAAACGCTAGCCAGAATTGGAGCCGAGGAACGAAGCAAAGCGTCAATCTTGTTAGCGTGGAGGCCCAAGTCGACTCCAGAGAATTCCGGCCGACTCGTAACGTGAGATCGCCAGAGAACGGAGAGAAGAAACCGCTTCGTATTCTCGTAGTCCACGTCCTGAACAAAAATGTGGCTAATCGTCAGCTCACTCGGAAGTGTTGTCGGATGCTTCCAAAAGCGCTGAAACGGCGTCTCGATATCCTCAAAGAAGTCTTCGCAATCTCTACAAAACATGTATTCCCAAGCACCCTGCTGGACTTCACGCGAGGTAGATCCTTCCGAATTTATGGTGAGCGCTCTTGAATGCTCGTCATAAACGGTTCGGAAGGCACCTTCCGGGATAATGTGGGACCGACACAGCTTGGCTGTCTTGCCGCATCGTTTGCAAATACCATTCACAGCCATGATACCTGGTGCCTTATAGATTACCCTTCCGGCCTATCCATCCAGGTTTACTTACAAACCAACCACCTCCTCGCCACCGGAAACGGGGTAAGGTACTCATTCTCTTGATGTTCTCACTCTACGCCTGTTCCTGCGCTTCGTCAACGACGACTCCATGAATCCCTGGGTGCCCGGGAACGATGCCAGCCACTTCGCCCGCGCCGCGGCCTCCGCGATTGAGCCTGGACGCAAGCAGGATTGCCTGCCCCGAAGGGGTACAGGCGTAAAGCCTGGCGTTTCAACGCCAGGTATGTCCGGTCCCACGTGTACCGAAGTCCCAAAGGGACGCAGACATTTCGCAGGCCTTCAGGCCGCCGCGGCAGCCAGAGCATGCCTACGTCCCTACGGGACTCTTGGGGGAGATGGGGCTCTATTCCTGGCGCTGAAGCGCCAGGCTTTATGCCTGTGCCCCTGCGGGGCGGACATGCCGTCGCAATTGCTCAGGGCCTTGCCTCAAACGGTGGCTTTTCCTGCTCGGCAGCGAGAGGGTTCCGCCCTTTCAGGGCGGCTGGGGATCTCGGGGGATCGCCTACCCGGCGCTGAAGCGCCGGGCTATCCAGATTTCGCCATTCAGGGCGGACCGGCGACGGGAGTTCCAGGGAGACAGGGTGCGCGGCTTCGGCCTCAAGGTCTTCCCCTGAGGATCGCCTGGAAAACAAACAGCCCCGGCGTTGCCGAGGCTGCTTGCCGACCGGGATTCCCCAATCCGGAAATAAGAATACCCCGACTTTTCTGGCTTGTCAAGAGGTCCGGCCCAACAAATTTCCCCTTCCCGTGCCGGCGGCGGCGAACCTCTAGTACTACGTCCCCTAAATTCGTTCCGAGTTCCGCTAGGCCTGCCGCCGCCTCCCGCCCCTGAAAGGGGCGCCCGTTGAACAGCCTGGGGCGCCAGCCCCAGGTCCACAGGCCCATCCCTCCCATTCAGAGCCCCCGCAGGGGGCGACATCGAGGCTGCGGCCGGCCATGCCGCCCCCTCTGGGGGCTTGGATCTGGGGGCTGACCTTGTCCCTGGGGTTGCACCCCAGGCTGTTCAACGGGCGCCCCTTTCAGGGGCGAAAACCGGAACGAACTTGGGGGACGTCGTACTAACCTTCGCGCTTCATCCTCTCCCGGCGGGCGACCTCGCGATCACTCGGTGCATCGAGGGCGGTGTCGCCAATCTTGACCTCACCTTCTCGCTCGTAATGGCTGACGATCAGGCCGTTGGAAGCGACGCGGGACCTGGCCAGCTTGAACGAATGCGGCGCCGAGCCGTCGGCGAACAGCTTTTTGCCGCCGCCCAGCACGATCGGCACCGTGAAGAGGCTCATAGCATCGACCAGATCATTGGCGAGCAGCGCGTGGACGAGCTCGGTGCTGCCCTGAGTGACGAGGTCCGGGCCGTCTTCCTGCTTCAGGCGCTTCACGTCGGCGATGTCGCGCAGGAGCACTGAGCCCGCCCAACTCGTATCGACCTCGCCTGAGCGCGAAACCACGTACTTCTTGATGTCCTTGAACAGCTTGGCGATGCCGCCATGGGGAGCGTCCTCGTCGTAGTAGGGCCAGTACGCGGCGAAGATCTCGTAGGTCTTGCGGCCGAGCAGGAGGTCGAAGCTCTGGAAGACGCGGTCGATCTCTTCGCCGAACACTGGACCGAAATAGGGCATCGCCCAGCCGCCGAGCTTGAAGCCCTGGGTCGGATCCTCGGTCGGCCCGCCGGGAGCTTGCATGACGCCATCTATGGAAACCTGGGCACCGACGATGATTTTTCGCATGGGGTCACTCTCCTTGTCTGAACCTAGGACGAACCGACCGCCTCCGATCCGACATGTTCTCATCGATATCCTGGTTCCTGGGGCTACATTTCAGTCACGGCCCACCTACCGGAAAGGCGGTAGAGACGACCCAGCCCGTTTCAGAACGCCCTCCGCAGGCCTCCCACGTCGGGTCGTCTCCGGGACGGAGATACCGCTACGCTTCACGGCTTCGTCGGGACGAGGGTAGGTGACCGTTTGCGTGCCCGCCGAACGAAATGACCGAACGGACCGGCATTCCCGCCTCGGGAGACGCCCCGACGTGGGCGGCCTGCGGAGGGCGTTCTGAAACGGGCTGGGCGCGTCTCTACCGCCTCGCACAGAGGTTTTCGTAACCGGGGCTGGGCTGCCACCCCAGACTACATTCCGTCGCCCCGCTCCGGGGCTCAAAAGGCTGGCGCGCATTGCGCGGCTTCAGCCGGCAAATTTCTAAAAGAGCGGGGCCCTCCCTCCCGCCTCAGAGACGGAGAGCCCCGACGCGCCCGCCCGCCCCGGGCGCGCTTTTCGTGCATCAATTGTCAAAGAACGCCGCCGTGAGTCTCCATGGCTCGCGGCGAAAAACCTTTCAGGCCGCGGAATTGATCTTTTATCTCGCGGCAAAGCCCAGGACCTTCTTCCAAAAAGTCTTTTCCCCGCGCCTAATACCCTTTTGCTCCGGGAAAAGAGGAGCAGGCGATCCCAAATGACTTTTTACCGGCGGTAAAGCGTCCAGCCTCGCGGCGATTGCTCTTTTCCTCGCGGCAGAGCGTCCGGGAGAGAGTCTAAAGGCCTTTTGGACCGGCGCGCAAGCCTCTTCTCGAGTTAATGACTCGGAACTTTTTCCAATTGGTCTTTTGGTCCGGCCCAATGACTTTTACCGGCCGCAAAAGGTCTTTTCCCGCGGCCAAAAGACCTTTTGGAAGGACCCGCCGATCTTTTGGAAAGATCTTTCAATTCGGGCCTTGACAGTCCGGAGAAGGCGCCCTTATCTTGGGGGCGAGATTGACGAAAAAGGCGCCGGTCCGGAGCATCGGGAACGGCGCGCGGGATCTTTGACAATTGAAGTCTGTTACTCCCTCCAAACCGGGCGGCCGTGCCGGGCCCACGGCCGCCCCCTTCCTTTTCTACCTACCGACCGGTAGAATCCCCTCCTGTATGGCGAAGATGCCGGAGATCGGGTCGGACATCCACAGGGAGCGGCACCGGGCGGTGCTGGAGACGGCCGCGCGCCTGATCCGGGAGCGCGGGTACGAGGCGGCGTCCATCCAGGACATCGCCACCGCGTGCGGACTGACCAAGGCCGGCCTCTACTACTACATCCGCAGCAAGGAGGACCTGCTGCTGGAGATCATGAACTACGGCATGGACATCTTCGAGGAGCGCGTCCTGCTGCCGGTGCTCGAAATCGGCGACCCGGTCGAGCGTCTTCAGGAGTGCATGGAGAGGAACGTGCTGCTGGTGACCGAGGAGCGGAGCCGGGAGGTGACCATCATCCTCCACGAGCACGACACGCTGACGGGCGCCGCCCGGGAGCAGATCAACGGCCGCAAGAAGCGGTACGTGCACTTCCTGGAATCCTCCTTCGAGGAGGCCGTCCGGGAGGGGCGCATCCGGGCGGTGAACCCGACGGTGGCGGCGTTCTCGTTCCTGGGGATGGTGCTCTGGATCTACAAATGGTTCCGGCCGGACGGCAAGATCCCGCCCCAGCGGCTCGCCCGCGAGATGTGGGACCTGTTCTCCCGGGGGATCACGCCATGAGGCCGGACCGGGCGGTGGGGATCGCCGGCTACGGCGCCTACGTGCCGCGCCTGCGGGTGCGGACGGCGGACATCTCGGCGGTCTGGCGCGCCCGCGGGGCCGCGGCGCCCGCCGTCGCGGAGAAGTCCGTGCCCGGGCCGGACGAGGACGTGGTGACCATGGCCATCGAGGCGGCGCGCACGGCCCTCGACCGCGCGGGGATGGATCCCGAAGCGATCGGCGCCGTGTGGGTGGGGACGGAGTCGAAGCCGTACGCGGTGAAGCCGTCCGCCACCATCGTGGCCGAGGCGCTGGGGATCACGCCGCACGTGGTGGCCGCGGACATGGAGTTCGCCTGCAAGGCCGGCAGCGAGGCCATGCAGGCCGCCGTGGCGTTCGTGGGCTCGGGGATGGTGGCCGGGGCGCTGGCCATCGGCATGGACACGGCGCAGTCGAAGCCCGGCGACGCCCTGGAGTACACGGCGGGATGCGGCGGCGCGGCCTATCTGTTCGGCGCCGCCGCGGACGCCCTGGCGGTGGTCGAGGCCTCGGTCTCCCACGTCACGGACACGCCCGACTTCTTCCGCCGCGAGGCCGCCCACTATCCCGAGCACGGGGGGCGGTTCACGGGCGAGCCCTCGTACTTCCGCCACACGCTGGCGGCCTCCCGCAAGCTCCTGGCCGAGGTGGGGATGGGGCCGGCGGACTTCGCCCACGCCGTGTTCCATCAGCCGGTGCCGAAGTTCGTGGAGAAGGCCTCGGCGGAGCTGGGGTTCACCCGCGAGCAGATCCGCACCGGTCTGGTGGCGCCGCGCATGGGCAACGCCTACTCGGGCTCGTCGCTGCTCGGCCTCGCCGCCGTGCTGGACGTCGCCAAGCCGGGCGAGCGCGTCTTCTTCTGCTCGTACGGCTCGGGCGCGGGGAGCGACGCCTTCTGCTTCCGGGTGACCGAGCGCATCGAGGAGCGGCGGCGCGGGCCGACCGTCCTCGACTACCTGGACCGCCGGCGCGAGGTGGACGGCTACGGCCAGTACCTGCGGCTGCGGGGAAAGATCCGCACGGTATGAGAGACGCGGTATGAGAGACGTGTTCATCGCCGGCGCCGGGCAGACCCCGGTGGACGAGCACTGGGGCCTGGGGCTGCGCGATCTCGGGGCCGCCGCCATCCGGGCCGCCCTGGACGACGCGGGGATCGAGACGGTCGACGCCCTGTTCGTGGGCAACATGCTGGGCGGCCGCCTCAATGGTCAGGAGAACCTGGGGCCGTTGCTGGCGGACGCCGCCGGACTCCTGCCCGCCGAGGCGTGGAAGGTGGAGGCGGCCTGCGCCTCCGGCGGCGCCGCCGTGCGGGCCGCGGCCCTGGCGGTGGCTTCGGGGATGCACGACGTGGCCGTGGCCGTGGGCGTCGAGAAGATGACGGACGCCCCTTCCGATCAGGTGACGGCGGGGCTCGCCACGGCGGCGGACCAGGATTTCGAGTCGAGCCACGGCCTGTCGTTCGTGGCCCATTCGGCCCTGCTGATGCGGCGCTACATGCACGAGACGGGAGTGGCGCGGGAGGACTTCGCGCCCTTCGCGGTCAACGCCCACCGCAACGCGGTGACCAATCCGAACGCCCTGTTCCGCGAGGCGATCACCGAAGAGATCTTCGCCCGCTCGCCGCAGGTGGCCTCCCCCATCGGCGTGCTGGACGCGGCGCCGGTGTGCGACGGCGCGGCGGCGGTGGTGATCTGTGCCCGCGAGGCCCTGCGGCCCGCGCATCGTCCGGTGCGCATCGCCGCCGCGGCCACGGCGACGGACACGATCGGGCTCGCCCGCCGGGCCGATCTGCTGACCCTGGAAGCGGCGAAGCGCTCGGCGGAGAAGGCCTTCGCGCTCAGCGGCTTCAGCCCGGGAGACATCAACTTCTTCGAGGTCCACGACGCCTTCACGGTGATCACGGCCCTGTCGCTGGAGGCCTGCGGCTTCGCTCCCCGGGGCGAGGCGTTGAAGCGGGCGGCCCGCGGCTGCTTCGCGCCGGGAGGCTGCCTGCCGATCTCGACCTTCGGCGGCTTGAAGGCGCGGGGTCACCCGGTGGGCGCGAGCGGCGCGTACCAGATCGTGGAGGCCGTATCGCAGCTCCGGGGCGAGGCCGGCGCGAATCAGATCCCGGGCGCCCGGGTGGCGCTGACGCAATCGATCGGCGGCCACGGCTCCGTGGCCGTGACCCACATCCTGGAGGCATGAGGATGGATCTCCCGCGCTACCACCGTCTGACCGGGCCGTACTACCGGCTGGAGGGCCAGCGCTGCAAGGCCTGCGGCGATCTCCAGTTCCCGCCGCGTCCCACCTGCGGCGCCTGCCGGAGCCGGGATCTGGAGACCCACCGCTTTTCCGGCCGCGGCACGGTCTACTCCTTCTCCGAGCTGGCCAACGCGCCGCAGGGGTTCTCCGCTCCCTATCTCGTGGCCCTGGTGGAGTTGGAGGAGGGCGTGCGCATCACCGCGCAGCTCACGGACATGGACCCCGACGAGGTGGAGATCGGCCTGCCGGTGGAGATGGTCACGCGGCGGTTGCAGGAGCAGGGGCCGCAGGGATATCTGGTGTATGGGTACAAGTTCAGGCCGGTGGTCGGCGGCCAACCGGGTGTGTGAACCCGTGGCCTCCGCCCGGGCATCAATGCCATACCATTACACACATCTCGTCTGGGGGGCCGGGGGGAAGCGCCCCTTGTGGGCGCCGGCACGTAGCCACGGGTTTCAACCCGTGGTTATAGAGGCTCTCGATTTCATTTTCGAGCCCCTTCAGGGGCGTAGCAAGGGCGGGAGGCGCAATCAGACTGCCACCCCGGGCACCACAGCATCGGCGGCGTTCCGTCCTCCAGCGCCCCTGAAGGGGCCCAGGAACAGGAATAGATTGCGGCCTCTGTACCACGGGTTGAAACCCGTGGCTACGTGCCGGCGCCCACAAGGGGCGCTTTCCCCCGACCCTCCAGGCGAGATGTGTGTAATGGCATGACATTTATGTCCGGGCGGGTCCCGGCATCCTTCCTGCAATCCCCATGAGCCCGGGAGCCCTCAGAACCGCTCCCAGGAGGACCGACAGTGAACGACCCGCAGTCCCAGGCTCTGGACGCCTTCAAACACCGGCCGATCGTCTCGGCCGTCCTCATCGCCCTGCTGGTGCTGTTGATCTTCGCGGCCCGCAGCCACAAGGGAGAAGACCGGGGCCTCGGCGCCTTCCCGGTTGTGGGGACCGCTCAGACCAGCGGCTGAAGGATCACTTCTCCATCGTCAGGGCGATCACGAAAAAGACCAGGAAGAGGGAGCCGATCACTCCCATGATGATCCCGAAGATCGCTCTTCCCATGCCGTGCTTGTGGGGGTTCTGCTTGATGTCCACCACGGCGAAGAGTCCCGCCGCCAGGGCGAGCGGCGCGAAGACCACCAGGAAGGACAGCAATCCCAGATAGCCCGCGGCGATGGCCCACGCCGACCGGCCCACCGGGAGGACCATCCGCATCAGGGGATCGTCGCCGATCGGCTTCTGCGGTACCGCCTGGGGCACGGCCTGCGCGTAGGGAGCGGGCGCGCTTTGCGGCTGGTACGGCGGCTGGTACGGCTGCTGGTGCTGGTACGGCTGGTGATAAGGAGAAGCTTGAGGAGCCGGCGCCGGCGCGGCCTGGGGAGCGGGCGCGTAGGTCCTCTGGGGAGCAGGCGCGGGTTGCGGCTGGACCGGCTGCTGGACCGGCTGCGGCTGGGATGCCGGGAAGAGGCCGGGGATGCTCCCCGCCGTCCGCCACTCGGGCATGCCTTCGGTCCAGACGAGATCGGCGGGCCGCAGCTCGCCCTTCTGGCCGTGCCCCCAGAGGTCCTGCCATGAAAGAGGACCGAACTGACCGCCGTCCCGCAGGAAATACCAGTCGCTCATACCTGCTCCCGCTAGTCCTTCCTTACCTTCGCCAACACCTCGTTCTCCGGATTGAACATGAGGCTCTTCGGCTTCTCGGGGAAGGACAGAGTAAAGGTTTCCTCCGCCTCGTCCACCATCACCCGCTGGCGCTCGATGCGGCCGCCGGAGAGCTCGGCCGCGACCGGGACGGACATCCGGAACCCTTCGGGGACGTCGCTCTGACGGACCTTGAGGGTCGCCACGTACCGGCCTTGCTCGTCGGGTGAACCAGAGAGATTGTAACTCCATCGGTAGGTGGGAATCGCGGTGCCGTTCACCCAGGCGTCGAAGAACCAGGACCAGTCGCCGGGGACCCGGCGCGCCAGGGCGGCCTCGAAGTCGCGGGTGGAGGCCACGCCGCCCTGATGGGCGCGGATGAAGTCGCGCAGGACGTCGAGGAAGGCCTGGTCGCTGCCCGTGGCGTCGCGCAGCATGCCGCGCAGCATGTGGAGGACGAGGGCGCCCTTGGTGTAGACCTGCGAGTTGTAGGCCCACGGCAGCTCGCCGGTGTTGGCCCGCCAGCCGTGGCCGATGGGACCGATCCGCTCGCCGTGAGCGCGGTTGAGGATGTTCACCCGCATGCGGGAGAACTTGCTGAAGCCGGACTTGATGGAGCCGGTCAGCTCGTCGCGCGAGGCCTGGAGCACGTCCTGGAGATGCCGGGGGCCGTCCTTCACCGTGGCCTCGACGAACATCATGCCGGAGTACTCGGCGAAGGCTTCGCCGATCCAGGCGTCGCGGTAGGTGGCGCCGCCCACGATCACGCCCCAGAACTGGTGCGCCGCCTCGTGGCCCCGGAACAGCTCGCCGGCCCCGGGGCCGAGAAGGTCGAAGCTGTTCTCGGCCAGATGGATGAAGCCGTCGAAGGCCTGGCCATGGAAGCCGCTGATGCTGGTGACGTAGATGGGCGTCTCGGGCAGCTTGACGCCGAAGAGGTCCTGGTAGAAGGCGAGGCTCGCGGCGATGTCCTCGCCCACCTTGCGGAATTTCCCCTTGCCGCTCACCTGCACCCGGGAGCCGAAGCTGACCACGTCCGGAGAGCCCTCGTGGGCGACCGTCTCCTCGTGGAAATAGTCGGCGAAGGAGAAGGTCAGCATCTTGACCGGCTGATCGACGATCCAGACGGAAGTGGAGGTGTCGGCGTCCTCCCGGCTCGCCGCCTCGTCCTTGCGGCCCATGGCGCGGACCTGGTGCTTCTTGCGGACGATCAGCTCCATGCGCGCCGTGCTGGTGTCGAAGAGGATCGTTTCGTCCCCTTCGGCGTCGGGATACCACTCCCGGCCGGGCGCGTAGCCCTTGAGGTCCATCTCGTACTCGACGTCGATCCTGCGCTCGGCGCCTTTGGCGAAGGGCGGATCGACCAGCACGACCAGGGAAGCGTCGTAGAGGCGGTCGTCGATGGAGGCGCTGCGCCCGCCGACGTGGTCGCGCAGGAAGGGCAGGGGCCGGCCGCCCTCGCTGACCGCGGTCACCTTGGCGAAGGGGTGGAGGTAGAGCTGCGCCGCGCGGTCGCCGTCCCGCTGCGGCAGGACGTGGACGCCCACCATGAAGCGGCCCTTGTACCAGTCCTTGTCGCGCCCGGCGGTGGTGAGGTCGGCGGCCACGTCCACGTGGCGGATGTCGAGCGCCGGCTTCCAGCCGCTGGCGGGCCGGCCGCGCTCGTCGCGCTCGGAGGGCCGGTCCAGGCTCAGCCAGACTTCCAGGAAGGGGAATTTGGTGTTGAAGCTCTCGACGCGGATCTCCTCGATGCGCCAGCCGTCGTAGTCGTAGGTGAGCCAGCCGAAGGAGCCCGTCTCCATGTCGACCCGAAGATACTGGTCGCCGGGCATGGCGAGGCCGGCGGCGACGCGGGCGTCGGCGTCGAAGACTCTCTGGGTGATCCACTGCTCGTGGCGCTCGCGGGCCCGCCGGTTCGGCTCGAAGCGGGCGCCGGCCGGGGAGGCGATCCCTTCGATCGGAAGCTTGCCCGAAGTGCGGAGGACGAGCGAGGAGAACGTCTCGTCGAGGCCGGCGAGGTCGGGTTTCTTGGCGAAGCGCCGGAGCTGTGCGAGCTCGTTGGAATCCGGAACGGCCATCTGGAACCGCCCCTTGCCCTCGAAGACGAGCCCGGTGACGGCGCCGCCCGAGGTCGGCTCCTGGAGCCAGATCCGGCCGGACTCCAGGATCCAGGTGGCGCCTTCGTAGCTCCACCGCAGGCCGCCGGCCGGCACGGCCATGGGCTCGGCCTGGAAGCGCCACTGCTGGAGGCGCTCGTAGTCGGCCCGGAGGGCTTCGGGGGTCTGGGGAAAGGCCGGGAGGGCGAAGAGGAGAAGCAGGAACGGCAGGAGGATTTTCGGGGACATCGAGGGAGAGTCTAGCGGATCGTGCCGCTACGCTGTCTCCAGCTTGCTGGCTCTCACCCTTTCCCGCAGATGCTCAAGCTCGTCTGCGATCTCGGAAGGCGGGTTCCCGGACAGGCCCTCCTGGATGAGCCGGTCGGCTTCCCGATAGTTCCGGCAATCCAGGGCCATGGTCGCGGCGCTACGGTACAGGACGGAACGCGTCGGCTCTTCCTCCCGTGCGTCCGCCAACATCTCCGCCGCGTTCCTCTCCTTTTCGAACGCGGACAGGAACCATTGCCGGGCTCGGGCGGGCTCTCTCTCCATGAGCGCCCGCTCCACGAGCTCCATGGCGTCCTCATGAAGGGCGGTAATCCTTTTCCGGTTGATCATTCTCGCTCCATATCGAGAAAATTATCTTAGCACGTAACCGCTCGGCCTGGTCGAGATTGACTTGACACCGTGGGCTCGTACGGACATCATCTTTTCATGCACCATAGAGTCAACACAGAACTAGACGAGAGCTTGGTCCGCCGCGCGCGGCTGGAGTCGCTCCGGCAAGGCAGACCCTTCGACCAGATCCTGGAGGAAGCCCTGGAGCGCTATCTTAATGAGAAGGGAATCTCGCAGAGAGATCTTAGCGTGGTTGCTGAAACCTGGGGCGCGCTCAGGGTAAAACGGGATCTGCTTGAGAGCATCCTTGAAGAAGACGATGGCCTCTTCGGCGCTTGAGAAGGTCGAGAAGGGTTCCCGCGTCTTTGTAGACGCTACCATCTTCATCTATCACTTCACCGGTGCCTCGCTAGACTGCCGGCGTTTCCTGGAAAGTTGTGAGAGGGGTAGCCTGACGGGCTTCACTTCCGTTATAGCCGTCGCTGAGGTGGCGCACCGGCTCATGATGATCGAGGCGGTCACAAAGGGGCTGATCTCTCCCGGGAACCCGGCCCGGAAACTGCGAGAAAAGCCCTCCATCGTCAAAGAGTTGTTCGTCTATCAAAAACAGATAGAGCTGATCCCGCTGATGGGGATCACTGTCCTGCCGCTGGATCTTGAAATCCCTCGTCTCGCCAACGATCTCCGGCATCAATACGGACTTCTCGTCAACGACTCGCTCCTAGCGGCCTCTGCTGCCAGGGAAGGTATCCAGGACATCGCCTCCGCCGATCCGGACTTCGAGCGGGTGGAAGAGCTACGGCTCTTCCGACCCGCTGATCTCTGATCTCCGCTACTCGTACCGCAACGCCTCGATCGGATCGAGGCTGGCCGCCCGGCGCGCCGGCCAGAGGCCGAAGAAGATCCCCACGGCGGCGGAGAACAGGAAGGCGATGGCCACGGCGTCCAGCGAGACGGCCGTGCTCCAGCCCGCGAGCCGGGACAGGGCCGTCGCGCCGCCGACTCCGAGAAGGATGCCCATGACCCCGCCGGCGAGGCAGAGCACCAGCGCCTCGATGAGGAACTGCAGGAGGATGTCCCGCCGGCGCGCCCCCAGGGCCTTGCGCACGCCGATCTCACGGGTGCGCTCGGTCACCGAGACCAGCATGATGTTCATGATGCCGATCCCGCCCACCAGCAGCGACACCAGGGCGATGCCCGCGAGCAGGAAGGAGAAGGTGCGGGTGGTGGCCTGGAAGGTCTGGACCAGCGTCGCCTGGTTGCGGACCGTGAAGTCGCTGCCCTCAGCCGGCCGCAGCCGGTGCGCGCGGCGCAGGACGCGGTCGATCTCGGCGAGAGCGGCGTCCATCTCCTTGTCGCTCGTGGCCTGCACGTAGATCGACTGCACGCGGTCGGTGCCGAAGACCCGGAACTGCGCGGTGGAGAGCGGGATGAAGATGTCGTCGTCGGGATTCTGCCAGCCGGCCGAGCCCTTCTCCGCCAGGATGCCGATCACTTCGAAAGGAACGCCCTGGATGCGGAGCGTCTTGCCGAGGAGCGCCTGGGTGGGGACCCTGAGGGTGTCGCCCACCAGGGCGCCCAGCACCGCCACCCGCCGCCGGCCGCGCTCTTCGTTCTCGGTGAAGAGCCGGCCGGCCATGATCTGGCTGTTGTTGATCGGGAAGTAGCTCGGCCAGCCGCCGACCACGGTCATGTTGCCGTTGGCGTCGAGGTACTCGACCTGGATGCGGCGCGACATCTCGGGGCTGACGTCCAGGATGGCTTCCGGCGCGCGCAGCAGGGCCTCGGCGTCGTCGGCGGTGAGCTTGGCGTCGCCGCGGTCCACGCCGCCGAACATCTCCTGGCCCGGCCGGACGACCAGGGTGTTGACGCCCAGCGACTGCAACCGGGCCTGGACGTTGCGCTGCGCCCCTTCGCCCAGGGCCACCATGGTGATCACGGCGGAGATGCCGATGATGATGCCCAGGGCGGTGAGGAAGGACCGCAGCTTGTTGGCCCGGATCGCCTCCAGGGCGACGCGGAAGATCTCAGAGAAAAGCATTTGCTACACCCTCCTCACGGACGGGAACCGCCCTGGCTGCCGCCGCTCTGTCCGCCCTGGCTGCTTCCACTCTGGCCGCCGCTCTGGTTGTTGTTGCTGCCGAACATGCCGCCGCCGGCCCGCTCGCGCATCCGGTTGGCGAACTGCTCCTGCTGCTGCTTCAGACGCGCCACGGAGATCAGGTAGACCTCCTGGCCGGGCTCGACGCCGCGGAGGACCTCGGTGTAATCGAGGTCGGAGAGGCCGAGGAGGACGAACTTCGGCTCGGGACCGTTCGGGCCCTTGATGAAGACGACGCCCGGCTGGGCTCCCGCGAAGGCGGCGCCGCCCCGGCTGCCGGAATGTCCGCCGCGGCTCCCACGGCCGTCGTCCTGCCCGCCACGGCCCTCCCTGGAGCGGGCTTCACCCGCCGTTCCAGCGCTGCCGCCAGAGCTCTGGCGGCCATCGCGGACGCGCCGCATCTCGGCCATCTTCGCCCGCAGTTGCTCTTCGTCGAGCCCCAGGGCCTCGCCGGCGGTGGCCGCCTCGCGGGGATTGACCACGGACTCATTGGGGATCGCCACGACCTGATGGCGGTCGGCGATGTCGATGGAGACCTCGGAGTTCATCCCCGGCTTGAGCAGCCGCTCCGGATTCTCCAACTGCACCAGCACCGGGAACATGGTGACGTTCTGCTCGACCACGGCCTGGGGCTCGATCTTGGCGACGCTGCCGCGGAAGGTGCGTCCCGGGTAGGCTTCGACGGTGACCGACGCGCGCTGGCCCGGCTGGATGCGGCCGATGTCGACCTCGTCCACCAGGGCGCGGGCCTGCACGATGGACAGGTCGGCCATCTTCACCAGCGTGGTGCCGCCCGAGACGTTGCCGCTGGCGGAGGCGATGATCTGCCCCTGCTCGACGGTCTTTTCGATCACGGTGCCGGCGATGGGCGCGCGGATGGTGACGTCGCCCATCTTCTCCTGGGCCAGCTCGAGGTTGGTCTTCGCCTTGACGAGCTGCGCCCGGGCGTTGGTCTCCTCCAACTGGGTGTTCTCCAGGTCCTGGGCGCTGATCACGCCGGCCTTGGAGAGCTGCTCGGCGCGGCGCCGCTGGGCCGAGGTGGTCTCCACCCGGGCCTGGGCGAGCGCGATGTCGGCCTGCATCTGCGCCAGGTTGTTGCGCACGTCCCGCGGGTCGATCTCGGCGATCAGGGTGCCCTGCGGCAGCTCCATGCCGGTCTCCGCGTGGATGGCCTTCACCTCGCCGGAGACCTTGGACTTCACTTCCACGATCCGCAGCGGCTCGATGAGCCCCGACGCGTCGGCGCTGATGGAAAGGTCGTGCCTCTCGACTTTGGCGAGGTCCGGCGCGGCCTGTGGCTCATTGCTTTCTCCCCGGGTGCATCCGGCCAGCCCCGCCGCCAGCGTCAGCGGCAGGAGCAGCGCCAGAACCCGGCTCCCCCATGTCTTCCTTACATCGATGTTCACGCGAACCTCCTATGCATCCCTCAGGAACCGCCCTTGGATCGGCCGGCTTCGTGCCGGGCTTCCTTGCGGCGCGAACGTTCCGCCATCAATCGGTCGTACTCCTCGAGCTGCTCCGGGGTGAGCACCCGCGAGAGATCGGCCCGGGTCGCCGCCAGCACCTGGTTCAGGCGCGGCTTGACCTCGCTCCAGATCCCGGCGGCCTCGGCCCGGCGCCGCTCGAGGATGGTTTCCACTTCCCGCTCCTGCCGCTCGTCGAGCCGCAGGCGTTCCAACATTTCAGCTTCCATGCCGTGCCGGCCCCGCTTGTGCCCCTGGGGGTCGCCGATCGCGCGGTCCATGGCGGCGCCGACGAGGGTGCCGGCCACGAAGACCACGACGAGCAGGGCGGCGCTCAACAGCCGCGCCCGGCGCAACGGACGCACAGGCTCGCTCATGGCTGTCCTCCTGCGACGGCGTCGGCCAGCTCGGCCATGGTGGGCGGCTGATCCTCGCCCAGCCACTGATCCACGGCGGACGGCAGCCGCAACGCTTCGGCGCTGACCGCCGGCGTCCCCGCCGCGCCACCGAGTTGCAGCAGCAGCGCGGCGCCGGCGCAGAGGGCGAGGGTGGCGGCCATGGCGAGGGCGGGCCGGAACCAGCCGACCAGCACCAGCGCCGGGCTCGCGGCCGCCGCGGCCCGGCGGGCGAGCTCAGGCCTCGCGAGCGCCGAGACGGCGGCGATCTGGCGCTCCCAGCGCTCGCTGTCGAGCGTGGGGTCGAGCGCCGCGAGATCGATCGGTCGGTCGTCCATCGTTCCTCCTCGAAAATTCAAACGGGGCCTTCTCCACCGGGATTCCCCTCCAGCCGCGCCCGCAGGTTGCGGCGGGCCTGGAGGAGGCGCACCCGGGAGGCCTCCTCGGAGATGCCGAGCAGCTCGGCGATCTCCCTGTGTTTCCAGCCTTCCAGGTCGTGCAGCAGGACGACCTCGCGCTGGGCGGGAGTGATGCCGGAGAGCGCCGAGAGCAGCCGCTCGCGCATCTCCGATCTCTCCGCGTCCCGCCCCGGATCGCCGCCGCCGGACGCGCCCGCCACCCTCTCCAGCGGCTCGCCCCGGCGGAGGGCCAGGCTCTCGCGGGCGTTCAAGGCCCGGTTGCGGACGATCCGCAGGAGCCAGCCCGCAAAACGCTCCGGGTCGCGGCAGTCTTCCAGGCGCTCCAGAGCGGCCAGGAAGGCGTCCTGGCAGACGTCCTCGGCGTCGGCCGGGTTGCCGAGCACGCCCAGGGCCACGGCGTTGGCCGCCCGCAGGTGCCGGCGGACCAGCGTCTCGAAGGCCCCGGCGTCCCCCGCCCGGGCACGGGCCACCAGGCGGGAGTCGGTCTCGGCCACATTCATAAGGACAGGTGAGGTCGCCGGAACGTTAGCATCGCGCTATCCTCTCCTGAAACCGTTCCCGCGGATCGCCTCCGGCATGGATTCGCGCTACAATAATGCTGAAAGGGGAAGCCATGCGTGCCAGCTATCGAGCAGTCTTACATGGAAATCACCTCGAATGGCGCGACGAGCAGCCGGAAGATCTCTCTCCTGACCGCGAAGTCGAGGTCTTCGTGACGATTCTCGACGACTCGGAGTCTCCTGAAGCCAGGAAAGCACGAGGCGCCGCTATGGCTGCCGCGATGGAACGTCTGGCTGCGGCCGGAGGTCCTCAGAGCTTCGGAGATGCCGCGAAGTGGGAGAGGGAGATCCGCGAGGAGCGGCCTCTCCCGGGCCGCGAGCCTTGATGATCTTCGACAGCAACATCCTCATCTACTCCGCTGAACCCCAGAACGCTTCTCTTCGGCGTTTGATCGCTGACAAGGCGCCCGCTGTATCCGCCGTCAGCTATGTCGAAGTACTCGGATATCACCGTCTGACGGAGACAGACCGACGTTACTTCGAGGCGTTTTTTGCTGAGGCCAGGATATTGCCTCTCTCCCAGCCGGTTCTCGACGCTGCGGTTCGCCTCCGCCAAGCGAAAAACATCAAGCTGGGCGACGCTCTGATCGCGGCCACCGCTCTCCTGTATGACCTGACGTTGGTGACCCGAAACGTTGGCGACTTCGTAGGAATCGACGGCCTGCGGACTTTGAACCCCTTCGCGGAGGGTGCTGATACACTCCCCGCCCCATGACAAAAGCCTCCCGGCAGCGCGTTTCTCCGGCCCTGGAAGCCTCCACGGAACGGCGCCGCCTGTCGCTCCTGCTGTTCACGGTCTTCTTCACCAATCTGCTTTCCCTGGCGTGCCAGGTGATCTGGCTGCGGAAGACCTCGTATCTCTTCGGCTCCACGGCCACGGTGTTCAGCACGGTGATCTCGATCTTCCTGCTGGGCCTCGCCGTCGGCGCCCTGATCGGCGGCCGGATCGCGGACCGCACGCCCCGGCCCTGGCGGCTGCTGGGGTGGCTGCAGGTGCTGCTGGGCGTCTGGTGCGTGCTGAGCCTGCCGATCTTCGAGCTGGGACGGAGCCTGTTCCTGGCGGTCTTCCCCGGCGACCTCGCGCCCCTGCCCACGGCCCTCGCCAAGCTCGTCGTGGTGCTGCTCTGCATGATCGTCCCCACGCTGGCGATCGGCGCCGTCTTTCCCCTGGCCGTGCGCCTCTACGGGCGGGACCTCGGCCACCTGGGGCACGACGTCTCACTGGTCTACGGCCTCGACACCCTGGGCGCCGCCGTGGGCGCGCTCCTCGCCGGGTTCGTCCTCGTCCCGCAGCTCGGGCTCTCGGCCTCCACCTGGGTCCTCGGGCTGGCCGCCGCGGCGCTGGGCCTGCTGATCCTGACCCTCAAGGGTGAGCGTGGACAGCCGGGGCGCAAGGAAAGGAAATCCGAGGAGGCTTCGGAGCCGGGCGAGGCGAGCGGCCCGCCGGCGCGGCTGGGACTGATCCTCATCACCTTCTTCCTCTCCGGCGGCGCGGCCCTGCTGCTGGAGACCGGCTGGAACCGCTTCTTCTCCCTGCTCAACGGCACCAATGTCTACTCCACCAGTTCCGTGCTGGCCGGCTTCCTGACCGGCATCGGCCTCGGCAGCCTGCTGATGGCGCGGTGGATCGACCGTGTCCGCAACCTCCACGCGACGGCCGCCCTCCTCTACGGTCTCGTCGCGCTCTGCGGCATGCTGGTCTTCCGCTCGGGCGACCTGTTCACGCGGGCCTATTTCGGGGCCTTCGAGTGGAGCGGGAGCTACTACCTCTTCCAGCTCACGCTGTCGCTGTTGATCTGCCTGATCGTGCTCCTGGCCACGCTCGCCATGGGCGCCAACTTCCCCCTGGTCGCCCGCATCGCCACGCGGGCGGCGGCGGAACGGGGGACCTCGGCGGGGCGGGTCTTCTTCGCCAACACCCTGGGCGCGGTGCTCGGGGCGCTGCTGGCCGAGCTCGTCCTGCTGCCCACCTGGGGTTTCCCGGGGCTGATCCTGGTGACGCTCGCGATCTATGCCCTGGGCGCGATCGTGTTCCTCGCCCTCGCGCCCGGTGCGCGCCGCCTGCCGGCCGCGGCGGCGAGCATGGCGCTGATCGCGGCGGCGTTCCTGCTCTCCCCGGCCCTTCTCCACTTCAAGCTGCCGGTGCACGCCCTCTACTATCACGGGCTGCGCCTGGGGACCTGGGACGCCTACCAGGAGGATCTGAAGAAGCTCCAGGTGGTGGACGAGAGAGAGGGTCTCTACGGCCAGGTGGCGGTGGTGCGGCTGGGACCGGACCTGCTGCTCAAGCACAACGGCAAGACCGACGCGAGCACGTCCCCGCGGGACAACCAGACCCAGCTCCTGCTCGGGCATCTGCCCATGCTCTTCCATCCCAACCCCCGGCGGGTGCTGGTCATCGGCCTGGGCGGCGGGTTCACGCTGCGCGCCATCGTCCACCACCCGGAGGCGGCGAGCGTCACGGCGGTGGAGATCGATCCCAGGGTGGTCGCGGCGGCCCGGGAGCACTTCGGGCCGTTCAACGAGCAGGCGCTGGCGGACCCGCGCGTCCAGGTGGTGACGAACGACGGGCGCAACTTCGTGGACGGCACGGACCAGCGCTTCGACGTCATCACCTCCGAGCCGCCGAACATCTGGGTGGCGGGCGTCTCCGGCCTCTTCACCCAGGAGTTCTACCAGTCGGCCGCCGATCACCTGGCCCGGGGCGGCATCCTGTGCCAGTGGGTGCCGCTCTACGAGATGAAGCGCGAGGACTTCCGGATCATGCTGCACACGATCACCACGGTCTTCCCCCAGGTGACCTTCTGGCAGGTGGGGAACGACGTGATCCTGCTCGCGTCACGGGAGCCGCTCACCATCGAGCTGCCCCAGGTCGTGGAGAAGCTGCGGCGGCCGGGTCTCGCCCGCGACTTCACGCAGATCGGCCTGACCATGCGTGGGGTGGTCAACCTGCTCAATCAGCCGGTCGTGCTGCCGGAGCAGGTGCGCGGCTTCCTCGGCCAGGTCGACACGGTGAACGTGGACGACAAGCCGGTGCTGGAGTTCTCGACGGCGCGGAACCTGTTCGAGCTGGCGAAGGAAGAAACCCTGGGAGCGCCGGCGTCCCCGCCGGCCAACTCACCAGGAAAGTAAGTTGGCCGGCGGGACGCCGGCGGTCCCAGAGGAAAAAACTACTGCTGCTGCGGAGCCCTTTCGCGGGCCTCGCGCTCGGCGCGCTCGGCGTCCAGCTCCAGACGCTTGGCGGATTCGAGGAGCTGCGGACGCTCGAAGGAGGTCTGCCGCATCTGTCCCAGCCGGTAGGCGCGGGTGACGTGGGCGTTCTCGACGAGGTCGTTGAGCGCGTTCGGCATGCGGTGGGTCGTCGAGAGGGCCAGCGTGCCCAGCCGGTAGGGGCCGGCGACCTTCCGCTCGTGGAACATCAGACCGTAATAGGACAGCTCGATCCAGTGCCGGCCCGGCTCCAGGTTCGCCGCGGCCTGCGCGACGCCCACGGGCTCGCCGGACGGCGAGTAGATCGTGCCGGCCAGGTGGAAGCGGCCCGTCTCGGCCACCTCGACCTCGGCGGCGATGACGAGGTTGCCGTCGCGCAGCGAGTCGCGGTAGCGGCCGGTCAGGCGCGCGGAAGGATCGCTGTAGAGGAAGCCGCCGGCGGCCGAGCGCAGGTCGCCGTTCTCCAGGCGCGCCTGCACGCGCACCATGTAGCTCGCCGTGGGGAAGGACGCCAGGGCCGACGGCTCCAGCCGCGCCGACCAGACGCCGTCGCCCGCCCGCCGGTCGGGGGCCTGGCCGTCGTCCCGGTAGGCGACCTCGGCGAGGATGGCGCCGGTGACGTCCACGATTTCGCCCGCGAGGCCGGCGCGCGCCGCCACCGCCTTGCCGCGCTCCTCCAGGCTGGCGAAGAGGTCCACCGCCTGCCCCTTCTCGAAGCTCACCTTGGCGGCCCAGACCGAGAGCGCGGGCTCGGCGTCGTCCGGGCCGCGCCGGGTCTGGCGCGTGGGCATCCGCTTCTCCTTGACCGGGTCCGCCTCACCCTGCCGCAGCGCCTTCGAGCTCTCGGGGTAGCGCGCCCACTCGCGGTACTCCTTCGCCGTCTCGCGGGCCAGCTTGCCCGCTTCCACCTGCGCCATGAGGGGCACAGCCGCCATGGCCATCATCGTCGCGATTCCGATCGTCTTCTTCATGGCTGTGTCTCCTAGTAGAGGATGGCGATGAACTGGGCCGTGTTCATGGCGCTCTGCACGGTGGTGTTGGGGGCGCACGGCACGCCGCCGCAGGTCCAGATGCCGCCCGGGATGGCCTTGCGCACGTCGGTGTCGCTGGCGTTGCGCTCGTCGTCGTGGTTCTCGTGCGTGGCGTCGAGGTTGCGGAAGCCCGAGGTCTCCTGCTTGCTGGAGTTGCCGCAGACGTTGGAATTGTCGTAGCTCGCCGTCGCGCTGCCGCCGCAGGCGAAGATCGAGGCGTACTGCACCACGCCGTCGTCCTCGCCGGTCAGGCAGGCGCTGGCGCCGAAGATCGCCTCGTAGCCGCCGGTCAGGTTCACCGTCCTGGCCGGCGCGTTCGAGAAGGTCCGCACCTGCACGTCGTCCGAGCTGCGCAGCCAGAAGGTGGCGTCGTCGCAGCTCTGGATGAAGATCGCGATGAAGCTGCACAGCGGGTTGGCCTGGAGGCAGACGGCGTCCGCGCCCTGCGAGCCGCGATGGGCGCCGCCGGTGGTGATGGCGAGGCTGATCCGCTGCGCCACCTGATCGTAGGGGCCGTTGAGGTTGAAGTTGGGGTCGGACGCGTCGTTGTTGCCGAGGATGAAGTCCATCACCGCCCCGCCCATGCTGTGGGCGATCACCCAGAACGTCCCGCCCTGGGCGAAGGTCGTGCGGCAGCGGTTGCCCCCGGCGTCGGCGCCGCCGTTGGTGGCGTTGACGATCTCGTTGGCGACCTCGCCAGCGGACTGCGACTCCCAGTAGGGGCGGGTGCCGTTGTAGCCCACGACGTAGAACGACGTGGCGAAGCTCTTGGTCGCCGTGCGGATGAAGTCGTTCGAGCCGTTCACCCAGTAGTTGCGGGCCGAGGCGTAGCTGGTGAAGGTGTTGGTGTTGGTCTGCTTGCCGTGGACGAAGATCAGACAGGGTTGCGCCGCCGCCTGCCCGGCGGCGGCGAGAAACGCCACCGCCACGAGCAGGGGGACCATGAGACGACGGGACATCATTCGGGACCTCCTTCTCCGGTTTGCCGGGGTTCACTAGCGATGGTGCGCCAGGCCCCTTCCGGCGCGCCATCGCTACCTCGACGAAACATCCGCCGGCCGGAACACGTAAGGAGGGGAGAGTCTGATTTTCAGGCTTCAAAGGCGCGTGAACGGCCGGGCGGTGGTTGTCGGATCGGCAGCCATCTCCCGGCCCTGTTTTCTTCCGCCTAGACGATCCGCCCTCCGGGAACGTAGAACCATCGTCCGTCTTCGAGCTGGAGGGAATCATGGCCCGAGCTGTCCCCACACTCCTCCTCCTGGCCGCCCTCTGGGTCCCCGGCTCGCTGCCCGCGTCCACGGACGTTTCCTCTGAACGATCGACGGCCCCCGGCACCGTCCTGACCCTGGCGCCCTCCGCCTACCGGGAGGGCGTCGTCTACGCCGCCACGGAAACGGGCGTCTTCCGCAGCGTGGACGGCGGCGAGACCTGGTCCCCGGGCGGCCAGGGACTGCCGGCCGGCCGCGTCACCAGCGTCGCCTCCTCTCCGTGGAACGGCGAGGTAGCGTACGCCACCACGCACCGGGGTCTGTATCAGACCACCAACGGCGGAGCGACCTGGTCGGCGATCGGCCTGCATATCCCGTTGTTCGAAATCGTCTTGTCGCCTTCATCCTTCGAAGTTCTGTACGCCTCGGACGGCGAGATCGTCTATCGCAGCGACGAGGAGGGCTCGCTGTGGACCCCGGCCTCCGGCGGCCTGCCCGAGGCCCTGCTGATCGCCGGGCTGACCATCCACCCCACGGACACCAATACCGTCTACGCCGCCACCAACCTGGGACTCTTCAAGACCACGGACGGCGGCGGCTCGTGGCGGGCGGCCGGCAAGGACTTCGGGCCGGTGCGGTCGGTGGCGGTCGATCCCAAGCGCCCGGAGACCGTCTACGCGGCCACCGGGTTCAAGGGGATCTTCAAAAGCCGCGACGGCGGCGTCACCTGGGCGCCCGCCGGCGAGGGCCTGCCCGCGGACGCCGACGTGGCGGCCCTGAGCGTCGATCCCACCTATCCGCTGACCCTTTTCGCGGCTGTGAACCTGGACGCCAGCGGCGGCATCTACCGCAGCCGGGACGGCGGCGCCACCTGGCAGCGGGTGCGGGCCACGGAAGCCCTGATCCGCGACGTCGCCGTCGATCCCCGGCGGCCGGACCGCGTCTATGCCGGGGTCGAGCGGCTCGGCCTGCTCCGCAGCGAGGACGGCGGGCGGGACTGGGGGGCGCGGGCGCTGCCGCGGATCGAGAAGCCGGCCTTCTAGAGACCGCGTCCGAGGTATCATCCTCGCGCCGCGAGATGAGCACCTTCCCCGACCCCAGCGTCGACCTCCAGGGCGTCACCAAGAGCTTCGGCGAGGTGACCGCCGTAGACGGCGTCTCGCTCGCCATCGGCCGCGGCGAGCTCTTCGCCCTGCTGGGCCCCAGCGGCTGCGGCAAGACCACCCTGCTGCGCATGATCGCCGGCTTCGAGGATTGCGACGAGGGGAGGATCCTCATCCACGGCCGCGACGTGACCGGGGTGCCGCCCCACCGGCGGCCGGTCAACATGGTCTTCCAGCACTACGCCCTCTTCCCCCACCTTACCGTCGCGGAGAACGTCGGGTTCGGCCTGCGCTACAAGGAGCTGCCCCGCGCCGCCCGGTCCGACCGCGTGGCCGAGGCGCTGGCGCTCGTCCGCCTCACGGGGCTGGAGAAGCGCCGGCCGGACCAGTTGAGCGGCGGCCAGCGGCAGCGGGTGGCCCTGGCCCGCGCCCTGTCCCTGGAGCCCGAGGTGCTGCTCCTGGACGAGCCGCTTGCCGCCCTCGACCCCAACCTCCGCAAGGAGGTGCAGGTGGAGCTGAAGAGCCTCCAGCGCAAGCTGGGGATCACCTTCGTCTTCGTCACCCACGACCGCGAGGAGGCGCTGGCCCTGAGCGACCGCATCGCGGTGATGAACCATGGCCGCGTCGAGCAGGTGGGCAACCCGGTCGGGGTCTTCGAGTCGCCGGAGACTGAGTTCGTGGCCCGCTTCCTGGGCGCCTCCAACTTCTTCACCGCCGAGGTGCGGCGCGTGGAGGACGGCCTCATGACCCTGATGCTCCCGGACGGCAACGAGATGACGGTCGCCGCTGAAGGCCCGCAACGGCTGCGGCGGCAGACGGTCCGCTTCGTGGTCCGCCCGGAGAAGCTGGCCCTGCGGGCGGTCCCCGCCGGCTCGGAGATCTCGGTGGCGGTGACCGTCGAGGACCGGGTCTACCAGGGCGCGAGCACCGAATGGATCGTGCGCGACCATCAGGGCGAGCGCTTCACCGTCTTCGCCCAGAACGCCGGCCTGGGGGTCCTCCCCTTCTCCCCCGGCAGCCCCGCCTTCCTGGCCTGGGACCCGCGGCACAGTGTGGTGCTGCGGGATTAGGTCATTGTTTCCTTGACAGGCTCCGGACCGGGCGCTACGTTCTCCTCCTATGACCCTGCAATCGCCCACGAAGGCGCGTGTACGCCTGCCGCTAGGTCGGATCGAGGATTTCTGCCGGAAGTGGCGCGTCGAGGAGCTGTCTCTCTTCGGATCGGTGCTGCGGGACGATTTCTCTCCGGAAAGCGACGTGGACGTCCTGGTCACCTTCTCCCCGGATGCGCAGGTCAGCCTTCCGGATTTTGTGGAGATGCAGGAAGAGCTTCAGGAAATCCTTCGTCGAAAGGTGGATCTCGTCAGCAAGGGTGGCCTGCGCAACCCCTTCCGTCGACACGAGATCCTGACTACCCGACAGATCGTCTATGCGGCCTGATCAGCGTGACGCGTCCTATCTCTGGGACATCTTGGACGCCGCCCGGTGGATCATCGCCTCCACCCTGGGAGTCTCGTTCGCAGAGTATTCAAGCAACCGGATGCTACACCTCGCCGTCGAGCGGTCGGTCCAAATCATCGGAGAAGCGGCGAACCGCGTCAGCCCCGAATTCCAGCAAGCCCACCCTGAGATCCCGTGGCGCAGTATGGTCTCGCAACGAAACGTTCTGGTTCACGAGTATGGTGATATCGAGCATGCCTTGATCTGGGATCTGATCCAG
This sequence comes from Thermoanaerobaculia bacterium, assembly GCA_036376245.1. Taxonomy (GTDB): domain Bacteria; phylum Acidobacteriota; class Thermoanaerobaculia; order Multivoradales; family UBA5704; genus DATARR01. Next base: position 27,264 of record DASVAS010000061.1, on the reverse strand, counting down.
CGCCACCTTCCGCTGCTCGTTGAACAGCTCGCCCCCCTGATTCCCCCCCTTCCTCAGGAACCCCTGGATTCCTGAAGCGCTGTGCGCCTCAAGCCCCAACGCCGCTCCGACCGGGCCGCCTACCCGCTCCTCCTGCCCACCTGGCTGGTGCTGGGGATTTTCTTCCTCGTGCCTCTCATCCTGATGCTCGGCGTCAGCTTCGCCGAGCGGGGGACCTACGGCGGTATCCAGCCGGTCGGGGATGTCTGGGGACACATCGTCTCCGGGGACTTCCTCGCCAACTACGCCCGCTCCCTGGGCGGGATCTATCTCAAGATCGGCTGGCGCTCCCTGTGGATGGCCGTGGCGACGACCGTCCTCTGCCTGCTCGTCAGCTTCCCCATCGCCTACTACGTGGCGGTCCTGGCGCCCGCGCGCTGGAAGAACCTGCTGCTGGGGTTGATCGTCGTGCCGTTCTGGACCAGCTTCCTGATCCGCACCTACGCCTGGATGTTCATCCTGCGCACCGAGGGACTGCTCAACTCCGTCCTGATGGGATCAGGGTGGGTGGACCGCCCTCTGGAGCTGCTCTTCACGCAGACGGCGGTGATGATCGGCCTGGTCTACGGCGAGCTGCCGTTCATGATCCTCCCGCTCTATGCCTCGCTGGAGAAGCTCGACCGGTCGCTGCTGGAGGCGGCGTCGGACCTCGGCGCGGGGAGTGTCCAGTCGTTCTGGCGGGTGACGGCGCCCCTCACCCTGCCGGGCATCCTGGCGGGCTCGGTGCTCGTCTTCATCCCCAGCCTCGGGCAGTTCGTGGTCTCCGACCTCCTGGGCGGCGCGCGCAGCATGCTCATGGGCAACCTGATCCAGAACCAGTTCGCCGTGGCCCGCAACAAGCCGTTCGGCTCCGCCCTCGCCTTCGAGCTGACGGCCGCCGTGCTGCTCCTGCTCCTCGCCTACGCCCTCTACGCGCGACGCCGGGGCGCGGAGGAGCTGCTGTGAAGGGCGGGCGGCGGCTCCTGGCGGCCCACACGGCGCTGGTCTATTTCTTCCTCTACGCGCCCATCGCCATCCTGGTGATCTTCTCGTTCAACTCGGCGCGCCAGACGGCGTTCTGGGAGGGCTTCACCCTGGACTGGTACCGCCAGCTCCTGGGCAATCCGCTCCTCCTGCGGTCGGTCCGCAACAGCCTGGTGGTGGCGGGAGCGACCACCGTGATCTCCGTGCTCCTGGGCACTCCGGCGGCCCTGGCCATGGCGCGGCTGCGGTTCCGGGGCCGGCGGTCCACTCAAGGCCTGCTCTTCCTGCCGGTGATCATCCCCGAGGTCGTGCTCGGCGCGGCCCTGGTGACCTTCTTCGGCGCGGTGCAGATGCGGCTGTCGCTGTGGACCGTGATCATGGCCCACGTGGTCTTCTGCGTCTCCTACGTCGCCATCGTGGTGCGGGCGCGGCTGGCGGGCCTCGATCCCTCCCTGGAAGAGGCGGCCCGGGACCTCGGCGCCGGCCCCTTCGAGACCTTCCGCCGGGTCACCCTGCCCCTGATCGCGCCGGGAATCCTGGCCAGCGCGCTGCTGGTTTTCACACTGTCCATCGACGACTACGTCGTCACCTCGTTCGTGGCCGGGGTGGGCGCCACGACGCTGCCGCTCCACATCTATTCGATGCTCAAGGTCGGGGTCACCCCCGAGGTCAACGCCGTCTCGACGCTGCTGCTGGCCGCCACCATCTTCCTGATCGTGGTCGCCCACCGGCTGCTTCAGGACTCTCCGGAAAAGGATCGCTCATGAGGAACACCGTCCTCGCCGTCTTTGTGGCCTTCGCCCTCCTCGGCTGCGGCCAGGAGGAAGCCGGCCAGCCCGCCGAGGCCCGCCAGGTCAACGTCTACATCTGGACCAACTACCTCCCCCAGGAGGTCGTGGACGAGTTCCAGAAGCGGACCGGCATCCGGGTGAACGTGGACACCTACGACTCCAACGAAGCGATCCTGGAGAAGCTGCAGTCGGGCGTGGCCGACTACGACATCGTGGTGCCCTCCGACTACATGATGAAGATCCTGATCCCCGAGGGACTCGTCCGGGAGATCGACCACGCCCGCCTGCCGAACATGAAGAACCTCGATCCGCGCTTCCTCGACCAGGCGTACGACCCGGGGAACCGCCACTCGGTGCCCTATCTCTGGGGGACCACGGGCATCGGCTACGACAAGCAAAAGGCCCAGGGGCCGGTGGACAGTTGGCGTGCGTTGTTCGACCCGCGCTACGCCGGCCGCGTCCTGATGCTGGACGATCCGCGCGAGGCCTTCGGGGCGGCGCTGAGGATCATGGGCAAGTCGATCAACGAGAAGGATCCGGCGGTGCTGCGCCAGGCGGCCGACATGCTGAAGAAGCAGAAGCCCCTGGTGCGCACCTACAACAGCTCCGACTTCGCCAACCTCCTGGCGGCCGGGGACGTGGACGTGGCCCAGGGCTTCAACGGCGAGATGGCCGAGGTCGTGGCGAACGCGCCGGACCGCCTCGCCTACGTGGTCCCGAAGGAGGGCGGGACCCTGTGGATCGACAACGCGACCCTGCCGAAGACGGCCCGCAACGTGGACGCCGCCTACGAATTCCTCAACTTCCTCATGGAACCGGAGATGGCGGCCAAGATCGTCAACGGCGTCCACTACGCGGGGGCGAACCGGGCCGCGCTGCCCCTGATCGATGGTAAAATCCGCAGCGACCCGGCGATCTATCCACCCCAGGAGGTCCTCGACCGCTGTGAGCTGATCGAGGATCTGGGCGAGACCACCCAGCTCATCGACGAGCTCTGGACGGAGATCAAGGCGCAGTAACACCTATGCGGAAGCACCCCGTTCTCCGGCTCCTCCTCGTCTGCCTGCTGCTGGTCGTCTGCGTCGGCTGCGACCAGGCGGCCAAGGCCATCGCGAAGCAGACCCTGTCCTCCTCCCCGCCGATCTCGCTGCTCCAGGGGATCGTGCAGCTCCAGTACGCCGAGAACCCGGGCGCGTTCCTCAGCCTGGGCGCGGGCCTGCCGGCGCGCACGCGCTTCCTCTGGGGCGTCGTCTTCATCGGCCTGACGCAGGTGGTCCTGCTGGCCTACCTCTTCCGGTCCACCAGCCTCTCCTGGTCCCAGAAGATCGGCCTCTCGCTCTTCCTGGGCGGCGGCCTCGGCAACCTGATCGACCGCATCGCCAACGACGGTCACGTCATCGACTTCGTCAGCCTCGGCGTGGGCTCCCTCCGCACCGGCATCTTCAACGTCGCCGACGTGGCGATCACGGCGGGGGTGCTGCTGGTGCTGTTCGCGCCAGGCGAAGACCCGGTCCCGTCTTCGCCACCAGCGCCTTGACGGCGCCGTCCTCGCCGACTTCGAAGCCGATCTCCGACACCCGCCGCGTACGCGGGTCGTAGGCGGCGAACGCGGTGGGCGACCGCGGCGCGAAGCGCAGGCTGAGCGGCTCCTCCACGGGCCGGACGTTGCCGATGGTCTCCGGCGTCCTCCAGGCGAATTCGGTCAGCACGGAGCCTTTCTCGAACAGGAAGCGGACGTAGCTCGCCGTGCGCTCCCCGTTCGTCACGGTGACGGCGGGCTCGAAGCCCTTGAGCTTGCCGTAGCGTTCCTCCCGCGGCTCCACGTAGTCCCGCATTCCCCCCTCCGCCTGCGCGGCCGGGATGCCCAGGAGCTCCCCGACCGGAGCGAAGCTGCCGTTGCGCCCGGCTTCCAGGGCCGCGAGCAGGCGCCTGTCCATTTCGCGGGTCTTCTCCGGATCCCGGGTCCCCCCCGCCAGCAGCAGGAAGGCGTCCATCCCCTCCGCCGTGACGGTGACGCCGGGATATCGCGGATCTCCGGTGTTCGCGGGCGCGGCGGCGACGGTCAGCCGTCCTCCTGAAGGGAGCGTGTAGGAGCCCAGGTAGCGTTCCAGCGCCTTCGGCTCCATCTTCACCAGCTCCGGCGGCATCTGGACGTCCTCTCCGAAGACGAGCCGCGCGACGGACGGAAGAGTCGGGATGGAAGAGAAGTCGGAACGGCTCGAGCCGATGATGATCACCACGCCCTCGTCCACATAGCGGTGGAAGTCGGCGGCGAAGATGCCGTTGCCGCCGTTGTGGCTGACCAGCGTCGTCCCCCGGGAAGTCTTCGCGATGCTCCAGCCGTAGCCGTAATGGGTCCCGCCCCCCTCGGGGACGTGAGGGGCCTGGTACCTGGCCTTGGCCTCCTTCGAGAGGATCGCCTCCCCTTCCAGCGCCCGGTGCCACTTGTAGAGGTCGCCGGTGGTCGAGAGGATGCCGCCGTTGCCCCGCAGGTTCCACCACGGGCCGTCCGGCGCCCAGGGATGGTCCAGCATCGTGCCCCAGTCCCCTCTCCGGCTGTAGCCGCGGGCCAGCGTGGCCATCTCCCACTTCGGCCCGCGGTAGCCGGTCATGGCCAGGCCGGCCGGCTTCAGGAGGCGCTCCTGGAGGAAGGCCTCGTAGGGCTGGCCCGAGACCTTCTCCACCACGACCGCCAGCAGGCTGTAGCCCAGGTTCGAGTAGCGATACCGGGTCCCCGGCGGCCAGAGCAGCTTCGAGGCGAGGGCTTCCTGGACCAGCCGGTCGCGCGGCATCTCGTCGTAGTCGTCGCCGAGGAGGTCGAGGAGGCCGGCGCTGTGGGTGAGGAGGTGATGGAGGGTGATCTCCCGCTTGTCCTCCGGCACCCCGTCGAAATACTTCGAGATCGGGTCCGTCACCTTCAGCTTGCCCTCCATCTCCAGCTTGAGGATGGCGGCGGCGGTGAACTGCTTGGTGATCGAGCCGATGCAGAAGACGGTGCCGGCCGTGAACGGGACGCCCTTCTCGCGGTCCGCGAAGCCGTAGCCCTTCTCCAGCACGATCCGCCCGTCGCGGGCCACCAGGAGGGCGCCGGAGAACCCGAAGGCCTCCAGGCGGGTCATCAGCCGGTCGATCTCCCCCCGCAGCTCGGCGTCCGAGCGTTTCACAGCGGGAGCCTCGGCGGCTCCGAGCGGCTGGGCCAGGACGGGCGGGACGGCGAGGGCCAGGAGAAGAAGAACGGCCTTCAGCATTGGATTGAGCATCGCGGACCTCCGGGTCTTGAAATGGAACGAGGCCTGCATTCATTTACAGGTGAAAGGGGGAAGCCTGAATTGCAAGAAAACCGCATCAAGCTCGCCGTCGCCAGCCTCCAGATCAGCGCCGTCGTCTTCCTCTTGATGGTCATCGTCTTCCAGAGCCTCCTGGGAGGGATCAACTCTCTGATCCCCAACCTGGTTACAGGGTTCTTCCTCGCGTTCACGATCCTGACGGCCGTGCTGGCCTTCGGCCTCCAGCGGCGGAAGCGCTGGGCCTGGAACGTCTCCGTCGGCCTCTTCGCGCTCTACGTGGCTTCGGGGTCCGTCCTGCTGGGCGCCGTCGGGCTCTGGGGGTTGCTGGACGTGGGATCGCGGCGGGAGTTCGGAGTCAGCGACAAACCGCTCCTGAACATCTGAAAAGGCGAGGGCGGAGACGAAGCTCCGCCCTCGTTGGGCTGCCAACCCGGAATCAGTTGCAGCCGCTGTAGATGTGGCTGTAGCCGCCGCGGTCGTCGCTGGTCAGCGACGACGCGGAGAAATCGCAGGCGCCGATCGAGGGATACATCGTAGAGCCCTGGACGTTCGAATGGCCGAGGCCGACGGCGTGACCGAATTCGTGCGTCGAGACGCCGGCGAGGTCGAAGCCGCCGGAGCAGCCGCTCGAGTTCTGCCAGCTGAACGCGCTGTTGAAGCGGACGTCCACTTCCGTGAAGCGGTAGATCAGGGTGCCGTTGCAGACCTGCGACTGGTTGGTGTCGGTGGAAATGTAGTTGGTCACGCCCAGCGTGGTGCCGCCCAGCTTGCCCCAGGAGATGACGTTCTGGCCGTCCCGCCTGGCGCCCGACCGGGTGGTGGTACCGCCGTAGCTGGCGATGCCCCAGGCGTTGATGCCGGAGGTGATCTTGTTCTGCAGCTCGCTGGCGCTGTGGCAGCAGGCCGCGCCGCTGGCGCCGTTGTAGAAGAAGCGGGCGTCGGAGCTGGCGAACCACTTGCGGCCGTTCAGGGTGTAGCCGAAGGCCGAGGACGAAAGGCAGAGGAGCGCGACGAACAAAGCGGTCTTCTTCATGGATCTCTCCTGATGGATCTCAAATAGGTTTCGGGGTCACCGGTTCAGAAGGACAGCCGCTCGACCTGGCGGGCGACGCTCCGCATCTGGCCGAGAGGCATCTTCACCACGGGCGACTCGTCGACGCCCACCATGTTCAGATCCGACAGGTTGCGGACGGCCCACTCGACCCCCGCCTTGTCGCGGACGATGTTCCACTTGCCGAAGGAGAGCCCGAGGGTGTGGAGCTCGCCGTCGATGTCCTCGAGCTGCAGCAGGACCTTCTCGCCGAGCTGATAGCGCGCCTCGCCGACCGCCTCGACGTTGACGCCGTCCAGGCTGCCGCCCCAGGCGTGGAAGGAGACGATCTCTCCGGCCTGGACGCCGCCCTTCATCGCCTCTTCCACCAGGACGTTGACCTTGGTCACGATCTCACCCTCGCGGTTGTAGACCGACTCGGTGCTGAGGACGTAGCCGACGACCACGGTGTCGCTCATCCGGATCGCCTTCCGCAACGGGACGTAGGCGACGGTGGTCGCGGAGGCGACGGCCGCCGCCATGACCAGGCACAACAGCGCGAGAACCACGGACTTCCTCATGACTCCTCCTTGCTCGAAAGAACTACAGGTTTGGCCAACTGCTGATGTCCGCACTGCACCGTCCCCTCAGCAACGGTGGTGCCATGAGGAGAATGCTGAAAAGTCAAGGAACCGATGACGAACAGGGTTGAGGATTGACCCTTTCAGAGGGTCAATCCTCGGGCATATGGGTTCCAGTTTGACCCGCCGCCTCAGAACGCGTCGATGTCCGCCAGCACGGGGACGCCGTCCCCGGCCATCCGCAGCTCGAAGGCGCGGGGCGGCAGGCCCGGTTTGCGATTGAACAGGCCGCAGATCAGCCGGCCGTTCCCGAACAGGCAGGGATCGTCCTTGCCGTCGCCGTCCACGTCGCCCAGCAGCGGCACGCCGCCGAACCCGCGCGGCAGCACCGGCTTGAGGTCGAGGACGGTCTCGGCCAGGCCGCCGTTGTGCGCGGTATCGCATAGGAACCGGGCACCGCTGGCCACGCAGGGCTCGGCCCGGCCGTCGGCGTCGACGTCACCGATCATCGCGCCCTCGCCCGCCACGAGCTCGAAGGTGAAGTCCGGCGCGATGCCATCCCCCTGCCGGACGTCGCAGTACCAGACGCTGTCGCGGCGGACGCACACGTCGGCGCGGCGGTCGCCGTCCACGTCGCCGACCGCCGCCTCGTCGGTGGGGGCCAGCTCGAAGAGGAAGGGATCGGATGCCGCCTCGGCCATGAAGTTGTCGTGGTCCACGTCGCAGTAGACGCGGCGGCCCTGGGCGACGCACAGCTCGTCGCGGCCGTCGCTGTCGAAGTCGCCGGCTACCGGCCGGGCGTCCGGATCATTGGCGACGCCGCGCTGGACCATGACAAAGGGCCTCTGCTCGGCGCCGCCGCCATCGTTCGCGGTGTCACAGGAGTAGACGTTGCGGTTGAAGAAGCAGAGGTCCGCCTCTTTGCGGGCCCGCCATATCCTGCCGAGGATCGAATCCCGTGCCTTGCGCGCCCGGGGACCGAGCCAGACGGTGAAGATCCGCCCGTCGTCGGTCAACACCACGCTGTCGCCGCTGGTGTTGGGCAGGCCGGTCAGCAGGGTGGCGGGCGGATCGTAGACGATCGGCCCCTGCCGGATCAGATCCTTGTTGAAAAGCGCCAGCGCCGCCCTCCGGCCCTCGATCCAGAACAGGGCCACGTTGCCGTAGCGGTCACGGTCCAGGGAAGGTTCCCAGGTCTGCCGGACGTCACCCGGGATGGAGAGCAGGAGTCCCACCCCCTGGCCGGTCCGCAAGAAGCGCCGCATGCGCCGCGCCGTCCTTCCCGCCGCCGCGCGCTCTCCCCAGGAAGCGACGAAGCCGCCGGAGGGCGCCATGGTCATGGCTATGCCGCCGATCCCCGGCGTCCCGCCGACGCGGAAGCGCTCCCCCAACAGGTTGCCATTCGGGTCGAAGCGCTGGCCCCAGGTTCCGGGGGGCGTGCCGGCTCCCGACGTATGACCGTAGCTCTGCCAGAGCACGGTGAAGTTGCCGTCGGCGTCGATGCCCACCGCGGGCCGGGTCTCCTGGGTGCCAGGCGAGGGCGGGCTGACCTCGATCTCCGGCGTGACGGGCTCGCCGTCCGCGTCGAACACCTGGGCCATGGGCCTCCAGGCGGCCCGCTCCGACCACTGGTCGACGACCCGGATCCAGGCGATCACGAACCGGCCGGCGTCGTTGGAGGCCACGGAAGGCCCGCAGTCGAGGCGGAAATCCGGGATGTCGCCCAGCACGCGGGATTCCTCATCGAGGGCGTGGTGGGCGTCGAAGCGGCGGAACCAGATGTCCGACCCGAGATCCCGGTACTGGCACATCACGGCCACGAAGCGGTCCGCGCCGATCCGCGCCAGGCTCGGCTCCCCTACCCCACCGGGCGATCCCACCTCGGTGCTGGCGAGGAAGAGGCTGCCGGGCGCTCCCTCCGGGCTCAGCCACTTCCCCGTGACGCTGTCGCTGAGTCGGTCGTAGTCGTGGGGATCGGTCGTGGTGAAGTAGGTCGCCCAGGAAGAGGCGAAACCGGCAGAGCCGAGCTCCACGACGGCGGGCCCCCAGTGATGGTGAGTGGCCGAAGGCCACGGCGAGGTCCGCGGCGGAGCGACCTCGAACTGTTTCGAAGCCGGCGATGCTTGTCCTCCGAGCTCGCTCGGGGTCAGCAGCGCGGCGAGAAAGACGAGGAAGAGGAAAAGACGTGCGCGTGCCATGGCGAGAGCTCCTTTCCGCAGTTTCAGATTGAGCGGAAAGGCTCTCCTGCGCAATGCGCCGCCGGGTGGGCCGTGCCCCACCTGCCCGGGCGGCGGTTCAGGCTTCACGCGAGCGGCCGAGCTCCCGTGCACCGCGGGTAGGCCACGCACCCCCAGAACCGAGTTCCCGCCAAGGCTCCCGTGCGTGCAGTGCGCAGCACCATGCCCTTGCCACAAGCCGGGCAAGCGGGCGTCGCGGCGTTGTCCGTGCGATCCGTCGGATCGGTCGGATCTCTCTGCCGGCTCCGCTCCGCGACTCTTGCTATTTCGTATCCTCCCTGGATGACTTCCGGAATGATGGCGAAAGACCTGGGTACAGTGTATTGTCGAGAGCTTCGCAGGAGAGACGCCAAGAAAGGTATCCGGTCATGGGATCGTTCGACGAATTCAACCTGAAGATCCGCCTGTTCCTGAAGGCCTATCCCTGGCGGCGGATCGATCCGGTGCCGTGGACGCCGTTGCGCAAGCCGCTCCGCGAGAGCCGGCTGGCCCTGGTCTCCAGCGCCGGCTTCATCCTGCCGGGCCAGGAACGCTTCCAGGCCAACCTCACGGGCGGCGACGGCAGCTTCCGGGAGATCCCGGCGGACGTGGACGTCTCCGCTCTCCGCGACGCCCACCATAGCGAGAGCTTCGACCACACGGGGATGGACAGCGATCCGAACCTCGCCTTCCCGATCGATCGCGTCCGCGAGCTGGCCGCCGCCGGCCGCGTCGGCTCGGTCAACCACCGCCACCTCTCGTTCATGGGATCGATCACCGCGCCGGGCCGGCTGATCCGGGACCACGCTCCCGAGGCGGCCCGCCGGCTGCGCGAGGACGGCGTGGACGTCGCCCTCCTCGTCCCCGTCTGACCGATGTGCAATCAGACCGTGAGTCTGATCAGCGCCGAGCTCGAACGCCAGGGGATCTCCACCGTCACTCTCCTCCTGCTGCGGGAGGTGGGAGAGGCCGTGCGGCCTCCCCGGGCCTTGTTCGTTCCCTTCCGCCACGGCTACCCATTGGATCAGCCGAACGACCCTGCACGCCAACTCGCGGTCATCGAAGCCGCCCTCCGTTTGCTGGAGGACCCAACCGGTACGCCTCCTCTGTTGAGCGACTACTCGCCCCGATAAGTCACGATCGACTTGCCCGGCTAGGGCAGGATCTCGACGTACCCGTCCGTTCCATGCACGCGGATCCGCTGTCCATCCCGGATCAGCCGGGTGGCATGCTCCACCCCCACGACGGCCGGCAAGCCGTACTCCCGTGCGATCACCGCGCCATGGGTCATCAGGCCCCCCACCTCCGTCACCAGGCCCTTGATGGCGACGAACAGGGGCGTCCAGCTGGGGTCCGTGTAGGCGGTGACCAGGATGTCGCCCGCTTCGAGATCGGCCTCCGCCATGTCGAGGATGACGCGGGCCCGCCCCTCGATGGTCCCGGCGGAAACCGGCAGGCCGACCAGCGCGCCGGCCGGCACACTCTCGCGCCGGTACGACCCGGCGACGGCCTCGCCGTCCGACGTGAGCACCCGGGGCGGCGTGAGCGCTTGATACGACCGGAACGCCTCCTTGCGCTGGCGGATGAGCTGGTCATCCACCTGGTTTGTGCGCACGACGTCGTGGAGCTCCTGGAATCTGAGATAGAAGATGTCTTCCTTCTCACGAAGCACGCGGGCCCGCACCAGGCGCTCGGCCTCTTCCAGCAAGGCCTGCTTGTAGACGAAGTAGCAGCTGACCATGTGGTACTTCGGATACTCCCGGTACCCGGCGAAGGCTCGGACGCGGTCGATCTTCCGCCTGGTCTCTTCGGCCTTCTGCTCGCCGTCCGGCAGGGCTCGCAGCCGCTCCAGGACTTCCTGTTCCTTCTTCCAGGCCTCCTGCCGCCCTTGCTCGAAGCGCCGTGGACCTTCGCCCGGCTCGAAGCTCTTGACGTTGCTGAGGATCAGGGGCAAGAGCGTGGTGGGGCGTTCGCTCCATCGTGGCCTCGTGATGTCGATCTCGCCGACGCAGCGCATGCCGTACTTGTCGAGCCAGGCCTGGATGGCGTCTCGCGCCTCCTGCCCGCCCGCGAGCCTGGGGAGCTCGTCCAGGAAGCCCTCGTCCTCGACGTGCCGCAGAAACGCCACCACTTGCCGGTGCGGGCGGATCACGTCCGCGACGTCCAGGAGCGCGAGCCCCATCTCCGACGTAACGTTGTCGGGGGCCGACTGCGTGAGCGTGTCGGCCGCGTTCTTCTCGCCCAGCCACGCCTCCAGATGCTCGTTGAGCCACCACGCGGCCTCCATCCCCGCCATGACCACCTGCAGGCTCCGCGGATCGAACTGGATCCGCTTGCGCTCCTGGATGTCCGCCAGGATGAAGTCGAACAACGCCGACCCGGACTTCGTCCGGATGTCGCGCTTCGCCTCGGCGATGGAAGCCTGGCTGCGCTCGACGAGCTCGGTGACGAGGGCCGGATCGGTCTCGATCGAGGCAGACCCGCCGCCGGGCGGTGTCCAAGCGGGACTCGCGTCCGGAAACGACGGGAGGAAGTCGCCGCGGTCGAGGACGGTCTGCAACGCGTCCCCGATCAGCGGATCGGACTTCCCCAGGAGACCCAGGAGGCCTGCGCGGCTCGCGGGCGTTGCCAGGGCCTGGGTGACGTCGACGAACAGCCTCCCGGCGGCCTCGGCCATGGGCCGCGGGGTCGTCAACTGCCAGACGGACAGCCCCAGGGGCTTCATGGGGTCGGTCATCATCTGCTGATGGCCGACCGACACGTAGACGTGGTTCTCCCCGTCACCGGCTTCGGGAATAGGGAAGAGCGTGGTGATCGGCCGGCTCTGGACGATCTGGAAGTCATCGTCGACGAGACACCACTCGATGTCCTGGGGACTGCCGAAGTGTGCTTCGATCCGCCGGCCCAGTTGCGCGAGCCGCACGATCTGGCTCTCCGCCAGCGCCGGCTGCTCCTGGCGTTTCGTATTGGCGATTACCTGGCCGTCCCGCACCTTGTAGACGTCCGCGTTCACCAGGCCGGAAACCAGGGCCTCGCCGAGGCCGAAGACGGCCTCCACGGAGGCGACCTTCCGGTTGCCGGTGACGGGGTCGGCCGTGAACAGGATGCCGGACGCCCGCGGGAAGACCATCCGCTGCACGACCACGGCCATGTGGACCTTCCGGTGGTCGAAGCCGTTCCGCAGGCGGTAGGTCACGGCCCGCTCGGTGAAGAGCGAGGCCCAGCACCGGCTGACGTGCTGGAGGATCGCCGCCGGCCCCACGACGTTCAGGTACGTGTCCTGCTGGCCCGCGAAGGAGGCCGTCGGCAGATCCTCCGCCGTCGCGCTGGACCGGACGGCGTAGGCGGCTTGCTCGCCGAGCCGGGCGAGCGGGCGGGTGATCGCCGCCGCCAGATCGTCGGGGATGGCGATCCCTTCGAGGGTCCGGCGGATCTCCCCGCTGAGCTCGCGGATCGCGTCGCGGTCGTCCGGCTTCAGGCGCGACAGCCGATCGAGCCGATCGTCGATCGACGGCGCTTCCGCCATGATCCTTTGGAAGGCGTCCGTCGTCACGCAAAAGCCAGCCGGCACGCGGAGGCCTTCGATCCGCGAAAGCTCCCCCAGGTGCGCGCCCTTGCCGCCGACGAGGGCGACCCGCGTCTGGTCGATCTCCTGGAAATCCAACACGTAGCAGCCCATCCGCTTCCTCCTTGGTGCGTCCCTATCCGCCGCATCGGCCGAGGATTCTGCGGGGCGACCCGGGGCTTGCCGCAAGCCTCCGGGTCCGCTATAACGTAGAAGTGGGGAGGAGGAAGTGCTCTCCTTTCGCATGTCCGCGCGGCGACGGCGCTGGCTTTCTGGTCGAACGCCAGAGGATCTCCGGCGTCACCCTCCTGCTACTCGTAATGTTCAGACCGATCGGCGAACTGCATGCTGCAGCGGCGGGCATAGAGGCCGCCGCGGCCGAGAAGCTCGCTGTGACGACCCAGAACGTCTGCATACAATCCATTCCCAGCGCGAGCTTCCGCTCCCGCCGTCCGCCACGGAACTGAAACGCTTCTGGCCGACTATTGTGTGCTGCGACTATTGGTGCTGCGATGCTCCAAAAGCGGGAAAACGGGTCCTGCAAGGTATGCCGAATTTGGCATGCAACCTCAGCCGCCCCTGCGCTCTCGGTATAATTTATGATTTATCTAAGCCGCTCGCTGCCGCAAATCTTCTCCATTCGCGGGCGGCGATCAGCAGCGGATCGATCGCTCGGCGATCAAAGCGGCGAGCGTCTCGTTCGAAATACTTGTGAACGATGTGCAGCTCGGTACAGCCGAAGATAAATCCTTCCTTTCCGTATTTCGCCGGCAGGGAATCGAGCCATTCCATACATTCCCGAGGATGATGTCTCTCTTTGAGACGATAAATCCAATCATGCAGCGTCCGCTGATCCGCGGCGTCCAGAAAACCCACCTGCGGCGCGATCAGGCCCCATCTCTCCTGCCGTTCGAACACGCCCGCGGCGAGCGTGCCGTCCGTCGCCAGCAGGAGCAGGGGACGGGGTGAGCGCAGCACTTCTTCGATCACCAGATCGAGCAGAGAGATCACCCGCGCCCGCAGCTCGTCCGGCAGCTCCGGCAGGACGTGATGGACGGTGATACAAGCGATCACGATGCGATCGGCTCCGGCCGCCGCCAGCCGCTCCAGAGCGTTCTCCAGCCGCCGGGTCAGCTCACGCACATCGCCACTCAAGATCGCCTTCGTACGATCGGGGAAGGTGGGATCGGAATGGAGCAGACAGACCGGAGCGGTCTGCTCAGGTCCGGTGATGTTGAGCTTGTAGATGGTGTCGAGGAACTCCGCGGAAGCCAGCGGCCCCATGCCACCCAGAATGCCGAGCACCATGCGAGTTGATCCTCCAGTCCCCAACGAACCACCCGCGGGAAGGTTTAATTCCCGCCCGCGCCGTCCCCACCCCGGCCTACCCAGCGGGGTGGCGGACGCCCACCCGCCGAAGGCTTGCGTCGCTTCCTGGGTGGGGGGATGATTCTGCGACGTCATCCCCGGATCGGGGACCAAGGCTTCCATGACCAACCCAAGCTATCTACAGACCCCGGAACAGTGGACACGCTTCCTCTCGGCCTTCACCCATGAGCTGCGGACCCCTCTCGCCAGCCTCCGGATGCTGGCCGAGCTCCTGGCCGCGGCCAACCTCGGCGACCAGGAGAAGCGTTACGCCGCCAACGTCCAGGAGGTGGTCCAGGACATCCAGGCCCTGGTCGGCGATGTGGCCGAGCTGTCTCGCCTGCTGGGCGGCAGAGCCCAGGGCCGGCCCACAGAGGTCGCCCTGGAGCCGCTGGTCGAGCAGGTCAAGGAGACCGTGCGCCCCTGGGCATGGGAACGCGGGATCGTCATCGAGGACTCGCTGGATCCCGCCCTTCCCCGGCTCCTCCACGGCGACCCGGGCCACCTGCGGCAGGTCCTGACCCTGCTTCTCGGCGCCGTCGTGAGCCATGCCGAGTCCGAGGTCTTCTTCCGGCTCGACGCCAGCGACGGAGATCTCCGCGTCGTCCTCTCTTCGGACGGACCGCCCTTTCCGGAGACGGCGCTCCCGACCCTCTTCGAGCCGTTCGACGCCGGTGCCCGCGCCTCCCGGCGGCGCGGCGGCCGCAGCCTGGCGCTGCCGCTGGCGAACGAGCTGACGCGGACCCTCGGCGGCTCGCTGCGCGCCAGCAACCGCGGCGGCAGGCCCACCTTCGATCTCTCTCTCCCTATTCGCTCAGGAGACTCCGGATCAGACGCAGAAGATCCTGCGTAGCGAAGGGCTTCTCCAGGAAGGCGTCGGCGACGGTCGTGTCGGCCGCCCGGCTCGCCAGGGCGTCGTCGGTGTAGCCGGACATCAGGACGACCTTCATCCCGGGGTACCGGTCGCCGAGCACGCGCGCGAGGTCGGCGCCGGTGCCGCCGGGCATCACCATGTCGCTCAGCAGGAGATGGACGCCCTGGCCGTGCGCCGCCGCGACCTCCTGGGCCGCCGCCGGGTTCTCGGCCGCGAGCACCTTGTAGCCCTGGCTTTCCAGCACCTGCCGCAGCAGCCCGCGGAACATGTCGTCGTCCTCCACCAGGAGGATCGTTTCGCAGCCCGCTTCCAAGGCTCCGGCGGCCGCGGCTTCCTCCAGCTGGGAGGCGGGCTCGGCCTCCGGGAGGGCGGCTTCGCCGACGCGGGGGAGATAGACCCGGAACGTGGCGCCCTCCCCGGGGCGGCTCTCGACCGCGATCCCGCCGAGGCTCCGCCGGACGATGGCGTGGACCGTGGAGAGCCCCAGGCCCGTGCCCTTGCCCGGCTCCTTGGTGGTGAAGAACGGCTCGAAGATCCTCGCGTGGGTCGCCTCGTCCATGCCGACGCCGTCGTCCGCCACCTGGAGGACCATGTACGGCCCCGGAGAGAGCCGCCCCCCCTCCACCGCGATCTCCTGGTCCGCGTCGAGACCGTGCAGGCGGAGGGTCAGGGTGCCGCCCGAAGGCATGGCGTCGCAGGCGTTGACCACCAGGTTGAGGATCACCTGGTGAAGCTCGCCGGGATCTCCCCACACCTGGCAGGGCCCCGGCTCGATCTCCCGGACCAGCCGGAGGTCCTCGCCGATGAGGCGCTCGAGCATGACGTCCACGTCGTCGAGCAGCTTGCACAGATCCACCGCCTGGGCCCGGATCTCCTGGCGCCGGCTGAAGGTGAGGAGCTGCCGCGTCAGCTGCGCGCCCCGCAGGGCGGCGCGGTGGATCTGCTCGACGTGGCGGCGCAGGACCTCCTCCGGCGGCAGCGCGCTGAGCAGCATCTCGCTGTAGCCGCGGATGGTGCCGAGCAGGGTGTTGAAGTCGTGCGCCACGCCGCCGGCCAGGCGCCCGATAGCCTCCATCTTCTGGGCCTGGCGGATCTCGCCTTCCAGCCGGACGCGCTCGCTGATGTCGCGCAGCGTGCCCAGGAAGAGGAGCTCGTCCCCATGGCGGACCTCGCTGACCGCGAGGTCCAGGGGGAACGTCGAGCCGTCGCGCCGCCGGCCCTCGACCTGCCGGCCGATGCCGATGATCCGCGCCTCGCCGGTCGCCAGATAGCGCGAGAGGTAGCCGTCATGCTCCTCCCGCCAGGGCGCCGGCATGAGGATCTTGACGTTCTGCCCCAGCAGATCCTTCGCCGGATAGCCGAACATCTTCTGGACGGCAGGATTGACCAGCCGGATGATCCCGGCCGTGTCGATGAGCACGATGCCGTCCACGGCGGCGTTGAGGACCGCCCGCAGGCGCTCCGTGCTCTCCTGCAGCGCCTCCTTGGTCCTCCGGCTCTCAGAGACGTCCTCCACCAGTCCGATGTGGTGGGTGACGCGGTCCTCCTCGTCCCGGAGCGGGTAGACCGTCAGAAGCCCCCAGAAGACGGAGCCGTCCTTGCGGAGAAAACGCTTCTCGAACTGGTAAGAATCGCGCTCGCCCGCCGTGATCTCGGCGAAGAGCTCCCGGCTGCGCGGCTTGTCCTCCGGGTGCGTGATGTCGAAGACGGTCCGCTCCCGCAGCTCCTCTTCGGAATACCCCAGCATCTCCCGAAAAGCCTGGTTCGCCTCCACGACCCGCCCACCCTCTTCCACCGAGGAGATCCGGATGCCGATGACAGGGTTTTCGAACAGGGCCCGATACCGGGCTTCGCTAAAGGCCGGAGCTTTGCTCATGCGGGGCGCCCACAACGATTCCGTACCTCTACCCCATGTCTCTACACTGGATTATACAGAGAAACATTGAACGCCGCTGCGATCGTCGACGGAGATCAGTCTATCTGGATCGGGACGTCGCGATCTCCTGGACCCGTACCCCGTCCGCGACGGCGTCGCTCGGGTGCAGGACGACGACCGCGCCGGGCTCCAGCCCCGCCAGGATCTCCGCCTCGTCGGGGTTGCGGTGGCCGGCCTTCACGGCGCGCAGGCGGGCGCGGCCCTCCTCGACGGTGAAGACGGCCCAGCCGGCGGGACCGCGGAACAGGGCTCCGGCCGGGACCTTGAGGGTCTCCCGGCCTTCCCAGAGCACGATCCTGGCCTCGACCCGGTAGCGGTCCCCGAGGCGCCCGGGCGGATCGACGAGGTCGCCGACGACGTCGACCCTTTGCTCCTCGACGCCGAGCGGCGAGACCTTGGTGAAGCCGGAGGGCTGGACCACCCGCACCCGCGCCCGCAGCTCTCCCCCGCCGCCAACCTCCGCGCCTTCTCCCGGATCGAGCAGCATGAGCGCGCCGGGCCGGATCTTCACGGCGTCGCTCGACAGCACGTCCACCACCACCTCGAGGTCGCGGGGATCGCCGACCTCGACCAGCTCGGCGCCGGCCGGCACCACCTTCTCGCACTCCTGGCAGATCCGCAGCACGTTTCCCGCCACCGGCGAGCGGAGCTCGACCGCCTTGCCGCCCGCCGGGCCGCCGGGCCGCGAGTCCAGCAGCGCCGCGCGGGCGCTCTCGACCTCGTGGGCGGCGGCGCGGTCGCGGAACGCCGCCGCCTCCAGGTCGCTCTCCGCGGTGCGGGCGGCGGTGCGGGCCGAGTCCAGCTCTTCGGCCGGGATGACCTTCTCGGCCGCGAGGCGTTCGGCGCGGGCGAGCCGGCGCCTGGCTTCGGCGAGGGCCGCGCGCTCATGGCCCACGCCCGCCGCGGCCTCCCGCTTCGCCGCCTGGGCCGCGGCCAGGCGGGCTTCCGCCTGCTCGCGCCCCCGCGCGTCGAGCGGCGCGGGATCGAGACGCGCCACCACCTGTCCCGCCTTCACGGCGTCCCCCTGGTCGAGGCCGATGCGTTCCAGCCGGCCGGCCACCGGCGCGCTGAGGACGTAGCGGTGCCGCACCCGCACCTCCCCTTCTTCGTCGACGGTGACGCGCAAGGGGCCGCGGACGGCGCGCGCCGTCTCGACCGCCACCGGCCGCGGGCGCAGGCTGACGCCGGTAAAGGCCACGAGGGCGAACAGGGCGAGGAACAGGACGAGGCGTTTCGGTGAGAGTTTCATGACGGCTTACTCCCGGGTCTTCAGCACTTCCACCAGGTCGAGGCGGTCCAGGCGGCGGCGCACCGCCAGCCCGGAGGCCAGGGCCGAGGCCGCCACCGTGAGGAAGGCATAGAGATAGGTCTGGGCGCTCACCGCCAGCGGCAGGCGGAACAGGTCGCTCTCGAAGCGGAACGCCAGGAGCGCGCAGACCGCGAAGCCGAGCGAGGCGCCCAGCGGCAGCGCGGCGAGCGTCAGCAGGGCCTGCTCGCCGAGCAGCATCGACGCCACCTCGGCGCGCGAGAAGCCCAGGATGCGCAGGCTCGCCAGCTCCCGCCCGCGTTCGGACAGGGCGATGCGCGCGCCGTTGTAGATCACGCCGAAGGAGATGACGCAGGCGAAGCCGATGAGGGTGGAGATCGAGAGGCGGAAGCTCTCGGCGATCGTCGATTCGAAGCCGCGGAGAGCCGCCTCGCGCACCCCGACCCCGGCCACCGCCGGCAGCCGCTTGAGGCGGGCGTAGAGGTCGTCGCGGGCGGGCGGATCGACCGCCAGCCAGGCGCCGGAGACCGTCCCGCCCTCGCGCATCAACCGGTTCAGATCTCCCAGCTCCAGATAGGCCGACATCCCGATCATCTCGTCGGCGACGCCGGCCACCATGACCTCGCGGACCGGCCGCGCGCCTTCGAGGACCTCGACCGTCAGCCGGTCGCCGGGGCGGACGTCGAGCCGCTCCGCGAGACGGGCGGTCAGCAGGACCCCGTCGGGCGGCAGGTCGTGGCGGCGGAACCCGCGGTCCACGACGCGCCGCAGCTCGCCGCGGGGATCGATCCCCTGGAGAGTCGTGCGGTAGCTGCGATGGCCGTTGCGGAGACGCGCCGCCACCATCCGGAAGGGCTCGACGCGCAGCACGCCGGGCAGGCCGGCGAGCGCGTGGCGGACCGCCGACGACGACGGCTCGCGCAGGACGACGGTGACGTCCTCCCGCTGCACCGCGCGGAACTGCACGTTCTTCATGTACTGGATGGCGTCGAAGGCATACCAGCCGAGGACCACGATCGCCCCCGCCAGCGCCACGCCGAGGACGGAGAGCAGCGACTTCCACGGCCGCCGCTCGAGGTTGCGCAGCAGGATCCGCGTCTCGGGCGAGGCGAGCCCGGGGCCGGCCAGGCGTTCCAGCCAGCCCTTGTGGAAGCGGGCGGGCGCCTCGGGCCGCATGGCCTCGGCGGGCGGCAGCGCCATCGCCCGGCGCGCGGCGTCCCAGGCGCCGAAGAGGGCCGCGCCGCCGCCGATGAGCACCGCCAGCCCCACGATCCCCGGCTCCGGCTCATAGCGCAGCACGGGGAACTGGTAGAAGCGGGCATAGACCCGCGCCAGCCCCACCGCGAACCACAGGCCGACCGCCGAGCCCGCCGCCGCGCCCGCCAGGGCCGGCGCCAGGGCGAGCTTCAGAAAGTGCCCGCCCACCGCCGAGTCGCTGTAGCCGAAGGCCTTGAGGACGGCGATCTGGTCCCGCTGCGTGGCGACCAGCCGGGACATCACGATGTGGAGGAGAAAGGCCGTCACGCCGAGGAAGATCGCCGGGATGACGACGCTCGTCACCCGCGTCTCGGCGATCTCGTCGCTGACGAAGCGGTGCGACACGTGGTCCTCCCGGCCGTAGGCGCCGACCCCGCCGTAGCGCGCCAGCTCGCGGTCGAGCCGGCCGAGCACCGCGCTCTCCGAAGCTCCGGGGGCGAGGGTCAACACGAGGTCGTTGAAGGCCCCTTCGAGGTCGAAGGCGGCGGCCAGATCGCCGTAGGCCATCCAGATCACGCCGAAACGGTGGTTGTCCGGGAAGACGTCGCCCGCGCCGCGGATCTCGTAGATGTACTCGGGCGACAGCGCCAGCCCGACGATGCGCAGCCGCTGCCAGCGGCCGTGGATCACCGCGCCCACGGTGTCGCCGATCTCCAGACGGTTGGCGCGGGCGAACGCCTCGCTCACCAGCGCCTCGTCGCGGCCGGCGATCCAGCGCCCGCGCCGCAGGTGGAGGTCGTTGAGGGCGGGACGGCGGTCCCGCGGGATCGAGACCAGCCGGCCGGTGGCCGGCTCGGGCAGCCCGGGGACGTCGAGCAGCACGTCCATCACGATGCGCGGCTCGGCGGCGGCGACCTCCGGCAGCGCCGCGATCCTCGACGCGACCGGCAGCGGCGCGCGCTTGAGCTGGGCGAACACCTCCGCGAAGCGGTACTGCTCGTAATAGCCCGCCTGCGTCTTCTGCAGATAGCGGTGCATGCTGCGCAGCGTCACGAACATGCCGACGCCGCAGGTCACCACCAGCGCGACGGCGGTCATCTGCCCCCACAGGTGGGCGAGGTCGCGCAGCAGCTTGCGGTCGAGCGGGCTCATGGCGGCTCACCATTCGAGGTCGGCGGGCGCGGCGCGCGCGGCGTTGCGGCGCTCTTCCACGATGCGCCCGCTGCGCAGCCGGAGCACCCGGTCGGCCATGCCGGCGATGGCGGCGTTGTGGGTGATGATCACCGTCGTCGTCCCCAGCTCGCGGTTGACGCGCTCGAGGACCTCCAGGACGAGCTTGCCGGTCTCGAAGTCGAGCGCGCCGGTGGGCTCGTCGCAGAGCAGCACGTCCGGGCGCTTGGCCACGGCGCGGGCGATCGCCACGCGCTGCTGCTCGCCGCCGGAGAGCTGGGCCGGGAAGTGGTCGAGCCGCTCGCCGAGACCGACCAGGCGGAGGGCCTCCGCCGGGTCCATGGGACGCTCGGAGAGCTCGGTGACCAGCTCGACGTTCTCGCGCGCCGTGAGGCTCGGGATCAGGTTGTAGAACTGGAACACGAAGCCCACGTGCTCGCGCCGGTAGCGGGTCAGCTCCTCCTCGTCGGCCCGGGTCAGCTCGTGGTCGAGGAAGCGGACGCTGCCGGAGGTCGGGGCGTCGAGCCCGCCCAGGATGTTGAGGAGGGTCGACTTGCCGCTTCCCGAAGGTCCCAGCAGCACCACGAACTCCCCCGCCGCGAGGTCGAGATCCACCGCCTGCAGCGCCGGCACCTCGACCTCGCCCATGCGGTAGGTCTTGGCGAGGCCGCGGGCGCGGAACACCGGCTCGCCGGCCGGCGCCGCCGCGGGGATCGCTTCGCGCTCGCGGACAGCGGTGGCCATGGTGGTCCTCCCGGCGGAACGCCTACTCCTGGCGCTGGATCGACTCCAGGTAGCTGAGCAGGTCGAGGATCCTCTCGCGCACCTCGCGCTCCTGGTCGTGATCGCTCCCCGAGACCTGGAAGGTGGCGCCCCAGACCGGCATCTCGGAGGTGCCGTGGCCCCGCGTCTTCAGCCGGCCGTCGATGGACTGGTGGACCCGGTCGCGGGGGAAGCGCCCCTCGTCGCGCTCGGCGAGCCGCGTCAGGTCGACCGGCGCCACCTTGAGGTCTCCGGCCACCGGCCCGTCCCCCCGCCCCGCCCGGCCGTGGCAGCTCGCGCAATACACCGCATAGAGCCGCCGGCCGTTCTCGACGCGCTCTCCGGACGGCCCCTGCCGCGGCCCGCTCGCCGCGAGCGCCGCGAGAGAGACCAGGATTCCGACCGCCATGAGGCTTTTCATCGTCGTCCTCCCACCGCTTCCAGCACCGGCCTCCGCTCGGAGATCAGGGCGAAGAAACGGACGAAGTCGGACTCCGTGAGGATCCCCAACACCCGCGAGCCCTCGACCACGGGAAGGCAGCCGTACTTGTTTTCGAACATGACCTGCGCCGCCTCCGCGAGCAACTGGTCCGGCTCGGCGGTCTCCACCTCCGAGGTCATGACCTCCTCGACGCGGATCCGCTTCATCAGGGTGCGCTGGAAGCTCGGCGGCAGGTCCGAGCGCTCCGCCAGGGAGTGGCGCAGGAGGTCGCGGTGGGTGAGCAGCCCGACGAGATCGCCCTCCGCGTCGACCACCACGAGGTGGCGGAAGCGGTGGTCGACCATGAGCTGGTAGGCCATGGCGATGCTGTCGTCGGGACGGACGGTCACGACGGTCGGGGTCATCAGGTCAAGGACGCGAAGCTCGGTCATGGCGGTTCTCCTCCTGTCGTCTGCCAGGTCTCATGGTGCGCCGAAACCCGCCGCCGGGCGACGCCCGCAGAGGTTGGCGAGCCCCGCCTCGACAGGTGGTTTTCCGTGCCACCCGTCGAAGGAAGCTCCCCCGTTCCAATGGATGTGGTGAGACCGCGCCCCGCCCCCCAAAATCCCCGCAGTTCATCAAGCCTTGAAATCGGGCCTTCGGGTCCTCGCCATAAGTAGTTCTCGCAGTTGCGATTCAAGTTTCCCGCCGTCCCCGCCGGTCCTCTGCTCCGGCACGCGGACGGTGGAAGGAGGAGAACGCGATGCACCTACCTACATCATCCCGTTTCGTTCGCCGGATCGGGTGGCTTACGGCAGCCCTGGCTGTGGCCGCCGTCCTGGGCCTGCCGGCCGGCGCTATGGGCCAGACCTGCACCCGCACGCTGACGGCGGAGGTCGTGGCCTTCGATCAGGTTTTCTTCTGGAACCGTCTCGGGGCTGTCCAGCCCCAGGGCATGATGTACGCCCTGAAGCGCGACGTGGTGCCGATCAGCGGCACCGTCCTCTCCCCCGGCAACGTGAAGCTGCGGTCGGACAAGCGGCCGCGGCCGATCGTGCTGCGCATGAACGTGGGCGACTGCCTGCGCATCGAGTTCCAGAACTTCCTGGCCTCCACCCGGCGCGACCAGGATCAGTCGGCCACGCGCTGGGCGTCGATCCACGTGGTCGGCATGCAATTGAATCTCATCAACATCGACGACGGCTCCTACGTGGGCCGCAATCCCACCGGGCTCGCCAACATCGCGCAGAAGGTGATCTACCAGCTCTACGCGGAGCGTGAAGGCGAGCACGTCCTCCGCAGCATGGGGGCGCCGGCCGGGGGCGAAGGGGACGGGGGACAGGTCAACGCCGGCCTGTTCGGGGCGGTGATCGTGGAGCCCGCCGGCTCGCGCTGGTACCGCAGCCAGACGACGCGGCAGGACCTCGACTACGCCACCACGGGCTACACCGCCACGGGCCAGCGCATCCTCAACTATGAGGCGCTCTACCCGGTCGGCCATCCCCGCGCCGGCACGCCGGTCCTCAACATGCTGCAGAACAACCGGATCATGCACAGTGATCTGACGGCCATCATCGCCGGCCCGCAGAGCAACTACGAGTTCGCGAGCACGGCGTTCCCGGCCAACATCTACACCTATCCGCGGCGCTTCGAGCCGTTCCGCGAGTTCACGATCATCTATCACGACGAGATCGGCGCGGTTCAGGCGTTCCCGGTGTTCAACCAGACGCAGTTCAAGCACACGCTGCACAGCGTGCGCGACGGTTTCGCCTTCAACTACGGCACCGGCGGCGCCGGCGCCGAGATCTTCGCCAACCGGATCGGGGTGGGGCCGATGTGGAACTGCCCCGAGTGCAAGTACGAGGAGTTCTTCCTCACCTCCTGGGCGGTCGGCGATCCGGCCATGGTGGTGGACGTGCCGGCGAGCTCGCCGTGCACGGTCTCCGACGTCCGCAACGGCACCAACTGCGCGCCGACGCCGGGCCCCAAGGCCACAAAAGCTTTCTATCCCGACGATCCTTCGAACGTCTATCACTCCTACCTGCAGGACCACACCAAGTTCCGCGTCCTGCACGCGGGCTCGAAAGAGCACCACATCCACCACCTGCACGCCCATCAGTGGCTCTTCTCGCCCGACAGCGACAAGTCGAGCTACCTGGACAGCCAGGCCCTCGGCCCCGGCTCGTCCTTCACCACGGAGATCGCCTATGAAGGCAGCGGCAACCTCAACCTGACGCCGGGCGACTCCATCTTCCACTGCCACTTCTATCCGCACTTCGCCCAGGGCATGTGGGCGCTGTGGCGGGTGCACGACGTGTTCGAGGAAGGGACGCAGCTCGACGCCAACGGCCGGCCGGCCCCGGGCTCGCGGGCCCTGCCGGACGGTGAGATCGCCGCCGGCACGCCCATCCCCGCCGTGGTGCCGCTGCCCAACCAGCCGATGGCTCCCAGGCCGGGCGCCACGGTCTCCATCGTCAGCGGCCAGGTGCAGGTCGCGGGGACCGGCAACCCCGGCTACCCGTTCTTCGTCCCCGGCAAGGCCGGCCACCGGCCGCCGAATCCGCCCCTGGACACGATCGACGACGGCGGCCTGCCCCGCCACATCATCACCGCCGGCACCTTCGTGGAGGCCCACACGCCGCTCGACTTCCACAAGAAGCTGCTGACCGCCACGGCCCAGCCGATCCCCGAGACCGGCACGGCGACGGAGGTGGCGGCAATGAATTTCCACGCCACGCGGCAGCACTCCACCTGCCTGCCCAACGGCACCTGCGACGGCACCACGGCGGTGAAGTTCATCACCAACGGCCGTCCGGCGGTGCGCGGCGCGCCGATCGCCGATCCCTGCATCGACGCCAACGGCACGCCGATCCCGCTCTCCCGCACCATCAAGGGCGCGGCCATCGAGACCGACGTGGTGATCAACAAGAAGGGCTGGCACTTCCCGCAGATGCGCTTCGAGTCGCTGTGGGAGGACGTCGCCGACTACATCACCCCGGCCGTCGCTCCGCCGAAGCCGCCGGAGCCCCTCTTCATGCGGGCCAACAGCGGCGACTGCATCGAGTACTGGTTCAGCAACCTGGTGCCCCACGAGTACATGCTCGACGACTTCCAGGTGCGCACACCCACGGACATCCTGGGCCAGCACATCCACCTGGTGAAGTTCGACGTGCTGGCTTCGGACGGCTCCGGCAACGGCTTCAACTACGAGGACGGCTCGCTCTCCCCCGGCGAGGTGCGCGAGCGCATCGACGCCATCCGGGCCCAGAACGGCTGCGCGGCGGCCGACCCGCGCAACGGCACGTTCACCTGCCCGCTGGCGGAGAAGCACCCCTTCTTCGGCGAGGGTCCCGACCGCGACGGCGACGGCGAGGGGGACTGGATCGGCGCCCAGACCACCGTCCAGCGCTGGTACGCCGACCCGGTGCGCGACAACGCCGGCAACGACCGCACGCTGCGCACCGTCTTCACCCACGACCACTTCGGTCCCTCGACCCACCAGCAGGCGGGCCTCTACTCCGGGCTGGTGATCGAGCCGGCCGGCTCCTACTGGTACCACAACGAGACCAGCGAGATCCTCGGCACCCGCCACGACGGCGGACCGACGAGCTGGCAGGCGGTGATCGAGCCGCGCAATCAGCCGTCCTACCGCGAGTTCATGATCGAGTTCGCCGACTTCCAGCTCGCCTACGAGGAGGACAGCAACAAGTGCAGGTTCGATCCGGGGTTTGGCGGATTCCGCTGCGACGATCCTGCGAAGGCCGTCAACCCCGCGGGCCATGAGGACGTGGGCATCCCCAAGCTGCTGGCGCGGCCGGACGTCTGCCCCAACGGCAACCTGCCCCCCTGCCCCGAGGCGATCTCGGCCGCCGAGGTGGGCACCATGACGGTCAACTACCGCCAGGAGCCCGTGGCGCTGCGCGTCCGCGACCCGTTCACCAACGGCCAGGCCGCGGGCCAGCAGGGCGACCTCTCGTTCGCCTTCTCGTCCATCAAGCGGGCGGACGACACCCTCAACGGCCAGCCGTCCTTCTACCAGCCGCTGACCGCGGACCTGAACGACTTCGATCCCTACACCCCGATGCTGCGGGCGTATGAGAACGACCGCGTGCAGATCCGCATCCTGGTCGGCGCCCATGAAGAAGGGCACAACTTCAACATCCACGGCATCAAGTGGCTGTTCGAGCCGGCGGAGCCCAACTCCGGCTACAAGAACAGCCAGATGATGGGCATCTCGGAGCACTACGAGTTCATCGTGCCCCAGCTCATCAAGAACCCGCAGGGCGCCTACGTCGACCGCATGTGGTCGGCCGGCTCCTCGACGGACGATCTGTGGAACGGCATGTGGGGCCTCTTCCGGGCCTACACCGGCACGCGGCGCGACCTCCGGCCGCTGCCCGAGAACCCCAACGGCCGGTCGGGCATCGACCCCGGCGCCATCGGGGCCTTCGACTTCTCGTGCCCCAAGAACGCTCCGGTGCGGCTGCTCGACGTCACGGCGGTGACCGCCGCCAACGCCCTGCCCGGCGGCCGGCTGGTCTACAACTCGCGGACGGACGGCGCCATCGGACCGCTGTTCGATCCCACCGCCATCCTGTTCGTCCGCACCAGCGACCTCGACGCCAGCGGCAGGCTGCTGCCGGCCGTGCCCGTCGAGCCGCTGGTGCTGCGCGCCCGGGCCGGCGAGTGCATCAAGCTGACCCTGCGCAACCGCCTGCCCGCCACCCCCTTCGACCTCAACACGTTCAACACGCTGCCGATGACGGTCGAAGGCTTCAACGAGAACGAGATCAAGCCGTCGACCACCGTCGGCCTGCACCCGCAGCTCGTCTACTACGACGTCAGCCGCTACGACGGCGCCAACGTCGGCGGCAACGCCAACCAGACGGCGGGTCCGGGACAGTCCGTCACCTACGAGTGGTACGCCGGCGACGTCACCATCAACAACGACGGCACGATCACGGCCACCCCGATCGAGTTCGGCGCCACGAACCTGATCCCGGCCGACCGTATCGAGCAGCCCGGCAAGGGGGCCATCGGCTCGCTGATCATCGAGCCCGAGGGCGCCACCTGGACCGAGCTGGCCACCTCGCGGGCCGTGGCCGACGTCATCAACCCGTTCGCGTACCCGGGGCAGCAGGCGAGCTTCCGGGAGTTCGTGGTGCAGTTCCAGAACGACGTCAACATGCGGACCGACGTGGAGATCACGCCTCTCTGCGGCAATCCCACCGGCGGCGTCGTTCCGGGCTACGGCGCTCCGATCGAGAACCTCGACTGCGGCGACGACGCCGAGGACTCGGGAGCGAAGGCCCTCAACTACCGCAGCGAGCCGCTGTGGAAGCGCATGCAGTACGGGCCGGGAAGGCGGCTCCCCACGACCGACGACTTCACCACCTGGTACAACGTGCTGTCCAACTCCAAGGTCGGCGGCGATCCGCAGACGCCGGTGTTCTCGGTCAGCCGGGGCACGCCCATCCGCTTCCGGCTGCTCCAGTCCGGCGGCCACTCGCGCAACATCGTCTTCGACCTGCACGGCCATATCTGGGACAAGGAGCCGTACATCGAGAATTCGACCCGCATCGGGACCAACGGCTTCTCCATGTGGGAAGGCGCCCGCATGGGGATCGGACCCACCAACCACTTCGACGCCGTGATCCGCAACGGCGCCGGTGGCAAGTTCTCGATCATCGGCGACTACCTCTTCCGCAACCATGTCGCCACCGACTTCGACGGCGGCATCTGGGGGCTGTTGAGAGTCGAGTAGTCCACCGGGCGCCGGGCGGCGTGCGCACGCCGC
>DASVAS010000026.1:0-251294 GCA_036376245.1 Thermoanaerobaculia bacterium | reverse complement strand
CGACCCCGAGTCCGACCATGGCCATGGCGACGAGCATGGTCCCGCTCGCCAGTGCCACCATGGCCAGCCGGTGGTCGAGCGCCCAGGCGATCACGCCCTGATAGCGGTCAGCCATGCGGTCGAACCACTGGTTGAAGCGGTCCAGCGCCCGGGCCAGCGGGTTCTTGCGCTCGTGCCCCTCGGTCTGGGGATCGGCCCAGTAGGCCGACAGCATCGGGTCGAGCGAGAAGGACACGAAGAGCGAGACCAGCACGGCGCAGGCGATGGTCAGCGCGAACGGCTTGAACCACTGGCCCGCGACCCCGTACATGAACGCCACCGGGACGAACACCGCCACGATCGAGAAGGTGGTCGCCGCCACGGCCAGGCCGATCTCGTCGGTGCCCTCCCGGGAGGCCTGGTAGTGATCCTTCCCCATCTCGATGTGGCGCACGATGTTCTCGCGGACCACGATGGCATCGTCGATCAGGATGCCGATGGCGAGCGAGAGCCCCAGCAGCGACATGGTGTTGAGGGTGAAGCCGAAGGCCCAGACCGCGATGAAGGACGCGAGCACGCTCACCGGCAGGGCCAGGCCGGTGATCACCGTCGAGCGCCAGGAGTTGAGGAACAGGAAGACCACCAGCACGGTCAGGATGGCCCCTTCGACCAGCGCGTGCTCGACGTTGAGCACCGACTGGCGCACCCGCTCTCCGGCGTTGCGCACCACGTCCAGCTTCACCCCGGGCGGCAGGGTCTTGCGGATGCCTTCCAGCCGCGCCAGGACCTGGTCGGAGACGCTGGTGGTGCTGGCGCCCTTGGACTTGGTGATGTCGATGCCCACCGCGTCCTCGCCGTTGTACTGGGCGAGCGAGCGCTGATCGGCCGTGCCGTCGACGACGTTCGCCACCTGGCCGAGCCGGACGAGGCGGCCGCCGGGCGCGCTCACCACGAGCTGCGCGAAGTCCTCCGGCGTCTCCAGCCGGCCGCGCAGGCGGATCGCCTGCTCCGTGAGGTCCCCCTCGATGCGGCCCACCGGCGCCGCCAGGTTCTGCGACTGGACGGCCTGCACCACCTGGCCGACGGTGAGCCCGGCCGCCTGCAGGTCGGCCGGCCGCACGTTCACCGAGATCTCCCGCTCGACCGCGCCGGTGACGTTGACCTGGGCCACGCCGTTCATCCCCCGCAGCTCGCGGGTGATGCCGGGATCGGCGAGCAGCGTCAGCTCGGCCGGGGTCATGGTCTCCGAAGACAGCACCAGCGAGACGATGGGGAAGTCGTCCGGGTCGAACTTCCGCAGCAGCGGCTCTTCCATCTCTAGCGGCAGGTCGGCGCGCAGGCCCGAGATGGCGTCGCGCACGTCCTGGCTGGCCTGGTCGGGATCGATGCTGAAGTCGAACTGCACGATGATGGTGGCGAAGCCGTCGAGCGAGGTCGAGCGGATCTCGTCCACCCCCGAGAGGGCGCTGAACGCCTCCTCCATGCGCTCGACCACCTCGCGCTCCACCTGCGCGGGGGACGCGCCGGGGTAGGGGACGACCACGAAGACGATCGGATTGGTGAGGTCCGGGAATTCGTCGATCTCCAGGTTGACCAGGGCGAAGACGCCGAAGATCACCAGGATCAGCATCGCCACCACGGTGATGATGGGGCGCTGGATGGCGAAATCGGAGATCGTCATAGCGCCTGCGCCAGCCTCTCCGCCTGCTGCCGGACCGCCGGCGCGAGCTGCACCGCCGTGCCCGGCGGGATCTCCTGGGCGCCGCCCATCAGGACCACGTCGCCGGCGTGCACGCCCTGGCGGATCTCCACCCGTTGCGCGCGCTCGTCGGTGATCCCGAGCTGGACCTCCTGGCGCGCCACCTTGCCCGCGCGCACCAGCACCACGGCGGGCTTCGCCATGCGGCGGTCGATGGCCCGCGTGGGCACGGTCAGCCCGATCCGCGACTGGTTGGCGATCCGCCCCTCGGCGAAGAGGCCGCTCACCAGGGCGTTGCCGGCGTTGGGGATCTCGGTGTAGACGCGCACCTGCCGCGTGGCCGGATCGACGCTCGGATTGATGCGGGTGATCTCGCCGCGGAAGACGCGGTCCGCGTAGCCGGTGACCGTGAACTCGACGGGCGCGCCGACCTCCAGCGATCCCCGTTCCTCGGCCGGGACGGACGCCTCCAGCTCCAGGACCGACGGATCGACGATGGTGTAGATCGCCGTCCCGGGCTGGACCACGTCGCCGGCCGCGGCCTGCCGCTCGCTGACCACGCCGGTGAAGGGAGCCACGACGCGGGTGTAGCCGAGCTGCTTCTCGGCGGTGGCAAGCTGCGACCGCGCCTGCGCCACGCCGGCCTGGGCCGAGACCACGTTCTGGTTGGCGATCTCGACGTCCCGCGCGGCCACGATGCCGGCCTGGAAGAGCTCCCGCTGGCGTTCCGCGTTGCGCCGCGCCAGTTGGAGGTTGCTCTGGGCGTTGGTCACCGCCGCGCGGGCGGAGTTGTAGGCGTCCATGAGGGAGGTGGAATCCAGGCGCGCCAGGGTCTCCCCCTGGCGGACCGGCTCGCCCGGCTCGGCGTACGTCTCCAGCACGGCGCCCGCGAGCTGCGCCCGCAGCGTGGCCTCCTCCTCGGCGCGCAGCGTGCCGGTGAGCGCCGGACCGCTCCGCACCGGCCCCTCGATCACCACGGCGGCGTCCTCGGGACCCACCACGATCGGAGCCGGAGGCTCGTTGGCCGCCTCTTCGGAGCCGCCGCCCCGGCCGCACGCGCCTATCAGCAGAGCCGCCAACAGGACGAGGAGGGTTCCGCGCCGTTGGATATTGAAAAATTTACCTGCTAGAGGTTTCAAGGCTGCCGATCCGCCCTTCTTCGAGCTGCGTCGCTGTTTTTATCAGGGATCGGTCGCGGTACTGCTCCAGGCACCGCCCCGCGCTTCCACTCGGGGGAGGTGGGTTGCGAAGGGGATGCCAGGGGGGGCGGCCTCCACAATCCCTTGCTGACGGACCGCCATGCCCTTCGAGCCCTCACCTCCCCGGCCCTCCTCTCCCGACCCCTCCCTCCCTCCCTCACCGGGAGAGGAGGGAGAACTGCAAAGGACACCAGGGACTCCGACCGTCCTTGAGGTCTTTGGAGTCCCTGGTGTCCTTGATGTCCTTTCTCCCCTCTCCCGGTGAGGTGAGGGAGGGAGGGGCATAGGCGTTAACCTTTCCTCCGGGCGAGGAGCCGAGCCGCTGAAGAGGCTTCAGCGGCTTGGCTTTTTCGTTTTCGGGGGGAGTCTTGGAGACGGCTGAAGGTCTGGCTGGAAGGGGTGAGGAGGATCTCCAGGCTCAGCCCCAGGATGAGGCTGCGCACCGTTTCATAGAGGAGGGCCTGAAGTCGCCAGAGGCTTTCCCGAGACGCCAGAGGGGAGTCGGAAGCCCCAGGGGGAATGGGACCGGAGAGTCTCCGTCATTTCCTCCACCAGCAAGGCTATCAACAACTTGGCATACAAGTACGCGCGGGCTAAGTCAGGATCCTTGGCCGGCACGCAACCGAAGTTCCAAAGACTCTTCAGCCGCTTGAAGGCGAGTTCGACCTGCCAGCGAAACCGGTAGAGCTCCACGACCTGGCAGGCTGGGAGTTGATCCGCAGGCACCGAGGTCAGCAAGAAAACATAGCCAGCCGCCTCCAGAGTCTTGGGGTTGACTCGGCGACCCTTCTTTTTGGCCTCGCGCAGAATTTTCTTGCGGGTTTGCTCACTGGCCAACTCGCTCTTGCGAACGATGAGGAGACGGGCCGCAATCGCCGGGGTCTGGCGCGTGGCGGCAACTTGCACCTCGAACTCAGCCACCTCGGTATCAGCAATCCCCCGCGCTGCCGCTACCAGGTCAAAGGCCTCGCCTTGGCGGGTTTGGAGCGGTAAGTTCTGCCAGTTGATCCGCACCAGGAACTGCCCGCCGGCTTGCTGGACAGACTCTAAGCCCTTGGCATGGGCATAGCCCCGGTCCCCGATCAATACCTCCCGCGGTCCGACCTGAAACCGGCTCAGGCTCTCGCCCCCCTTGGCGTCGGTCAACTCCACCGAGTCGATGGACAGACTCCCCAGGTCAAACCCCAGATGGAGCCGCCAATCCGTCCCTTGACTGCCAGGAGCCGAAACCGTCGTCGCGTCCACCAGCCGTAGACGCAACCCTTGGACTTGGCGACACTGGGCTCGCTCCGCTAATTTCATCCCCACCAACTGGCCCAACCAAGCCGAGGACCGGCGCAGGCACTTCATGACGCCCACTTGCGACATCTTCCCCAACCCCAGAACGCCGGCCCAGTAACTCGTCTGCCGCAACGACAGTCCGCAACAGTAGATCAGCGCCAAACGCAAAACAGCTTGCGCCGAGCGGAGGATCCGCCGACGGGACAGGGCACCATGGCAGCGAGCACTGGCTTCCAACACCGCCTCCGGCGGCAACATGGAAAGAAGAGACGGCCACTGCGTCTGAAGAAGTTGAAATGGGCTCATGACGCTATTTTCAGCCATCATAACCCCGAAATCAAGAACTAGGTTAACGCGTATGCCCCCCGGCCTCCTCTCCCGACCCCTCCCTCCCACCCACACCGGGAGAGGGGGAAGGGTTTGTCTGAGTTTGTCCAAAAGCCTCTTTGACTAACTTCTCCTCCTCTCCCGGTGTGGGTGGGAGGGAGGGGTCGGGAGAGGAGGCCGGGAGGTGAGGGCTTCACCGGTACGCATCTTGCTCCCTGCCCTTCCGCGGGCGCGGGTTGTGCGGCCGCGCTGTTCTGGAAGAGGAGGAATGAGATGGAGCCCCAATATCAGCGTAGGACCCGCGGCGGCTCGTTCGGCAAGGGCCGGCTGATCATCGCCGCGGTCATGGTGCTGATCTCGCTCGCCGGATACTACGGAGCGCGCAGCTACAACCCGGTGACGGAGGAGGTCCAGCACGTGAGCATCTCGCCCGAGCAGGAGGTGGCGCTCGGGCTCCAGGCGGCGCCGTCCATGGCCGAGCAGTACGGCGGCCTGCATCCCGACCAGCAGGCGCAGCAGCTCGTGGACCGCGTCTGTCACGAGCTGGTGGAGAAGACGCCCGCCAAGGACACCGAATACCAGTTCGACTGCCACGTGCTGGCGGACGAGCAGACCCTCAACGCCTTCGCCCTGCCCGGCGGCCAGGTGTTCATCACCGCGGGCCTGATGAGCAAGCTGCGGACCGAGGCGCAGCTCGCGGGCGTGCTCGGCCATGAGATCGGCCACGTGGTGGCCCGTCACGGCGCGGAGCACATCGCCAAGCAGAAGCTGACGCAAGGGCTGACGGGCGCGGCGGTCATCGCGTCCTACGATCCCAACGATCCGGCCAGCCGCCGCAACGCCGGGGTGGCGCTGGTGATCGGGCAGCTCGTGAACATGCGCTTCGGCCGTCAGGACGAGCTGGAGTCCGACCGCCTGGGCGTGCGCTTCCTGGCCGACGCGGGCTACGACCCGCGGCAGATGATCGGCGTGATGAAGATCCTCTCGGAGAGCGCCGGCGGCGCCCGTCAGCCGGAGTTCTTCAGCACCCATCCCAATCCGGAGAACCGCATCGCGAACATCGAGGCGGCGATCCGGGAGGAGTTCCCGCAGGGGGTGCCGGGCGGGTTGAAGTCGTAGAGGGCCGCCCCCGCCCGAGCCCTCACCCCCTGGCCCCCTCTCCCGATCCCTCCCTCCCACCCACACCGGGAGAGGGGGAAGGGTTTGTCTGGGTTAGCCATGCCCAACCTGTCTTTTTGGCTTCTTTTGACTAACTTCTCCTCCTCTCCCGGTGTGGGTGGGAGGGAGGGATCGGGAGAGGAGGCCGGGAGGTGAGGGCCGGAGGTCCGTAGACCCCCGGCCGGTCGGGGCGGCGAAGCCCTTCTTTCCAACTAATACAGGTCGTTGATCGCGTTGCGGTCGTCGGTCTCGATGGTGGCCGGACCGTTGTTGCAGGCGCTGACCGACGGGTACATCGTGGCGCCGCCGACGCTGCTGTGGCCGAGGCCGAGCAGGTGGCCGGTCTCGTGGACCATCACGCCTTCCAGGTAGAACTCGGTCCCGGAGCACGCCTCGCCGAGCGTGGCCCAGTTGTAGGCGGTGTTGGTGACCATGTCCGCGTCATAGATGCGGTAGGTGCCGTTGCTCCGCTGGGTGTAGTAGCCGGTGAAGGTGGCGGCCAGGCAGGAGCCGGTGCAGACGCGCAGGGGATCGCCGGAGTTCAGCATCGCGGTGCCGTCGCCCAGGCGGAAGCCCGAGACCGAGCCGCTGACGGCGCTGATCCGGGTGCCCGTGCCGGCGCCGTTCCAGGCCGAGCTGGAATTGATGGCGTTGCGGGTGCGGGTGCGGCCGAGGTCGCCGTCGCCGACGCTGGACCAGCCGCGGCTGTCGACGACCAGGGTCGCCACGCCGTCCCAGGTCCGGCGGGGGCTGAGGAGGACGTAGGCGGAGAGGCTGCCCGCGACGATCAGGGCGAGAACGGTGAAGGCAAGAATCTTCTTCATGGTGATCTATCTCCTCTCCAGAATCAGTTCTCGAGAATCGGGCGGCCGGCCTGACGCGCTTCGTTACGGATGGACTGTTTCAGGATGTCGAGACGGAGGGTCTTGGCCGGAGCGGCCTCGCGGCCGTCCGGGGTGATGAGGACGGCGCCTTCGCCGGTGGCCGGCACGGCCCACTCGACGCCCGCCTTGTCCTTCACCACGCGGAACTGGCCCTGCTGATAGCCGGCGACCTTCATGGCGCCGTCCTTCTCCGTCTCGAGATAGAGGAGGACCCGCTCGCTCTTCCGGAACTTCGGGAAGCCATGGGCCTCGACCACGAAGTTGCCGACCTTGCCGCCGACGGTGCGGACCACGACGACCGAGGGGACGTTCCCATAGATGGTGTCCTCGACGCGGATCATGGCCTCGGACATCACGATCCGGCCGGACTTGTCCCAGAACGAATTGACCGCGATCACTTCGCCCTGCACCACCGCCTCGGAATCCCGCACCAGGGCCTTCTGGTCCATCTTGAGGAAGGTCGACGCTCCTCCAGGGAGCGCCGCTACCAGCATGAGCAACAGGCTGATCGACACCAAACGCTTCATGCAGATCTCCTTGTCCTCGATGGGACAGCCTATCGGCGCCGTCCATCGGCGTCCGATATAACTGAATGTCTATAAGCTCGGAGTGGTCGGAACATCCAAGAAGCGTCATCCGTGGAATGACCTGGTGATGCCTCTCTAACCTTTATCGGTACAGCAGAAGAGGAAAAGGAGACAAATTTGGTAATGAAACTGACCCATTCCTGGAAGCGGGTCTGGGTCAGCTTCGAACCCAGGGGTCTGCTTTGACCCGCCTGGCTGGGGGACGGGTTGACCCATCCCTTCCGGTTTCCACGGCGCGTAAGCCGCCAACGCATTTTTTTTCAACGGTTTGAAGATGACCATGAAGCAATCTTGAAGGCTGGCACCTCCCTTGCCTTATAGGGGCTTCAACTTCATCCCGTGAAGGCGAAGCGGGATGAGAACCATGGATCCCTCATTGGGGGGACAAGGAGGTTTAGATGAAGCGTTTTGTTTGCTTGGGTGTCCTCGCGTTGATGCTGGCGGCGATCCCGGCCGGCGCCTCGACGTTCCTGGCGATCAGCCGGGGCGAGCTCGTGGCGCAGTCGGACGCCGTCGTCCAGGGCACGGTGGTGAAGGTCAACTCCTTCTGGGATGAATCGGGCCGCATCATCGTTTCGGAAGCGATGATCCAGGTCCAGGAGAAGATCCGCGGCAACGCGCCCAGTGTGGTCGTCGTTCGCACCTATGGTGGCGAAGTCGGTGACATCCGCGTCGACGCTCCGGGCTTCCCGAAGTTCGCCACCGGCGAGCGGGTTCTGGTCTTCCTGACCAATGCTGGCGCCACCGCCGAGGTGACCGCCTACAGCCAGGGCCAGTACCGGATCGTCCGCGACAAGGCCGGTGTCGAGATGGCGGTGCCGACGATCGACCATGGCGTGCGCTTCCTCAACCGGGACGGCAGCGTCGCGCCGGCCCCGAAGGCCGTCCGGCTCGACACGTTCAAGCAGATGATCCGGTCCGCCGAGATCGAGCGTCCCCAGACCCGTACCGCCAACTGAGCTTCCAGGACAAGGTGAGATAAACCATGATGAACCGTAAGTCCGCAATCACCGTCTTCATCGTTCTCGCCGCCCTCGTGGTGAGCTCGGCCTCGGCGTACGTTCTGCTGAGCCCGCGCCGCACCTGGGACGGAGCCATGAACGTCACGGTCGACAACCGTGGCGCTTCCTCGATCACCGACATCGACGGCGGCGCTACCGCCACGGTCGGCGCGATCACCGCCAACATCGCCTGGAACGGCGCCGGCACCGGCACCCGCGTGACCGCCCAGAAGGGCTCGGTCTCGAGCTGGCGCCTCGGCGACGGCATCGTGATGCTGAACTTCCGCGACCCGCAGCGCGCCTGCAAGGGCACCTGCCTGGCCGCCACCTTCACGGGCTATTACCGTCAGCGCAGCGACGGCAGCTACCAGATCTATGACGCCGACATCGTGACCAACACCCGCTACGACTGGACCTCCCTGGCCGAGGCCGATGGCTGCTCCAGCGAGTTCTACATCGAGGGCGTGATGGTCCACGAGGTCGGTCACGCGCTGGGCCTCGGCCACAGCAACGTCACCGGCTCGACGATGTATCCGTCGGTTTCGTCCTGCAACAACAATCCCGCCAGCACGGCGGCGGACGACAACTCGGCGATCCAGGATCTCTACTAGTTCGTGGCTCCGGTTGGCCCCGTGGTTGGCTGACCGGTCGGATTCAGGGGACCCCGCCCGGGGTCCCCTGCTTTGTTTCTGGCGGGGTCGTCTCGCCCTTTCCCCGCAAAGTCCTGCGGAGCGGTCCTGCCCTTCGAGACCTCACCCTCGGTCCCTCTCCCATCTCCCTACCGCCCGCCCCCGGGAGAGGGAGGGCCCTGCGCTTGAGGTCTTCTTGAGATCGGTAAGACGGCTTCCTCATCGTTCCCCTTCTCCCGGGTAAGGGCGGGTGGGAGATGGGAGAAGGGGACAGGGGATGAGGTCGCAGGGGCTGGGAGCTTAAACCCGGATGAACTCGTACCCGGAGCGCGAGGGCGCCGCCATGACGCGGCGGCTGCCGTTGCCGGGCCCGGAGAAGCCGTTGCCGTTGCCCGCGGTGGCGGCCGTGGCCATGGGCCGGCGGAGCTGCTCCTGCCCGAAGAGGCGCCGCAGGAACTTCATCGCCTCCTCTTCCACGAACTCGCCGGTGACCTCGGAGGCCAGGACCTTGTTGGACAGGAGCCCGAAACCGATCCCCTCGTGGGTGACCTTGACGACCTTGCCGGCGTCGTCGCCGAAGAACAGCAGCGAGCGCTCGTAGTCCTCCCAGCGGTCGAGCTTGATCTTCAGGCCGGCGGCGGTCGAGCGGTGGAAGATGGAGGCGGACTCCACCTTGCCGACCATCACGTCCTTGATCTCTTCGAGGACGGGCACGATCACCGACCGCGCTATCCGGTTGAACTGCTCGCGGAAGGGGTCGTTCTGGCGGAGGACGCCCTCGGGGTGGGTGCGCTTCTCTTCCAGCATCTCTTCGTGACCCTTGAGCAGTATCTGAAGCCGTTCGAGGTTGGCCTTGTTCATGACCGGTGGTTCCTTTCTCTCCGCTCGTGCGGATCTGGCCCACCGATGTCTGCCAATCTCGTGCCAACCGGGTCGTGACCGCCCTGGAACCTTCTCTGGAACCCCCGGGGCCCTCACCTGCCCAGGATTGAAATCCTGGGCTGAGTCCCTCGTCCCCTGCGGGGCCGGCCTGTTTGAAAAGAACCCCGCCAGGGGTTCCGGGGCATAGCCCAGGGCTTCAGACCTGGGGCCAGGGGTGAGGGTTCGTTGAGATACACTCCGCCCCGCCATGCCCAGACGGACCGACATCCGCTCCATCCTCGTCCTTGGCTCGGGGCCGATCGTCATCGGTCAGGCCTGCGAGTTCGACTATTCCGGGACCCAGGCCTGCCGCGTGCTGAAGCGCGAGGGCTACCGGGTCGTCCTCGTCAATTCGAACCCGGCGACCATCATGACCGACCCGGAGTTCTCCGACGCCACCTACGTGGAGCCGCTGGTCCCGGAGGTGGTGGAGAAGATCCTGGAACGGGAGCGGCCGGATGCCCTCCTGCCCACCGTCGGCGGCCAGACCGGGATCAATCTGGCCATCGCCCTGGAGGAGCGGGGAGCCCTCGCGCGCTACGGCGTCGAGGTGCTGGGAGCGAGCATCGACGCCCTGAAGCTGGGGGAGGACCGCCTCCTCTTCAAGCAGGCCATGGAAGAGGTAGGCCTCAAGGTCCCCCGCAGCGGCTACGCCGGCAGCCTGGAGGAGGCGCGGGAGATCGTGGCCGACGTCGGCTATCCGGTGATCATCCGCCCCAGCTTCACCCTCGGCGGCGAGGGGGGCGGCGTGGCCTTCAACCGCGACGAGCTGGAGGAGGTCGTGGCCACCGCCCTGCAGGCGAGCCCGGCCCACCGGGTGCTCATCGAGCAGTCGGTCCTCGGCTGGAAGGAGTTCGAGCTGGAGGTCATGCGCGACGTGGCGGACAACGCCATCGTCGTCTGCTCGGTGGAGAACTTCGACGCCATGGGCGTCCACACCGGCGACTCGATCACCGTGGCGCCGCAGCAGACCCTGTCGGACCGCGAGTACCAGGCCATGCGGGACGACGGCTTCAAGGTCATCCGCCGCGTCGGGGTCGCCACCGGCGGCTCGAACATCCAGTTCGCCGTCGATCCCAGGACGGGCGAGCGGGTGGTCATCGAGATGAACCCGCGGGTCTCGCGCAGCTCCGCCCTGGCCTCCAAGGCCACCGGCTTCCCGATCGCCAAGATCGCGGCGCTGCTCGCCGTCGGCTATACGTTGGATGAAATTCCGAACGACATCACGGGAAAAACTTACGCAGCCTTTGAGCCGACGCTGGACTACACCGTGGTGAAGATCCCCCGCTGGGCGTTCGAGAAGTTCCCGGAGGCGCAGCCGGTGCTGGGGACCTCCATGAAGTCCGTGGGCGAGGTCATGGCCATGGGCGCCACCTTCAAGGAGGCGCTGATGAAGGGGCTCTCGGCCCTGGAGCTGGACGGCAGCGCGGCCTCGCGGGAGCGGCGGATGTCCGACCCGGTACGGCTGCGGCGGCGGCTGGCGACGCCCAACTGGGAGCGCCTGTTCGCCGTGTTCGCGGCCCTGCGCCAGGGGTGGACGCCGGAGGAGGTCTCGGAGGTCTCGCACATCGATCCCTGGTTCCTGCGCGAGATCGCCGAGATCGTCGAGCTGGAGGCGGAGCTGGCCTGCTGGGACCTCGGCTCCGTGCCGAAGGCGCTGTTGTGGAAGGCCAAGTCCTTCGGCCTCACCGACGCCCGCATCGCCGGCCTCCTCAACTGCCCGGAGAAAGATCTCGCGGCGGCCCGGAACCGCCTCGGCCTCGAGCGGGTCTATAAGAGGGTGGACACCTGCGCCGCCGAGTTCCCGGCCACGACTCCCTACCTTTACTCCACCTGGGGAACCGAGGATGAGAGCGAGCCGGACGACCGCCAGAAGGTGGTGATCCTGGGCTCCGGTCCCAACCGCATCGGCCAGGGGATCGAGTTCGACTACTGCTGCGTCCACGCCGCCTTCGCCCTGCGCGACATGGGATACGAGACGGTGATGGTCAACTGCAATCCGGAGACGGTCTCGACGGACTACGACACCTCGGACCGCCTCTACTTCGAGCCGCTGACCCTGGAGCACGTCATGGCGGTCCTGGAGAACGAGAAGCCGCAAGGAGTCATCGTGCAGCTCGGCGGGCAGACGCCGCTCAAGCTCGCCCGCGGCCTCGCCGCCGCGGGCGTGCCGATCTGGGGCACGCCGCCGGACGCCATCGACCTCGCCGAGGACCGCAAGCGCTTCGGCGCGCTGCTGGCCGAGGAGGGGATCCTGCAGACGGAGAACGGCACGGCCACCTCGCTGGACGAGGCGCTTGTCGTGGCGCGGGAGATCGGCTTCCCGGTGGTGGTGCGGCCCAGCTACGTGCTGGGCGGCCGGGCCATGGCCATCGTCTACGACGAAGGGACCCTCGACCGCTACATGCACGAGGCGGCGGACGTCTCGCCGGGGCATCCCGTGCTGATCGACCGCTTCCTGGAGGACGCCTTCGAGGTGGATCTCGATCTCATCTCGGACGGCAAGACGGCGGTGGTGGCCGGCATCCTCCAGCACATCGAGGAGGCGGGCATCCACTCCGGCGACTCGGTGGCGGTGCTGCCGCCCTACAAGGTCTCCCAAGAGGACCAGGACCGCATGCGCGACATCGCCAAGCGGCTGGCCCTGCGGCTGGGGGTGGTGGGCCTGATGAACGTGCAGTTCGCCTTGAAGGACGGGAAGATCTACGTCCTGGAGGTGAACCCGCGGGCGTCGCGCACGGTGCCCTTCATCGCCAAGGCGGTGGGCGTGCCGCTGGTCAAGGTCGCCGTCGGGGCCATGGCCGGGAAGAGCCTGGAGGAGCTGGGCTTCACGGCGGAGCCGCGGGTGCCGGGGGTGTTCGTCAAGGCGCCGGTCTTCCCCTTCCGCCGCTTCCCGGGCGTCGATCCGGTGCTGGGCCCGGAAATGAAGTCCACGGGCGAGGTGATGGGGGAGAGCGCGACCTCGTTCGGCAGCGCCTTCGCCAAGGCCTGGCTGGGGGCGTGGCACGAGCTGCCGCTGGAGGGCACGGCCTTCCTCTCGGTGCACGACCGCGACAAGCCGGGTCTGCTGCCGGTGGCGCGGCGGCTGGCCGAGCTGGGCTTCGAGCTGGCGGCGACCTCCGGCACGGCCGACTTCCTGCGCGGCCAGGGCCTGGAAGTGCGCCTGATGCGCAAGGTCCACGACGAGGAGCGGCCGCACGTGGTGGACCATCTCATCAACGGCGAGGTGGCGCTGGTGGTCAACACGCCGCTGGGCCGCGAGTCGTTCGAGGACGACGGGGTCATCCGCCGCACGGCCCTGAAGTACGACATTCCCTGCATCACCACCTTGTCGGGCGCCATGGCCGCGGCGGAAGGGATCGCGGCGCTGCGCCGGGATGGCCTCAACGTCCGTTCCCTCCAGGAGATGGTGGCCTCATGAAAAGACCGGGTCTCGCGTTCTGCGCGTTCCTCCTCCTGACCTCTCCGTCCCTCCTGGCGCAGGCCAGCTTCTCGCGGGTCGACCAGTGGGTGGCCCAGGGCCGTTACGCGGACGCCGCCGCGGATCTGGAAGAGATCGCGGTGGAAGGCGACGCGACGAGGAACGATAAGGTCCTGCGCCGCGTCATCGAAACGGCCCGGGACTCCCTGGAGAGGGGAGAGCTGAAGGGAGAGGCTCGCAGCGCGGCGCGTCATGTCCTCTGCCTCTCGCGCGCCTGGTTCCCGGACGAGGAGTTGAAGGGGACCGACACGCCCCTGCGGATCGAAGGGGACGTCCAACGGCCCCAGATCATCGGCAGGGTGGACCCGAAATATACGGAGACGGCCCGGAGGGCGCGGATCACCGGCTTCGTGATCGCGGAGGCCGTCATCGACTGGGAAGGCTGCGTCCGCCGTCCCCGGATCCTGAAGGGCCTGCCCATGGGCCTCGACAAGGCCGCCCAAGACGCGGTCCGCCACTGGACCTTCGAGCCCGCGACCCTGGACGACGAGCCGGTGCCGGTCTTCTATGTGCTGACGGTCAACTTCACCCTGGGGGAGAAAGACGCGGGAGTGGGGAACGTGAAGTTCCGCCGCGACGGCGAAGAGCGGCCGACGATCACCAACCGGCCGCCGGGGTAGTCGGGCGGAACGACAGATTTGTTGTCGACAGGTTTGTTGGTGGCGATTTAGGTCTTCCGTTTACGGGCCTTCTTTGGTTGTCCCTTGGTGGGGGCTGGAACTGAGGACGTATCCGACGGAGCTTTCTTTAGGTATTCGAATACTTCTCTGACCACGCGCCGCATCTCTTCGGATTCCTCTGGAAGTTCTTTCGGCATTTTGCCAGTTTGAATCTCGGCGGCTAGACGAAGGGGGTGCAACGCAATCGAGTATTCCTCTGGAAGCCCCGCCTCCAGGATAGGAAGAACGTCTAGGAGGAGTTCTGGGCCTGATGTACGTAACAAGTCTGCGCCAAATCGGATGACGTAGACGAGCATAAACTCTTCAGGTCTTACTGATTGGAGCAATGGCTCAGTGAGGCGTACCAGTCGGCGAAAGCGATCTGGATCGGCCTGGGAAGCGAGTTTGGAAAGGTTCCCCCAAAGGGTTTGTATCGACTGCGTGCGGATAAGGTTGTTCGCTGTCTCGCCCATTAGTTGGTATGATCGGATTTGATGTTCTATGTATTCCTCCCAACGACCCGCCTTCAAGGTAATTTGGCCATAGAGGAGCCGGCAGTGAAAGACTTGGTTTAAGTCGTTCAACCTCTGGAAGGTTTGTTCCGATTTCTGTATAAGTTGTAATGCCTGTTGACTGTCGCCAAGTTGAAACACAGCCCAAGCACTATTGAGGAGAGCAGTTGCATATCCTTGTTTATTTCCGATTTTCTGAAAGGTT
Source organism: Thermoanaerobaculia bacterium (assembly GCA_036376245.1). Classification (GTDB taxonomy): domain Bacteria; phylum Acidobacteriota; class Thermoanaerobaculia; order Multivoradales; family UBA5704; genus DATARR01. The sequence continues at coordinate 236,772 of DASVAS010000026.1, read as the reverse complement.
CTCTCCGCTGCTCTAGTTGCTTCGAGTGCCTGCTGGTAATCGAGAAGGTTCAGATAGGCAAAGCCACGATTAAGTAGCGTTTCGGCTAACCCGAGAGGATAATCTAAGGAGCGTGCGATCGATTCGGCCTCTTCTATTGCATTCAGAGCTCTTTCGACCATGCCTGCCGAAAAGGCAACAGGAGCCATCCGATTTAGTATCTCTAGTTTCCGGCGAGGATCAGCTTCCGAGATTTGCTGGAGTGCTGCTTCAAAGATCTTTAGCGCTCTTGAGGCGTTGCCTTCTCGAAAAGCTCGTTCTGCCTCTTCAATAAGTTCCTGGAAAGGAGAGGATGCATAGAGGGGAGATAGCTTATCCAAAAGCCCAAGAGCTGATTGCACAACATTGCGGCGCAAGTTGCTGACCTCTAGTCCCTCAAGAAGTTGCAGTTCAGTTTCGAGCTCTCCCTTCTCGAACATGGCGGCTACGAATTCGGCTAGTACAAGGATTTGCTCCCGCTCCGTCCGGCCGAGCCGAAACCGGCGCCACACTCGAAAGAGTGGTTCCGTCAAGTCGTAGCGGGTGTCTTTGCGGGAGTTGCCAACCGGCCGAACAAGGCCGCGGTCCCGTAAGCGCTTCAGGAAGGTCGCTACAGCGTTCGGCACCCCTCCACGAAGTTCGCTCGCAATCTCCTTTGGAGTGAGAGGAGCAGAGGAACTGGCGAGGATGTCGAGGATCTCAAGCTCGGCTTCTGGAATGAGGCGCGGATCGAGGCGGCTCTGGAAGTAGGGAGTCTGCTCGTCAAGAAAGCGCGAGATTGTTCCTGCGACACTGGAGACATCCGTTTCCGCAAGAAGATCAAAAATCAAATGTGCGAAGCGGGGAAGACCACCTGTGAGAACAAGGAGACCCCGGAGCTTCGGAACTCTTTCGTCGAAATGATCCGAGAGAGTTTGGAGACGGCTCTTCCGCGTGCTGTCGAGAGTTTCCTTCCTCAACTCCAGGTCCAGCCGGCTACGGATCAACGCCAACATTTCCTCGGGAGGCAACTCACCCAGCCGGTGGAGGCGGAAGAAGTCATAGAAGGGAGCCTCAGATTGAGTAACCTCTCCGAATAAGCTGGGAGCGGCTCCAAGGAGGAGGAGACCTCGAGATTCGAGAAGAGCCCGGCGAAAGCCCCACTGCCCTTGGAGGGTGGCGCGCCGGGAGAGACCGGGGCCGGCGTACAGGAGCGAGTTGAGATTCTCGATGACGACGACCAGCAGACGGTTCAGGGCAGCCGACGCAGACTCTAAGGCTCCTATTACAATGTCGAGAGCCCGCTCGTCATCTTTCTCGGACCGGAGCGCCGCCAGAGCGTTCCGGCTCTCCCGGAGGGCCGCGTCACGGCCCTTCAGATCCGGAGCCGTCTCCAGGATGGACGCCAGCTTCCCCAGCACCTTCCTCATAAGGTCGGCCGGGTAGCTCGCTACTTCCTCCTCGGCAAGGACGACAGGAAGGACAGCGGACTGAAGCTCGGGATCGGTCCGCAGCCGGTGAGCGACGAGTGTCAAGGTGTGGGTCTTGCCGCTCCCGCGAGGGCCAATCAGTAGCTGATGTTGGTGGCTCTCGCGGCCGATCTCGGAACGGACGGCATCGACCAGGGTCTCGATCAACCGGTGCCGCGACTCGCCGGTCGTCAGGCTCTCCAGGATCGGAATCTCGGTGTGGGACGGAGAGTAGGAAAGGACTGGCATGCTCACTCCACCCTCGTCAACCAGGGCTCGCGCAAGATCCAGCGATCCCGCAGGACCTTGGATCGCATCACCCAGCGGCCATTCATTTTGACGAGATCGTAGTCCTCTTCGAGGCAGCTCAGAAGAGATTGAAACTGGCTCTGATCGGTCGCATCGCTTGTAGAGAGCCGGCGCAACTCGTCCGTTTCGATACCCTCAGGCCGTTGCGCCAGCTCTCTCAGGATACGGGAGGCTACCCGGCGAAGAGTTGGCGGGTAGGGACGGTTCCTGAGGCTGTACAGCTTGAACATCTCGTTGCCGGAGGTACCGAGGACCCGCTCGGTATAAGCACGATCGATTTCCTCCAGCGTAACGTGCGTGTGGCCAGGGCTCTCTTCCAGGACAGCGCTGACCACGCTGTGCAGGAAATAGGGAATGGGCTCTCCGAGGGTGTCCAGGATCCGCTCCACGGCTTCCGGAGAGGGAATCTGGTGCGCCCCATATAGCAGCTCTTCCGCGAGCATGGCCGCTTCGGGCTTCGTCAGGGGAGGCAGATCCAGGGGAACGAGGTCAGCGAAGCTTTCCCCCAGGTTATGGAAGTGCATGTAGCTGGACAGCCCCGTGCTTCCGGCGAAGACCTGACGTGTGGGGGAGTCGCTCCGGCGCGAGCTGGCCAGGAGATCCGAGAGGGCTCTCGCTTCGTCCGGACGCTTTTCATAAGTCTCCCGGAGGAAGACGCTGAACTCGTCGATGAGGAGAACGGCTCTGGCCTGTCCCAGGGCTTCGAGCAACCGCCTCCCGAAGCTCCAGGGATTGGGGGAGATGCCCTCGCGGAGTTGTTCGAAAGCCCGGCTCTTCTCGACAGGGCTCGCCTCGCGGCTGGGCGAGCGGGCCAACTCCGGCAGGGACTCCACCGCGGAGCGGCAGGAGGAATCCATGGCGGCCCGGGCCAGGGTGACGAGAAACCAGACCGCCGTCTGCCCCGAGGAGATGTCGGCGAGGAGACAGGGATGGCCGGTGGCCGAGAACATCTTGAGCAGATGCCGCAGGATGCTGCTTTTGCCGTAGCGGCGGGGAGCGCGAAGATGGCAGGAGCCCGATTCCAGGATCTTGAGAAGATCGGCAATCCGTCCTTGCCGTCCGACCAGGTCCGCTCCTTCGGCGTAGGCGCCAGGCCGGACGGTGAAGCGATGGATCGTGCCGGTCTCGCGGAGCATGGTCAGGTGGCGCCCGAGCCGGGGGCCGTTGATCTCGCCGGAGGCGTAGAGGTAGGAAACAAGGGATGCCCGCCGGCATTCCGGCTCCGGCTCGATTCCAAGCTCGGAGCGGAGGAAGACGTTCGGAAAGTCCTGCCGCCATGCATCGGCCGCGGCGTGGAGCCCCTGGAGCCATTCATGAGGGGGCCGTTCGAATCGGTCCTGTTCGAGGTGGATGGAGAGGCCCCAGCGTTTCTCGCCGTCCTGCTCGGCAAAGTAGGAGAGGTAGAGCGGCTGGGTCACCTGGCGCCTCCTGCCTTCTTTTTGATCCGCAGGAACTTCTGCCAGTGCTGGGTAGCTTGATGATCGACGAGGTGAAGGGCCTCGGCGAGGGCCACATCCAGGAGAGTGAGATCCGCGGGGAGCTGGCCGCCGTCGCGGCTCCATTCGTAGATAGGATGGTTACGGGTGTCCCAGGCGACCTGGAGGAGTGTCATGAGCTGGACCTCGATCAGCAGGGAGCGGCCACCCATGGGTACCTGGGCGGCGAACTGGAAGGCTCGGTGACCCCGGGCGGGGTGGCGCAGGTTGAGGTCGAAAACGTAGTCCTTGACCCGGCCCGCAAGGGGGTAGCGTCCCAGAAGGGAGGGCGGCTTCCTCTTCTGGATGAGGCACTTCTTGGCCCGTTCGACGTCGCAGGAGAAGTCGCAGACGACGCGGAAGCGGCCGAGGTCGGGGAAGTCGAGGAGCATGTTCTCGATCTGGTCGAGGGACATGCGTCCCTTGGGGAGGCGGCCGGCCTCTTCCAGGCGCCGGAGCTCCCGGCCGATCTTGGAGCGGGCGCTGGCGGCGGACTTCAGGAGGGAGCGGCCGTCCGTGCCGGTGACGCTCCAGACGTTCCTGGGGAGACCTTCCTCCTGTTGTATACGGGCCTTCTCCTCGTCCAGGCAGGCCGTGACGGCTCCGTGGACCTCTGTGACCGCGACCATGACGCGCTGCCTCCAGGGCTCGAACCAGCGCGCAAATCCCTGTTCAGAGAGGATTTGCTCGGGGAGCATCCGATCCAGAAGATCCGGCAGGCTCGTTTTAGGAGTCCTGGAGGAGCGTTTCATGGAGAACAGTCTCTCGCGACAACAGATTTGTTGTCAACAGATTTGTTGTTGAGTCTCTCGGTCCTGTGTGCCCCTGCTGAGACCGTCTCTTTCCGATACGATACGGGCCGTGTGATTAGGCTCAGGAGGAGACATGTCCGACACCCGCATCGAAAAAGACAGCCTCGGCGAGATCGAAGTCCCCGCCGGGGCGTATTACGGCGCCCAGACCGAGCGGGCGCGTCGCAACTTTCCCGTCTCGGGGCTGACGCTGCCGAAGGGGTTCATCGCCGCGGTGGCGATGATCAAGGGCGAGGCCGCGATGGCCAACGAGGAGCTCGGCATCGTGCCGCCGGAGGTGGCGCGGGCCATCCGCCAGGCGGCCGACGAGGTCGCCGAGGGCAAGCTCGACGACCAGTTCCCTCTCGACGTCTTCCAGACCGGCTCGGCCACCTCGACGAACATGAACGCCAACGAGGTGCTCGCGAACCGGGCCATCGAGATCCTCGGCGGCGAGATCGGCAGCAAGAAGGTCCATCCCAACGACCATGTCAACAACGGGCAGTCGAGCAACGACGTGATCCCCACGGCGATCCACGTCTCGGCCTACCTCGCCATCGTGCGGGAGCTCGAGCCCGCGCTCCAGCGCCTCGCCGACTCCCTGGACCGCAAGGCGCGGGAGTTCGACCGCGTCGTGAAGATCGGCCGCACCCATCTCCAGGACGCGGTGCCGGTGCGCCTCGGGCAGGAGTTCTCGGGGTACGCCCAGCAGGCGAAGAATGGACTGGCGCGGCTGGAGTCGGTCAAGCCGCGTCTCGCCGAGCTGCCCCTGGGCGGCACGGCCGTGGGCACGGGGCTCAACGCCCACCCCCAGTTCGCGGCGAAGGTCATCGCCCGCCTCGCCGAAAAGACGGGCTGCCCCTTCGTGCCGGCGCCCAACCGCTTCGAGGCCATGGCGGGCAAGGACGCCGCCGTCGAGACCTCGGGAGCGCTGAAGACCATCGCGGCCTCGCTAACCAAGATCGCCAACGACATCCGTTGGCTGGCGTCGGGACCGCGCTGCGGCATCGGCGAGATCTCCATCCCCAGCCTCCAGCCGGGCAGCTCGATCATGCCGGGCAAGGTCAACCCGGTCATCCCCGAGTCGGTGCTGATGGTGGCGGCGCAGGTGGTGGGCAACGACGCCACGATCACGATCGCCGGCATGTCGGGCAACTTCGAGCTGAACGTGATGATGCCGCTGATCGCCTACAACCTGCTCCAGTCCATCGAGATCCTGGCGAACGCCTCGCGCCTGCTGGCGGAGAAGTGCGTGGACGGGATCGAGGCCAACCGCGAGCGCTGCGAGGAGCTGGTGGAGCGCTCGCTCGCCATGGTCACCTCGCTGGTGCCGAGGATTGGCTACGACGCCGCGGCCGAGATCGCCAAGGAATCGGTGAAGACGGGGAAGACGGTGCGCGAGCTCTGCCGGGAGAAGGGAGTGCTGCCGGAGGCGGAGCTGAACGAGGCGCTCGATCCCTGGGGGCAGACCGAGGGAGGCATCCACGCGGGCGGCGGTGGAGCGGGCGGCTAGTACGAGGTCCCCGAAGTGCCACACCGTCCACAGGAGAGGGCGTTTTTTCTTCGGGACAGGGTCGCCGGCTTCGGATCAGGGTCGCCAGCCGCGGATGAGGGTCTTCCACGGAAAATCAAGGGTCGCCAGCCGCGGATGAGGGTCGCCAGCGACGGATGAGGGTCGCCAGCGCGTGATCAGGGTGTTCCGCGGAAAATCAAGGGTCGCCAGGTGCGGAACAGGGTCTTCCGCGGCTAGCGGCGGCAGATCTCGATCACGACCAGCAGGGCGGCTCCGGCCACCAGCACGGTGGAGCCCAGCAGGATGTCGGCCTGGGTGAGCACCGCGCCTCGCGTGGCCAGCACGGCGGCGGTGAGCGCGAGACCGCCCAGGAGCACGCCCCGGATCGTCTTTTCCGTCGGGGTCAGCGGCGGCGCGGCCTGCCGTGGCTCCGCGTCGGGCTCCGGATTGGCGGGCGGAGGGCCGACCGTCCGGTGCGGCCTGAGGTCGTGGGTGTCGTCCATGGAGAGCCGGTGCGGACCGGCGTGAGCGGAGCGGGGCCGTGCGGCTCGCGGCGAAGCTGGAGACAGTCGTTGCGTTTCGGCCATATACGCGCTCCCACTCCTGATTGACGTCCGGACTCCAAACATTTCGCGGCGAGTCAAAGAAAGAGGGCGGGTCCAGGGGAGACCCGCCCCGCCAGCCGGCGTTTGGAGACCCGATCGGAAGCTGTCAGTTGCTGTCGACCCGGAATCCGCCTCCGTTCTTGACCAGGGCGACGCGTTCTGTCTCCGGGTGGACGCTCTTGTGAAACACCTCGTCCTTCACGACGAAGTAGACGATCCACGGCCCAGGAGACTTCGGCTTGTGCTGGATGCGGCCTCCCGCGGGGAGAGTGGGCCAGTTGCCGGCGTCTTTGGGATCCACGGGCTTGCGGGGGTCCATACCGGAACCTTGCGTGCTGCCCGAGACCTTGTACTTGGCATCCACATCAGTTGTATTCGTAACTTCCATGGCTGTCATCCTCCCAAACGCAAAGGTTAGGGTTGCCCGCCTGTTACGACTTCGAACTCGGCGAAAGAAGGCGGCGGCTCGGTTGCTCCTTCAGCCGCCACTCCCTGAACCCGCACTTCGTAGCTAGTGCCAGCCGTCAACGTCCTGGCTGGCACTTCGAGCACCAACACCGTTTCCTTGTCCAGTTGACGCAGCTTGAGACCGCTTTTCTGCAAGATCGGTTCTTGTTCCTCTTTCGTACGCAGGATGACGTCGAAAGATTCAGGGCTCTGATCCTGGTATTCCATGTCGAGCCGGAGCTCCACGGATTCTAAATCCGGAGTCAAAGGAAGTTTGTCCACCTCTCCCCCTGCCTCCCGAAAATTCGTCACAGCGAGTGAGAGCACGGCCCGGATAGGTTCGGCAGGCTTGGTGACCGGCTGTTCCTTGTGTTCCTCGGGTTTCTTGTCACCAGCCACCTGTTCGGGAGTGGTCGCAGGCTGCGCCGGGGCGGCAACCGGCGTCCTCTCCGGGACCTTGGGCTGAACGGGGCTCGCGGGCGTTGAACCGTTCGAAATGTCTATCGGAGATTCTCCGCCAGCGTCCTGATCATCGGGTATGAACACCAAGAGGCCGGTCACGACCAGCAGGGAGGCCGCGACGGCGATGACCCCTTGGACGAATGGTCTTTGCGCAAGCGGGGCTCGGCGGCCCGGGAACCGCACCACGTTCTTCTCGTTCGCGGCTCTGTTGAAGGCGCGGATGAGCGCGAACCGCTCCTGCCCCTGGGGAGAGGAGGCGAGCCTCTTCAGGACGCGCTCCCTCTCCTCAGGGGCGAGCTCGCCACGGTCGGCGGCGGCGAGAAGATCGGCTTCGACCGCTTCGGCCAGGTCGAAGAGATCCTTGTTCATCGACAGGTGAAGCTCGAGCTCGTCCACCTCCTCCTGGGAAAGCTCTCCCAGTAGATATCTCCTGAACAGCTCGTCCACCCTTTCCTGGGAAAATCTTCCCAGGAGATACCGCTCGAGCGGCTCATTCACCTCTTCCTGGGAAAACTCCCCCAGGAGGTACCTCTCGAGCAACTCGTCTTTCCATGGATTCTCGTTCATCAGGATCGCTCCCCTCATTCCAGTCTCAATGACGAGTGTCCGGCGGGCGGAAAACGTTTCGCGTGTGAAGGAAGTCAGTGCTTGAGACAGTCCTGTACGCAGTCTTCGAGCTTGCGGCGGATCCGGTGGACCCGGATGCGGAGCGCGTTCATGGGGATGCCCATCTGTTCCGAGAGGGTCTTGCGGTTCCGGATGTTGTTCTCCCCCTGGTGATAGCGGAGGACCAGGTCCCGCTGGTCTGGAGGCAGCAGGCTCAGGCACCGGCGCAGGCATTCCAGCCGTCGGTCGGACGTCTCTTCCTCTACCTCGAGGCTCGCCGGGGACCACTCGCCGATTTCAAGGACCTTTTGCTCCCGGATGGCGCGCCGCAAGTCCTCCTTGTAAAGGAGGTGGGCGATGCCACAGAAGTAGCCGTAGGGCTCGCTCGAGCGTAGCTCCACCCCTTCGGCCATACGCCGGGCGGCCCGATTGATGGTTTCGTCAGTCAGGTCTTCCGGGGAAGCGCAGCGGCGCCATTCGAAGAGGCGGATCAGCCTGCGGCGGATGTCCTCATACCTTTCGGCCGCTTTTTCTCGGTCCGGATGGAGTTGCTTGAGCAGAGCTTCGAACTCCTCAGGTGTCAACCCGTTGCCGTCCTTTTTCCCCCGCTTCACCTCCACTCCCCCTGGAGGGAGAAGCCGGCCCAGAAGTAGGGGGATTGCCAGAGCGGTGTCTTCATCATTTCGATCTGGGCCTTGCGCAGGGCGGCCGCGGGAGAGAGCCCTTCGCGGAGCATGCCGCGGTAGAGATCGCTCATCAGCTCCGCCGTGGCGCGATCCTCGACGCTCCACAGGCTGGCCAGCACCCGGGAGGAGCCCGCGTACATGAAGCCGCGTGTGAGCCCGACCAGACCTTCGCCCCGGATCTCCTTGCCCAGGGCCGTGCGGCAGGCGGAGAGCACGACCAGGTCGGCTTCGAGACGGAGATTGTAGATGTCATTGAGACGGAGGAATCCGTCCTGTTGGGCACCCTTCTCGTCATAGAGGGAGAAGACAAGCCCTGACAGCTCCGGACGCCGGCTGTCCACGACTCCGTGAGTGGCGAAGTGAATATTCCTGTACAGAGCGAGGTCGGGGCTGGTAGCGGCGGACCTTGTGGCCGCGAAGCCCGTCGCCATGAAAACCTGGTCCTGGGGGGCGAACGAAGAGATTGTCTGGGCTTCTATCAAGGAATAAGGGAGCCGGCGGAGAGAGGAGAGGTCCAGCCCCGATTCCCGGCCGTTCGTTGGAGCCCACAGGCCCCGCGTGAGATTCGAGCTGGTGAGAGGCTCGCCTTGCGCCGGGATGGACGGCGCTGTCAACCGTTCATCGTTTTTCTGGAAGACCGGATCGGCCAGCATGGCGAGGAGCTTGGGCGCTCGTGGCTGACCGCTGCGCTCCCGGCGCAGCGCCGCCAGCGCCGAGGCGGAAGGTAGATGCACCACCTCGTTCCGTTCCATCAGCAGCAATCCAGTGGACGGTCGCGGCAAGGCCGCGAAAGGCACGTACTGGAGAGCCCCATCCGCGACCACCAGGAGCGGCCGGTTGCCGAGGAGCCCCTCTACCGGTCCGAGGATGAGCTCCGAGAGTTGACAGGCTACCCGCGCCGCCTCGGCATCAGCCTGCCGGATTCTCGCCTTGTGTTCTGGCACGGTTTCCCCGGGGCGCCGATTGTTGCGGACCGTAAGCAACTCGTACCAGCGGCGGGCGAGCTGCTCGATCTCCTCCCGGCCCGGCAGCTCGAAGCTCTCGGTCGACTCAGGAGAGACCGCCCAGAGGAAACTCCGGTCGGCGCCCAGCTTGTATTCAAGCAGCAGGGCCTGGCCATCGAGGAGTTGTGCTCGGATCTCTGCTTCGGTCAGCGGGCGGGGCTGGGTCAGGGAGGCGTAACGCGGATTGCTGATCCGCAGCTCATCCTGGAACTGACGGTGCTTCTCCAGGGCATCTTCGAGGCCCCGCTCGGCATCCGCCAGCGCCTGGGCGTCCGGTTTTTTCTGGTCGAGCAGCTCCAGACGGCGCCACGCGCGAGAGTTCACCTCTTCGCGAAGCCGCTTTTCCCTTTGGAAGAGGGAGGGAGGGGCTCCTTCAGCGACTTCGGACTCCTGCAGGATCTCGAGGAGACTCCGCGCGCGGGCTTGCTCGCTCACATCGAGAGCCGCCGCCGCGAATCCTTCCTCGGGGTGCGCGGCGTGGAGAGCCATCAGAATGTCGATCTGGAGCTCGTAAAAGTCCTGCCTGGAGGCCAGGAACCAGGCTCTCAGGTCTGGGTTGACGACGCGGGCACGGGTGAGCTCTATTTTGTCGATCGCTGCCTGGACTATGGAGAGAGCAGCCTGGAGGTCACCTCCTGCCCGTTCGGTCCGAGCCTGGCTCAGCATGTAATAGGCTTCCCGGTCGATATCTCTTCGCGAACGGGCGATGTCCAAGGCCCGTGCCAGATCCTTCCGGGCGGTCCGCAGATCTCCCATTTCTCGGGATGCAATCCCCAGGAACTGCCGGGCGTCGGCTTCGGCGGTCCAGATTCCCGAGGCCAGGGATAGAGCCTGGAGACCGATGTCAAAGGCTTCATCCGGCCGCTGACTTCGACGAAGCAATTCAGCCTTGTGGATCAGAACCATGGCTTCGGCTTCCCGGTCCTCGCTCTCTCGGCTGATCTGCCCTGCCTGGTCGAGTACGCAGCCGGCCTCTTCATAACGGCCCAGACGCAGGTAGACCAGACCGAGATTGTTCAGCGATCTCGCCTCACGCTGTCGATTCTTATCAGCACGAACCAGGTCCAGGGCTGGCTGAAGATAGCGGAGAGCGGCTTCCCAATCTCCAAGGGCAGAGTAGGTGTCCCCGAGGTTGTTGAGAGCGGTGGCTTCATTCTTGCGGTCCCCGTTACTCCGCGCCAGATCCAATCCCTTCTGGTAGTTCTGGATGGCCTTCTGCTTCTCGCCAAGCAACTCATAGGCGTAGCCGATATTGATAAAGGGCTCCGGCCATAGAGGATTCTTCTCCCGGGCCAGAAGAAGGTTGGCCAATCCCTTCTGGATCTCCCCTGCCTCGACCTCTAGCAGGCCGAGCCTGTTAAGGCTTGTCGCCTCCTGCCCCGGATCCCGGATTTCCCGAGCCGCCTCGACCGTCTGCAGTAAGAGTTCCCTGGCCTCCTCCGTACGCTGGAGTCGATTCAATACATTTGCTGCTGAGTTAAGGGTCTTGATCTGCTTTATTCTCGCCTCAGACCCCGGTTCGCCCTGCCAGAGAAGCGCGGATTGCCGCAAGTCCTTGGCGGCTGCCTCCAACTCTCCCAGCCCGCTGCGCGTATTCCCCAGATGGAAAAGGACCTCCGCCTGTTTCGACCCTTCTTGTAGGTAATGCCAAAGCTCTAGAGCATACTCAAGAGAGCGGATCTTTTCTTCGCTATCTTCGTTGTACAGACAGAAGGCTTCCCAGCGTGCCCGGACGGCTTCGGCCCGCACCTGGTCCTGCTCTCCCGCTACCATCCGGACGGAGGTGACGCTGAGCTTGTAGCTCCCGGCTGGTGGAGCCTTCACGGCTTTGACCTCGAAACGATATGGACCCGAGGACTTGGCTACGGCAGCGAGGTCTTCCTGGCAGTCAAAGCCCAAACCGTATGTATCGACGCCGGTCTGGACCTTCCCGTCCGGGCCTATCAGTCGTACCTCGAGGTCCAACCTGTTTTCCTCGACCACCACCCGTAGGAACTGCCCCGCCTGGAGCTCGACGGGATAGACATGGGTCTCCCCACCGCGGATCTCCCGCTCCAGGGTCATGCCTTCCTGAAGAACTGGACTTGTAGCGGGCTGCGTCCCCGCTCCGCAGAGCAGGAGCGCGAGGGCTGCCAGGAACCCATGGGAGATGCCCCGTCGTCGGCGCGACAGGGGGTGAGAAGCTCGAGAAGGGCTCATCTATCTTCTGTATGGCGGCATTACGATGCCCGCTCCGGCCCCTCCCGGCTCCCCGGAGTGCGGCAAGTGGGTTAAAACGTGAGCCATTCTACAGTTTTGCCCCCCGCTGGTTCCAGAGAGGCCGGCATCGTATGCTTTTATAGTATATGGGAAGTCGAGGGGCGAAAATGCGGCGGGTTTCGCGTTAAGCTACGCCCGTGCGAAGAGTCCTGCACTGCGACATGGACTGCTTCTACGCCGCCGTGCACATGCGGGACGACCCGTCCCTGCGGGGCAAGCCGGTGATCATCGGCGGCCGGCCGGAGTCCCGAGGGGTGGTGGCGGCGGCCAGCTATGAAGTCCGCAAGTACGGCGTCCACTCGGCCATGCCGTCGTCCCGGGCCAGGCGTCTCTGCCCGGACGCCATCTTCATCCCGCCCGACTTCCGGCGCTACTCCCGCGAGTCCGAGAAGATCTTCGCCATCTACCGGGAGCTCACCCCGATCGTGCAGGCGGTGTCGATCGACGAAGCCTATCTGGACGTCACCGACTGTCTTGGGGAATGGGGTACCGCCACGGCCGTGGCCCGGGAGATCCGACGGCGGGTGCGGGAGGAGAGGGGGCTCACGGTGAGCGTAGGGGTGGGGCCCAACCGCCTCATCGCCAAGATCGCTTCCGACTTCGACAAGCCGGACGGGCTGACGGTCGTGCCCCCGGGGAAGGTGCAGGCCTTCCTGGACCCCCTGCCGGTGCGCCGGCTCCACGGTGTGGGACCCGCCACCGAGAGGGCGCTGGCCGAGATCAAGGTGCAGACCGTGGCCGAGCTGCGGGCGGTGCCGGTCGAAGACCTCGTCGAGCGGTTCGGCAAGCACGGCCGCATCCTCTACGAGTTCTCCCGGGGGATCGACGACCGGCCGGTGGAGACCCACCAGGAGCGCAAGAGCCTGGGGACGGAGAACACCTACGCCAAGGATCTGACCGATTTCACCGAGATGGAGGCGGAGGTGGACCGGATGGCCCAGGAGGTGGCCGTGTCCCTGGAACGCCGCGGCCTCTCCGGCTGCACGGTGACCCTCAAGGTGCGCTATGAGGACTTCACGACCGTCACCCGCTCCCGGACTTTTGCCATGCCGGTGGGAGAGGCCACGGACATCGCCGCCTGCGCCCGGGATCTGCTCCGCCGCACCGAGGCGCCCTCCCGGCCGGTGCGCCTGATCGGAGTCACGGCGTCCAACCTGGTGCGGGAACGGGTTTCGCAGCTCCGGTTGTTCGTATGAGGTCAGATCACCCGCCACCAGGGAGCGGCGAGCACCCCTTGAGCGATCCAGCCCATTTCGGTCCCGGTGTGGAGGAGGAGGCCGGCGCGGGTGAGGTCCGGGTATTCCGCCCGGAACGCGAGCAGGCCTCGGGCATCGGAGAGCCTCGGCTGCGCTGTGGCTTTGACCTCCACAGGCAGAAGTTGCCCTTGCCATTCGATCAGGAAATCCACCTCTTCGCCGGCGGCCGTCCTCCAGAAGAGGATCTCGGGACGCGGGATCAGCGAGTCCCGCCAAGCCAGGAGGTCGGTGAGGATCATGTTCTCCAGGTGGGCTCCCCGGGGTTCGGTCTCGCCGGAGAGATGCAGGGCGAGCCCCGTGTCGCACCAGTAGAGCTTGGGCGTCTTGAGGAGGCGCTTCGTGCGGTTCACCGAGTAGGCGGGCACACGGACGAGCTGATAGGAGGTCTCCAGGAGTGCCAGATGACGGTGGACTGTCGGCTGGGGCAGGCCTACGTCCCGGCCGAGCTCCGTCTGCTGGACCAGGTTGCCCAGGCGCAGGCAGGCGGCCCGCATGAGCCGCCGGAAATCCACCAGGGAGGTGACGGTCGAAAGCTCCTGGAGGTCCCGCTCCAGGTAGGTCCGGGTGTAGCCGTCGAACCAGAGGGCGCGTGCCTCCGGCTCCTGAAGCTCATGGGCGGGGATTGGATAGCCGCCTCTCCGGGCCAGATCGCGCCAGTCTTCGGGCTCGCCGTCCTCGCCCGCGAGCAGGTCCGGCCAGGATTCATCCTCGGCTTCGAACAGCCGTGTCCAGACTCCCGCCGTTCCGGCTCCGAGCTGCTCCCGGCGCGTCAGGGGCCAGAGCGTCAGGTAGGCCGCTCGACCGGCCAGGGATTCCGAGATCCTCTGCATCAGGAGGAGGTTGGCGGATCCCGTCAGCAGGAAACGACCCGGGACCTTGTGCTCGTCGACGGCGCGCTTGACGGCCAGCAGGAGGTCGGGCGAGCGTTGCACCTCGTCGAGAGTCATGCGCCCGGCGCTACGGACCAGCGCTTCAGGCTCCCTGCGAGCCCGATCGAGGATCTCCAGATCATCCAACGTCAAGTAGGCGCGCTCATCGGACAGTCTGACGAGCGTGCTCTTGCCGGTCTGCCGGGAGCCCGTGATCACCACGACGGGAAAGGAGCGCAGGGCCAGCGCCAACGGCTGACTCACCAAGCGGGGCAGGACTTGCAATCCATTCATGCCGTGAATGATTATCATTCATGCCGTGAATAGGCTGCAATAGACGGTCCTGTACACTTACGACCATGGACGAAGCCTCTCTCCTCCCCTACCGCGAATACCACGCCCGGCGTGAGCGGGAGCTCCGGGAGGAGAGGGAAGCGCTCCGTCTGGAGGTTCTGGAGCGGGCCAGGGAAGCGGTACGCCGGTCGGCTCCCAGATTCCCCGCGATCCGTGCCGTCTGGCTTTTCGGGTCGGTCCTGCAGCCTGGACGTTTCCGTCCGGATTCGGACGTCGATGTGGCGGTGGACTGCGACGACATAGAGAGCGAGACGCCCTTCTGGAGTGAGTTGGAGGAGTCGCTGAAACGGGACGTGGACCTCAGGCCGCGGATGGGCGCGGTCGCCCGGGCGGTCGAGGATTACGGGCAACTCTGCTATCAGAGAGAAGGTTCTTAGTAGTTCTAGATGTCCCCACCCCTCCTCCGCATCGACGACCACGGGCTGTTCTGCGAGGCCGGGGGGTTCCACATCGACCCCTGGCGGCCGGTGGAGCGGGCGGTGATCTCCCATGGGCATGGGGATCACGCGCGGTGGGGGAGTCAGGCGTACCTCGGAGCGGAACCCTCGGTGCCCATCCTGCGGCGCCGGCTCTCGGAGGCGCGGATCGAAGGAGTTCCATTCGGCGAGACGGTCCGGATGGGCGAGGTCGCGGTCTCGTTCCACCCGGCGGGGCACATCCTGGGATCGGCGCAGATCCGGGTGGAGCGGGGGGGCGAGGTCTGGGTCTTCTCGGGGGACTACAAGCGCCAGGCGGACCCCACGTGCGAGGCGTTCGAGCCGGTTCGCTGCCACACGTTCATCACCGAGGCCACGTTCGCGCTGCCGATCTACCGCTGGGACCCCACGGAGGAGGTTGCCAGGGAGGTTCTGGCGTGGTGGGACGCCAACCGCGAGGCCGGCCGCGCGTCGGTCCTGTTCTGCTACGCCCTGGGGAAGGCGCAGCGGCTGCTGGGCGAACTGGCGCGCCTGACCGATCGCGCGGTCTTCGTCCACGGCTCGGTCGAGCCCCTCAACGAGTGCTACCGCCAGGCCGGGGCGGCGATGCTGCCGACCCGGACGGTCTCGGAGACGGCGCGGGGGAAGTCCTTCGCGGGCGAGCTGGTCCTGGCTCCCCCCTCGGCCGGGGGATCGACCTGGATGCGCCGCTTCGGCGACGCCAGCACCGCCTTCGCCTCCGGCTGGATGCGCGTCCGGGGCACCCGCCGCCGGCGGGGGTTCGACCGCGGCTTCGTCCTCTCCGACCACATCGACTGGCCCGACCTGCTGCGCACGATCGAGGAGACCGGGGCCGAGCGCGTGCTGACCACCCACGGCTACGCCGACGCCCTGGCGCGCTATCTGCGCGAGCGCGGGATGGCGGCGGGGACGCTCTCCACACCTTTTCAGGGAGAGACGGAAGATTGAGGCGCTTCGCGCAGCTCTACGAAGCCCTCGACCGGACGACTTCCACCAACGAGAAGGTCGCGGCGCTGGTGGCCTACCTCTCGTCCGCTCCCCCGGAGGACGCCGCCTGGGCGGTCTGGTTCCTCACCGGCCGCCGGCTCAAGCGGTTCCTGCCCAGCCGGCTGCTGGCGGGATGGGCCATGGCGGAGGCGGGCATCCCGGACTGGCTGTTCGAGGAATCCTACGCCAGCGTCGGCGACCTGGCGGAGACGATCTCGCTGGTCCTGGACGGCCGGGGGGAAGAGGCGAGCGCCCCGGAGCTGCCCCTCTCCCGCTGGATGAGCGAGCGCCTGCTGCCCGTCCGCGGCCTGCCGGAGGAGGAGCAGCGGCGGGAGGTGACGGGCTGGTGGCGCGGGCTCCCCCGGTGGGAGACCTTCGTCCTCAACAAGCTGCTCACCGGCGAGCTGCGGGTCGGAGTCTCTCAGACCCTGGTCGAGCGGGCCCTGGCCCGGATCGCGGGCGTGCCGCAGCCCACGATCGCCCACCGGCTGATGGGTGCGTGGGAGCCCACGGCCTCCTTCTACGAGGGCCTGTTCTCCCCCGGTGTGGAGGAAGAGGACAGCTCGCGTCCCTATCCGTTCTATCTGGCCTCGCCGCTGGAGCAGCCGGTGGAGGAGCTGGGCACGCGGGAGGAGTGGCTGGTCGAGTGGAAGTGGGACGGCATCCGCTCGCAGCTCCTGCGGCGCGGCGGCGACGTCCACCTCTGGTCTCGCGGCGAGGAGCTGATCACCGAGCGCTTCCCCGAGCTGGTCCGGGCGGCGGCCTCCCTGCTGCCGGACGGCGTCGTGCTCGACGGTGAGATCCTGGCCTGGCGCGAGGGACGGCCGCTGCCGTTCGCGGTGCTGCAACGCCGTATCGGCCGCAAGAAGCTGACCGACAAGGTGCTGGCCGAGGCGCCGGTCGTCTTCGTCGGCTACGACCTCCTGGAAGAGGGAGGAAAGGATGTCCGGGAGCGCTCCTTGGGCGAGCGGCGGGAGGCCCTGGAAGGGATCCTGGAGCGGGCGCGTCCCCTGTTCCAGATCTCCTCGCGCGTGGACGCCCCGACCTGGGAGGAGGTCGCGCGGGTGAGGGAGGAAGCCCGCGACCGTGGCGTCGAGGGACTGATCCTGAAGCGCCTGGGCTCCCCCTACCGGGCCGGTCGCCGCCGCGGCGACTGGTGGAAATGGAAGATCGATCCCTTTACGCTCGACGCCGTCCTGGTCTACGCTCAACCCGGACACGGCCGCCGGGCCAATCTGTTGACGGACTACACGTTCGCCGTCTGGTCGGGCGGCGAGCTGGTGCCCGTGGCCAAGGCCTACTCGGGGCTGACGGACGAGGAGATCGCCACCCTGGACGCCTGGATCCGCCGGCACACGGTGCAGAAGTTCGGGCCGGTGCGGTCCGTCGAGCCCGTGCAGGTCTTCGAGCTGGCGTTCGAGGGGATCGCGGCCTCGCCCCGGCACAAGTCGGGGATCGCCGTCCGGTTCCCCCGCATCGCCCGCTGGCGGACCGACAAGCGGCCCGACCAGGCGGACACGCTGGAGGGGATCCGGCGGCTTCTGGATGTTCCTGGCACGGCGGTTGCTTCTAAGTAGAGGCAGCCAGAGGCGCTCAACATCACGTGACTGCCCCTTCATGCTGTGCCTCTGGCTCTCTTCTATCCGATCGTCTCCGCCGGGTCTTCCCGGTTCTCGAAAGGAAGGAGATCGCTCATGCTGAGGTGGGCATTGATCTTTCTGATCGTGGCGCTGATCGCCGCCGTGTTCGGGTTCGGCGGGATCGCCTCGGGCGCGGCGGGGATCGCGAAGATCCTGTTCGTGCTGTTCCTGGTGGTCTTCGTGATCTCTCTGATCATGGGCCTGGTACGGCGGGCCTGAGCGAAGCGCCTTAGAATGGCTGAAGCCCCGAGCCGTTCCCGCCAGGGCGGGTAGGGCCGGGGCCTTGCTTCGAGGACCGTCCATGCTGGAAGCGATCCGTCCGGAACCTCCCGAAGAGCGCCCCCGCCCCAACATCAAGAAGCTTCGCGACATCCTCCAGGGCCCTTTCGGCATCAAGTCGATAGCCCTGACCGGGATGTTCGTGCTGGCCCTGTTCTACACGCTCTACCTGGCGCGGTCGTTCTTCCTGCCCATCGTCCTCGCCCTCCTTCTTGCCTTTCTCTTCAACCCGGTGCTGCGTTGGTTGAAAAAACTACGCATCCCATCGGGTCTGGGGGCGGGAATCATCGTTTTCGGGCTGCTGGGCCTCATGGGCCTGGGGGTCTACGAGCTGGCGGATCCGGCCCTGGAGTGGATGGAGCAGGCGCCCCGCAGCTTCCGCAACATCGAGCGCAAGCTGCGGGAGCTGAAGAAGCCGGTCCAGACCATGAGCAAGGCCACCCAGCAGGTGGAGAAAATGACCCAGGTGACGGGCGGCGCGCAGCCGCGGACCGTTGCGGTACAGACGGAGAGCCTGGGGGAGAAGCTGTTCAGCCGCGCCACGGACTTCGTGGCCAACGGCATGATCATGTTCATCCTGCTCTACTTCCTGCTGGCCTCGGGGGACATGTTCCTGCGCAAGCTGATCCGGGTGATGCCCAGCCTCTCGGACAAGAAACGGGCGGTGGAGATCGCCCGCCAGATCGAGACGGAGATCTCCGCCTATCTCGCCACGATCACGCTGATCAACGTCCTGCTGGGGCTGGCGGTGTGGGGGATCATGGCGCTGATCGGCGTCCCCAATCCCCTGCTTTGGGGAGTGCTGGCGACCTTCACCAACTACATCCCCTATCTCGGGGCCATCATCATGATCGTGGTGCTGGCCATGGTCGGCTTCATCACCTTCGACGACATCGGCAAGGCCCTCCTGGCCCCCGGCGCCTTCGTCGGCCTCAACATCCTGGAGAGCTACATCCTGACGCCGCTGATCCTCGGCCGCAGGCTGACGCTCAACCCGGTGGTGATCTTTCTAGGGCTTACCTTCTGGGGCTGGTTGTGGGGGATCACCGGCGCCGTGCTCGCGGTGCCGATCATGGTGGTCTTCAAGATCTTCTGCGACCACAGCGAATCGCTGGCGTCCATCGGGGAGTTCCTGGGCGGCGAGTGATTCGCCTTCCCAGGGGAAGTGCGCGAAATACCTGGCGGTCTCGACCAGCGGCGACAGCAGCCGCTGGCTCGGATCGAAATCCCAACGCACTCCGTTCACGGCGTCGCCGAGAGAGGACGGGCGCGAGTCGCCGGTTGCGGGCCGCATGCTAGCTCGCCCTCTCGGCGTGGGGCGCCCCCCGGAGGCCGGCGACGAAGCCGTCCTCGAGCCTCTCCAGCCGGCTCTCGGTGCCGACCAGGAAACGGCAGGGCTCGTCCGGTCCGCGGCCGCACTGGACCTCGACGGCGGCGAGCTGCCGGCCGGAGAGGTGGGTGAGGAACCCGGCGTGCAGCCCGGCCAGGGGATCGCAGCAGGGCTCCTCGCGGTCGGCGAAGATGCGGGCGAAGGGGCTGTCGCGGTGGTCGATCCGGAGCAGGCCGGTCTGGCGCAGGCTGAAGTCGACGTCGAACCGCCCCAGGCCCAGCAGGGAGAGGGAGCCCGAGAGGCATTCCAGGGCCATATGCAGCTCCGCTTCCCGCAGCGTCACGCCGTGCTGCCGCTGGATCAGCCGCTCCACCCGCCGGGCGTGCTGGAGCCCCCACTCGCGGCCGAGCCTTTGCAGCGCCTCGCGGCCCCGCTCCGCCGGGGCGTGCCGCCAGAGGCCGTAGAGCGCCTGCCAGAAGTCCTCGTTGGCGACCGTGACCGGCAGGCCTGCCGCGTCGGCCAGGGTCCCGCGGGCCGGCTCCGGCGTCAGCCCGGCGGACTGCGGCAGGGAGAATTGCCGGATCCGGTTGATGGTGACGATGATCTCGTTCTCCAGGGGGGAGCGGACCATGGTGATGCGCACGCTCTGCCGGCCGTGCCGGAAGGTGAACTCGAAGTCGAAGGAGAGGACGTCGGGCGCCGCGCCGCCCGCCAGCGCCCGGAACCGTCCCTCGAACTCCCGCACCTGGGTGCAGGGCGCGACCTCGCGGAAGAAGTTGCGGCCCAGGACCTGCTGCGGGTCCTTGCGGGCGAGGTCCGCCTCATAGCGGTTGTACTTGCGGATCGTGCCGTCCGGCGCGAGGGCGATGTAGCCGAACGGCAGGGCGTCGATCTCCTGGGCCGAGAGGGCCGACAGGTCGTCTCTCATGAACCGTACTCCCTGGGCTCGGCCTCCAGGCCGAGCTCGCGATAGAAGCCGAGGGACTCCAGGTCCTCCTGCACCGCCTCCGTGATCTGCCGGAGCTTGCGGAGGGGGAAGCGGCCGGGCAGCGCGGACTCCATGATCCCGAAGAAGCGCGTCAGCCAGAGCGAGACCGCGCGCACCGGCGCCTCGGCCTCGACGAGCGCCGCCTCCGGCGCGGCGGACACCGCTCCGGAGGCCGAGACCTGGAAGCCCCCCAAGACCGGGTGCTCCGCCGCGAGCGCCCGCCGCGCCGCCTCCAGCCGGTCCGCCAGCAGGGCCGGCTCGACGTGCTCCAGGGCGTAGGAGGAGGCGACGTTCAGCAGGGTCAGGCCGCGGTGGACGGCCAGCAGCGGCCGCGGCGGCGGCGGCGGCGGATCGGGCATGGCGGCGTGCGGCGGCGGCGCGTTCCGCAGCGCCTCGTCCCGCCGCCGCATGGCTTCCAGCAGCAGGGCCGAGGTGGGCTGGAAGATGCGGTCCGGAACCTCGACGGGCGTGAAGTCGGCCTCGAACGTCCCGTCCTCCCACAGCGCCAGCTCGTAGACGGCGTCCGCCCCGAAGCCGCCGCCGGCGATCTCGGCGTCCACCACCCGGCCGTCCCGCAGCCACAGAGTGCCGTTCCGGTGGCCGTTCCGCACCAGGATGACCCCGCTGCGGCGGTTGGCTTCGGCGGTCTGCAGGAGATCGGGGAGAGAGAGCTGCTCGAGGGAGCCGGAGAGGAGTGTGCGTTGGTCGCGCATGGCCGCGGGGGAGATCCTAGGAGGGTTCGGGAGGCTGTGTCAAGATTTTGTCCATAAGTTTGTCTACATGGTGGCGGGAGAAAGGACGCCAGGGACACCAGAGACACCAAGGACCCCAAGGACGGAGAAAGCCGTCCCTGCCGTCCTTGGGGTCCCTGGTGTCCTTGCTGTCCTTCTAGGTGAATCGGCCGTTGGACCCAGCCTCGCCCTGGAGGATCGTGGACCGCAGGAGCTGAAGCTCCCGCCGCAGACTGGTGAGGTCGTCGACGCGGTGGGCGCCGATCTCGTTCAGCATGTGGGCGTAGCCCGCCGAGGCGCGGCCGCCCACCAGCAGGGCGGTGTCGGGGCCGAGCAGGCGCCGCAGGCGCCGCAGGTCGTCCATCAGGATCGGGTCGTCCGGCGGGTAGGTGATGCTGAGTGCCACCGCCCGGGCTCCCTTCTGCAGGGCGGCGGCGGCGATTTCCTCGGGCGGCAGCTCCGGACCGAGATAGGTCACCTGCCACCCCTCGCCGGCCGCGGTGGCGGCGGCGATCAGCGCGCCCAGCTCATGGTGCTGGCGCGCCGGGGTCGTGACCACCAGTTGGGGCGCCGTGATCTCCGGACGGTAGGCGCCGTGCAGCCCTCCCAGGAAGGAGCGCACCACGGCGGAGGCCATATGCTCGTGGATCGGGCGCAGCGCGCCCTGGTGCCAGAGGTCGCCGATGCGGTGCATCAGCGGCACCAGCAGCTTCTCGATCAGGTTGGTCCGGCTGAACGCCACCGAGGCGCGCTCGAGCTGCATCTCCAGGCCCCGCACGTCCAGGTGCTGGGCCGCCACCAGGCAGCGGCCCAGGAAGGCTTCCACCAGATCGTCCGGATTTTCGCCCCCCAGCGAGGGGAAGGCCGGCGGCGCCGCCGCGGCCTGCGGCTCGTGCTCGATCAGCGCCTCCAGCTCCTCGTTGGAGAGCCCCGCCACCTGGCTGATGCCCCGGCCGGTGCCGACCACGCGGCGGAGGAGCAGGAGGCGCGCGATGTCCTCATCCGAATAGAAGCGCCGGCGGGTGTCCGACCGGCCCGGTTCCACGGCGCCGTAGCGCCTCTCCCAGGCCCGGATCAGGTCCGGTTTCAGGCCCGTGCGGCGAGCGACCACCCCGATGGGATGGCGGGAGGCGCTGGAGGTGGAACGCCCGTTAGACATTACGGACAGTGTAACAAATAATGTGGACAAATGGTTGACAATCTCAGAGATCGTCGCCGAGCTCCCAGCGCTCCATGTCCCGCCGTTCCTTCTTGGTGGGGCGTCCGGCGCCGGCTTCGCGCTGGGCGGGCGGGCGGCGGAGGAGCCGCTGGAGGGGATCGGATTCGGGCCGCGGCGGGCTCTGGTCCTCGTAGAGGGTGCGGGCCTCCTCCTTGGAGACCGGCTTGTCCCGCAGCTCCTTGACGATCAGCACCCGCGTCCAGTCGCCGATCTCCACCTCGACCCGGTCGCCGGGGACGAGGTTCCGGTGGGGTTTGGCATGCTGGCCGTTGACCTTGACCCGGTTGAGATCCACGGCGTGCGTCGCCTGGGTGCGGGTCTTGAAGACGCGGGCGACCTGGAGCCACTTGTCGAGACGGACGGACATGCGGGCAGTCTACCCTGAGTCCGGAGGTCCGGCGAGGACGCGGACAGGCAGCGAAGCCCGGCGCAGGCCGTCCCACAGGTCACCGGGACCCGGAGGCCGCCGCAGGAGCGGGGCGTAGTCCGCGAGCCGCTGCGGCCAGGGGACGCCCGGGGGAGGCGGAACCAGCCGCCCCACCGCGGCGAAGAAGAGGAGATATCCGAACAGCGTCGCGGCGGCCAGGGCCGCTCCCTTCCAGGCCTGCCGGCCGGACTCCAGGAAGGCCGCGAAGCCGAGGGCGCAGGCGGGGAGCGCGTCGATCAGGAAGCGCTGCCCGTAGCCTCCCGCGTTCTCCCATTCCGACCACCAGCCGTGCAGCACGGCCACGGCGAGGAACCAGACGGCGGCCACGGTCCCCATCCCCGGCAGGCGGCGGCGGATCTCCCGGCCGGCGGTCAGGGCGAGCCCCGCCGCCGCGAACAGCAAAGCCGGATGGAAGAGGAAGAGGCCGTGCACGGGCGAGAAGAGGACATTCCATGGCGACGCCGCCGTGATCTCCCAGATCCCTCCATAGGGTGGAAGCCACGAGCCGAAGACCGCCCGCCACCAGAACGGCAGGGGCAGCAGCGCGGCCCCGAAGCCGGCTCCGAACTCCGCCCAGCGCCGGGGCTGGAACCCGCCCGGACCCAGGGCCAGGGCGACAAGGGCAGGCGCGGCGAGCGCGACCGCGCCGTAGCGCACCAGCACCGCGGCCCCGGCCGCGAGCCCGGCCGCCAGGGCCAGGCGCGGGCTCCCGGTCTCCCGGAAGCGGGCGAGCAGCAGCAGGAGCAGGGCGGCGAGGGCGAAGGCGGGGGCGTGGCTCATCCCCACCAGGGCGTAGAAGACCAGGGGGCCGCCGAAGAACGCGAAGCCGGTGGCGACGGCGGACGTGCGTGCCGGGAAGCCCGCCCGGCTCAGCGCGCGGGCGGTCCACAGCATCCCCAGAAGGACGGCGAGGTTGCGGGCCAGCACGATCGCCGCCACGGAAAGGAACACGCCGCGGGGGACCCGTCCCGCCGGCGGCAGGTCGAAGCCGCCGGCGAGCCAGCTCGCGGGGAGCCAGGCGTCCAGCGCCCGCCCGGCGAGGAAGGGGAGGGCGTCCAGGACCAGGATTCCGGGCGGGTACTGCATGACCAGGCGCCCGTCGCGCCCTCCCACCAGCCCGTTCATCACCCCCCGGTGCTCGTCCTCCAGCCGGACGTCGCCGTCCCGCGCGAGGGATTCCAGCGTCGCGAATCCCGCCCAGCCGTCGCCGCCCAGGCCGCGGTCGAAGACCAGCATGTGGACGGCCGCCAGGAGGAGGACGGCCGCCCATGGACGGGAGGAAGACATGGAGGAGGACTTTAGCGCAGCCTGGCGGGTGTTCCGGCAAGGCACATTTTCTGCTACATAGTTCCTCACACATCCTGCCGGGCGACCGGCAGCGCTCACGTTTTCAACCAGTTTTTTCAGGGATAGGGAGGCAGCCATGGCCGACACGAACAATCCGGGAGATGCGGAGAATGCCGATCTGACGCGCGAGACGGGGACGGACGGCGTCGCTTCGGCGCGCGGCCGGTTCCAGCGGCTGGGCGCTGATTTCCAGGACCGCTACCGCAAGGTCTCCGACGACGTGCGCCGGGGAGCCCAGCGGGCTTCCGAGGAGATCCGCCGCGGCAGCGAGCGCGCCCGCGTGACCTATGACGAGGTGAGCGAGAACGCGCAGCGGACCTTCGAGCGGGCCCGCTCCGAGGCCGGCAACTTCTCCCGCGAGGTCAGCCTCTTCGTTCGCGACAACCCGGGCAAGGCCGTGCTCATCGCCGCCGGCGTCGGCTTCCTCCTCGGGCTGATCGCCCGGGGCCGGGGCGGCGACCGTTACGAGGAGTAGTCAACCCTGCCCTTGAGGAGGATCGAGATGGCCGAGATGATCGACGAGGAACCGGGATCGATGGTGGACGACCTCATCGATGAGCTGATTCCGGGCAACCTGGACTGGCAGCGTCTGGTGACGACCTACCCGCTCCCGGCCCTGGCGGTAGTGGCCCTCGGCGGCTTCTATCTGGGCCTCCGCCACGGGACCGAGAT
Organism: Thermoanaerobaculia bacterium; assembly: GCA_036376245.1. Taxonomy (GTDB): domain Bacteria; phylum Acidobacteriota; class Thermoanaerobaculia; order Multivoradales; family UBA5704; genus DATARR01. The sequence goes on along the minus strand of DASVAS010000026.1, from coordinate 212,613 downwards.
CCTCTCGGCCCTCTCCGGCTACGCCGCGTCCGAGGTCTCGCGGAACGTCAGCCACCTCCTGGACCGGGAGGGCTAGTCTGCGCACGATCTTCCACGTCTCGGACGTCCATTTCGGGCCACCCCACCTGCCCCGGGTTTCCGAGGGGGTGCTGGAGTTCATCGCCCGCAAGCGCCCGGACCTGGTGGTCGTCTCCGGCGACCTGACCCAGCGCGCGAAGCCCGAGCAGTTCAAACAGGCCCGCGCCTGGGTCGACCGCATCCCCGTGCCCACCCTGACCGTGCCGGGCAACCACGACGTGCCCCTCTACCGGGTCTGGGAGCGGCTCTTCAATCCCTACGGCTGCTACCGCAAGCACTTCAGCCAGGAGCTGGAGCCCACCTACCGGGACGACGAGATGCTGGTGGTGGGGATCAACACCGCCCACGGCCTGACCCTCAAGGACGGCCGCATCAGCCTCCGCCGGCTGCTGGAGGTGGAGAAGGTCCTCAAGGAGACGCCGGAGACCGTCTTCAAGGTCGTGGTGGCGCACCACCACATGATTCCGCCGCCGAACTTCGGGACCCAGCGGGTGCTGGCCAACGCCTACGAGGCCATCGACCTCTTCTCCAGCGCCGGGGTGGACCTGATCCTCTCGGGCCACCTGCACCAGGCGTACATCGGCAACTCCGAGGAGTTCTATCCCAAGGGCCGGCCGCCGGTGGTGATCCTGCACTCGGGCACCACCACCTCGAACCGCGGCCGGGGCGGCGAGCGGGAGCGCAACACCTGCAACTGGATCCAGGTGGACGAGCGCTCGCTGGTGGTCTCCCACTACCGCTGGCACCACAAGCTGGACCGCTTCACCGAGCACAGCCGGCACTGGTATCCGCGCCAGGAACTCGAGCCCTACACCCTGGAAGGGCTGGAAATGGCCTTCCGGGAGCCGGCGTCGCATCCCGAGGAGGTCCGCGAGCCGGTGCCCGCGGAGCCGCCGAAGGCCTGAGCCCCTGAAGGCTGGGAGGCTGGGATATGATCTCCCCTTCAGCATCGCGGAGGGCTCCTATGGCCGACGAAGAGTGGGAAGTCGTAAAGATCGTGGGTACGGATGAAGAGGCCACCGTCGTGGTGGGCTTCCTTCAGAGCAGTGGCATCGAGGCGATGGCGGAGTCGCTGTTCGCCAGCGAGTTCCCGACCGACTTCGGCGACCTCGCGCAGGTGAGGATCCGCGTCCGCCCCGACCAGGCGGCGGCGGCGACCGCGCTCCTCAACTCCCGGGAAGACATCGCCACGGGCGACGAAGGGACCATGGCCGGCGAGCCGGTCGACGACGGGACGCCCGGGCCGGGAGAGCTCGTCAACAAACCGTGAACACCCTGGAAGGCGGCCACCACGTCGGCCGCTACCGCATCGAGAGGTTCCTGGGCGCGGGGGCCATGGGCGAGGTCTATCTCGCGGAAGACCCCCAGATCGACCGCAAGCTGGCGATCAAGACCGTCCGCCTCGTCGGCCGTCCCGCGGAGATCGACGAGCGCAAGAAGCGCCTGCTCCGCGAAGCCCGCGCCGCCGGCCGGTTGCTGCACCCCAACATCGTCACCCTGTTCGACGCCGGCGAGGCCGAGGGGCTGCTGTTCCTGGCCTTCGAATTCGTCGAGGGCACCGACCTCGCCGCCCGGCTGGAGGCGGGCCAGCCGCGCCTGAGCCTGCGCGACGTGCTGCGCGCCGCCCGCCAGGCCGCCGACGCCCTCGACTACGCCCACGGCGTGGGGATCGTCCACCGCGACATCAAGCCCAGCAACATCCTGCTGGACCGCGCCGGCCGGGTGAAGGTGGCGGACTTCGGCATCGCCAAGATGGCCGGACAGAGCACGGAGCTGACCATGGCCGGCTCGGTCATGGGCAGCCCGCAGTACCTCTCCCCCGAGCAGATCCGGGGCGAGGAGCTGGACGGCCGCAGCGACATCTTCTCGCTGGGAGTGGTGCTCTACGAGCTGCTCTCCGGCAAGCGGCCGTTCGACGGCGACACCATCACCACGCTGGTCTACCAGATCCTGCACAAGGATCCGCCGCCGGTCTCGGAGCTGCGGGCCGTGCCGCCCCGGCTGGAGGCCCTGCTGTACCGAATGCTGGCCAAGGACCGCGACGAGCGGATCGCCACGGCGGGGGAGATCGCGCGGGAGCTTTCCGCGATCGAGATGGAGCTGGCGGACGAGACCCTGTCCGCCCCGGCCGGCGCCGGTCCCATGGACGCCACCTACATCCTGCCGCGCAAGTCGACGGGAGCGGTGACGGGCGCGCCCATGCCTCCGCCGCCCCCGCCGCCGGCCTTCCGCTCGACCCGGGGGACGGTGCCGGCGTCGCCGGAGACCACGCCGAGCATCCCGCCGCCCCCGGCCATGGCGCCGCAGACGATGTACCCTCCGCCGCCGACGCCCACGCAGGCGCCGCCGGCCTCGGTGCTGGCGGCCGGCTCGCGTTCACGGAGCTCCACGGCCGTGGTGCTGCTGGTGGCGTTCCTGCTGGTGGCCGCTCTCGCGGCGGCCGGCTGGATGGCGATGTCCCGCTTCCGGGGCGCGCCGGAGCCGCAACAGGCCGCCGTGCCGTCCGAGCCCGGCGCGTCCCCGACGCCGGCTCCGGTGGACGGCGCCGCTACGCAGACTTCCGCCACGCCGCCGGTCGATCCCGTGGAGACGGCGCGGCCCGAACCGACCCCTGTCCAGCAGGTTCCCAACAAGCAGCCGCCCCCGGCGGTATCCCGCCAGGAGACGGCGCCGCCCTCGCCGCCGCAGGAGCGTCCGCAGACGAAAGTCCCGGCGCCGGCGGTCAGCGAGCCCGCGCCCGCCGTCCCCGCGCCGGAGCGCGCCCCCGAGCCGCGGGAAACCGAGCCGGAGCCGTCCGAGCCCGCGCCGTCGCCGTCCATCCAGGCGGACCAGACCCTGCGGACGGGCCTGAACGTCGCCTTCCGGGTGACGCCACCGGACGCCCACGTCCTGGTTGACAGGCGGGTGATCGGCAGGGCGCAGGATTGGAGCGGCCAGAAGGGGGCGCAGACATACACCTTCCCGGGAGCAGGCACCTACGAGGTGAAGATCCGCAAGGCGGGGATGAAGGAGCAGGTCCTCGCTGTTGAAGCGGGAGCGGGCGGTTTGTCGACCATCACGATCCGCCTGCGGCCGGAAGCGGCGGCGGCGGTGGACGCCTCGGACTTGCGCACCGTGCGGGTGCGGGAGGCGGTCGCCTTTCGGGTGAAGCCGCCGATAGCCGGCATCATGGTGGACGGCCAGCCGGTCGGGACGGCCCGGCGCTTCTCGGGCGGCGGTCCCTTCCGGGCCCGCGGCGAGTGGCTGGAGCTGCCGCCCGGCAAGCACCGGATCTCCATCAAGGCCCCGGGACACCAGCAGCAGGACATCCTCGTCGAGGTCGTCGCGACCGCCGAGAAGGACCGCGAGCGGATTGACGTGGTGCTGGCGCCCGAGGGCGGGTAAGCCGAGAGAAATGAGAAAGGACCTAAAGGACCCAAACGACCTAAAGGACCTGAAGGACAAAGCCTCTGATGTCCTTGTAGTCCTTTATGTCCTTTATGTCCTTTGGGTCCTTTAGGTCGTTTAGGTCCTTTCAGGAGGCAACATTGTCGCAGTTTCGTTTTCGTCATCGCCTGGACGCCCCCGTGAGCCTCAAGTCCGTGCCGGGCCGCATCCGCATGGAGCGCCTGGGCAACGGGCTGACCGTCTGCCTGCTGAACAATCCGCAGGCCCCCGTGGTCACCTCGGCCCTGTTCTACCGCGCCGGCACCCGCGACGAGGTCGCGGGGCACGGCGGCGCCGCCCACTTCCTGGAGCACATGATGTTCAAGGGCTCGGCCCGCTTCGGCCCCGGGGAGATCGACCGCATCACCCAGGCCCTGGGCGGCGTCAACAACGCCTTCACCAGCCACGACTCGACGGCCTACTACTTCAACTTCGCCGCCGACCGCTGGACCGAGGCGCTGACCATCGAAGCGGACCGCATGGCCAACCTCACGCTGGCTCCCGACCACGTGACCAGCGAGCGGCAGGTGATCCTGGAAGAGATCGCCATGTACGAGAGCGAGCCCTGGGACGCCCTGGAGATGGCGGTGCACGAGCGCCTGTTCGCGGGCCATCCCTACGGCAAGCCGGTGCTGGGCTCCCGCGAGGACCTGCTGGCCACCGGCGGCGACGAGCTGCGGGACTTCCACCGCCGCTTCTACCGCGCCGACAACGCCGTCCTGGTGGTGGGAGGCGACCTCCAGGAGGACGCCCTGGCGGAGGTGGAGAAGGCGATGGCGAGCCTGCCCGCGGGGGCCGAGGCGCGCCGCGGGGCGTCCCCCCCGTCGACGCTGCCCACCGCCATGGAGCGGCTGGAGCGCCGCAAGGGCGAGGTGGCGCGCATGCTCCTGGCCCTGCCGGCCCCGGCCGGCTCGCACCCCGACCACCCGGCCCTGCGCTTCGCCTCCAACCTGCTCGGCGGCGGGCGCACGAGCCGCCTCCAGCGCGTGCTGGTCGAAGAGGAACAGCTCTGCGTCTGGATCACCTCCGACGTCTCCGAAGGGCTGGACGCCAGCATGCTGACGGTCGCCGCCGAGGTCGTCCCCGGCGTCGAGCCCGCCCGGGTGGAGGCCCGGGTGCTGGAGCTGATCGAAGACGTGCGCCGGAACCCGCCGGACGAGGAGGAGCTGGAGCGCTGCCGCCGGGTCGCCGCCGCGGACTGGGTCTTCGGCCACGAGAAGGTGCACCAGCAGGCCCTTTCGGCGGGCCTGGCCCTCGTCCTCTTCGACCTGCAGCATCTGGATGTCCACATGGACAGCATGCTCGCCACCAGCGCCGAGCGTCTCGCCGAGGTGGCGGAACGTTACCTCCATCCCGAGCGCGGCGCCGTGATGGGATGGTCGCTGCCGAAATCGTGAAGGAAGACCGCGTCGCCTATCTGCGCCAGGACACTCCCGGCTGCGCCCGGGTCCACCTGAACAACGCGGGCGCCTCCCTGACGCCCCGGCCGGTGGCGGACGCGGTATTCCGTCATCTCCAGCGCGAGTTGGAGATCGGCGGCTACGAGGCGGCGGACGAAGCGGCGGAGGGGTTTCAGGAGACCTACGGCGCCCTCGCCCGGCTCCTGGGATGCGCGCCGCGCAACGTGGCGGTGGTGGAGAACGCCACGGTCGCCTTCTCACAGGCCCTGTCCGCCATCGACTTCAGGGCCGCGGACGCGTTGGTGACCACCTACAACGACTACACCTCGAACCGGATCATGTACCACGCCCTGGAGAAGCGGGTGGGCGTCGAGGTGCTCTACGCGGCGGAGCTGCCCGAGGGCGGTTTCGATCCCGACTCCCTGGAGCGGCTCCTCCGCCATCCCCGCATCCGGCTGGTGGCGATCACCTGGGTTCCCACCCACTCCGGGCTGGTCCAGGACGTGGAAGCGGCGGGCGAGATCTGTCAGCGGAAAGGCGTCCCTTATCTGGTGGACGCCTGCCAGGCCGTGGGGCAGCTCACGGTGGACGTCTCCCGGCTGCGCTGCGACTACCTGGCGGGCACCGCCCGGAAGTTCCTGCGGGGGCCGCGAGGCATCGGCTTCCTCTACGTCTCCGACCGCATGCTGGAGCGGGGGGCCTACCCCCTGGGGATCGACATGCGAGGGGCGGAGCGGACCGCCGACGGCTACGGTTTCACGCTGGCGGAAGGCGCCCGCCGGTTCGAGAACTGGGAGTTCCCCTATGCCCTGGTGCTGGGGATGGGAGAGGCGGCGCGCTACGCTTTGGAGGTCGGGGTCGCCGAGGGCGGAGCCCGGGCGGCGGAGCTGGCCGCCTATGCCCGCGAGAAGCTGGCGTCCCTGCCCGGTGTCGAGGTCAAAGACCAGGGGCGCCGTCTCTGCGCCATCGTCACGGCGGCGGTGAGCGGCTGGGATCCCATGGAGCTGGTCCATCGGCTCCGGGAGTCCGGCATCAACACCAGCGCCTCCACGGCCGAGGACGGCGCCCGGACCCCGGTGGTCCGGGTCTCTCCGCACTACTACAACCTCCGCGAGGAGGTGGACGCGCTGGCGGCGGCGCTCCTGGAGCTGCTCCGGAAAGGACATGGATGATGGGGAGTCGGATTCGCGTGCGTCGTGTCGAGGGCGCGCCGGTGGTGGCGGTGCGGTTCTGGCTCCAGGCCGGCGCCCGGCAGGAGCCCATCCCCGGGCAGGCCCTGGTGACGGGGCGCATGCTGACCGAGGGGACGCGAAACCGGAATTGGCGGCGCATCGCCGAGGACGCCGAAAGCCGGGGCATGATGCTCCAGAGCCACGGCACGTTCGAGAGCATCGGCGTTTCGGTGGATGCCCTGGCGCAGGACTGGGAGCAGGCCGTGGAGTGGGCCGCCGAGCTGCTGCTGGAGTCGTCGTTCCCCGAGGACCGCTGCGCCTGGACGGCGAAGCAGGCCGCCGCCGAGATGGAGAGCATGGCGGACCAGCCGGACATCAAGACCGCCTGGGGATTTCTCGAGCAGCTCTATACGCCCAACCCCCGCGCCCGGCCGCTCCACGGCAGCGTCGAGAGCCTGCGCGGGCTCACCCCCGAGGACTGCGTCCGGTTCCACCAGCGGGCCCGCTCCCATCCCGTTATCGCCGCCGTGGCCGGCGTGGTGGACGAGGACGCCGTCCGCGGCCGTCTCCAGTCGCTCCTGGGCGAAGCGGCGCTGGACGGCGAGCCCTTCCCGGAGCCGCCGGCCCCGACGGGCACCGGGCGCCGGAAGATCGTGCACACCGACGCCGAGGATCAGGCCCATCTCTACGTCGGCCATCTCACCGTGCCGCGCCAGCACCCGGACTACACCGCCCTGGAGCTGCTGGCGGTGGTCCTGGGCTCGGGCGCGGGGCTGACCGGCCGCATCCCCGCCCGCATCCGCGAGAAGGAGGGGCTGGCCTACACCACCTACGCCCAGACCGTGGCCGGCTCCGGCCTCGATCCCGGCCGCCTGCTGGCCTACGTGGGGACCTCGCCGGCCACCGTGGAGCAGGCCGAGCGCGGGGTGGTCGAGGAGATCGCGCGCATCGTGGAGGGCGGCATCGAGGACTCCGAGCTGGAGGAGGCGCGGGCCTACCTGCTGGGCCGCGAGCCCTTCCGCCGCGAGACCGCCCGCCAGTGGGCGGACCTCCTGGTAGAGGCCGAGGAGTACGGTCTGCCGCTGGACGACATGGAGCGGCGGCAGGCGGAGCTGACGGCGCTGGACAAGGCCGCGGTGGAAGAGGCGGCCCGGCGGCACGTGCGGCCGGGGGAGCTGCGGGTGACGGTGGGGATGCCGGGGAGCGAGTAGCCGGTTCAGATCGATTGCTGGCGGGGGCGGCATGCCCTCCGAGACCTCACCCCCTGGCCCCCTCTCCCAGCGCCCACCCCCCGACCGGGAGAGGGGGAACGTTGAGTCAGCGATCTTGCCGAGCTCGGAAACCTTGATCGCAGGGCCCTCCCTCTCCCGGGGGCGGGCGGCAGGGAGATGGGAGAGGGACCGAGGGTGAGGTCTCGGAGGGGCATGCCGCCCCCGAAACCTACTCCCCGTTCCCCACCGGACTCCCCCCCTGCTCCTTCGCCGCCCCCACCATCTTCAGCGCCGGATCCCCCATCAGGTCGTACAGCACCGGCAGCGCCGGATCGCCTCCCGCCTCGCGGAACTCGCGGACGGCCCGCAGGATGCGGTCGCCGAGCCGCGCCTCGCCGCCGGGATGGTAGAAGCGCTCGGCCAGCAGGCGGGCCTGACCGGTGGAGGAGAGGCCGCTGGGTCCCCAGACCGCGGCGGCACCGCCGGAAGGAGCTTTCGCCAGCAGCTCGCCCAGCGCGGGCACGCCCGGCACCGCGAAGCGGTTGATGGTGCAGGTCATGGCCGTGACCACCGGCAGCCGCGAGCTGTTGCCGAGACCCGGCACGTCGGCGCTGGTGAGCAGGCCGCCGCCCGAGAGGCGGTCCAGGCCGCCGTGGCCCACATAGTTGAGCAGCGCCGCGCCGCTGTTCAGCGCCCCCAGCAGACGGCCGCGGGCGTTGGGCAGCGGCGTGTCGGAGAGATAGATCCGGTCCACGTCGTAACCGTCGGGGAGGACGCCGGCGATCCGCTCGCTCTCGGCCGTGAAGTCCGCCCCGCGGTCCGGCGCGTCGGCCAGGAACAGGGCGCTGCGCGTCCAGGCCGCCGGCGGGGCGCTCTCGTAAGCGGCGATCTTGTCGATGTAGGCGTTCAGCTCCGCCGCCGTCAGCACGGGGATGCGGCCCACGGCCATCTCCGGCAGGCCGTCGCCGTCCACGTCGCCCAGGCGGTTGTCCGAGGGGAAGAGGCCGCCCTCGGCCTTGACCATCAGCGGCGGCACCAGGTTGCCCCCGTAGCCCTGGAGGTCGCGGTAGTCGAGGGTCCCCTCGCCGGCCAGGACGACGTAGCGCGGCTTGACGGTCCAGTTACCCCACGCCCAGGCGAGGAAGCTCCGCAGGGCCTGGGGGGTGAGCGCGCCGCCGCCGAACTCGTCGGCGATCTGGTCGAGGTAGGCCGTCTCCGCCGTGAGCCCCTGGTCGCGGCGGAGGGCCGCCAGCCGCTCGGCCGCCGTCCACAGGGATTGCGGGGCGATCACCAGGTATTCGATCCGGCGGTCCGGCGACCGCAGCCAGGGCGCGCTCCAGGGGCGCGACCAGGCCGACACGTGCGTGCCCGCCGGGGCGGCTGCCAGGTAGCGGGCGCCCGCCCTGGCCGCGAAGGTCAGGCGGTAGCCGCCGTCGCCGTCCGCCTGCACCGTGGCCCCGGCGACCCAGCGGGGGTAGAGGGGATCGGTGACGTCCAGGAGCCGGACGTTGGGATTGGAGAAGCCCGAGACGGTCAGCGGCGCGGACGTCTCGGCGTTGAAGGCCAGCGCGTCCCCGGCAGCCCGCAGCGACCGCTGGTAGGAGAGGTCGAAGCCGTCCACGTAGGTGAAGCTGTACGGCGCGCCGCCGCCCAGGGAGGCGGTGACCTCCACCTGGTTGCCGGCCTCGATCAGGAGCCCCGGCGGGATGGCGAACGTCGCCGTCGCTCCTTCCAGGCCCTGCCAGCTCGTCTCGCCCAGGGGCGCGCCGTTCAGGGCCACGGCCACCCGGTGCTCGCCCGCCACGCCGGTGGTGGTGGCGCCCTGGAGGCTCACCGTCAGCGCACCGCCGAGGGTGGGAGAGACGCCGGGGGCGTCGAGGGTGAACGTCCGCCGCCCGTAGGTGGGATCGCCGCCCTGGAGGAACTCCCAGTACCAGTAGTCGGACTCGGGATCGGAGGCGACCGCCGTGGCCGGCAGGACGTCGCGCTCGGTATGGCGCGTCTCGGTGAACAGGCCGCCGCCCCCGGCGAAGGCCGCGGGAGCGTTGACCGTCGCCATCAACATTCCGCTGTCGCCGGGCTCGCGATAGAGCCGGTAGACGCTGGCGTCGCTGTACAGGCCGCCAGAGGCCTCGCCATAGAAGAACAGGCCGCCGGCGCCTCTGCGGTCGGGATACAGATCCGGCTGCCAGGCCACCGGCATGCCGTCCCGCGTGAGGGAGAGCCGGCCGTCGGCGATGTCCTTCTCCGCCTCCTTGAGCTTCAGGCCCAGCCAGGCGGAGACGTCGTTGGCCGGCAGGTAATAGAGGCCGGTCTCCTCGACCGCGAGATGCACCCCGTAGGGGCTCGACGGGATGGGCCGCGAGAGCTTGAGGGTGGATGCGGGGGGAGCCGGCGTCCGGCGGGCCGGATGGGCCTTGCTCTCGTAGGCGCCGGCGCCGCCGGACCGGACGTTCCAGTCCACGTTCACGCGGAAGGGGCCGTGCACGCGGCGGCCGCCTCCGGCCTCCACCTCGATCAGGCGGTAGACCTGGGGCTCGGAGGGCGAAGCGCCTTCATCCACGAAGCGGTAGACGCCGCCCTGAGGAGCGTGGAGGAGCCCCGCGAGCAGCTCCCGGTTCACCGGCGCCCAGCGGCGGGCCGCCTTGTCCCAGCGCTGGAGATCGAAGCCCGCCGTGCCCACCTCCGAGGCCGTGCTCCACTCCACCAGCACGCCGCCGCCCTCGGCGGGAAGGACGCGGAAGGAGGAGACCACGGCGACGGTCAGCAGGTTCTCGGTCACCGCCAGCTCGCACAGCGGGCCGAAGAGGTAGGTGGCCCGGGACTGCGTGGTGTTGGCGGTCTCGTCCAGGTATTGCGCCCGCGTGCCGTTCGAAGCCGGGGTGCCCGTCACCGGGATGCGCTGCCCGGCCGAGGTCGGGGTGACGTTCACGCGGTAGGAGAGCTGCGCCCTGGCCCCGGCCGCCAGCGTCCCCGGATTCCAGGTGATGTTGCCGGTGCCGCCGACGGAAGGCTGGCTGACGATCGAGCCTTGGCTGACCTGGGCGCCTCCCGCGTAGACCGCGCCGCTTCCGGGAACGTTGGTCGTCACCAGATTGGAGGCCGAGAAGGTGACGGTCTGGGCCGCCTCGTTCACCACGTTGACCGTGACCGTGAAGCAGCTCGTCTGGCCCACCACCGGCGGGTTGGGTCCGCTCAGGCCGCAGCCGCTGAAGGTGAGGAGCTGCTCGACGTAGGGCTTGGGCGGGGCCGCGCCGGCGTCCGTCGGCAGGTAGATCCGGAAGGCGTTGGCCGTGGGATTGGCCGCGGGCGTCGGGCCCGCCGCCTGGTAGTTGCCGAACCAGACGTGGGCGTAGTTGCCGTTGGGCGTGCCGCCGACCAGATAGGAGCTGATCGTCTGGTCCAGGCTCCAGATCCCGTAGTCGATGGCTCTCTGGTCGGTGGTCCAGCCGCTGAACGAGTTGCGCACCCACTCGGCGTTGTTGGAGAGCGCGGCGTTGGAGTACGTCCGGCTGAACGCCCCCGTCCGGCTGGCAACGACGAGCGAGCCGTTCTCGTCGTAGTCGAAGTCGTTGGTCGACGCCGTGCAGCCCGACGTGATGTAGGGGAAGAGGTCGTAGTTGCGCGACTGCGTGCCGCTCGCCGGCGGGTTGACGCCGGCCGCGCTCTGGGAGTCGATGTAGACGTTCAGCTCCGTGCCGCCGGAGCCGGAGGTGCCGTCATGGGCCCGGATCCCGACGGCGTTGATGTCGTCACCGGTCGCGGTCTGGTCGATCCGGACCTCCCAGTGTCCGGCGTCGACGCCGTTCTTCTGCATCTGGGCGTTGTCCACGAAGAAGAAGTCGTTGTTGCCGTAGCCGTTCACCTCGATGAACCGGACGCGGGTGCTGGCTGTGGCGAAAGCCGAGATGTTGTAGCTGCGGGAGGACGCGGCGAAGGCGCCGGTGAAAGTCTCCAGGGTCGTCCAACTGCCGCCGCCGTTGGCAGAGATCTCCACCCGCATCTGGTCGCCGGCGTCGACGCCCTGGGTCCGGAAGTTGAAGCTCAGGGTCGCGCTGGAAGCGCCAGAGAGGTCGGCTTCCCTTTCGATGGTCGACGCGGCGCCGCCGTTGTCGCCGATGCGCAGCTCGCCGCCGGTGACGCGGATCTGCCCGTTGGTCGCGTCGTTGTCGTCGTTGGTCTCGATCCAGTTGGTGTCCCAGGCGATCAGGCCGTCATTGTTGTTGTAGGCCGCCGTCCCGAACTGGTCCCGCACGTAGTCCCCGGTGGAGTCGAACAGGGACACCCAGGCATTGTCCGAGGCCGCGGGGAGCGTCGTGTTGCCGGTGGTGAACTGGGTCGTCCGGGTGGTGCCGGCCGGGTTGCGGAGGCTGTAGGTCGCGGTGGTGTTGTAGCCGTTGCGGTCACGGTCGCGTCCGGCCGTGTCCTCGTTCGCTCCGCCCAGCCCGACATCGGCGTCGAAGATCTCGACGACCAGCCGGCTCGTCCCCGGCGGGACCTCGATGAAGAAGCGGTAGGCGGTGTTCAGGGGGGCCGAGATGTACTCGCCGTTGGCCTGCCCCGCGGCGCTTCCCTGGGGCGTCATCAGCGCGGTCGAGCCCGTCGAGCCGGCCAGCAATGGGAGGGAGAGGGCCAGCGAGCCGGCGAGCGACAGGACAGCGGAACGCGGCGCGGCGGCAGAGAGTTTGCGCATCAGCGACACCTCAGACAGAAAACTCCACAGGAATCAACCTCCAAAATAGCCGCAAAAGCTCTATCCGTCAAGGGTTTGGACGGTGGAAATGGATCTAGCGGCGCGCAAATTCTGTCCGATGCGGGAACGCGTTGAAGGACGCCCAACAGGCTGTGGCGAGATCGGAACCGGCGGGAGGGAATCCGGCTTGAATGACCTTGCGCGCCTTCAGGCGCAAGAGCTCGACCGCGGGGATCAGGTCCGCATCCGACGTCGCCAGAACAGCGACGTCATAGGCTTGCTCCCATGCGAGCCGGATCATGTCCGTCGCGATGAGAGTGTCCACGCCTTTTTCGACCGTAGCTTTGATGGGTTGGGCGCAGCTCGGACATACCGCTATCTCGGCGTAGCAACTGGGACACCGTGGGAGATTCTTCGGTTTTCGCTCTCTGATCTCGACGTTCATGCCGGCCTGCTTTCCGAGCCAGGTCGTCGCCCAATGATGAAACCTCTTGCCCTCCTCCGTGCCGGGGTTGAAGGAGGTATAGACCGTACATCCCTCAAACACAGGGTCGGCGATGTTGACAGCCTGGCATGCCTTGCGGGCGAGCACGGGGCCGAGGATCGACCAGTCGATCTTGAACCTGTAGTCGTTCAAGCCCTTCTCCCTCGCCTCCAGTTGGTTCAGGCGGAGTTGGAAGTTCCAGTAGTCGATGAAGACCATTACCCGCGTCGGCATGCTCCCCTCCCGGAATTTTTGTCAGCCTTGCGTCTATTCTACTGTCTGGAGAGGTGGAACGGCCAACATCCTCTTGACACGGCACGTGATGTGGCGCATCATGTAGTTATTGCGACCCATCGGCGCGGCTTCCTCCTTTCAATGGAGGCAAGCGGACGCGCCGATCATTCGATCCCCAGGGGGCCCACAAGGCCCCCTGTATTACTTTTGGGGAGTCTTTTTCCGGCCTACACACCCCGCGAGGTGAGGACGATCTTGACCGTCCGCAGCAGGATCGAGAGGTCCAGCCAGAGCGTCCAGTTGGCCATGTAGGCGAGGTCGTAGCGCAGCTTGTTCTGGGGGCTGGAGTAGTAGTCGCCGTTGACCTGGGCGAGGCCGGTCAGGCCGGGGGCGAGGGAGAAGCGCTCGGCGTAGCCGGGGACTTCCTTGAGGTAGGCCTGCACGAAGCCGGGGCGCTCGGGCCGGGGTCCCACCAGGCTCATGGTCCCCTGGAGGACGTTGAAGAGCTGCGGCAGCTCGTCCAGGCGGAACCGGCGCAGGAAGCCGCCGATGGAGGTCAGGCGGGCGTCGCCCGGCTGGGCCAGCACCTCCCCCGACTCGGCCTCGGCGTCCTGGCGCATCGTCCGGAGCTTGTAGAGCGTGAACGGCTTCTGGCCGCGGCCGACGCGGATCTGGCGGTAGAGGACGTCCCCCGGCGAGGTGATCCGCACGGCGAGCGCGCAGAGGGCGATGGCGGGCGAGGCGGCCAGCAGCAGGAGGGCGCCGACGGCCAGGTCGAGCAGGCGCTTGAGCGGCCAGTTGATCCGCCACTCGGTCTCGCGCACCACCTCGATCAGCGGCAGGTCGTGCACCCAGCGGTAGCGCATGCGGCCGATCAGGCTCTCGAAGGGGTCGGGCAGGAGGAGGACGGAGGTGTGGTCCGGCCGCGTCCCGGCCAGGGCGTCGATGAGCCGCGTCTGCCACGAGGGGCTGCTCCCCACCAGGAGGATGTCCTCGATCTGTCCGTCGGTCAGCAGGGCGGGGAGGTCCTCCGTGGTCCCCAGGCAAGGGCCGAGGGCGGGCTCGCCGCTCTCCGCACGATCCTCTCCCGGGACCGCCACCCAGCCGGCCACCCGCAGCCCGTGCCAGGGCTCGCGCTCCAGGGTGCGAGCCAACTCGCCGGCGGCGGCGCCGCTCCCCACGATCGCCACCCGCCGTTCCCGACGCCGCTCGGTGCGGTCGAGGAGGAGGCGCCAGCCGACCAGGAAGGTGAAGTTGAAGGCCACGAAGAGGAGCAGCACCGAGCGCGGGAAGTCGCGGTCGGCCAGGAACCAGTACGCCATCAGGCTCAGGGCCTGGAAGGCGGCGGCAAGGGCCAGGCGGCGGGCGAGCTCGGCGCGGCCCCGCGGGCGGGGGGCGTCGTAGAAGCCGAAGAAGTACAGGGTGGCGAACTGGAGCAGCAGCGCCACCAGCCACTCCCGCGAGAAGAAGCGCAGCCGGTCGTCCGGCAGCAGCCCCTGGGTGAACGGCACCGGCAGGTGGATGCGCACCAGGAAGGCGGCCCAGAGCGCGGCGACGGCGGCGCCGCCGTCCCCGGCCAGGCGCAACGTCCGCCGGCGGGAGGTCATGGGTGAGGACTCTATAGGATCTGCCCTCCGAAACCTCACCCCCTGGCCCCCTCTCCCGCCGCCCTCCCGCCCGACCGGGAGAGGGGGAAAAGGTTTGCAAGGACACCAGGGACACCAAAGACACCAGGGACACCAGGGACGACAAAGGAAGCGTCCTTGAGGTCCTTGGTGTCCCTGGTGTCTTTCCGTCCTTTTCCCCTCTCTCCCGGTGAGGGAGGGTGGGAGGGGTCGGGAGAGAGGGGGTAGGGGGAGTGAGGTTCGAAGGGCATGCCGCTGAGGAAAGTAAGGACCCCTGGCCGTTCTCTTGACCGACCGGGGGCCTGCGGATACTCTGCCCTCAATAGGAGGTTGTTTTGCGCAAGTTGATGATTTTCGGAATGTTCCTCTGGCTGGGGCTCGCCGGCGCGGGCATGGCCCAGGAGGGGAGCCTCCGCTTCGAGAAGACGGTGGCGTGGAGCACCGGCAAGCTGATCGATCTGAACACCACCGTCGGTCCGGTGCGCATCGGCAAGGTGGAATTCTCCAACCAGGGGAAGGGCGGCGGCTCGATCTCCGACCGGTTCCGGGGCGGCGGCGCGTCCGACACCGAGACCACCCTGGTGGCCACCTTCGACGGCGAAAATCCCAAGGAAGACGAGTGGGTGGTCACCTTCACCCTCGAATTCCTCGACGCCAAGGGCCGGCTCATCGACCGCGCCACCGGCAAGGAGAGCTGGGAGGGGGAGGCCAAGACGGCCAGGGTGAGCCACGCCATCCTCGAATACGTCGTACCCATGATCGACAAGGTCAGGATCAAGCTGGAGGCGCGGCTCGACTAGGCCGTCCCGGCTTCGCCATGAAAGTCACCGAGCACTTAGCCAACGCCAAGGAACCCCTGATCAGCTTCGAGATCATCCCGCCCCTGCGGGGCGGGAACGTCACCGGTCTGCTCGCGCTGATCGAAGACCTCGCCAAGTACCACCCGCCGTTCATCGACATCACCAGCCACGCGGCGGAGGTCATCTACGAGGAGACGCCGCAAGGCATCCAGCGCCGGGTCAAGCGCAAGCGGCCGGGCACACTGGGGGTCTGCGCGCTGATGCAGAACAAGTACCACATCGACGCCGTCCCCCACATCCTCTGCCAGGGCTTCACCCGCGAGGAGACCGAGGACTTCCTGATCGAGCTGCGCTATCTGGGGATCGACAACGTCCTGGCCGTGCGCGGCGACGAGAGCGGCTTCCAGAAGCCTCTCCAGTATGGCCGCAGCGCCAACCGCTACGCCTGCGACCTGGTCGGCCAGATCACGGCCATGAACAAGGGGCGGTATCTGGAGCAGGACCTCCTGGACGCCCAGCCCACCAACTTCTGCATCGGCGTGGGGGGATATCCCGAGAAGCACTTCGAGGCGCCCAACCTGCGTCTCGACATCCGCCGGGTCAAGGAGAAGGTCGAGGCCGGGGCCCACTACGTGGTGACCCAGATGTTCTTCGACAACCGGCACTACTTCCACTACCTGGACCTCTGCCGCGAGCAGGGGGTCGAGGTGCCGATCATTCCGGGGCTGAAGATCCTGAGCTCGGCGAAGCAGCTCTCCACCATCCCGCGCAACTTCTACGTCGAGATCCCCAGCGAGCTGGCGGACGAGGTCCTCGCGGCCAAGCCCGAGCATGTCCTGGACATCGGGGTCGAGTGGGCGCTGAAGCAGACGGAGGAGCTGCTCGCCCGCGGCGTGCCCTCCGTCCACTTCTACGTCATGCAGAGCGCGGCGGCCATCAAGAAGCTGATGGCGCGGCTGAAGCTGTCGCCAGCCAGCATTTCGGGCTGATCGCTCGCCGTTACGCACCGTTTCAGCCGCTGGATGGGACCGTTCCGGTCACTGGAACGGAGCGTTTCACGGACTGGAACGGACCGTTTCAGTGATCGGAACGGAGCGTTTCAACGGCTGGAACGCACCGTCCAGTCATTGGAACGGAGCGATTCACGGATTGGAACGCAGCGGTTCACCGATTGAAACGGACCGTTTCACAGAGTAAATCGGTCCGTTGCAGCGGCTGAAACGGACGGGTTCACCGCTCCAGCGGCAGCCGCACCCTGAACGTCGAGCCCTTGCCGCCCCGGCTCTCCACGTCCACGGTGCCGCCGTGGAGCTGCGCGATGTGCTTGACGATCGCCAGGCCCAGGCCGGTGCCGCCCTCCTCGCGGGCGCGGCCCTTGTCCACCCGGTAGAAGCGCTCGAAGATCCTCGGGATCGCCTCGGGCGGGATGCCGATCCCGGTGTCGGCGACCTCCAGGACGGCCTCGTCGCCGTCGCGGCGCAGGCTCAGGGTCACCTTGCCGTCCGGACGGTTGTACTTGATGCCGTTGTCCACCAGGTTGAGCACCAGCCGTTCCAGGCGGCCGGGATCGCCGGTCACCAGGAGCGCGGGCTCCGCCTGGACCTCCAGCGTCACCCCCTTCTCGCGGGCGGCGGGGGTGAAGAGGTCCACGGCCCGTTCGATCGCCTCGGCGAGATCCACGGGCTCGCGCTCGGCGAAGGCGTCGGCGCCCTCCAGTCGGGAGAGGATCAGCAGGTCGTCCAGCAGCTCCTGCAGACGCTTGCACTGGCTCAGGATGCGCTCGGTGAAGCGGCGGGCGATGGGCGGCTCGTCCAGGGCGCCTTCCTTCAAGGTCTCGGCGTAGCCGCGGATGGCGGCGAGCGGCGTCTTGAGCTCGTGGGAGACGTTGGCCACGAAGTCCCGGCGCATGTCGGCCACGCGGGTCAGGTCGGTGGTGTCGCGGGCGGCCACCACGGCGCCGCGCTCGCCCCCGGCGAGGACGGCGCTGGCCAGCAGCAGGGTGCGCCGCTCCAGGGTGGGCAGCTCGATCTGGGCGCTCTGGGGCTCGCCCTGCCGCAGGGTGTCCTCGATCAGGCGGGCGAAGCCGGGGTGGCGGATGATCTCCAGCACGGGCCGGCCCGTGAAGTCCCCTTCCAGATCGAACAGACGGTAGAAGGCGGGGTTGATCATCACCGCCCGGCCGTCGGTGCCCACCACCAGGACCCCCTCGGACATGCTGGCCAGGATCTCGTACAGATAGTCGCGCTCCTTGCGCACGGCCTCGAACTGCTCCTCGGCCCGCGCGGCGAGGCGGTTCACGGCCACCGCGAGGTCGGCGAGCTCGTCCTCCTCCGGGACCTCGACGCGGGAGGCCCGGCCGCTGGCGATGTCGCCCGCCCCGGCGATGACCCGCAGCAGGGGATCGAAGAGGCTGCGGTCGAGCCAGAAAGAGGTGAGAAGGATGGCCACGCCGGCGGCCAGGGCGGCGAGCGCCATGGCCGCCGCCAGCCGGCCGCGCAGGGCCTGGAGCTGCTCCAGGGGCTCGGCCAGACGCAGCACCAGCCGCTCGCCCCGGGGACCTGAGAGGGTCTGGGCGGCGTAGACGTAGGTATGGCCGGTGGTCTCGCTGTGGCGGACCGAAACGCCCGAGCCCTGGGCCAGGGCGGCTTTCACCTCGGGGCGGTCGCTGTGGTTCTCCACGGTCCCGATCTGGTCCGGAGCGACGGCGCTGTCGGCCAGCACCAGGCCGTCGGCGCGGATCAGCGTGACCCGGAAGCCGCTGCCGGCGGCCAGGTCGTGGACCCAGAGCCGGGAGTCGATGCCGGGCTCCGCGAGCTGGCGCTGGACCAGGGGGCGCAGGATGCGCAGGGTGTTGAAGAGCTGGACGCTGGCGGTGCGCTCGAAGAGACCCGGCAGGAGGACCCAGAGGAAGACGCCGGCCGTGACCATGGCGGCCAGCGCCGGCCAGAAGGGGGCGAGCCGCAGCTTGGGAGGAAGACCGAGGAGCCGCACGGGCTCAGGGCCTCAGACGGTATCCGACCCCGATGACGGTCTCGATCCGGTCGGCCTCGGAGCCGAGCTTGCGGCGGAGGCGCCGGATGTGGGTGTCGACCGTCCGGCTGTCGATGTCCTCGGCGTATCCCCAGACGTCCGACAGGAGCTGCCCGCGGGTCTGCACCCGTCCGCCCCGCTCCATCAGCAGCCGGAGGAGGCGGAACTCGGTGGCGGTCAGGGGCACTTCCTTGCCCCGCACCCGCAACTGGTGGCCGGAGATGTCGAGCTGGATGCCCCCGACTTCGAGATGATCGCTGGCGCTCTCCTCGGGCTGCCGGCGGCGCAGCACCGCCTTGACCCGCAGCGCCACCTCGCGGGGGCTGAAGGGCTTGCTGATATAGTCGTCGGCGCCCAGCTCCAGCCCCACGATGCGGTCCACCTCCTCGCCGCGGGCGGTGATCATCACGATGGGCAGCTTGGAGGTGGCGGCCTCCCGCTTCAGCAGGCGGGTCAGCTCGAGGCCGTCGACCCCGGGCAGGCTCAGGTCGAGCAGCAGCAGGTCGGGGGCATCCCGGCGGATGGCTTCGAGACCGCTGTCCCCACGGCGCTCGATGGCCACCTCGAAACCTTCCTTTTCCAGGTTGTACTGCAGCACCTCGGCGATGTCGGGCTCGTCCTCGATGAGCAGAATTCGTTCTCGTGCCATCGCACCGAAGGCTATCACGGAGTCTTCCACAGAGACTGCGGAAAAGGCTGTGGAAAACCGTGCGGAAACGCCCGCAAGCCCTCGTTCCTTCGCGGTTTTCTCCGCTTTGACCAAAATGGTGTGCATGCGCTGTAACTCATTGAAAACATGGTCCTTCCGCCTCGCTTTCTCCTCTCGGCGGAGGTCCCGGGGGGAGGGCATGGGAAGATTTCCACAGCGGAGGGTGTGAAATCCTTGTAAGGACTCTGTTAACTCCCTGTTACACAGCGATTTACCCTCGCCGGTGGCCGTTTTTCACCACCTTTTCGGGTAGGTTGTTCTTACAACAGGTTGTAAAAAGGGGGCTCAGCCTTCCGCCGTTTCCAGTCCCTGGCGGACGCGGAGGCGGCAGTCGAAGACTTCCTCGAAGAGGCGTCCGTGCTCGCGGGCGGCTTCGATCTCCAGATCCACGGACCAGCGGGAGACGAGCTCCAGGGTGACCCGGCGGCCGCGGATGGAGCAGTAGATCTCCTCGACCCGCGAGGCGTGGGTGCGGTCCAGGGCGTCGGCCACCCGCAGCAGGGCGGCGAGCTTGCGGATGGTCCGCTTCTGCCAGGCTTTCAGGGGGGCGAGCGTGGGATGGTCGTCCTTCGGCGCGGCGCCCCGGTGGTAGCGGGCCACGTGGGCGATGATCTCGATCTCCCGCTGGTCGAAGGCGTCGAGCACGGCGTTGGTGATCAGGTAATAGGCGTGCTTGTGGTGGCCCTTGTAGTGGATGGAGTAGCCGATGTCGTGGAGCAGGGCGGCGTACTCCAGCCATTCGCGCTCGCGGGCGCCGAGGCCGTGCAGGGAGGCGGTGAGGTCGAAAAGCCGCACGGCCAGCCGGGCCGACTGCAGGTTGTGCCGGTAGACGCTGTCGGCCCGCTCGGCGAGCTGGAGCACCTGGCGGCGGCGCAGGTCCTCGGGCTGTTCGGCGGCGGGGATGGGCTGGCCGAGGGCGGCCAGCACCAGGCCCTCGCGCAGGGCGCGGTCGCTGACCTGGAAACGGTCCACGCCGGCGTGGGAGAACAGCTCCAGGAGGAGGATGGCGCCGGCGAGGAGGCTGTCGGACCGCGGGCCGCCCACCGGCGGCAGGTCGGCGATCTGGCGGCGGCGGAGCGGGCGCAGGCGCTCGACGAGCTGGGCGAGGTCGCGCACCCGCACCTCGCGCACGCCCACCGCGTCCTTCCAGGGGCGGCCGGCGAAGTGATCGACGAGGTCGGCGCAGGCGACCGCCGTGCCGGAGGTGGCGATCAGGCGATCGACACGGGCGCGCGGGACGCTCTCGGCGAGGCGCTTCTGAATTTTCCGGCGGAGCCGTCCAATCGAGGCGTCGGTGGGCGGGTCCCCCTTGAGGTCGGCGGCGCCGCGGAGCGATCCCAGGGGAAGGCTGACGACCTGGTCGAGCTCGCCCGCCTGGGCGGTGATCCACTCGGTGCTGCCGCCGCCCACGTCGGCGATGACGGCGGCGCCTGCCCCCAGGTCCACGACCTCGCGCACGGCGCGGTAGATGAGCCGCCCCTCCTCCAGGCCGGTGAGGAGCTGGACGTCGAGGCCGGTGAGGGCCTTGACCCGGGCGAGGAAGTCCGCGCCGTTGGCGGACTCGCGCACGGCGCTGGTGGCCACCGCCACCACGCGCTCCACTCCCCGCAGTCTGGCGAGGGTGGTCATCTTCTGCAGGGCTTCGAGGCCGTCCCGCATGGCCGTCTCGGAGAGGGCGCCTTCCCCCAGGCCGGTCTTGCCGAGGCGCACCATCTCGCGCTCGCGGCCCAGCAACTGGTAGCCGCCGCCGGGCGACGACTCGGCCACCACCATGTGGATGGAGTTCGACCCGATGTCGATGGCCGCCAGCCGCTGCGCGCTCACGCGGGCATTCTACGAGGAAGCCCCGGCCAGGCCGCACCGGTCGCCGTTTTGTCACACGGAGACCCTGGAGTCCGCTTTCCCGGCTATGTCAGAATTTCGTGGTGTCCGAGCCGAAGCTGATAGAGCCCCTGGAAAGAGCCCCCGCCGAAGGCGAGCCGCTGCTGCTGAACCGCGAGCTCTCGTGGCTGGAGTTCAACGGCCGGGTGCTGCACGAGGCCGAGGACCCGGACAACCCGCTGTTGGAGCGGCTGAAGTTCATCGCCATCTTCGACTCCAACATGGACGAGTTCTTCATGAAGCGGGTCGGCGGGCTGAAGCAGCAGATCGCCAGCAACGTGCGGGAGATCGGGCTCGACGACATCGGCTCGCCCCGCCAGCAGCTCGCCGCGGTCAACGCCGCCGTGCGGCCCCAGATGGCGCGCCAGCGCCGGCTGCTCAACCAGGAGCTGCTGCCCGCGCTGCGCCAGCAGGGCCTGGAGATCGTGGCCTGGGACGAGCTCCGGGGCGCCGAGCGCCGGCATCTGGCCGAGGAGTTCGAGCGCAAGATCTTCCCGGTGCTGACGCCCCTGGCGGTGGACCCCGCCCATCCCTTCCCCTTCATCTCCAACGTCAGCCTCTCCCTGGCGGTGTCGGTGCAGGCCCCCGGGGACCAGGAGCCGCGCTTCGCCCGCGTCAAGGCGCCGCACATCCTGCCGCGCTGGATCCAGGTGCCCAAGACGCTGCGCTTCGTCCCCCTGGAGGACGTCATCTCCAACAACCTCGACCAGCTCTTCCCGGGCATGGAGATCGTGGAGTCCCACCCCTTCCGGGTGACGCGCAACGCCGACGTGCAGCGCAACGAGGAGACGGCCGAGGACCTCCTGGAGGCCATCCAGGAGGAGCTGCGGGAGCGCCGCTTCGCCACCGTGGTGCGCCTCGAGGTCAACAAGGGCATGCCGCGCTGGATGCTCGAGCTGCTGATCGAGGAGCTGGAGGTCGAGGAGAGCGAGGTCTACGAGTGCGAGGGCCTGCTGGCGCTCAAGGACCTGATGTCCCTGACCGGCCTGGTGCAGATGCCGGCGCTGAAGTACCGCCCCTGGACGCCGGTGCCGCATCCGAGCCTCCACTTCGAGGAGGACGAGGGGGACCTCTTCGCCGCCGTCGCCCGCGGCGACATCCTGGTCCACCACCCGTACGACTCCTTCGCCAACAGCGTGCAGCGCTTCATCGAGACGGCGGCGGTGGACCCGTCGGTCTTCGCCATCAAGCAGACCCTCTACCGCACCTCGGCGGGCTCGCCGAACATGCAGGCGCTGATCCGGGCGGCGGAGGCGCGCAAGCAGATCGCGGTGACGGTGGAGATCAAGGCGCGCTTCGACGAGGCGGCCAACATCGAGTGGGCGGAGGCGCTGGAGAAGGTGGGCGCCCACGTCTGCTACGGCCTGGTGGGCCTGAAGACCCACGCCAAGGTCGCCCTGGTGGTGCGCCAGGAGAAGGACTCCCTGCGCTCGTACGTCCACATCGCCACCGGCAACTACAACCCGGAGACGGCGAAGCTCTATACCGACCTGGGCCTGTTCACCGCCAACGAGGAGATCGCCCAGGACGTGGCGCAGCTCTTCAACATGCTGACCGGGTTCGTCTACAAGCCGCGCTTCCGCAAGCTGCTGGTGGCGCCGGTCACCATGCGCCAGCGCTTCCTGGAGATGATCGCCCGCGAGGTCGAGCACCAGAAGGCGGGCCGGGGCGGGCACATCATCGCCAAGATGAACGCCCTGGACGACCTGCAGATGATCGAGGCGCTCTACGAGGCCTCGGCGGCGGGGGTGGAGATCGACCTCATCGTGCGGGGCATCTGCCGTCTGCGCCCGGGCCAGCCGGGCCGCAGCGAGACGATCCGCGTGATCAGCATCGTGGGCCGTTTCCTGGAGCACGCGCGGATCTTCTACTTCGCCAACGCGGGCGATCCCGAGTACTACATCGGCTCGGCGGACTGGATGACGCGCAACCTCGACGCCCGGGTGGAGGCGGCGGTGCCCATCCTGGACCCCAGGGTCCAGGAGGAGGTCAAGGCGGTCCTGGACCTGCAGCTCGGGGACAACGTCAAGGCCTGGGACATGCAGCCGGACGGCAGCTACGTCCAGCGCCGGCCGGGCAAGGGCGAGGAGCCGCGGCCCAGCCAGGACCTCCTGATGCAGCGGGCTCTGGAACGGGTGGGAAGGTAATATCCTTCCCCGCATGCCGCCGGCCCCCACCGTCTCCGCCGCCACGGCCCGTCGCCTGCTCCTCGGCGCCCAGGGCCTGCTCGACGATCCCCGCCGCAAGGCCACGCCGGACGTCCTCTACGACCTCATCGAGCGGATGGGCTTCGTCCAGATCGACTCGATCAACGTGGTCGAGCGGGCCCATCACCTCACCCTGGCCGCCCGTCTCCAGGGGTACCGCCCGGCCCTGCTGGAGCGGCTGCTGGAGCGGGACCGGCGGCTCTTCGAGCACTGGACGCACGACGCTTCCGCGATCCCTACGGTCTGGTATCCCCACTGGAAGCCCCGCTTCGAGCGCTACCGCCTGGGGGTGCTCCACCATCCATGGTGGAAGGAGCGGGTGGGGCCCGATCCCTACAAGGTCTTCGCGCACGTCCGCGAGCGGCTGGAGCGCGAGGGTCCCCTGATGACCAAGGACTTCGAGGACGAGCGTCCGGAGGGGACCGACAAGACCTGGTGGGGCTGGAAGCCGCAGAAGGCCGCTCTGGAGTACCTGTGGCGGACCGGCGAGGCCGCCATCGCGGAGCGGGTGAGCTTCCACAAGGTCTACGACCTGGCGGAGCGGGTCCTGCCGGAAGGGCACGCCGCGCCCGCTCCCGCGGCGGCGGAGCACGTGGAGTGGGCCGGCCGCACGGCCCTGGAGCGGTTGGGGGTCGCGACGCCGGGAGAGGTGGCTGGGTTCTGGGATGCCATCTCGATCGAGGAGGCCAAGGACTGGTGCCGGCGGGCCGCCGCGGCGGGGGAGATCGTGCCGGTCCAGGTGGAGGCCGTGGACGGCTCCAGGCCGCAGGCGGCCTACGCGGTTCCCGACTGGGAGGCCCGGGCCGCCGCCCTGCCCGCCGCGCCGCCCCGCGTCCGTCTCCTCGCCCCCTTCGATCCCATCCTCCGGGACCGCCGTCGCTGCCTCCGCCTCTTCGGCTTCGACTACCGTTTCGAGGCCTTCGTCCCCGAGCCGAAGCGGCACTACGGGTATTACGTCCTGCCGATCCTGGAAGGCGAGCGCCTGATCGGCCGGCTCGATCCCAAGCTCTACCGCGCGGAAGGGTTGCTGGAGATCCGGAAGATCTGGTGGGAGCCCGGCGTGCGGGAGAGCAAGGGACGCTGGGCCGGTCTGGAGGCCGCGGTGGAGAGGCTGGCGCGGCTCACCGGGGCCGAGCGGTGGGCTATGCCGCCGCGGCCTCGAACTTGAGCCCGGGGTTCTTCCGCGCCCGCACCAGGTAGGAGGAGATCTCCTGGGCGAGGCCCGGCGTGGCGTTGTCCAGCTCCACCGCCTTCTCGAACATCTCGAGGGCGGCGAGGGCCTGGCGGTGGACGTCCTTGGAGTGGAAGACGGAGAAAGTCTCCTGGGCCAGCTCCCGCACCTCGGCCGTCCGGCCCTTCTGTAGGTAAAGGTGGGCGAGGTCCAGGGTCACCAGGGAGGCGTCGTAGCCGTGCCCGTCCGCCAGGAAGCGGCGCCGCACCTCCCGCAGGATCTCCTCGGCCTTCTCCAGTTGCCCCAGCCCGCCGGCGATCCGGCCGTCCAACCAGGCCAGGCGCAACTCGGTCCAGGGATCCCGGAAGTCGCTGTAGACATGGCGGAAGCGTTCGAGCTGCCACCGGGCCTCCGCGGCGCGGCCGCAGTCGGTGAGGAACCAGGCGAGGTTGTGCCGGGCCATCAGCACCAGGCGCGGCTCCCGATTCAAGTCCAGCAGGCCGAGGCCCTTGCGGGTCACGCGGATCGCGTCCTCGGGCCAACCGGAGAAGCCGAGGAAATGCCCTTTGCTGATCATCGCCCGGCCCTTGAAGTGGGATTCCCGCAGTTCGTTATAAATGTCGATCACCGCGTCCAGGATCTCGGCGGCCTGCTCGAAGCGGCCCTGGTCACCCAGAAGGGAGGCGCGGAGGTCCAGGATGCGCGCCTCCTCCATGGGGTCGGCCGATCCCTGCTCCAGACAGCTCTCGGCCTGGTCCAGCGCCTCTTCCGCGCCGGTCAGGTCGAAGGAGAGGCGCCGGGCGTTGCCCAGGAAGGCCCAGGCCCGGGCGCGGAAGTCCAGCACCACGGAGCGCCCGTAGAGGCCCGGCTCCAGATGGTCCGTGACGAGGAGCGCCAGCTCGGCGATCTCGATGGCGCGCGAAGGGTTCCGGAATCCTTCCTCGAAGCTGCGCTGGATCAGGAGCTCGCAGACGGCCGCGTTCTGGAACCGCGGGTCTGTCCGGATCAGGCCGGGCTGGGAGGCGGCCGGATGGCCGAAGATCTCGGCGGCCAGGGCGGGAGCTTCCCGCCGCTCGGCGGCCACCTCGCCGAACCGGCGCGAGACCAGGGCGACGAGCCGGCGCCAGACCTCGTCCTCGCCGGACGAGCCGGCCGGAGACATCGCCCGCAGCAGAATGTCGTCCACCTCACGCTGGCAGCGCTCGCAGCCGGACCGCAGGTGATCCTCGATCCAACGCTCCTCGGTGGTGGAAGCCTTGCCCCGCGAGTACCTGTCCAGAGCGTTCCGGTCCGGATGACGCGAATCCATCAACGCTCGCTCCTCCTTGGAACGGGAGAGCTATGAGACCGGTCGAGACCGTCCTCTATTCCTTAGTTGCTGCAAGGGGGGAAAAAGTGACACTTGTCCCAAATTCGATGAGGGGGCGGCCCAAAGGCCGCCCCCGAACCCCGGTTTTACCCATTGGGGTCCATGGTTCCGCCGGTGTCTTGAGGATTGACCGGCCTGGTGGTGGTCGTCGTCGTAGTGGTAACCGTGGTGGTGGTGGTGGTGCTGCTGCTGCTGCTGCTGCCGGTGGTGCTGTCGCTACCTCCGGTCTTCAGGATCAGACGGAGCAGGAAGGCGACGATCCCGCGCCCCGGCTCGCGTTCGGCGACGGTGGCGGCGCGGCCGTACTCCTCGAGGACGGCGTGTGCCGGCGGTGCGGCGCTGAAAGCGGTCGGGACGGCGATGAGCAGGATTGCGACGGTCCTTCGAACTACGGGTGACATGGCATCCCCTCGAACCGGCGGCTCCAGCGATCACCATGACCGCGGGTGCGCCGGTCATCTCTACATCTTCAAAGGTGTCGGTGCTGGAGCTCTAAAAGACGCTGGGGCCATGTAGCTCTTGCAAGGCTCTCTATACCGGTTTCCCGGGATTCTTTTTCTTTCGGACGACGACCGTCCGTCCTTCTCCGGGGAGATGGAAACGCCGGGCGACGATCCGACAGCTCTCGTGGCAATGGTCCGCATCTTGCACTTGGGTCCGGCGGAGAGAGTGACGAGTGACCTTCAAAAGCTTCTGGATGGCAGGGTTCGAGTGCTCCTGCCACTGCCGGAGTGACGGCAGGCGGCTGGATCTGATCGCGTCCACCGGGCATGACCGGTTCGCCGCGCAGGATTACGCGCGCGTGCGCCGCCTGGGGATGGAAACGGTGCGCGACGGCGTCCGCTGGCACCGCATCGAGCGCTCGCGGGGCCGCTACGACTTCTCGTCCCTGCTGCCGATGGTACGGGCGGCGCGGGACGCCGGGATGCAGGTGATCTGGGACCTCTGCCACTACGGCTGGCCGGAGGGGATCGACATCTTCAAGCCGGAGCTCGTCGACCGTTTCGCCGATTTCGCCCGCGCCGTGGCCCGGGTCATCGCCTCCGAGACCGACGAGGCGCCGTGGTACACCCCGATCAACGAGATCTCCTTCTGGTCCTGGGCCGGGGGCGAGGTGGCCTACATCAACCCGTGCGCCACGGGGCGGGGATTCGAGCTGAAGACGCAGCTCGTCCGCGCCGCTCTCGCCGCGACGGACGCGCTGTGGAGCGTCGACTCCAGGGCCCGCGTGCTGCATTGCGATCCGGCCATCCACATCGCGGCCGACCCGTCCCGCCCCGAGGACCGCAGGGAAGCCGAGGGGCACCGGCTGGCCCAGTTCCAGGCCTGGGACATGCTGGCCGGGGATCTCTGGCCGCAGCTCGGCGGCGGCGAGCGCTATCTCGACGTGCTGGGGCTCAACTTCTACCCGAACAACGAGTGGATCCTCGACGGACCCACGATCCAGCGGGAGGACCCGCTCTACCGGCCCTTGCGGGAGATCCTGCGCGAGGTCTGGGAGCGGTACGGCCGGCCCATGATCCTCGCCGAGACCGGCGCCCAGGACGGCGCCCGCGCCGAGTGGCTGCGCTACGTCTCGGAAGAGGTGCGGGCGGCGCGCCGCGAGGGCGTGCCGGTGAACGGGGTCTGCCTGTATCCGATCCTCGACTACCCGGGCTGGGATGACGACCGCTATTGCCACAGCGGCCTCTGGGGATATCCCGGCCCGTCGGGCGAGAGGGCGGCTTGCGATCCGCTCTCCCGGGAGCTGGCGCGGCAGATCGAGCTCTTCCAGGGAGAGCCGGAGGTGGATTCCGGAGATCAGGACCGGGCCCGGCGGAACGGACCCGGCGAGAAGGAGAATGAATATGCTGCCTTTTAGCGAGGCGACCGCCGAGTCGTCCGGCCTGTCCTCCAAGCCGGACCTCGTCTGCCTCTCCCACCTGCGGTGGGATTTCGTCTACCAGCGTCCCCAGCATCTGATGAGCCGCTCCGCCCGCGACCGGCGGGTCTTCTTCTTCGAGGAGCCCATCTATGGAGAAGGCCCCGCCCGGCTGGACGTCGGCGAGCGGCCCGGCGGCGTCCGGGTGGCGGTGCCCCGGCTGCCGGAAGGTCTTTCCTTTGAAGAAGCCGAAGCGGCCCAGCGCGACCTCCTGCAGCGGATGCTGACGGAGCACGCCTGCGTCGACTACGTCCTCTGGTACTACACGCCCATGGCCCTGGGCTTTTCCGAGGGCCTTTCGCCTGCCGCCGTGGTCTATGACTGCATGGACGAGCTGTCGCTCTTCCGCGGCGCTCCTCCCGCCCTGATCGAGCGCGAGAAGCGGCTGCTGGAGATCGCCGACCTCGTGTTCACCGGCGGCCAGAGCCTCTTCGAGGCCAAGCGCGAGCGGCACCCGTCCGTCCACGCGTTCCCGAGCAGCATCGACGCCCAGCACTTCGGCCGCGCCCGCGCGCCCCTGCCCGAGCCCGCCGACCAGGCCGCCATCCCGCGGCCGCGCCTGGGCTACTTCGGGGTGATCGACGAGCGCATCGATCTGGACCTCGTGGCTGCGGTGGCGGACGCCCGCCCGGACTGGCAGATCGTCATGGTGGGACCGGTGGTCAAGATCGACCCCGCCACCCTGCCGCGGCGGAGCAACCTCCACTATCCGGGCATGAAGGCCTACGACGACTTGCCGGCCTACCTCGCCGGCTGGGACGTGGCGCTGATGCCCTTCGCGCGGAACGACTCGACCCGGTTCATCAGCCCCACCAAGACGCCGGAGTACCTGGCGGGAGGGCGGCCGGTGGTCTCGACCACCGTCCGCGACGTGGTCCGCCCCTACGGCGAGAAGGACCTCGTCGCCATCGCCGACGATCCCGCGGACTTCGTCGCCGCGGTGGAGCGGTCCCTGGCGCGGTTCGGCGAGGGCGGGAGCGAGCGCGAAGAATGGCTGCGGCGGGTGGACGAGCACCTGTCCGGCGGCTCCTGGAGCCGCACCTGGCAGCAGATGTCCAACCTCATCGAGACGGTCGCCCGTCCGATGGGGACGCTTTTTGACAGAAGTTCCAATTAGCCTGACGGCGGATGGCCGCTCCGAAAGCTGCGTTGGATTGACACCTTGAAAGGAGCCGGTTCGATGTTTGATTACTTGATCGTGGGGGCAGGATTCGCCGGGAGTGTATTGGCCGAGCGCCTGGCGCGCGGCTCCGGGCTGAAGGTCCTCCTGGTGGACCGGCGGTCCCATATCGGCGGCAACGCCTACGACTGCTACGACGACGCGGGGCTCCTCATCCACAGGTACGGGCCCCACATCTTCCACACCAACTCCCGGGAGGTCTTCGACTACCTCTCCGACTTCACCCAGTGGCGGCCGTACGAGCACCGGGTGCGGGCGAGCGTGGACGGCCAGCTCGTCCCCATCCCCATCAACCTCGACACCATCAACCAGCTCTACGGCCTCAAGCTCACCAGCATGGAGGTGGAGCAGTTCTTCCAGTCCGTGGCCGAGCCCCGCGAGACCGTCCGCACCTCCGAGGACGTGGTGGTCGGCCGCGTCGGCCGCGAGCTCTACGAGAAGTTCTTCCGCGGCTACACCCGCAAGCAGTGGGGGCTCGACCCCTCGCAGCTCGACGCCATGGTCACCGCCCGCGTGCCGGTGCGCACCAACCGCGACGACCGCTACTTCTCGGACACCTACCAGGCGATGCCCCTGCGGGGCTACACCCGGATGTTCGAGAACATGCTCGACCACCCCGACATCAAGATCCTGCTCAACACCGACTACCGGGAGGTCGAGGACGTCATCCCCTACAAGAAGATGATCTACACCGGCCCGGTCGACGAGTACTTCGACTACCGCTACGGCAAGCTGCCCTACCGGTCGCTGAAGTTCCAGCACGAGACGGTGAACGAGGAGCGGGTCCAGCCGGTGGCGGTGATCAACTACCCCAACGAGCACCTGTACACCCGGGTCACCGAGTTCAAGCACCTCACGGGGCAGGAGCACAAGAAGAGCAGCCTGGTCTACGAATACCCGATGGCGGAAGGGGATCCCTACTACCCGGTGCCGCGGCCGGAGAACGGCGAGCTGTACAAGAAGTACCAGGCCCTGGCCGAGGAGGCGCCGGACGTGCACTTCGTAGGGCGGCTGGCCACCTACAAGTACTACAACATGGACCAGGTGGTGGCGCAGGCCCTGGCGGTCTACGCCCGCATCGTGGGCCAGAAGCGGTCCGAGGCCACCCGCGCCCAGGCGGCGAGGCCGGCGGCCCCGTCGGTGGTCCTCACCTCGACCCGCAAGGAACGGCGGCGTACCCCCGCGGTGGCCGCGAACGGCAAGGCGGGAGCGGCGGTGGCGGTCAAATAAACCTCCAGAAAAGGCGAAGGGGACCGGAATCCGGTCCCCTCGGGGCTTGACGCGCGGCGTTTGAAGCACGACCGCGGGGGGAGGGTTGGTACCGCGGGGCGAGACGTCCGCCGTGGGGCCCCCATGAACCGGTAGCGGACGCTGACCGGCGGGGCCCCGGAAGGCCTGGCCGCCTTTCGGCGGCCTCGGTGACGAGTATACACGAATGAGCATGTCTATGGAACAGCACTTGGCTATCTGATTTGATCCCTCACCTCCCCGGCCCTCCTCTCCCGACCCCTCCCTCCCACGCCACACCGGGAGAGGAGGGAGAGGTTTGCCGAAAAAAGACAAAGAAGCTTCTTAGTCCCCCTCTCTCCCGGTGTGGCGTGGGAGGGAGGGGTCGGGAGAGAGGGGGTAGGGGGAGTGAGGGTCCGCCCTGATACAGTCCCTTCCCATGGAGAAGCGCTCCGTGACCTGGCTGCGCCGGGCGCGCGACGGGTTCCGCTCCCTCGATTTCACCCTGGCGCGGCGGTTCGGCCTCGCCAATCGTGAAGACCGCCTCTTCTTCCTCCTCATCGGAGCCGTCGGCGTGGTCGGCGGCCTGCTCGGCTTCGTCACCGACTTCCTGATCGGCTTCGTCCAGCGGCTCCTCTGGGGGCGCAGGGGCGAGATGCTGACCCTGGTCACGGAGGTCCCGCGCTGGCGGGTGGTGGCGGCGCTGGCCGTGGGCGGCGCCCTGGTGGGGCTCATCCTGTGGCTGAGCTGGCTCCTGCGCGGCCGCAAACGGGAAGAAGCCGGCGGCGAGGGCATGGCCACCCTCATCGAGGCCGTGGCGCTGTCGGGAGGCAAGGTCGCCCCCCGGCCGGCGATCGTCAACGCCCTGGCCGCCATCGTCACCGTCGGCGCCGGCGGCTCCCTGGGCCGCGAAGGGCCGATGACCCGGCTGGGCGCCATGGTCTCCTCCTGGATGGGACAGCGCCTGGAGCTGCCGGCCCACCGCCTCAAGATCCTGGTGGGCTGCGGCGCCGCGGCCGGTCTCGCGGCCACCTACAACATCCCCATCGGCGCCACCCTGTTCGCCATGGAGGTCATCCTCGGCAACTTCGCCCTGGAGATCTTCGGCCCGATCGTGGCCTCGTCGGTGATCGCCACCCTGATCGCCCGCTCCCTCACCGGCAACGAGCCGCTCTACGCCGCGCCCGACTACGCCCTGGTGAGCGGCTGGGAGATGCTCCTCTACGCCGGGCTGGGGATCATCGGCGCGCTGGCCTCGCTGATCTTCATGACCGGGGTGAGCCTGGGCGGCAGGACGTTCAAGCGCCTGCGCTTCATCCCGCGGCCGTTCCATCCCTTCATCGGCCTGACGCTGCTCGGCGTGCTGGGCCTCTACGTCCCGCACGCGCTGGGGCGCGGCTACGGCACGATCAACATGGTCCTGGCGGGCGATCTCAAGCTGCCGGCGGCGCAGGCCACCATCCTCCTGCTCCTCGGCCTCGCCGGGGTCAAGCTCGTGGCCACGGCTCTGACGCGGGGGAGCGGCGGCGCCGGCGGGCTGTTCACCCCCTCGCTGGCCTTCGGCGCCCTGATCGGCGGCGCCTACGGCTTCTGGGCCCACTCGCAGTTCCCGGCCATCGCCTCCCCCCCGGGCGCCTACGCCGCGGTGGGGATGGCCGCCGTCATGGCGGGGACCAGCCACGCGCCCATCAGCGCCATCCTCATCCTCTTCGAGTTCACGGGGAACTACGACCTGATCCTGCCGGTGATGCTGGCCTCGATCCTCTCGAGCACCATCGCCCGGCGGCTGCGCCCGCTCTCGATCTACACCGAGGGATTGAAGAAGCGGGGCGTCGAGCTCCCGTGGCGGATGGAGGAGGCGGTGCTCGCCGGCCTCAAGGCGGAGAGCCTGGCGCGCCCCGACCCGCAGATTCTCAAGCCGGGGGACCGCTACGGCGACGTGGTGGAGAAGTTCCTCTCCACCCGCCGCCAGCGGCTCTTCGTGGTCGGCGCGGACGGCCGCCTGACAGGGGCCGTCTCGCTGCACGACATCAAGCACGCGCTGGAGAACCCGGACACGCTGACCGCCGTTCTGGCCCTCGACCTGATGACGCCGGTGGAGCAGACCGTCCACAAGGACGAGCGGCTGCACCGCGCCACCGAACTGTTCGCCCACAGCGACTTCGAGCGGCTGCCGGTGGTGGATTCGGACGGCAAATTCCTGGGCGTGCTCTCCAAGCGCGACCTGCTGGCCGTCTACGCCCAGGAGGTGCTGGGGCGGCCGGCTCTCCTCGCCACCTACGTCTCCAGCCAGGAATCCCAGGTCAACCGCCAGTACATGGAGATCCCTCCCGACTTCGCCCTGCGGCTGGTCCCGGTCCCCGCGGACTTGGTGGGCAAGACGCTCGCCGAGGCGAAGCTCCCCCAGGTCCTGGGCGCGCGGGTGATGGAGATCCGGCGGCAGGGCAAGCTCGGCGAGGAGACGGTCCTCCCCGGCGCCGAGACCATGCTCCAGGCGGGGGATCTGCTCCTTCTCCTGGGTCCCGCGAACAAGGTGGAAGCCCTGGCCCAGGGCCGGGCCGCCGAGGAGGCCCTGGCCGAACATCAGGCGGCGGAGTAGCGGGTGGACGACGACGATCGGGACAAGAGCGCCACGGAGGACGAGCGCGGGCTGCTGGAGCGGCTAAACGTGCCGGCGGGCCTCTGCGCCACCTGCGTCCACCTGCGTCTGCTGGCCTCGAAGCGGAGCGTCTTCGTGCGCTGCGGCCTGGCGGCCACGGACCCGCGCTTCCCCCGCTACCCGGGCCTGCCGGTGGCGGCCTGCTCCGGGTACGAGCCCTACCGGTAGACCTTGCGTCCGACCTGGAGCTCCTCCACCCAGATCAGCTCGCACGCTCCCGGTCCCGAGTCCCCGCGCGACCGCGAGCTGTTCCAGGTGTAGCCGTCCGCGCGGGCGGCGTTCACCAGCAGCCCCTTGATCCGCACGCTGTCGCCGCTGTCCACCGCGGTCAGGGCGCGCTTCAGGTTCGCGGTGGCGGGGATCATGTGCATGTTCGAGGAGTGCGACTGGATGTAGTCCCCGTCCACGCCCGCCGGCGCCCGCCAGAAGTAGTAGCGGGTCATCTGGTTGTAGCCGACCTTCGACTTGTAGGGCTCGTCCGGCAGCTTCCCCCAGGTCATGACGAAGTCGACGGGGGAGAGGAACGCCTCGTCGTCGAAGCGGTACCGCTCGGCCCCGGCCACCACGCCCCAGACCTCGAACGCCGCCACGGGATGGAGGGTGACGGAGCCTTTCCGTGTGGAGACCTCGAAGGACGAGCGGTCGGTATCCTTCTGCACCGGCTCCCGGGACCAGTCGATGGGATCGCCGGCGCCGGCGGACATGGGACGGTTGAACAGCCAGAACCCCGCCAGGACGACGGCCAGAACCGCGAGCCAGGTCTTCTTCATGATCGCTGGGAGGATTCTAAACTATAGGAAAGGAGGGACCGCCATGTTCCTGATCCGCGACATCTTCCGCTGCAAGCCGGGCAAGGCCGGCGCCCTGGCCAGGATGTTCCTGAAGACCGTTCCCTCGATGGAGACGGAGGACGGCTTCCGCAACGTCCGCGTCATGACCGACTACGTCGCCACCTACTGGACCGTGGTGCTCCAGGCCGAGGTGGAGGACATCGCGAAGTTCGACGGTCACATGAAGAATTTCAGCGCCCGGCCCGAGGTCAAGGAGGCCATGACGGGCTATATGGACCTGGTCGACGGCGGGCACCGGGAGATCTACAGGATCGTGGAGTAGATCTTCTAGCCCTCCTCGGCCTTCGCCTCCTCCGCGCCTGGGTTGAACGCGGCCGGTCTATCGGTCTGGCTCTCCCTCTTCGAGGCGAAGATCCTCACGAACGATTCCAGGATCATCAGGAGAAACTCGGCCATCTCTGCCTCCTGTCTTTCTATGTCGCCTCTCGTGGAAGCGTTTCCGGTCCCCGCCTTTGACAACCCCCGTCCGTCCCGATTATCCTCCTTCTTGCATTACGAGCGGTCCGGCTCCGGCCGGGCTCGGCAACCTGGGACGGACACCCAAGGTGCCCTCTCGCTGAAGCAGCGAGGATGCGGTCGCTGAAGCGACAATTAAGTGTCCGGAGCGGAAAAGCCCGTCTCGTGATGCATACGAGCCGGGCTTTTTTGTATTGCCTGTGAGGAGGAGAGAGTTGAGCGATCCGGTCTTCGACGTACCCGTCCCCCAGCGCCCCGCCGGCACGGAGGAGCGCACCGCGCGCCTGCTCGCCACCCTGGACGAGCGCGTGCTGGTTCTCGACGGCGCCACGGGCACGGCCTTGCAGGGCGTCCGCCTCACCGCCGACGACTTCGGCGGCCCCGAGCTGGAAGGCTGCAACGAGAACCTCTGCATCACCCGCCCCGACGTGGTGGACGGCGTCCACGAGGGCTACCTCTCCGTCGGCTGCGACATCGTCGAGACCAACTCCTTCGGCGGCACCCCGCTGGTGCTGGGCGAGTACGGGCTCTCCCATCTCGCCTATGAGCTGAACCGCCTTTCCGCCAGCATCGCCCGCGGCGCCTGCGCCCGCCACGACACGCCGGAGAAGCCGCGCTTCGTCTGCGGCTCCATGGGCCCCACCACCAAGGCCATCTCCGTCACCGGCGGCATCACCTTCGAAGGGCTGATCGAGAACTTCCGCGTCCAGGCCCTGGGCCTGATGGCCGGCGGCGCCGACTACCTGCTGCTGGAGACCGCCCAGGACACGCGCAACATCAAGGCCGGCCTGATCGGCATCGAGCGCGCCTTCGCGCAGGCCGGCTGGAAGATCCCGGTCGCCGTCTCGGCCACCATCGAGACCACCGGCACCATGCTCGCCGGCCAGGACGCCGAGGCGCTCGCCGTCTCCCTGCTCCACGCCGACCTCCTCTACGTGGGCCTGAACTGCGCCACCGGTCCGGACCTGATGACGGACCACGTCCGCACCCTCTCCGAGATTTGCCGCACCCGCGTGGCCTGCGTCCCCAACGCCGGCCTGCCGGACGAGGAGGGGCGCTACACCGAGGGGCCGGACGTCTTCGAGAAGGTCTTCACCCGCTTCCTCGACGCCGGCTGGCTCAACCTCGTCGGCGGCTGCTGCGGCACCCGGGCCGCCCACATCGCCGCCCTGGCGAAGCTGGTCCAGGGACGGAAGCCGCGCGCGATCCCCCATCACCGCCGGAGCATGGTCTCCGGGCTGGAGGCGGTCGAGCTCACCGAAGCGCAGCGGCCGCTCCTGGTCGGCGAGCGCACCAACGTCCTCGGCAGCCGCAAGTTCAAGCAGCTCATCCAGGCGGGCCAGCACGAAGCCGCCGCCGAGGTGGGCCGCGCCCAGGTGAAGGCCGGCGGCCAGATCCTCGACGTCTGCCTCCAGGATCCCGACCGCGACGAGATCGGCGACATGGAAGCCTTCCTCGACCGGCTGATCCGGCTGGTGAAGGTGCCGCTGATGATCGACTCCACCGACGCCCACGTCATGGAGCGGTCCCTGACCTACTGCCAGGGCAAGTCGGTCCTCAACTCCATCAACCTGGAGGACGGCCTGCACCGCTTCGAGCGCGTCGTCCCCCTGGCGAAGCGCTTCGGCGCCGCCATGATCGTCGGCCTGATCGACGAAAAGGGCATGGCGGTGACCGTCGAGCGGAAAGTCGAAGTGGCCCGCCGCAGCTACCACATCCTGGTCGAGCAGATGGGCGTCGCGCCCGAGGACATCTGGTGGGACCCGCTGGTCTTCCCCTGCGGCACGGGCGACGCGGCCTACATCGGCTCGGCGGCGCAGACGGTCGAAGGCGTGCGGGCGGTCAAGGAACTGTTCCCGGACACCAAGACCATCCTCGGCATCTCGAACGTCAGCTTCGGCCTGCCGAACGCCGGCCGCGAGGTGCTCAACTCGGTCTTCCTCTATCACTGCACCAAGGCCGGCCTCGACGCCGCCATCGTCAACACCGAGAAGCTGGCCCGCTACGCCGACGTCCCGGCGGAGGAGCGCGAGCTGGCCGAGTCGCTGATCTACCTGCCCCTGGGGGACGTGGACGCCGGCAACCAGGCGGTGGAGGCCTTCACGGCCCACTTCCGGGGACGCGCCTCCGCGGCGGTCCAGCCCCGCGCCGAGCTGCCGCTGGAACAGAGGATCGCCCGCGCCGTGGTCGAGGGGAGCAAGACCGGCCTGGAGGACGACCTCGCCGCGGCCCTCGCGGATTCCCGCTGGCCGTCCCCGCTGGACATCATCAACGGCCCGCTGATGACCGGCATGAGCGAGGTCGGGCGGCTGTTCAACGACAACCAGCTCATCGTGGCCGAGGTGCTGCAAAGCGCCGAGGTCATGAAGGCGGCCGTGGCCTATCTCGAGCCGCACATGGAGAAGAGCGAAGGCGGCTCCTCGCGCGGCAAGGTCCTGCTCGCCACGGTCAAGGGGGACGTCCACGACATCGGCAAGAACCTGGTGGACATCATCCTCTCGAACAACGGTTTCACCGTGGTGAACCTGGGGATCAAGGTCCCCTCCGAGCGGCTGATCCAGGCCGTGCGCGAGCACCAGCCGGACGTCATCGGCCTCTCCGGCCTGCTGGTCAAGAGCGCCCAGCAGATGGTGCTGACCGCCGGCGACCTGGCCGCCGTGGGGATCGACACGCCGCTCCTGGTGGGCGGCGCGGCCCTCACCCGCCGCTTCACCCACCGCAAGATCGCCCAGGCGTACACCGGTCTCTGCACCTACGCCAAGGACGCCATGCACGGCCTCAAGCTGGTCGAGCGCCTCCTCGATCCCAACGTCCGCCCGGACCTTCAGCAGGAGGTCGCCGCGCTGATCGCCAACGACAACGCCGACGCCGCGACCGAGACCGCCGAGACCGGCGAAGCCGGCCGCAACGCCGCGGCCGAGGTGCGGCGGGACGTCCCCGTCCCCACGCCGCCCGATCTGGACCGGCACGTGGCGAACCTGGACCTCGACAAGGTCTGGGAGTACCTGAATCCGCAGATGGTCTACGGCAAGCACCTCGGGCTGAAGGGATCGGTGAAGCGGCTGCGCGCCGAAGGGGATCCCAAGCTCGCCAAGCTGGAAGCGGTGGTGGACGAGCTGAAGGAGATCGCCCGCGGCGGCGCCATGAAGGCGAAAGCCGTCTGGCGCTTCTTCCCGGCCGAGGCGGACGGCAACCGGATCACCCTGCGGAATCCGGAGACCGGCGAAGTGGCCGCTTCCTGGGACTTCCCGCGCCAGGCCCGCGAGGGTGGTCTCTCCCTGGCCGACTACGTCCTGCCCGGCGACCACGTCGCGCTCTTCGTCACCACGGCGGGGGAGGGCGTGCGGGAAAGGGTGGAGGACTGGAAGGCCAGGGGCGAATATCTCAAGAGCCACGCCTTCGCGGCCCTGGCCCTGGAGACCGCCGAAGCCGCCGCCGAGTATCTTCACGCCTGCATCCGCAAGTACTGGGGCTTTGCCGATCCCGAAGAGCTGGTCCTGGAGGACAAGCTGGCCGCCCGCTACCGGGGCAAGCGTTACAGCTTCGGCTACCCGGCGTGCCCGGACCTCGCCTTCCAGCGCGAGCTCTTCAAGGCGCTACAGCCGGAGGAGATCGGAGTCCACCTCACCGAGGGGGACATGATGGAGCCGGAGGCGAGCGTGTCGGCGCTGGTGTTCCACCATCCGGATGCAAGGTACTTTGGGGTGTAGTTTTCCCCTGGGACCGCCGGCGTCCCGCCGGCAACTAATTAGTTTTTAGTAAGTTTGCCGGCGGGACGCCGGCGCTCCCAGGGATCCCGCGGGCTAAGGACGTAGCTTCCCCGCCTGTTCCTTTCTCCAAGCCCCCGCCGCCTCGATCACCTCCCGCGCCTGACAGACGAACTTCGCCTCCGCCGGGCGGTCGTCTTTGCAGAGCTTGTAGGTGATCCCTTTCACCGTAGCCAGCTTCTCGGCCTCGGCCCAGGCGAGATCCGCCGCCACGTACTCCAGCACCCGGTCGCCGCTGTTCGCCCCGTCGTACCGGGACGCGCCCAGCGGCACGGCGCGGCCGTCCGCCAGCAGGGCCAGCGTGTGGCACTTCCCGTACTTCGGCGCCGCCGCGTTCCCCATGACTACGAAGGTCACCTCGTCGGGCTCGTCCGAGGCCCAGACGAGGAGGGGATCGAAGCTGTCGGCCTTCGGGGTGAGCGCGGTCTTCAGGATCAGGGCGCCCGTCTCCGGATCGGTCTCCCGCACGATCCCGCCCTTGGGACAGGCGGGGGAGGACTGCGCGGCGGCCGGCAGAGCGGCCAGGAGCAGCGCTGGAGCAATTATCCATCGAATCATCTAAAATACTCTCTGGAGGCGTGCCGAGATCGGGACCGGGCCGCGGCACACGGGTAACGCGTCCGCCGGTCGCGGGGATTCCGTCCGCCCACCTGGCCCCGATTTTGCCTATAGGAGTTGCATAACGCCTTGGGCGAGCACTTTCTCGCCAGGAGCCCGACATGCCCCAAGGACGCTACCGAAGTCTGCAGGACCCGGAGACGCTGCGCCAGCTCGTCCTGAAGTTGCAGGAGGGGATCTACATCACCAGCGAGACCGGGGAGATCCTCGACGCCAACCCCGCCTGTCTGGAGATTTTCGGAGTCGCTTCCCTGGACGAGCTGCGGAGCCACCACGCGCGCGACCTGTTCGCCGACCCGGCCGCCCGCGCCCGCGAGTTGGAATTGCTGGCCCAGCAGGGAGGAGTGCGCGAGTTCGAGATCGTCCTCCGCCGGCCGGACGGCCAGGAGCGGACCGTGCTCGACACCTGCCACGTGGTCCGCGACAACGAGACGGGCGACACCCTCTACCACGGCATCCTGGTCGACATCACCCACCGCAAGCAGCTCGAGAGCCGCTTCCACGAGGCCAGCCTGCGCGATCCCCTCACCGGGTGCTTCAACCGCAGGTTCCTCAAGGAGATCCAGAAGCAGATCACCGGCTACGACACCTGGGGAGCCATCGTCGTGGACGTGGACAACTTCAAGCGGTTCAATGACGAGTACGGCCATCAGGCGGGCGACGAAGTGCTGATCAAGGTGAGCCGCTTCCTGCAGCAGAACGCCCGCGTCGAGGACGCGGTCGTGCGGATGGGAGGCGACGAGTTCCTCCTCCTGCTGCTGGGAGCCTCGGCCCGCTTCGTCGCGGAAGTGGGGCAGCGCCTCCGGGACACCGCCGCCGAGCAGGGCATCCCCTCGTTCTCCCTCGGCTGGGCCAACCGCCACGGCACCGAGAGCCTGGAGCGGACCATCGACCACGCCGACCGCGAGCTGTTGCAGATCCGTCTCTTCGAACGCCGCCCGCGCGACAAGGGCGTCAGCTTACGCGGACCCAGGCGGCGCCTCCTGGAGGGCGCGTTGTCGGACTGAGCCCTCACCTCCCCGGCCCTCCTCTCCCGACCCCTCCCTCCCACACCACACCGGGAGAGGAGGGAGAGGTTAGCGAAGAAGAACTTTTTCTGGCCCTGTCCTTTCCCCTCTCTCCCGGTGTGGTGTGGGAGGGAGGGGTCGGGAGAGAGGGGGTAGGGGGAGTGAGGGCCGGGTGGGGGCGCCCTCTCCCGGAAGGTGGGGGGAGGCTGGGGGAGGGTTGGGGTGAGGGTTCAGGATAGAATCCGCCCGCCATGGTTCCCGACGTCCGCCGCGCCTACAACGCCGCCTTCACCCAGGAGCGCTATGAGGAGATGCTCCGGGATCTGGAGCGGGACGCGGGCGTTCCGCCCGGCTTCCGCATCTCCGAGACGCCCATCTTCCTCTCCGAGGCTCTCACCCGGGAGCTGATCGAGGCCTCCCACGAGGTGCTGGCGATCGTCACCTCCGAGGAGTACCTGAAGCAGGCGGGCCGGGCGGTGCCGCCCGAGCTGGCCGTGCCAGGAGATGAAGGGCATACCGTCTTCTTCCAGGTGGACTTCGCGATCGTCCGTGGCGAGGACGGCGCGTTCACCCCCCGGCTCATCGAGCTGCAAGGATTTCCATCCCTCTACGGCTTCCAGTGGCTGCTGGAGAAGGAGTTCCGCTTCCACTTCCCGGCGGTCCCGGATAGCTGGTCGCCCTACTTCGGCGGCCTGACCGCGCAGACCTATCCGGATGTCCTGCGGGACGTGATCGTGGGGAATTGCGACCCCGAGAACGTAGTCCTGCTGGAGATCGAGCCGGAGAAGCAGAAGACCCAGATCGACTTTGCCGTCACCGAACAGCTCACGGGCATCCGCACCGTCTGCGCCACGAAGGTGACCGAGCGCGGCGGCCGGCTTTTTTACAGGGACGGCGGCCGGGAGATCCCCATCCGGCGTATCTACAACCGGGTGATCTTCGACGAGGTGGATCGCAAGGGGCTCGACCTCTCCCACATCTTCCGCCGCGAGTTGGACGTCGAATGGGTGGGCCACCCGAACTGGTACCTCAAGATCAGCAAGTTCTCCCTCCCCTTCATCCGCAGCCGCTACTGCCCGCCGACCTGGTTCGTCAGCGATCTCCAGGAGTACCCCGAGGACCTGGAAAACTACGTCCTCAAGCCCCTCTTCTCCTTCGCCGGCCTGGGGGTGGAGATGGGACCCTCGCCGGAGCGTCTGCGCTCGCTGAAGGACCCGGAGAACTTCATCCTCCAGAAGAAGGTCGACTACGCCCCCGTCTTCGAGACGCCGGACGAGCCTGCCAAGGCCGAGGTCCGCATGATGTTCGTCTGGAAGGACCGCCCGCGGCTGGTCAACAACCTCGTCCGCATGAGCAAGGGGAAGATGATGGGCGTCGACTTCAACAAGGCCAAGACCTGGGTCGGCGCGAGCCTGGCGTATCACCCGCCGGAGTGAATCGGCGTTCGCTACGGTTGCGGAGCCTGAAAAACGGTCGCGGAGCATAAAAAACGGCTGCGGAGCGTAAAAAACGGCCGCGGAGCTTCCGGAATGTTCCAACAGCTTCCGCGACGATTTTTATCCGCTATGGCCTCCAAACAAGCATCCGGAACGTTCCAAAGCGCTCTTGGAACATTCCGGAAGCTTGTACGTCGTTTTTATGGCTGTTCGGAGGTTTTAAACGCTCTTGGAACATTCCGGAGCTTCCGGGACGATTTTTATCGCTCCGGCGGCGTCGCGGAGCCTCGTAGACGTCTCCGGAAGCCGCTGGAGCGTTCTACCGCCTCTCCGTCAGCCGGGAGAGCCGTTGGAACGTTCCGTCTTGCGGTAGAGCGCCGGCCGGCGTCCGGTGCCGAACTGTAGGACCGCGAGGGCTCCGTTTTCTTCCAGGCGGCGCAGCGCGCGGTGCAGAGAGCTGCGGTTGGGCGAGAACCCCAGCTCCCGGCGCAGATCCCTGCTGGAGAACTCCCGAGGCAGACGCTCCAGCGCGGCCTCCACCTTGTCGTCGAGCTCCCCTTCGCCGCCTCTTTCCCGCCGCCGGGGATTGGACTGAGCCGCCCCCTCGGTAGGAGAGCCCGAAGACCGCCAGACCGCCTCCAGGGCTCTGAGTCTTGCCTGGTGGGCGGTCTGGAGTAGCTCGACGTCGGCGCGGAGCTGGTCTTCGAGACGTTGCCGCTCGCGCTCGTACTCTTCGCGGGTCATCGACCCCGGAGGTTACCAGACGAACAGCAGGTCGAAGCGGCTGTCGGAGAGGGCGCCGGTGTGGTTGTAGCACCGCACGTTGGCGCTGAAGTCGGCGCCGCCCGTGGTCCAGTTCACGACCTTGCAGTAGTCGGCGTCCTCGGAGCCGTAGGCCGTGACCTGGACGTGGCCGCCGGGACCCCAACTGCCGCTGCCCGAGAACAGCGAGCCGCCGCCGACTCCCTTGCAGGTGACCGTGTAGGTGCCGACCGCGGTCCGCGTGACGCTGTTGGCGTTGGCCCTGCCGACGGCGTTGTAGGAGTAGACGTTGCTGGGCGTGTAGGCCGCGCCGATCGTCGACGACGCGTTGTTCGCCCAGATGTAGCACAGCACATTGGCTCCACGGCCCGGGTCGGCCATGGAAGTCGAGGAGAGGCCCACCAGTACCAGCGCGAACATGCAGACGACCAGAAGCTTCCTGTTCATACGAGGAACTCCTTTCCCATAAAGGGTTGACGGTGTCTAGAGTGAGTGTACTACGTCCGTCTCGTCCTGTTGGGCGAAGGAGGGGCGGGGAAAGTTACAGCCATCTTTTCCTTGTTGGATGGGGGCGGCAGGCAAGGACCGGATACCATAGTAGACTGGGTAGGTTTGGAGGTGATGGTATGAGCGCGGTTCAGTTGGACATCCCCGAGGAGACGCTGATCAGTCTGAAGACGGACGCGGAATCCTTCGCCCGCGACCTGAAGGTCTTGGCAGCGGTCAAGCTCTTCGAGTTGGGGAAGCTGTCTTCTGGGCGTGCGGCGCAACTGGCGGGCATGACGCGAGTGGAATTCCTGCTCGCCTTACGCCATTTCCAGGTCTCTCCCTTCCAGACGACACCCGAGGAGTTGAGGCAGGACATCCTCAATGCCTGACCGCCTGGTCATCTGCAACACCTCGCCTCTGCTGTATCTCTACCAGGTCGGACAACTTGACCTACTCCAGAAGCTCTATGGCCGGGTTCAGATCCCCGTTGCTGTTCAGGAGGAGTTACGGACTGGTGCTGAGCAGGGCATTGCCGTCCCGGAGTTGGACGCGCTGGATTGGCTGGAGATACGGCCTCTCCGTGACGTGAGCTTGCTGCCGGTCGTGATGGATCTCGGCGCAGGCGAAGCGGAAGCCATCGCCCTGGCGGTGGCCAATCCGGGAAGCTTGTTGATTCTGGACGACAGGCTGGGACGGCGGATCGCCCACCTGAACAAGGTAACGTATACCGGGACGCTTGGCGTCCTCGTGAGAGCCAAGCAAGAAGGCTTGCTCTCCAGAGTCTCCCCGGTTATCGCGGACCTGCGCAGGACGACCATGCATCTGACCGAAGCGTTGATCGAAACGGTTCTGGAGGAAGCAGGCGAAGCCTGAGCCTCTCAGTAATCCACTTTCCCCAGCAGGTCGATCTTCATTGAATTCTGGCCGTCCGGGCAGAACTCGACGCCGAACTTGCGCTTCTGCTTCTTGCGGGCGGCCAGGAACTTGTCGAGCTTCTTCTTCAGGTCTTCCCGGCCTTCCCGGTAGGTCATCCAGACAGTGAAGCCGTCGTCCTGCCGGGAGTCGACGATCATCTTGAGAGCCTCCTCTTCAGGATTGCCGTAGCCGCCGTCTCCCGAGATGACGTAGTGGTCGGCGATGATCCTCTGGAAGAAGCCATCTTCGACGTTGTGATGGCTCCCATGGTGCGGCATCTTCAGGAGGTCCACCTTGAGCGCGTCCTCCCCGTCTTTTTCCAGCAGGCCGGCTTCTTCGAGCGCCGTCAGGATGTAGTCGCCGCGGGCGTCGCCGGTCAGCAGCATCTTCTTTCCGCCCGACTCGGCCAGGACCACGATGCTGGAGAGGTTGTAGGGAGAGGTGTCCTCGTACCCCGCGGCGATGGCCGCCAGTGGCCCCTTCTTGATGAGCTCCGCTTCCCACTTCTTGTGCAGCTCCAGGATCCGGTCGCGGCCGGGCCCCAGCACCGTCAGCGTCAGGCCGTCCCCCCAGTTGAAACGGGCGGTCGTCTTCTTCCCCTGGATCATGATGTCCGAAGAGACGAGCCCCGCGAAGGGATCGTTGACGGGAAGTCCCAGGCGCTCGGCGTTGCGGCGGAGCTTCCTGCCCTGGGTGACGCTGGCCGCGATCGCCGCCGCGAACCGGTCCCCTTTTTCGAACTCCCCCGGGATGTCATCCAGCGAAGCCGCCTTGACCAATCCCTTCGGCAGCTTGGAGACGAGATCCTGCTCCCGGTTGCCCACGACCTCGTCGAAGCTGTTGTGCCACAAGACGCCGATGTCACAGAGTCGATCGTTCTCGTTTTCGATCAATTCGTCGGTGAGATCGAGGATGCCGTCGATGTGATCGGCGTCGATGTGGCTCACCATCACCATTTCCAATGGCAGGGCTTTGTCCTCATACCAGTGTCCGCGGATCTCCTTCAGCCGCGGGCGGAGGAAATCCTGGTAGACGCCGGGCGGACCGCCGTCAATCAGGATGAAGCGCGGCTGGTTCTCGGGGCCGTAATGAAGGATCAGGCTGTCGCCATGCTTGGCGCGGACGGCTTCCAGGGTGAAGAGCGGCATGCCGGGTCTCCTGTTCAGACGGACTGAAGGGCGCGCAGCACGTCGAGCATGCCGTGGCCCTGGAACATCCTGCCGCGGCCGAGATCGGTCGCGGTGTCGCAAAGAATCTTCTTGATCCGCATCGGGTCTCCGATGAGCTCGTCATGGCGGGCCATCAGCATGGCCGCGGCGCCGCTGACGTGGGGGGCCGCCATGCTGGTGCCGTCGAAGGTGTCGATGCCGTTGTCAGGCACCGGGCCGGTGATCTTCTCGCCGGGGGCGACGAGGTCCGGTTTGATGCGGCCGTCGCCCGTGGGGCCGCGGCTGGAGAAGTAGGAGACGCCGTAGGAGAACGGCCGGTTGCGGTGCGTGGCGCCGACGGTGATCACGTCCTCGGCGTTGCCGGGATCGGTGATGCTGATGTCCTGATAGCTGTCGCTGGTCCCCTTGTTGGTCAGAACCGATCTGTACCCCTCGTTGCCCGCCGCCGCCACGACGACGGTGCCGTTGTTGATGAGGCGCTCGCACTCGTCGCAGACCGGCGTGCGGC
Source organism: Thermoanaerobaculia bacterium (assembly GCA_036376245.1). GTDB lineage: Bacteria > Acidobacteriota > Thermoanaerobaculia > Multivoradales > UBA5704 > DATARR01. The sequence continues at coordinate 168,158 of DASVAS010000026.1, read as the reverse complement.
CGCAGGCGTAGTTCATGACGTTGTGGAGAAGGCTGAGGCTCATGTTGACGCCCTGCACGTAGGGCTTGTTCTGGTTGCCGTTCATGTAGCGGACGAACTGCAGGGCCGCCAGAACGGTGAACTCGTCGGATTGCCCCTTGTCGTCCAGGACGCGCAGATCGATCAACTCGATGTCCGGACACATCCCGTACAGATCGTGGTCTTCCCGAAAGCCGTCGTCGCGCCGCCAGTCGCCTCCGAGGATGCCCGCGACGTGCGTGCCATGCGGATTCCGGGGCGGTTTGTAACCTGTTTCGAACGGAACCCGGATGAGCTTGGCGAGCTGTCCCCAGTCGAGCATCCGGCCTTCCTCGATCAGCTTCCGGAATTCCCCGAGTCCTTTCCTTTTCTTGCGGTCGCCGGCGTCGAAGCGGATGGCTCCGTCCTTCTGAAGGACCGTCAGCGGGTCTTCCGGGTCGAGGATCGCGCGGAGGCGTGTGAAGTCATAGGCCTCGACGACGCGGGTCTTGGGTTTGCCGTCCACCAGCCATTCCTCGAATTGCTCGCCTTTCTCGTTGCGCGTGCGGAAGGCGCGGTGGCTCGCGTCGATGCCGCTGTCGATGATCGCCCAGCGCAAGTCCTTGCAACTGATGTGGAAGAGCAGGCGGGCCGCGTCCGCCTTCACGGCGAGGCTCGACTTCCAGATCGCGCCGCGGGCGTCGCGGTTCCGCTGCACCGCCCAGAGCAGAGGCCGCGAGCTCAAGCCCTCGATCGACAGACCGGCCATCAGCTCCATGATCTTGTCGATGACGTCCCGCGAGGGGGGCAGCGTCTCGAGGACCGGCGGGGCATCCTGATCGGGCGGAGGTTGTCTGTCTTTCGCGGCGCGGAGCGCGCCCACGATTTCGATCATCCACAGCAGGTCGCTGGAAGGCTTGAGGTTGGAGGAATCGAGAGGCGGCAGGTCCTCCTCCGAATCGGCGGCCGCCATCTTGCGGCGGCGCTGGATCAGGTTTTCCAGTTCTCCTCTGTACTCGAGGAGCACCCGCATCCGGTGCCGGAGGGTTTCCACCGGATCTTCGGAAGCCGATGAATGGACTTTCTTCTCGACCGCGGGGATCGCTTTCTCGGGCTCTACATCCTGATCCTTCTTATCCTTGCTCTTGTCATACTGGAGGGCTTCGGGCCAGAGATAGCGCACCCACCATTGGGTCAGCGGCAAGGCCACCCGGATGACCTCGTCGAGGGTGAGCTCGGCGACGACGTAGGACTCGTTGTACGTCATCCGCCGCTGCCGCCGCCTGCCGGGGGACTCCTCATCCTCCAGCCGCAACCGCTCGCGGAGCTTCTTGTACAGATCGGAGGGCGGGGTGTTCTTATAGGGGGTCAGCAGAAGGTCGATCGGCTGGCCGGGCTTCGCGTTGTATTCGAGCCAGACGTCCGGAAGCACGGGTGAGTCCTGCGTGAAGCGCCGCTGCCGCTCCGTGCCGAAGATGAGATACTCGAGCTCTTTGCTGGAAAGACTCATAGTGGTCACCTCGCTGAAACGATGCGACCACGATAGCGCCGGGGAATGAGGTCGTCAATAGATCTCTGAAGGACCGCGGAGAGGTCAGATGAGCCAGTTCTCGGTCAGGAAAAGCGGGTTGAGCTCACGCAGGTCTCTATAGATGGAATCGGCGCTGACGAGAACGCAGCCTTCCACCATCGCGGTCGCGGCCAGCATGAGGTCCACGTTGTGGCTCTTGCTGCCCTTCTTGCTCAACTGTCTCGAAGCCTGCAGGCTCTTCTTGAGCGAGCCGAAGACCCGGGCCCCCTCGGCTGTCAGAGGCAGCATGGGAAAGTCCACTTGCAGATCGGAGATCGTCTGGCGCAGTGCGGGCTTCTTTTCCTCTGGAGCGTGGGCGTAGCCGTACTCCAGCTCATAGATAGCCAGTATCGAGATGAAGGCACTATCGGAATCCGCGAGGGACTCAAGCCTCGTCGCAATGGAGAGATGCCCGGAGGAGCTTGGGTCGTAGAGGTCCGAAAGAGTGTCTGAATCGAGCAGGAATTTCATCAAGGCTCGTCATGCCGGAAATGGAAGTTCCGGCGGAAATCTTCCCGGCTCCTCTTCAGCTCCTCGGCAAAGCCCCCCAGGTCCTTGGACCGGCTCTCGATCCTTTTCACGACCTGCGCCCAGCGAGAACGCCCCGGTGCCGAGGCCGAGCCGCCGCTGCGCCGCTCCAACGCCTGCGCGACCGCGTGGGCCACGAACTCGTCAGGGTCGGGCATCTGGCTGACCCGTTCGCCGATCTCGTCCGGCAGTGTAATCGTGATCTTCATAGGCGTTAGCCTAACACGTCTTTAAGCTCCAACCTGCTGATACATGAACCGCAACGCCTTCGGCAGGCGGCGCCGCCAGTCGGCTTCGCTGTGGGTTCCCTTGGGATCGGCGCGCCACATCAGGCGGTCGGCGTCATAGCCGCGGGCCACGAGGTGCTCGGCCATTCTCTTGACGGCGTCGACCACCTTCCCCTTGTCCTCCCGGGCGCCGGCGTCCATGTAGACACGGGTGACGGCGGGGGTCGGCTGGCCGGCGATGTAGTCGAAGATGGCCTCGTCCGCGAGCCAGAAGGAGGGGGACATCACCAGCGCGCCGCCGAACGCCTCCGGATGGTGGAAGTGCGACCAGAGGGCGGCGAGACCGCCCATGGAGGAACCGCCCACCACCGCCCCGAGGGGGCCCGGCACCAGGTTCAGCTCGGCCGTCAGCGCCGGCATCAGGCGGGTGGTGACCCAGTCCAGAAGGATCGGGATCTGGCCATCTTCCATGTCGAAGGAGAAGGGGGAAAGCTCGCGGTTCCGCCCCGCTCCGCCGTGATCGATGGCGATCACCACCGGCACCGGCCGCTTGGATCTCGCCAGCTTTTCCACCGCTTCGTGGACGTACCAGCCGCCGGAGAAGGAGGGTTCGTCGTCGAAGACGTTCTGGCCGTCGAACAGGTAGAGGCCGAAGCTCGGGTTGGCGGGGTTGTAGTTCCGCGGCAGGTAGACCCGGATCATTCGCGGCGCCAGGCCCGGCGTTTCGAGAGGGCCCAGGAGGTTGATCCGGCCCGGCTCCATGCGCGCGAGCGATCCCGGGATCACCTTTTCGACCGGCAACGGCCGGGGATGCTCGTCGGGCCAGTCCTGGCGGTACAGCGCCTCCTCGATGCGGAAGCCGTGCAGCATGTCGTGCAGGGCGATCTGGCGGGCCAGCCGGAAGACGGTGTAGCCCTCGATCTCCGGATGCTGTCCGGTACGGTCCCAGGCCTCGGGCCGCAGGGCGCGGAGGCGGGCCACCAGATCCGCCCGTTCGTGGACGAAGCGCCCGGCGGCCTCGTCGAGGTCCATGTCGAGGAAGGACCCCATCTGTTCCTCGGGCGACGGGCTCAGCGACACGAGAGGCGGGTTGTCCTCCGCCAGCATCCTTTCGAGGCGCTCCAGCATGGGCGGATGCTGGGTGGCCAGGTGGCAGAAGTGCTCGTGCGCCGACCACTTCTCCGGCTGCGGGCGCCGTTTGCGCAGGGGCTCAGGGATCTCCAGCACCAGCGGGATCAGCAGTGCCGGGGTGCTCTCCAGCACCGCCAGGACGGCTTGAGGATCATTCACGCGATCGGTCTCCTTGTTCGAACGGGGCGGGAGTCTAGCAGCCCGGCGGCGCGGCGGGCAGAGTGACGGTGAAGCGGGAGCCCTGGTCCCGGCCGGGGCTCTCGGCCGCCACCGAGCCGCCGTGGAGCTCGACGAGATGCCGCACGATGGAGAGGCCCAGGCCGAGGCCGCCGTGCACCCGGCTGATCGAGCCGTTCTCCTGCCGGAACGGCTCGAAGACGTGAGGCAGGAACTCGGCCTCGATGCCCTCGCCCGTGTCGGCCACTTCGAGCCGGAAGTCGTCCCCTTCCCGGCGCAGCCGCACCACGACCTCGCCGCCGCGGGGGGTGAACTTGATGGCGTTCGCGAGCAGGTTCCAGGCGATCTGCCGCAGGCGGTCGGGATCGCCGGCGAGCCCCCCTGCCGCGGGCTCCAGCACCGTGTGGACGGCGATGCTTTTGGCCTGGGCCGCCGGGCTCAGGGACTCGACCGCGTCGTGGAGGACGGCCGCGAGGTCGACGGGGCGGACGTTCAGGGTCAGGCTGCCGCGGACGATGCGGGAGACGTCCAGGATGTCGTCGATGATCCGCGCCTGCGCCTGGATGTTGCGCTCGATGGTCTCCAGGGCCCGCTCCACCATTTCCTTGTCGAGCGTCCCGGTGCGCAGCAGGTGAATCCAGCCCAGCATGGCGTTGAGCGGGTTGCGCAGCTCGTGGGAGACGGTGGCCAGGAACTGGTCCTTGGTGCGGTTGGCCGCTTCGGCCTCGGCCCGCGCCGCCTGTTCCAGCGCCAGGATCCGCTCCCGCTCGGCCTCGGCGCGCTTGCGCTCCGTCTCGTCCGTCACCATGGCGAAAGCGCCCAGGAACCGGCCCTGTTCATCGGAGATCGGCGTGGCGGAGCAGAGCGCCGGCAGCGTCGAGCCGTCCTTGCGGACGAACAGGAACTCCACGCGGGTGCCGGCGCCCTGGATCCTCTGCCCCCACTGCTCCCGCGCGCGTTCGAGCTCGTCGGGATGGGCGAGGTCGAAGGCGTTCCGGCCGATCAGCTCCTCGACGCTGTACCCGAGCATCTCCGCCAGGCGCGGATTGGCGTAGGTCGTCCGTCCCTCGGCGTCGATCGACCAGATCCCCTCCTGGGCGGTCTCGACGATCCGCCGGTAGTCCTCCTGGCTGGCGCGCAGGGCTTTCTCGGTCCGCCGGCGTTCAGTCTCTTCGAAGGCCAGGGACGCCGCGTCCGCGATCGAGCCGGCGAAGCGCTGCTCGTCCTCGGTCCACTGGCGCGGGACGCCGACGTGCTCGTGGCAGACGACGCCGATCATCCGGCCGCCGGCGCGGATGGGGGCGTCCAGCATGGAGACGATACCCAGCGGGTTGAGGTAGGAGGCCGTGAACTCCCGCGTCCGCGGATCGGAGCGGGCGTCGTGCGCCGCGATGGTCCGTTCCGTCTCCAGGGCCGCGAAATAGGCGGGATGGTCGGAGGCCCGCAGCTCGCCGCCCTTGGAATGGCGCCGGGCGCCCAGCTCGTAGAGGCTGGCGCAGCGGATCGCCGAGCGGTCCGCGTCGTAGAGCCAGATGCTCACCCGCTCGGTCTCCAGGGTCTCGGCCGCGGCGCGCGTAATCTGCTCGAAAGCCGCGTCCAGACTCTGCCGCGAGGCCCCGCTCTTCGCGAGCTCGACCAGCACACGGGTCTGTTGCGGCAGGATCTGATCCCGAGACGTGGGTTTGTCCTCCATGGCGAGCATCGGTCCTCCAGGCCCTCGGGGGAGAGCTTTGCGGATTGGATGCCAGAGGACGGCGGGGTGTCACGGCGCCCGCGTCCCGATTCAACCGCCCAGAGTACTTTTATTTTATGGAGGGCTGCTGGAGGGGAGCGCTAGGTAAGGCTGAATCCAGAGCGCCGGCTGACGTGAGCCGGCCGGCGCTCAATTTTTTCCAACCGCTCCAGAAACTCCCGCACCTCCCCCGTATCCCGGAGCTGGTACTCCGCCGCCGTCTCGCGGGGCTCTTCGGCCACCAGAATACCCACGCCGCGGCCGGCCAGCGCGCGGAAGGCGTCCTCGTCGGTGAGGTCGTCGCCGAGATAGAAAGGCAGCACGTCCGGCCGGTCGAGGCCCAGGGCGTCCAGCAGCCAGAGGAGCGCCCGGCCCTTGTTCCAGTCGACGTCCGGGCGCAGCTCGAAGAGCATCTTGCCGTGCCCCTTGCGCAGGCCGGAAATGGTTGCGATCGCTTCGTCCACCGCCCCTTCGATCCGCGGCACGGCGGCGGGATCGGCGAGACGGAAATGCACCGAAATGGCGAAGCGCTTGGGCTCGACCAGGACGCCCGCGATCCCTTCCAGATCCCGCCGCAGACGCCCGGCGGCGCGGTCGATCCGCTCCGGGATGCCCTCGCCCACCTCCAGGCGGAGCGGCGGCGCTCCGGGCACGGGCGGCGGGCCGGCGATGTCGAAGCCGTGGCTCCCCGCGTAGGCGAGGCCGCTCAGATCGACCAGCGCGGCCACGTCCTCCCGGCCCCGGCCGGAGACGATCACCACCGGGATCTCCTCCGCGAGCCGCCGCAGCACCTCGCGGGTCTCCTCCGGCAGCGCTGCCATCTCGGGGCGCGGCGCGATGGGGGAGAGTGTGCCGTCGTAGTCGAGGAAGAGCGCGGGCCGGCGGCCGCGCAGACGAGCTTCGATCTCGTCCCAGCGTTCCAGAGCGGAGGGGCGCATGTCTATAAGTACTCGACGATCTCCAGCGGCGGCAGGTATTCCTGGGGCGTGCGGAAGTCGTGCGGCACCTCGCCCAGGGCGGCCTGGAAATAGTAGTCCACCCACCAGAAGATGTCCTGCTCGCGGCTGATCTCGCGCATCGTCTCCATGCGCCGCCGGCGCTCGCCCTGGTCCATCCCGAACGCGGTCTTGAGGGCGTCGGCCATGCCTTCGATGTCGTGCGGATTGACCAGCAGCGCCCCGTCCTGGAGCTGGGCCGCGGCCCCCGCGAACTCGGAGAGCACGAGCACGCCGCAGCCGTCCACCTGGCAGGCGCAGAACTCCTTGGCGACCAGGTTCATGCCGTCCTTGATGGAGGTGACGAAGCAGATCCGGGCCATGCGGTAGAGCGAGAAGAGGTCGCGCTTCGCCAGGCTCTTGTAGTGGTAGTGGACCGGCACCCAGCCGGCGATGGAGAACTCGCCGTTGATCTCGCCCACCAGCCGCTCGATCTCGGCCTTGAGGACCTGGTACTCGGGGACCCCTTCGCGGCTGGGCACCACCACCTGGAAGAGCAGCACCTTCTCCCGCAGCTCCCTGTGGCGCTGGAGGGCGTTGCGGTAGGCCTTCAGGCGCTCGAGCAGACCCTTGGTGTAGTCCAGGCGGTCCACACCGAGGATGATCCCGGCCGGCCCGATCCGGTTCCGCAGCTCCACCATCCGGGCCGCGACGTCCTCGGCCAGCGCCGCCTCCTCGTAGGCCCGGAAATCGATGCCGATGGGGAATGAGCCCACGCGCACGATCCGCGGTCCCAGGTGGATCTCGGCGACCGGGCCGGATTCGTCGATCTCCACCTCCGGGACCAGGTTCTGCAGGCAGGTCAGGAAGTTACGCGTGTCGCGGGGGGTCTGCAGCCCGATCAGGTCGTAGGCGAGGAGGGCCTTCAGGATCTGGCCGCGCCAGGGCAGCTTCAGGAGGATGTCCAGGGGCGGGAACGGGATGTGGAGGAAGAAGCCGATCTTGAGGCGCTCGTTCTTCCGCCGTATGAACTCGGCCACATGGATGAGCTGGTAGTCCTGCACCCAGACGAAGTCCCCGTCCCGGCTCTGCCGCAGGACGCAGTCCGCGAACCTTTCGTTGACCGTGAGATAGGCGTACCAGAAGGACGGGTCGAAATTGCACTGCCCCAGCAGATCGTGGAAGAGCGGCCAGAGGATGGCGTTGGAGAATCCCTCGTAGAAGCCCTTGACCTCCTCATCCGACAGGAGGACCGGGATCAGGTCGTACCCGCGCTCCCGGTAGCCGCTCTCGAGGACCTTCTCCCAGGCGCCTCCCCGTTCGAGGGGCATCCCGGGCCATCCCACCCAGACGCCGCCGCGGTGGGAGAGCACCGGCGCCAGAGCGCTGACCAGACCGCCGGAGCCGGGTTTCAGGCCCCAGCCGCCGTCCTTCTTCTCCAGCACGATGGGGAGGCGGTTGGAAACGACGACGAGGCGTTGCGACAGACCACTCAAAGCAAGTCCTGAAGTGTGCAAGCCGCGAGCCAGAGAGGTGAAAGCAGTGATAGCATCTCTTCCTCGCCATGAGCGTCCAAGACCAGCTCCAGCCGGGGGAGGAGATCCTCTACGTGGCCCGCGTCACGCGTTGGACCGAGGCGCTGTGGATCGGCCTGGCGGCTCTCGCCCTGATCGGCGCGGGCTTCGCCTGGTTCGGCTTCGACAACGCCCCGCTGGCGCTCACCGCTCTCGCCCTGGCGGTCGTCTTCGGGGGCGTCCTCGGCTGGAACGAGTTCGTCCGCCGCTCCCATGAATACGTGCTGACCAATCGGCGGGTGATCCAGCAGATGGGGATCCTGACCCGCCGGTCGGTCGACTCCTGGCTCGACAAGATCAACAACATCGAGCACCGGCAGACCCTCTGGGGGCGCATCCTGGGCTTCGGGGACGTGGAGATCGAGACCGCCAGCGAGCAGGGCGTCATCCGCTTCGCCAACGTCTCCCGGCCGCTGGAGCTCAAGAACGCCATCGTTTCGGCGATGGAGCAGTACCGGGGGTCCATGCGGCCCACGCCCGCCTATCCCTTGCCGGCTCCGGTCCCCTCGGGTGCCGAGCGCATGCGCCAGCTCCGGGCGCTCTACGACGACGGCCTCATCTCCCTCGAAGAGTACGAGAGCAAGCGGCGGCAGCTCCTGCAGGAGCTCTGAACCCTTCCACAGGCACCTTCCTCTATGGAGGCGCGTGGCGCTGGAGCCGCGCCGCCTTGCAAGAGGAGTCCGGAATGAAGAAGAAGTTGCTTCGCCTGCTCCTGGCGTTCCTGGCGGTCGTATCCGCGCTCTCGTTCGAGGTGCGGAAGGCGGAAGCGGGGCCGTGCTTCAACCGGTGTTTCACTTCGGACACCGGCGCGCTCTGCTGCGACCGCTGCTGCGAGAGGGGCGGCTCCCTCATCTGCTCCGATCGTCCGGTCTGCTCCTGAGGGGAAAAGGACACCAAGGACACCAGGGACACCAAGGACAGAACAGGTGCGTCCTTGAGGTCCTTGGTGTCCCTGGTGTCCTTTCCTCTCCCCGAGGCTGGGAGAGGTGCTACCATCAGGCGGTAATGCCCCGTAACGCCGTCGCCGTTCCCCTTCCCGCCGATTCCGAGATGAGCCCTCTCGTAGAGGATCTGCGCGCGGACGACAGCCTCCGCGCCCAGCTCCTCTACACCGCCCATCTGCCTGGGACCGACGCCGTCTACGGCGAGCTGGATCCGCCGCTGCCGGAGCCCATCGCCCGCGCTCTCGGACGAGGCGGCGTGCCGCGGCTGTGGAGCCATCAGGCGGAGGGGATCGCGGCGGCGCGGCGGGGGGAGAACGTGCTGGTCACCACCCCCACGGCGTCCGGCAAGTCGCTGATCTTCCAGGCGCCGGTCCTGGAAGAGGCGGCGCGGGGCGGCCCGGGGCACGCCCTCTTCCTCTTTCCCCTGAAGGCCCTGGGTCAGGACCAGCGGGGCAAGTTCGCCAAGCTCGCCCAGGAGGCGGGACTGCCGCCGGACATCGCGGGATGCGAGATCTACGACGGCGACACCCCGACGGCCAAGCGCACGGCCATCCGCAAGAACTTCCCCCGGGTGGTGATCTCCAACCCGGACATGCTCCACATGGGCGTCCTCGGCCACTGGACCGCCTGGGGGCCGTTCCTGGCCGACCTGCGCTGGATCGTCCTCGACGAGCTGCACACCTACCGGGGGATCTTCGGCAGCCACTTCCACCACGTCCTCCAGCGTTTCCTCCGGCTCTGCCGCTCCGTGGGGGGGAATCCCACGCTGATCGCCTCCTCGGCGACCGCCGCCAACGCCGGGGAGTTCGCCGAGACCCTCACCGGGCAGAAATTCCACTGGATCGCCGAGTCGGGCGCGCCGCGCGAGGGACGGCACCTGCTGCTCTTCCGGCCCAACGCGAGCCCCTACACGACCGCCCTCCAGCTCTTCGTGCGGCTGGTCAACGCGGGGCTCAAGACCATCGTCTTCACCAAGGCCCGCCGCATCACCGAGCTGCTCTACTCCTGGCTGCGGCGGCAGGACCCCGCGCTGGCGAAGCGGGTGGCGAGCTACCGCGCCGGCTTCCTCCCCGAGGAGCGGCGGTCGATCGAGCGCGCCCTGTTCGAGGGGCGGCTGGAAGGGGTGATCTCCACCTCGGCGCTGGAGATGGGCATCGACGTCGGCGGCCTCGACGCCTGCATCCTGGTCGGCTATCCCGGCAGCATGATGGCCACCTGGCAGCGCTCCGGGCGGGTGGGGCGCGCCGGCCGCGAGTCCATCACCGCCATGGTGGCCCTGCCGGACGCGCTGGACCAGTACTTCCTCGACCATCCCCAGGAGTTCCTGGAGCGCCCCTGCGAGCGGCTGATCGTCGATCCGGTCAACGATCCCGTCTCCCGCGCCCACCTCGTCTGCGCCGCCGCCGAGATGCCTCTCGGCGCCGACGACCGCGAATACGTGGGACGCCACGAGGCGCGGGTGGAGAAGCTTTTACGCCAGGGGCACCTGCTCTCAGCCGCCGAGGGCGACGAGATCTTCTGCCTCCGCCGCCGGCCCCAGCGCCACGTCAACCTGCGCGGCTCGGGGGAGACCTTCGCCATCCTGTCCAACGGCCGGACCATCGGCACGGTGGACGGCGTGCGGGTGCTCCACGAGTGCCATCCCGGGGCGGTCTACCTCCACGCCGGGCGGCAGTTCCTGGTCGAGGCCCTGGAGCGCGAGGAGCGGCGGGTGCAGGCCAAGCTCGCCGACCTCGACTACTTCACGACGCCGCTGACCGAGAAGGAGACCGAGATCCTGGAGGTGCTGGAGGAGAAGACCGACGGTCCCCTCCAGGCCTGGCTCGGCCGCCTCAAGGTCACCGAGCGGGTGGTGGGCTTCGAGCGCAAGCGCATTTTTGGGCAAGAAACGATCGACCAGACGCCGCTCGACCTGCCGCCGGTGGAGTTCGAGACGGTGGGGCTCTGGTGGGCGGCGCCGAAGGCCGTCGAGGAGACGCTGCGCCGCCTGGGCGAGCACTTCCTGGGCTCGCTGCACGCCTCGGAGCACGCCGGGATCTCGCTGTTCCCCATCCTCGCCCTCTGCGACCGCGGGGACATCGGCGGTATCTCCTACCCCCTGCACCCACAGATCGGGACCGGCGCCGTGTTCATCTACGACGGCCATCCCGGGGGCGTGGGGATCGCCGCCCGCGGCTTCGAGGACCTGAAGGATCTCCTCGGGCGCGTGCTGGCGCTGCTCGAGGGCTGCGTCTGCGAGAGCGGCTGCCCGTCCTGCGTGCAGTCCCCCAAGTGCGGCAACGGCAACCGGCCGCTGGACAAGTCGGGCGCGGCGCGGACGCTGAGATTGCTGCTGGGGCTGGAGGAGCCGGCGGTGGCGTGGGGGGAGGCGGTGAAGGTCAATCTGGCGGCGGAGATCGAGGCGTTGGCCCCCTTCCCGAGCCCTCACCCCCTGACCCCCTCTCCCGACCCCTCCCTCCCTCCCTCACCGGGAGAGGGGGAAGGGCAAGTCCGTCAAGAATCCCCTGCCTCTCGCCATCAGGCTCTTCGGGAGGGCAGGGAAGCTATTCCTGTTGCTCCGATCCGTCCCGAGCCGATGCTCCTCTTCCGCGACACATCCTCCTCGAACGGCCGGGCGCGGGTGGGGACAGGGGAGCCCCGGACCGTCCTCTTCGACCTGGAGACCATCCGCTCCGCCGCCGACGTTGGCGGCTGGGACAAGGCCCATCGCATGGGCGTCGCGATCGGCGTCGCCTGCCTGTTGGAGGAGGGGCGCTTCGAGGTCTTCTTCGAGCCCCAGGTGCGGGACCTGATCGACATCCTGCGTTCCGCGACCCTGGTGATCGGCTACAACATCCGTAGATTCGACTATCGCGTCCTGGCCGGCTACACGGGGGAGGACTACAGCCGCCTTCTGCCCACCTTCGATCTCCTGGAGGACGTGACCTCGCGGCTGGGCTTCCGCGTCGGCATGGGACACCTCGCCCAGGAGACCCTCGGCGCGGGCAAGTCCGCGGACGGTCTCCAATCCCTCGAATGGGTGCGCCAGGGGCGGCTCGACCTTGTCGAGCAGTACTGCCGCAAGGACGTCGAGATCCTCCGCGACCTCTACCTCCACGGCCGGCGCGAAGGCTGCCTCTTCTACCGCGACAAGAAACGGGACGTGAAGCTGAAGCTGTGCGTCGAGTGGTGATCGTCCTCCAAGGGGGACGGTCTGCCCTTCGAAACCTCACCCCGACCCTCTCCCGACCCCTCCCGCCCTCCCTCACCGGGAGAGGGCGCCCCCACCCATTCCTCGACATGAAAGCAATATCGTTGACTCATCGTTCCCCCTCTCCTGGGGAGGGAGGGCGGGAGGGGTCAGGAGAGGGGGCCAGGGGGTGAGGATTCGGAGGGCACCCCGCCCCGCCTGGCACCTGTCACCCTGAACCGGCACAGATCTTGCCCTATGCATCCCCTGGAGGCCGTCGCGCCTCGTTCTGGAAAGGAGCCGGAGATGACTCATCGAGCATTCCGCGCGGCCGGCTTCCTCGCCGTCGCGCTTTCCCTGGCGCTGAGCGTCAGCGCCTGCACCACCCTCGGCGGCCTCGCCAACGTGGTCGAGCCCGAGGTGGACATCACCGACGTCAAGCTGCTCGGCACCACCCTGACCGGGGCCGACCTGCTCTTCGAGTTCCGGGTGGACAACCCCAACGCCGTCGCCCTGGTGCTGGACGGCATCGGCTACACCCTGAGCCTCAACGACGAGCGCCTGCTCGACGGCAGCCGCCCCCAGCGGACCCGCATCGAGGCCAACGGCCGCAGCAGGATCGAGCTGCCGGTGAGCATCAAGTTCGCGGACGTCTATCGCGTCATCCGCAGCTTCGAGGGCCGGCGTGGCAGCCCGGACTACGCGCTGGACGCCGACTTCCGCTTCGACGTCCCCGTCCTGGGCTCGGTCACGGTGCCGGTGACCCAGCGGGGCGAGATCCCCATCGACCGGCTGCGGGACGCCCTGGACCGCTACGGCCGGCGGTAACTTTCCCCGGCAAACCCGGGGAATCCTCCTTCGTATAATCACGAGCCCTGGAGGATTCCCCCATGCCGAGATCTCCGCTCCTGTCCGCCGTTCTCGCTCTGACCATCACCGCCGCGGCTTCGGCCCAGGAGGTCAAATACTCCTTCTCCCTCTCCGGGAAGCCGGCCGGCGCCGCCGTGACGCGGGTCGAGCCGGACGGCACCCGGGTCTATGACTTCGAGTTCAACGACCGCGGGCGCGGTCCCAAGACCACCAGCCGCGTCCGCCTCGACGAGAAGGGTTACCCCGCCTCCCTCGACATCACCGGCCACGACTACTGGAAGAATCCCGTCGAGGAGCACTTCAAGCGCGAGGGCGCCCGGGCGTCCTGGAAGAATTCCTCCGAGAAGGGGGATGTCGACGTCAAAGGGCAGGGCTTCTACCTGAGCCTGAACGGCGCGCCCCACGAAATCGAGCTGCTGGCCAGGGCGCTGCTCGCCAGTCCCGACGGCCGCGTTTCTCTGCTGCCGTCCGGCGAGGCCCGCATCGAGAAGATCACCTCGGCCCAGGCCAAGGCGGGCGAGCGGACCCGGGCCGTCCACCTCTACGCCATCAGCGGCCTCGGCTTCACCCCGTTCTACCTCTGGCTCGACGACGACCGCAACCTCTTCGCGGGGATTTTCGGCTGGCCGGTGTTGATCCTGGACGGCTGGGACGACGCGGTCCCGGCGCTCACCACGGCTCAGGAGGAGATCGCCGGGAAGCGCTACAAGGACCTGGCGGCGAAGCTCGCCCACAAGCCCAAGGGAGGCGGCCTCGCCATCCGCAACGCCCGGCTGTTCGACGCGGAGACCGGCAAGGTCAAGCCCGGCACCACCGTCGTCGTCTCCGGCAACAAGATCCAGGCCGTCGGACCGGACGCCGAGGTCAAGGTGCCCGCGGGGATCGAGGTCGTCGACGCCAAGGGCAAGACGCTCATCCCCGGCCTGTGGGACATGCACACGCACCTGAGCGACGACGACGGGATGCTCCATCTCCAGGCCGGCGTGACCACCATCCGCGATCTCGCCAACGACATCGACAAGCTCCAGGAATTCCGGCGGGATTGGGATTCCGGCGCGAAGATCGGCCCCCGCGTCCTCATGGCCGGCTTCATCGACGGCCCCGGCCCGTACGCCGGCCCCACCAAGGTCCTGGTGGATACGGAGGAGGAAGCCCTCCAGGCCGTGGACCGCTACGCCGAGCTCGGCTACGTGCAGGTGAAGCTCTACAGCTCCCTGGACACCAAGCTCGTGGCGCCGATCGTCAAGCGGGCGCACGAGAAAGGGATGCGGGTCTCCGGCCACATCCCCAACGGCATGTCGGCGGAACAGGCGGTGCGCGCCGGCTTCGACGAGATCCAGCATGCCAACTTCCTGGTCCTCAACTTCCTCGATCCCAAGATCGACACCCGCACGCCGGCCCGCTTCACCGAGGTGGGGGACCAGGCGGCCGGATTGGACCTGAATTCGGAGCGGGTCAAGAGCTTCATCGCCCTGCTCAAGGAGCGCGGCACGGTCTGGGACCCGACCCTGGTCACCTTCGAAGGGATGTACACGGGGAAGGCCGGCGAGGTCGAGCCCAGCCTCGCCGCCGTGGCCGACCGCTTCCCGCCCACGGTCCGCCGCGGCCTCTACTCCGGCGGCCTCAACCCCGAGGGCGAGAAGGTACAGCTCTACCGCGACTCCTACCGCAAGATGATCGATCTCGTCGGCGCTCTCCACAAGGCCGGCGTGACGATCGTCCCCGGCACCGACGCCCTGGCCGGCTTCTCGCTCCACCGGGAGCTGGAGCTGTACGCCCAGGCGGGCATCTCCGCGCCCGACATCCTGCGCATCGCCACCCTCGGCTCCGCCCGGGTGATGAAGAAGGACAAGGAGCTGGGCTCCATCGCCCCGGGCAAGCTCGCCGACATGATCCTGGTGGACGGCGACCCCGCGTCCCGCATCTCCGACGTCCGCCGCGTGGTTCTGACGGTCAAGGACGGCGTGATGTTCGACCCGGCGGAGATCGACCGGGCGATAGGGGTGAAGCCGGCGGAGTAGGCGCTCCTCCATAGGAGAGAGGGATAGGACAGAAGGACCTAAAGGACATAAAGGACCTAAGGGACATAAAGGACTGACAAGGACGGAAGCTTCCTGTTTGGTCCTTTGGGTCCTTTAGGTCGTTTATGTCCTTTAGGTCCCTTCCGGTGAGGGTCCTCTCTTGCTTCTTCTATCGCTCTGAGAGAGAATCCTGCCACTTTTTGCAGTCTTCTCTTGTTTCTAGGGAGGAATCCATGAGGGCCTTCCGGTGCGCGCTCTTAGGATGGTTGTGTCTCTGTTCCGTCGTCAGTGCTTCGGCGCCGCCAGCGCCGGAGATGCCCGCTCCCGGTGAGGAGCGTCGCTTCACCATCTTCTTCGCCACGCGGAAGGCGGGCCTGCTGACCTACCGGGTCGGGCCGGATGGCTGGAGCGTTCTCAACTATGAAGTGAATGATCGCGGACGGGGGCAGAAGCTCACCTCCCGCATCCTGCTGGACAGCCGCTCGGTGCCGCAGGGCGTCGAAATCACCGGCAACGACTACTGGGGAAACCCCGTCGAGGAGCGGTTCGAGCGCAAGGGCGACCGGGCCTACTGGCGGAACGCCCTGGAGCGGGGCGCGCGGAAGCTCGACGGTCCCGCTTTCTATCTGAGCCTCCAGGGCGTCCAGGAGGTCGGCCTGCTGGCGACCGCGCTGCTCCAGGTCCCGGAGGGACGCCTTCCCCTGCTGCCGGAGGGCGAGGCGCGGCTCGAGAAGATCGGCGATCCCGTCCGGATCGGGACCGGCGACCGCGCCGTGACGGTCGACCTGTACGCCGTCCACGGCCTCAACTACACCCCCGTTTTCCTGTGGATGGAGAAGGGCTTCTTCTTCGCCCGTTTCGACGGCTTCGGCGGCGCCATCCGCGAGGGATGGGAGACCGAGTTTCCCGAGCTGATCCGCCGCCACAACGAAGCCATGATCGCCTGGCAGAAGAGCCTCGCCTCGCGGCTGGCCCGCCGGCCGGCGCACGGCTTCGTGGTCCGTGGCGCCCGGTTGTTCGATCCGGAGACGAAGACGGTCCGGCCCGGAATGACGGTCGTCGTCGCGGGCAACAAGATCCAGGCCGTGGGGCCGGACGGGAAGGTCGCGATTCCTGAAGGCGCCGAGATCGTCGAAGCCCGGGGCAAGACGCTGCTTCCCGGCCTCTGGGACATGCACCAGCACTTCACCCAGGATTACGGCATCCTCGATCTCGCGGCGGGCGTGACCACCGGGCGCGACCTCGGCAACGACCAGAACGTGCTCCTCACCCTGAAGCGCCTGTGGGATTCCGGCGAGGCGATCGGTCCGCGGGTGATCCTGGCGGGCGTCATCGAAGGTCCCGGTCCGCTGGCGGCGCCCACCAACGTCCTGGCGAGCACGGAGGAGGAGGCCCGCGCCTGGGTGGACCGCTACGCCGACGCCGGCTACGTCCAGATCAAGATCTACAGCTCCCTCAAGCCCGAGCTGGTGCCGGCCGTCGTCGCCCGCGCCCACGCCCGGGGCCTGCGCGTCTCCGGACACGTTCCCGGCGGCATGAAGGCCGAGCAGGCCGTGCGGGAGGGCTTCGACGAGCTCCAGCACGCCAACTTCCTCTTCCTGAACTTCATCGACGGGGTGGACACCCGCACGCCGGACCGCATGTCGGCCGTGGCGCAGAAGGGAGCGGAGATCGACCTCCGGTCCGAGCCCGTCCGCGCCTTCCTGCGGCTGCTGGATGAGAAGCACATTGTGGTCGATCCCACGCTGAACCTGTTCGAGGACCGGTTCCTGGGCCGCGCCGGCGAGATCCTGCCCAGCATGACCGGATACGCCGAGCGTTTTCCGCCGCTGGCCCGGCGCTCTCTTTTCGGCGCCGGCCTGCCCGGAATCCAGGAGAGCGCCCCGCGCTTCCGCGACTCCTTCCGCAACATGCTGGCCCTGGTGCAGGCCCTCTACAAACAGGGCACGACGATCGTCGCCGGCACGGACACCCTGCCGGGTTTCGCCCTGCACCGGGAGCTGGAGCTGTACGTGGAAGCGGGGATCCCGGCGCCCGAGGTCCTGCGCATCGCCACTCTGGGAGCCGCCCAGGTGATGAAGCGGGATGGCGACCTCGGCACCATCGCCCCCGGCAAGCTCGCCGACCTCATCCTGGTCGACGGCGACCCCGCGGCCGACATCCACGACATCCGCAAGGTGGTTCTCACCGTGAAGGACGGGGTGCTCTACGACTCGGCGGAGCTGTACAGGGCGGTGGGAGTGCGGGTGGGACCTTGAATGTCCGTCGCGGAAGAGCGAGAATCCATAGTGCATGACGATTACGCTGAACCTTCCTCCGAAACTTGCGGATGAGCTGACCACCGAGGCGGCCCGGTTGGGTCTCTCCCTCTCTGAGTACGCTCTCCGCCTTCTCGCTACAGGTCAGAAGCCGGACATGCCCAGGACTGGCGCGGATCTGGTGGCCTATTGGCAAGCGGAAGGACTGGTCGGGACTCGGCCCGACATCGCGGACAGTCAGGCCCATGCCCGTGAGATCCGGCGGCAGGCCGAGAGGCGGGAGCGTCCCTGACGGATGCTTCTGCTCGATACGGATGTTCTGATCGATATCCAACGAGGCTATCCTCCAGCACTCGCCTGGTTCAGCGATCTGCCGGAGTTGCCTTCCGTCACCGGCTTGGTCGTGATGGAGTTGATTCAGGGTGCACAGAACGCCCAGCAGGTCCGCCAGGCTTTGAAGCTTGTCGCACCGCTCCCCGTCGTCTGGCCGACTGAAGCCGACTGTGCTCGTGCGTTATCCGACTTCGCGTCTTTTCATCTTTCCCATCGCCTGGGACTCTTGGATGCTCTGATTGCCGCCTGCGCCTTGGGCCGAGCGGCGACGCTCTGCACATTCAATTCAAAGCACTATCGAACTATCGTAGGGTTGGTGATCGAAGAGCCATACGCAAAATGATGCCAAGGCCCTCCGTTCCCCAAGCGGAGAGCCTCGGCGTTGCACTTCGTCTGTCAAAGATCGCACCGCAACCCCTCAGGCTCGCGGCAAAAAACCTTTAGGAGCTGGAATTGCCCTGAATCCTCCAGGGAAAAGGCAATACCTCCGACCAAAAAATATTCAAGCTCGGGAAAAGCTCTATTCCCCGAGATAATGCCCAATAGGGAGAACCAAAAGACTTTTTAACGCCGGAAAAGCGTCTGGCGCTTCGCCAAAAAGGCTTTTGCCTCTGGAACTGGTCTTTTCTCTGTGGGACTAGCTCCAGGAAAGAGTATAAATATAATTGGAGCCTGTGCGCAAGGCTCTTCTGGCGCCTATTGATCGCTAACTTCTTCCAATTGACCTTTTGTGGAGCCAAAAGATCTTTACCTCTTCCCAAAAAGTCTTTTGGCCTCGCAAATGATTTTTTAGACGAGGCGGCTGATCTTTTGAGGTGATTTCTGTATGTGGGATCTTGACGTCCACTCAGAGCCATGCGTATAGTCAGGACGCGGTTGAGGATCAGGGATCGGGATAATCCCCCTCAATCAATAAGACAGGAGAAGGATCATGACCGCTCAGGAATTGCCTGCCCGCGTATCAGACCGCTGAACTTGGTCCGATCTTCAACCTGTAGATATTTGCGTTATGAATATGGCGCGTCGCCATCGGTGTGGCGCCCGCGCAGGGATCTTTGACAATTGAAGTTTGTAGTGACCCACCATGATGGGCGACCGCATGCGGGGGTGCGGTCGCCCCCTTCCAGAGCCACGTGTTCGTAGAGACGACACAGACGATGTGGCAAGACCTGCCGAGGCCACGGCCGGCGTGGCGTCTCTTCGAAGGGCAGACGCTCAGAAGGCAGGCTCGTCTGAAGGTTCTGTTCCCGGGTCCAGGGAATGGAACAGGGCGTTGAGCCAGTTCAATCCGGCTTACTGAGGGATGCGCTATGCCCTCCGAGGAGACGCCACGCCGGCGGTGGTCTCGGTAAGTGTTGCTACATCGTCTGTGGCGTCTCTACGAGGATGTGGCTAAAGATAGGGAGCCCTCACCCCTGCGGCCTGTACGTCGATCCCTCCAACGGAATCGCCTCCGCCGGGTAATCGTGCGGATCGGGAAGGATCTGCCGCAGGTAGGGCTCGATCCCCAGCTCCGGGGTCCAGTTCTGGGGATAGCCCAGCGAGACCTCCTCGAAGCGGACGCCGTCGCGGTGGTGGGTGGCGCGGATGTGGAGGTGGCCGTAGATGACGGCTTCGGCGCGGTAGCGGCGGTGCCAGTCCTCGGTCAGGCGGGTGCCGCACCAGATGGAGAAGCGGGGGATGCGCGGCAGCACCGCGAGGTCCTGGCGCAATGGGAAGTGATTGATGATCACCACCGGTCCCCGCGAGGCCGCCTCGGCCAGGCGCGGCTCGGTCAGGCGCACCCGCTCGTGGCACCAGTCGGATTTCGTCGGGAAGGGGTCCGGGTGCAGCAGGACCTCGTCCGAGCAGAGCAGGTTCTCCTCCGCGGCCCATTCCACCGCCTTCTCGACCGGGACCTCGTCCGGGCGGAAGGTGTAGTCGTAGAGAATGAAAGTCGGCGCCAGGACGCAGGGGCCGCCTTCGCCCGGCCAGACCACGTAGGGGTCTTCGGGGGTGAGGACTCCGAACTCGCGGCAGATCCGCACGAGGCGTTCGTATTTGGCCTGCCCGCGCAGGTCGTCCGCCCGCGTCGGGATCGTCCAGAGGTCGTGGTTGCCGGGCACCCAGAAAAGGCGGGCGAAACGCTCGGAGAGGACCGCCAGGGCGAAGCGGAGATGCTCTTCGGTCTCGCCCACGTCCCCCGCCAGGATGAGCCAGTCGTAGGGGTGCGGGCGGAGGTCCCGAAGGGCCTGCCGGGTCACCTCGTAGCGGAGGTGCAGGTCGGCGATCGCGTAGAGCTTCATCGCGGGATCAGTTGACCGGGTCGTCCTCGTCCGAGCCGGGCGGGCCGAGGTCCCGCAGGACGCGCTCGACCAGCTCTTCCTGGCTCATCACCTGTGTCGGCTCATCGCTCTCCGGCGTCTCGCCGGCTCCCGGCATGAGAAGCGACTGGCGCATGCCGGACTCGGTGCGTTCCACCTCCGTGAGGGGAGACCGGACGGGCTCGACGGAGTAGTCGGGATGGTAGAGGGCGCCGGCGCCGCCGGGAATGCCGAAGCCGCGGGCGTGCTCGCCGGCCTGGGGAAGGGCGCGCTGGAGCCCCGTCCAGTTGGGCTCGTCGTGGACGTCCACGACGAAAGGCACGAGGCAGAAGGTGTCGAAGACCTCGCCTTCGTCCCAGCCTTTGAGGCCGAGCTGCACGGCGCCGGCCGAGACGCCGACCAGGACCGCGCCGGCGTAGTAGCGCTCGGCGATCTTCTCCTTCAACCCGGATTCCTGGAACGCCTGCCATCCCCGCCGCACGTCGCCGCCGGAGAGGAGGATGAGGTCGGCCTCGTTGAGAAAGGCGAAGTCGTCGTTGGAGGGCCGGGACGGGATGTGGCGGCAGTCGCGGATGCGGATCTCGGCCATGGCGGCCACGAACAGGTCGAAGAACTCGGGAGCGTCGCCGTTCGAGGCGCCGAGGTAGGCGGCCTTCGGTTCCTTGCCGGGGGATTCGGCCTCGATCAGCGCCCGGGCGCGCTCCAGGAAGCGTTGGCCGTCCTCGTCGCGCCAGAAGAGGAGCTGGCTGTCGGCCAGCAGGAAGATCGGTTTGAGGTTGCCTGCCATGGTGGTGGTCTCCAGGGGGAGGAAAGATAGCAGATGGCGCCAGGGGGGACACGGACGAACACAGACGGGCGCGGACAAGCACAGACGGACGAGAATGCCGTGCTCGTCCTTGTCGGTCCTTGTTCGTCCTTGTTGTCCTTGGCTGGGTGGTGAGGGCTCTAATGAATGTACCCCAGCGCCCGCAACTGTTCCGCGTTCTCGGGATCGACCTCGGCCGGGCCGAGGCGGTCGGCGGCGATGAGGCCTTTCTGGACGGAGGCCATCCACTCGTGGAGGCGCTCGGAGACGCGGCCGCCCTTGCGGGCCAGGCTCTTGATCTCCCGCGGGTCCCGGGTGAGGTCGAACAGGTTGAGCTGGCGCTCGGAGACGCGGAAGATCTCCTTGCGCCCATCCGCCAGGATCCCGACCTCCAGCAGCCCGTTGCGGCGGGCGCCGTTGGCCTCCTGGGCGGTGAGCACCGCTCCCTTGTGCGCCTGGAACCAGGTCACCCGGTCGTGTGGCTGCGGGGCTCCCCGGAGGAGCACGGAGGTCCAGTCGAGGCCCTTGAAGCCGTCCGGCGCCGGCAGTCCGGTGAGGCCCAGGATGGTGGGCGCCACGTCGATGTTCAGGGCCGGGGCGCCGACGATCGTGCCGGGGCGGATCTTGCCGGGCCAGACGATCCCCATCGGGATGTGCAGGTTCGGCTCGTAGAGGTTGCGCCCATGTCCCCAGTAGCCGTGCTCGCCCAGGCTCTCGCCGTGGTCGGCGGCGAAGACGATGATGGTGTTGGCCTTGAGGGCGGGGTCGCGCTCGAAGGCCTGGAGCAGCCGGCCCAGGTGATGGTCCGTGAAGGCGATCTCGGTGTCGTAGCGATCCTGCCTGGAGACCTCGCCCTTGGTCTTGACGCCCAGCCGTCCGGCGAAATCCTCCTGCAGGCGATAGGGGGCGTGCGGCTCGACGTAATGGACCCAGAGCAGGAACGGGTGGCGCGGGTTCTTGCGCGTTTCCTCCAGCCAGGCGAGGGCGCTGTCGCTGAGGTCCTCGGCGGTGGCTTCGCCCTTGAACATGCCGAGCCAGCGCTTGCGGGTGAAGACCTCGTCGTAGCGCTCGAAGTGGTCGCCGAGGCCCGAGATGCGGTTCTTGAGCGTCCAGTTGCCCACGAAGGCGGCGCTGCGGTAGCCGCGGCGGTCCAGCACCCGGGCCATGGACGGCAGGTTCGGGTGCATGCGCAGGCCGTTGCGGGTGCCGCCGTGCTCGTGGGGGTAGAGGGACGTGAACAGCGAGCACATCGCCGGATTGGTCAGCGGCTCGACGGTGCGCGCCTGGGTGAAGCGGGCGCCGCTGTTGAGCAGCCGGTCGATGTTGGGCGACGTGGGCCGGCGGTAGCCGTAGGAGGAGAGCCGGTCGGCGCGCAGGGTGTCGATGGTGAGGATCACCACGTTGGGGAAGCGCTGCGCCTGGGGCTCCGCCTGCCGGGCGGGCAGGGAGCCGGCGGCCAGGAACGCCAGGAGGAGGAGCAGGGCAAGAGCTTTGCTACTCTGGCGGGCATGGACAAGGTTCAACCCGAGAAGGCGCCCGGCCCGGCGCCCAAAGTCGAAGTCGAAGCGGCGGCGCAGAGCGGTGAGCCGCCGCGCTGGGGCAAGGGGACGGAGCTCGCGGAGGACGGGCAGTTCCTGGAGGGTCCCAAGAGCCGGACCGCGGAGCTGGCGCGGGTGATCCGCGTCGGCACCGACTTCCTCCGCGGCATCCGGGGCCTGCACTTCGTGGGGCCCTGCGTCACCGTGTTCGGCTCGGCCCGGTTCAAGGAGGACCACCGGTACTATGCCATCGCCCGCGAGGTGGGGCGGCGGCTGGGCCGCGCCGGCTTCACGGTCATGACGGGCGGCGGGCCGGGCATCATGGAAGCGGCCAACCGCGGCGCCCGGGACGTCGGGGCCTGCTCCATCGGCTGCAACATCATCCTGCCCCAGGAGCAGAAGCCGAACCCCTACCTCGACCGCTGGATCGAGTTCCGCTACTTCTTCGTCCGCAAGGTGATGCTGGTCAAGTACTCGTACGCCTTCGTGGTGCTGCCCGGCGGCTTCGGCACCATGGACGAGATCTTCGAGTGCGCCACCCTGATCCAGACGGGAAAGATCCGCAACTTCCCGCTGATCCTGATGGGAACCGACTACTGGCGACCTCTTCAAGAGTTCATTTGCCATCGTATGGTCGGTGAAGGAACGATTCTTCCCGCGGATTGCGAGCGTCTCCTCTTCACGGACTCCGTGGACGAGGCCATGGAACGGATCCTCTCCGCGGCGACCGGAGAATTCGGGCTGGTCTGGAAGGCCAGACCCCGCTGGTACTTCGGGGAGTCCGGTGTGCAAAAACCGGACCGGAGCCCTCACCCCACCCCGGAGTGAGGACCCTTACAGCATCATGCTGGCCAGATTGGCCAGCGCCGAGCGCTCCCCCTTTTCCAGATTGACGTGCGCGTACAGCGGGTTGCCCCGGATGCGGTCGATCAGGTAGGAGAGGCCGTTGCTGTTCGCGTCCAGGTAGGGCGTGTCGATCTGGAAGATGTCGCCGGTGAGGATGATCTTGGTGCGCTCGCCGGCGCGGGTGATGATGGTCTTGACCTCGTGCGGCGTGAGGTTCTGCGCCTCGTCCACGATGAAGATGACGTTCGAGAGGCTCCTGCCGCGGATGTAGGCCAGCGGCACGATGTGGAGCTTTTCGGACTCCACCATCTCGTCGACCTTCTTGTACTCCCGCTCCTTCTCGTCGAACTGGTTCTTGATGATCCCCAGGTTGTCCCAGAGCGGCTGCATGAAGGGGTTGATCTTGGAGTTGATGTCCCCTGGCAGATAGCCGATGTCGCGGTTGGAGAGGGGGACGATGGGGCGGGCGAGATAGATCTGGCGGAAGTGCCGCCGCTGCTCCATGGCCCCGGCCAGGGCGACCAGGGTCTTGCCCGTGCCCGCGGCGCCGGAGAGGGTGACCAGCGGCACGTCCATGTTGAGGACGGCGTGCATGGCGAAGGTCTGCTCGGCGTTGCGGGGGGAGATGCCGTAGGCGATCGGCTTGACGACCCGCTCGATGCGGTCGAGGCGCGGGTTGTAGTAGGCGAGGGCCGACTTCGAGCCGCTGCGCAGGATGTAGTAGTGGTTGCTGGCCGGGCGCTCCTGGAGGACGTCCTCGACGGGGACCCACTCCTCCTGGTAGAGGCGGTCGATGACGCCGCCGTCCGGCACCTCGACCTCGTCCTTGCCCTTGGGGAGGTGGGCGGCGTCCTTGATCTTGACCGTCTCGTAGTCCTCGGCCGGCAGGTTCAGGGCGCGGGCCTTGAGGCGGAGGTTCATGTCCTTGCTGACCAGGATGATCCTGCGGTCCGGCTCGGACTGGGCGAGGCCGAGGGCGGCGTTGAGGATGCGGTGGTCGGCCTTGCGGGAGCCGAAGACCTCGCCGGTGTCGATCCGGCCGCCGCCTTCCTCGGTGAGGACGCGGAACTTGCCGCGGGCCGGCCCGTCGAGGGGGATCCATTCATGGAGCATGTTGTGGCTCGACAGCTTGTCGAGCTGGCGGATGAACTCCCGGGCCTGGAGATTGAGGACCGAGTTGCCCTTCTTGAACTGGTCCAGCTCTTCGAGCACGGTGATGGGGATCGCTACGTCGTGCTCCTGGAAATTCTGTAAGGCATTGAAGTCATAGAGAATGACCGAGGTGTCGAGGACGAAGATCTTGCGTTGGGAGTCGGACATCAGGAAAACAGGCTAGCTCAGGGGGGAGGCGGGGGGCAAGGCGGGGGGCTCCAGGACGACGTTGCCGGCGGGGGCGGGGTGCCCTTCGAGACCTCACCCCCTGGCCCCCTCTCCCATCCCCCGCCCGCCGTCCGGGAGAGGGGGAACGCCTGCGAGCGCTCTTGCCCATCCGGCGCAGGCAAGATCGTTTCCTCATCGTTCCCCCTCTCCCGGGGGAGGGTGGGAGGGAGATGGGAGAGGGGGCCAGGGGGTGAGGTCTCGAAGGGCACCCCGCTCCAGAAAGCCAGATCCTCTATAAGATCTCCCCTCCATGTCCTCCCCCTCCCACCGCACCCCGCTCGTCTCGCGCCTGGAGGTCCTGGCGGCCGCCGCTCTGTTTTCCTCGGGCGGCGCGCTGATCAAGTCGATCTCGTTCACGGGCTGGCAGGTGGCGAGCTTCCGCTCGGTGGTGGCGGCGGCGACCCTGTTCCTCCTGATGCGGCAGGTGCGCCGCCGGCCCACTCTGAAGGTGCTCGGCATCGGCGTGGCCTACGCCCTGACCATGATCCTTTTCGTGCTCGCGAACAAGACGACCACGTCGGCGAGCGCCATCTTCCTGCAGTCCACGGCGCCCCTCTACGTCCTCCTGCTCTCCCCCTGGCTGCTCCACGAGAAGATCCGCTCCCGCGACGTGGTCTTCATGGTCGTCCTGGCGCTGGGGCTCGGACTTTTCTTCGTGGGCTTCGACCCGGTCTCGGCCACGGCTCCGAACCCGCGGCTGGGCAACGTCCTGGCTCTGGCGTCCGGCGTGGCCTGGGCGTTGACCATCATGGGCCTGCGAGACCTGGGGCGGGGGGGCGAATCCTGGGGACCGACCGCGGCCTTCTGGGGCAACATGTTCGCCGCCGTGGGATGCCTGCCCATGGCGCTGCCGGTGGCGCAGGCCCGGCCCACGGACTGGCTGCTGTTGATCTGTCTGGGGATGTTCCAGATCGCCCTGGCCTACTTCTTCCTGCTCCGCGGGATCGAGAAGGTCTCGGCCTTCGAGGCGTCGCTGCTGCTGCTCCTGGAACCGGTGCTCAACCCGGTCTGGGCCTGGCTGGTGCACGGCGAGCGGCCCGGGGGCTGGTCGCTCGCCGGGGGCGCCGTCATCCTCCTGGCCACACTAGTCAAGGGATGGATCGACGCCCGCGCGATCCCCAAATCAGACTTCGCCGCGCAGTCCTGACGACTTTTCCGCCCTCTGCTCTCCCCGGACGGCGTTCAGGTCCAGCCAGACGGCCGGCTCCTCGGCGAGGGCCCGTTCGAGCCGCTCGTCGTGGCCGTAGATGTCCTTGCGGAACTGCACCGTGCCGTCCGGCTCCACCCAGGCCGTCCAGTAGAGGATGTGGACGGGCAGCGGCCGCTCGAGCGTGATGGTCTTCTGCTCGCCCGAGTCGATGGCGGACTGGAGGGCCTCCGGCGTCCACTTCGGGTCCCCCTTGAGCAGGATGTTGGCGAACTCGACGGGCTTCTCCAGGCGGATGCAGCCATGGCTGAAATCCCGCTCGGTCCGGCTGAAGAGGTGGTCCGCCGGCGTGTCGTGCAGGTAGATGTCGTACTCGTTGGGGAACATGAACTTGATCTGGCCCAGGGGGTTGTCGGGCCCGGGGCGCTGGCGCAGCCGGCCATCCGTGCCCGGGATCACCTCCATGTTGTTGCGGTCGAGGTAGCCGGGGTCCGCGGCCAGCTTCGGCAGGATCTCCTCCTTCATGATGGAGTCGGGGATGTTCCAGGCCGGGTTCAGCTCCAGGTAGATCATCTTGTCGCTGAAGGCCGGCGTGCGGCTCTGCTCCTTGCCAACCACCACCCGCATCGTATAGACCGGCTTCCCACCCTCGACGAGGTCGAGCCTGAACTCGGGCACGTTGACCAGGATGTAGCGGTCGCCGAAGGAGCCCGGCAGCCAGCGCCAGCGCTCCATGTTCACCTGGAGCTGGCGGATGCGGTCCTGGACGGGCACGTTGAGCTCGGCCAGGGTCTCCTCATCCACCTCACCCGTGACCTCCAGGCCGTGCCTCCCCTGGAAGCGGGATACGGCGGCGGCGAGGGCGTCGTCGAAGACGTCCCCGCCGGGAATCGACAGCCTGTGGCGCAGCGCCGCCACCCGGGGGCCGCGGTCGCCCTTCTCCAGGTCCGGTCCGGCCGGCACCGTGCCCCAGCCGCCCTTGGCCGCGATGGCCCGATGGGCGGCGAGCGCCTGGGCGAGCCGCTGGTAGTCGGGGTGGGGCGGGGTGAGGCTGCGCAGGATCCTGACGATCTCGCCCGCGTCTTCCGCCGCCAGGGCCTGGCCCAGCCGGGCGTCCAGATCGACGTTGCGCGGCTTGGTGTACCACTCGACGCGGAGCTTGTCGGGCTGCAGCCTGCCGTTGGCCAGATGGGCCGCCAGGCTGAGATAGGTGTAGGTCAGCTCCACGTCCAGATCCACCAGCCGGCGCTGGGTTTCAGGGTCGTCGAAGGACTTCGTCTCCTTCATCTCCTCGACCAGGGATTGCAGACGGCCCGGCTGATAGCGCCGGATTTCGAGGCCGTCCACTCCGAGGGCGGGGATGGCCTGGATCAGCTCCGCGGCCTGGGGCCGCAGCCCGGCCGGGGTGAACCACACGGGCTGGAAACCGCGCCTGGCGTAGAAGGCGCCCATCTCGGTCCAGGCCTTCTGAAGCTCCTTCTGGTCCTTGAGCGAGGCGGGGAGGGCCTTCACCTCCACGGTCTGGCGCAGGAGCTGGCTGACCTCGGGAGGGAGGGACTTATCTTTTTCGCAGCCCGCGAGGGCGATGATCAGGAAGACAGAGGTATAGAGAAAAGCTTTTTTTGAAATTTTCATCGGGGTCCTCTCATCGGTCGACCCCGGGTTTTGCAAGGGCCGTTCCTACTTCATCCCGACGGCCTTCTTCATCGCGGCGGTGATCGACTGGCGCGTCTTGTAGAAGTCCGCCCAGGGATCGGAAGGGAGGTTTTCGAGGCGCTCGAAGATGTTGCGGATCGTGTAGGTGTTGCCGCGCACGCCCGTCTCCAGCTCTTCCCAGAACAGGGGGACGGAAATCGGCGAGCCCTCCCGCGAGCGGGTGGAGTAGGCGCAGATCGAGGTGGCGCCCCGGCCGTTGCGCAGGTAGTCGATGAAGACCTTGCCCTTGCGGCTGGCCTTGGGAAGCTTGGAGGTGTAGCGCTTGGGATCGGCGGCGACCATGGCCTCGGAGACGGCCTTGGTGAAGGCCTTGACCTCGTCCCACCCCTCGCGGCGGGTCAGGGGGAGCACTACGTGGAGCCCCTTGCCGCCGGTGGTCTTGAGGAAGGTCTGTAGACCCAGCTCCGTCAGGAAATCCCGCATCGCGTAGGCGCCTTCGACGACGCGCTCCCAGTCGAGCCCTTCGTCGGGGTCGAGGTCGAAGACCACGTAGTCCGGCTGCTCGATCCTGTCGACGTGCGAGCCCCAGATGTGCAGCTCGAGCACGCCCATCTGCACGAGGGAGAGGAGGCCTTCGAGATCGCTCACGGCGCCGTAGGGCTCGGGGTCGCCCTCGATCTCCACCCGGCGGACGGACGGCGGCACGTGCTCGCTGATGTGCTTCTGGTAGAAGCACTGCCTGGCCCGGCCCTCGGGGCAGCGCACCAGGGTCAGCGGGCGGTCCTTGAGGTGGGGGAGGATCCAGTCCGCCACGCGGACGTAGTAGGCCGCCAGCTCCCCCTTGGTGACGCCCTGCTCGGGATAGAGGACCTTGTCGACGTTGCTGAAGCGGACGCCGGCGATCTCTGCCTCTCGCTTCTTCCCCTTGGAGGCTCCCGGGACCTCCTCCGGCGCCGGGCGGATCGGGGGCTTGGGGCCGGCCTTCGGCCTGGCCGTCTTCGCGGTCTTCTTCGGCGCGGACTTCTTCACCGGAACGGCTTCGGCCTCCGGCGGGGTGGCCTGGGGTTCTTCGCGCACGATCTCCTCCGGGCTCTTGTCCTCCCGCAATCCCTGGAACGTAGGATGGCGCAGGATGTTGTCCCGCGTCCACTCGGTGAAGGCGACTTCCCCGACCAGCTCGGGCCGCACCCAGTGGCTGCGCCGGGCCTCGGCGCCCCTGGGGGCGTTCTTGAAGGCGGGTTTGTCGATCTCCATCTTCTCCAGCCGCTTGCGCAGCTCGCGGAGCGTCTTGTCGTTGAAGCCGGTGCCGACCTTGCCGGCGAAGACGAGGTCCTTGCCCTGGTGCACGGCCAGCAACAGGGCGCCGAAGCCCACGCGGGACTTCTCCGGATCGGTGAAGCCCACGATGACGAATTCCTGGCGCTTCAGGCATTTCACCTTGAGCCAGTCCTTGCCGCGTCCGCCGACGTAGGGCTGGTCGGCCCGCTTGGAGATGATCCCTTCCAGGCCGAAGTTGCAGGCCTGGCGGTAGAACCGCTCGCCTTCCCCTTCGATGTGGTCGCCCATGCGGATGGCGCCCGTCCGGCCGGCGAGGAGCGCCTCCAGGGCCTCCTTGCGCTCCAGCAGCGGGGCCTTGCGCAGGTCGTAGCCGTCCAGATGGAGGAGGTCGAACGCAAAATAGACGAGATCGCGCTGCCGGCCTTCCGAGAGAGCGTTCTGCAGGGACTGGAAGCTGGTTGTGCCGTCGGGCTCCAGGACGACCACCTCGCCGTCGAGGATGGCCTGGCGGACCGGGAGGGTCTCCGCCTCGCGGGCGACGGGCTCGAAGCGGTCGGTCCAGTCCTTGCCGTTGCGGGTGACGAGGCGCGCCTCGCCGTCGTGGATCTCGCAGATCGCGCGGTAGCCGTCGTACTTGATCTCGTGGATCCACTCGCCGGCCGTGGGGACCTCCTCCACCAGCGTGGCGAGCTGGGGCTCGATGCCGGCGGGCATCTTCGCCTTCCTGGCGCCGGAGATCGCCGACGGATCGATACCGGAAGAGGAGGTTTCGGGCTCCGCCGCCTTCTTCTTCGCGGCCTTGGCGGCGACCTTGTCCTTGAACGTCTTGGCCTTCTCGGGCCGGTTCGACTGCCAGACCCGCTCGGGATCGGCGGCGATCTCCTCCAGGCTCAGGCCGCTGGCGACGCTCTCCGGGCGCTCCTCGACGATGGCGTCGCCGCTGCCGGGAACGGCCGTCTCGTCGTTCTCCTTGATGAGCAGCCACTCCTGCTTGCCGTCCTCGGCGGCCCGCCGGCCGCCCATGCGGACCAGGTTCCAGCCGCCGTGGAGCTTCTCGCCTTCGAGGCGGAACTTCAGCCGGCCTTTCCTGTAGGCCTCCACGGGATCGTCTTCGGGGATCCAGATGCCGCGGTCCCAGAGCAGGACCGTGCCGCCGCCGTACTGCCCCTTGGGGATGATCCCCTCGAAGTCGCCGTAGTCCATGGGATGGTCTTCGACGTGGACGGCCAGCCGCTTCTCGCCGGGATCGAGGCTGGGGCCCTTGGGCACGGCCCAGCTCCGCAACACGCCTTCCATCTCCAGGCGGAAGTCGTAGTGAAGCCGGGTGGCGGCGTGCTTCTGGATGACGTAGGAGCTCCCCCTGGTCTTCTTGACCTTGCCTTCAGGCTCGGGGGTGGCCTTGAAGTTCCGCTTGCGTTTGTATTCCTCGAGGGCCATGGCTCAACCGGGGCTCAGGCGCTCTTCTTGCGGGCGGCCGCCTTCTTCTTGGCCGGAGCCTTCCTGGCGGGCTTGCGGGCCGTCTTCTTCGCGGCGGTCTTCTTGGCCGCGGCCTTCTTGGGAGCCGCCTTCTTGGCGCCGCCGGCCGGCTTCCGTCCGCCCGCTCCTTCGACGCTCTGCTTGAGGAGGGCCATCAGGTCCACCACGTTGCTCCGCGCCCGTTCCGGCTTGGGAGCGGGCTCGGACGAAGCTTCGAGCTCTCCAGCCTCCACCCGCTCCTCGATCATCTTCATGAGGTCCTTGCGGTAGTCGTCCTTGTACTTCTCGGGGTCCCAGGCCTCGACCATCCCTTCCACGAGGCGCTCGGCCATCTCCAGCTCCCGCTCGGAGACCCCCTGCTTGCCGCTGGGGACGTCGAGCTCCCCGGGATCGCGCAACTCGTGGGCGTAGCGTAGCAGCTCCAGCGTCAGCACGTCCTCCCCGCGGGCCACCACGGCGGCGAGGTACTGGCGGGTGCGGATCACCACCTTGGCGATCCCCACTTTATTCGTGCGGCGCAGGACCTCCCGCAGCAGCGCGTACGCCTTGCCCCCCTTCTTGTCGGGACCCAGATAGTAGGGCTTGTCGAAATAGAGGGGACTGATCTCGTCGAGATCCACGAAGTCCACGATGTCGATGGTCTGGGTGGCCTCGGGGCTGGCCCGTTTGAGGTCCTCGTCGGAAAGGATCACGTACTGGCCGGATTCGAATTCGTAGCCCTTGACGATATCTTCCCAGGCGACCTCTTTGCCTTCCTCGTTGACCCGCTTGAAATGGATGCGGCTCTTGGTCCGGCGGTCCAGCATGTTGAAGTGGATCTCGTCGCGGCTCTCCGCCGTGTACAGGCCGACCGGGATGTTGACGAGGCCGAAACTGATGCTCCCCTTCCAGATCGCTCGCGGCATGGGCGCGTCCTCCCAACGAGGCTGACAACGCAAAATACATGCCGAATTCGGCTCCCTTGCCGCGTCGATCGGCGTTGGCTACGATCCCGGCCCATGTATCGCGAACCCGATTTTTTCAATCCACGTCTCCTCGCCGCGCC
Organism: Thermoanaerobaculia bacterium; assembly: GCA_036376245.1. Classification (GTDB taxonomy): domain Bacteria; phylum Acidobacteriota; class Thermoanaerobaculia; order Multivoradales; family UBA5704; genus DATARR01. Next base: position 137,218 of record DASVAS010000026.1, on the reverse strand, counting down.
CGAGTGCCGGTTCGAGCCCTCTCCGGCGGACACCGTGCTGCCGGACGGCTTCATGTCCACCACCAACCATCCCACCTACGTCAAGATCGGCGGCCAGTGGCGCATGCCCGAGCGGCCGCGCATGGATTCCCACCTGGTCTGGGATCCGGCCACGGAGCGGCTGGTCATCAAGGAGTTCCGCCTCGTCCGCAAGGGGGACCTGGTGGCGGTCGCCTCGGCCGAGGACGGCTCGGAGGGGGTGCTGGTCTGGGACCGCGGCTTCCAGGGCGAGGTGGACGACACGCACGTCCCCGAGGCGTTCGCGTTCATGGCCTCGGAGGTGAGCCGCGAGAAACCGGTCAACTACGACGCCATCTTCCGGGAGTTCGTGAAGAACCGCGGGGACGACGGCTTCATCCTCTGGGTGATCGGCCCGGCGCTGGTGCACGCGCGGGGGAGGATCGCCATGGAGTGGCTGATCCACAACGGCTTCTGCCACGGCGTGATCACGGGCAACGCGGTGGGGGTCCACGACGTGGAGGCCTCGCTCTTCGGCACGACCCTGGGCATGCTGGCGGACGGCTCCGGAACGGCGGGGGGCCACAGCGTGCACATGCGGGCCATCAACGAGGTGAAGAAGGCGGGCTCGATCCGGGCGCTGGTGGACTCCGGCCGCCTCGCCGGGGGCATCATGCACGCCCTGACGGTGACCAACACCCCCTACGTCCTCGCGGGCTCCATCCGCGACGACGGCCCGCTGCCGGAGACGATCCCCTCGGCCCTGGATTCGCAGGAGGCCATGCGCGAGCTGACCTCCCGCGCCACCATGGTGGTGATGGTGGCGACCGCCCTGCACGCCATCGCGGCGGGCAACATGCTCCCGACCTTCTGCGCGCGTCCGGACGGCACGATCTCGGAGATCACCACGATCTGCGTGGACCAGACCGAGTTCGTGGTCAGCAAGCTGAAGGACCGCGGCACCCACCAGGCCTTCGGGGTGGTGACCAACGCCCAGGACTTCATGCGGCTGGTGCAGCTCGAGCTGCAGGCGCGGATCTAGGGGGGCAACTTGAGGTCGCAATTTGCGACCTCAAGTTGGGCGGGCTCAGAACCCGATCCGCTTTCTGCGGCCGTTCCCGGGAGCCTCCATCAGGGCACGGATGGCGGCGAAGACCTGCTGGAACTGGCCGTCATACCTCTTCTCCAGCTCTTCCAGCTTGCGCGCCAGATCGCCGTGGGCGGCCAGGATCTCCCGCAGGCGCACGAAGGCGCGGACGACCATCACGCTCGCGTGCACCGCCCTCTGGGAGTTGAGGATGTTCGCCGCCATGATGGCCCCGTGCTCGGTGAAGGCGAAGGGCGGTATGCGGCGGCCGCCCCAACTTGAGGTCGCAAATTGCGACCTCAAGTCTGCGAACTCCTCCTGCGAGAGCTGGAACATGAAGTCCGGCGGGAAGCGATCCCGGTTGCGCCGCACCTGCTCGTTGAGGCGCTTCGTGGTGACGCCGAAGAGCGCCGCGAGGTCGGAATCCAGGATCACTCTCTGCCCCCGGAGGGTCAGGATCGAGCGCTCCACCCGTTCGGTGGGAATCAAGGCCAGCGCGCTGGTTGTCGTCGCCGGCTTCCTCCTTGCGCTGCTCCGCGTGCCGCTCTTCGCCATGTCTCCTCCTGGAAACTTGAGGTCGCAATTTGCGACCTCAAACACGCTCCTTCACTTCCTGCGGCAGATGCTTTCTCGCGGAATTATAGACCAGCCGGCGCGACGATGTAGCCTTCGCGGATCACGCGTTCACCTTCATCCACTACAGGCGGCAGACCCACGGTTCCGCCGGGAAGACCGTCGGCGTGCAGGCAGGCCTCGGCGGCCAGAGCGCAGAGCATGGCGTCCACATGGTCCGGACGCTCGACGGGGCTGGCGCAGGAGTAGCCGGCCCGGCGCAGGCGCTCCCACACGAAGTCCACGTACTCGCGAGGGCGCCGGCGCTTGGAGGGCGGGCGCTCCCCCCAGAGCTGGAGGAGGACGTAGCGGGGATATGTCTCGAAGACCGTCCCGGCGCCGTCCGGCACGGGAACCAGACCGAGGATGGAAGCGAGCTCCTTCTCGTGGATCGACCAGAAGACCTCCACCCCCGCCTCGACGAACGGACGGTAGAGACGCCAGCCCGCCAGCTCGGCCCGGCTGCGGGGCAGCACGCGGGTGGGCGTCTTCGCCAGGCGATCGCACTCTCGCCGCCGCCGTTCGCCGGGCTCGGGCAGCCCCTGGGGAGCGTCGATCCCCGTGTAGGCCGGAGGCCAGCCGCCGGGGGATTCAGGGAGCGGCCGCTGGCGCGTGGGCCGGTACGTCTCCAGGAGGAAATGGCCGTCTTCCAGCCAGGCCACGTAGCTGTCGGTGGTGAAGGAGCCGAGGTCGATTCCGCCGAGGAGCGCCATGAGAGAGGGAATGATAGTTACAATGCGCTCAACTGATTCTTTCGAGGGAGGGGTGACGATGAGCCTGGCCTTCTACAAAGTGCTCCACATTCTGGGTGTGGTCTTCCTGTTCACGGCGTTGGGCGGACTGCTGCTGGCGTCCCGCGCGAGGGTGGAATCCGGCGTCAGCCGCAAGACCGCCGGCATGACCCACGGCATCGCGCTCCTGCTGATCCTCATCAGCGGCTTCGGCGCCCTGGCCAAGTACACGATGTCGAACCCCATGACCTGGCCGGCCTGGGTCTGGCTGAAATTCCTGATCTGGCTCGCCCTGGGCGGGATCGTCGTCGTCTTCCGCAAGGCGCCCCAGTCTTCGACCGCGCTCTGGTGGATCCTCCCGTTGCTGGGCGGACTGGCGGCGTACCTGGCGATCTACAAGCCCGCGTTCTAGGCTCTACGCGATCCGCCGGCCCCGCAGCAGGTCGAGGATCTGCCGCCCGTCGGTGGCGTAGCCCTCGGCCGTGCGGGGCAGCGGCAGGAGGTTGACCAGCAGCACCAGGGCCGCGCAGGCGAGGTTGGCCCGCACGTAGGCCTCGAACAGCAGCGAGCCCCGCAGGAAGCGCTCGAGGCCCAGCACGGCGCCGAGGGTCAGGACGTTCGCCAGCGGGCCGGCGATGAGGACCATCAGGTCCCGCGAACGGGTGCGGCGCCGCGCCGAGAACCAGACGTTTCCCCCGAAGAGGAACCGCCAGCCGCGGGTCGCCCGGGCGGCGGGGCGGTCGCGCTTCCATTCCACGGTCAGCGGGCCGGCGACCAGAAGCCGGGGGTGGTACTTCACCCCGCGCACGGCCAGCAGGTGCCCCAGCTCGTGCAGGCTGATGTGGAGATAGCCGACGAACCAGTACAGCGCGGGCTGCCAGAGCGACGAATCGTCGTCGCCTCCCCAGAGCCCCAGCGTCAGGACGAACACCGAGATCCCGGCGAACGCCGGCAGCGGGTGGACGTGGCGGTCGAGCCATCCCGTGACGCGTTCCCAGACAGCCCGCGTCCACTCCCGTCCCACGAAGGCGCGGCCCAGGAGGTCGACGCCGAAGAGGGAGAGCGCGAATCCCAGTGAAACGAGCAGGAGGAGGAGCGGCAGGAAGGCGACCGAGACCGGCTCGCCCGGGCCGCCGGGGATCAGCCAGGGGAGCAGGGCGAGCGCGATCCCGACGATCAGGAAGCCCAGACCGGAGATCAGCGCGAGAGATCGATAGAACCAGCCGATGCGTTCCGGCGGACCCTCCTCGACGACGAAGTCTCCGCCCTCCTGCTCGCGCAGCCTGCGGTCCCTCTCCTCCCGCCAGCGGCGGAGATCCACGACCTTGCCAAGGGGAGCGTTCTCACTGCTCATGGATATACTAGGCCTCCCCGCCTTGTCCGGGCACCCTCAACTCTACCAGCCATGAGCCCTGAACGAACCGATATCGCCGTCCGCTGCCATGGACTCGTCAAGCGCTTCGCCGACGTGGTGGCCGTCGACGGCCTGGACCTCGAGGTCCGCCGCGGCGAGTGCTTCGGTCTGCTCGGCCCCAACGGCGCGGGCAAGACCACCACCATCGAGATCCTGGAAGGACTGACCGCGCCCGACGCCGGTGAAGTGGAGATCCTGGGATCGCACTGGACCCGCGACGGCCGCGCCCTGCGGGAGCGGCTCGGCATCTCCCTCCAGGAGACCCAGCTCACCGAGAAGCTGACCGTGGGCGAGACCGTCCGCCTCTTCCGGTCCTTCTACGAGAACGGCCGCGACCCCGACGCCGTCCTCACCCAGCTCTCGCTCGACGAGAAGCGGGACGCCCGCGTCGGCAAGCTCTCCGGCGGCCAGAAGCAGCGGCTCGCCGTGGCCTGCGCCCTGGTGGGGGACCCCGAGCTGCTCTTCCTCGACGAGCCCACCACCGGGCTCGATCCCCAGAGCCGGCTGCAACTCTGGGAACAGGTCGTCGATTTCCGTTCCCGGGGCGGCACGATCCTCCTCACCACCCACTACATGGACGAGGCCGAGCGCCTCTGCGACCGGGTTGCCGTCGTCGACCGCGGCAAGGTCATCGCCCTGGGGACGCCGGCCGAGCTCATCGGCTCCCTGCACGCGGCGAACGTCATCGAGTTCTCCTCCGAGCCGGAGCTGGACGAAGAGAGCCTGCGCGCCCTGCCCGGGGTCACCGAGCCGCACCGCCGCGGGCCGAGCTGGTGGCTGCCGGTCGGCTCCCTGGCCGAGACCGTCCCCGCCCTGCTGGCGCTGGTGGACCGCTCCGGAGCGCGGCTGGTGAACCTCTCCACTCATCGCTCGACGCTGGAAGACGTCTTCGTCTCCCTGACCGGCCGGGCGCTTCGCGAGGGTTGATGTCGACGATGAGCGCGCGCGAACGCTACTCCCCCTTGATGGAGCTCACGGCGTCCCGGATGAAGGAGTTCCTCCGCGAGCCGGAGGCCGTCTTCTGGGTCTTCCTCTTCCCGGTGCTGCTGGCCATCGCCCTGGGGCTCGCCTTCCGCTCCAAGGGGCCGGACAAGATCCCCGTGGGCGTCGTGGAGACCGCGCGCGAGGACGCCGCCGCCGGCCGGGCCGTGAACGCGCTCTCGGCCTCGCCCGCGCTGCTCGCCCGCCGCTTCCCGGCGGCCGAGGGCCGGGAGGCGCTGCGCACCGGCCGCATCTCCCTGCTCGTGGAACCCGGCCCGCCGATGGTCTTCCACTTCGACGAGACCCGGCCGGACTCCCGCATCGCCCGCCTGGAAGCCGACGACGCCCTGCAGCGGGCGGCGGGACGGAAGGACGCGCTGGCCGTCCAGTCCAAGCGGCTGACCGAGCGCGGCTCCCGTTACATCGACTTCCTGATCCCGGGCCTGCTGGGGATGAACCTCATGGGCACGGGCATCTGGAGCATCGCCTTCTCGGTGACCACGGCCCGCAACCGGCGCATCCTGAAGCGCCTGGTGGCGACGCCCATGCGCAAGAGCCACTACCTGCTGGCCCAGATCCTGGGACGGCTGATGTTCCTGATCCCGGAAGTCGTCGTCCTGGTGGGCGCGGGCTGGCTCTTCTTCGACGTCGGGGTGAAGGGATCGCTCGCGCTGCTCTTCCTCGTCTCCCTGCTGGGAGCCATGACCTTCTGCGGCCTCGGGCTGTTGACGGGCTCGCGGGTGAACACCATCGAGGGTGCGAGCGGCATCGCGAACCTGATCATGCTGCCCATGTGGCTCCTCTCGGGCGTCTTCTTCTCCTCGGAGCGCTTCCCCGACGCCGTCCAGCCGGTCATCAACGCCCTGCCCCTGACCGCCCTGAACCAGGCGTTGCGCGGCATCATGACCGAGGGCTATGGGATTGTCGGGATCGCTCCGCAGATCGCCATCCTGACCCTCTGGGGGATCGTCAGCTTCGCGGTGGCGTTGAAGATCTTCCGGTGGCGGTAGGCGTCTATGCGCCGCCCTGAACGCTTCGACGTGTTGGATCTGCTGCGCAGAGTGCGGGCAAGCCCGCTCGGCGACCAGCTCATCCTGGCGGGATCTTCCGGACTCTACGGAGTCAGCGAGAACATCCCCGCTCTCACGGAGGACATTGACGTTCTGATCGATGCCGATTGGGTCGGAGCCCACGAAGTGCAGCTTCTGGAGGATCTGACGCGGCTCGGCCTGGAGCATTATCCCGGCACCAGCACTTTCCTCATGCCGGATGGTCTCTCTCTTGACCTGGTGGGTTACTCCAGGCAGGACTCTGTGGATCGTATTGGTGGCGGAAAGACCGTGCCTGTGATGGTATTCAGTGACCTCAGCATCGTGCTGGCCGCCTCCGAAACAACCCTGGAATTGCCGACACAAGGCCGGGCGTTGACCTCCGCCGCGCTGACAGTCGTCAAGCTGATGACAATCCGCCTCGAGAAGGGAAGCAAGGACAAGTTGCAGGCGTTGCTCTTGTTGGATGAGAACGCGGGCACTCCTGGATTCCTCGAAGACCTCCGCCGCCTGCTGGCGCTGTTCGACCGCGACCGGGTCGAGGACGCCCTGGGGGATGCGCAGGTGGCTTGCCTGGCGGTCACGACGGACGTGGTCCGGGCCGGTGATTCAGAGGGCGGGTACGCCGAGATGGGGCAGGCGGTTCACCGAGGCCTTGATCTTTTGAAGCGTCTCGTGGAGCCAGAGAACCTGTGAGCCGGGAACCCTTGACCACCGCCGAGCGCTGGAGGCGCTACCAGCGCGACCTCGCGGCCTACCGCCAGCGGAGCCTGTTTCGACGCAGCCATGCGAGGTTCCGTCGTGATCTGGGGATTCTTCCGCACCTCTTCCTGGCCTGGGGGAGATCTTCCATGGCTCCACTCCTGAACGACGAAGAGAAGGTCCTGGAAGCTCTTCGAGGACGGGCGGTCTGGACCCTCGACACCGCGGCCCGTCTGGTCACCGGCCGCGGGTTCCTGACCTCCCCTGACCTGATCGGATATCTCACCAAGGAAGATCTGGAACTGGCGGTTCGACAGGGATTGATCGATGCGCCCCGGACAGCCGGGCTCACCGTCGATCCTCTATATCGGCGACCACCCATGCTGATCGTCCACGTTCCGGACGAGCCGATTCCGTCGGTCGGCCTGCCGTCCGGCGACCGGGTCGTTCCATGGGACTTCCTCGCCCGGGATGTCATGGGAACTCTGGGCTGGCGTCCAGACCTGTTGACCCGACTCGAAGCCACCTACCCGGCCGCCCTGCCAAAGTGACAGTCTTTCTCTTCTACCTCGCCCTCGCGACCCTCCTCCTCCATGTCGCGACGGCGATCCAGGTCCAGCTCGGCAACCGGTCCATCCGCCGCCTGAAGGATCAGCCTCCTCTCGCCGGGCCGCTGCCGCGGGTCTCGATCGTCATCCCGGCGCGCAATGAGGAGCGGAACCTGGAGGAGGCGTTGCGCTCCGTGCTGGCCCTGGACTACGACAACCTGGAGATCGACGTGGTGGACGACCGGTCCACCGACCGCACGGGCGAGATCCTCGACCGCATGGCGGCGGCGGACCCGCGGCTGCGGGTGATCCACGTCAAGGATCTGCCCAAGGGCTGGCTCGGTAAGAACCACGCCCTCTGGCTGGGAGCGGAGAAGGCCACCGGCGAGCTCCTCCTCTTCACGGACGCCGACGTCGTCCTGGAGCCTTCCACCCTCCGCCGGGCCGTGGGCGCGATGACGGCCGACGGTCTCGATCACCTGACCGCCTCGCCCGAGATCGACCGCCCCAGCCTCTGGTTCGAGATGTTCATCGGCACCTTCTCGCTCTTCTTCTCCCTGTTCACCAAGCCCTGGAAGGTCAAGGACCCGAACAGCCCCAGCCACGTGGGGATCGGCGCCTTCAACCTCGTCCGCGCGGCCGCCTATCGCGCCGCGGGCGGGCACCGGGCCATCGCCATGCGTCCGGACGACGACCTCAAGCTCGGCAAGCTCCTCAAGACCCGCGGCTTCCGCCAGGAATTCGTCTTCGGCCAAGGCCTGCTGCGGGTCGAGTGGTACGCCTCGGTGCGCGAGCTGATCCAGGGGCTGATGAAGAACGCCTTCTCCGCCGTGGACTACCGGGTCGGCGTCGTTTTTTTCTCGTCGCTGACGCAACTGACGATCATGGTCTGGCCCTTCCTGGCCCTCTTCCTGACTTCGGGAGCCACCCGCTGGCTCAACCTCGGCAGCGTCCTGGTGCTCTTCCTCCTCGGCTGGGTGAACGCGCCGCTCGCCGGCGTGCGGCGCTGGCACGGCATCGGTTTTCCCGTCGCCACGCTCCTCTTCAACTACATCGTCTGGCGGGCCACGCTGACCACCTTGAAGAACGACGGCATCGACTGGCGCGGTACGCACTATCCCCTCTCGGAGCTCAAGGCCAACAAGGTCTAGTGGCACGCCCCCTGCTAGCCCCTCCTCTGGAGGTGGTGTTGGAGGGAGCGCGCATCGTTCTTGGCATTTTCGGGGTTGTCCTGATCCTGGGCGTCGTCTTCGATGTCCTGTGGACCACCCTGCGCATGGCGGGGGCGGGGCCGCTGACGTCCTGGGTGACCAACCTCCTCTGGCACCTGGCTCTGCGGGTCACGCCGTCCCATCGCGCCCTCTCCTCCGCCGGGTTCCTGATCGTCCTGCTGACGGTCTTCCTGTGGATCGGCCTCGTCTGGCTCGGCTGGATCCTGGTGCTGGGCATCGATCCGGGCTCCGTGGTGAATTCCCAGAGCGGCCAACCCGCGGACTTCTGGGCGCGGACCTACTTCGCCGGCTTTACCCTGATCACCCTGGGCAATGGTGACTTCGTGCCGAACGGGGCGGTCTGGCAGGTGCTGACTCCTGTCGCCGCCGCCAACGGCTTCTTCCTCGTCACCCTGGTCATCACCTACCTGCTCCCGCTGATGTCCGCCGCGCTCCAGAGGCGCCAGCTCGCCGTCCACATCAATACCCTGGGTAAGACTCCGCAGGAATTCCTCCTGCGGGCCTGGGACGGCCAGAGCTTCGGCCGGCTGACGGAACATCTCCTGGGCCTGACCTTCCCCATCATGGGGTTGGGGGAAGGTCACCTGGCCTATCCCGTCCTGCACTGTTTCCACAGCAGCGAGCGGGAGACGGCCATGGCTCCCAACATCGCGGTGCTGGATGAAGTCTTGACCCTTCTCGAGAGCGTCGCCCTCGAGCAACGGCCCAACCGGGTGGCGATCTATCCCCTCCGCGGCGCCATCGACCGGCTGCTCTCGACTCTGGCGGACGCCCACCTGGAGCCGGAGAGGAACCCTCCGCCGCTCCCGGACCTGAAGACGCTCCGCGCCGCCGGCATCCCGACGATCGACGATGAGACGTTCCGCTTTTCCCTGGAGGTGGCCACCGACCGGCGACGCCTGCTCTTCGGCCTGGTGGAGAAGGAGGGCTGGCACTGGGACGACGTCGTCGGCAGGCCGCCGGCCGACGACAGCCGGTGAGGCTCAGTGCACCCAGGGCCCGGCGTCGCCGCTCTCCCCGGCTTCCGCCGCCAGCCTCAGGCGCTCCTCCTCTTCCTCCCACATCCGCCGGATCGCGGCGTCCCTCCGCCGGCGGCGCCGGATGGCCCAGAGGGCGAGCAGGGTGATCAGCAGCCAGAGCGTCACCGAGCTGGTGAGCACCGGCACCCAGCGGTACCAGAACGTCTGCCGGCCCCAGAAGGACTCCTCCGCCTCGGCCAGCGAATCTCCCGTCGCGGCCCGGAACGCGTCCTCGAACGACAGGCCCCGGCCCACCCCCGCCAGGATCTCGGGCGCGGCCCGCGGGCCGTAGGTCTCGAAGAGCCAGCGCACGAAAGCGCCCGCGATGGCGTAGGCCCGGTTCACCTCCGCCTGCGTCCCCTGAAACCGGTCGTCGAGATCCGCCAGCGAGACCGGCCGGTCGGCCAGCAGCGCCAGGGTGAGGCGCGAGCGGTCGTCGAATCCCCAGGAGAGGCCGGCGATCATCGCCATCCCCTCGTGGAACCAGCGGGGCAGGGGACGCCCGCCGGATGCCCGCGCCACCAGGATGTGCGCCACCTCGTGGCGGAGGAGGTCGTCCAGAGACGAGTCGGGATAGCTGGGCACCCGCTGCGGCAGCAGCACGATCACGCCCATCTCCCCGAAGGCGTAGCCGGACACCCAGGGCGGCACCCGCTCCGCCGCCTCCGAGCCTTCTGGTGCCAGGATCACCCGGATCGGCGGTCCGGGCTCCTCGAGCCCCACCAACCGCATCGCGCTCTCGATTTGCCCAGGATCCAACGCCCGCAGCCGCCGGGCCGTCGATTCCAGAGCGGCCGGCGCCTCGACCTCCAGACGCGGAATCTCCGCCGCGCCGGCCAGTCCGGTCCAGAAGACAAGTCCCAGGAAGAGCGCCACCGCGCGGAAGAATCTCATGGAAGCGGATCTTATCCCGTACGCCTATAGCTTTTTGGTAATACGATGCGCTACGATAGGCCAGTCTGACTGACATGAAGCCAGGCCGGAGGGCTGGACCTCCCGGCCAGAGACGGTGTAGTCTCCCGATCTCTCGTTTCTTGACGTTCGATGAGGAGATGTCTGGCGGTGCCCGCGGTTCCTGGGCATCGTCATCCGACGTTGGCGGAACGGGTCCGGCAGGACCCGGGTTTCACCAGGAGGTGACATGATCCAGTCCCGCAGTCTCGCTGCCCTTGCCCTTCTCGTCCTTGTCCTCGCCGGCTGCCGCGAAGCTTCCATCCGCTACAACACCCGATACATGGCCCTGCTCCAGCAACCGATGCCCAAGGCCCTGCCGATCCCGGTGGACGGGATCCAGGCGAGCCGGCTGCGGGACACCTGGGGGTACGCGCGCGACGGCGGGCGGCGGCACAAGGGGATCGACATCGCGGCGCCGCGCTACACGCCGATCCGCAGCGTCACCGAGGGCGTCATCGAGTTCAAGGGCATGCGCGGGCTGGGCGGGCAGATCGTGAACGTCATCGGTCCCGGCGGCTACAAGCACTACTACGCCCACCTCGAAGACTTCGGGACCCAGGCCATCGGCGACTGGGTCGGCGCCGGCGAGATCATCGGCTACGTCGGCAACTCGGGCAACGCGGCCATCTCCGGCCCTCATCTCCACTACGGCATCTACCACCCCAACGGCCAGGCGATCAATCCGTTCACCTATCTACGGAAGAGCGCGCCGTTCCCTGCCGAAGAGCCGGCGCAGCAGATCGCGCAGGCGCCGTAGCAGCGTCCCGGGGGTGGTGAGGGCCTACAGCGCCTGCACCATCCCCACGATTCCCGCCCGGATCAACGCCACCGAGATCGCCGCCAGGAAGAGGCTCGCCACCTTGGCGATGGCCCGGTTCACCGCCGTCCCCACGAAGCGGCCGATGAACGGGCTGGCCAGCAGGGTCAGATAGACCACCCCCATGTTGATGGCGAGCGACACGAAGGTGGGGAAGTAGCCGTACGCCTCCCGGGAGACCAGGACGGACGTAATGGCCGCCGGCCCCATGATCAGCGGGATGCCGAGGGGCACGACGCCGATCGAGGCCGGGTCTTCCCCCTCCTCACCCGCCGTGGGATCGCGCCGGCGGTAATCCCCGAAGATCAGGTTCGAGATGCTGAGCACCAGGAGGATCAGCCCGCCGCCCACCCGCAGGTCGTTGACGGTGATCCCCAGCAGGGAAAAGATGAGTTGGCCGGCGGCCAGGATCAGGATGGCGATGGCGCACGCCGTGGCGATGGCCAGCAGCGTGAGCCGCCGCCGCTGCGCCGGAGTCATGTTCTCCGTCACCCCCAGGTAGATGGGGATGATCCCCGGCGCGTTGATCGCCACGAAGAGCGGCAGGAAGCTTTCGATGTAGGGTCGCATGGGTGGGGGAGAGCATATCGCGACTCTCAGGCCGTGCAGATTGAAAGTCGGACTTTCAATTGACACGACTCGCCAGGGTCTGGTATGCCTGGGGCCATGCTCCCACGCACCCTGGAGCCCCGTCTGCGTACACTGGCTGCCTCCTTCCCGGCGGTGTTCCTTACCGGGCCGCGTCAGTCCGGCAAGACGACCCTGGCGCGGGCAACTTTCCCGGACTTCCACTACGTCTCTCTGGAAGACCTGCAGAACCGCCAGGAGGCTGTCGAAGATCCTCGAGGCTTCCTGCGGCGGCTGGAGGGGAAGTCCGGAGTGATCCTCGATGAGGTGCAGCGTACGCCGGACCTCTTCTCATATCTCCAGGGATTTCTCGACGACGTCCGGAGCGGCCCCATGGTGCTCACGGGCTCGCAGAACTTCCTCATGTCCGAGCGGATCAGCCAGTCCCTGGCGGGGCGGGTGGCTATCCTGGAGCTGCTGCCGCTGTCGGTCGCGGAGCTCGCCGGGCGCCCGGCTCTCCTTCCGGAGGAACTGACTGATCCAGTGAGCCTGCGAGAGGAGAAGCCGCCGCGTTCTCTGGAGGAGCTTCTCTTTCAAGGGCTGTATCCTCGCATCCACGACCGGCAACTCGACGCGTCCATCTGGCTGGACGGCTATCTGAGGACCTACATCGAGCGCGACGTACGGCAGCTTTCTAACATTGGCAATCTGGAGGCCTTCAGCCGTTTCCTCGCTCTATGCGCCGGGCGGTCGGGGCAGCTTCTGAACAGCTCCGCGTTAGCGGTGGAAGCCGGAGTCAGCCATCCCACGGCCAGAAGCTGGATCTCGGTGCTCCAGGCGAGCTACATCGTCCTTCTTTTGAAACCACACCACGAGAATTTCAACAAGCGGCTGGTGAAATCCCCCAAGCTGTATTTCCTGGATTCCGGGCTCCTCTGTCACGTCCTCGGTCTACGGCGGCCGGAGGATCTTCTTGTACATCCACTGCGTGGCGCGATCTTCGAGACTTTCGTGATCAGTGAGCTTTACAAGCTTTTCCTGCACCACGGTCAACCGTCGCCGCTGTATTTCTGGCGCGACTCGGCGGGCCACGAGGTGGATGCGCTGCTCGACCTTGGGACCAAGCGCATTCCGGTAGAAGTCAAAGCCGGCCGGACGCTCGCCGGTGACGTCTTCCGCGGGCTTGATTACTATCTCGGCCTCTCGGGGGGCGGACCGGGTGTCCTGATTTATGGTGGCGAGGAGAGCTATGTGCGGCGGGATCACGTCATTCGGAGTTGGTGGCAGTGCGGATGACTCTACGAAGGTCCTGCTCCGGCGACCAGCCGGATACAATACGTTCGATGAGCAAAGTATCGTTCCAGATCTCATAAGGTGAGAGGTGCGCGATCTCCGTGGTAAGCGTCTCAACCCGCACCTCCTTCTCGCCATCGAAAACCCACCAATCGTGGACTTTGCCGGAACGATCGATGAATCCGGCCGCGCGCAATCTTGGAAAGTTTCGAGCGGAAACTGGAATCGCCTCGTTGGCGACGATCGTCACGATCCGGCGATTGCAAGCGGCTCCGAGAGGGAAGAAAACGAAGAATCGCTCCTGTTGCTCGACCAGCTCGCGAAAGTCGGCCGGGCGCTCTCCGAACAGGCCGGGTAGGACTCGGATGAGCGCCCCCATACGGGGTGGGTTGTCATGCTTGTGGGTGTACTGGGCGTACGCGAGGCCCTCGGGAGTCTCAATCTCTACTACATCGCCAATTCTTGGCCGCACCCGGTTTATTAGCGCCACGGGTGAAGTTTATTCCTCTCTGCGCCGAGCAGGCAACGTCTCCCGCCCCCAACGCTTGACATCCTCCAGCTTCGGCGGTATGTTGTAAACAAGCACTAATAAATCTAGAAGCTACTGCTGGAGGAGGTGGGGAATGGGCGAGGATTCTGCGAGGGAGTTACGCCGTCGCACGAGTCGATATAGGAATTTGGGTGTTCCCCCTGACATTCCTGAGAGTGGCCAGGTCGGCTCAAAGTTGGCGGAGTTGCTTCTCTCTAGGGAGCCGAGCCGCCTCCCCTACGTACCCGTCAGGTCGGATCGGGGGAGAGATCTCGCCCTGGATCTTCTGAGCCTCACGACCCGCGAGAACGAAGACGAGTCCGAATGCATCCTGCTGACCGGTCAGCGTGGAGTAGGCAAGACTTCAGCACTGCAACACTTCCGGGACAAGGTGCTGGCAGCCTCCGATCCAAAGGGGGTCGAGAGCCGCTGGATCTATGTTGACGGGGAGCATTGCGCGGTTCAACAGGGATTTGATCAGCAACTCCTAGTTCAAGCGATCCTGGCCCAAACCGCCAAAGCCGTCGATATCTATCTGGAGAGGCAAGGGTTGTCGGCCAATGATTTCATCCGTGAGTCCTTTAACGAGGACCCTCTCTTTGGCCCGGACCGTCTTCTGGACTCGGAAGAGCCGCCGGAGAGGCAAGTCGCATTAGTGAAGGAAAAATTTGAAGACCATCTTTCCTACCTGGAAGTCTGCCTACGCTTCCTGGCGCGCCGTTTTGGGAAAGGGAGAGTGCTTCTCGTACTGGATAACATGGATCCCTTCTCGTTCGAGCTTCAGTTCGGAGCGATCGAGCTGGCGTATCGGCTCGCCATGCGGTGCAATATTCAGGCTATTACCTCCGTCCGCAGATCGACGGCGCGGCGGCTCCGCTTCGTCGATCCCGAGGGCATCATGCACTCCGTTCAGGAGATTGAAGCACGGCCTCCAGAGTTGATCGATGTAATCCGCCAATGTCTGGAGCAGATCATGAGGAGTGAGGCAACCGGCCGCGACCTAGCGCCTGACGCCGAGAAGATCCTCTCTGGCCTGAGCAACTCGGCGGTGCTGAGTGTCCTCGAGCCTCTGAGCAATGGGCGAGTCCGGGACGGGCTACGTCTCGTAGCAGAAATTCTGCGCTCGTCAACCTTCATCTCAATTCTCCTCTCGGGCGCCCGTTGCTCCCAGGCGGATGTTTTAAGGGCACTGCTGCTTGGGGATCGCGAGGTGTACCAGCCTGAGAAGAGTCTGTTAGACAATATATTTGGTACCAGCCATTCTTACTCCCATCTGGGGCCCTTCCTAAGAGCCCACGTCATCCTCCTCGTTCGGCAGCATGGGGAAGAGGGCCTTGAGGATGAGCGTCTCCTCTCTCAGTTGCGCTCAGTCCTGGACGCAGGCCTTGATGCTGTCGAAACGGAAGTCCTCTGGCTGCTTGATCATGACTGGCTGGAGCGACCGGAGCTTGGTTATCTCAGCGCGACGCCCAGAGGACGGATTTTCGTGGAGAAGTTTCTCTTTCAGATGGAATATCTGATCAATATCGCCTCCGATATTGACATGAACCCAGAAGCCGAGGGATTGCTTGTTTTTCCTGCCAAAGGCCAGGTGGTAGTGATACGGAACCTGTTAACTCTCCTGGAATATCTCGTCTCCCGTGAGAAGGAAATGTTCCAGCATATTGGCCGAGACGGGCTCAGTGACTATATCCGGATTTTCGGAGACCAGGGGCTGACATTCAATATGATCTCCAGGGCTATCGAGGCTATCGGAGTACCGGGTGAGACGGCGGAGGCCGCGGCGGCTCGATCAGCTAGGATTCGCTTGGCCGAGTTGCAGCAGGAAGTGGATATACCACTCTATATATCTGTTTTTGGGGAGGACTGATATGATAGATATCAAGGAAAGCGAAGACGGCGCTTCGGGTCAATCAAAGCTCGCTGAGGAAGATATCGTCTACGATGCGACGATGGGCGCGCTGACAGGCGTCCGCAGGATTTTCATTCTGCTTTCCGGTCTTTTTGGTCTTTACCTCTTCAATATGTTTCTATGGTATTGTGGCTGGGACCATGCCCGAATTGCCGCTCGAGAAGGTATTCTGCTAGTCCAGGAAAGTATGGTCGAAGAAGGTCAGGTATATACCGACGAGGACAAGAAATTCCGTGAAAAAACCGAGAACGAAATTCAGAGCCTCAGGAACTCTCTGACGAATCAGCACTACGAAGTCCCCTTGTTAAAGATTCCGGTCTCTGTCAACGACTACCCTGTAGCAATCCTCCTCACTACGGCGGCCCTCTTGCTCTGGCTTCTTTACTTCCAGCGCCGCTTCGGAGCCTGTCTACGTAAGCTTGCGCGGATGAAAGGGTCAGGCATAGTGCTTTCAGCTCTTCAGTATCATTTCCTGCTGATCGGGAAACATTCCAGCCCGGACGGTCGTTTGGCCGCCAAAGGGCTGATTTACGGCCTTCCTACTCTTGGAATGATTCAATTGGGCAGTGATGCCTTCGATGTCTATCAGCTTTGGAAAACTCCGATCGTCACTCTGGCATTTGGCCACTCCGAGTTTGTCATGCGCACTGCGATCCGGCTTGGCCTTGATTTTCTTCTGGTCCTGGCAGTCGGCGTCCTGAGTTACCGGTGCTATCGAGAGTACAAGGATGTTGAGCACCACCTGACGCAGTTCCTGAGGAACTGAGTGGCGCGTTCACCGGCGGCTGTGAGACGCCCCCAGGTTGCAAAGGAGGCGTCTCACAACTCGGATTTTCTGCTGTGCTTTGAACAGGTTGGCGGTTCCAACTACCGTTGCGATCCCGAACCCGGCGGCTGCTGCTTCACAGGAGCTTCCGCCGGAACGGTGTTGCCGGCGACCTGGAGCTGGTTGACGACTTCGCGGACGCCTTCGGTGCGCCGGGCGAGTTTCTCGGCCTCGGCTTTCTGATCCGCGTTCTCGACCTTGCCGCTGAGCGTCACGCGGCCTTCCAGGGTGTCGACGTCGATGTGGAAGGCGTTGACCTCAGGATCGGCCATCAGACGCGCCTTGACCTTGGCGGTGACTCCGGCGTCGTCCAGGACCGGGGCCATTTCGGTTTCGACCCGCTCCGCGCCTTCCTGGATGGCGCCGCCAACCTGCTCCGCGCCTTCCTGGATCTTTTCGCCGGCCTTGTCGAAGGCCTGCTCCGCCTGATCGAACTTCTCGTCGACCTTCTCGCCGTCCACATGGACGGTGGTGTTGCCCTGCGCGTCCTTCTCGGTGTGGACCGCATCGATGTCGCGGTCGCAGCCCGCCAACGGAATCATCGCCAGGACCCACAGGAGTGCCGCCGTAATGGGGAGTGCTCTCTTGATCATATCCAGTCTCCTTTGAGGGTTATCCCTCCAAGAGGCAACTGCTAGCAATTCCCATGCACCGGTCGCCGAAGAGAATGGATCAGGAAAAAGACAAAAAAAGGGGGGAGGCGCTGATTTTCTCGATCAGTTCGCCTCCCCTTTCAGGGAGGGGCCGCGAAAGGCTTTTCGCGCCGGTGCTGCGTTGACTTCTCTCGTTGTGCTGCCGGTTTCGCCTTTGCTGCTACCGGCCTTCGCTCTCTTCTCTATGCATGGCCCGTGCCAGGGCGCTTGCCGCTCTGGCCCTCCTTTTCCGGAAGGCGGGAGAGCGGCTGGGAGAGGGGGCGGGTGAGGGTTCCGGTGTAAGGCTTACACCGTCGGAAGCAAGGAGCGATTCCGGCCGCGCTTTTCCTTCAGGGCGGGCTCGGCGAGGGCAATTCTTTCCACACCGGTGTAGACATTGAACCGGTCGCCCCGCAGGAAGCCGATCAGGGTCATGCCGAAACGCTCCGCCACCTCCACGGCCAGGCTGCTGGGAGCCGAGACCGCGCAGACGACGGGCACCCCGGCCACCATGCACTTCTGGAGGATCTCGTAGCTGGAGCGCCCGCTCACCATGACGAGGTGGTCGTGGAGGGGCACCCGGCCGTCGAGGAAGGCGCGGCCGAGGAGCTTGTCGAGGGCGTTGTGGCGGCCGACGTCCTCGCGGGCGGCGAGCAGGTTGCCCTGAGCGTCGAACAGGGCGGAGGCATGCAGACCGCCGGTGGCGTCGAAGATCCCCTGGGCCTCCCGGAGCCGGGCGGGCAGGGCGGCGATGACCTCGGGGGAGATCTCCGGTCCCGGCGGCAGCGGTCCCGTGGCCCGCAATTGGAGCTTCTCGATCCCCGCCTTGCCGCAGACGCCGCAGGCGCTGGTGGCGAAGAAGTGCCGCTCCAGGGGGGCGAGGTCCGGCTCCGGCCCGTCCGCCGACAGCTCGACCTCGATGATGTTGGAGCAGTTGGCGGATTCGTCCGGATCGACGCAGGGGGCCACGCGCAGCACCCGCTCGGGCCGGTCGATGACCCCCTCGGCGAAGAGGAAGCCGACGGCGAGCTCGCCGTCGGCGCCCGGAGTGCGCATGGTGACCGCCACGGTCTGGCGCCGCTCCCCCTGGACCAGCCGGATCTCCAGCGGCTCCTCGACGGCGAGCTGATCCGGCCGTTCCTCGGCGTGGTCTGATTCGACGCGCCAGATCCGGACTCCGTTCTTGCCCTCTCTGAAAACAGGCGGTCTCATGGGGATAGCTTCGCACAAAGCGGCGGCAAAGGCGCCATGACCGGCCCGGTATTGCGCGCGGCTTCGGGGAATGTTAGATTCCGGACATCCACATACCAATCGAAGTTTGAGCCACTCAGGGAGGAGTCCCATGAAGAGGATCAAGGTCGATGTACCCATTTACCGATGGGCGCCTGTCGTCGCGGTCGCGCTGCTGATGAGTCTTCCGGCAGTCGCCCTGGCCGGTGGCAAGGGCCAGGTTGCCGGCAAGCCCGCCGCGCCGGCGGCGGCGTCCCAGGTTCATACCCCGGAGCAGATCCAGAAGGAGCACGCGCTCCTCAAGGCGGAGAACAAGAAGAAGGAGAAGGCGGAGATCGAGAGCTGGCTGCGGGCGGTTCCCCGGCCGGACGGTCCCGAGATGGAGGACAGCGATCAGATCAAGATGCACGCGGCCCGCGAGTGGTATCTGCTCACCTATCCCACGGGCAAGATGCCGTCCATGCCCTGGGACCGGGCGCGGAAGCACGTGGGCAAGAAGGTCCAGGACGCCGAGCCCTGGCCGGGTCCGCCGCTGCGGGCTCCGGGCGAGACCGGCAACGACGATCCCGGCGGCGCGCTGGAGAAGGCGCTGATCGCTCCCGGCCTGAACACCTGGGTCTCCTACGGCCCGCGGCCGCTGGACTCGGTGGGCACGACGAACAACGCCTACCGCTATGGCATCGTCGCCGGCCGGGTGGCCGCGGGCGGCCTGGCGGTGGACCCGAACAGCCCGAACGTGGCCTACGCGGCCTTCGCCGCCGGCGGCCTGTGGAAGACCGTCACGCTCGGCCTGCCGGTGGTGACCTGGACGCCCCTCTGGGAAGACAAGGATTTCGTGACCCAGGCCGCGAGCGCCATCGAGATCGATCCGACCAACAGCAACACGCTGTACGTCGGCACCGGCGACTGGCCGGCGGCGGACCAGTTCAGCGCCGGCATCATGAAGTCCACCGATGCCGGCCTCACCTGGACGCAACTCGGCGCCGACGTCTTCACTCCGTACTCTCCGACCCTGCCGGCCGGCGGCAACCGCTGGGGCAGCCAGAACGTCAAGGTCATCAAGGTCGATCCCAAGAACCCCAGCAACGTGCTGGTGGGCACGCGGTACGACCTCTACCTTTCCAATGACGGCGGCAACTCCTGGCAGATCTGTCCGTTCGGCAACAACTACACCAACCCGTCGGTGAGCAACCCCACGTTCACGGCGATCAACCGCGTCAGCGGCATCGTCCTCGACACCCGCGGCGCGAACACGGTGGTGTACGTGTCCCTCGGCTACATCGCCACCAACGGCAACGGCAACAACGGCGTCTACCGTTTCACCTGGCCGTCGACGGGCTGTCCGTCATGGCCGGGCGGCTTCACGACGCTGTTCGGCGGCTTCCCGGCCAACACCGGCAACGGCACCAACGGCGATACGACGGGCGGCAGCAACACCGGCCGCATCGAGCTGGCGGGCGGCATCGGCGCGGACGGCAAGCTGACCCTCTACGCCCAGGTCGCCAACGCCAGCGCCGGCTCGAACGACGGCACCTACGTGCTGCGCCCGGACGGCGGCGCCACTACCTGGACCAAGCTGTCGGGCCTCACCTACGGGACCTGCTCCACCGGCTCCAGCGGCACGGGGCAGGACTGGTACGACCTGTTCATCGCCGTCGATCCCACCAACGACAAAACGCTGTACATCGGCCACATCGACGCCTTCCGGGTGACGGTGAATTCGACGTACACGTCGGCGTCGTCGGTGAACCTGACGAACGCCTACACCACCTCGTGCCCGTCGTACGGCAAGGTCCATTCGGACCAGCACGCCTTCACCTTCGTGCCGGGCGCGGGGGGGACGACCTTCCTGCTGGGCAACGACGGCGGCGTCTACTGGAACAACAACCGCGGCGACCTCAACGCCTGGAAGCAGCTCAACGACTCGTTCAACACCAACCAGTTCTACGCCGGGCAGATCGGCGCCGACTTCGCCGGCGCCGGCATGGGCGGCATCCAGTGGCTGTTCGGCGGCATGCAGGACAACGGCAACTCGTCGTGGGACAGCCGGACGGCGGACCTGAAGGCCACGGGCCGGTCGGTCGGCGGCGACGGTTTCTTCACCACCTTCGATCCGCTGGCGGGCGGCGAGTCCGTGGGCTGGTGGCTCTCGGAGTACACCTACGGCTCGCTCTACTGCTCCAGCACGGGAGCCGACGGTCCGTTCTCCAACTTCCGCTGCGGCCCGACCCAGCGCGGCAGCGCGGACTGGAGCGCGCCGTTCATGCTGGACACGCTCCATTGCACCAACGCGCAGTGCCGCAACTACATCTTCGGCGAGGACTACGTCTGGGCGGCGGGCGCCTACGGCTCCAACGGTCCGTCATGGACGCGCACCTCGAACCAGCTCGTGCGCGCCACGTCCTCGGGCTCGATCATCTCGGTGAACATGGCGCCGAGCAATCCGAAGGCCGCGGCGGTGGGGACCAGCGACGGCAAGATGTGGTGGTCGGAAACCATGTTCTCCGGCACCAACTGCACCCAGGCGGCGGCCAACACGTCCACCTTCTCGTGCTCGCCGACTTCCAGCAACACGGCGGTCTGGCGGGACGTGGACTCCACCAACGCCGTGCTGCCCAACCGGGTGATCTCGGGCGTGGCCTTCGATCCCACGGATCACACCCGCGTCTACGCGGCGGTGGGAGGCTTCGACGACAACACGCCGACGACTCCGGGCCACGTGTTCGAGTTCAAGTGGAACGGCTCGGCCTGGACCCGCGCCAACAAGACGGGCAACCTGCCGGACGTGCCGGCCTCGGCGATCGTCATCAACCCGCACAACCGCCAGCAGGCGTTCCTGGGCACCTACTTCGGGTTCTACTACACGGACAACATCGACGCGGCCAGCCCGGTCTGGACGCGCTACCAGTGGGGCCTGCCGAACACGGTCATCAAGTACCTGGCGATCGACCGCGGACCGGCGTCCAACCCGACCAAGGGCACGACGCTGGCGGCCTTCACCTACGGCCGCGGCGTCTACGCCATCAAGCTGCCCACCACGGGCACCTTCCCGACGCACTAGTCGCGACCCTCCCACGCTGGACCGAAAAAGGCCCCGGGTTTGCCGGGGCCTTTTTCTTTGGGATGCGGGTATCATCGGACGTCATCCGTTGAGAGGAGGTCCGATGAGATCCAGGAGAGCCCTGTGGGCCCTCGTGGCCCTGGCGCTGGCCGGCGTGGCGGCGCGCCCCCAGGACGCGCCGCCCGCGAACGCGCCGTCCCCGGACATGCCGGCGGAATGCCGGCTGGCGCTGCCTCTGCCCAGCGAATTCCCCTTCGCCAAATCCGAGTACGAGCGCATCCTCGGACGTTTCCTGCGGGCGGAATGCTACGCCCGCCTGGGCTGGCGTCACGACAGCCAGCTCCGGCCCACCGGCCCGACCCTGTCCACGCTCGGCGGCGATCCCCACCGGCCCGCCTGGACGGCGAAGACCTGGGGCACGCACAACACGGTGCTCATCTATTACTCGCCGGACGTCTTCCGCTGGATGTGCGAGCGCGACGCGGCGGGGGAGCGGGACTTCGTGGAGGAGTGCCGGAAGGAATGCCCCACCTGCCGGCTGGACGGGAAAGAGGAGGACGTCCGGCCTATCGCCGACGGCTCCATGATCGTCAAGCTGATGTACGGCGACACCACGGAGGAGATGCTGGAGGATCCGTCCCCCGCGGGCCGGCCGCGGCCGGGCATGGCGTTGATGGTCAAGGATCACAAGGGCGCCAAGGACGGCTGGTGGTGGGCGAGCTGGGAACCGTCGATCAGCGAGCAGGCGCAGCTCGACTGGCCGCCGCCGGTGAACTTCCCCTATCCCTGGATGGGCTTCGGCTACTACTGCCTCAACTGCCACGCCTCGGCGGCGGCCGAGTCCACCTTCTCCAGCCTCAACAACGTCCTCGGCGACCCGGACGACATCCTCAAGTTCTATCTCCAGGACCAGCCGCCCATCCTGGGCGCGCCGGCCGCCCCGGCCTCCAACATCCAGACGATCTCGGCCCACCAGCAGCGCCTCCCCATCCTGCCGGGCCAGGAGGATGACGACGACACCGGCCCCTACGGGATCGATCCGGACCGGGTGAACAGGGTCAGCCAGCCGCGCCGGGCCTACTCCCCGGACTTCCTGAAGACGTTCGGGGCACGGATCATCCGCGTGCCCACCTGGGAGGACGCCGAGAGCCTGGCCATGCCGCCCGAGCCCTACGATCACGTCAACCCCGGACCGGACGGCGCGCCGCTGTTCATCACCTCGGATCAGTGCGTGGGCTGCCACGCCGCCGGGGCCACGGGACTGCACTTCAACATGACCCTGCAGCGGGCGGGGCAGCCGGCCCTCACCGGTCTCTTGAACCTCGCGCCCTACGGCGAGTGGCGGAGCTCTCCCATGGGCCTCGCCGGCCGCGATCCGATCTTCTTCGCCCAGCTTGAGAGCGAACGGACTCTCCATCCCGGCATCGGCAACATCGTGCAGGACCTCTGCCTCCACTGCCACGGCGTCATGGGGCAGCGGCAGTTCTGCCTCGATCAGTTCCCGGGCGATCCGAAGAAGGCCAACGAGGTCTGCAACAACACGGCTCTGCTGGGCCTGAACGAAAACTCGCAGCCGATCGTCCCGCGCGAGCTGTTCAGCCGCGACATGCTGAACGCCATCCCCTACAAGGCGGTGACCGACAAGCAGAAGCGGGATTCGAAATACGGCGCCCTGGCCCGCGACGGCGTCTCCTGCGCGACCTGCCATCACATCAGCATCGACGAAAAGGAACCGGTCGGCCACACCTTTACGGGGGATTTCCGCGTCGGCGCGCCGGACGTGATCCACGGCCCGTTCGAGGGGCCGCAGCAGGTGCCGATGGATCATTCGCTGGGCATCAAGCCCATCGAGTATCCGCAGATCAAGAATTCGAAGGTCTGCGGGAGCTGCCACAGCGTCGTGCTGCCGGTCTTCGATGGCGACAAGCCGTGGATCAATCCGAAGAATCCGCGCGGCAAGCCCGAGATCATCATCGAGCAGGCGACCTTCCCCGAATGGGTCTTCAGCGACTTCCGCGACGGCGGGCCGACGCCACAGTCGTGCCAGGAATGCCACATGGCCAACACCTATCCCGGCGCGGGCAAGCTGAAGTTCAAGATCGCGTCGATCCAGGAGGCCAGCGACATGCCGCAGGTCGAGAACCGGCGGCCGATGTCGGAGATCGACCTCAAGCCCCGCGAGCCCTACGCCCGGCACACGCTGGTGGGCCTTAACGTCTTTTTCAACAAGATCGCCCAGCAGTTCCCGGACATCCTGGGCATCCGCGTCCAGGACCCGATGCTGGTGGGGCGCGGCGTGGCGCCCCTGGAGACTACGTTCAACTCGATGATCCAGCAGGCGGACGCCTCGACGGCCACGGCGTCGGTCGAGAGCGTCGGGATCTCGGGGGACCAGTTGATAGCGAAGGTGAAGGTCGAGAACCTGGCCGGGCATAAATTCCCCTCGGGCGTCAGCTTCCGCCGGGCCTTCCTGGAATTCGCGGTGCTGGACGCCCAGGGCAATCCTCTCTGGGTCTCGGGCCGCACATCCTCCACAGGCGTGATCGTGGACGCGGCCGGCCGGCCGGTGAAAGGTGAATTCTTCTGGAAGAGCGAGTGCCAGCCGATGACCGCGGCCGAGCAGGAGGACTGGTACCAGCCGCACTACGAAGTCATCACGCGGCAGGACCAGGCGCAGATCTATCAGGAATTGGTGCGCGATCCTCGCGGCAAGCTCACCACCAGCTTCCTGGCCCAGGCGGAGGAAGCCAAGGACAACCGCCTCCTGCCTCGCGGTTGGATGCCGACGCTGGAGCTGGCGAGGCAGACGGGTCTGGGAAGTCCCAAGTTCCCGGCCGAAGCCCTGGTCGAGCGCGTGCTGCCCGATCTGCCGGACGGCCGGGGCGGCCATGTGGACGATCCCTGGTACCGGCCGCGATCGGCGGGCGGACTGGGCGGCGGGGGCGACGAGCTGACCTACTCGGTGCCGCTGGCGGACCTCAAAGGCCGCAAGCCGGCGAGCGTGCAGGTGACGCTCTACTATCAATCGACCCCGCCGTTCTATCTCCAGGACCGCTTCTGCACCGCGCCCGGGAAGCCGGACACCGGACGGCTGTTCTTCCTGGCCGGCCACCTCAACCTGGAGGACACGCGGGCGGAAAACTGGAAATTGCGGGTGGTCTCGTCGGGCAAGGTGCCCGTGGCCGCCCCTCAATAACGCCAGCTCTTGACGTCGGCTCCGGGCGGCGCGGTCTTCAGCAACCGTTCGACCGCCCGGGGCACGTACATCGGGTGATAACGCAGCCGGGAGAGCGCGTTGGGGCGGGTGGGATCGCCGTTCCAGCAGTGCTCCGCCCGGTCGCCGTACTTCACTTCGCCGCCGTAGGCAGGGTCCTTCGTGCTCGCCAGAAACTGTTCCAGCAGGTAGACGGCGTTGTTGAGGTAGTAGTTGTCCATGTCGCCGACGTAGACGTTGAGCTTGCCCGTCAGCTTCGGTCCCAGTGTCTTCCAGTCGCGCTGCAGGATGTGGGAGAGATCGTAGTTCTCGCGCCAGAAGGCGGCCACCTCGGGATCGATCACGCCGGTGAGCTTGTCCCAGATCGGTTTTGGATAACCGTCCGGACCGACGGGGGAGTAGACCGCCTGCCAGGCGTCCCACTGGCTTCCGGAACGCCCCCGGGTCCCCAGGACCAGCTCCAGGCGATTCATGGCCTGCACCGTGCTGGAGACATGGCCGAGATAGTTCCGTCGCCCGGGCCTGGCCACCCGCGTCCACGGGCCTTCCACGAAATAGGCGTTCTTGTCCTTGTAGAGATCGATCACCGTCATGGCGCGGAAATCCACCGGATCCGGGCAGGCGATGTAGGCGCCGTTGTACTCGTCGGGATAGAAGACCTGCGCCGCGAACGCCGCCCAGCCGCCGGTGGAGCCGCCGTAGAGGAAGCGTGCCCAGCCCGCGCCGAGGCCGCGGTACTTCTTCTCCAGATAAGGAATCAAGTCGTACGTGATCGCGTCCCCGTAAGGTCCCATGTTGGCCGAGTTCACGGCGTAGGAATCGTCGTAGTAGGGCGTGGGGTGCTGGACCTCGACGATGAGCACCCGGGGGAAGCCGGGGCTGATCC
Source organism: Thermoanaerobaculia bacterium (assembly GCA_036376245.1). Taxonomy (GTDB): domain Bacteria; phylum Acidobacteriota; class Thermoanaerobaculia; order Multivoradales; family UBA5704; genus DATARR01. Next base: position 111,925 of record DASVAS010000026.1, on the reverse strand, counting down.
AGTCCTTATAGAACTGGTGCTGCTGCTCCTGCACCGTGCGGTTGTATCCGGGCCAGTTGAACCGCTCGCTGAAGACGGGCTTCAGGTTCGGATCCGGCGGCTCTTCGCGGAAGCCGCCGAGGGTCCGGGTGAAATGATCGTGGAAGATCATCAGCGGATAGCGGGCCTCGGGGTGCTCGTCGAACCCGTGCGGGACGAGCACGTGGGCTCCCAGATAGACGGGACGGCCCCAGAACCTGGAAAGGCGCTCGCTGAGGATCTTCTCGTGGCGGATGTACTTCGTATCGGCCACGGCGGGGATCGGCGGCATGACCTGATCCAGGGTGATGCGGACCGTACCTCCCCGGGCGGCGATCGTCACTGCCTGCGGCTTGCTGTAGAGGTTGCCCGGCGCGCGGTTCCACTGCTGTCCCTCGCCGCGGTCTCCGGCGGGCAGCTTCACCGTGTGGCCGTCGGAGCGGCGGAACGTCTCATATTTGTGGAGCAGGGCCTGGACGCGGTACGTGCCAGGCGGCACGTCCTTCAGGCGGTCCAGGGGATGGCCGAGGACGTCCCCCTCGAACACCGCGTCCTCGCCGGCTTTCCAGCCCTCGACGTCGAGGCCGAAGATCAGTTGTGAGCCGGGATCGTCGCTGATCTGGAAGCGGGGCTCGTCGCCGTCGTCGTTGGACAGCATGAGCAGCAGGCGTCCGTCGAGAGGTCCCGGGTCCTGGCCCGCGGCGTACCGCACGGCGAAGCGCGTGGGCTCGGCGGCGACGGCCGGAGCGAGAGCCAGGAGGAGCAGCGCGAAGGTCAGGGCGCGATGGGATCGGAGCAAGGCGGAGTCTCCTTTTGGGGATGGAGGACTCGGGGGCGCGCACGGGCCGCGTCCCCCGGGAAAGGCGGCGCATCAGGAGGCGGTCGTGTCGTTGACCGTCGCGTCCGGAGCGTTCTTCTTCACCGATTCGATCCCCTTCTCCAGGGACGCCGCGGACTCGTAGGTCTCGCTCTGGCCGATCGTCTTGCCGTTGGAAGCCCGCAGGGTGAAGTAGTGCTGGCCGTTCTTCGCGGTCTTGCGCTCGAAGCGCTTGTCCGTGGCCGCGTTGCGTTTCACCGACTCGATGCCCCGCAGGGCGCCGCGCTTCTCCTTGTACTGCTCGCTGGCGAGAATCACCTGTCCATTGGTCGCCTTCAGGTGAAAGTGGTACTGCCCGTTGCTCGACTTCTTCAGCTCGAACTTTCCAGGCATCTCCGGCCCTCCTTTTTGGGATCGCTGCCGAAGATGCTACAGGATTTTTCCCTGTAGCGGGCCACCTTCCGGGGTAGGAAGGGAGCTATTCATGTCCAAGGCCAGCCCCGCCCGGGCATAAATGCCTGGGCTACCGGAAAACAGCCGGGTAAACCCGACTGAATGAGTCCCCTTCAGGGGGCTCTTTCGACTAGCCCGGGCATTTATGCCCGGGCGGGCGCGGTCGTTCGAAATCGTCGCTCACCCCCTCGAAGGCCTTCCAGAAGTCCTCAGGCCACTCCTCGTGCTGGATGGGAGCGAGAATAAGTCTCTCACCCTCGCGGCTTATGGAGACCTCGTCAATCCCTATAGGGAACTGAAATGCCCTGGGGAGGAGGACAGTTTGGTCGTCGCCAGTTTGAAGGATCTTTGCTATCACCATCGGCTCCTTCCTCACGGCACGATCGGGATCTCCAGCGCGCTCGAGCGCCGGAGATTCTACCCCTGGGACCGCCGGCGTCCCGCCGGCCAGCTAACTCAAGCCTGGTACAGCGCCGCCACCGCGCCCGCGGGATCCTGGATCACGCAATAGCGCGCCTCGCCCATGGACCGCGCCGGCACGATTACCTTGCCGCCCATCTCAGCGCACCGGGCGAGGCTCGCGTCGAGGTCTTCGACCACGATGTAGATCATCCACTGTGGCGGCATGGAGGAGTTGCCGCCCCGCGCGTGGCAGACGCCCGCCTTGCCCTCGCCGTCAGGGGCGCTCATCACGTAGTCGCTGTACCCGCCCATGTCGAGCGGCTCCGGCTTCCAGCCGGTTACCTGAGCGTAGAAATCGCGGACTTCGTCGGCGTTGGGGACGGTGAGGTCCACCCAGCCGATGCTGCCTACGGGAGGTTTGGGTTGGCTCATGGGGAGGAGTCTACCAGTGGGGCCCTCCAATACTACGGCAATTAGCTGCCGCCGTGAGAAGCCCGTGCACTTGTATTTTAGAATTTTTGGCTGTATGATCTCCTTGGCGGGACGGTATGCGGACAAAACGTCTGGCTCACAATCCGCGCCGAACAGGGTCCTCAAGAGACCCGCGGATGAGCTTAAGGAGAACTGTCATGAGAACTAGTTTCGCTCAGAAATTGATCCTCACGTCTTGTCTTTTGATTATGATCTCGGTCACAGGCCTAGCTGAGGAGAAAGTTCAGGAAGAAGCTAGCCTACTGCCAGCATTGACAAATAGCGGCTGCGCAATGTCACCCCTGTTGCCAGCTTTGACATCTGAGGATCAGGAATCGGCTCTTCCTATCTTTGAACCTGAGAAGACCTTGGCCAGCGCGAATCCCTGCTTCGTCTCCTGCCCTAACGGTGGATTTATTGATTGCACTTGGTCGTGGGCTGGAGATCCGACTTACTGCTGCTGGAAGACAACCACACGTTGCCAGAGCTATAATTGCAATACTGGGGCTCTTAAGCTTTCAAAAGTGTGCCTCTAATATTAGTTCGGCTCGTCAAGGAGCCACACAGAGGCGCGCAGAATGCTACGCGCCTCTGCAATAGCCTTAGAGAGACTGACTTGCCTCGTACCGCATCGTGATCTCCCCACCCTCCGCGTCCACCGTCGCCGTTCCGCCGTTCTCCAGCTTGCCGAACAGCAACTCGTCGGTCAGCGGACGCTTGACCGTCTCCTCCAGCACCCTCCCCAACGGACGGGCTCCGAAGGTGGGATCGAAACCTTTTTCGGCCAGCAGCTTGCGGGCGGGCTCGGTGAGCTCGATGCGCACGTTCTTCTCGGCGAGCTGCTTCGAAAGCTCGCGGACGAACTTGTCCACGATCTGTTCCATGACCTTGGGCGAGAGCGGGTTGAAGCGCAGCCGGGCGTCCAGACGGTTGCGGAACTCCGGGCTGAAGAGGCGCTCGACGGCCTTGTCGGCGTCGGTGTCCTTGGCAGCGCGGGGTGTGGGCCCCTCCAGGTCGCTGAAACCGGGGGTGCGCTGGGCCAGCTCCCTCGCGCCGACGTTGGAGGTCATCAGCAGGATCACGTGACGGAAATCCGTGGGCTTGCCGTTGGTGTCCGTCAACGTGCCGTGGTCCATCACCTGGAGCAGGATGTTGAAGATGTCCGGGTGCGCCTTTTCGATCTCATCCAGGAGCAGCACGGCGTGCGGATTCTTGGCCACCGCCTCGGTGAGCAAGCCGCCGCGGTCGTAGCCGACGTAGCCCGGAGGGGCGCCCACCAGCCGCGAGACCGTGTGCGCCTCCATGTACTCGCTCATGTCAAAGCGCAGGAAGGAGATGCCCATGACCTCCGCCAGCCGCTTGGCGACCTCGGTCTTGCCCACGCCCGTGGGACCGGTCAGCAGGAAGGAGCCGACCGGCTTGTTGGCGTCGCGCAGGCCGGCCCGGGCCACCTTGATGGCGGCGACGAGACGCTCGATGGGCTCGTCCTGGCCGAAGACCACGGCCTTCAGCTCCTCCTCCAGCTTGCGGAGCTGCTCCTTCTCGTTGCCCTTGACCTTGCGGGCCGGCACCTGCGCCATGATGGCCAGGACCTCTTCGAGGTCGTGCAGGCCGACCTCCTTCTCGCCCCGCAGGGCCACGGCGGCGCCGGCCTCGTCCATCAGGTCGATGGCCTTGTCCGGCAGCCGGCGGTCCTTGAGGTAGCGGTCGGCCAGCAGGGCGGCGTTCTCCAGCGCCTCTTCGGTATAGGCGACGCCGTGGTGCTCCTCGTAGCGCTCCTGGAGACCGCGGAGGATCTGGGTGGTCTCCTCGACCGAGGGCTCGGTGACCTCGACCTTCTGGAAGCGGCGGGCCAGGGCCTGGTCGCTCTGGAAGGTCTGGCGGAACTCCTCCCAGGTGGTGGCGCCGATGCAGCGCAGGGCGCCGTCCTGGAGGGCGGGCTTGAGCAGGTTCGAGGCGTCCATGGTGCCCCGGCCGGCGCTGCCCGCGCCTACCACCGTGTGGATCTCGTCGATGAACAGGACGGGGTTGTCCTGCGCGGCCAGGGCGGCGATTACCGCCTTGAGACGGTTCTCGAAGTCGCCCCGGTAGCGGGTGCCGGCGATCAGGGAGCCCATGTCCAGCCGGTAGACCTTGGTGTCGCGGAAGGACTCCGGCACCTCGCCCTTGGCGATCCGCAGGGCCAGGCCCTCGACCAGGGCAGTCTTGCCGACCCCGGGGTCGCCGACGTAGATCGGATTGTTCTTGCGCCGCCGCTGCAGGATGTGGAGCGTTCGCAGGATCTCCTTGTCGCGGCCGATCAGGGGATCGATGCCGCCGCGCCGCGCCAGCTCGGTCAGGTCCTGGGCAAAGGCCTTCAAGGGATCGCCCGAGGGAGCGCCGCCGGCCGGGCGCCCGATCTCCTCGTCGTCCTCGTCGCCGGCCGGCAGTCCGGAGGGGGAGCTGGAGTCGCCGAAGTACGGGGGCTGCTGCAGCCGCGAGACGCCGTGGGCGAGGTAGCTCACCACGTCCAGACGGCCCACGCCCTCGTCCTCCAGCACCTGGATGGCGTAGGAATCGCCTTCGTCGAACATCGCGACGAGCACGTCCGAGCCCTTGATCTCGTCCTTGCCGGAGCCGCCCACCCGGGCGGCGGCCATGGAGAGGACGCGCTGGACGCCCACGGTGAGCCGCGGCTGGAGATCCTCGTCCTCGATCGTCTCGAGCTCTTCGGAGAGGTACTCGGAGAGCCCCTCCCGGACCCGGTCGAGATCCGCCCCGGCGTGGCGCAGGACCTCGGACGTCTCGCTGTCGAAGGTCAGGGCATAGAGCAGGTGCTCCAGCCCCGCGTATTCATGCCCCATCCGTCCGGCCTCGGAAATGGCGACGGTGAGGGAGATCTGCAAGTCTTCGGAAAGCCTCATTCTTCTTCTCTTCCTTCTTCGGCGGGCTCGGCGGTCACCTTGAGGGGCATCCCGTTCTCCCGCGCCTCGTCCATGACCTCGGTCACCTTGGTTTCGGCCACCTCTCTGGAGTAAACGCCGGCGACGCCGATTCCCTTCCTGTGGACCTGAAGCATGATGTGGGTCGCCTCGGCGCCGGACTTGTGGAAGTGCTTCACGAGGACGTGGACGACGAACTCCATGGTGGTGAAGTCGTCGTTGTGGAGGAGCACCTTCCACTTCCGGGGCCGCCGCGTCTTCCGCCGCTCCTCGACGGCGAATTCCTCGTCGCGCTCGAAGTCCTGATCCCACTGGGCCATACCCCTTAACGGTATGCGCAGTGGGAGGGGGGAGGCAAGGAAGGGGGAGAGCGGACGAAGAGCTGATTTAACCGTCCCTTGAGGGACATTCGCGGGTAGACCCAGGTTTCAACCTGGGGCGGCGGAGTCCGAGGCTCGCCAGGGCGGCGGCGTCACGGATTGGATTTTCTCTGGAGCGCATCGCAGGGATCGCAACGGGGGTGCGTCGCTTTCCGCCCCAGGTTGAAACCGTGGGGCTACCCGCGAATGTCCCTCAAGGGACGGCTCGAAAAGGAATTACTTGGATTCCTCAGAGGTCGTCTGGCGTTCGGGAGAGGGAAGGAAATCCTCATCCTCTTCCTGAAGCTCCCTCAGTACTCTTTCGACGATCTCGATGTCCTCTTGGGTGATCCCCAGAGTCTTTCGCATCTGTTCTACAGTCGCGGGAGGAACGATGTGTTTCTTCATGACGAAATATTAGCAGGATTTCGTCGCGCCGAAAAGAGACAAGGCCCGGCCGAGCGGCCGGGCCTTATCCTGACGGGATAACCTCAGTGCGCCCGGACCCAGTCCAGCAGCGGCTGCCAGACCAGCGTCTCGGCGTTGTTGGCGAGGAAGAGGTCGGCGTGGCCGAAGTCCACGATGCGGGCCTCGGCGGGGACGAGGCTGACGACGTGGGTCGTCACGTCCGCGCTGCCCAGGAGGGTCGTGGTGTAGACGCCGAACTCGCCGAAGCCGCCGCCCGCGCCGATGTAGAGGACGGGCACGGTGATCTCGCCGAGATGGTCGTCGAAGGCCACGTCGGTCTGCTCGCAGGTGGCCGCGTCGGCCTCCGCCAGCTCACGGTTGGGCTGGAAGGGCGAGGCGCCCCGCTCGAAGGAGAAGAGGTCGGCGTCGTTCGAGTACAGGAGACCGGTCGGCTTGCCGTCGGCGCCGAAGTTGCCGCCGGTGAAGTGGTAGAAGGGCGCCGGCTCGAGGCCGCCCTGGAGGCCGAAGGTCGCCTCGCCGACCAGCAGGCCCGCCTCACGGTTCGTGTAGCCCGGCAGGTTGAACGGCGGGCCGTTGAGGATCGAGGAGCCGGTCGGATCGGTGGCGGCCAGCGTGCCCAGGAGGGCGATCAGGCCGCCGACGTCGGCCGCGGCCTGGCCGGAAGCGAGGATCGCCTCGGTGTTCTGCTGGCGCTGGCAGGCGAAGGCCTTGAGCTGCGGCACATCCGTCTTCAGATAGATGTCCACCGGGATGAAGCCCGCCACCTGGCGCAGGCCGGGCGGGAGTTGGGTCTCACCGTTGAGGTAGGCGTAGCCGATCTGCCCGCCGCGGCTCCAGCCGAGCAGGTGGATCTTGCCGAAGCCGCTGCCGGTCATGGCGCGAGTGAAGCGGGCCACGCCGAGGGCGAAGCCGAGGTCGCGGGCGTCCTGCTCGATGCCCCAGTCGGCCATGAAGGACAGGTTGGTCTCGGTCGCCGGCACGGCGGTCCAGCGGTAGTCGATGCCCCAGACGTCCACGCCGTTCTCGGCGAGGAAGACGGGCAGGGGCTTGGCGCCGGTCAGGAAGGCGGCGCGGAAGTTCCAGATGTCGCCGGGGGCCAGGAAGACGGCCTTGGCGGCGCGGGCCGGGACGTTCGGAGCGATCTCCTTGACCACCCGGTGGACGCCGATCTCGTCATAGGGGCCGGAACCGACGCGGACCTTGAAGCTGTACTCGGCGACGTCCGCCGTGAGGGCCCGGCGCTCGACGTTCGAGAACGACTGGGCCGCGGCGGCGGCGGGAGTGGGTTCCTGGGCGAGGGCGAAAGCGGGCGCCGCCAGGGCGCCGGCGAGGATCAGCAGGGCGGCCTTTTTCTTGAACGAAAACATACTTCTACCTATCTCCTTGTTTCAGTTCTTCTTGGAGTTGAGGGAACCGTCGGTGGTTTCTTGTTGTCGCGGGTCCCGCGCTGTGAACGTTGCGGTTCAGGAGATTCCCTCACCTGAGCTTGAAGGACACCAGGGACACCAGGGACACCAGGGACCACAAGGACGGGTCTCTGTCCCTGGTGTCCTTGGTGTCCCTGGTGTCCTTTTGACGAGCGGAGAGAGGCCCGGAGTTCCGGGAGAGAGGGCCGCGGGCGGCCCCCTACTGCACCTGTTCCTTCGTCTTCAGGAACTTGAGCTTCGGCCACTCCTCGCCGGTGGTCTTCAGGTGCCAGGCGTTGCGGGCGAGGAACACGGGGGAGCCGTTGTGGTCCTCGGCCATGGCGGCGTGGTTGGCGTTGGTGAACTTCTTCATCAGCAGGTGGTCGTCCGAGTCCACCCAGCGGGCCGTGTAGAGGCTCGTCCCCTCGAAGTGCACCGGGATGTTGTACTCCGTGCGGATGCGGTCCGCCAGCACGTCGAACTGCAGCGCGCCGGCCACGCCCACGATCCACTCGTTGCCGATCGACGGCCGGAACACCTGCGCCGCCCCCTCCTCGGCGAGCTGGAGCAGGGCGCGTCCCAGGTGCTTGGCCCGCATGGGGTCCTCGGGACGGACCTTCTTCAGGAGCTCCGGCGCGAAGCTGGGGATGCCCGTGAAGCGCAGCTCCTCGCCCTCGGTCAGCGCGTCGCCGATCCGCAGGTTGCCGTGGTTCGGGATGCCCAGGATGTCCCCCGCCCAGGCCTCCTCGGCCAGCTCGCGCTCGCGGGCCAGGAAAAGCAGCGGGTTGTGCACCGCCAGCGTCTTGCCCGTGCGCACGTGGAGCAGCTTCATGCCGCGCTCGAACTTGCCGGAGCAGAGACGGACGAAGGCGATGCGGTCGCGGTGCTTGGGATCCATGTTCGCCTGGATCTTGAAGACGAACCCGGAGACCTTTTCCTCCTCCGGCTCCACCTCGCGGGTGGCCGTGGGGGCCGGGCGCGGCGGCGGCGCCATCTCCACCAGACCCTGAAGCAGCTCGCGGACGCCGAAGTTGTTGAGCGCGCTGCCGAAGAAGACCGGCGTCAGGTGACCCTCGCGGTAGGCCTCGACGTCCAGCTCCGGGCACAGGCCACGGGCCATCTCCACCTCTTCGCGCAGCTTCGCCACCGCGTAATCGGGGAGCCGCTCGTCCAGCTTCGGATCGTCCAGCCCCTGGAAGGCCTCGCCCTCCTGGACCACGTCGCGGCGCGAGCGGTCCATCAGGATCAGCCGCTCGTGGCGCAGGTCGTAGCAGCCCAGGAAGCTCTGCCCCATGCCGATGGGCCAGGCCACGGGCGTGACGTGGAGCTGGAGGTCCTGCTCGATCTCGCTCATCAGGTCGAAGGGATCGCGCCCCTCGCGGTCCAGCTTGTTGATGAACGTGAAGATGGGGACGTTGCGCAGGCGGCAGACCTCGAACAGCTTGCGCGTCTGGGTCTCGATGCCCTTGGCGGCGTCGATGACCATGACGGCCGAGTCCACGGCGGTGAGGGTGCGGTAGGTGTCCTCGCTGAAGTCCTCGTGGCCGGGGGTGTCGAGCAGGTTGAAGGTGCAGCCGCCGTACTCGAAAGTCATGACGGACGCGGTCACCGAGATGCCGCGCTCCTGCTCGACCTTCATCCAGTCCGAGCGGGCGCGCCGGGCCTCGCCGCGCGCCTTGACCGCGCCGGCCATCTGGATGGCGCCGCCGTACAGCAGCAGCTTCTCGGTGAGCGTGGTCTTGCCCGCGTCCGGGTGCGAGATGATGGCGAACGTCCGCCGTCTGGAGATCTGACCGTTCAGGTTGCTCATGGGTTTGATCGCGCTCCGCGCCGTCCGGGCGGATCGCCGGGACCGGGAGGTTTTCCTCCGTAAGAACACGGAAGACCTCCCTGGCCTTCCCTCTCGGAGAGCGGGGGATTGTAGCACTCCCCCTGACGGTGAGGAGGAGTCCGGCTGCCTATCAAGCGCCGCTTTCCCTCGGCCCCTCCGATTCCAGACAGGATTGTCGTCCTGCGAACCTTCGATGTCGATGAGTAAGAGGCGGGAAGAGTAGGGAATGTTTCCTTCCCCGCCTTTCGGTCGGCATTCCCCCGATTTCGGCTCTTGTTCCCCACAGAGAACGCGATCTGGAAGACGGGGAATGCGACAAGGAAGGCGTTTCAGGTCTCGTTCCCCCTCTTCCAGGAGACGTGAAAAGGAGGGAAAGCCACGGGCAGACCCTTTCGGGTGACGTTCCCCCTGGGCAAAGAGACGCGAAAGGGAGACGACGAGACCTGGAAGGCGGGGAATGGGACATTTCCCACGGGGAACATGATCCGCAGGACGGTGAATGCGACCGGGAAAGCATTGAATGAGACCCGAAAGGCAGGGAATGCCTCCCGAAGTCCCTTCGGCATCTCTTTCCCTCGCAATCGGGAGACGCGAAAGCCGGGGCACGTCGTCTGAAATCGGGGGAACGCCGTCCGGAATCCGGGGAATGTGGCTCGAAGAGGACGCTTCCAGACGTGAAGCCTCTTCCTGACCATGCGAAGGCGCTTCACGAGAGGAGCCGAGGCTTGCGGGAGACCGTAAAGGTCTTCTCCGGCTCCTTGAACACTGAGTCCATGAGGGAGACCTCCCGGAACGGGGCAGGGAAGGCTCTCGGGCGCCCACGGCGGACGTGCCGGGGGCGCGAATTCCTTCCAGCGTTCCCGGCGGGCGGTCTTCCCTCCTTCGCCCGCCGGGGGACATGTCCTGGGTTAGATATGGCTAGCGGCGTTGCTGGTTTCCCAGGTCTGGTAGGCTTCTGTTGGAAGGCGAACCATGGCTGAACTGCTCGACCGGATCACCATCAACCCCAACCAGTGCGGTGGCCGCCCCTGCATACAGGGGATGCGCATCCGGGTGAGCGACATCCTCGAACTCTTGGCTTCTGGGCAGACCTCGGACGAGATCCTTGCTGCCTATCCCTACTTGGAGTCGGAAGACATCGCTGCTTGCTTGCGGTACGGCAAGGAAGGTGTCGCTCGATGAGTAGAAGCGAGAAGACGTTTGACGCGGTTGCCATGATGCGGTCGATTCGAGACAGGGTCTCGGCCGAGATCGAAGGCATGACACTGCAGGAAGAGCTGGAGTGGCTGGCATCGCAGGAGCTTGAAGATCCGTTCCTCAGGCGACTCCGTGACTAGGCTACCCAACAGGCTGCTCCTGCGAGCCGGCGGTGGCGGTGAAGGTACGGTGGTGAAGATACTGTAAGTTGGCATTCGGACACGGCTGGGGAGCGAATTTTTACTGCATTCTGGGTGAGTGGGCCTCCTTCTTCGCTTGCCGGGGAACATGCCGCCCATCCCGCAGTCGGAGAGAGAGATGATTCCTAACTTCCCTTTTCGCTTTTCTCGATCTGACGTTGCACTCGTCGTTGAACTTTACCTGCCCAAACGAGCCCAGTACCAGGCGCTTCTCTTGCAGGTTCTTTCCGGCTGGTACGAATGGGAGCGAAAACGAGATGTGAGGTCGATAAAAAGCCATTTTGAACTGAATCGAAACCAAATACTGGAGTTGCTGGAGCACTATTCGTCGCTGCGGACTTCATACGATGCCATATGCGAGAGCTTCCCGCTCGGACTTGCCGTGGGCCATTCCGTCTATGAGGTTGACGGCTTTTTTGCGAATGCTGAGACTCCGGCCGTGGCCGAATGGGCCAAGGCTATGTTTGCAGTTGGCGGTGCGCGGCCGAAGCAAGTAGTAGACACCCCTAAGGCGAGTGATGGCGGCTTCGCAGCCGAAGAACGGACGCTCGTGGTGAGATTTATCTTCCCGTTTCCGGAACGGGTACTTGTGGACCAAGCCACGGAGGCCCTGTCCTTGGGGGCGACCGAACTCAGGCCACTCTTTCGGGAAGCCATTCGTGGATTTCTTCAGACGCCGGCAGGCCATCGCCCTGAAGAGTACACCCGCCGCCTGCTCGCGGACCCCAGCTACAGCGGTGCGTTGAAGAAATTAGCTGGTGACCAGGAGGCAATCGCGGAGGCACACATCGAGACTCTGGTAAGAGTCACGGATTCCTGGATTCACTGTGTTGCGCTCTGGCTCTTTGGTTATCTCGTTCTGAAAGTTACCTCCGGCATGAATGAACTCGTCGTGCGAGGTGAACTGGAGAAGAACGAGGATGAGATCTGGATTACATCCTTTTGGGATGTTGCACTAAATCGCATTCTTCCCAGCACAAAATCAACTGAATAGGAAAGAGGTTGCCACTGACGTAGACATCGGGGCTGTTCCGATAGCGGCGCTGTAGCGCCTTGATCAGGTCCACCATCTCGTCCCGGTGGAGATCGGATTCCGCCATTGGCTTGCCATCTGAGTACGGGTACTCGACGTCATCCTGGAGCGGGGTCGCGGCCATGCGTGCCTTCCTTTTCTCGAAACGAACCTCCTTGGGACCACCCTAGCACGGATGTCCTCTTCCTCAGTCGGGTTTACCCGGCTGTTTTCTGGTAGCCCGGACATTTATGTCCGGGCGGGGCTCGCCGCTGGGCTTTCCGAAACGGAATCGTTTTCTCTGACACTCTGAAGTAGGAAGCGAGCCATTCTCCTCGCTCGGAAAGGAACAGCCCATGAGAAAGACGAGGTCAGTCTTGTTGGTCATGACCGTGCTTCTGGTGCTGGCGGCAGTGAAGGGAGTGAGAGCTCTGCCCACGCAAGAGATTATCCAGACCGTCCGCTATGCCTGCATTGCCAGCCCTGACATGCGGGGCCATATCGAAGGGGAATGGATAACCGACTGCAGCGGCAACACGACTGGCTGGGGATGGGAGCCGGGCCACAACTGCACATACACGGAAATCACCTATGGCAACACATGTCCAACCGGTGGAGGCGGCGGCCCTGGTGGTGGTGGTAGACCCCTGCCTTAAGATGAAACGCGTCCCGCCCGGACATCCATGTCCGGGCGGGACTTGGAACCGCCACCTACACCCCCAGCAGCAGGCTCCGCCGCTCCTGTGCCGCCTGCTCCTCCGAGACCTCCTCGAAGAGGAAGCTCTTCTCATCGCTGAGAAAGGCCGGCAGGCCGGACTCGTCTCCGAGACTCTGCAAGCCCGCGAGGGCCGTGCCGTCGTAGGTGACCGAGGAGCTCTTGGCGATGATCTCGCCGTAGGGCTTCTGGTCCCGCTGGTAGTTGCTGATCAGGGCGATCCCGTAACGGAAGGTGTACTGGCCGGCCTTGAGGTCGAAGGGCGAGGTCACGCGCAACACCCAGTCGACCTCGGTGCGGGTGGCGGGGATCTGGACGAAGTCCGCCAGTTGGCCGTGCGGACCGAAGAACTGGGCCAGGAGCAGAGTTTCGACGTGGCCGCCGTTCTGCAGGAGCGAGACCGGACCCACGCGGAAGCGGATGGTGAAGTTGTGGCGGCCCGCCGGAAGGGGGCCGGCCCAGTTGTAGCCGATGTAGACGGAACCCGAAGTCGGCGGTGTGGTGATCGGATGGGCCTGGGTGCCCAGTTGCAACAGGAGCGCGCCGGTCAGGACGTCGTGGCGGATGGAGGACCAGAAGCCCGGAGGGTCCATGGGCGGATTGCGGAACCGCGTCCAGGGAGACGTGAACGGCGGTCCCTGAGGAACCTCAACGGCGGCGGCTTCGGCTTCGATGGCGGCGGTCTGAAGGCTGGACATGTCTCATTCCTCCTCGGGTCAGGGAAGTTGAAGGGGCTCGCTTCGAAAAGGTTTTCGTCGCGGCGACGACCCGCCAAAGGGCAAGGGATGTGCCATGACGCCGCTCCTCGGGAGGGCGGCGTCAGGCGGTCCCGGAAATGAGACGAGGGTTGGAATTCATGGCGCCGGGCGTCCCGGAAACGGGAGCCGGCCTTCTGAAGAAGTTCCCAGGGCCTCGGCCCGCGGCGTCGGCCCTGGGTTGAATGGAGTCCGCCGTCCTCAGTCGGCGTGGGCGCTGGGGACGTTGAAAGTGGCGTGGCAGATGCCGATCTGCGCGTGGTTGCAGGCGGCGCGGTCCTGTCCCTTGAGGCCGGCGCAACGCTCCGCCTTGAGGGCGGCGATGCAGTCGCCGGCGCTCTCGTACACGTTCGGCCCGGTGAGGGTAAAGGTGACAGGAACGCTGCCACAGGTCATCGAGTAGGTGCCGGGCGCGGCGTCGACGCGGAACTGGAATACGTCGGCCTCTCCTTGCTGGGCGCATCCGGCGACAACGTTCTCCAGGCTGACCTCCAGATCGCAGCCCGTGGACGTGCCATCAGCGCAGACCCATCCTAGACCGAAGTCTGCCCAACCGGGAGTCATGAGAAGAGCTCCGCCGTCGTCGAAATTGGAGGGATTCGGGTCGCCGCTGGGCGTCGGGATGAGCCCTTCGGTGAAGCCCGCTCCAATGCTCAAGCCCGATGCCGAGCTGACGGTCAGCCCAATCGCGCCCAGGGTGCCCGCCGTCGCGCTCTCCAGCTCGACTCCACCGGCGGTGAAGGCAGGGCGGTCGAGCGTCATGGAAAGACCATAAAGGAAACGCTGCTCCAGGAAGCTCACGTTGGTCGCGCCCTCAGGCGCATCGGCCTCACAGTTTGTGAGGTTACAGACGGCATCCGCCACCCCCGCGCAAGTGGTCATGAATCTGCCCTGGTCCGAGTCGCACAGCGCGAGGGAACCGGACGCTGCGAGCTCGGCGGTGATGTTGCTCCCCGTAGTGATTACGGTGAGGTCGTCGTAGGGGCTGGTAAGGAAGGTCGAGAAGCTGGTCCAGGGAGAGCTGGCCGGAACGCCGATCGAGGAGATCGTGCCGTTACACGCCGCGAGAGCCAGGACCATGAGCAGAAGGATTCCGAGACAGAAAGATCGTTTCATTTTCTTCTCCTTTCTACGCCAGTGTAGAAAGGAGCTCGCCGGCTGGCTATCCTACAAATGTAGGATTTTATCTCAACGTTTGTTGTAGTCGAAGATGGATTGCTCTATGCCGTCTTACGCTTATGGTTATGAGCCCGGGTGGGTTGGGGTTCTGCCCCGGGGAGCCTCACTCCCCTGAAACATCCCCGCCCCCTCCTTCGTAGGGCCTATCGGAGACGGAGGGGGATCATGGAGACTTTGCTTCAAGACCTGCGGTTCGCCGGCCGGACGCTGCTCAAGCGGCCGGCGTTCACGTTCATCGCGGTGCTGACCCTGGCCCTGGGGATCGGCGCCAACACCGCCATCTTCAGCGTCGTCAGCTCGGTGCTCCTGCGGGCTCTGCCGTTCGGGAACACCGAGCGGCTGGCCGTGATCTGGGCCTCGTTTCCCGAGCTCGCGGCCAAGGTCGGGTTCCCGGACAAGCTGCCGGTCTCGCCCGGCACGTTCTACGACTGGAAGACCGCGAAGTCGTTCGACAAGATGGCCATGGCGCGGGCGGACCGCATGAGCCTGACCGGTGAAGGGGAGCCCGAGATGCTCGGGACCGTGGGGGTCTCCGGCGAGTTCTTCCAGGTGCTCGGCACGCCCGCCCTGGTCGGCCGCACGCTGCTGCCCGCCGACGACGAGAGCGGCAAGGGCAAGGCGGTCGTGCTCTCCCACGCACTCTGGCAACGCCGGTTCGGCGGCGACCCGAAAGCGGTCGGCAAGACGGTGCGGCTGAGCGGCCAACCCTATACGGTGGTGGGCGTCATGCCGCCGGACTTCGTCTTCCCGCGCGGCGCCGAAATCCCCAGGGGCTACGGCTTCGCGGCCCAGCCGGACATCTGGATCCCCATGGCGCTCTCTCCCGAGGAGCGGCAGACGCGTGGAAACCGCGGCCAGTTCGGCATTGGCCTGCTCAAGCCGGGCGTGGAGCTGGCGAAGGCCCAGGCGGAATTGGAAACCATTTCGCAACGCGTGCAGAAGAATTTTCCGGACGAACAAGGCTGGGGCGTCCGCGCCGAGCCGCTGCCGGCGCAACTCGTGGGAGACATCAAGCCGGCGCTCCTGATCCTCCTCTCCGCCGTCGGCCTCGTCCTGCTGATCGCCTGCGTCAACGTGGCCAACCTCCTCCTCGCCCAGGCGGCGGCGCGGCAGAAGGAGATCGCCGTGCGCACGGCCCTCGGCGCCGGCCGCGGCCGCATGGTGCGCCACCTCCTCACGGAGAGCGCGCTGCTATCGCTGGTCGGCGGAGGGCTGGGCCTGCTGATCGCGTTCTGGGGATTGAAAGCGTTGTCGCGCTGGATTCCCGAGGACGTGCCGGTGAGCGGCGAGCTCTCGCTCGACCTCCGCATCCTGGCCTTCACCGCGGCGGTGACGCTCCTGACGGCGGTCCTCGCGGGGTTCATGCCCGCCTTCCACATGACGCGGCCGGACCTCGCCGAATCGCTGCGCGACGGCACCCGCGCGGGCTCGAGCACTTCGCGGAGCGGCCGCATGCGCAGCGCGCTGGTGATCGTGGAGACCGCCGTGGCCGTGCTCCTGGTGGTGGGCGCGGGCCTGCTCATCCGGAGCTTCGCCCGCCTGACCGACGTCGATCCGGGGTTCCGCCCCGAAGGCGTGCTCACCTTCCAGGTCCTGCTGCCGGGGACCCAGTACAAGGAGCGGCCGCAGATCCTGGCCTATACGAACAATGTGCTGGATCGCCTCCGCGGGCTGCGCGGCGTGGACCATGTGGGCATGGTCTCCAACATCCCCATGAGCGGCGAGGAAAACATCGAAGGCATCGTGATCGAAGGGCGGCCGCAGCCCGAGCCCGACCAGATCCCTCTCGGGGACTTCCGCCGGGCGACGCCGGGCTATTTCAAAGCCATGGGCATCCGGCTGGTCAAGGGACGCTTCTTCACCGAGCAGGACGCGGAGAAGGCGCCGCTCGTGACGGTGATCGATCAAGCCATGGCCAAGGCCTACTGGCCGGGAGAAGAGCCCATCGGCAAGCGCGTCCGCACCGGCCTCTTCGGTGAGAAGGAACCGGACCCCTGGATGACGGTGGTGGGCGTGGTGGAGAACGTGCGCCACTCCGGGCTCCACGTCGATCCGCGGCCGCAGTTCTACGTGCCGCAGGCGCAGCGCCCCACCGTTTATCAATATTACGTGCTGCATGCCGAAGGCGATCCGGAGGCCTTGATGCGCGAGGTCCGCGCCGCCGTCTTCTCGGTGGACCGCGATCAGCCGATCGATCAGATGCGGACGATGGATCAGATCGTTTCCGGGTCGGTGGCCGGGCGCCGCTTCAACATGGTCCTGCTGGGGATCTTCGCCGGCCTGGCGCTGGTGCTGGCGGCGGTGGGGATCTATGGCTTGACGGCCTACTCGGTGGCGCAGCGGACGCGCGAGATGGGGCTGCGGATGGCGCTCGGCGCCGAGCCGGGGACGGTGCTGCGGATGGTGTTGCGGGAGGCCGGCTCGCTCGCCGGGATCGGCCTCCTCGCCGGATTGATCGCCGCCTTCGCGGCCACGCGGCTGATGGCCAGCCTTCTCTTCGGCGTCCCCGCCACGGACCCTCCGACGTTCGGAGCCGTGGCGGTGGGGCTGGCGCTCGTATCCCTCCTCGCGGCGTACGTGCCGGGGCGGCGGGCCACGCGGGTGAGCCCCATGATCGCCATGCGCAACGACTAGCCCCGCCGCAGCGCCGCCCACTGGCGGAGGTCGTCGGCGGAACCGTTGAAGACGTCGAGGTCCACGTCCCCCGTGATGCCGGAGACCTGGCCGCTCTGGGAGTACTGCCAGAATTCCCAGGTCGTCCAGCCGTTCGGCAGCTTGGGAGCGGAAGCGGTGGTGTATTCGGCGATCCAGAGCGGATAATTGCCGAAAGCGCCGCTCCCGAGCCCGTTCCAGAAGGACGCATAGGTATAGATCATCGGCTGCCGGCCGGACAACTGCTGGAGGTCCTGGAGGAACTGGATGAGGTTCGAGAGCACGACGCTGTTGGACTGGCTCATGTTCTCTTCGATATCGACCACCAGCGGCAGCTCGCCGGCGCCGTCGCCCATGCCGGTCACCGTGTTCCAGAAGAAATTCGCCTGGACCGAGGGGGAGTCTTCGGCGCGGAAGAAGTGATACGCGCCGCGCAGCAGTCCCGCCTGGGCGGCGCCGGTCCAGTTCACGTTGAAATCGGGATCCACATAGTCCTGGCCGTCCGTGGCCTTGATGTAGGCGAAGACATATCCCGCGCCCGCCACGGAGGGCCAGTTCACGGTGGTCTGCGCCTTGGACACGTCGATGCCGCGGGCGGAGCTGGAAGCGCCGTTCATATCCGTCCTCCTTGGTGTCGTGCGCCGATTCTACGACGAAGAGGAGCTTCCCAGACCCGCCGCCCGTCCCGTCGCCCACGCCCACAGGAAGTTGTAGCCGCCGATCGGACCGAAGGCGTCCAGGATCTCGCCGCAGAGGAAGAGTCCGGGATGGAGGCGGCTCTCCATCGTCCGGGGATCGATCTCCGAGAGAGCCACGCCGCCGCCGGTGACCTCGGCCTTGCGGTAGCCCTCGTCGCCGGTCCAGGGTAGGGGATGGTTCGCGAGCGCCTCGACGAGGTTGCGCCGCTCCTCGCGCCGGAGCTGCGCCAGGCTGCGCCCGCCGTCGATCCCCGTTTCCGCGAGGAGCGTTTCAGCGAGCCGGTCCTGGAGATGGCGGCGGAGGAGCCCGATCACCGATCCCTGGCTTTCGCGGAGAAGGCGGTCCCAGGCTTCGGCGTCCATCTCGGTCCATTGCGCATAGATCGGCTGCGGCGGACCGCCCGCCATGCGGGAGCGCACGGCCAGATGGGAAATGTCGAGCACGGACGGGCCGCTGTAACCGCGATGGGTGAAGAGAAATCCGCCGTGGGTTGTAAAGGTTTTCTTCGGACCGGGAGCCCTGAGCGTCACCGTCCGCGAGAGGCCGGCGAGTTCCGCGTATTTTGGCGGATCGAGGGTCAGCGGCGTCAGCGCCGGATAGAGATCGTGAACGGTATGGCCGAGACGCCGGACGATCCCGAAACCGGTGCCGTCGCTCCCCGTGCCCGGCAGCGAGAGGCCGCCGGTGGCGATCACCACGGCGGCGGCCGGAATCGTGCCGCTCTCGGCCAATCGCACGCGCCAGGGGAGATCGTCGCGCGGCGGCTCCAGATCGGCGGCCAGGGTTTCGAAGCGGATCTCGGCGCCGCGCCGCCGGGCGAGAGCCATGAGGTTGTCCCGCACCAGCCGGGCGTTGTTGGCGACGGGGAAGAGCTTGCCCGTCTCCGGCTCCAGGGCGAGAGGGATTCCCGCCTCCTCCTCGAAGAACTGGCGCTGCTCGGGCAACGGCCACGAATTGAGGATCTTGCGCAGCGTGTTCGGCGAAGAATCGGTGACGAAACGTGAGGCATCGACAGCCGAAGGCAGCACGTTGCACCGTCCGCCGCCGCTGACCAGGATCTTGCGTCCGCCGTCGCGGGTCCGTTCGAGCAGCAGGACGCGCCGGCCCCGTCCCGCCGCGAAGACCGCCGCCATGAGCCCCGCGGCGCCGGCTCCGAGGATGACGAGGGGGAGGTCGCGAGGGTAATGCCGGAGCACTTTAGAGGCGAGAAAGGAGTTTGTCGTAGTCTGAGTGGGAGCCTATCCAGAACCAGACGATCGCGTCGTCTGTTCGAGTCCCTACTGCACGGTAGTGAAGACCGACCCGTACAGAGTAGACCCCTTCCAGGTCTTCGATCTGTTTGAAATTCAGGCCAGGATGATGTGGATCCTGCTGGAATAGGCGGTAGGCTTCTCTCGCCTGACGTCTGACTCTTTCCGGCAAGGACTCGAACGCGGCTCGAAACTGCTTGGTTGTCCGTGACTTCACAAGAGATCCGGGTCGAGATCCTTGGTTTCACCTCTGCGATCTTCTTCGAGCGCTTCCTGGGACATCCTTTGCAGGAGACTGTGGGAAACAGCAAACTTTCCTTGCCAGGTCTTTTCGGATTCAATTTCTTCAAGAAGCCAGCGGGCCAAAGCATCCTGCTCTGACTCAGGAAGCTTGCCAGCTTCAGAGAAAGCTTTAGCGAGGAGATTGGTCATGGAGTCATTCCTCTCGTAGTGTAGGCATCGTTCCTCGATAAGGACTTTACGCCAAGGCGGTACTGGCGTCAACGCGACCTCACCTCCGCGCCCCCACGGGTGCGATAAGATACGCGCATGCAGATCGAAGACCGTCTCCGCCAGTGCGTCGCCTCCCTGCCCGAGGTGAAGCTCGCCGTGCTCTTCGGCTCCACGGCGCGGGGGCAGGCGGGGCCGCGGAGCGACTTGGATCTCGGCGTCCTGCTGGATCCGGACACGCCGGAGATCCGCTCCAACGTGGAACCCGAGTTGTGGCGGGCCGCGGAGCGGACTCTCGATTTGATCTTCCTGGACAAGGCGCCGCCGCTGCTCCGATTCGAGATCGCGAGGGATGGCGTGCTCCTACACCAGGAGCAAGACCATCTCTGGACAGACTTCAAGACCAGGGCGATGCTGGACTGGTGGGATTGGGAGCCGACCGCGAAGCGCATCGAGGAAGCGCTGATTCAACGACTGCGCGAGAAGGTAGGACATGGTCAGGCCTGAGGTGGTGCGTCTGGATCACGAGCGCGTCCAAGCCGAGTACCAGAAGGGACTCGCGGATCTCCGCGCCTTCCTGACCGCCGTAGCCGACAAAGCCGGCTTCTGACCCTCCATCTACGCCGCCATCTTCTCCGGCACCACCCACACCGGGCAGGTCGCCTGGCGCAGGACTTCGCGCGAGGTGTCGCGGGTGAAGATCCGGCGCAGGAAGCCGCGGGCGTGGGTTCCCATGATGATGCAGGCGGCGCCCAGGCGATAGGAGGCTTCCATGATCTTGTGCACCGGCTCTCCAACCTCTACGTACAGGCTCACGAGGTTCTGCAGATCGTCCGGCACCAGGGCTCCGAGCCGCAGATAGAGCTCGTCGCTGTCCTCGCTCTCGGAGAGCTGCGATCCGACTATGGGTGGGCCGTACTCTCCCCAGACCCGGTTCCCGCTCACGGGCAGCACGTGGAGGATGTGGATGCGCAACGGCAGCAGGCGCGCCAGCTCGAAGGCGTAGCTCATGGCGCTTTGGCCCGAGGGCGAAAAGTCCGTGGGCACCAGCACGTCGAGGATCTCATGGTCGGAGGCGAGGCGCAGGATCGACTCGATGCCGTCGTGCAGCACCAGGACGGGGCAGTTGGACTCGTCGGCGATCTGCTCGGCGACGGAGGTGTGGTCGTCGGTGGTGGGGCCGTGGGTCGCGAGGACCACCAGGTCGGCGTGGACCCGCTCCTCGGCGCTCAGGATCGAGGAGGCCGTGCCGCCGTTGCTGAGGCGCGCCTCGGGCCGGACCTCCGGCGGCAGGGTCGCGAGGAGCGCCCGCAACTTGCGGGTCGCCATCTCCTCGGGCGAGTGGGAGCTCGGATGCTCCTGGTGGTACATCCAGGAGACCGAGGCGGTGGGCGGGATGTTGGAGACGTTGTGATGCAGGATCAGGCGGGAGCCGAAGGACCGGCAGATTTCGAGCGCCTGATCGAGCTCGCGGGTGTTCACGTCGGTGAAGTCGACGGGGCAGAGGACGGTGCGGATCTGGAGCATGGGCCACCTCCGGGAGAGGTCAGAGATATCGTCGCTATCAACGATGCCCCTCCGGAAGAAGCCCTGCAACGCGCTATGGGGTGGGAGGAGGGCCGCCCGTCGGGGTTGGCGAGGGGCTCACCGGAAATCGTGGCTCGGCACCGCCACCAGCTCCTTCAGCGACCAGAACTTCTCCCCCTTGACTGAAATCGTGCCGTCGCGCTTCTGGAGGACCCCTTCGACCACCAGGCCGGGGGAGCCCACGATGAGCTTGCGGTGCTCTTTGAGGAGGTCCGGGGAGACCACGGCCTGGGACATGCCGGTCTCGTCCTCCAGGGTCAGGAAGAGCAGGCCCTTGGCCGTGCCGGGACGCTGGCGCACGATCACCGAGCCGGCGGTGCGGACCCGGGCGCCGTTCGGCAGGTCCGCGAGGCCGGCGGAGGTCGTCACCCCCTTCTTCGCGAGCGTCTCCCGCATGTAGGCCAGCGGGTGGGGACCCAGGGTGAGCTGGACGCCGCCGTAGTCCGCCTGGGTCTCCTCGAAAGAGGTCATCTCCGGCAGCGGCGAGGGCTCGGGATCGGTGAGGCGGTCGAGCAGCGGGCCGGCGGGCTTGCCCAGGCGCGCCACCTGCCAGAGGGCGGCGCGGCGGGTCAGGCCCAGGGCGGCGAGAGCGCCCACGGACGCCAGTTTCTGGAGCTCGTCCTCGTGCAGGTCGCAGCGCCGCACCAGGTCCTCGGCGTCGGCAAAGGGAGCTTTCGCGGCTTCCTCTTCGATCGACAGCGCCGCCTTCCGGCGCAGTCCCCGGACGAACCTGAAGCCTAGGCGGATGGCCCCGGCGGGCGGCGCGGCCCCCGTCCTGGGATCGCGCTCGCCTTCGCGCAACTCGCGGTCCTCCCAGCGGCACATCACGCCCGAGGTCTGGACGTCCACCGGCCGCACCTCGACGCCGTGCCGCTGGGCGTCCTTGACCAGCGTCGAGGGATGGTAGAAGCCCATGGGCCAGGCGTTCAGGATCCCGAGATAGAAGGCGGTGGGATGGTGGGCCTTGAGATAGGCGCTGGCGTAGGCGATGAGGGCGAAGCTGGCGGCGTGCGACTCGGGGAAGCCGTAGAGCGCGAAGGCGCTGATCCCCTTGACGATCTCCTCCTGCGGCTTGCCGACGATCCCGCGCTCGGTCATCCCCCGGCGGAGCTTTTCCACGATGGCGTTCATGCGCTCCACCGACCGCTTCGAGCCCATGGCCCGCCGCAGCTCCTCGGCCTCGCCGCCGGTGAAGCCCGCCGCCACCATCGCCACGCGCAGGAGCTGCTCCTGGAAGATGGGCACGCCCAGCGTCCGCTCCAGGATCGGCTGCAGGCTCGGGTGGGCGTAGGTCACCGGCTGGCGGCCGTTCTTGCGCTCGAAGAAGGGGTTCGCCATGTTGCCGAGGATGGGGCCGGGCCGGATGATCCCCACCTGGATGACGAGGTCGTAGAACCGGGTCGGGTGGTTGCGCGGCAGCGAGGCCATCTGGGCCCGGCTCTCGACCTGGAAGACGCCCACCGTGTCCGCCTCCTGGAGCATCTTGTAGACCTTGGGGTCGTCCGGCGGCAGGTGGGCGAGGTCCACGTGGATCCCCTCGCGGGCGCGGATCGTCGGGACCATCTCCTCGAGGGCCGCCAGCATGCCGAGCCCCAGGAGGTCGACCTTGATGATCCCTAAATCGGCGCAGTCGTCCTTGTCCCACTGGATGACCACCCGGCCCGGCATGGAGGCGGGCTCCAGGGGGACCACCTCGTCGAGGCGGCCGGCGGCGATCACCATGCCCCCGGTGTGCTGACCGATGTGGCGCGGAAGATTGTGGATACGCGTCCAGAGGTCGGAGAAGTGTTGCAGGCGCCGCTCCTCGGGGTCGAAGCCGGCTTCGGCGAGGCTGGCGGTGAAGGAGCGGTCGTCCCCCCGCGAGACGTCGTAGGTCCAGTTGCCGAGCTGGCGGGCCAGCTTGTCGATCTGCTCCTCGGAGTAGCCGAAGACCTTGGCGACCTCGCGGGTGGCGGAGCGGTCGCGGTAGGTGATGACCGTCGCCGTCATGGCCGCGCCGTGGGGGCCGTAGCGCTGGTAGACGTACTGGATGACCCGCTCGCGCTGGTCGCCGGAGGGGAGGTCGAGGTCGATGTCCGGCCACTCGCCCCGCTCCTCGGAGAGGAAGCGCTCGAAGAGGAGGTCCATCTTCACCGGATCGACGGCGGTGATGGAGAGGGCGTAGCAAACCGCGCTGTTGGCCGCCGAGCCGCGCCCCTGGGCCAGGATGCCCTCGCGCAGGCAGAAGTCCACGACGTCCCAGACGATCAGGAAGTAGCCGGCGAGGTCGAGCTTCTCGATCAGGTCCAGCTCCTTCTGGATCTGCGCCTGGGCCTTGGCCGTGAGGGGCCGGAAGCGGGCGCGGGCGCCGTTCCAGGTCAGGTGGCGCAGGAAGGAGGAGGGCGTCTCGCCGGGCGGCAGCGGATACTCGGGGAAGCGGTAGCCGAGGTCGTCGAGGGTGAACTCCAGGGCAGCCGCCAGCTCGGCGCTGGCGGCCACGGCCCAGGGCAGGTCGGGGAAGAGGCGGGCCATCTCGACGGCGCTCTTCAGATGCCGCTCACGGTGGGAGGCCAGCAGGCGGCCGGCGGCGTCCAGGGTCGTGTGGTGGCGGATGGCCGTGAGCACGTCGTGGAGAGGCTTGTCCTCCGGCCTGGCGTAGCGGGCGCCGTTGGTGGCCAGCAGGGGGAGACGGAGCTTGCGGGCGAGGTCCAGCAGGGCCTGGTTGCGGTGCTCCTCCTCCCGCAGGCGGTGGCGCTGGAGCTCGACGTGGATGCGGCCGTTGAACTGCCAGGCGAGCCGCTCCAGCATCTTGCGGGCGGGATCGACGCCGCCCTCGGCCAGCTCGCGGGCGAGCGGTCCCTCGTCGCCGCCGGTCAGGCAGTGGAGGCCGGCCGCGTGCTCGGCGAGCAGTCCCCAGGAGACCCGGGCCTCGCCCTTGGGCCGGCCGCGGGCCGCGGCCGTCAGGAGCTTGCAGAGGTTGCGGTAGCCCGTGCGGTTGGCGGCCAGCAGGGTGAGCCGCGCCTGGGCGTCCACGGCGCGCGGCTCGACCGCCGGCTGGTCGGGGACCAGGCCCAGGGGACCGAGACGCGCCCGCGTCTGGTACAGGCTGGGCTCGTCTTCCAGCACCACCTCGGCTCCCACCAGCGGTTTGATCCCCGCCTCCTTCGCCGCCTGGTAGAAGCGCGGCGCGGCGTAGACGCCGTTGGCGTCCACCAGGGCCATGGCGGGCAGTCCGAGGGCGGCCGCCCGCTCCACGAGGTCCTCGGGCAGGGAGGCGCCGTCCAGGAAGGAGAAAGCCGAGGCGGCGTGCAGCTCGGCGTACGGCGGCGGAGACTTCTTCGACACTCTTCGAGGCTAGGCGTAGGAGGGGCGTAAGTCAAGCGCGTCCCCAACGGTACGGCTGATGGCACCGTATAAGGGAACTGCTGGTGATAGGAAGGAGACCGAAATGAAGAGAATCTTGAAGCTGACCCTGCCCCTCGCCCTCGCGATCGCCGCCTTCGCCCTCCCCGCGCCTTCGCAGGCGGTCATCGCCGGCTGTGGACAGGGGACCCAGTGCCTGGACGTCTGGAAGCCGGTGCTCTGCCCCAACGGACGGGTCTACAGCAACAGTTGCTACGCGGCCAAGGCCTGCCAGACCAACTGCGTGCCCTACGGCGACGTCTAGCGCTCCCTGCCGCCCCGGGTCCGCGCGGCCCGGGGTTTTCCTTTCCCCTTGTGCGGAGATCCATCCCATACCACATATCGAAGGCTGGCAATAGATTGTCCAGCGTGAATGCGCCCGCTAGAGTTCACCGCCCGGTCCGCCGAATGTCGACGGGCCGGCCCTGAAGAGAGAAAGGAAGTTGTTGTATGAAGAGAGTGAAACTGTTTGCCCTGGCCGCGGTCCTGACCGCCGCCTCCTTCGCCGCGCCCCAGGCGGGCGCCAAGTGCACCCCCCCGGAGGTCTGCCCGACGATCTGGGATCCGGTCGTCTGCAAGAGCGATGGCCAGTTCTACAGCAACAGGTGCTTCGCCGACGCGGCCTGCGCCAACGGCTGCGTGCCCACCGACGAGTACGGCACCAAGCCGTAAGCGTCACCCACCGAACTGAGCGAGGAGTACAACGATATGAACCGCATCAAGCTCGTTTCGAAGATCGCCCTGGCCGCCGTCCTGACCGTGGGGGCTTTCGGCTCCACGATCGAGGCCAAGCCGAAGTGTCCCAACAGCGGCATCTTCTGCCCGACCTACTACGACCCGGTCATCTGCGCCAACGGCCAGGTGTACAGCAACGCGTGCTTCGCGTCGGCGAACTGCGCCGTCGGTTGCGTGCCGTACGGCGTCGTCGCCCAGTAGCGGCCGTCCGCGCCCCGGGCCGGGAGGTCCGGGGCGCCTTTTCGATCTCAAAAATAATTCCGAAAAATCAGACCGCCACGGCTTCGATCACGCACACCGGCGACGGCGTAGGCACGATGCGCGACAGCCGGAAGCCCGACGCCTCGAACAGGCGCCGGTGCTCGGCCTCCGTGCGCTCCTGGCCGCCTTCCGCCACCATCATGGTGATGTCGAACATCTTGGCGGGCGAGGGATGGTTGCCCGGCTCGACGACCATCTCCACCACCAGGACCCTGGTGCCGGCCGGCACCACCTTGCGGATGTTCTGCAGGATGGTGACCGCGCGGTCCTCGGCCCAGTCGTGGATGATGTTCTTGAGCACATAGGCGTCGCCGCCCGGCGCCACGGCTTCGAAGAAATCGCCGGCCACGAAGTCGCAGCGGTCGGCCAGGCCGTCCGCCTCCATCACGCCGCGCGCCATGCCGATCACGTGGGGCAGGTCGAACAGCGTGCTCTTCAGATGGGGATAGGCATTGAGGATGGCCGTGGTGAGCGTGCCGTTGCCGCAGCCCACGTCGACGATCCGCTCGAAACCCGAGAAGTCGTACGCCGCCAGCACGGCGGCCGAGACCTGCGCCGTGAGATTGGTCATCGCCTCGTAGAAGACGGCGCCCTTCTCCGGGTGCTGCTGGAAGTATTCGAACGCGCCCATGCCGTGCGCGTAGGGGAAGGCGCCCAGGCCCGTCTTGACGCTGTAGAGGATGCCGGCCCACATGCGGGTGTGCCAGTCCTCGCCGCAGACGATCGCCCAGGAGCGCAGCGAGCCGGGGATGTCGCTGCGCAGGGGCTCCGCCAGGGGCGTCAGATCGAAGCGGCCTTCTTCGACCTCGCGGAAGATGCCGAGCCCCGCCAGCGCGCGCAGCACGCGGTAGAGGGCGCCCGGATGCACGCCGGCGGCCGCGGCCATCTCCTGGCTGTTCTTCGGACCGTCGCACAGCATGTCGGCGATGCCGAGCTTGGCCGCGACGTGGATGAGCTGCGTGACCTTGATGCCGTCCATCATCTGCATCAACACCGCCGGCGGCGGCATCGGCGGCATCTGGTCCGGAGCGGGAGCGAAGTCTTCGGTGGTGACGTGGGAAAGAGAATCGACCGTCATTTTGCAGTCCCCCCAGGAAAAAATGGATGTTCAGCCTCGCGGTCGACGGAGCTGACGGCGCACAGCCGTTCCCCAAGACTCCGCGTCCCGCGGGGCACGCGAGAAAAACCAAAAGTGTCGCTGCTCGAAAGTCCGAGCGATGCTACGCCGGTTGACCCATGGCGTCAACCCGGACGCTCAACTTGTCAGTAGTCCTGCAATAGAAGTGTCAACAGGATGAAAAAGCGGGACATGAGGTCTTCACGCCCGCTCCGGGATCATCCACAGCCCGTCCTTGGCCCGCAGCGAGGTGCCCGCTTTGGGAATGACGGAGCGGCCGGGCGCGAGGCGCGGCCGGTAGCGCTGCGACACCATGGCGAGGATGAGCTGCATCTCCAGCATGGCGAGATGCCGCCCGATGCACATCCGCTGTCCGGAGCCGAAGGGGAAGTAGGCCTCCCGCGGCCGGTTGGGACGCTCCCCCGCGAAGCGCTCGGGGCGGAACGCCTCGGGCTCCTCCCAGAAGGCGGGGTGCCGGTGGGTGGCGTAGGGGCAGAGCAGGATCAGGGACTTGCCCGGGACGAGATGGCCGCCGATCTCGTCGTCGTTGTAGGCCGTGCGGGTCCAGAACCAGAACGGCGGGAACAGGCGCATCGACTCCTCGGCCACCTGCGACGTGTAGGCGAGTTGGGTGAGCTCCTCGAACACCGGCGTCCGGCCGCCGGTGGCCGCGGCCACCTCGCCGCGCATCCGGGCGTCGGCTTCCGGGTTCTGTTCCAGCAGGTACCAGCTCCAGCTCAGGGCGTCGGCCGTGGCCTCGTAGCCGCCGAAGAGGGTGGTCATCACCTCGTCGCGGATCTCCAGGTCGGTCATCCCCTGGCCGTCTTCATCCCGCGCCGCGAGCAGCATGGTGAGCAGGTCGTCCGGCTCCTGGCCGCTCTGCCGCCGCTCGCGGATGATGCGGTAGGTGATCTCTTCGAGCGTGGCCACGGCCTCCCGGCAGGCGCGCTTCCCCTTCAGGGGAGCCCATTCCGGCAGGAAGAACGTGAACATCCGCAGCGTCATGTGCTCCAGCGCGGTGTTGAAAGCCCGCGCCATGCGGTCGAGCTCGGAGTCGCTGATGCTCAGGCTGAACATCGTCTTGGCGATGATCCGCAGGGTGAGGAACATCATCTCCTTGCCGACGTCGAGCGGCCGGCCGGCGGCGCAGGCGGCCTCCCAGGTGGCCAGGCGCTGCTCCACGACCTCGGCGATGATCGGAACCAGGGAGGCGACGCGGCGGTGGGCGAACGCCGGCTGCATGAGGCGTCGCTGGCGCCGCCAGCTCTGGCCTTCGTTCAGCACCAGTCCCTGGCCGAAGAGGAAGCGGGCGCGGTTGAAGAGCGTGCCCTTCCAGTAATTCTCGTCGTGGTCCACCAGGACGTGGCGGACGTGCTCGGGCATCGTGACCAGATAGATCGAAGCGAACCCGATGTTGAGGCGGACCAGGTCGTTGAACTCCAGCATCGTCCGGGTGCAGAACCCGGCCGGATCGCGGACCATCTGGGGGAGGACTCCGACCAGCGGAACCCCGCGCGGACCGGGAGGGAGCTTGCGTTCGCGCGGCCTGGGCGCGACTCCTTGGATCTCGATGGTCATACGACCTCTCTCAAGTTGGCTGACTTTGATGGACCACTCTACCGACTGGAGAGATCTTTGGCAAGAGTGTAATAATCCACCTGGTGAATATTAAATTCTTCGAGGGAGATAATTGAATTCCCAGCTACCCGCACCTGCTGAAGAACGCGCTCAGGCGGCGGCCGCGATCTGCTGGCGCCGCTTATCGAACCAGGCTCGCGCCTCCTCCTCGGTGTCCGCGAACACCACCGGATTGCTCTCGGGGCCGCGGCGGAACAGGTTGGCGGCGGTCAGCAGGAGCTTGGCCAGCACGCGCGCCCGCAGCGGCGCGTGGATGAGCACGGTGCCGCGCGCGGGGAGGTTCTTGACCGTCTCCGAGGCTTCCCGGCGCACGGCCGGGGGAAGGTCCTCGAGCTCCGCGAGATCGACCAGGTAGAAGAAGTAGCTGAGGTGTTCCGCGTACTCGAAGTTGGCCTTGTTGATCATCCGGCACTCTTCGAGCGAGACCTTGCCTGTGAGCTTGAGATAGACGATGTCGGGAAGCTCCAGCGCGGTGAATTGCCGCCCACACTCGTTGCTCCTGAAGAACCTGGGATTCGCCATGTGCTCTCCTCCAGGAAACGCTGACGAAGGCAACCGAAAAGGTGGCCCCGATTATAGCAAGGAAGAGTACTTCAGCAATCCCCAGCAAATCGAAAGACTGCAGGACACCCTCAGCCGACCCGGCCCGGTGTGAAGGACGGGGGATCGCTGGCGGGGAAGGACTCGATCGAGGCCTCGTCCACCAGCTCATGATCCACCCTCCCCGCACGGATGGGACGGGCTCCCTCCGGGAGGGGCCATTTACCGCGGAAGAGCTTTTCCTCGGCGCCGCGCGGGCGCGAGAGCGGCCTCCGCCAGTCTTCGTCCAGATCCGCGGTGCTCAGTCCCAGGGCGCCATAGACCGGGCAGAACCCGGTGGCGCCACGGAACAGCAGCGTCGCCGCGCCCAGGGCCAGCGCTCCCGAAAGGGGCGACCACCGGGGCTCGCGGCGTATCGCATAGGCCAGCAGCGCGCCGCCGGCCGCCGCCGAAACCCAACGTTCAATCGTTCCAACGTTGCTTCTCATGATGGCCTCCTCGATCGCATGACGACCGATTCAGCCGCAAGCGCTGTGCCAGCGTCACGGCGCCTCTTCTCAGGAGGGCTCGGCGCGCCGCTTGGCGATCCAGGCCCGGGCATCTTCCTCGGTGTCCCAGAACTCCACGGGATTGGGGTTCTTGCCGCCCCGGAACATGTTGGACGCGGTCAACATGAGCTTGGCCAGGACCTTGGCCTTCAGCGGCGCCCCGTAGATCGCCGTCCCCCGCAAGGGCAGGCGCTTGACGGTGTCCGAGGCCTCCTTGCGCACCTGCGGCGCCAGGTTCTCCAGCTCCGAGAGGTCGATCAGATAGTAGAGAGTCTTGCCGAGATCGCCGTATTCGAGGTGGGCTCTGTTGATGACCTTGACCTCGTCGTTGCTGACGCTCCCCACCAGCTTCATATAGATGATGTCCGGCTCTTCAAGCGTGGTGAAGTGCTTGCCGATCTGATAACTCTGGACCTGGCTCATGCGTTTCTCTCCCTGAGCGAAATCTCCTCCGGAAGAGGACAGAGTCCTCCCCGCAGGGCGTAAGTCTTCTGGCGTCCTTGAAAGACTGCCGCAATCATACCTTTCCGGCGAGCGGCTTCGCAAGCTATGCTGCGATCAAGGAGAGACGACCATGACCGACCTGCGGTATCCCATCGGCAAGGCGGAGATGGAAGCGGAGCTCAGCGAGGAGCGCCGCCGGGAGCTGATCGGCTGGATCGCGGAGACGCCGGCCCGGCTGCGCGCCGCCGTCCAGGGGCTGAACGACGAGCAGTTGAACACCCCCTACCGCCCCGGCGGCTGGACGGTCCGCCAGGTCGTGCACCACGTGCCTGACAGCCACATGAACGCCTACATCCGCTTCCGCTGGGGGTTGACCGAGGACCAGCCCCGGATCAAGACCTACGACGAGGGCCGCTGGGCCGAGCTGCCCGACGCCCGCTCCCTGCCCGTCGAGGTCTCCCTGGACCTCCTCGACGCCCTGCACCGGCGCTGGGTCGCCCTGCTGCGCGCCCTCCCCGCCGCGGACTACGGCAAGACCGTCCAGCACCCCGACCTCGGGGAGATCAACCTCAACCAGCTCCTGGGGCTCTACGCCTGGCACGGCGCCCACCACACGGCGCACGTCGAGTCGCTGCGCCGGCGGATGGGCTGGTAGGCCCTCACCTCCCGGCCTCCTCTCCCGACCCCTCCCTCCCGCCCCCACCGGGAGAGGAGGAGAAGTTAGCCGAGAGAAGCCAAAACCAGACAAACCTTTCCCCCTCTCCCGGTGTGGTGTGGGAGGGAGGGGTCGGGAGAGGGGGCCAGGGGGTGAGGGATCGGGCGGGCCCGGGACGCGGACCCGCCCGGGAGGGTTCAGGGACTAGGACGCGCTGCCGCAGTTCTTGAGGCAGATGTCGAGCAGCGTCTCGCAGGCCACGAAGCAGGGGTTGTAGTCGCAGACCGCGTGGCACGCACGGTCGTCGATGTAACACTTCTCTTCACAGGTCCCAGCGACCGCGCCCTTGGACTGGAAAGCGAGCATCGAGAGGCCCATCGCGGCCAGGAACATCATCTTGCGCATCGATTCACTCCTACAGAGAAGGACAGCTCTTCATGAACTGCCCGGGGAAGGAACGAGGCGAGGGGGCGGACCCCCTCACCTCATGCGCAAGTTGCTCTAAGGTTTTCCTAGCTCGCGCTGCCGCAGCCCTGGAGGCAGAACCGGAGCTGGTCTTCGCAGGAGATCAGGCAGGGGTTCTTGCTGCAGATCCGCTGGCAGGTCGGGTAGTCGGCGTAACACTGCCGCTCGCAGGAGGTCTGGGCCGTGCCCTGGTTGGCGGTGA
The DNA here is from genome assembly GCA_036376245.1 of Thermoanaerobaculia bacterium. Taxonomy (GTDB): domain Bacteria; phylum Acidobacteriota; class Thermoanaerobaculia; order Multivoradales; family UBA5704; genus DATARR01. The sequence continues at coordinate 81,136 of DASVAS010000026.1, read as the reverse complement.
AAGCGAGGGCCGTCATGCCCATGGCGAGGGCAAGCATCTTGATCTTACGCATAGGAGTCTCCTTCAAAGGTTTGCGTTCGTCGGGAATCTCCGCCACAGGATGGACCTGCAAGGGCGGCGGAGGACTTGAGATCAAATATGTTATCGAAGAATTTCTATAAATGGAAGAGGGCGAGGGGACGGAGCCCCTCGCCTCGTGGGCAGGATTCTCCGAGTCCCTTAGCCGGCGGTGCAGCCCGCGAGGCAGAACCGGAGCTGGTCCTCGCAGGAGATCAGGCACGGGTTCTGCCGGCAGATCTGCTGGCAGCGACCGTTGTTGGCGCGGCACTGCGCCTCGCAGGTAGGGGCGGCGGCGGTGGGGGGCGCCGTCAGGGCCAGGGCCGTCAGTCCGAGAGCCAGAGCCAACATCTTGACCTTCATCTCATGACTCCTTTCCAGGTGTGGAGAAGATTGGACGTTCCCCGCCGGGCGGCGGGGGGACTGAGGACCTCGCCATGGTAGAGGAATGCCGCCCGGAAGGGAAATTCCCCTCCGGGCGGCGAAGACGAACGAGTCATGTTATCGAGCATCAGCTATAAAAGAAAGCTGCCGGAAACTGAATGTTTCCGCCTCCGGACGTGAGATAATCGATCCGAAACGTAGACAGCGACTGCCGTAGGTCGCCGGAGACAGCTCGATGCCCGGACCGGTCACCGACTCGTCTGCGATGGCTGGCTTGCCTGAGAGCGTGAAACCCGGCCCGGACCGGGTCGAGCGAGCGATCCGCCAGTTCCAGGAAGGCACGAACCGCCAGGAGGCCTTCCGGTTCCTCTACGAGACCTACTTCCGGGCCGTCGAGCGCTTCTTCGCCCGCAAGGGGTTCTCTCCCGAAGACTGCCTCGACCTCACCCAGGAGACCTTCCTCGGGATTTACAAGGGACTGGACGGCTACGAGCACCGCCAGCTCTTCACCGCCTGGCTGTACCGCGCCGCCACCACGACCTGGCTGAAACGCTTGCGGAGCGCCGCCGCGACGAAACGGGCGGCCGTGGAGGTGTCCCACGACGCCATGGAAAATCCCGATCCCCTCCTCGCCGTGCCGGGCCGCCAGCTCGAAAGCCTGCTGGACGAGGAACGCTGGCGGGCCCTGCGCGCCGCGGTGGCCGAGCTGCCCGAGCAGATGCGCGACTGTCTGACTCTGCGGCTCTACCATCAGCTTGCGTACCAAGAGATCGCGACGGTGAAGAAGATCTCGATCGAAACGGTGAAGGCCCATCTCTTCCGGGCCCGCAAGAAGCTGCAGGAAAAACTGGCCGGCTTCGCCTTCGGCGACCTGGAGGTCTGAAAGAGTCATGACCCGACCGCCCACCGACCGCGAAGCCCTGATCGCCGCCCTGGCCGAGGAGGCCCGCGCCGGCGCCGGCGATGCCGGACCGCCCGAGCCCGAGGAGCTGCTCGACTTCCTGGCCGGGCGCCTCGATCCGGAAGAGGAGGAGCGGATGTCCCGGCGGGTGGCGGCGAGCCCGGAGGCCAGCCGCGCGCTGCTCGACCTGGCCGATCTCGAAGCCGCCGGTGCCGAGGCGGGCGAGCGGCCGCGGGAGTTGGGGACGCTGGCCGGCTGGCGCGACTTCGAGCGCCGGCTGCCCGCCGCTGCTCCGCCCCGCCCCCGCCGCCTGTGGACGCTGCTGCCGTCCATCGCCGCCGCGGCGCTGCTGGTCTGCACCCTCGGCCTCTACGGGCGTTTCCAGGCAGAGCTGAGCCGCCCGTTGCCCAACCCCTTGACCGCCGAGCTCGCCACGGTGCGCGCGGCGGAGCCGTCGTACGCGCTGGCTCCCGGTCAGCCCTTGCGCCCGTTGCTCCATCCGGCCTCCGTCTGTCCCGAGTACAAGGCCGAGCTCGATGAACCGGGAGGCAGGAGGACCATCGAGAAGCTGACGCCCGATCCGCTGGGAAACGTCAGCCTGGTCCTGCCGCGACCCGCGCCGGGGACCTACACCCTGCGCCTCCACGGCTGTGAGCCCGGGCATGAAGTCGAGGAGCGCCGCTTCCGGGTCACCATCGATGGCGGCTGACCGGATCCTGGGGCCGCTGGCGCTCCTCTGCGCCCTGCCGCTGGCGCTCGCCGCCTGCCGGCCGGAGGACCGCCCGCCCCCGTCACCGCCGGCCGGCGCGGTCCGCGACTGGCCCGCCGGCGAGCTGCGCTCCGGCGGCGGCGAGGTCGAGGCGGCTCTCGCCGGCGGCGAGGTCCACCGCTACCGGCTGCCTCTGCGGCAGGGCGACCTCCTCCGCCTGGTGGTGGACCAGCGGGGGATCGACGCCGCCGTCGTCCTCGAAGATCCCGGCGGCGCCGAGGTGCTGAAAGCCGACCGGCTGATCGACGACCGCGGCCTGGAGCTGGTGCTGGCGGTAGCCGAGCGGTCCGGCGACCATCGCCTCGTCGTCCAGGGGCTGGACGGGAGCGGCCCCGGCCGCTACGGGGCCCGCGTCGAGGCGTTGCGCCCGGCCTCGGAAGCCGACCGCCGCTCCGCCGCCGCCTACCGGAGCTTCACCGGCGCCGAGGGCCTGGAGCCGGACACCGCCATGGCGCGCTGGACGGCGGCCCTCGCCACCTGGCGGGAGCTGGGCGAGACGGCCCTGGAAGGCGAGGTCCTGGCGCGCATGGCCCGGCAGCGCTTCGATCAGCGCCAGTGGCAGGCGTCGGCCGACCTCTACCGCGAGGCGGCGGCCGTCTTCGCGCGGTCTGGCAATCCTCGCTGGGAGGCGCTCGCCCGCAACAGTCTGGCCGCCAACCTGCTGCCGCTGGGGGATACCGAGGGGGCCGCTGGAGAGCTCACCCGCGCCGCTTCCCTGGCGCGGCGGGCGAACGACCGGTTGAGCGCGGCCACGGCCTTTCACGGACTGGGTCAGGCCCGCCAGAGGCAGGGCGAGCTGCAGGCGGCTCTCGATCTCTACGACGAAGCGCTGAAGCTGTGGCCGGAAGGCCATCCCCAACGGCCCAAAACCCTGCACCAGCTCGGCGTGCTCCATGCCCGTTACCTGCACGACGAGCGGCGCGGCGGCGAGCTGCTCCTGGAGGCCTGGAATACGTTCAGGACGGATGCCAAGCCCGACAGGGCCGCCACCGCCAGCCAGCTCGGAAGGCTCGCCTATGAACAAGGACGGCTCGACGAAGCGCGTCGATACTTCGAGAAGGCTCTGGAGCTGCGGCAGGATAGAGCCTGCGAAAGCGCCGTCTTCCTCGCGCGCCTCGCCCTGGTGGAGGAGGGGAAGGGAGCGCGGCCGGCCGCCGACGCGCGTATGGGCGAGGCGCTGCGGACCGTGGAATCGAGGACCTGCCTGCGCTCCGAGCCCACGGTCCGACTGCTAAACGCCGGTTTAGCGGAGAAGCGCGGTGACTTCATCGGGGCCAGGGCGAGCTACCAGCGTTGCGAGGCGCTCTATGCCGGTCTGGGCGACCACATGGGGCGCGCCGAGAGTCTGATGGGCGTCGCCCACGCCGACCGCGGCCTCGGGGACCTTCGAGCGGCCCGCGAGGCGATCCAGGCGGCTCTGGAGATCACCGAGGGAGTGCGGCCCACGGTGCTCCGCGAGGACCTGCGGACCTCCTTCTTCTCCGGCGTCCAGGGTTGGTTCGACACTCACATCGAGCTCCTGCTGGAGATGGGGGCCGCGGACGAGGCCTGGGCCACGGCCGAACGCGCCCGCTCCCGCGCCCTGGGAGACCTGCTGGCGGAAGCCGGCGCCGGTCTGCGGCGAACCGCTCCCGCCGCTCTGATCGCGCGCGAGAGAGAGCTCCAGCGCCGGCTCAACGACCTGGAGGCACAACGTCTGGTGTCCAGCGAATCCAGGCCGGAGAAGCTGCGGAACATCCAGGCGGCCCTCGACGCCAAAGTAGCGGAGTTGGAGACCCTGCGGGGCGATCTCCGCCGCGGCAGCCCTCTGTACGCCTCCCTCACCCGCTCCGAGCCGCTCTCCGCCGCCGCCCGGCGGGAGCTGCTGGACGACGGCACCGTCCTGCTGGAATACCGGCTGGGCGAGAGGGCGAGCACCGTCTGGACGGTGACCCGCGACGCCGTCGCCGCCGCCCGGCTGCCGCCGCGGCGCGAGATCGAGCCCAGGGTCCTGGAAGTCGCCAACGGACTGCGGAGCATGGAGTGGCCCGGCCGCAATCCGCCCTCCCTCTGCGAGCTGAGCCGGACGCTCCTGGGGCCGGTGGCGGCCTCCCTCGGCCGGCAACGGATCGTCGTCGTCGCGGACGGCGCCCTGGAGGTCCTGCCGTTCGCCGCCCTGCCCGTCCCCGGCGGTCCGGAAGCCTGCGAGCGGGCGCCCGCCCTGGTGGACTCCCACGAGATCGTCTCCCTGCCTTCCGCCGCGGCTCTCATCACCCAGCGCCGCCTGCTGGCCGGGCGCCAGCCCGCTTCGGGATGGCTGGCCGTGGTCGCCGATCCGGCCTACACCCCTGGCCAGAACCTCCGGCGCCTTCCCGGGACGGCGCGAGAGGCGGCGGCCATTACGAAGGGACTGCCCGCCGGCAGGTTCTTCCTGGCCACCGGTCCTGCCGCTTCCCGCCAGACCGTGACCGGCGGCGCCCTGCGGGGCTTCCGCATCCTTCACTTCGCCACCCACGGCATCCTCAATCCCGAGCAGCCCCTGCTCTCCTCGCTCGCCCTCGCCCGGGGAGGCTCTCTGCCCGCGCACGAGATCTACGACCTCGACCTGCCCGCGGAGCTGGTGACGCTCTCCGCCTGCGAAACCGCGCTGGGCCGCGACGTGCCCGGCGAAGGCCTGGTCAGCGGCCTGCCCCGCGCCTTCCTCTACGCCGGGGCCGCCCGCGTGCTGGTGAGCCTCTGGGAAGTCGAGGACCAGAGCGCCAGCGAGCTGATCACCGTCTTCTACCGCGGCCTCTTCCAGGGTCTGCCGCCAGCCAGGGCGCTCCAGGAAGCGCAGCGGACGCTCCGGCGACAGGGCCGGCGTCCCTATCAGTGGGCCGGCTTCGTCCTGCTGGGCGACTGGCGTCCCCTGCCGCCGTTCGCACCCTGAGCGTCCGCGCACCCTTTCGGTGCCATAGGGGATTGAAAGGGATGTTCAGAGCCGAGGCGACAAAGGAGACCTCATGAACCGCTGTCTGCACATCACCATCCACGAAGACTCCAGGGCCGCGTCCCGCCGCGCGGGAGCGAACAGCTCGAGCCGGACGGGCGACGATCCCGCCACCAATTACGTGCTGCCCCCGGTCGACGACCCGGGTACCAACTATGTGCTGCCCCCGGTCGACGATCCGGGCACCAATTACGTGCTCCCTCCCGTCGACGATCCAGGGTCGAACTACGTCCTGCCGCCGGTCGACGACCCGAGCGGGCTCGGCTATACCACCGGCGGGACCTCGACCGTCGTTCACGCCTCCTCCTGTTGCTGCTGCTGTGGAGAGGCAGCCGGCCCGCGGCCCGAGAGCGGGACCGCCACGCCTCATCCGTTCGTCGCGTCGAGCGACTTCAGCGGCTTCGTCATCGTGCGGATGGCTCCGGGGATCAATCCGGACGCCGGAAGCCTGTGGGAGCTGGCCAACCGCCAGGACCGGCCGCTCCCCGGTCTCAAGGCCGTGCTGGAGCTGCCCTTCAAGAAAAAGGAAACGGAGGTCCAGCTCGAGCAGGTGGAAGAGGAGACACGCCACCTGACCTCCCGGCCGCTGGTGGAGCTTCAAGGGCGAGGGCCGGGGGGATATGGAGCGTGGGGTCCGCTGCCCCGCGCCCAGGCGATCCAGGCGATCCGGGACCTGGAAGAGCGGACCGCCGTCTCCCCCTTCCCGCCCCTGCACAGCCTCAACGCCTACTGGCGGCTCGACCTGCGGGATGAGCCCGGCAGCGTGGACGAGGTGGTGAAGGAGCTCAACCGGCTGGCTGAGGTGGACCTGGCCTACCGCGAGCTCGCCTCCGGCGATCCTCAGACGGCACGAAGCGGCCAGACCTTCGCCGAGGACCAGGGATACCTCGACGACGCCCCCCTGGGCATCGGCGCCTTCTGGGCCTGGGAGAGCCTCAGCGGCACCAGCACCGAGGCGGCGGCGGACCCGCTCACGATCTGCGATCTGGAGCAGCACTGGAACCCCGATCACCAGGATCTCAAAAACGAGAACGTGCTGCCGGGCTTCATCTACGGCGTCAACCGGGCCGAAGACGAGGGAGTCCCCGGCCACCACGGCACCGCCGTCCTCGGCCAACTGGCGGCGGCCGGCAAGAGCCCCCAGGGCGTCAAGGGGGCCGCCGCCGGCCTCGGCCAGCTCGCGCTCGCCTCGCACTACCGGGACAAGGACGAAGACCATCCTTTCCGGGGCACCAACGGCCACGTGGCGGCGGCCATCGCGCAGGCGCTGGCGGCGCAGCCGGCCGCCGGCCCTCTCAAGGCGGGCGACATCCTGCTGCTCGAGGTCCAGCTCGGACGCCTGCCCGCCGAGGTGGACGAAGCCAATTTCGACGCCATCCGCCTGGCTTCGGGTTGCGGCGTCATCGTCATCGAGGCGGCCGGCAACGGCGGCTTCGACCTCGACGCCTACGCCGATCCGGCCACCGGGCGGAGCCTCGCCCGCGCCTCTTCCCGCTTCCGCGACTCGGGGGCGGTCATGGTCGGCGCCGCCCGCGCCAGCCTGCCGCACGACCGGGCGCCGTTCTCCAACTACGGCTCGCGCCTCGACTGCTTCGCGTGGGGAGAGGCCGTGACCACCTGCGGCTTCGGCGACCTCGCCGGAACGGCCGTGACCGACTTCTACACCAACTCCTTCAACGGCACCTCCAGCGCCTCGCCCATCATCGCCGGCGCCGCCGCCCTGGTGCAGGCCCTCCACAAGAAGCAGGCCGGTTTTCTGCTGGATCCGCGCGCCATGCGGTCCCTGCTTTCGGACCCCGCCACCGGCACCCGCCAGGGCCCCAACGTCCCCGGCTTCATCGGCGTCATGCCCGACCTCAAAGCCGTCGTCCGCGGCCGGCTGCAACTCGTCGAGGACGTCTATATGCGCCGCTCCGTGGGCGACGACGGCTCCGCGCTCGGCCCGGACGACGAGATCAGCTCCAGCCCCGACATCATCATCTGGACCCAGGGGGCGCCGGGCCAGACCGCGGCCCAGCGTTTCGGAGAAGGTCCCAGGGCCAATCATCCGGCGCTCGGGAACCCTATCGATCCCGACCATCCGGACCATCTCTACACGCCTGGCAACGACCTCTACATCCGTCTGCGCAATCGGGGCGGAGAGGAAGGAAAGGCGAGAGTCGAGCTGTTCGCCAGTCCGGCCGCCACCCTCATCACGCCGGAGCGCTGGATGCCCATCTGCCCGCTCAGCGTCCAGGCGATCCCCCAGGGCGACACCCTCACCGTGTCGGACGCTCTTCCCGTCAACGATCTCCCGCAGAAGTGGCTGCTGGAAGGGGTGGAGGAAGGACCCCAGGCGAGCTCGTCCTGGCTGCCGGGGATCGCGCAGGACATCGTGCCGGCTTTCAGCTTCCTGGCGGTCCAGCGTCCGTGGAAAAAGACTTCGTACGTCACTTCGGGTTACGAACGGACCTCCGCCTTGCCGCCGGGGCCGCCGTATTTCGACTGGGCCGCGTTCCGATCGTTCCTGCGCGGCCGGGGCGTGACCTGGCGCAACGTCCACCCGATCCTGGCCAAATCCGACATGACGCTGGCTTTCCTGTTCGCGGGCACGCCGGACCGCATCCGCCACTTCGATTTCGAAGTGATCCAGCGGCTGCCGGCCGGCGTCGAGGTGACCCTCATCGTCCCTCCCGCGCTCGCCGCCAAGCTCCGCCAGCGCCAGCCCTGGCTCGCGAACGGCTCCGGTGTGCTCAGCCTGCCGCGCCGTCCGCGGACGGCCTTGAAGGGGGTGGCGCTCGCGCCCGGGGCCTGCGCGCACGCCGCCTTCCGCGTGGAGGTCGGCACAAACGCCAGCCTCCGCGGCCACAGCCTCGCCATCCGCCAACTCTGGCGCGGCGAGGAGGTGGGGCGGATCACCTGGTGGTTCATCGATCCGTAGCGAATCGATCAGCGATCACATTTCCTTTTCCGAGCGGCCGTCCCTACCCAGGGACGGCCGTTTTTTTATACCAGTCCCAAGAAAATGAAAATCGCTTTAAACATCTCGCGTCCGGGTGGATTTAAGGAGGTGTGGATCGAACAAGATCGATCTACCAAGGAAAATAGGAATGGAGGTTCCAGATGAAAACATTACTCTCTTCCACCCTCAAGGGACTTCTCATCCTCGGTTTCGCTATGACGGCGCTGCCATGCGCCGCGCAGGAAGTGAAGCCTGTGCAGGATGAAATCCGGCCTGAGCCCGCGAGCGATCCCAATCGGAGCCGTATCATCGAGGCCCTCAACCGTGGGAACCTCGCGGAAGCGGAGAAACTGTTCAGCCAGTTTTCGAACGCGCCAGGCAAGGCTGCCGCCCAGAGCATCAAGAGCTTCGAAGAGATCGCGGCCTGCGGTTTCTATCCGCAGGAGACGCGCCTCGAGTGCATCGTGAACATCAAGAGTACGGGCGGGTATGGAGGCGCTCCCACGGGTCGCGCCACTCACGAGTTCGTCAGCTTTTGGGTGGACTGGGACTGCAGCGGGTCTTACTCCGCCGACGAAGCGGTCGGCCTCGGCATCGTCCACATGCATGACGAGGTAGCTGGAGCGCCACCGGTTTGGCAGTACGCCGTCTACCGGGACATCGACCCTCCCGGCAGCCTCTCAGACAAGTGCTTCATGCGCACCGGTCCGGGAGGCAATCCTGTCATGACGAAGACGCGGACCCTGACCCTCAACGCGCGGGCGATTCTCTCCTGGTTCGCGCCCGTCACGAGTTTCAACTCCGTGCCGGTATGGGGAAACGTGGTGAACTTCCGCATCCGCCTCGATCCCATCCGGTAGGCCGAGGCACGGCCGCCCGAGCCTCACCACCTGGCCCCTCTCTTCCTCCGCCACCGGAAGAGAGGGGAGAAGGACACCAAGGACACCAGGGACACCAGGGACACCAGGGACGATCTTCGTCCGTCCTTGAGGTCCTTGGTGTCTTTGGTGTCCCTGGTGTCCTCTGGGCCCCTGCAAGGTCCAGGATTTGCAACCCCCTCCCCGCCGATCCGGCGTACGATGTCCGCGAGCGAGGGTGCCATGAAAATCTATCCAGGATCCCCCTATCCCCTGGGCGCCACCTACGACGGCGCGGGGACGAACTTCTCCCTGTTCTCCGAGGTGGCGGAGCGGGTCGAGCTCTGCCTGTTCAACGAGGCGGGCGAGGAGACGCGCGTCGAGCTGCCCGAGGTCACCGCCTTCTGCTGGCACGGCTACCTGCCCAACGTCGCGCCCGGCCAGCGCTACGGCTTCCGCGTCCACGGACCCTGGAATCCCGCCGAGGGGCACCGTTGCAATCCCGCCAAGCTCCTCCTCGATCCCTACGCCAAGGCCATCGAGGGCGAGGTGCGGTGGAACGAGTCCGTCTTCCCCTACCACTTCGGCCAGCCGGACGACTCGAAGAACGACCTCGACAGCGCCGCCTTCATGCCCAAATGCGTCGTCACCAATCCCTTCTTCGACTGGGGCAACGACCGGCCGCCGCGCATCCCCAATCACGAGACCATCATCTACGAGGTCCACGTCAAGGGATTCACGGAACGGCATCCGGACATCCCGGAAGAGCTGCGGGGCACCTACGCGGGGCTCGCCCATCCGGCGGCCGTCGGCCACCTCAAGCGGCTGGGGATCACCGCCGTCGAGCTGATGCCCGTCCATCACTTCATCCAGGACAGCGTCCTGCTCGATCGCGGGCTGCGCAACTACTGGGGCTACAACTCCATCGGCTACCTGGCGCCGCACGACGACTACGCCGCGGCCGGCGGCTTCGTCGGCCAACAGGTGCAGGAGTTCAAGCAGATGGTCAGGACCCTCCACCAGGAGGGCATCGAGGTCATCCTCGACGTCGTCTACAACCACACCGCCGAGGGCAACCACATGGGGCCGGTCCTCTCCATGAAGGGGATCGACAACGCCGCCTACTACCGCCTGGTGCCCGACGACCGCCGCTACTACATGGACTACACCGGCACCGGCAACAGCCTCAACATGCGGCACCCGCACGTCCTGCAGCTCATCATGGACTCCCTGCGCTACTGGGTGCTGGAGATGCACGTCGACGGCTTCCGCTTCGACCTCGCCGCCACCCTGGCCCGCGAGCTCCACGACGTCGACCGCCTCTCGGCCTTCTTCGACATCATCCAGCAGGACCCGGTCATCAGCCAGGTCAAGCTCATCGCCGAGCCCTGGGACGTGGGGGAGGGGGGCTACCAGGTGGGCAACTTCCCGCCGCTGTGGTCGGAGTGGAACGGCAAATACCGCGACCACGTCCGCGACTTCTGGCGCGGCGCCGAGGGCACTCTCGACGAATTCGCCTACCGCCTCACCGGCAGCTCCGACCTCTACGCCACCACCGGCCGCCGCCCCTCGGCCAGCATCAACTTCGTCACCGCCCACGACGGCTTCACCCTGCGCGACCTCGTCTCCTACAACGACAAGCACAACGAGGCCAACGGCGAGGACAACCGCGACGGCGAGAGCCACAACCGCTCCTGGAACTGCGGCGTCGAGGGTCCCACGGACGACCCGGGGATCAACGCCCTGCGCGCCCGCCAGCAGCGCAACTTCCTCACCACCCTCTTCCTCTCCCAGGGCATCCCCATGCTCCTGGGCGGCGACGAGATCGGCCGCACCCAGGGGGGCAACAACAACGCCTACTGCCAGGACAACGAGGTCTCCTGGTTCGACTGGGACCACGTCGACCGGGACCTCCTGGAATTCACCACCCGCCTGATCGCCTGCCGGCGGGAGCACCCCGTCTTCCGCCGCCGCCGCTGGTTCCTGGGCGCCCGCATCCACGGCGAAGGGGTGCGGGACATCGGCTGGTTCCGTCCCGACGGTGAGATGATGACCCACGAGGACTGGCAGAAGGGCTTCGCCAAATCGCTGGGCGTCTTCCTCAACGGCGAGGCCATCCCCAGCCTCGACGTCCGGGGCGAGCGGGTGGTGGACGACAGCTTCTACATCCTCTTCAACGCCCACCACGAGCCTCTGGCCTTCCGCCTCCCGCCGCGCCCCGAGTGGGGAGAACGCTGGGCCAAGGTCATCGACACCACCGAGGCGGTCCCGGACAGCCGAAGCCGGGAGATCCACGAGGCCGGCGCGGAGATCACCGTCGAAGCCCGGTCGATCCTGCTGCTCCAGCGGGTGAAGGACGGCGGCATCGGGCCTTCCCGCCAGCGTGGCTGAATCGGCAACGCATACGCCCGCCTTCTGGGATTATACCCTGATTCTGCACGCTACATAGACGCATTTGGAACCCTGTTCGTACAAACCAGCAACGGAAGCCGCTCGCTTCACGGATTTTTCGGGCGGATTCAAGGACTGAATCCGCCGGATTCAACGAATGAAACCGGTGCTTCTTTCGCTGAATCCGCCGGATTCACCGGCTGAAACCAGCGGATTCATCGACTGAAACCGGCGGATTCGGCGACTGAAACCGGCGGATTCATCGACTGAAACCGGCGGATTCACGGACTGAATCGGGCGGATTCCAGCCCCGGAACGGCCAGCCGCGGTCGAGGGAGAGGGTCGTCCACTCCCGCCGCTTCTGGATAGGACGTTGCTGTTTGCGAAAGGAAGAGGATCATGGCAGCGAGAGGACAGTCGTTTGCGGAGAAGTTCAGTCGTTGGGGGGTGGCGGTGGCCACTCTCAAGGAGCAGTTGGAGAGCATGCCGCACATCGCGGAGGATCTGGCGGCGATGGAGAAGCTCCTGACGGACGCCAGGGCCCTGGAGGTGCGTCAGGAGGGTCTGCGAGGCCAGGCGCGGGAGATCAACGCCGAGCTGCGGCGGGTCACTCGCGAGGGTGAGAAGGTCCGAGCACGTCTGCGGGCACATCTGCAGGCGAAGTACGGCGCCACGAGCGAGTCGGTCGCGAAGTTCGGCTTCCGTCCCGTCCGGATCCCGCGCCGCCGGGCGGTGATCGTGGTGGAGGAGCCGGAAGCCCCGCCGCCGGTCGAGAAGACCGAAGGCCAGCCGTAACCCGTTGTCGGTTTTTGTTCTTTGACAGACGATGCAAACTGTTTCCCCGCCGGGTTGGTCCGGCCCGGCGGGGTCTTTTTTCAGGCTTCGCCGCGCTTGTCGAGCAAGGCGCGCAGGCGGGCCAGCTCGGCTTCGGCCGCGTCGGCGCGCAGGCGCTCGGCGTCGGCCTTCTGGCGCTCGGCCTCTTCCGGTGTCGGCACCAGGCTTCCGTCGGGGCGGAAGAGCCGGATCCACACTCTCTCTTTGTCCTCTATGGTGCCCTCCCAGAATCCGACGAACACCCCGAGCTGCTCGCTCCAGACCCTTCCATCGGCATCGGGCAGGATCGGCCGGTAGGAGGAGGATCTGCGGGCGAGACCGAAGCCCTCCAGCCTGCGCGTCTCCGGGTCGTACATGAAGTACTCGGGCGTACGCAGGACCCGGGCATAGAGGTCTTTCTTCTCGGTGCGATCCTTGCGGGCCGTGGAGGGGGACAGGAACTCGAAGATGACGTCCGGCAGCCGTCCGCCCTCCTCCCAGGCGATCCAGACCTGGCGCTCGCGGTTGGGATCCACGCCGCCGACCCAGAAGACGTCGGGTCCGCGGAAGGCCTTCTGGTCCTTTCGATCCAGGCCCTTCGCCACCTCCTCCGCCACCTCCCGCGCCTGCTGGACGGAGTAGTACACGAACTGATTGGCGCCGGTGTAGAAGTCGGTCCTGCCGCGCTCCGTCATGAGCTGACGGATCAGCGTCCGCAGGAGGGGCAGCTCATAGGTATGCCACTCGTTGTCCAAGGGCTCTCCGTCCTCCAAGACGAGCTCGAAGGGCAGAGGCGCGAGCGCGATGGCTGGCTCACTCATAACAGCTCCCTTGCGGAGTCGTTCCTCGGGAGGAGCTTATTCCGCATGGACAGTAAAAAGCAAGAGGGAGAATGCCTCCCCGGTCTTGCTCTTGGACGACAGGATAGCATGGGAGGTGGCTTGGGGCAGGCTGCCTACCGTTACCGGCCCGGCGGGCTTTTCAGGTCTGGTCGCGCTTGTCGAGCAAGGCCCGCAGGCGGGCCAACTCGGCTTCGGCCGCGTCGGCTCTCTGGCGCTCCGTATCGGCCCGCTGTCGCTCCGCCTCGGCCTCGGTCAGTACCAGGCTTCCATCAGAGTGGAAGAGTCGAATCCAGTCGTACTCCCGGCCCTTGACCACGCCGTGCCAGATTCCGATGAACGCTCCGAGTTGCTCGCTCCAGAGCCGTCCGTTGCTATCGGGAAGGATCGGCCGGTAGGAGGAGGACCGGCGGACGAGCCTCAGGCCCTCCAGCCTGCGCGTCTCCGGGTCGTACATGAAGTACTCCGCGGTGCGGAAAACCCGGGCATAGAGGTCGCGCTTCTCGGTGCGGTCCTTGTGGGCTGTAGAAGGGGAAAGGAACTCGAAGACGACATCTGGCAACCGTCCACCCTCTTCCCAGGCGATCCAGACCTGGCGCGCACGATCCGGGACGTTGCCGACCCAATAGACGTCAGGTCCACGGAAAGCCTTCTGCTCCCGTGGCTCCAGGTTCTTCGCCACCTCCTCGGCCACTTCGCGCGCCTGCTGGACGGAGTAGTACACGAAATTGTTGGCGGCGACGTGGAAGTCGGTCCTGCCCTGCTCGGCCATGGCCTGGCGGATCAGTTCCCACAGGAAGGTAGGCTCGATGACGTGCCACTCGGTCTCCAAAGGCTCTCCGTCGTCCAAGACGAGCTCGAAGGGCAGAGGCGCGAGCGCGATGGCTGGCTCACTCATAACAGCTCCCTTGCGGAGTCGTTCCTCGAGAGGAGCTTATTCCGCATGGCCGGTAAAAAGCAAGAGGGGGAATGCCTCTCCGGTCTTGCTCTTGGACGACAGGATAGCACGAAGAGGGGGCTTGATGCTCTGAGCAGCCTTTTGATACGTCTGTTGTCAGAGGATGGCCACTCTCCACTAGAATCCTCATCCAGTTGCTGCAAAGTACACCGGGGAAAGCGAAATGTCGGAATGGCTTCCAAATTACCTAGTCCCGCTGTGGGTGGTGTGGGTCGTCCTTGGAGTCGTCCTTTGCGTGGGAGTGGCGGTCGCCAAGCAGATCCCAACCTTGGGTAAGAGAATCCTGTTTGTTCTGATCTTGGTGACTGACGGGATCATAGTTGCTGCCTCCGGTCCATTTAGCCAATACCTGTTCGAGACGATCTGGGACTGGGGTTCGCCTAAGTGGGCTTTTCTCTATCTTCGCAGCCTAGGGCCAACTCAGACAACGCCGTTTTTCCTGTCTCTCCTTGTTTGGGGAATCCTGCCGGGATCTCTGGCCGCATTAGCGGCAATCTGGTTTCGCGACTGGCCCCGTAAAGTAATCGGTTCATCGATAGCGGCCTCGATAGTCTTTATTGCAATCGATGTGGCGCAGGTTATTCGAGAATCTCAAGAGCACCTGGACCTGGGCTATATCATCAACATCAATGTAGTAGGTGGTGTAGTCGCAGGAGTAATCTTAGCTTCTAGCGCTGTCCTTCTCGAACGTGCCGGTACAAGCCAACTCTCGTTTTCGGCGGTACAGGGAAAGTACCGACGTCCTCTTCTAGGGTGCGCTCTCGCGGTGCTTGTATTGCCATATTTGATCTGGTATTTCTTTCTTGATCATCCAACCGCCATGGTCTGGGTAAAGCTTGCTAATTGGACCTGGATTGACTCTTCCAAGCCGGGCCACTCTTTAAGTCGTTCTAAGGGAGAATGGATTTATACGGGCGAGAGCCAGTGGGTTACTGTCGGTCTGGAGAAAGATTTACCAGCTTCCCTGGACTTCCCCTTTGAACGTCAAGTGCTTCACCTGAAAGCGTTGCCGAGCATTTCCGTATTAGCCGATTACAGGAAGCCTGAGGAGCTGAGGACGCTTTTCAAAGAAGTAAAAGACAAGCAGCCGATAAAGCATAACCATTTTGAAATACGAGGAGGATTGGCTGAAGCTTGGTTAGTACCAAATGGTAAGGGCCCCGTTTCCTTCTATATTGATCTTGCGAGCTTCGATTTTATGAGAATCCATAGAGTTGAGTCGCAGGAGTGTAGGCTGTCGTTTTTTGGCCGTCCCTTTGGTACAAGAGGTAAGCTTACGGTCACGGGCACCTTCGATGTGTATGTCAATTCCTGGAGTAATGGGCCTCTCGCTGTGACGACGACGAGTTCTGGCAAGAGAGTCCATCTTTACAATAAGGAGAATACAACCGACCTTATTCAGTTGAAGGCCAATAACTTCGCAAATTTCAAGTATTTAGCAGAGAGTTTCCAGCTTTCGAGCTGTGAATCTGTCGCAAAATCACTGACAAGCTCGGAGTTCTTGCGAGTACAGGGCGCTGAAGGAATGATGCGCTTAGGCATCGAGCCCTATGAGCTTGGAGTAGGAAGTAGCCTGCTTCTTGGAAATGCAGTGCTAGGGATCGAGAATAAAGAAGGTGCGATTCTAGTCAGTGGAAATGCCAAGGAAGTCAGGCTCAACGGTGTTACGCTCAACGAGTCGCGATGGGGTAGAATGTCTATCGAGATGAAAACGACCCTCATCGCAGCCTTGATCGGTGCTCTGGGCGCTTCAGTTGGTTGGCTGGTACGTCAACGAACGGGCTCCAAACAGGACTAATTTTTACCCACTAACACGGAGAATCACTCTGGCACAATGGCTCCACAATTGTGACCCGCCATGCTCATCGGCAAGCAGGCCAGACACCTTCAAGGGTAGGAGCACAGCCGGCGGGCCAGGTCTGGCTCGCCGCGAGAAGAAAGGAGCGATCCCCATGAAGATTCTTCGCATCGCTGGTCTGCTCTTGATCGTACTGACGGCCGTCGGGGGAGCCGTGAGCGAGGTGCGGGCGTCGGATCCCATCCGCTGCTGGAAGCGTTGCGGCAGCACCTCCTACTCCGGACAGTGCTGGGCCAGTCTCGAGCAGTGTTGCAGCTTCAACCGGAATTCCTGTCCCGCCCCCTCTCAGTTCGTCTCGGGCAACTGCACGGACGGCGTGAACTACTGTCCGTAGATGCTCGCGGAGCGTCTCCACGAGGGCCGTTGAAGGGGGCGGAGGGGCTGTAACATAGAATGCAGGCCGTCCGGCCATTCGGCTGCCCGGCGGCACCGTGGAGGCGCAATGTTCAGCTCTAGACCAGGATCGGAGTGACGTGGGGATCGGAGCTGAACGCTTCGACGTCGCGGTGGTTGGTGCGGGCGTCGCGGGGCTTGCGGCGGCGAGAGAGCTCCACCGCGCGGGCTTCCGGGTCGCCGTCTTCGAGTCTCGCGACCGCATCGGCGGGAGGATTCTCACCCACCACGACGAGCAGGTGCCCGTGCCCATCGAGCTGGGCGCCGAATTCATCCATGGCGAGGCGCCCGAGACCCAGCGCATCCTCACCGACGCGCGGCTCCTCGCCTGCGAGGTCGAGGGCGAGCACTGGCGCGCCGAGAAGGGCCGGATACGGCGGGTCCGCCGGTATTGGACGGGCATCGACCGTGTCCTCCAGAAGATCGATCCGGAGGGACCGGACCGGTCCTTCGCGGATTTCCTCGCCGGAAAACCGGGCGGGCACTCCCTCGCGCGGGACCGGACGGCGACGCGCGAGTTCGTCCAGGGATTTCACGCCGCCGATCCGAACGAGATCGGAATCCTGTCCATCGCTCCCGAAGACGGGGAGAACCCCAGCGAATCGGCCGCGCGGATGGGCCGCGTCGTCCAGGGCTATGACGGCGTTCCTCGTTTCCTGGCCCGCGGCCTGGAAGGAGCCATCCATCTGGAGACGCGGGTTGTCGAGATCGCCTGGGAGCCCGGCCGGGCCGAGCTGACCCTGCGGGACAGGTCGGGCCGGACAAACCGGGTCGAGGCCGGCGCGGTCGTGGTCACCCTCCCCCTCGGCGTCTTGCAGGCCGCCGCGGACGACGAGGGAGGCTGCCGGTTCCATCCTGAGCCGCCGGGCCTCCGGAAGGCTCTGGGCCGGCTCGCCATGGGCTGCGTGACGCGCCTGGCCGTCCGGTTCCGTGAGTTGCCCTGGCAGGGGCCGTTGCCCGGTCTGCCCAAGGGCGGGGATCTCGACCGGCTGAGCTTCTTGCACTTGAGGGGGAGTCCGTTCAACGTCTGGTGGACCGCCTATCCTCTGCGTGTTCCCCTCGCCATGGCCTGGAGCGGCGGCCCGCCGGCGGTTGAGCTGACCGGGAAGGCACCGGAGGAGGTCGCCGCCGTCGCCATCCGGAATCTGGCCGAGCGGCTGGGGATTTCCCGGCGCCGCATCGAATCGCGCGTCGAAGGCCTCTGGCTCCACGATTGGCACAGCGATCCTTTCGCCCGCGGCGCCTACAGCTACGCCAGGGTGGGCGGCTCGGAGGCGGCCAAAGACCTCGCGAAGCCGGTCAAGGGAACCCTTTTCTTCGCCGGTGAGGCGACCGACGCCGAAGGGCGGACGGGAACGGTGGAAGGAGCGATCGCGACGGGATTCCGCGCGGCGAGGCAAGTCAGTACGCGATTCCGGAAGGGCAGAGGAGGTTGACGTCGAGCGGGGCTGTCACGACAGGGCTCTCATGCTCAAGCGGATTCGTCGTCGAATAGAGCATTCACCTTCGCCGAAGTTACCGGGCGCGCTCCCTTGCGGGCCGGCAGCAGCGGAATGCCGTTACGCCGAGCGGCCGATTTCCGCGCCGGGCCGAGGGCCTTGCGAGCCAGGTCTGACAAGACCTTGCCGGCCGTGCTCCCATGTACTTCCGCCAGTTCCTGGGCGGCCAACAGCACGTCGTCGTCGATGTCCAAAGTGGTTCGCATGACCATAGCGTCACGCATCACACATCAGGCGTCAAGCTTCCCATCGTCAGGGGTGAAAGAGATCTACCGTACAACCTCGACGCGGAGTTTTTCGCGAGGCCCGGATGACCGGAGTCATCGTCAAGGCTCCCTGAGGGTTGGGGAGGGAGTGAGGAAGGCGCCCGGCGAGATGCCGGGCGTTCTCTACGTTCCAGGCCGGGAGCGTGCTATTCGGCGTAGATGGGGCACGTCCCCTCGGACGCGACCTTGTGCAGGTGATAGTGGATATTCCCGTCGCAGTTGATCTGCTCCCACACGTAGGTCGTGAGCTGTCCCGAGCACGCCGATTCGTAATACACCCCACGCCGGAGCGTACACGCCTCTTCCGCCGCCGCGTTGGGCGCTGCGCTGATCAGTCCAACCGCTACGAGACACAGAGAGAAAGCCAGCTGACTCTTCTTCATGAGATCCCCCTTCGAAGGCAGTCCTTCGAGTCTTGGGCCTAATGCCCGTGGTGAGTGGTTGCTGGCTTATAGGTGCCGCCAAGAGCTGAAATCGGGGCAGGGGAGAGAGGCGCGGCCAACTCTCCCGGGCCCGGCGGTTTGCCAGGCCCGGGGAGGCTACGAGGCGCTAACGGGCCAGCCCGTCGAAGACCTCCAGCACCGTCTCCGGCCGGGCGCGGACCCGGTAGTCCTCGGTCAGGTCGACCCAGCGGATGGTGCCGGTGGGATCGATCAGGATCTCGGCCGGCCGGGCGATGTCGGCGCCGGTGCCGGGCGCCGCTCCGGCGTGCACCAGATCGTAGCGGCGGGTGACCTCGGCCTTGGGATCGGCGAGGAAGGTGTAGGTCCAGCCGGTCTTCTCGATATGTCCGCGCAACGTCTCGGGCGGATCGGTGCTGATCGCGATCAGACGGATGCCGCGGGACTCGAAATCCTGCCGCCGTTCGTCGAAACTCCGTAACTCGGAGTTGCAGAACGGTCACCAGTAGCCGCGGTAGAAGATGAGGAGCGCCCAGGAGCCGGGAGCGCCGGCGCCCGCCGGCTGGAGGATCTCGTAGAGCCGCACGGGCCGGCCCTGCGTGTCCTGAAGAGTGAAGTCGGGGGCCTTGCCGCCGACCTTGGCGACGCTCCCGCCCGCCGGCAACTGCCGGGAGAAGACCAGGGTCAGGAAGAGGAAGAATCCCAGCACCGCCAGGCTCAGGACGCCGAAGACCGGTCCCATCACCCGGCCGCGGTAGCGCTCCGGCTGCCGGAAGGCGCGGCGGATGCCCATGATCACCATCCCCAGTCCGGCCGCGAAGAGCAGCCAGCTCACCCAGGGGACGTCCCGAGTCACGGTGAACCGGGAGAAGAAGAGCGGATAGCTCACCAGGGCGAGGGCGCAGACGACGAAACCGGCCAGAGGCAGGAAATTGCGCGTGCGGGTCATGCGGCGAGTCTACATCACCTCCGGAGACGAAAACGCCCGGGTCCGGCCGTCGCCGGACCCGGGAGAGATCGCGAGGGTTAGTGGCAGCCGCAGACTTTGTCGCCGTTGGCGTCGGTATAGAGACCGCAGACGGTAGGCGCGGCGCAGCGGACGCGGGAACAGAGGTCGTCGCACTGGTGGGGACCGCCCTGCTGGGCCGGGGCCGAGGTGGCGATGCCGAAGGTCAGGGCGAGAGCCGCGAAGGCCAGGAACAGACGGGTCTTCATGAGCACTCCTGATGCTTTAATCTGAGGTTAAGTCCTCAAGTTCATAGGGTGCGCCGACTTCCGTAAAGCGAGCCTGGGGGGCGAGAAAACGGGATTCTGGATGAAGCCTCAGCCGCGCCGAAGGATTTCGGCGGTCCCTGCATCCAACCTCACAGCGGAGGTGAACCGCGACAAGGGACAGTCGAGAAAGGAGCGGCCTGATGATCAGCGAGACGAAGAGAGACGGCTTCCGGAACGCGCCGCGAGCGTGGCGGCTCGCGCTGGCGCTGGCGATCCTGTTCGCCCTGCCGCAGGCCCCGGCCTGGGCGGCGGCGGGCTTCACGACCGACTTCCGGCTGGAGGATTGCACCTGGTCGGCCTGGGGCAAGCAGAATCCCTACTTCAGCCTGCGGCCCGGCCGCCAACTGGTGCTGGAAGGGGAAGAGGACGGGGCCGAGATCCGGGCGGAGATCACCGTGCTGCGGCAGGTGGAGACCCTCACGTTCACGACCGCCCGCGGCGTGCCCATGACCGTTACCGCCAGGGTGGTCGAGGAGCGGGAATTCGAAGACGACGAGCTGGTCGAGGTGTCGCGCAATTGGTTCGCCCGCTGCGTCGAAACCAGCGATATCTTCTATTTCGGCGAGGAGGTCGACATCTATGAGGACGGCGTGCTGGTGAACCATCACGGCGCCTGGCGGGCCGGCGAGGACGGCGCGCAGCCCGGCCTGACCATGCCGGGAACGTTCCTGCTCGGAGCGCGATACTTTCAGGAGATGGCTCCGGATGTGGCCGAGGACCGGGCGGAGAACGTCGAGATGGGGCAGCGGGTCACGGTGCCGGCCGGCTCCTTCGCGGACTGCGTGGTCGTCGAGGAGACCAACGCCCTCTCGCCCGGCGACAAGGGCCTGAAGACCTACTGCCCCGGCGTGGGGATCGTCAAGGACGAGGCGCTGAAGCTGATCGAATCCAGGGTGGCGCCTCCAGAATAGATCATGAGACCGGGTTGGCGTGAGCGGGAAGACGCCGGCGAGGCGGAGCTCGTGCGGGGGATGCTGGCCGGAGACGAGGCCGCGTTCGCGGTCTTCTCCGAGGACTACATCCCCGCGCTCTACCGCTTCGCCCAGCGCAGCCTCGGGGACCGTGAGCTGACGCGCGAGATCGTCCAGGCCACGGTCTGCAAGGCGATCGCGAAGCTGGCGACCTTCCGCGGCGAGGCGGGGTTGATGACCTGGCTCTGCGCCTGCTGCCGCAATGAGATCGCCGCGCACTACCGGCGGCGGAACCGCGCGGTCCGGGAGGTGGAGCTGACGGACGACGACATGGCGTCCGGGCCGGGATCGCCAGGGCCGGAGCAGGCGCTGCTGAGCAGGGAGCGGGCCGAGCTGGTCCACACCGCGCTCGACGCCCTGCCGCCGCACTACAGCCGGGCGCTGGAGTGGAAGTACCTGGACCGGCTGCCGGTCGAGGAGATCGCCGCCCGGCTGGACGTGCGGCCGAAGGCGGCGGAATCCCTGCTGACGCGCGCCCGGCAATCCTTTCGAAACGTATACGCCAGTTTTTCGAGGAAAGCGGCGGAGCCGTGAGCGATTACAGACAGGATCCATTGGCTGGAGAAGAGGATCTCCAGGAGCTCTTCGCGAGCGCGGGCCGCCGTCCGGAGGTCCCGCCCGAGGACCTCGCGGCCATCCAGGCGGCCGCGCGGCGCGAGTGGGAGGAAGTCGTGGCCGCCGGACGGACGCGGAGCCGCTTCGTGCCGCTGGCGCTGGCGGCGAGCCTGCTCCTGGCCCTGACGGTGTTCTGGTGGCGGCGGACGGAAGCACCGCCGCCGGCGCCGCCGCCCGTGGCGACCGTGGAGCTGGTGAAGGACGGGAGCCTGGCGACGAAGGTGGGAGACGCCCTGGCTCCCGGCGCGCCGCTGGCGACCGGGGAGGACGGCCGGGTGGCGCTGCGGCTGGCGGGCGGCGAGTCGGTCCGGCTGGACGCCGGCACCAGGGTCCGGCTCGTCTCGGGCACGCGGCTCGACCTGGAGGCCGGCGCGGTCTACGTGGACTCGGGCCGGCCGGCCGGCGGCGGCGCGCTGGAGATCCGGACGTCCCTGGGCAGCGTGCGCGAGGTGGGCACCCGGTTCGAGGTCCGCCTGGAGAGCGGCGGAGAGGTGGCGCTGCGGGTGCGGGTGCGCGAAGGCGCGGTCTCCCTGCTGCGGCGGGGCGGCGCGGAGCCGGTCGCCGCGGGCGAGGAGCTGCGTCTGCGCCGGGACGGCGCGGTGAGCCGGGGGACGGTCGCGCCGTACGGGCCGGCCTGGGACTGGGTGACGGCGGCGGCGCCGGGCCTCGATCTGGACGGCCTGACGCTCCGCCGGTATCTCGACTGGGTGTCGCGCGAGACCGGAAAACGCATCCGCTACGAGGATGAGGCGCTGGCGGGCCAGGCCGCGGAGATCCGCCTGCACGGTTCGACCACGGGGATGACGCCGGAGGAGTCGGTGAGCGTCGTCCTGCCCGGCAGCGGCCTCGGCTACCGGATCGCGGGCGGCACGCTGCTCGTCGAGAGGATCAGAGCTCCACGCTGATCCCCAGCGAGGGGAGGAACCCCGGCCATTCCTCCGGATCGACGAGGATCATCCCTTCGTCCTCGTCGATCTCGTAGTCGAAACCGGCGAGGTTCCTCCGGTTGTAAAGGTTCTGGATGTCGACGAAGAAGTCGAGGGCTCCCCACGGGCGCTCCCACCGGCGGCTGGCGCGCACGTCGAGACGGTGATAGCTGGGCAGCCGCCCGCTGTTGACCGCTCCCAGGACCGGGATGAATTCGACCTCCCCTTCCTCGTCCACCGTCTCCTGGAGCGTCAGCGGCGTCGTGGGCCAGCCGGTGTGATAGCGCCACGCGAGATTGAGCCGCCAGTGCTCGCCGGCGCGGATGTCGATGTCGAGGTTGACGGTGTGCGTCTGATCGAAGAGGCGGGGTATGCGCGCGCCTTCGATCTCGTCCTCGATGGAGGCCCAGGCGTAGTTGATCCACCAGCCGGCGCGTTCGCCGAGCCGGCCGCGCAGGAACAGCTCCACGCCTTCGGCGAGGCTGCGGTCGGGCGCGACGCGCACCCGGTCGGGCTCCACCTCGGGGAAGATGTTGAACGCTTCGAAAAGGTTTTCATACCGGGGCCGCGGATTGTCGACCCGGCGCTGATAGAGCTCCACCCGCAGCGCCGTTTCCGGCCTCCCCAGGAGCCGCTCGAAACCGAGGACCCGGTGCTCGGAGCGCTCGACCGGATAAAAGCCGGTTTCCCCGTCCTCCACCTGCAGCTCGTAGGGCCGCTGGCTCTGGTCGAAGCGTCCCCAGGCGAGCCGGAGGACGCTGTTCTCCGCCACCGCCCAGGCCAGGTTCAGCCGCGGGCTGAGGTGGCTCTCCCGCGTCTGCGAGTACCGGTCGTAGCGGAGGCCCAGCTCCAGGGTGAGCGGCTCCCGGAGCCGCACGCGGTCGGCGGCGTAGACGCTCACGTCCCGTTCCCGGAAGCGGCCGGCGAAGACCGTGGATTCAGTCCCGAAGTCGTGCCGGATGCGCGCCAGCGGGTCGTCCAGCTCGCGCGTGCCGAAATATCGATATTCCGTGTCGAACTCGCGGAGCTGCCAGCCCGCCTCGATCAGATGGCGCGGGGCCGCCTGGAAGCTGAAAGCCTGGCGGAGCCCGGCGATTTCAGCATCGCGCTCGTCCAGGATGTCGAAAAAGACGTCTTCCTCCGTCTCCATCCCCCGGCGGTCGCGGTCGAGCCCGGTGCGGAACGCGGCGGATTCGAGGAGCAGGTCCGTGCCCAGGAGGGCCTGGTGCGTAAGCCAGACGTACGAGCTGTCGTTCTCGCTCTCGAAATGCTTCCTCTCTTCGCTCCGGATCTCCTCGATGTCGAGCTTGTCTCCGGAATGCAGGAGGTTGGCCCGCAGGCTGTGGCGGGAGCTCAGGCGATAGTCCAGCTTGCCGAAGGCGTCCCAGTAGTCGGGGGCCTCGTCGCCCAGCAGCCTGGAGAGCAGGTCGCTGGTGTCCCGCCGCGCCTCGGCGAGCCAGGCGCCGCGCTCGCCGGGAAGCTCGCCGGCGCCGCCGGCGTGGAATCCCAGGATGCTGGCGCCGAGCCGCGCGCGCGGGGCGCCGGTGGGCGTCAGGGTGGTCATGTCCAGCACGCCGCTCATGCGGTCCCCGTAGCGGACCGGATAGGCGCCGGTGCTCAGCTCCGCGGCGCTCAGCGTGGCGGGAGCGACGACGCTCAGGGGACTGTCGAGATCCTTCAGGTGGAAGGGCTCGAAAAGCTCCTGGCCGTCGACCAGGATCTGGGTCTCGTCGCGCCGTCCTCCCCGCACGTGGAACTGGGCCGTGACGTCGTTGGCGGTGACCCCGGGCAGGAGGGTGAGGGCACGGAAGACGTCGTCGCCGAGATGGGGCAGGGCCAGGATTTCGCCGCGGCTCAGCCCGAGGCGGCTGGCGGGCTCTTCCTCCAGCAGGGAGATCCGGCTGGGGATGACGTGGATCTCGTCCCGGATGACGAGCATGGGATCGGGTTCGGGCGGAGCCTCGGCCGTCTTTTCGACGGGCGGCGGAGCCGGGCGCGGCACCACCACGAGCACGCCGTTGGGGCCTTCCCGCGCTGTCAGCCCGTGCGGGGCGAGGAGCTGCTCCAGGACCTGCCGCGGGCCGGCCGCGGAAGGCTCCGCCTGGACCTGCATGTCCGGCCGCACCACGTTGCTGGTGAAGATGATCTTCAGGCCGCGGGCGCGCAGGTCGAGGAGCGCGCTTTCCAGCGTACGGCCGGCGTAGCGCGGCTCCGGCGGCGCGGCGCTCAGCGGGACCGTCGTCGGAACGAGACAGCCCAGCAGCAGGAAGGCCGCGAGGAGAAAGGACACGCGAGGCGGCTCCATAGGGGGGACTATAGAACGCCGGCCGGTCTCCCGCCGGCTTGGGAAGGACGGGCGCGCGCCGTCGCCCTGCCGCCGTTCCCGTGGTATATTTTCTGTAACAAACGAGAGCTGTCGCCGGCCGGGCCTTCCGGCCGGAGAAGGTTTTCTGCATGCCGGGAATCTGCGGTTTCGCCGGACAGGTCCCCAGGATCAATGGGGAAAGCCTCTTGGCGGAGATGATGGGGCGCATGACTCATCACGCCTGGTACCGCCGGCAGGCCTGCTTCGCGCTGGAGGGCCGGGTGGCTCTCGGCGGCGTCTCGCTCGGCGACCGCTGGGATGCGTCGGGGCCAGGACTGGCGGCGCGGGATGGCGGCGCGGCGTTTCTGGACGGCGAAATCTACGGAACGAGCTCCGAGCAGGCGCGGCGGCGCCTGCTCGATTCCTGCGCCGCCGAAAGCCTCCTGGAGCCTTGGCTCGGCTCGCTCCATGGCCTCTTTTCCGCCGCGGTCTGGGATGCCGCGCGCCGCCGGCTACTGCTGGTCAGCGACCGCTTCGGCATGAAGCCGCTGTTCTATTGCCACGGCCCCGGCCGGTTTCTGTTCGCCTCAGAAATCAAGGCTCTGCTGGCCGAGCCAACGGTTCCCCGCGCGCCGGACCTCCAGGGCCTGGTCTCCCTGTTCCGCTATGGACAGCTCCTCGGCGGGCACACTCTGTTCGAGAGCGTGCGCGTCCTTCCGCCCGGGGCGGTCCTGGAGTATGAGCCGGCCTCGGACCGACTGAGCGAGCGCCGCTACTACCGGCCGTCGCTGCGGGCTCCGGAGCCGGGGTTGCCCGATTCCGAGCACGTTGCCCGCCTGGGCGAGCTCTTCAAGGCCGCGGTGGACCGCCGGCTGACCAGCGGCGCTCAGATGGGCCTGTCGCTCTCCGGCGGTCTCGACTCCCGGACGATCCTGGCGGTCGTGGACGAGCGGCGTTTCCCCTTCACCACGCTCTGCCTTGGCATTCCCGGCAGCATCGATCAGAAGGCGGCGCGGCGCATGGCGGCGCTCACCGGCTCCCGGCACTGTGATTTCCTGCTGGACCAGACGTTCCTCGGGCGCTTCGAGGAGCATCTACGGCGGCTGGTCTGGCTCACCGACGGCCACTTCCGGTCAGATGCCGTTACCGTGACGACGCTGGACCGGTACCGGGAGCTCGGGGTCGAGATCCTCCTGCGCGGCCACGCCGGAGAGCTGCTCCACATGGCGAAGGCCTACGACTATTCGGTGGACCCGCAACTGCTCGCGGTCAGGGATGAGGCGGGTCTGGAGGACTGGCTCACCCGGCGAGTCGGCGGCTGGATGCTGGCCGGCGTCCAGGGGCCGCTGTTCCGGGGCATATCGCGGGAGGAAACGGACGGCAGGGCGCTGGCCCTGCTGCGGGACGCGCTGAGCGGCTCGCGGGGAGGCGAGCCGCTCAGCCACCGGGTGTGGCATCTGTTCCTCCGGCAGAAGCTCCGGCGCCACACGGCCATGTCTCTTCTCGAGTACGGCTCGCTCCTGCGGGTCCGGCTACCCTATCTCGACAACGATCTCGTGGAGGCGGTCCTCTCCACCCCGCCGGGCCTGAAGCTCGGCGACCGGGTCCAGGCGCACATCCTGGCCCGCTACCGGCCGTCGTTCCTCCGCATCGTCAACGCGAACACGGGGACCTGGATCGGCGCCGGGCCACGGCGCCGGCAACTCGCGAGGTTCCGGCACCGGGTCCTGGCGAAGTTGCGCGTGCCCGGCCACCAGCCATACGAGCGGCTCGGACTCTGGCTCCGCCGAGAGCTGCGGCCGATCGTCGCGCGGATTCTGCTCGACGATCGGTTCCTGGACCGCGGGATCTTCGACCCGGACACCGTGCGCCGCACCGTTTCCGCCCATCTGGAGCACCGGGCCAACCACACCCACCTCCTCATGACCATGATGATCTTCGAGCTCGGGCGGCGGATGATCCTGGGAGAGGAGACGGGAGGCGGGGTAGAGACGGATGCTGGACAGCGAGCGGTAGTCGTCTAAGATCCCGGCATGCGAGCCGTCGGACTCTACCGCTACCTGACCATCGAAGATCCCGAGAGCCTGCTCGACGTCGAGGTCCCCCGCCCTGAAGCCCAAGGGAGGGACCTCCTCGTGCGGGTGAAGGCCGTTTCCGTCAACCCGGTGGACGTCAAGGTCCGGGCGCCCAAGGAGGCTGTGGAGACCGCGCCGCGCATCCTCGGCTGGGACGCGGCGGGCGTGGTGGAGGAGGTGGGCGGGGAGGTCTCCCTGTTCTCGCCCGGCGACGAGGTCTACTACGCCGGCAGCAACGTCCGCCCCGGCTGCGACAGCGAGCTCCACCTGGTGGACGAGCGCATCGTCGGCCGCAAGCCGCGCAACCTCTCATGGGAGGAGGCCGCCGCCATGCCGCTGACCACGCTGACGGCCTGGGAGGCGCTGTTCGACCGCATGGCGGTGCCCCGGCGGCCCGAAGGCGAGGGAGGGGCGAGCGTGCTGATCATCGGCGGCGCCGGCGGCGTGGGCTCGATCGCCATCCAGGTCGCCCGCAAGGTGGCCGGTCTGCGGGTGATCGCCACCGCCTCGCGGGAGGAGACCGCGGAGTGGTGCCGGTCGCTGGGGGCGGACGCCATCCTCGACCACACCAGGCCCTTCGGCGAGGAGCTGAAGCGGCTGGGCGAGCCGCTGGTGGACTACATCCTCTGCCTCAACAGCACGGAGAAGCACGTTCAGAACATGGCGGACGCCATCAGGCCGCAGGGGAAGATCGGCTGCATCGTGGGCGCGAAGGGGAACGCGCCGATCCCCACCAGCGTGTTCATGCAGAAGAGCGTGGCCTTCTGCTGGGAGCTGATGTTCACCCGCCCGGCGTTCCAGACGCCGGACATGCAGGTCCAGCACGAGATCCTGGACGAAGCGGCGGGCCTCTTCGAGGACGGCACGCTACGGCATACCTTGAGGGAGGTCTACGGCCCGCTCAACGCGGAGAACCTGCGGCGGGCGCACGCGGCGATCGAATCCGGGAGCACGATCGGGAAGATCGTGCTCACCGGCATCGAGTGATCAACCCTTGATGGGGCCGGTGACGGGGTCGAAGCAGCCGCAGACCTTCTGGCCCTGGGCGTTGGTGTGGAGACCGCAGCCGCCGGTGGGGCAGAAGGCGACGGCGCAGAACGACAGGCACGGGTCGGGCGCGGCCGGGGCCGTCCGCGCCATGCCGAGGGTCAGGGCAAGGACCGCAAAGGCCAGGGTGAGTCGGGTCTTCATGGATACTCCTTTGGATTCTCGGAGAGGTTGAGTCCTCTCGCCTCTCATGGTGTTCTGGGCGGCGCTATCCGAGACGGCCTGCTGGCGGCCGTCAATCGGACTATTTGATTCCCGAGGTTGACGTAGCCGTCTCGGGTGCGTAGCGGAGAACCATCACCTGGTCAGGACGAAGTCCGAGAGAAGCATAGGTGCGTCCATCCCGGTCCGAGAACTCCACTTCGAGGGCCTTGCCGTTGCCGAGGATCTCTACCACGGTGCCAACCTGGCCTCTCAGGAGTTTGTGTTCCGGGAGATCGACCGTCAGCGCGACCACTTCGAGAAGCTGAATTCTGTCTTCCATGACTGCCCCTTCATAGGACATAGCAGGTGGTAAACCGTGGAATCTCCGAGCCATGCTCAAGGATCCAACCGCTGCGAACGACGGCACGATTTCCACGCCAGTCCACCGGAAAGTCTACCGTATAGCGCTGTCCATAGGCATCCAGGAATCCCGTCTGAGCATCTCGGGTCTGTACGGCCGCCAGGAGGAGATCCCGTAGCGCTTCAGCATCAGCCTCGGTGATACCCAGGACCGACGCGAAAACCCGTGCTTTATGTTTTCCCTCGTCGTGCAGGGGATTCAGGCAGTAGTCCCGTAGTTTGCGGAGGGAGACCTCAGCGCGATCAGCGTAAGGGATCTTCACGCTTTATGAGTCCTCCTACCGCACCAGGAACCGCGCCGTGATCACCTTGCCGCCCTCTTCCTCCTGAATATCGAGGCGGTCGGCGAGGCGGGCGATGGCGCCGAGGCCGGTGCCGAGACCGCCGCGGCGGAGGATGAGGGCGGGATCGATCGGCCCTTGGTCGTCGAAGCCGTCGGTCATGGCGAGCTGAAGATCGCGGATGGGCGGGCCGACGTCATGGGCGGCGATCACGATCTCGCCGCGCGGTGGCACCTCAGGATCGAAGGTGAGCGTGATCTCCCCGCGGATGCCGTGCTTGACGATGTTGGTGGCCAGCTCGGAGACGACGATCGCCAGCTCCGAGGCGCGCCGCGAGGACATGCCGGCGCGCGCGGCGAAGCGGCGCGACTGGCTGCCCGCCACGATCGCGTCGCTCCGCCCGCGGATGGGGTACGACCGAGTCTCCAAACCAGTCGGCGACGACACCTGCACCCGCGGCTAGTCCTCGGAAACGCTGAGTTTCCGGAACTGCGACTGGTGGGTGATCTGCTCCGTCTCCCGCAGGTAGAGCTGCAGGGCGTCGCGCAGGCTGCGCAGCGTCCGGATGCCCGTCAGGTCGACCCCGATATGGGTGAGCGTCTGGGCGATGCCGGGGTTGATGCCGGAGATGATGCATTCGGCGCCGAGCAGCCGGACCGCGCGGGCCATCTTGATGAAGTGGTCGGCGGTCTTGGTGTCCATCACGTCGATGCCGGTGATGTCCACGATGGCCATGCGGGCCTGCTTGGAGACGATGGTCTCCAGCAGCGTCTCGGTCATCTCGGCGCTGCGCTGGCTGTCCACCACGCCGACGACCGGCAGGCAGAGGACGCCGGCCCAGACCTCGATGATGGGCGTCGACAGCTCGCGGATGGCCGCCTGCTGCATCTCGATGGTTTCGAGCTTCCCCTCCAGCTCGCGGTTGATGGTCTCGGCCTGGGCGAGCGCCCGGTTGAGCTCGGTCTTGGCCTCGCCGAGCTCGCGGACGAAGATCGAGAACGCCGTCTCCAACTCGGTGAACTCGTCCTTCTCGCCCGATGCCCGCTGCAACAGCGCGAGGCAGGAGTCGAACTCGTCGACGCTGGCGTACGACAGCGCCTCGATGACCGACTGCAGCCGTTCGGACGTTACGATGACGTGCGGTTCTTCACTCTCAGCCATGCTTTTCTTCCTTGGCATATGAAATCAATTCGCGAACATCGCGCGCCTCGAGGCGAGCCACTGCTGCGCCTCGGCTTCGGTGTCGAAGAACGCCACCGGGTTGAGCTTCGCGTCCCGGCGGAAAAGGTTGATGGCGGTGATGACCAGCTTGGTGACCATCTTCGCCTTGATCGGGGCGTGGACCACGGCCATGCCCCGCAGAGGAATCGTTTTCATCGTCTCGGCCACGGCGCGGCGGCCGTCGGGGGCGATCGTCTCGAGGTTCTCGGCGTCGATCAGGAAAAAGATCAGGTTCTTGCCTTTGGCCATTTCGACCTGCCGCTGGAGCAGCTCCAGGGCATCGTCGGTGGTGGCGGTGCCGCCGAACTTCATGTAGATGACGTCCGGCTCTTCGAAACAGGTGATGTGCTTACCGTTGACCAGGTTTTCCGGGTTCGCGCGCCCGTCGCGCTCGAGAATCACTGCCGAGACCTCCCTGACATCCGAAACCATGTGATCACCGCCCTCCCGTGGCGCCCTCGGCGAGCAACGGCGCTTCGCCGAACCCCACGACGACCGCGGTGGCGTCGTCGTGGTCCTTGCCCCAGCTCTCGACGATCCGCCGGGCGACGTCGTCCGGCGCTCCCGGCAGGCAGGACTTGAGGTTCCCGCGGCTGGAGACGCCGTCGCTCATCAGACAGTAGATGTCGCCGGCCTTCATGGTGAAGGTCATCACCTTGGAGGCCCGCATGTTGTGGCCCACGATGCCGGCGAGGCAGAACACGCTCGGGGCCTGGCCGTTCAGGGCCTGGACCTCGATGTTGCCGATGCCGCAGAACTCGCCTTTCCCGCCCTCCTCCTCGATCTTGATCACGCCGACGGCGGCGCCGCGGGTGCTCTTCAGCTCCTGGTGGCAGCGCTGGACGATGGCCCCCACGGACAGGTCGGCGAATTCACGGATCACCTCGGCCGCGCGTCCCGCGGCCACCGAGGACTCATAGCCATGGCCGAGCCCGTCGACCACGGCCGCCAGCAAAGCGCCTTCGCGCTGCTCGATGACGAAGCTGTCGCCGCAGACGGAGAGGCCCTTGTACGGACGGCTGAAACCACCGGTTCTCAACGTTCCCCCTTGAAGACGCACTTCACGGTGGTGCCGACGCCGGGACGGGTGTCCAGGTGAAAGTCGTCCACCAGCTTCTTGACCGCGACCAGACCCTTGCCCATGCCGCGCTGTGATTTGTAGGTGCCGGCCCAGATCTCCTGCAGCTTTTCCTGCGGAATGCCCGGTCCGTCGTCGGAGGCGACGATCTGCAGGCCCACGAGGCCGCGCTCGTCCTGGACCGAGCGCAGCTCGACGAAACCCTTGCCCGCGTAGAAGACGATGTTGCGGGCGAGCTCGGAGACGGCGGTCGCCACCTTGACCGAGGCGAACTTGGAGAGGCCGATGCGCACGGCCTCGGACCAGGCCTCCAGGCGGGCGGTGGCGATGTCCTTCTCCTGCTCGATGGGGAGCTTCTTGGGCGCCAGGGTGGCCGGCGCGGCGGTGGCCACGGCGGTCGCGGCGCCGGAGACCGCGGCGGCCGCGCCCGGCTCCAGGGCCTTGGCGCAGGAGGCGATGAGCTGCGCGCTGTTGCTGCGGGCGAACAAACGGACCGAGTTCTCGAGCTCGCGCATGATGGTCGCGCGGTCGCTCGCCGAGAGCTGATGGACCGGAGTGGTGGCGAGCGGGCCCAGGCGGTTGAAGATGCTCCGCTGGGTGATGGACGAGATCGTCCCCGACAGGATCGCCCCGATCTCCTTTTCGACGGTCTTCATTGCAGGAGCTCGAGCTTCTCCAGCGCCAGGTCGAGGTTGAGGGCGGTGCTCACCGAATCCAGCTCGACTCCCATCTCGATCAGGGTCATGGCGACCGCCGGGCGGATGCCGACGATGTAGCACTCGGCGCCCATGAAGCGCACCGACTTGCCGATGTCGTTGAGGATGCGGGTGATGTAGCTGTCGATGATCTCCACGCCCGAGACGTCGAGGATGACGCCGCGGGCGTTGACCGTGCGCACACGGTCCATCAACGAAGCCTGGAGGTCCAGGGCGAGCCGGTCGTGCAGCTCGGTCTGGATGCTCACCAGCAGGCAGTTGCGAATCTGGATGATTGGTAGCTCTTGCTCCACGGCGCTCCCCGATCACGAGGTTTGAGACAGACCGGCAGTCCGGCGGGCGAACGGCTCCCGCGCTCGGCACGCGCAGACATACCGGGAGGACGTCCCCCGCTCCTGCCGTGCCAGGCTTCGACCTCGGAAGTTGGGGAAGTTTTTAGCATATTGCTACCGGGAAATCCACAAGAGGGGCCGAATCCTCAACTTCGCCCCCCTTTCCCCGACCGCCTCCGCCGCCGGCCGGAGAGAAGGGAAAGGACAGCAAGGACACCAGGGACACCAAGGACCTCAGGGACAGGGGGAGCTGCCCTTGTCGTCCTTGGTGTCCTTTGGGTGTCTTTTCTACGCCGGCACCGGCGCGTAGACCGGCAGCTCGAGGAGGTCGGCCTCGCGGAGGGTGCGGAGCAGGACCATCCGTTCACTTTCCTTGAGGATGGTGGAGTCGAAGGGAATCAGGACGACGGGGTGTTCCTGCCGGGCTCCACCCCCCTGGCGGTCGTCGTCGCGGGGGACGGCTCCGGTGGTCTCGCCTGCGTGCTGGCGGGCCCCCACGTTGAAAGAGGCGTATCTCTCGGATTCCCCCACGGACGGGTCGACGTCCGCCTGGGGAGCGGCGCCCGGCCGGTTCGGGTCGGGGGGATAGGCGCCGGCCGTGATCGCGGCCTCGCCGCCGGGGATCGTCTGCTGCTCCATCGTGGTCTGGTCCAGCTCGACGGTCAGGTAGCGGGCGCCGTGGTCGTCCTGGTCCTCCATCAGGTCGCGCACCGTGCCCACCTTGCGGCCGTCGGCGCCGACGACGGTCCAGCCGCGGGCGTCGGGGCGGCCGGTGACGGAGCGCAGGGAGGCCCAGCGGTTCGATGCGTACGCCATTCGAATCCTCCTTGCCGGTTCAGGCCGCGAGCTCGAGGACCGTTCCGCGGACCGCCGCGTACTGCCGCAGGTGCGGAGGGGTGTCCCAGGTGGTCTCGGCGGCCGCGGCGCCCTCGTCGATGGCCCGTTGGCGGCCGTCGTCGCGGCCCATCATGAAGACCAGAGCCAGGATCACCAGAGCCAGAAGGACGAGCCCGAGGATCCAGGGCATCAGGGTGTGCTGCTTGCGTTCGATTCTGATCTCGGCCACGGCGTTCTCCTTGCCCCTTGCCGGGGTATCACCGGCCCGAACGCCAGCCGCGAGGAGGTCCGTGGAGATGAGGCCTGGCCGGGATTCGGGCTCTGAAGTGTCGTTTCTCGCCTCATGGGGGAGAGGGCTCTGCAAGACCCCTGCCGGGGGCACAGCTCCCTGATGGGCCGGCGTAACGGGGGCGCCGTGCCCTTCGAAGCCCTCACCTCCCCGGCCCTCCTCTCCCGACCCCTCCCACCCTCCCTCACCGGGAGAGGAGGGAGACTGCTTTTTTGTCTTGGGTGGGGGCGCCCTCTCCCGGTGAGGGAGGGTGGGAGGGGTCGGGAGAGGGTCGGGGTGAGGGCCCGGGCGGGGGCTCTACGGAATCCCCGTCAGAACATACCCCCGCGCCAGCTCCCTATACGCCGCCACCTGCTCGCGCCGCCAGGCCTCGCTCCGGCCCAGCTCGGCGGCGAGGAGGGCGGCGACGGCGGGGGCGATCTCGGCGCTGGCGCGGGCGTCCAGGAGGAGGGCGCGGGTGCGGCGGGCGAGGACGTCCTCCACCGTGCGGGCCATCTCGTGGCGGGCGGCCCAGACCACCTCGCAGACGCGATAGGGGAGGTTGGGATGGAGGCGCTCGCCCCAGCCCGGGCGCTCGGCGGCGAGGCGGGCGAGGGCGGGAGCGTCCGCGCCGTAGTCCGCCCAGGGGGCTTGCGGGTCGGGCTCCGGGACCCAGCCGTGGAGGCGGAGCCCCACCGTGCGCGAGGGGCGCTCCGCCAGGCCCGCCACCAGGGCGGCCTGGTTCACGGCGTCCTCGCCCATCTTGCGGTAGGTGGTCCACTTGCCGCCGGTGATGGTGATCAGGCCCGAGGGGGAGACCATCAGCGTGTGATCGCGGGAGAGGGCGGCGGTGCGGGCCGCGTCCTTTTCGTCCCGGACATTGCCGCGCACCAGGGGACGCAGGCCGGCGAAGCAGGAGAGGACGTCCTCGGGCCGGGGATCGCGGGTGAGATAGCGGGCGGCGTGGGAGAGCAGGAAGTCGATCTCCTCGGGTAAGGCCCGGGGCTCCAGCGACGGCCCCTCGACGGGCGTGTCCGTGGTGCCGAGCACGATCCGACCGCGCCAGGGGACGGCGAAGAGGACCCGCCCGTCGTCCGTGTGGGGGATCAGGATCGCCTCCTCGCCCGGCTGGAAGCGGCGGTCCAGCACCAGGTGGATGCCCTGGCTGGGCGCCACCAGCGGCGGCAGGCCGGGATCGTCCATCCGCCGCAGGCCGTCCGCGAACACGCCGGTGGCGTTGACCACCGCGCGGGCGCGGACCTCGATCCCCTGGCGGCTTTCGGCGTCCCGTACCACGACGCCGCGCACCAGCCCGCCGCCGTCCTTGAGCAGGTCCACCACCGGCGCGTAGTTGACGGCCACGCCGCCATGGTCCGCGAAGGTTCGGACCAGGGCGATGGCGAGGCGGGCGTCGTCGAACTGGGCGTCGTGATAGACGATGGCGCCCCGCAGGTCCCGGGGCTCCAGGGTGGGGACGCGCTCCAGGGCCTCCTCGCGGGAGAGGGAACGGGAGGGGGCGAGGCCCAGGCGGCCGGCGAGGAGATCGTAGAGCTTGAGGCCGGCGCCGTAGACCGGGCCTTCCCACCAGCCGTAGCGGGGGAGCAGAAAGGCCAGCTCCCGCACCAGATGGGGGGCGTTGCGCAGCAGCCGCCCGCGCTCGCGGAGGGCCTCCAGGACCAGGGAGACGTCGCCGCGCTGGAGATAGCGCACGCCGCCGTGGACCAGCTTGGTGCTGCGGCTGGAGGTCCCCTTGGCGAAGTCGGCGGCCTCGACCAGGGCGGCGCGGTAGCCGCGGGAGGCGGCCTCGACGGCGGCGCCCAGGCCGGTGGCGCCGCCGCCCACGATCAGCAGGTCCCAGGGCTGCGCCGCCGGATCGGCGAGGCGGGCGAGCATGGCCTCTCTCTTCAAAAGGCCTCCGCCTCCTCCCAGGCCCGGGCGCGTTCCACGGCGCGGCTCCAGCGCCGCCGCAGCCCGGCGGCCCGGTCCGGGTCCATCGAGGGCTCGAACAACCGCTCCGCCCGCCAGTGCTCGGCGATGTCGCGGGTGTCCTTCCACAGTCCCGCGCCCAGACCGGCGAGATAGGCGGCGCCCAGGGCGGTGGTCTCCTGCACCCGGGGGCGGACCACCGGCACGCCGGCGAGGTCGGCCTGGAGCTGCATGAGGAGGTTGTTGGCCGTGGCGCCGCCGTCCACCCGCAGCTCGGAGACGCGGACGCCGGAGTCGGCTTCCATGGCGGCGAGGACGTCCGCCACCTGGAAGGCGATCCCCTCCAGGGCCGCGCGGGCGAGGTGGGCGGCGGTGGTGCCGCGGGTGATGCCGAGCAGGGCGCCGCGGGCGTAGGGGTCCCAGTGCGGAGCGCCGAGGCCGGTGAAGGCGGGGACGAGCACGACGCCCCCGGAGTCCGGCACGCTGGCGGCCAGGGCCTCGATCTCGGGGGACGAGCGGATGAGCCCGAGGCCGTCGCGCAGCCACTGCACCACGGCGCCGCCCACGAAGACGCTGCCCTCCAGGGCGTAGGAGGTCTCGCCGCCGATCCTCCACGCCGGGGTGGTCAGCAGCTCGTGCCGGGAGGGCACGGGCGCGGCGCCGGTGTTCATCAGCAGGAAGCAGCCGGTGCCGTAGGTGCTCTTGACCATGCCGGGCGAGAGGCACGCCTGGCCGAACAGGGCCGCCTGCTGGTCGCCCGCCACCCCGGCGATGGGCACGGGAGCGCCCAGGAGCTCCGGCAGGGTCTCGGCGTAGACCTCGCTGGACGAGCGCACCTGGGGGAGGATCTGGCGGGGGATGTCGAGCACGCGGAGCAGCTCGTCGTCCCAGTCCTCGTCCTGGAGGTTGTAGAGCAGGGTGCGGGAGGCGTTGGTGACGTCCGTGACGTGCAGCTGGCCGCCGGTCAGCTTCCAGATCAGCCAGGAATCGACCGTGCCGAAGGCGAGCCGCCGGCTGCGGGCGCGGGCGTCCGGGAAGCTGTCGAGGATCCAGGCGAGCTTGGTGCCGGAGAAGTACGGATCGATCACCAGGCCGGTCCGTTCCCGGAACATCGGCTCGAGCCCGTCGCGCTTCAGCCGGCCGCAGATCTCGGCCGTCCGGCGGTCCTGCCAGACGATGGCGTTCCCCAAAGGGATGCCGGTCTCGCGGTCCCAGACCAGGGTGGTCTCGCGCTGGTTGGTGATCCCCAGGGCCGCGACGTCGGCGGCGGCGAGCCCGGCCCCGGCGAGGGCCTCGCGGGCCACGGCGAGCTGGGACTCCCAGATCTCCATCGGGTCGTGCTCCACCCATCCGGGCCTGGGGAAGATCTGCCGGAATTCGCGCTGGGCCATGGAGACCATGGCGCCGGACTCGTCGAACACGATGGCGCGGGAGCTGGTGGTTCCCTGGTCGAGGGCGAGGAGGTGGGGCATGGGGGGAAGAGTAGCAGCGGCGCTCCATGGTGGGTTGCTTTCTGGGGCGGGGTGCCCTTCGAAGCCTCACCCCCTGGCCCCCTCTCCCGCTCCCCTCCCGCCGCCCGGGAGAGGGGGAACGATGAGTTGACGATATTGCCGATCGCAGGGCCCTCCCTCTCCCGGGGGCGGGCGGCAGGGAGATGGGAGAGGGACCGAGGGTGAGGCTTCGGAGGGCAGGCCGCCCCGAAGTGCTAGGCTCCCCTGACCTGACAGGAGAGGACCCCATGCACGAGCACATCACCCGCCGGAAGGTCGAGTACGTGGACACGGACATGAGCGGCATCGTCCACTTCTCCCGCTTCCTGATCTACATGGAGAACGCCGAGCACGCCTTCCTGAGGGCCATCGGGACGGAGGTCCACGTGCGGGACGCGGAAGGGCGGGAGATCTCCTGGCCGCGGGTGGCGGTCTCCTGCGAGTACATGTCGCCGGCCCGCTTCGGGGATACGCTGGAGATCCGTCTCCACGTGGTGCGCAAGGGCGTGCGGTCGATGACCTACGGCTTCGACATCGCCTGCGGCGGCGAGATCCTGGCGCGCGGCCGGACCACCTGCGCCTGCTGCGTCGTCAACGACCCCACAGGGATCAAGGCGATCCCGATCCCCGAGGAGATCGCGTCGCGGATCGAGGAGGCGCCGCGGCGGGGCGAAGACTGAGCGTCCAGGGCCGGTCCTTTTCGACCTGACCGGGAGGGGGGCCTTGCAAACGGTCCTGTATTTGGTTAAGCTCAAGTCAAGCCCTTTCAGGAGAGTCCGATTCTGGACCGCCTGGTTCCTCCAGAGACCCTGGAGCAAGGCCGTGCTCCGTCTGGATGGGCTGCGAAATGCGAGACTCACTTTCTTTCGTGCCGGTCGTACCGGTCCGCCTCAAGCTGCCGCTGATTTTTTCGGTCTTGTACCTGGTGGCGTTCGGCCTGGGAGGCTATGTGGCGACCAAGGCGGCGCGCTCGGCTCTCGAACGCCAGATCCGGCTGCGCCTCAGCGACCGCGCGGCGTACGCCCAGGGGATCATCGACAACGCGCTCGCGCTGCAGCAGTGGCGGGCGGAGGCCTTCGCGGCCGACGGCCAAATCCGGCTCGCGCTGGCGCGGCTGCAGGGACCGGAGGTGGCCGGCTCGGCGCTCCGGCGGCGGGAGGCGGCGCAGGAGCTGGCGCGGCATCTCCGTACCCACAAGCTCACCCTCGCCCCTGAGCTCGCCGATGCCCGGGTCCTCGGCCGGAGGGGCGAATTGCTGTTGCGCGCGGTCCCGG
The DNA here is from genome assembly GCA_036376245.1 of Thermoanaerobaculia bacterium. Classification (GTDB taxonomy): domain Bacteria; phylum Acidobacteriota; class Thermoanaerobaculia; order Multivoradales; family UBA5704; genus DATARR01. The sequence continues at coordinate 43,640 of DASVAS010000026.1, read as the reverse complement.
GGGGGTGCGCCTCCCCGGCCCGCTTCGACCGCGAAGGCTCCTGGTTCGGTCCGTTGACGGCGCCGGCGCCGGACTGTCCCTACCCGACCTTCGTGCTCTCAACCCCGGTCTACGAGATGGACGGGAGGCGCCGCCTCGGCTATCTGCAGCTCGTGGTGCGGGCCGACGTCTGGGCCGCGGGGCTGCGCCGGGCCCTGGCGCGCGGGCCGCGGGAGGGCTTCGAGGTCGCCTTGGCCAGCCAGGACGGCGGCCTCCTGCGCCTGGTTCCCGGCGCCGGCGACGCCGGCAGGGAGAGGCGGCGGCTCGCCTTTTCGAGCGTCAACGCCCGCACCGGGTGGAGCATCGGCATCTCCGTCGATCGCGAGAGCCTGACGGTGCCGGTCAGCACCCTGGTTGCGACCTTCCTGTTGACGGAGCTGGCGATGGTCGTCCTGACCACGCTGGTGTTCTTCCCCTCGTGGCAGTACCTGCTCAGACCCCTGACGGAGCTGCAGAACGCCGCCCGCCGGATCAGCGGCGGCGACTTTTCCGTGCGCGCGCGCTACCAGTCCGGCGACGAGGTCGGCCAACTCGCCGCGGCCTTCAACGTGATGGCCGGCGCGGTCGAGGAGCGGACCCGCAGGCTGGAGGAGGCCGCCGCGGATCTCCGCCGCCGCGAGGAGGAGATCCGCATCGAGCGCGACCGCCTCGAAACGGTGATCCACTCGATGGAGGACGGCCTGTTCATCCTCGATCGCGACGGTCGCCCGACCCTCGCCAACGCCGCGGCCGGCGACGTGCTGCGGGGGCTCGCCGAGAGCCCCGCCGGCTTCCGCCAGCCCGCCCAGGCTCAGCCGTGCGAGGTCGCGATCGGCCCGCGGATCTACGACCTGCGGGCGACGCCGCTGCGCGACCGCGACGGCCGGGAGGTCGAGAGGGTCTTCGTCAGCCGGGACATCACGGAGAGGATCCGGCAGGCGGACCGGCAGGCCCACCAGGAACGCCTGGCGGTGCTCGGCGAGATCGCGGCCGTGATGGCCCATGAGCTGAACAACCCGCTGGCGGCGATCTCGATGTTTTCCCAGATGTTGCTCGACGGGCTCGTCGCCGACTCACCGCTCCACCAGCATGCGGAGGTCATTCACCGCAACATGATGAGCTGCAAGAGAACCATCCGCTCCCTTCTCGATCTGACGGCGGCTGCCCAGCGCAGCCCCGGAGACCTCGACGTCCGCGACCTGGTGGACGACGTGGTCGAGCTCCTGCGGCCCCTGGCCGGCAGGAGCGGCACGGAGCTCCGCGTGGACGCCGAGGCGGAGGACGGCCTCCTCCACGCCGACGAGCTCCAGCTCCGCCAGGCTCTGGTCAACCTGGTGATGAACGCCATCCAGGCCGTCGCCCCCAGGGGCGGGGGCGAGGTACGGGTGGGGACGCTGGAGCGTGGCGGCGACCTCGTGATCCGTGTGCGCGACGACGGACCGGGCATCCCGGCGGAGCTCCGGGAGCGCGTCTTCGAGCCCTTCTTCACCACCAAGCCCCCGGGAGAGGGTACCGGCCTCGGCCTGCCGACCACGCGGCGGATCGTCGAAGCGCAGGGCGGCCGGCTGGTCCTCTGCGAGGCCGCCGAAGGCGGCGCGGCGTTCGAGATGGTCCTCGCCCGGCCCAGGGAGGCGGCGGCATGAGCTTGCTGGAGAGAACCGGACCGGGCCGGCTGCGCGTCCTGGTGGTCGACGACGAGGCGGACGTGCGCCTCGGGCTGCGCCTGCTCATCCAGTCGCTCCGGGCGGAGGTGCGGGAAGCGGCCAACGGGGAGACGGCGTTGCAGACCCTCTCGCAGTGGACCCCCCACCTGATGGTCACCGACCTGTCGATGGGCGCCGTCTCCGGCATGGAGCTGCTGCGCCAGGTCCGCGAGCGCCGGCCGGAGGTCAAGGTGTTGATGATCACCGGCTTCGGCACCATCCAGCTCGCCGTCGAGGCGATGCGGCTCGGAGCGTCCCACTTCATCACCAAGCCGTTCGACAATCCGCAGCTCCTCGCCGAGGTCGAGCGCCTCGGGCGCGCGGCGCTGGCGGCGGAGGAGGGGCGGCGGATGAAGGCCGTCTCCGGCCTGGGCGGCGCGGGCATGGTCGCCGAGAGCCTGCGGATGGTCGAGATCCTCGAGCTGGTGCGCCAGGTGGCCCCGACCTCGATGCCGGTCCTCATCCGCGGCGAGAGCGGGACCGGCAAGGAGCTGATCGCCCGCACCCTCCACGAGCACAGCCGCGAGCCTTTGCTGCCCTTCCTGCCGGTCAACTCGGCGGCCCTGCCGGACACGCTGCTCGAATCCGAGCTCTTCGGCCATGTCAAAGGCGCCTTCACCGGCGCCGACAGCCACCGGGAGGGGCTCTTCGTCAAGGCGCGCGGGGGGACCGTCTTCCTGGACGAGATCGCGCTCATGTCGGCCGCCTTCCAGGGCAAGCTGCTGCGGGTGCTCCAGGACCACACGGTGACGCCTCTCGGCTCCTCGACGCCCAAGCCGGCCGCCTTCCGGCTCGTGGCGGCCACCAACCGCAGCCTGCGCGCGATGGTCGCGCGGGGAGCCTTCCGCGAGGACCTCTACTACCGCCTGAAGGTGGTGACGATCGACGTCCCGCCGCTGCGCGAGCGCCTGGACGAGGTCGTGCCCCTGGCCCTGCACTTCCTCGCCGCCCACGCGGGCGAGGCGGGCTACGCGCCGGAACGCCGGCCCGGGCTGAGCGCCGGCGCGATCGAGCTGCTGCAGCGCCACACCTGGCCGGGCAACGTGCGGGAGCTCGAGAACAGCATCCGGCGGGCGCTGGTCCTCTGCCGGGGCGAAGACATCGAGGCCCAGCACCTCGGCCTCGACGAGGGGAGCGGCGAGTGGCGGCCGGAGGCCCCCGTCGACCTCTCCTATCAGGCCGGCAAGCAGAAAGCCCTGGACGACCACCGCCGCCGCGCGGTCGAGCGGGCCCTGCGAGCCACCGGGGGCAACGTCACCCAGGCCGCGGAGATGTGCGACCTCTCCCGGGCGGCGTTCCAGCGCATCATGCGGTCTCTCGGTCTCGACCGCCGGCAGTTCACCGGCAATCCCTAGAGGGCTCGGGTTGCAGGTCCTAGTGCTCGGGATGCACCGCTCGGGGACCTCGGTCCTCACGCACCTGCTCAGCCGCATGGGCTGCCATGCCGGTACCCCCGAGAGCCTCATGCCGGGCGACGCCGCCAACGTCGGGGGGTACTGGGAGAGGTGGGACGCCTGAGACCCGCGCGGTCGCTCCAGGCGCGGGACGGCTTTCCCCTCGCCGTGGGAATCGCCCTGTGGGAGATCTACAACCTGGCGGCCCTGCGCCACTCGCTCGGCGCGCCGCGGAGGACCTGGCGGCGGTGGTGGCGGGCGATCACCATCACCAGCGCGCCCGGCCGCGGGTGCTCGGCGCCGTATACGCCGGTGCATACTCCGCGATGCAGTACGCAAACCGTTGAATAAAAAGGTTTTTTCCACGGTGCGCCGTCCCGGGTGCAACCTCGGGTATGCGGCTGGCGCCGGCGCGCGCCGGCACGGCGCCGCCGTCGAAGGCCGTAACTCATGGTCCTGCCGGCACTTGGCGCGGGGGCGCCGGGCGGCGGAGGGCTGGCACACATCTCGCTAAAGAAGAAGACAGATCAGTCGTAACGGCAGTAACCCCATGATTCTCTGGCATGGCCAGAAAAGGAGAGGGATGATGAGCAAGCTGCGGAAGAAGTTCAAGAACCAGGCCGGATTCATCCAGTCGCTGGAGCTGGTCTTCCTGGGGACGGTGGTCCTCTGCACCGTGATCATCGGCTGGAGCGCCTTCGGCTCCAAGCTGATCGGTGAGATGGCCGACCTCGGCTCCGCCGTCGGCAGCCTGAACCAGAGCTACACCACGACCGGCATGGCCGTCGGCCACCCGGGCGATCCGGTCCACCCGCAGGACGTCGCGACCTGGTCCGGCAGTTCGTTCACCGACACGCAGGACTTCTGCGACAACGACCCCAACTGCGCCTGCGGCGTTCGCGTCTGCATCCCGCCGACGCCGGAAGTGCCGCACCCCACCCCGACCCCGTAGTCCCTTTCCCGGGTCCGCTGCAAGAAGCTCCGGCGGGAGTTCTCCCGCTGGAGCTTTCGCCGTTTGAATCTCCAGATCTGTGGCGCCGCCTGGTCCGCGGGGTATAATCCGCCGATCTAAGCAATCCAGAAAGCTCGTAGCCGACGGACGAGACAAGGCCAGCACGCCATGAGATGGAGACTCCCGAGCAACGGCCTGGACCGCACCTCCCTGACGCGGGGGGCCATCCTCCTTCTGGTTTTCGGCCTGGTGGGGATCCTGCTGATCCGGCAGGTCAACCGCTTCCGGGGCAAGCCGGTCGAGCTCTGGGTCGCATCCGCGAACCTGGCGCCGGGCACCGTGGTGCAGGCGGGGCAGCTCACGAAGAAGACGGTGCGCGAGCCCAGCCTGCCGAACAACGTCGTCCTCGACCGCGGCATCATCGAAGGCCGGCAGCTCGCCAAGGCGAAGGCGGCGGGCTCGCCCTTCTTCCGCACCGACTTCGCCCCTCCGGACCGCGGCCCGGGGCTGGCGGGGATCCTGCCCGAGGGACGCGTCCTGGTCCTGGTCCGGCTGCGCGGCTCGCCGATCGACCAGTTGGCCGAGCAGCTCCGCTTCGGCGACCGGCTGGACATCGTCGCCAGCGGCGGCGCGTGGACGGCGCTGGTGGCCCAGGACACCTTCTTCCTCGGCTGGATCGCGCCGCAACCGGCGGCGAACGACGCCGGAGAAGGCGGCGGCCTGATCGGCAGCCTCACCGCCGCCGCGGAGCGGTCCCAGGCGCCGCAGGAAGGGGCGGCCAGCCCGCTGCTGCTCGGCGTCCACCCCTCGGACGCCGTGCCGCTCGCCGAGGCGCAGGCCGCCGGGCTCACCCTGGCTCCCGTCCTCCATGGCAAGAACGAGGTCGAGAAGGGCAAGAAGCTGGTGCTGACCCGGCCCCGCTTCGACGAGATCGAGCTCATCACCGGGGCGAAGCGAGAGAGGATCCCGCTCTCCCGCCTGCAGTTGCAATGAGAGCCGCCGTAAGACGCCTCATCCCGCCGGCGCTCGCCGTCCTGGGGGCCCTGCTCTGGCCGTTCTGGGCCGCCCCGGCGGCGGCGCAGGAGGAGCTGGATCCCGAGGGGTTGCTGTCCGTCGAGGACTCCGGACTGGTCACGACCCTCGTCGGCACCGGCCATCTGCTCACCCTGCCGGCGGAGATCGAGCGCGTGGCGCTGGCCGACGAGGCCATCGCCCGGGTGCAGGTCATCTCGACGCGCGAAGCCCTGATCACCGGCCTGGCGCCCGGGCAGACGACGCTCTACGCCTGGCTCGCCGGCGGGCAGCGCCTGCGCTACCTGGTCCAGATCGGGCGCGACCACGGCTTGTTGATCAGGGTCCTGCGCGACCTCGATCCAAGGATCGGTATGCGGGTGAGCCCCGACGGCACCTCGGTCGTCCTCACCGGCGAGGTCGCCGACCAGGCGACGGCCGCGGGAGCCGTCGCCCTCGCCGAGAACCTCCTGCGGGCTCAGGGGGGGACCCGTCCCACCCAGGTGATCAGCCTGCTGACCTTTCCACAGGCGCCGTCGACGGCGGACCTGTGGCTGACCGAGGCGCTGGCGGCCATCGATCCGAGAATCCGGCTGCGCCGCATCCAGGTCGGTCCCGAGCCGGCGCCGGAGCGCGACACCTACGTCCTCGAAGGGAGGGTGAAGAACGTCCAGTCGCTGGTCCGCGCGGTCATCCTCGCCGAGCGCCAGCTCGGCGGCGCCGGCGTGCGGGTGGAGGCGCCGGCCGGCGGTCTGACCCTGCAGCGCAATCTGGGATTCCTGGCTACCGGCGACGCCTCGGCGGGCAGCCTGCAGCGGCCGCCCGCCGGCCTCGCCGCCCAGGTGGCGCGCGGCCTGGTCATCACCAGCGAGTCCGGGCGGGTGCTGTCGCTCCTGGAGGTGGACGAGCTGCCGCAGATCATGGTCTCGATCCGGGTCTACGAGATCGACCGCGCCAAGGCCCGCCGGGCCGGCGTCAATTTCCGGTTCGACTCCGAGCATGTGTCGGTCGGCAGCTCCCCGGGCCCGCTGGGCGATCTGCCGCGCCTGCTCGGCGGGGCGCCGTCGGTGACCAACGTCGGGGGCAACCTGGCCGCGGCGTTCGTCGATCAGACCTTCGCCATCGTCGCCGCCATCGACTATCTCCAGGACAAAGAGCTCGCCCGCTCGGTGTCCGAGCCCAACGTTCTCACCCTGTCGGGCGAGGAGGCCACGATCCAGGTGGGCGGCGAGGTGCCCATCCCCAGCACCGCCGTCGGCCAGGTCACCACGGTCCAGGGGTTCACCTTCCAGACCTTCGGCGTGCAGCTCGACATCCGGCCGACGGTGGACGAAGCGGGGGTCATCGCCCTGGAGGTCTCGCCCAGCATCATCCGGCCGTCGGCCGGGCTCGCGGTCGGCGGCGTCCCCGGTTTCCAGGTTCAGAGCGTGCAGACCACGGCGCGGGTGCCGGCGGGCCACAGCTTGGTGCTCGGCGGTCTGCTCAGCTTCGAGGAGGGGCTGGAGGAGTCGCGGGTGCCGTGGCTGGGCCGGCTGCCGCTCTTCCGCTGGCGGCGCAACAGCCGGCAGGAGCAGGAGCTTCTGTTCGTCATCACGCCGCGGCTGGTGGCGATGCCCGAGACGCCGCCGGCCCCGCCGGTGCCGCCGGCCGCCGCCGGGGACGTCGCGCTGCCGGCCCTCGAAGCGGCCGAGCCGGAAGACCCCGAGCGGTGGGACGAGACCGAGCCCGGGGAGCTGCCTCCGGACGGCGTCCCTCCCGGCTTGCGACGCGGCCCCGACCCGGAGGCCGCCCCGCCGCCGGCCCCGCCCCCCGCGGGCGGCGCCCCCTTCGTCGAGGACGTCGTCGTCGAGATCGACGAGGAGGAGATCCCGGTCGAGCCGGAGCCCGCCTCCGAACCGGCGAGCCCGGACCCCGAAATCTGGGTGGTGCGGGAAGCCACCGATCCCTGCCTCGTCCTCCGGATGGCGCCGTCCGCCGCGTCCGCGCGGCTCGACTGCCTGCCGCCCGGAACCGGGGTGCGGCCGATCGAGCGGTCGGGCGTCTGGTGGCGGGTGCTGCTGGCGGACGGCCGGACCGGCTGGGTGGCGGGGAGCTATCTCGCCCCGGTGCCGGAGGAGCGCTGAGCGGGGAGCTTGGGGCCGGCCTTCGCGATCGGCGTGAACCGCTCCCGCACGCCGGACATCGAGATGCTCTCGACGTAGTAGTAGTAGGTCCGGTGCGGGTCGATCGTGTCGTCGACGAAGACGTAGGACCGCGGCTCGTCGGTGGTGCCGGCCCCTTCGATGGGAGCGGGGGTGATGCGGACGAACGGGCCGTCCTCGCTCTCCCCCCGGTAGACGTCGAAGCCGTAGTTCTCGTGCTCGCTGGCGGTGGCCCAGCGGATGGTGTTGTTGTAGACGGCGGGTGGAGCCGGGGGCGTTGCCGGCGTCGGGGGCGGGGCGCCGCCGCAGGCGCCGGCCGCCAGGGCGAGCGCGGCGAGCAGGAGGGCGCCGGCGGCGCGCGCGCTCATGGAGTGGGCCCCGCCGCGGCGGCGCGGGCGGCGAGCGCGGCGGCGTTGCCGGTGAACTCGACGCCCCCGATCGCGTCGAGGCCGCAGGCGGCGTTCCAGGCGTAGGCGCGGACCCCGCGCACGGCGAGGAGCTCGTCGGCGGAGAGGGAGAAGCCGGCGGCGAAGCGGGGCGCCGCGAGGTCGAGCGTCTCGCCGCGGACCACCTCGCCGCGCTCGTCGATCAGGTCGATCGCGACCTGGCCCGTGAATCCTTCCACCTTCACCTCGCCGGCGACCTCGATGCGTCCGGCTCCGCTTTCCGGGGGGGACAGCGCGACGGCGCCCGGCGGCAGGGCCACCGGCGCCGCCGGATCGCCCAACAGGTTGTAGGTGGCGATGAAATAAGGATCCGGGATGCGGCGCTTGGCCCGCAGGACCGCCTCGCCGAGAGTGGCTCCGGGCCGGGCCAGCTCCTCGATCACCACCTGACTCCAGACCACCGTCGGCGCGTTGCGCCACGAGGCGGCCAGCACCGCGACGGCGCCGCGGCCGGGCAGGCGCAGCAGCTTCTCGCCGATCGAATCGGCGTTGGGGTGGTCGAACGGCGCCGAGTAGCAGGTCATGCTGAGGACCACCGGCAGCCGGCCGGTCGGCCGCAGGCGGTCGAGGTCGTCGAGGGTGAACAGGTCGTGGTTCTTCTGGAGGTCGGGCGGTCCGGTGCGCCAGATGTACCGGCCGCCGTGGCCGAAGAAATGAACGATCGACGCCCCGCGGCCGAAGGCGTCGAGAAGCCGCCGGGTGTTCCGCTCGTTGCTCCGCTCGCCGGCGGCCGGGTAGATCTTCCCGGCGGCGTATCCCTGGGTCGCGATCCACCCGGCGAGGCCGTCGCTGGCGCCCTGGAAGCCGGGGTCGTCGTTGGCGATCAGCAGGACGTCGCGCCGCCAGGGTCCGGGCTCGGGCGCCGCGACGTAGCGGCGGGTCTTCTCGACGATCGCGGCCACCTCCGCGGGCTCGACGACGGGCAGCCGGCCGATGGCGAGGTCGGGCAGGCCGTCGTCCCCCTCGACGTCGGCGAACCAGTTGTCGCTCGCCGAGTGCCCCTCCCCGGTGGCGTGATTCCAGGTGGGGATGAGGTTGCGGTGGTTGAGCCCGGCGCCGGACGCGTAGAGGGTGCTGCCGTTCTTGGCGAAGCCCGCCGACTCGCCCGGCTGGTACGTCCAGTCGGCGTAGTTGGCGTCTTCGGCCTGGGTGTTCTTGGCGTCCCAGCTCGCGTCGCCCACCAGCAGCACGAAGCGCGGCGCCGGGGGCGCCCAGCGGCTGCGGGCGAAAGCGAGGAACGAGCGCAGGGCGCGCGGGCCGGCGATGCCGTGGCCGAACTCGTCGTAGACGTCCTCGACGTCGACGACGGCGACGGCGAGCCCGCGCGCGCGGTGGAGCTCGGCGAGCGGCCGCACGGCTGCGAGCAGGGTGGGGTGGGCGATGACGATGTAGTCGGCCCGGTTGGCGGCGTCGGCCAGGCGGGACGGCCGGTCGGGCACGACGGCGGCGGGGGAGGCGAGGCGCGCCCCGGGCGTGACGATCACGGCGCGTTCGCCGGGCGGCGGGGCGGCCGCCCAGCGGACGCCGCCGTCGCCCGCGCCGCCCACGCGCCGCGCCACGCCGCGCCAGCCCGATTCGCCGAACACCAGCAGGTCGCGGCCGCCCGGAGCGCTCTCCAGGCGCAGCCCGCCCTGTCCGGAGGGGGCGAGCTCCAGCCGTGCCTGCCCGTCGCCGATCCAGGCCGACCGCGGATAGGAGACCTCGATCCAGTTGAGCATCACGACGTCGATCAGCGGCGTGCCGCCGGCGTTGGCGGCCCGCCGCGGGACCCGCAGCTCCAGCGTGTTGTCTCCCCGCGTGAGGCGCTCGGCCGGGACGGGAATGTCGACCCGGTGAAGGGCGGTGCCGTTCCAGGCCGCGTTCGCGACCGCCACCCCGTTCAGCGCCACGTCCACCCGGTGGTCGGGATCGGCGGGATCGGCCTTCTCGCGCGGCTGCGACCAGCCGCGGAGCTGGAGCCTCAGCTCCGCCGTCCGGCCGGGCGCCGGCTCCAGGTCGCGCAGGTCGAGGCGCTGGGTGAAGGGCTCGCGCTGGTCGTGGGTGAGCCGGGCCCAGTACCACAGCTCGTCGCGGCGGCCGTCCGGCGGCGGCGGCAGGCGCAGGATCAGCAGATCCCGCTCGAGATGGCGCTCGCTCCGCAACTCCCGCGGGGGGAGCGCGGGAGCCGCGGCGGCCGTGGCGGGCGGCGGGCCGGCGCTCATCCGCGCCGGGCCGGCGGCGTCGAAGCGCAGGACGTAGACGTTGTAGCGGGCGTCTTCGCTGAGGTAGGAGACCTCTCCGGCCAGATGCCGGCCGAGGAATTCCAGGTGGTCTCCCGGCCCGAAGGTCCCGTCGCCGCCGTCCTCCACCCAGAGGGGCACCGGCGCGCCGGCGCAGGCGAGCCCCATGCCGATGCTGGGCAGGGGGCCCGCGAGCCCCGCGGCGGCGAGGTCCTCGAAGCGCACGCGGTAGGCGGCGGTCTCCTCGACGGCGATCTTGAAGACGGGGAAGGCATCCGCCGCGGCCGGCGCGGGCAGGGCCGCCAGGACGGCGGCGAGCATCCATTTCATCGCTGAAATCATACCTCCTCCCCGGGCAGCTCGGCGGAGCAGCGAATCCGGAGGAGAGCCCAGAACAGCAGGCCGGCCGCGAGGAGGAGGGGGACGGCCTCCCAGGGCCGGGCGGAGAGGCGCGCCCCTGTCCGCAGCAGCCCCTCGGCCGCCAGCAGGCTGAGCGCCGGCAGGGCGGCGACGCGGTAGCGGGTGCGGGCGTGGAACAGCGCCGCCACTCCCAGCAGGCCGAGGGCCGGCCAGGCGTGGGGAGCGGGGGCGCGGCGGCCGGCCACGGCGGTGGCCAGGACCACCGTCAGGAGCGCCGGGAAGGCGGCGCGGAGCGCGGCGCCCCACCGTCGCCGCGCCCGTTCGCCCAGGTCCGGGTAGGCCCCGGAGGCGGGCAGGAGCTTCTGGCGGACGAAGGTGTCGGGGCCGGCCAGGGTGAGCAGGCGGCGGACGATCCCGTGGGCGAGCCGGCGGGGGGAGCGCACGGTCCGCCGGAGCGACGCGAGCCCCTGGCCGGGGCCGGCGGCGAGGTCCAGGCTGGTCCAGGACGTGAAGGCGCGGTGGACCACCGGATCGAACGCGAAGGGGCCGGGGCCGTCGAGCCCGGCGGCCTCGGCGCCCATGACCATCAGGTTGAACGCCCAGGTCGTGTCGGGCAGGAGGATGCCCCAGCGCCGGTGGTTGCGGACCGAGAGGGCGGCGAGCGCCAGCAGCGCCGGCAGGAGCAGGCACGCCGCCGACAGGGAGAGCGGCGGCCCCGCGCCCGCGGCCCAGCCCGCCAGCAGCAGCGGCGGGACGACCAGGAAATCGATGCGGACCAGCGCGCCGAGGGCGGCCAGGACGCCCGCGGCCAGGAGGGCGGCCGGCTCCGCCGGAAAGGTGACGGTCACGGCGAGGGCCGCGAGCAGGAGGGCGAGGAGGGTGTCGGGCCAGATGTGGCAGCCGAGGACGATCCGTTCCGGCTGCGCGGCCAGCAGGAGGGAGGCGGCGAGCGCCAGCTCCGGGCCGCCGAGCCGCCAGCCGGCGGCGGCGGTCGCCGCCACCGTCAGGACGCTGGCGGCGGCCATCAGCCCCCGCAGCCGGCTCTCGCCCCGGTCCGGCGGCACGCCGCGCAGGCAGAGGGCGGCGAGCCAGGGGAGGACCGGCGGGCGGAGGAAGCGCTGCGGCGGGGGAGCGCCGGGATCCCGCGCCGCGGCGCCTTCGAGGTAGGCCGCCTCGTCTCCCACCGGCCGCCGCCGCCCCATGCCCCGGAGCGCGGCGAGCTGGACGGCGAGGCCGGCGGCGAGCACGGCGCCGAGCCCCGCCCACATCGGGAATCTCACTCGATCGTGAAGTTCATGAGCTCGACCGGCGTCAACGAGAGGTTGGCGAGCAGCCCGATGCCGCGGCCCGACGGGTTGGTCCCGCTCCCCGCTTCGTTGTACGCGATGGTCACCGTGCTCACCGACAGGCCGGTGAAGTCGACCACGACCGTGCCGGCGTCCGAAGGGGCCGCGGTCGTGTCGGTCGCCGGGTTGCAATTCGGCTCGGGGCTGACCGTGCAGTTGGCCGTGGCGGTGTTGCCGGCGATCGAAAACGTGTGCGTCCCCACCGTCTTGAAGCTGAGGGCGGGGTTGCCGGCGTTGCTGGTGATCACCACCTGGTCCCGCCGGTGGGTGCCCGCCGCGCCGACCGAGAAGTCGATGTCCGAGATCTCGAACATCAGGTCGGTGACGGGCGTGGAGAACGACAGGGTGACGTTCACCGTCGAGGCCCCGCCCGCGGTGGGATCGAAGACCACCCCCAGGTTGTGCGCCGAGCCGAAGAGCTGCGGGCTGTTGACGCAGCCGGACGCGCAGTCCTCCGCCGGCGACGAGAACGTGAAGCTCCCTCCCGCGGTGGCGGCGACGGTGATGGTGACCATGACGCCGTTGCTCAGCGTGAACGTGTGCGGCCCCAGGGAGCCGTTCGGCCACACCACGGCCGGATCGGCCCAGTTCAACGTCGCGGCGCCCGCCGGAGCGGCGCCCGTCAGCAGGAGTCCGCCGCAGAGCAGCAGCGCCGCCAGGAGCCGCGACGCCGCGGAACGGGCACCGGTTTCGTGACGGGATGGGGTCACGTCGCGCATACGGATCTCCTCATAGATTGATGAGCCGTGAATCGCTGTTTGAGCTCCGCCGGGCCGTGCCCGGGTAGGCACCGAAACATTTCCGCGATAAACTGTTCAGAACGCATTTACTACTGGATTGGATTCATATTCTACCTGCCGGGTATGCTTGTCAAGACGCCGCATTCCCTCGCCGCCCGCGCGCCGGTCCTTTATTTACTTTTTCTGCTCAGCGGGATATCCGCACTCATCTATGAAGTCATGTGGATGCGGAGCTTCAGCCTCCTCTTCGGCAGCACGACGCGGGCCGCGGCGGCGGTCCTGGGCGCGTTCTTCGGCGGCCTCGCGGTGGGGGGGCTGGTGGGCGCGCGCCTCGCCCGCCGCCGCTCTCCGGCCCTCTGGCGCTACGGCGTCGCCGAGATCGCGGTGGCGGCGGGGGCCCTCCTGGTCCCGGTCTGGATCGGCCTGTTCGGCGCCCTCTATCCGCGCCTCTACCTGGCGGGCGGCTGGACGCCGGGCGCCGCCAAGCTGCTGCTGGCGTTCGCCGCCATGGGGCTGCCCTGCGTGGCGATGGGCGCCACCCTGCCGCTCGTCGCGCGCGCCCTCGTCGACACTGCCGGACACCTCGGCCGGCGGGCCGGCGTCGCCTACGGCCTGAACACCCTCGGCGCCACGGCGGGCGTGCTGCTGGCCGGTTTCGTGCTGCCGCCCTTCCTCGGCACGCGGGGGAGCGTCTGGCTGGCCGCGGCGCTCAACGTGGCGGCCGGAGCGGTCGCCCTGGCGCTGGGGCGCCGAGGGCGCGCCGGTCTGGAGGACGCCGAAGCGGAAGAGGAGGAGGTCGAGCCGGCGCCGGCCCGCTCCGATCCGGGCGTGCTCGCCGTCGTCTTCGCCTCCGGGTTCGGCACCGTCGCGCTGGAGGTGCTGACCACCCGGCTGATCGTCAACGTGACCGACAGCTCGGTGTTCAGCTTCGCGCTGATGCTGGCGGCGTTCCTGGTCTATCTGGCGCTGGCGGCGCTGGCGGTGTCCCGGGTCGTCGACCGGGTGCGCGACCCCTGGCGGCTGCTGGCCTGGACGCAGAGCCTGGCCGTGGTGGCCATCCTGGTGGCGCCGGCGCTCTTCAACGTCTCCTCGGCGATGGCGCCGGCGGCGTTCTGGCCCTACCTGGGGTCGCTGTTCGCCCGCCTGACCCTGGTGGTGGGGCCGGCCATCCTGCTCGCCGGCGTGGCCCTGCCCGTGGCCTGGAAGATCGCCTCCCGGCACGCGGCCGAGACCGGCTCGCGCATCGGCCGGCTCACCAGCCTGAACACCTTCGGCGCCGTCGCCGGATCGGTCGTCACCGGTTTCGTCCTGGTGCCGAGCCTGGGGGTCAACCTGAGCGTCGGGCTGATCGCCCTGCTGTACGCCGTCGTCGCGGTCCTCTGCTGGGCGCGCGGCTACGGCGGGCGGCGCGCCCTGCTCGCCGGCGTCGCGATCGCGGCCGTGATTGCGGCCCTGCTCTCCCTCGGGACCATCCGCGCCTACCAGTTGCTGCTCGCCCCCGGCCAGCGGGTCGTCAGCTTCATCGAGGGGGAATCGGTCAACATCGGCGTGGTCGAGGACCCGCGGCTCGGCCGCGTCATGAAGGTCAACAACAACTACACCCTGGGCCGCTCCGATCCCCTGGCCGTGGCGCTGCAGCGCAACCAGACGGGGCTGCCGCTGCTGCTGCGCCCGGGCGCCCGGAGCGTCGCCTACATCGGCGTCGGCACGGCCGTGAGCGTCAGCCCGGTCGTGGAGTTCCCGGTGGAGCGGGTGGTGGCGATCGAGCTGCTGCGCGAGGTGGTGGACTCGACGCCCTACATGGAGGCGAACCGGGGCGTGCTGAAGGACCCGCGGGTGGAGATCCTGGTCGCCGACGGCCGCAACCACCTCTACGCGACCGCCGAGCGGTTCGACGTGATCGTCGGCGACCTCTTCGTGCCGTGGCACGCCGGGACCGGCTACCTCTACACCGAGGAGCACTTCCGCGCCGTCGCCCGGCGCCTCGCCCCCGGCGGCCTCTACGCGCAATGGCTGCCGCCCCACCAGATGTCGGCGGGCGAGCTGCGCATGATCGTCGCGACGTTCCTCGCGGTGTTCCCGGCGGCCGAGCTGTGGCTGAGCGACCCCGGGCCCCGCGGCGGCATGGGCACCCTGGCGCTGGTGGCGTGGGACGGCGCCGGTCCGCCGCCCGGGGCCCGGCGGGCCGCGGCGGAATCGCGGCGCTTCCCCGGCCTGGCGCTCCTGTGCGGGCCGCGGGCCTTGCGCGAGTGGTCGGCGGGCGCGCGCACCAACACCGACGATTTTCCCCGCCTGGAGTTCTCCGCCGCGGTGAGCCGGTTCCGGAAGGACCGCAACCTGGGCGAGATGAACGCCGCCCTGGCCGCGCTGCGCCGGGCCGGCCAACGGGACGGGACCCTCCAGCGAGCCGCCCGATGAGCGATCCCGGCGCGCGCGTCCTGCCCATCCTGATCATCCACCCCGACGCGGCGGAGCGGCGGTCGCTGGACCGGGCCCTGCGGCGGGTCAGCCCGTCCCCGGTCGCCATCCACGAGGCGGCCTCGCTGGCCGCCGGGCTGGAGGGCGTCCGCCGGAGCGACCCCAGGGTCGTCGTGCTGCTGCTGAGCGACCAGCCCGACTTGGCGCTCGACCTGGCGCGGACGATCCGGCGGCCCGACCGCCTGATCCTCGGCCTCTACAACCCGCTGGTGATGCAGGCGCAGGCGGCCGACTTCTTCCGCCGCGCCGCGCGCGCCGGCGTCGGCGACTTCGTGCCCCTGCCGGCCGCCGAGGCGGAGCTGCGGGAGGCCCTGGCCGCCGCGCTGGCGGAGCCCGCGCCCGACGCCGCGGCCGGGCAGGGGAAGCTGGTCTGCTTCTTCAGCCACAAGGGCGGCGTCGGCACCTCGACGCTGGCCCTGAGCGCCGCGCTGGCCCTCGCCGCGGAGGAGGAGCGGGAAGGCGCGGTCGTGCTGTGCGACGCCGCGCTCCAGCTCGGCAGCGCCGCGGCCCTGCTGCACCTCGCTCCCGCGCTCGACATCGCCGACCTCGTCCGCGACCTGGCCGACCTGGAAGCGATCTCCACCTACCTGACGGTGGAGGAGGAGACCGGGCTGCGCGTGCTCGCCAGCCCCCGCGATCCGCGGGACGCGGAGACCATCTCGCCGGAGGACCTGGGGCGGGTCCTGATCGCCCTGCGCCGCCGCTTCGAGGTGGTCGTCGTCGACACCCCGCGGGGGCTCGACCTGCTCACCCTGGCGGCGCTCGACCTCGCGGAGACCGTCTTCGTGGTCACCGAGCCGCTGGCGCCGACCGTCGCCGCCACCGCCCGGCTGCTCGACCTGCTCGCGGAGCAGGGGCTCGCCGGCGAGCGGGTGCGCGTCGTCCTCAACCGCCAGTCGAATTCCGAGTGGAACCTCCGGGAGCGGCTGGTGGCCGAGCACCTCGGCCGGCCGGTGGACTACGTCGTTCCCTACAACGAGGCGGTCCTGGTGGCGGCGAGCACCGGCGTCCCGCTGGTGCTGCGGGAGAGGAAGTCCAACTTCTCGGAGGCCGTCTCCCGGCTGGCGCAGGCGATCTCCGGCAAGGAGCGGCCGGACGTGGCCGCCGCGCCCCCCCGGCGCCTGCTCTGGCGCTGACCGGGCGTCCCGGTGGTGATTGACGCGCCGGCTCCGACTGTCGTCAGATAGACCGCAATGGAATACCGCGGGCTGTTGCAACGGAGCTGGGAACGGCGGCGGGGCCTCTCTTCCCGCCGGGCGGAGACCCCGCCCGGCCAGGAGGCCGGGCTGTTGACCGCGCCGGTCCCCGGCGCCGCCGACCGGAAGCGCCCCCGGGTGCTGCGCCAGCGGCTCTTCGAGAGGTTCCTCCGTGACATCGAGTGGAAGGGGGCGTCCGACCTGCTGGGGCCGGGGGAGGCGCGGGCGCGCGTCCGCCGGCTGCTGGACGAGCTGGCGGACGCCGACGCCGAGGCGCTGACCGCCGTGGAACGCGCCCAGCTCGAGGACGAGGTGGTGGCCGAGGTCTGCGGCGCCGGTCCCCTGGAGCCGCTGTTCGCCGATCCCACCGTCTCCGACGTGCTGGTCAACGGCCCGGACGAGGTCTGGGTCGACCGTTTCGGCCGTCTCGAGCTGACCGGCGTCCGCTTCGACGGCGACGACCACCTGATGCGCCTGCTCGGCCGCCTCGTCGCCTCGCAAGGGCGCCATCTCGACGAGGCCGTGCCCTACGTGGACGTCCGGCTGCCCGACGGCAGCCGGCTGCACGCCCTGATCCCGCCCCTCGCCGCCCATCCGGTGATGTCGGTGCGGCGGGCGCGGCCGGTGCCCTTCCGCCTGGAGGAGCTCTGCTCCTGCGGCACGGTCAGCCCGGCGATGGCCGCTTTCCTGGCGGCGGCGGTGCGCAACCGGCTCACCCTGCTGGTCTCGGGAGGGACGGCCACCGGCAAGACGACGCTGCTCGGCGTGCTGTCGAGCTTCATCCCGCGGCACGAGCGGATCATCACCATCGAGGAGACCGCCGAGCTGCGCCTCGACCACCCGCACGTGGTCTCCCTGGAGGCCCGCCTGCCCAACATCGAGGGACTGGGCGAGGTGACCCTGCGCACCCTGGTCAAGAACTCGCTGCGCATGCGCCCCGACCGCATCATCGTCGGCGAGGTCCGGGGGCCGGAGGTCTTCGACATGCTGCAGGCGATGAACACCGGACACGACGGCAGCCTGACCACGGTCCACGCCAACAGCCCGGACGACGCCCTGCGGCGGCTGGAGAACCTCGTCCTGATGGGCGGCTTCGAGCTGCCCAGCCGGGCCATCCGGGAGCTCCTGGGCGCCGCTTTCGACGTCATCGTCCAGATCGCCCGCTTCCCCGACGGCGGGCGCCGGGTGAGCAGCATCCGGGAGGTCGTCCTGGAGGACGAGCGCCTGACCACCGTCGAGCTGTTCCGCTTCGAGGAGGCCGCCGGCGGCGGCCGCCACGTCGCCACCGGACACCGTCCCCGGTTCCTGCCCCGCCTCGCCGCCGGCGATCCCGCGCTCGCCGCCACTTTCGAGAAGGGGGTCTGATGTCGCCCGCCGCCGACGCCTTCGACGCCGTGCTGCTGATCACCGCGGCGCTGCTGGCCTTTGCGGTGGGCGTCGAGCTGCTGCGCGGCGGCTGGCGGGAGCGCCAGGACCGGCGCAGCCTGGACCGCCTGCGGCCGGCCGCGCCGGCGGAGCGCGACGAGGAGCGGCTCGCGCGGCCCCTGGGACCGGTCGAGCGCCGGCTGCGCGCCGCCGCGATGCCGGTCGGCCCGCTGGCCTTCTGGAGCGCCTCCGCCTTTCTCGCGGCGGCCGCGGCCGCCGGGTTGCTGGCCCTCCTGCCGATCGTGCCGTTCGCGGCGGTCTCCGGCGGCCTGCTCACGTTCACCCTGCCGTGGAGCCTGGCCGGCATCTGGGCGCGGCGGCGCGCCGCCCGCTTCGAGTCGGGCCTGTCCGACGCGCTGGGCTTCATGGTGGGCTCCCTGGAGGCCGGCGAGAACCCCCTGCAGGCGTTCGCCAGCGCCGCCGAGGCCTCCACGGGCGCCGTCCGCAAGGAGCTGGCCGAGGTGGCCAACCGGCTCCGCTTCGGGATGTCGATCCAGCGCGCCCTGCGGCCGGTCGTCGAGGGGTACGACTCCGAGGGGGTGCGGCTGTTCGCCCAGAGCGTCGCCGCCAAGTGGCAGGCCGGCGGCGACCTGGTGCCGATCCTCCAGTCGGTGGCCCGCGTCGTCCGCGAGCGCCTCGCGGTGCGGCTCCACCTGCGCAGCCATCTGGCCGGGGCGCGGGTGGTGGCGGTGATGATCGCCGCGCTCCCCTACGCCGTCATCCCGGTCTACCTCTGGCGCATGCCCAGCCTGATCGAACGGCTGGTCAACCACCCCCTCGGACCGTCCCTCCTCACCTTCGCCGTGATGTTGCAGGTCGTCGGCTGGCTGTGGCTGGGCCGCATCCTGCGGGTCGAGCTGTGACGACCGACCTCCTCCTGGCCGCGGTCCTGCTCGCGGCGGTGGCGTGGCTCTACCGGAGCCGGCCGCGCTCCCCCGCGGCCGCGCCGGCGGCCCCTCCCCGGCCCGCGGCCCCTCCCGGGCGGCGGCGGCTGGCGGACCGGCTGCGCGGCTACTACCCGCGGGTCACCCGCCAGGCCGGGTTCGATCCGGCCGCTGTGAGCCAGTCCTACTGGCTGGGGAAGGCCGCCCTCGGCCTCCTGCTGCCCCTGCTGCTGCTCGAGATCCTGCCGCGCGGTCTGCGCGGCTCCTACTGGCTGGCCCTCTTCGTGCCGGCGCTGGCGGGCTTCCTGCTGCCGGACCTCTGGCTGATCCTCCGGCGGCGCCAGCGGCGGCGGCAGATCGCCCGGGCGCTGGGCTATTTCGTCGACCTCCTCGTCGCCTTCCTCTACTCCGGCATGAGCCTCGAACGGGCCTTCAACCGGGCCGGCCGCGAAGGCTTCGAGCGCAACCACCCGCTCTCCCGCGAGCTCCTCCTGGTCGGCCGCGAGCTCGACGCCGGCCAGGACCCCGGCCTCGCCTTCCAGGCCCTCGCCGAGCGCACCGGCGTGCCCGAGCTGCGCGGCATCGCCGCCGCCCTCAGCATCGGACTGCGGGTCGGCACCCCCGTCCGCGCCACTCTCCAGGCGCAGTCGGAGATGCTGTGGACGAAGCGCCGCGAGGCCGCGCTCAAGCAGATCAACGCCGCCGCCGCCAAGGTGATGTTCCCGGTGATGCTCTGCGGCTTTCCGATCTTCTTCCTGCTGACCTTCTTCCCGGCCTTCCTGGAGATCCTCGAGCTGCTGCGCGGCGTCCGCAGCGGCTTATAGACATACGGCACTGGCACGGCACTGGCACACGAGCAGCGGTCATAACTCCAAACCCGCGACGAGGAGACCCTTATGTCCCGCGTCCACGCTGTTCGCCATGAAGCTGGTGTTCTTCCGGTGCCGCGTCTGCTGGCCGGGCTGCTCCTCTGCGGAGCGCTCCTGCCGGCGGCGGCCGCCCCCGCCCACGGCGCGACCGCCAAGCTGGACTGGGCCGACCCCCTGGTGGTCTGGCCGGGCGGCAGCCTGGGGCCGCACGTCTTCCCTCTGACAGTCGACGGCGCTCCGTCAGGTGTCACGGCCACTGTCAGCGTGACACAGCCGGTGTCGACGCAGGGGATCTTCGCGGGCGGGTATCCGGCCGAGGACTGCCTGGGCGGGTGCAGCCTCAACAACTTCGGCTCGTTCCACGATCTGGGGATCCGCTTCGATCCCGCCGCCGGCACCCCGGTCGTCGCCTCCCCCGTGATCGTCGAGGTGGTGTTTTCCGAGCCCGTCACGGCGCTGCGGTTCGAGATCTCCGACATCGATTTTTCGATCGCCGGCAACGAGGCCGGCATGGCCCAGAGCCATCGCCGGGACCAGGTGACGATCACCGGCACCGACGCCAGCAACGCGGGCATCCTCCCCACCCTCTCGTACAAGACGGCGCCGCCGAACACCTTCACGATCTCCGGCAACATGGCGACCGCCAACTGCACCGGGGTGGAGCCGGCCTGCTCGCCGACCGACACCACGGCGGCGGTGCCGCAGCCGACCGACAACCCGAACCCGGACTCCGGCTCGGTCGTCGTCGACTTCGGCGGCCAGCTCGTGACCAAGGTGACCATCACCTACACCGAAGCCGGCAACGGGCCGAATCCCGCCAGCCGCGGCGTCGCGTTCCTGGCCAATCTCGAGATCTTCGCCGCTCCCCCCGGGGGGCCGCCCGTCGACGTGCCGGCTCTGGACACGCTGGGGCTGGCGCTCTTCGCCGTGCTGATCGGGCTGGCGGGCGCGGCATTCCTCTTCCGGCAATCGCCGGCGTGAGAGGACGTGATAGAGTACTGAGCCTATGATCCCAGACCGGGAAGTACTGGCGGGCGGGCCACCGCTCGCTTCCGCGAGGCGTCGCGCATGGTGGGTGCCGGGCCTCGCCGGCGTGGCGCTGCTGGCTGCCGGGGCATTGTTCTTTCTCGTGCTCTGCTATCTGCCTCTCCAGCCCGCCGCGTTGTGGGGGGACCTCATCTACGGCGACTGGATCCGCCAGCACCGGGCGCTGCCCGCCGCGGACCCGGTCCTCCCCCTCGCGGACGGCATGCCGGTCGTCGACGGCGCCTGGTTGTCGCAGACCCTTCTCGCCGCGGCGGCCGCGGCGGGAGGGGCCGCCGGCCTCTCGACGCTCTTCGCGGTCCTCGCGACGGCGACCCTGCTGCTCCTCGGCCGCACCTTCCACCGCCTGACCGGCAGCAGGCTGTGGGCCGCCTTCGGCGTGGCCGCGGTGCTCGCCCTTTCCTGGAACGCGGCGACCGTCCTCGGCCCGCACACCTTCGGCGCCCTGGGCTTCGCCGCGCTGCTCTGGCTGGTCCTCGGAGTGGAGGAGGATGAGCCCGACGGCCGGGCGCGGCGGTGGGGCCTGGGGCTGGGCGTGCCGGCGCTGTTCCTGCTCTGGGCCAATCTCCACTCCTCCTTCGTCTACGGGCTCGCGGTCCTGGCCGGCCTCCTGCTCGGCCGGCTGCTCGAAGCCTGGCGGAGCCGCGGCCTGCGCGGCCTGTCCGCCGACCGTCCCCTGCGCCGCTGGCTCGTCCTGGGCGAGCTGGCGCTGGCGGCGACCCTGATCAATCCCTACGGCATCGACCTGTTGCTGCGGGAGATCTGGCTGCCGTCCAGCCCCAACCTCCGCGACCTGCCGGGCTGGCGGCCGCTGGTGATCGCGGGTCCGGGCGGCCTGGCGTTCGCCGCCTCCGTGGTGCTCCTGCTCGCCGCCTTCCGCCACAGCCGGCGCCGCGTGCCGGCGGGCCACGTCCTGCTCCTGGCCTTCTTCGGCGTCGCCGCCGTGCTGCGCTCCGGCCTGCTGCCGTGGTACGGGCCGGTGTTCGCGTTCGTCGCGTTGCCGCACCTGGCCGACATGGTGGCCCGCTTCGGCGGCTCCCCGGCCGGGCCGCTCCGGCGCGCCGCCCTCGCCGCGCGCGGCCGGCTCGGCTTCCTCGCCGGACCGTCCCGGCTCTACTCCCTGCTCGCCCTGCTGCTGGTGTGGGCGGCCGGCGCGCTCTCGCCGCTCGGCGCGGCGCTCCTCGGCGCCGCCGTCCGGCCGCCCGAGCAGGTGTACGCGGCCGGGACGCCGCTGGCGCTGCCCGCCTACCTGCGCGCCAACCCGCCCCGGGGGCTGGTGTTCAGTCCTCTGAACTGGGGCGACTGGCTGGCGCGGCAGGGGCCGCCCGGGCTGCGGCCCTTCGCCGCCTCGCGGGTCGAGCAGCTTCCCGGCCGGGTCTGGCGCGACTACCTGCGCATCGCCGGCGGCGAGGCGTCCTGGCCCCGCATCCTCGACCGCTACCGGATCGACACCGTGATCTTCGACCGCGTGGCCCAGCGCGAACAGGCGCGGACGCTCCGCTACTCCGGCGAGTGGCGGGCGGTCTACGAAGACGGCCTGGCCACGGTCTTCGCGCGCGGCGCCGCGCCTCCCGCGCCTCCCGCGGCGGCCGCGGGCCTTGGGAAGGGGGCGCGGTGAGAGTCGCCAGGGTCCTCCTCCATGTCGCCTTCGCCGCGGCCGTGATCGCCTGGGGCGGTCTGCGGCTGCGGGCGATGAACGCCGAACGGGCCCTGCCGCCGCTGCGCCCCACGCCGCTGGAGGTCCGCCCCCTCTACGACGATCCCGGCGTGGCCGATGCCGGCCAGGTGCGCCGGGTGCTGCGCCGGCTGGGCCTGCCCTTCCGCCGGCGCGAGACCTCCATCGGCCATGTCGAGCACGCCCTCCGGCTGTGGGGGGCGAACGCCACCTTCCCCGATCCCAGGATCATGCCGGGGAAGCGGATGCGCTCGCTGCTGACCAGCCATCTCCAGTTCCAGTGGACCTACGTGGGGGACCAGCCGCCCCTGCTCATCGACGTCGGGCCGGGCGTCCGCGTCCGCGCCCTCGAAGGTCCGGCCAGCAGCCCCCACGCCGACCACACCCTGGGCTCCCTGGCCGAGATCGGCACGCCGCTCGATTTCCCGATCATCACGCCGGAGCGCGAGACCACCTTCCGGGCCGTGGTCGAGCAGTCGCTGCGCGACTTCAGCCTCAACCAGGCCGAGCCCGAGTGGTCGGCTCTCACCTACGCGCTCTTCCTGCCGCCCACGCGCCGCTGGATCACCTCGGAAGGGCAGGAGATGACCTTCGACCGGCTGGCCGGACGCCTCATGCGCGAGGCGCCGTCCGAAGGCGTCTGCTCGGGCAACCACCGGCTGCACGCCCTGGTCGTGTTCCTGCGGGTGGACGACCGGATGGCCGCCGAGGGCAGGGAGCGCATCCTGAGCCCCGCCGGCCGGCAACGGATCGTGGACTACCTGCGCGCCGTCACGGACGCCTTCGTCCGCCACCAGCACCCCGACGGCTTCTGGAACGGCAAGTGGCCCGACGCCGCCCCGGCCGGCAGCGCGCCGGTGGACGCCGACGGCGACCGGCTGAGCGACCGCCTGATCGTCACCGGCCACGTCCTGGAGTGGTGGTCGCTCGCCCCGGAGGAGCTGCAGCCGCCGCGGGAAGTCAAGGTCGCCGCCGGGCAGTGGCTCGTGCGCACCGTGGACGGCCTCTCGGACGCCGAGATCGCGGCGAACTACACCTTCCTCACTCACGTGGGACGGGCCCTGGCCCAGTGGCACGGCGTCTTCCCCAGCGAGATCGACCTCCGTGGGGAAGGACCGCTGGCCGCCGGGCGGCGGGTGGGCGGCTGAGCCGCGCAGCCGCCAAACTGTTGCAACCTCCGGAGAGACAGGCCGCCGTCTGGAGACAACGGCTCGTCTCCCCAGACGGCGGGACGATGTCCGCGGACATTCCGGCGCCGTCCGCGGACATCAGAGCGATGTCTGGAGAAGTCGGGCTGTCTCCCTGGACGACGGGACGCCGTCCGGAGACGGCGAGGCGGTGTCCGCGGAAGCCGGGGCGATGTCCGGGGAAGTCGCGCTGTCTCCGCGGAAGTCGGGCCGCCGTCCGCGGACGTTGCGCCAACCGCTGCGGGCATTACGCCACCGTCCGCAGCCATTGCGCCGCCGTCCGGGGAAGTTGCAACAATGTCTGGAGAAGCCGCAACAGCGTCGGGAGGAGTTGCGACAACTTCTGCGGAGATAGGCCGCCGTCTAGCGACATTGCAACGCTTTCCGGGGAGATTGTTGCAACCGGAGCCCCGCCGTCCCAGGATTGAAATCCTGGGCTAGGCCGGGCTTGGCCCCTCGCCCCCTGCGGGGCCGGCCTGTCTCCCACCCGATGAGGGGACCCCGCCAGGGGTCCGGGGACATAGTGGAATGGGGGATGAGGCAACGGGTATGGGGGAGCCCCAGGCGTCAATCCCACAGACGGTCCTCGTCATAGGAGATGCGGTGGCGTTTGAGGAGGGTTACGAGCTCGTCCTTGAAGGAGAACCGGCGATGGTGCTCCTCCTGAGAGCGGATGTAACGCCGGACCTTCTCGACCCCGGATTCACTGACCGAGAACGCCCCATAACCCTCTTGCCAGTGGAACGTCTCCTGGCGATCTGGCAGCTCGTTGACCCACCTCGAAGAGCTTCCCTTGATCTGCTGGACCAGGTCCGAGACCGAGAGGCTCGGTTTGGATCTCACCAGGAGATGGACGTGATCGGCCACCCCTCCGACCTCCATGAGGCTGCTGCCTTCCTCGCGGACGATGCCGCCCATATAGCCGTAGAGCCGGTCCCGGAGATCCTCGTCGATCAGCGGGTGGCGGTGCTTGGTGGAGTAGACGATGTGGTAGACGAGATTCGCGTAAGTGTGTGCCATGGGCGAGGGAGGTTCCGAGAGTGGCTGTCGAATTTGCGAGGGAGGATAATACGATCTTGCGGGTGGAGACAACCTCCCTCGTTGCCGGTCGCCGGCAGGGACGACCCCGCCCCGGGGGCCCAGGCCCTCAAATGCCCAACCCAAGGTGCCCCAAGGTGCCCAGCCCAAGGTGCCCAGGTCTGAAGCCCTGGGCTACGTCCCTGGACCCCGGGCGGGGTCCCGACCAGAGCGCCCCATATCGGACTGGGCGGTTGGGGGCGGCCCCGCAGGGGGCGAGGGACATAGCCCAGGAGTTCACTCCTGGGCGCTGGAGACGGTGACCCTGTTGCCCCTGCTCTGCTGGGAGCATCTGTCGAAGGAGGAATACAGGCAGCGTGTCGAGCGGCAGGTGTCGTCGATCAAGGCGGAGACCGCCGCCCGCCGGAGGAGGACCGGGGCGGAGCCTCTGGGACCGGAGGCGATCCTGGCCCAGCATCCGCACAGCCGTCCCAAGAAGATGAAGCGGTCGCCGGCCCCGCGCTTCCACGCCGCCACCAAGCACCGGCGCTGGGAGATGTACAAGGCCTACTCCTTGTTCGTGGCCGCGTTCCGCACTGCGGCGGAGAAACTGAAGGCGGGCGACCCGGCGCCGCCGTTCCCAAGAGGATGCTTCCCGCCGGCCCTGCCGTTTGTCGGCTGGGACTGAACCGGAAGCGAGTCGACCGGCCCGAAGATCGCGAAGCTGGGTCGTCGCTGGGCGACGAGAGGGAGGGAGGTGTGGGCGGCGGGGCTTCCGCAGGCCAAATCACATGAAGTCTACGTCGTATATCGGCTCTTTCGAGGGCTTCCGTCCAGTCCGCAGATCCGCCTCCGGGGCTTGAAAAAGACTTGAACAGCCGTACTGGGGGTATCAAGCGGGGGTGAGGAGAACGGGGGCTTATCTACTAGGCTGGCACCTGTTCGCACCTGTTCGCACCTGTTCTCGGGGGCACCTGTTCTCGTTCTCCGGGGGAGCTGGCACCTGTTGCCCTCGCTGCTTCGCAGTTCTATTGGACCAAGGTCCAATTCCCCCGTTCCCATCCTGGACGGATAATATAGCGGGAGTGTGAACGTTGATGACACGACTGCGGGAGATCGCCCTCCCCGACCTTTGCCGCCCTGCTCGGGCTGGCCGCCACCCGGCCCTCCAGAGCCCTGCCGTCCTGGAACGACGGCGTGGCGAAACAGGCAATCGTGGTCTTCGCCAGTGGCGCCGCGGGAAAGGGCGGCTTGGGCTCCACCCCTATCGAAGATCGCGTTGCCACCTTCAACAACGACGGCATTTCCCTGTTTCTACCAGGCTGACACTTGTTCTATCCAAGAGGATGGCACCTGTTCTTGTCGGGCCTGGGGAGGCGCTGAGGAGAACTGGAGTTAACCGAGAGGGTGACACCTGCTCTCCGTTGGGCCGTAGAGCCCTCCGGATCGCCTCTAGTAGCCTTGTGTCCCGTTAACGGCCGAGTCAATGCACTTCTTTGAATGAACGCAGAAAGGAGGTTCTTATAGGCTATTTGCCAGAACGGCCGGGGGATCATACTGGCGCGAGTCAGCCATATGGCCGGATGCGAAACTTGGAGATGCGCGGTCAATTAAGGGTATTAAGAGCTGCTCTGCGGGCTAGGTCTCCCCTACGAGGAGAGTTGCTTCTTATGGACCGAGGCTGCCGATAGGCCGACAGGCCGGCATCACTATAGGGTACATTCATCGGTCACTGCAAAAGAAGTAGCCCTGTAGAGCGAAGTGTGGTACGATGTAAAAGTGTTAAGTTCGTACTCTCAGCTACAAAGCTTATGTGAAGTACTTCACAGTGGCAGGGATATGAAGATCATAGGATTGGGGTCATACGAAGCAAGAAGAGATTCGTATCTTCTTTCGATATGCGCAAGAGACTGTTGGGGCCTTTAAGGCTCGCTTTGAGGGGGTCCAAGCTACATAAGAAGGTAATGACAAGCCACAAGCGAGCAGTTGAGGGGGTCAAGCCGTCGTCCGCCCTTTCAATCGAGGGCTTGTGTTGACGATTTCGGAATATTTGCTAAAATTAACCCTGGCTGGTAGAGGGGATCGGTACAGTCAACGCTGAAGATCCGGAGATTGACAAGCGCAGATTTTGGCTCCTTCCTGCAGGTGGAGGAGTCGGGTTCTTGAGGAGGTCGTCAGGATGGACTGTGGTGGGTAGGGCGCTAGGTCATCTTTGGCTAGTCGAGCTCAAGGTGGCTAAGGCTCTTTCCCGAGTTCCGTGACCTCTTGAACTATCAGTGCTTCGATAACTCTAAGAGACTGTAGGATTGCCTCCAGTCAAACTTTCATCAGGAAGGTTAGATCCGATGAAATGGACTAGACTGTTTGTAGCATCATTTGCGGTTTATCTCTGTGCCAGTGCAGTGTCGCTGGCGCAGGAGCCAGCTTTTATGGTTCCTAGGTCTAACCAGGTGATAATAGGTGTTCTTACTTTGCCTGATGGTAAGACAACCCGTTTCGCTGTGCGTGATGGTTCCTGGTTAACTGTAGAGGACAAGAAGGCCGGCTACTACTTTGGCTTTGCGGGAGTAGTTGATGGTGACCCTAATTTCTTTGTCCATCGCCTTAATCGTATTCCAGATGGTGTTGCGGTAACGCAGATGACCAGGCCTGCGGATATTCCCGTCGGTACTGCTCGGCTTTATCTGTTGCCTAAGTCCATGTTACCTAAGGAACCCAAGCTGCATGGAATCAAATTGAAGGTTATAGGTGCGGAAGAATGGGAGTTTGCAACAGCTCCGATTCAGGATCCAGGGCAGTTCACTCCCGATGAACTAAAGGATCTATTCGGCAATCCTGAGACAGGGGATAGCCTTTGTTGCATAACTTGTCAGCAAAGAACTACATGTGCTACGTATGTTTCAACTGACTGTGGGAAGTGCGGTAGTGGTGGTGGTGGTGGCTATGACTTCGAACCTTACTGATACTACCTTTTTTATCACCCCTAAGATTTAATATATATTTGTTAAACAATTGTTGCGGTAAGGTTTCGGAGTGAGCGGTCCTCTCGTCAGGGAATCCTTATGGATGCAATGACACCTGAAGAAGGGGCATCGGTCCCTGCCCGGGTGTCCTTTGTTGTTACCGTGCTCGCTGCCTGTGTTGGAGCTTTTTTTCTCTTGTACCTGCTGCTTACAGGAGAGTGGCACCAAGCCAGTGTTGAGAATACTCGGCTCCTTCCGATGGACATGCCTGCTGGTAGCCAGCTCTCTGAAATTTGGTTTTCTTCAAAGGGGACTCTTTTCTCTACTTTCGTGACAAAAGAAAATAAGCTCAATATTGCCTCTTGGGACCCGAACGGGCGTCCAAATCAGTTGAAGACGGTCATATTTCCTGAAGGGCCGGTGTTGGTAAATTCTTTCCATGGGGGTTTACCGTTTAATAATCGAAAGGTTCAGTTGGAGATCTTGCCGTATGCGGTCTCCAATGACGGTGCGAGTATTGCCTGGATATGGGAGGGCAAGCTTTTCTGGGGAGCTGTTGAAAAAGCTTCTCAAATAAAAGGGAAGAGCTTCATGCCTGATATACCCTTGTCTGCTGTGTCTGCTGTTGCCGTTGTCAGGCCTGGGTTGGTTTTAGCTCTAGATGAAGACGCTTCGCGGCTTTTAAGTTTTACGGTCGGCAAGGAAGTCGTAAGCTTTCCTTTTAGGCGAGGAGAGGGGCCAAGATCGATTTGGGGACGAAGTAACTTCCGAGTTCTAACTTCGACCGGAAGAGGCAAGCCGTTCTTGCTATCGGTCCTTGATCGAGAGTTGATCGCTGCTCCGAGGATCTCTCGAGAGGCATGTGTGGCTGTGTCAACTCACGGAAAGACGGCTTCAGGAACAGAAGATGGGCTTGTTATATTCCCCACCCCGAGCGGACCAAGTCAGTTTAATGTTATGGGTCGAGTAGGCAAAATTCGAACGCTTGCCTTCTGGGACGAGGATATGGTTGTTGGTAGTGGCGAATGGGGAGGGCTTTTTTTAGTAGAGCAGGGCTCGCACGTTTCGCTTCTCGCACCAACCTCTACTGGTGTCCAATTCCTGGCAGTGGCGAAAAAACGCATTGCCTACGCCACGCCTGGTCGGATAGTAGTTGGTAATGTTGGTTACAGGATTGGGTTTAGTGAGGCGGCGAAGTGGCTGCTCGCAATTACGTTTTCTTTGGTAAGCTTGCTTAGCTTTATTCGTGCCATAGCGATCGATCTATCACCATTTTTGCTTCGTAGAAAAGGCAAAAGGAAAGCGATAAAGGCAGGTATAAAGGATGACCCAGAGCGCGCCGAAGACGAAGCTTTAGAAAGTGACTCAGCTCCGGATGCTTAACTACTCCTTACTCATGTGATAACTTCTCCCTCTTAGATTGAATCGAGGAATGTGATTGGGCAGCTATCTGGAGGCGTCCCAAAATTCGGAGTGCCATCTTACGAACGCTAGCCGGATGACAACCCATCCTCGACGCTAGTTCTGTGGGACCAAGATCCTCATAGAACCTGAGGTAAAGAAGGTAGCGTTCCCTCCCACCTACGTCGTTCAGTAGCCTCTTGAGATCCTCAGTATGCTCTACCCGGATCTGGGGTGGCGAAAGCGCCTGTGCTAGTTTCTGCAGAGACTCTGTGTCGGTGCTCTGAATCAGCCGCGACCAACATTTTTGCCGCCTCTGATGAACTGAGCACAGATTCCGGACAGTGGTTAATAGCCAACCCTCTTTATTCTCAATTTCTTCCCACCTGGACAGAGTCACGAGAAGGGCCTCTTGGATGAGGTCTTCTCCATCCACTGACGAGATACGATAGCGGGTTATAAGTACCCGCAGTCGAGGGGCTAGGGCCTCAAGAACGCCTCGGATGGAGTCTGAAGTCGGTGACATCGCGTGTACCTACGTTATCACTCTCTAATGTACCATGGTCCGGTTTCTTATGGCTAGTCAGTGGTTCAAGACCCGATCGGCTTTGAACTTGTTGATCCCGTGTTTCTGTCCGATTTAGTAGCCGCTGAATACCTGTCCAGCTTAGGCTCTCTACTCTCCCTCCTCTCCTTAACCATCCCTCAAAGCCAAGCGTTATTTTCGTCGCTTCGTATAAGCCTCCCAGGAGCAAGCCGCTTGGCCTCCACCAACGCCATCAACGGGTCGTCCATCAACTGCACCCCCATCGAGCGTCCACCCTGGCTCACCGAGGTGAGCATGGCCGTGTTGCCCTAGCGGATGATGCTCGGCACCCCCAAGCTTTCAGGGGGATCTCGTTGACGGCGTAGCGGCCCTGGCCGTCGGTAGTCTTCAGGAGGAGTTGGAAGGCGACTCCGGCGATGGACCTCGGCCAGGGTGGTGCGGATCTGCTCCTGCTTCTCGGCGGGAAGGCGTCCACCAGACGCACCGTAGGCGTGCAGGGGCCGAGGCCCGGGCCGGGACCCCGGGGGGCCCGGCCTCCATCTCGGCCGCGCCGAAGAAAATTTTCGAAGCTTGTCCCGCTTTGGGGGGTGTGAAACACTCCTCCACTGAAGCATCTGAATTGCTATGTCTCGCGGCCTCCCGGTCGCGGTCTTTTTCGGGGCGCTTGTCGTCCCACGGGGGAGGAAAATCTCGTGAAGCAAGAAAAGTACGATGTTGCTGTGCTTGGTTCAGGCATCGCCGGCGCCACACTGTCCGCCATCCTCGGACGCCAGGGCTTTAAAGTGCTGCTGCTCGAGAAGGGCACCCATCCCCGGTTCGCCGTGGGCGAGGCCATGCAGCCCCAGAGCTCCATGCTGATGTGGATGCTCGGCAAACGGTTCGACGTTCCGGAGATCGAGCACATCAGCAGCACCGAGAAGATCCTGAAGCACGTCACGCGCAACTGCGGGGTCAAGAAGACCTTCGGCTTCCTCTACCACGAGGAAGGACAGAAGCAGGACCCGAACAAGGGGCACCTGCTGATCCCGCCCCAGACCCCGCTGGTCTCCGAGAGCCACCTGTTCCGGCAGGACATCGACCACTACCTGGTCAAGGCGGCCATCAAGTACGGCGCCGACTACCGCGACCGGACCGATGTGGTGGACTTCGAGGTCAACGACGACGAGGTCGTCCTGCGCACGTCCACCGGCGAGGAGTTCCACGCCCGCTATCTGGTGGACGGCACCGGCCACAAGTCGGCGGTGGCCAACAAGTTCGGCCTGCGCCCGGCGGTGCCGGACCTGCGCACCCAGTCGCGGACCATCTTCACCCACATGAAGGGGTTCCGGCGGTGGGACGACTCGATCCCGCCGGAAGAGCGGCCGGTCGGCCTGTCGCGCGGGTATTACGAGGGCACGCTGCACCACATGATCGACGGCGGCTGGTACTGGATCATCCGCTTCGACAACGTCCCCGGGTCCAAGAGCGACCTCACCAGCGTCGGCATCACCGTCGACATGCGGAAGTACCCGAAGCGGGACGACATCACTCCCGAAGAGGAGTTCTGGGAGATCACTTCCAAGTACCCGAGCATCGTCGAGCACCTCAAGGGCGGCGTGGCGGTGCGGCCCTGGGTGAGCACGGACCGGCTGCAGTTCTCGGCCACGGACAGCGTGGGCCCCCGCTGCTTCCTCATGTCGCACGCCCACGGCTTCATCGACGCGCTCTATTCGCGCGGCATGATCAACACCTTCGAGCAGATCCACGCCCTGGCGCCCCGCCTCATCCAGGCGCTCAAGGACGACGACTTCTCGCCCGAGCGCTTCGACTACCCGCGCCGGCTCCAGCAGTCGATGATCAAGGACAACGACCGGATGGTCTTCAACTCCTTCCGCTCGTTCGCCACCTTCGACACCTGGAACGCCTGGCTGCGGCTCTGGCTGGTGAACATCATCTTCGGCGACCTGCGCATGTTCCGGGTCTGCCTCAAGTACCTCGCCTCGGGCGACGTGGCCGACCTCGCGGCCCTGGACGACGATCCGCTGCCGCTCAGCACCGCGCCCGGGGAATGCATGATGGAGGACCTCTACCGGTTCGGCGACGCGACGTTCGACCGCTGGGAGGCCGGCGAGATCTCCGCCCAGGAGGCGGCGGCCCTCATCTTCCAGAAGCTCGGCGAGGCCAACCTGCCGCCCATCCATCCCTGGGGAGACCCGGAGGCGCGCCACCTCGACTTCCTGCCCGAGAAGCTCGGGCAGACGGTCGGCTGGGGCATGACCGCGGCGCCGCCCTCGATCGCCCGCTGGTTCGACTTCGATCCCTCGGTGCTGGCCAAGCTGCCTCCGCAGCCGGTGCTGGAGCCGGAGCCCGAGCCGGCCATGGCGATGGCCTAGTACTGCGTCTCCGCGCCCCCGCCCGGGCATAAATGCCCGGGCTAGTGCGAAACAGCCGGGTGAACCCGACTGCTGGAGTCCCCTTCAGGGGGCTCTTTTGGGTAGCCCGGGCATTTATGCCCGGGCGGGGGGCGCGGCCGTTCAGACGCGGCCGTTCGGGAGGGGAGAAGCCGGGGCTCTACTCGGCTTCCCCCTCCTTGACCATCCCCTCGAACCGCCCCTTGTTCGTCGCCTTCATGTAAGCCTCCCGGGGCGCGATCCGTTTCGCCTCGACCAGCGCCATCAGCGCGTCGTCCATCAACTGCATCCCCATCGACTTGCCGCCCTGGATCACCGAGGTGAGCATGGGGGTGTTGCCTTCGCGGATGATGTTCGGGAGGCCGGGGGTCTTCAGGAGGATCTCGTTGACGGCGCAGCGGCCCTGGCCGTCGAGGGTCTTCAGGAGGAGCTGGGAGACGACTCCGGCGATGGACTCGGCGAGGGTGGTGCGGATCTGCGACTGCTCTTCGGCGGGGAAGGCGTCCACCAGACGGTCGATGGTGTTGGCGGCGCCGTTGGTGTGCAGGGTGCCGAAGACCAGGGCGCCCATCTCGGCGGCGGTGACGGCCAGGGAGATGGTCTCCAGGTCGCGCATTTCGCCCACCAGGATGACGTCGGCGTCCTGGCGGATGGCGGCCCGCAGGGCGGCGCCGAAGCTCTCGGTGTCGGTCCCCACTTCGCGCTGGGAGAAGACCGAGAGCTTGTTCTTGTGCACGAACTCCACCGGGTCCTCGATGGTGACGATGTGCTTGGAGTAGGTGGTGTTGATCTTGTCGATGATCGCCGCCAGGGTGGTGGACTTGCCCGAGCCGGTGGGGCCGGTGACCAGCACGAGGCCCTGCTGGAGATGCGCCAGGGTCTCGATGGCCTTGGGCAGGTTCAGGGCCTCCAGGGGGACGATCGTCTCCGGGATGATGCGGAAGACGGCGCCGCAGCCGTTCTCCTGGCGCAGGAAGTTGGCGCGGAAACGGGCTACTCCCTCCAAACCGTAGGCGAAGTCGAGGTCGCCGCAGCCCATGTATTCGTCCCAGTCCGCTTCGCTGGCGATCTCCCGCAGCAGGGAGAGGAGGTCGTCGTGGGAGAGGACGGGCCAGCCCGCCACGGGCGCCAGGGAGCCGTGGACGCGGATGCGCGGCTCCAGGCCCGCGGCCAGGTGGAGGTCGGAGCCCTTGTTGTCCTTCAGGTAATGGAACATCTCGTCGATGCGGGCCATGGGGATTCCTACGGGTAATTGGGCCGGGGCAGGCTTCCTGGGAGCGCCGGCATCCTTGCCGGCCAACAAACCAGAAGCGAGGTAAGTAGGCCGGCAGGGATGCCGGCGCTCCCAGGGGCGACGAATCCAGGGCAGGACGGCTTCATGCGGCCGTGAACTTCTGCGGGTCGTCCGCGTTGCGCAGGGCTTCTTCCCGGGTGATGACCTTCTTCTTGACCAGGTCGGCCAGGGAGGCGTCGAGGAGGCACATGCCCTGGTTGGCGCTGGTCTGGAGGATGGAGCGGATCTGGAAGGTCTTGTTGTCCCGGATCAGGTTGCCCACGGCCTTGTTGGCCACCAGGATCTCCAGGGCCGGGACGCGGCCGGCGCCGTCCGCCCGCGCCAGGAGGCGCTGGGAGACGATGGCGCGCAGGGACTCGGAGACCATGGTGCGGATCTGGTCCTGCTGGCTGGGCGGGAAGACGCCGAGGATGCGGTTGACCGTGCGGATGGCGTTGTTGGTGTGCAGGGTCGCCAGCACGAGGTGGCCGGTCTCGGCCGCCGTCAGGGCCAGGGAGATGGTCTCCAGGTCGCGCAACTCGCCGATGGCGATGACGTCGGGGTCCTCGCGCAGGGCGCCGCGCAGGGCGCGGGCGAAGGAGCCGGTGTGGGGGCCCACCTGGCGCTGGTTGACCACGCACTTCTTCGAGGTATGGACGTACTCGATGGGATCTTCGATGGTGATGATGTGGTCGTGCCGGTCCTCGTTGATGATGTTGACGAGGGCGGCCAGGGTGGAGGACTTGCCGCAGCCGGCCGGGCCGGTGAGGAGGACCATGCCCTGGTGGAAGTTGGCGAAGCGGGCCAGCGAGGTGGGCAGGCCCAGGTCGGTCAGGGTCGGCGGCTGGGGCGGGATGACCCGGAAGACGGCGTCCATGCCGCGCTGCT
The DNA here is from genome assembly GCA_036376245.1 of Thermoanaerobaculia bacterium. Classification (GTDB taxonomy): domain Bacteria; phylum Acidobacteriota; class Thermoanaerobaculia; order Multivoradales; family UBA5704; genus DATARR01. The sequence goes on along the minus strand of DASVAS010000026.1, from coordinate 10,073 downwards.
GCCGGTAGGCGTTGCTGCGGAAGCGGCCGACGCCGGGGAGGGTGTAGGCGAAGTCCACCTGGCCCTTCTGGCGCAGGGCGGCGAGCTGCTCGGGCGCGAGGATCTCCAGGATCAGGCGCTCGGCGGTCTCGGCGCTCAGGGACGCGGCGTCGACGTCCGAGACCTGGCCGTTGATCCGCATCTTGACCGGCGCGCCGCTGTGGATGTGGAGGTCGCTCGCGCCGGCTCGCAGGGCCTGTTCCAGCAGGCGGTCCAGGGCGCGCGGGGCTCCCAGGGAGACGCTGGACGGCGCGGGCGCGGCGGCCGGGGCCGGAGCGGGCGCCGGAGCCGGCGCGGGCGGAGGTGCCACGGCGGGCATCGGGACCGGCGCCGCCACCGTGATCGCGGGCATCTCGGTGGCCTGGAGGGCGGAGAGGGGCATGGAGGCCGGCTCGGGCGCGGTCACCATCGGTGGGGGCGCGGGCTGGGCCGGCGGCGGCGCGGGCGCCGGTGTCGTGGGCGCCGGAGCCTGGGCCTGCTGCTTCTCGACGTACTGGCGCTGCGCGGCGAGGAGCTGCTCGAGCTGGCGCGGGTTGAGGTGGCCCTGGGCGACCAGGATCTCGCCCAGGCGGCGGCTGTGCCCCTCCCGCTCCTGGAGCTGGGAGGCTTCCACGAGCTGCTCGCGCGTGACGAGCTTGTAGTGCAGGGCGATCCGCCCGAAGAGAAGGTCGTCTTGTGGTGAAACCATTTGAGCGGGAGGTTAGACAAGGCGCGCCTGTCCCGTCAATCTCCCCGGCCCGCACTTCCGGAGAGGGCCGCTGCTAGAATCCGCGCGCAGCCAGATTCGGAGATCCACACAAAAACGACGGCGGGAAGGCCGCCGAGGGGGTTTGGGATGGTGGACCAGCTTGAAGGGATGACTGTCGACGAGCCCGCGCCCGGGTCGGGGAGGAAGCCGCCGCGCTGGGGGCTGATCACGGCGCTGGCGCTGTCCGCCCTGACGCTGGGGCTGACGGTCTTCCGGTCCGAGCCGCCGGCGCCAAAGCCCAAGGAGGTATCCCTCAGCGAGTTCTCGGCCGGGCGGGCCGGGGACATCCTCCGCAATCTGGTGGGGGACGGCTCGCCGCACCCGGTGGGCTCTCCGGCCAACGCCCGGGTGCGCGAGAAGATCGTGTCGCACCTGCGCTGGCTCGGATACGCGCCCGAGGTCCAGGAGGCGACGTCCTGCGACTGGGGCGGCTGCGCGCGGGTGTGGAACGTGGTGGCGCGCCTGGAGGGCCGCGAGTCGGGCAAGTCGGTGCTGCTGATGGCCCACTACGACTCGGTGCCGGCGGGGCCGGGCGTGAGCGACGACCTGGTGGGCGTGGCCGCGATCCTGGAGATCGCGCGGGTGCTCAAGTCCGGTCCGCCACCGCGCAATCCGGTCGTGTTCCTGATCGACGACGGCGAGGAGGCGGGGCTGCTGGGAGCCGAGGCGTTCGCGAGCCGGCACCCGGCGGCCGGCAAGGTGGGCGCGATCGTGAACCTGGAGGGCCGGGGCACGGCGGGTCCGAGCCTGATGTTCGAGACCGCCGGCGCGGACGCGCCGCTGCTGGCCGCCTTCACCTCCCAGGTCGACCGGCCGTTCACCAGCTCGCTGTTCCCGACGCTCTACGAGAGGCTGCCCAACGACACGGACCTGTCGGTGTTCAAGCGCCGCGGCTATTCGGGGCTGAACTTCGCGTTCATCGAGAACCCCACCCGCTACCACACGGCCGGGGACACCCTGGAGGCGTCCTCGCCGGCGAGCCTCCAGCACCATGGCGATAACGCCCTCGCGGCGGTGCGCGGTCTTACCGGAATGAATCTCTCGCGGCCGCTGCGGGGCAAGGCGGTCTACTTCGACCTGTTCCGCTTCACGGTGGTGCGCTGGCCCGCGGGGTGGACCCCGGCGCTCGCCCTGGCGGCCCTGGCCCTGATCGCGGCGACGGGATTCCGCGCGATCCGGCGGGGAGTGGCGACCGGGCGGGGAGCGCTCCTCGGTCTGGCCACCGCCCTGGCGGCGACGTTCTTCACGGTGATGGCGGGCTTCGCCCTGCGGGCGCTGCTGGCCGGCGCCTTCCCGACGCCCTGGGTGTCGCGTCCGATGCCGGCGACGGTGGCCTTCTGGCTGCTGGCTCTGGCCGTCACTCTTGCCACCGCGGGGCAGTTCGTCAAGAAGCTGCGGCCGTCGGCCCTGTGGATCGGCGTCTGGAGCCTGTGGTCCGTCCTCGGCCTCGTCCTCTCCTTCACGCTGCCGGGGATCGGCTATCTCTTCATCGTTCCGGCCCTGGTGGCCGGGGTCTGCGGGCTGCTGTTCGGGCACCGGCCTCCGGGCTGGGCCGTGGCGTCGCTCGTGCCCTCGGTGGTGGCGGCGGCGCTGTGGTTCTCGGTCCTCATCTTCCTCTACTGGGGGCTGGGATCCGCGGGCCTGCTGGCCTCCTGCGTGCTGCTGGCGCTGGTCTTCGGGACCCTGATTCCCCTGGTGCCCCCGTCCGGCAAACTGGGGTCGAGGTGGGTCCCCCTGGCCGCCGCGGCCGGGGTGCTGGTCGCGACCGTGATGGCGATGATCTCGCCGGCCTACAGTCCGTCCTCCCCTCGCGCCCTGGACATCCAGTTCTACCAGAACGCCGACAACGGTCAGGCCAACTGGGTGGTGCGGGGCTTGCCGCCCCTGCCGCCGCCGCTGCGCAAGGCCGGCGGGTTCCCGCCGCGTCCGCAGCCGCCGTTCCCGTGGTCGGGGCCCAACGTCCGCGCCTTCGTGGCGCCGGCTCCCCGGCTCGACGCGCCGCCGCCGGAGCTGACCGTGCTCGCGGATTCGGTGGTGGACGGCAAGCGCCATCTGCGGCTCCGGCTGAGCTCGCCCCGGGGAGCGCTGGCCGGGACGGTGCTCATCCCGACGGCCGCGAAGCTGGAGACGATCCGCATGGACGGCCAGACCCTCCAGACCACGGGCCGGTTCGGCGGCTTCCGCGGTGTGAGATGGCGGGCCGTCAGCCACGCCAACCTCCCGCCCCAGGGCAGCGAGTGGGAGGTCGTGCTCGGCTCCACGCAACCTGCGGAGTGGATCGTGTTCGATCAGAGCTACGAGCTGCCGCCCTCCGCCAGACCCCTGCTGGAGGCGCGGCCGGACAACACCGTGCCCGTCCAGGACGGCGACGGGATTCTGGTGAGCCGGAAGCTGCGGATCTAGGGAGGGCCCTCACCTCCCGGCCTCCTCTCCCGACCCCTCCCTCCCACCCACACCGGGAGAGGAGGAGAAGTCAGCCAAGAGAGGCCAAAGGAAGCTTCTTCATTCCCCTCTCTCCCGGTGAGGGCGGGAGGGAGGGGTCGGGAGAGAGGGGGTAGGGGGAGTGAGGGCCGCGGCCTACTTGGCCGCGGCGATCGACTCCACCTTGATGGCGTTGCCATCCGCCTCGCCGGTGACCTTCACCTCGTAGCCGATGTGCTGCTTGGCCACGTCCTGTTTGTCCAGCGTGTAGATCTTCTTGTCGGCGGTGTTGTAGAAGACCAGCTTGGCGCCGTTGTCCGCGCAACGCTTGGCGCAGTTCTTGTGCTCGGCCTTGGCGCCGCTGGCGCCGCAGCTTTCGTCGGTGATCCAGCCGGTCCAACTGCCCTTGGCGCCGGCGCCGGCGAGCGGCGCGAAGGCGGTGACGGCGAGGATGGTCAGCAGAACGACGGTCGACTTTTTCATCGGGATGTCCTCCGGGAAAGCCGGATAAAGGGTTGGTTGCGCAAGGAGCTTAGCACGGATGCCTACCTATCGATTGACGCTGGAATTCGAGGGCACCCGGTACCACGGGTGGCAGGAACAGAAGAACGCGCGCTCGGTTTCAGGAGAGCTGCGCCGGGCGGTGGAGGAGGCCGGGGGCACGATCCGCGAGCTGGGCGGCTCGGGGAGGACCGACGCCGGGGTTCACGCCCTGGCCCAGGTGGCGCACCTGCGCCTGGCGGAGACGGTGGACCCCGAGCCGTTCCGGAGGGCGGTCAACGACGGTCTGCCGGCGGACATCCACGTCCTCTCGGTAAGCCCCGCGGCGGACCGGTTCCACTCCCGGCACGACGCGGTGTCGCGTTCCTACCTGTACCAGATCTCCCGCCGCCGCACGGCCCTGGCGAAGCGCTGGGTCTGGTGGGTGAAGCGTCCCCTGGACGAGGCGAGGATGGCCGAGGCCGCCGCTCTGCTGACGGGCAAGCACGACTTCCGCCTGTTCTGCGAGAGACCGTCGGAGCAGCCGAGCACGCTGGTGGTGGTCGAGGGGGCCACCGTGGTGACCGACGGCGCGCTGATCCTGGTCCGCCTCACCGCCTCCCACTTCCTCTGGAAGATGGTCCGCCGGGTGGTGGGCACCCTGGTGAAGATCGGCTCCGGAGAGCTGGACCGCAAGGCCTACGAGGATCTGCTGAAAGCACGTACACCCAAAGCGGGCAAGGGGCTGCCGGCGGAGTGGACCGCGCCGCCGTCGGGGCTGTTCCTCGAAAGGGTTCTCTATAAAGGCGACCCGCCTCTGGGACCGGTCGCGCCGGTGATCGCGGTGCGCTGATTTTGGATTTTAGATTTTGGATTTTGGATTGAAGACAGGAGGGAGCTTGGACGAGGCGAAATTCAAGGAGCGGACCAAGGGGTTGGCTCTGAGGGTGATCCGGGTCGTGGAGGCGTTGCCCAAGAGCCGCTCGGCTGACGTCATTGGGAAACAGCTGCTACGATCCGCCACCTCGGTAGGCGCCAACTACCGGGCGGCCTGCCGGGGCAAATCGGTCTTGGACGTGATCGCCAAACTGGCCATCGTCGAAGAGGAAGCGGACGAGTCGATCTACTGGATGGAACTGCTGGTGGACAGCGGTCTGCTTCCCTCCGAGCGTCTCAGGGATCTCATGGAGGAGACCAACCAGATTCTCGCCATGACCGTTGCCTCCATCAAGACCCTTCGAGCCCGTCAACGAACGAAATAAATCCAAAATCCAAAATCTAAAATCCAAAATACGATGAACCTGCTCTACACCGCCCACGTCCCGGCCGGAGAGGGTCCTTTTCCGGCGATCATCGCTCTCCATGGCTGGGGGGCCAGCGCCCATGATCTCCTCGGCCTCGCTCCCATCCTCCACGAGGGGCGGGCCGTCGTCCTCTGTCCCCAGGGGCAGGTTGCGGTGCCGTTCGGCGGCGGCCAATATGGGTACGGATGGTTCCCGCTGCGGCCCGGGGGGCCGACCGATGTCGAGGCGTTCCGGAGCGCGGCCGAGGCCCTGCGGCATTTCGTGGACATGGCGCTGGGGCGATATCCCATCGATCCGCAGCGGATCGTCATCGCCGGCTTCAGTCAGGGCGGCATGATGGCCTACGACCTGGGGCTCCGCGAGCCCTCGCGGTTCGCCGGCGTCGCCGCGTTGTCGAGCTGGTTCCCGCCACCTCTGGCCGAAGATCTGCCGAAGCTGCCGGAGCATGAGGACTTCCCCGTGCTCATCCTCCACGGCACCCGCGACGACCGCATCGAGGTGGAGCGCGCCCGGGAATCCAGGGAAGCCCTGCGGCCGTACGGCGTCGCGCTCACCTACCGGGAGTTCGACATGGGGCACGAGATCCGTCAGGATGCCCTGCGCGTGCTCCTGCAATGGCTGGACGAGCGGGCGTTCAAGAAGATTTCAGGCTGAATACTTTTTTTCGAAACTTCCAATTTTTTCGCCTAGAGGCAGGCCGCCCGATCTATAGGCCCGCTGTCTCGTTGCATGGGGCTGGGGGCACTATGTTGCACGACGGAGCTGTGCCTCCGTGCCGCCGAAGAACCGCAGGTTGAGGGCACATTTTTTTGTCTCCATGGATCGCCTGCCGCTGTTGAAAGAAGCAAAGTGAAGTTTTGGCCTCAAATGGTTAAGGATAAGTTGGGTCCGCCCGTGGAGGCGGCTTGAGCCAGCCGGCGTTGCGGGCCGAAGTCCGTTTCGCGACGCTCGCCGGGATGCTGCGCGCCCGCGCGGCCGAGCGGCCGGACCAGGTGGCGTTCACCTTCCTGGCGGACGGCGAGGTGGAAGCCGAGCGGCTGACCTACGCCGAGCTCGACCGGCGGGCGGCGGCCATCGCGGCGGCGCTGCGGGAGTCCGTGTCGCCGGGGGAACGGGCGCTGCTGCTCTATCCGTCCGGGCTGGAATTCATCGCGGCTTTCTTCGGATGCCTCTACGCGGGCGTGGTGGCCGTGCCCGCCTATCCGCCGCGGCCGAACGACCGTTCGCAGTCGCGCCTGCGGGCCATCGCCCGCGACGCCGAGCCGCGGGTGGCGCTCACCACCTGCCAGATCCTGGAGGGCTCGCGGGGATCGCTGGCCGCCGTCCCGGAGCTGGCGGCGGCGCGGTGGATTTCCACCGACGCCCTGGAGGGCTCCGCCGCCGCTTCCTTCCCCGAGCCGGACCCCCAGGCCCTCGCGTTCCTGCAATACACCTCGGGCTCCACGGCGGACCCCAAGGGGGTGATGGTCAGCCACGCCAACCTGCTCCACAACGAGCGGATGATCGGCGCCGCTTTCGGCATGGACGAGGAGTCGGTGGTGGTGGGCTGGCTGCCCCTGTACCACGACATGGGGCTGATCGGGAACGTCCTGCAGCCGCTCCACGCCGGCGCCCGGTGCGTGCTGATGTCGCCGGTCGCCTTCCTCCAGCGGCCGATGCGCTGGCTGGAAGCCATCTCGCGCTACCGGGGCACCACCAGCGGCGGCCCGAACTTCGCCTACGAGCTGTGTTTGCGCAAGGCGGACCCCGAGGTCCTGGCGGGGCTCGATCTTTCGACCTGGCGGGTGGCGTTCAACGGCGCGGAGCCGGTGCGCGCCTCGACCCTGGAGCGATTCGCGGCGGCGTTCGCGCCCAGCGGGTTCCACCGCGAGGCGTTCCATCCCTGCTACGGCCTGGCCGAGGCCACGCTGTTCGTCGCCGGCGGCGAGCCGGGCATGGGGCCGCGGCTCGCGGGCTCGCGGGTGAGCTGCGGCCGACCCTGGATGGGGCAGCGGCTGGCGATCGCCGATCCCGAGACCGGGGTGGAGCTGCCGCCCGGCGCGGAAGGGGAGGTCTGGATCGCCGGACCCAGCGTGGCGCGAGGCTACTGGAAGAACGACGAAGCCACGGCCCGGGACTTCAACGCCTTCCTGGAGACCGGCGAGGGGCCGTTCCTGCGCACCGGGGATCTCGGCGTCCTGGACGGCGGCGAGCTGTACGTCACCGGGCGGATCAAGGATCTGATCATCCTGCGCGGGCGCAACCTCTACCCCCAGGACGTGGAGCTGACGGCGGAGCGGAGCCATCCGGACCTGCGCCCGGGCAATGGCGCGGCCTTCTCGGTGGAGATCGGAGGCGAGGAACGGCTGGTGGTCGTCCACGAGGTGGAGCGGCGCCGGCGCGGGGCCTTCGAGGAGGTGGCCGAGTCGGTGCGCCGGGCCGTGGCCGAGGAGCACGAAGCCCAGGTCCACGAGGTGGTCCTGATCCGCACCGCGGGCCTCCCCAAGACCTCCAGCGGCAAGGTGCAGCGCGGCCTCTGCCGCCGGCTCTATCTCACGGACGGGCTGCCGGTGGTGAGCCGGAGCGCCCTGGCCGCGGCCGATCCCGCGTCCGAGGTCGGGATCGCCGCCCCGGCCCTGAGCCGCGGCGGACTGGCGGCGCTGGAGCCCGGGGAGCGGCGGGAGATGCTGGCCGCGTACCTGCGCGAGCGGGCGGCGGCCGTGCTGGGGGTGCCGGTCGCGGCGGTCTCGCCGGCGCAGGCGCTGACGGGCCTGGGCCTGGATTCCCTCACGGCGGTGGAGCTGAAGGGGAGCGTCGAGGCGGCCCTGGGATTGCCCCTGCCCCTGGACGAGCTGCTCCGGGGGGCCGGGATCGCGGAGCTGGCGGACGCCATGGTGGCGGGGCTGGACGCGGCGCCGATCGAGGATGTGCAGCCGCCGCGGGCGCTCTCCTTGACCGGCGACCAGCCCCTCTCGCCGGGACAGAAAGCGCTCTGGTTCCTGGAGCGGCTGGCGCCGGAAGCGGGGGCCTACAACATCGTGGTGGCGGCCCGGGTGCGGGAGGGCTTGGACGCCGAAGCCCTGCGCCGCGCCGTGACGCTCCTGGCGGCGCGCCACGAAGGGTTCCGGACCGTGGTCTGGTCCGTGGAGGGCGAGCCCGTGCAGCGGGCGGTGGCGGACCTCGCGCCGGACTTCGCCGGGGTGGATGCCGGGGGCTGGGACGACGAGGAGCTGCGGGTCCGGCTGGAGGCCGAGGCGTGGCGGCCTTTCGATCTCCGGAGCGGCCCGCCGCTGCGGGTGCGGATCTACGAGCGCGCCGGCGGCGAGCGGATGCTGCTGCTGGCGGTCCACCACCTGGTCTGCGACTTCTGGTCTCTCGCCGTGGCGATCCGCGAGCTGGCGGCGCTGTACGCCCAGGAGACCGGCGGCCGCCCGGCCGGGCTGGAGCCGCCGGCCCTGCGCTACTCCGACTTCGTCCGCTGGCAGGCGGACCGGCTGGCCGGCGCCCGGGGCGAGGAGCTGCGGGGCTACTGGAGCGACGCCCTGGCCGGCGTCCAGGATCTCGATCTGCCCACCGACCGTCCCCGGCCGGCGGTCCAGACCTGGCGGGGAAGCTCGCGGAGCCTGCGGCTGCCGCCGGAGCTGATGGCGGACCTGCGGTCGCTGGCGGCTTCCCGGGGCGCGACCCTGTTCATGGCCCTCCTCGCCGCTTTCGAGGTCCAGCTCGGCCGGACGGCGCGGCAGGACGACTTCGCCGTGGGCGTTCCGACCTCGGGCCGCGGCGTTCCGGAGCTGGCCGGGCTGATGGGCTACTTCGTCAATCCCATCGCGCTGCGGGCCGATCTCGCGGGCGAGCCCTCGTTCCGGGAGCTCCTGGAGCGGGTCCGCCGGACCTTCCTGGAGGGTCTGGAGCGGGCGGACCTGCCCTTCCCGTGGGTGGCGGAGCGCCTGCGGCCCGTCCGCGACCCCGCCCGCCCGCCGGTCTTCCAGGTCCTGTTCGCGTTTCAGCGCGGCCGGCCCTCGGACGATCCCGGCCTCGCCGCCTTCGCCCTCGGCGAAGGCGAAGGCCGCATCTCCCTGGGGGATCTCACCCTGGAATCGGTGCGCCTGCGGGAGCGCCGGCCGCTGTCCGAGCTGATCCTGTTCGCCGCCGAAACGCCCGAGGGCGACCTCCTGTTCTCCCTGGAGCACAACGCGGACCTGTTCGATCCCGCCACGGTGGAACGCATGCTGGGGCACTGGCGGACCCTGCTGGAAGGGATCGCCGCCGATCCCTCCGCGCCGCTGTCGCGGCTGCCGCTGCTGACCTGGCCGGAGCGCCAGCAGGTCTTCAGCGAGTGGAACGACACCGGCGCCGCCTTCCCCGGCGGCCTGTGCCTCCACCACCTGGTGGCCGCGCAGGCGGCGCGCACGCCGGAGGCGGTGGCGGTGGAGGGCGAGCGGGAGCGGCTGACCTATCGCGAGCTGATGGAGAGGGCCGGCGGCTTCGCCCGCTTCCTGCGCGGGCTGGGGGTGGGTCCCGAGACGCGGGTGGGTTTCTGCCTGGAACGCACGCCGGAGATGATCGCGGCGATGCTGGGCATCCTCCAGGCCGGAGGAGCCTACCTGCCGCTGGACCCCTCCTATCCGCGGGAGCGGCTGGAAGTCATCCTCACCGACGGCGGAGCGGCGGTGCTGCTGACCGAGTCGTCGCTGGTGGAGAGGCTGCCCGCGTTCTCCGGACCGGTGATCCTGCTGGACGCTGACCGCGAGCGGATCGAGGCCGCGCCGGAGCCGGCGGGTCCCGCGCCCGAGCCCTGCGATCAGAACCTCGCCTACATCATCTACACCTCGGGCTCGACGGGCCGTCCCAAGGGCGTGGCCATCGAGCACCGCAACGCCGTCACCCTGGTGCATTGGGGGCTGGAGACCTACCCGCGGGAGGCCCTGCGGGTCTCGCTGGCGGCGACGTCGGTGTGCTTTGACATCTCGGTGTTCGAGATCTTCGCCCCGCTGGCCGCGGGCGGCCGTCTGCTCGTGGTGCCCAACGTGCTGGCGCTGCGGCATCTGGCGGCGTCGGAGCTGACGATCGTCAACGCCGTGCCGTCGCCGATGGCCGAGCTG